>CAVYHH010000023.1:0-311760 GCA_963768275.1 uncultured Acidobacteriota bacterium
TGATCCTGGTGTCGATCGGAATGTTCGCGACAATTTCCCAATAGCCCTTTTACATGTAACAACTTCAAGCTTCGTGTCTGCGGCCTCTTACTGCCTACAGCGAAGTTTGCCGGGGTATACCCGGATGCGCGTATTGAGGCCGATCAAAATTGAGTCTAGAAATCATTGAATAGGCTGCTATTCGGTTGGCGTGTTTCCGGTGTCGATGGACGGATGCTTCGCTTGAGGAATCTCTTACCGGTCGCATGAACTGAGGCAATCGAAAAGAGCCCGCGTGAATGCGGAGGACTAACATGAAACGTGCATCGATCGTTGGAATTTTGTTGATCGTTCTCGGTGTAATTGCCCTCGCGTATCAGGGGATCACATACACCACGCACAAGAAAGTGTTGGATATCGGTCCCATTCAAGCGACGAAAGAAGAGCACAAAACCATTCCGTTGCCGCCCATTGTGGGAGGCGTAGCGCTTGTCGGAGGTATCGCGCTCCTCTTCGCCGGCGGCAAGAATTCATAAGCTGCACCTTTCATACCGAGCGGGCGCGCGAGCAGACCGGATATTTTTCATCACCGGACTCGCGCGCAGCACTCACGCTGCGAGACTTTCCACACAATTCGCGGAATCCATAACATTACATGCAGAATCAGTGCGCCTCTCGTGTGCAAGAATTAAATATTGTGTGGGGGTTCGGCACGAACGAAACGTGCTTGCTCACCGGCGTGATTTTGGCTGGACCGAATGCCACACGGGGGGACAGCGAGACAACTTGGAGAACGCATGTGATCAATTCAATGTGGAGTTTTGGCGAGACTACGCTGGGCTAGGCTGCGCCGCGCTCGCGAAAATCGAAAGCATTTTCAGCATCTTCCTGGCGTGCGGAACGTGAATGTACCGAAATTGCGGATTCGAGCATTCTCTCGAATTCGGATTTTTGGTACGGATAACACAGAAACTCCAGAGTTCCCAGGTTCATCGCTGCGAGATAGTCTCGAAATTCCTGCGGGCAGGAAGGCGCGGAAACAATAATTGCGGGAATATCCAACCGTTCGCGGCGTATATGGCGGATCACTTCCCTGTACGTTCCGTCCTGCAGCCAGAACCCGCAAAGACATGCGGCGATCCGTTCTCTTGCGACTATCGTCTTGACGTCTCCCACGCTCCCCACCCAAATCGCATTGATGAAAGCCGCTTCCAGAAGATCGGCCAGGGCTTCCCGAATTTCCGTGTCAATCGTTGCGATCAACACCGTGGGCCTCCCCGGAGTCCGTTTAATGCTTTTCACGGATTTCCTCGTGAAATAGCTTTCGACACGCTCCCTCAGTACGACCGCTAGATTCATGGGCCCTCCTCTCTAGAACCTGCGAACTTAAATTTCCACTAAGTCCGACGCAGCCTTCTCTTCCAGGAAAATCGACGCATGCTCCGCGACCTGATCATGATGGAACGGGGCTTAAGTGGAAATACGGCCAATGCTTTAGAGGCGCTCAGATTTTCCCTGTATGGCAACATGGTTTTGCTGAGGGAGGGATCTTGATTATAGCCTTCAAAATCGTCGGACAAAAATATATTTCGCAGGAATGACAAACATTCCACAGGATCAGCTCCTCGGTAAAACCTTCGCCCGAACTACATGAAATCGCTGATTGTTGATTGTCTCCGCATTCTTCATCCTGACCGTCTTTAGGGCGCACGAATGAATTCATGGCATCTTGGATCCGGGCCATAGAAGAAGCGCCTGCAAACAGGTTCTAGACAAGAGGCTCAAATGACCGAAATGGCGGATAATCGTAAGAAGGGCAATTACGACTGTGAAATCCTTTCCTTCATTGTTCTTTTCATTCTGAGCGCGTTGAGCCATTTCTGGTACATCCTATTCGCTATTGGTGCTGGAATTATTTTCTGGGGAGCAGTCGTTCTATTGGGACAACTCCTGATGTCTGCAGCGAGGACGTTTCCCATGTATGGGAGACGGATGTTGGTAAAAATGCCGAGTCGTACCCGCGATTGCTGATCGTTGATTTAGACGGTTGTGGACTTCTTTTCCTGACCCGCGAAACAAATTGAGTGTCCGAACTTACGCCGCCGAAGAACTTTTTGGGGACACAAGAACCGGGCAAATCATTGAAGTGAAAACGATTCTGAGAGTCAGGTGTTTCAACCATCCAAAATACGCCAGAGCGTGGATTGCTGGATCCATTGAGGCAGGGCACCATCGACGCATCCCTGAATCGCCGGAATTGAATTCGGGATAAGGAGGTCACCCATGTTGCGCTGGACACTTATTTTCCTCGTGGTGGCATTGATAGCGGCGGTATTTGGTTTTGGGGGAATCGCCGCGGCTTCTGCCGGAATCGCCAGGATTTTGTTCTTTATCTTTTTGATCCTCTTTGTAGCTTCGCTTCTAGGTGGCCTGATCCGGAGAGCGTGAAGGAAACGGCCCGGCGTGAATTTGACGGCGGAAATCACGACCAAAGCCCCCACAAAGAGCGTTCCACACATTCCGCAGGAGTTTTCACCTAGCAAGAAGGGAAAGAGATCGAATCACTTTGAAACTTTGGAGGAACCAAAAATGAAGATTTTATTTCGAGTGTTGCTAGCGATTCTCGTGGTTTCCACAGTAACTTCAGCTGCTGACACGAAAGAGAAGGAAAAGCAGGAAGACCGATTGAGGAACTCCGGGACGGTGATGGGCGAGATTTTGAACGTCCCCGATGACATACCCCAAGACCTCCTTGACAAAGCAAAGTGCGTTGTCGTGATTCCTTCCGTTCTCAAAGCGGCTTTCATCGTGGGCGGAAGTTATGGCCGCGGCGCGATGGTCTGCCGCAGCGGCAAAACGATGTCGGGAGGATGGGGAGCTCCTGCCATGATGGTGTTAGAGGGCGGGAGCGTTGGCTTCCAGATCGGCGGGGAGGCCACGGATTTTGTGTTGCTGATCATGAACGACCACGGCGCAAACAGCCTATTGCATAGCAAGGTGAAACTGGGCGGCGACGTATCGGCCGCAGCCGGGCCGGTGGGCCGCACCGCGGAAGCAAACACGGATGCCTACATGCGTTCGGAGATCCTGACTTACTCTCGCGCCCGCGGCCTGTTCGCGGGCATTTCCCTCGAGGGCGCCTCACTGCGGGCTGACGATGAGGGCAATGAAGCTCTCTATGGCCGAAAGATCGGCGCAAGTGAAATAGTGCTCGGCCCCTCGCCGGCAACTCCATCCTCCGCGGAACATCTGGTCGCCTTACTGGAAAAGGCTTCTCCTACCTCAAGAGCGCACAACTGACACCTGCCAAACGGGGAAGGCAATTGCCTTCCCCCTCCTTCCATTCCGTTCGTTAGACATAGGCGCCTTCAGGGCATGGGACGGCCATCACACAATCTTTCTCCATTTCATTCGAGAGAATGTCCGTAAAGTAGCGTCCTCGCCTTCGGATTGAATTTGCCAATTTGCCCTACTATCTTCCCGCGCCTCCGAATACGCCCCTCCCCCGATTGAAGATATTGATAGTACATTTTACATTTATCATAGTTTAACGCTTGAATTCTACGGAGGAGATGACAATGCGAATCACAAAAACGGTACTTTTCATTCTATTTCTCCAACCGATCCTGGGTGGTCCAGTACTCAGTGCCAAGCAAGATACGCCGGCCCATAGGGGAGCTCGAAACAGCGATGACTATTTGAAGCGGGAAGTGCGCCACGAACTGACGATGGTGCCGTGGTACTCCGTCTTTGACATCCTCCAATACAGCGTTAGTGGGAACGATGTGACCCTCACTGGAGAAGTCGTCAACCCTACGCTGAAAACAGACGCTGAAAACGCGGTGAAGCACATCGAAGGGGTTGAGAAAGTCAATGACCAGATCGAGGTTCTGCCTCCGTCTCCGATGGATGATCAGATCCGCCGCGCCGAATACCGGGCGATTTATTCACAGGGCACGCTTTCGCGATACGGATTGGGGTCGCTCCAATCGATTCACATCATCGTCAAAGGCGGCCATGTGACTCTCGAAGGCACTGTGGATACCGAAGCGGACAAAAATGCCGCGGGTATCTATGCGAACGGCGTGCCGAATGTTTTCTCAGTCACAAACAATCTGGCCGTGACCGGGGGAAAATAGCGCGAAGTTCCTCGAATCGGTCCGCTAAAAGCCAAAGCGGACCGATGCCCTGACAAGCGGTAGTAAGAAACGGGAGTGAGCCGCGGTCAGCTAAGAATGACGACGATTTGATGCTCGGTACCATCATCGGCTAGCGGAATGTTGGCGGGGCCTGGAACCGCGTTGCCGTCAAATTCAACTCTGGCAATCCCTCGGGAAACGCCGCGGGGATTTTCCACCCTGATCTTGTAAGTAGCCGAATGATATCGAAACTGGATGGAATAGTTTGGCCAGGAGCGAGGAATGCAGGGATCAATGCTGAGAATGGTTCCCCGCACGCGGAATCCGAGTATCCATTCAATTCCCGCGCGATAGAACCATCCGGCCGAGCCCGTGTACCAGGTCCAGCCCCCACGACCCGCGTGCGGAGGCTCACCGTACACATCGCCAGACATTACGTAAGGCTCAACCTTGTAACGCTGCACGCCCGCGCGTGAAGCCGAGTGGTGAATCGGGTTGAGCATACGGTGCAATTCGCCTGCCCTATCCCCGTCCCCAAGCGCCGCGAATGCCATTAACGTCCACACCGCGGCATGCGTGTATTGCCCCCCGTTTTCCCGAATGCCGGGGACGTAGCCCTTGATATATCCGGGATCCAAAGTCGTGTGGTCGAATGGCGGGGTAAGCAGCAAGATTAATCCGTCCGGCCGGCGCACCAATTGTTCATTGACTGCCGCCATCGCACGCGCGGCCCTTCCGGGTTCCGCTGCGCCGCTGATCATTCCCCAGGATTGTGCGACGGAGTCAATCCGGCATTCCGTGTTGGCGGCAGAGCCCAGCGGGGTTCCGTCATCAAAAAAAGCGCGGCGATACCAGCCTCCATCCCAGCCCTCGCGCTCGAGCGCCGCTTTTAACGCGCTGACTTGCAACCTCCAGATTTCCGCTCGTTTGAACTCACCTCGCGCGTCCGCAATTTTTGAAAACTCCCAGAGGATCGTATGCAGAAACCAGCCGAGCCAGACGCTTTCTCCTTTGCCCCCTTGGCCGACGCGATTCATGCCGTCATTCCAGTCCCCCGTACCCATCAGGGGAAGTCCATGGCTGCCGACACCCAGGCTGCAATCCAGCGCGCGAGCGCAATGTTCAAACAGGGATGCGCTCTCGGCGGATTTGTTCGGTTGGAAATACGATTCGCTATGCCCCTCGCCCAACTCGTCGCCATCCAGAAACGAGACAATTTCGTCCAGCACTTTTGTGTCTCCAGTAGCCTCGATGAATTGGGTGACGGTATAGGGGAGCCACAGTCGATCATCGGAAATACGGGTGCGTACCCCGCGGCCGGAAGGCGGGTGCCACCAATGCTGGACGTCGCCGGCGACAAACTGGCGGGACGCGGCCCTCAGAAGATGTTCCCGCGCGATTTCACGACGAGCCGTATTCAGAGCCATCACGTCCTGGAGCTGGTCGCGAAACCCGTAGGCGCCGCTCAACTGATAAAACCCCGCTCTGGCCCAAACGCGGCAGGAGAGAGTCTGATAGAGGAGCCAACGATTGACGAGCAAATCCATGGCACGATCGGGCGTCGTAATCTGCACGCCGTCGAGGATTTCATCCCAACGCGTTGTGACATCGCGCAGAACTCGATCCAGGTCTTTTGTACGATATTGGCGGAGCAATTCTTGCGCCTGTTCTCTGTTTTCGGTTTGCCCCAGAAAGAAGACCACTTCGGCGGATCCGCCGGCGCGCAAATCGACGGGCGCCTGCAACGCGGCACAGGGATCCAGGCCTGCGCCAACTTTTCCTGAAAGCATGCGCCCGAGTTCCAGACCATAGGGCCGCTGTGGCGTTCCGTTCCGGCCTAAAAACTCCGTCCGGTCTGCGGTAAACGAAATTTGCTTTCCCGCAAGGTCCGCAAAGGCGATGCGTCCCCCAAACTCATTGTTCAACGCGCTCCGGGCAAAGAGCGCACCCGTGTCCTGATCTACTTCCGTAACGAGGAAGGGCGCCGAAGCGGTCCGTGAACTTCCGAGAACCCATTCCACATAGGCTGTGACCGAGAGACGCCGCGCGCGGCCCGAATTATTCCGCAGCGAAAGGCGGAAGATTTTGATCGAGTCGCCAGGAGGGACAAATTCCAACAGGTCAAGAGCAATTCCGTGCGATTCATGCTGGAAGCGGCTATAACCTTGCCCATGCCGCGCAATATAGACAGCCGCTTCATCCCGGATCGGGAGGGCCGTGGGACACCAGACCTCGCCTGTCGCTTCATCGCGCACGTAAATCACTTCCGCGGACGGATCGGTGAGGTGTTCGTTCGACCACGGTGTTAACTGATTTTCGTGGCTGTTCAATGACCAGGTGAAGCTCGAACCCGACTCCGAGACCAGAAACCCAAAGCCGGGGTTGGCGATCACGTTGACCCACGGTTCGGGCGTGCGCAACCCCTCTCCAAGAACCGTCACGTACTCGCGCCCATTTTTGTCAAAGCCGCCGACGCCGTTGAAGAATTCCAAATCCAAGTCCGGCAGCGGCACATCAGGGCGGTCCTCAACTCGCGTTCGCCGCCGGGCGGGTAGCTCCAGAGGCTCGCGGAACTGGGACTGGGATCGTCCAATTTGCTCCGACAGAGTGCCGCGCCGGCCAAGAATCAGAACGCGGGCGAAGTTTTGAAGTTGCGCGCGGGTCTGCGGACTAATTAGGTCTCCCCGCACAAGGAAAATTCGTCCCCGCGTATTTCCCGAATCTGGCGATAGGCGTAGTTGACTTCCGTGGACGAGCGCTTCCAACGATCCTTGAAAATCCTGGTTGTAGGAAGGCGGTTTTTCATTGACGATGACCAGATCCGCCGATAATTGCTTCATGCGCCAATACTCATGGGCTCGCAACAACTGCCGGATCGTCTCCACATCCTCCTCGTTGTCGATGAGCGCCAGAATAATCGGCAAATCACCCGAGATTCCCAGGCTCCACAATGTGGACACGTCCAGGCTCGCGCGGCTGAGTTGGTCCGCAGCCGGACGCAACGAAATTTCCGGGTAAATCACGGCGTTGGCCAGCCTCTGGAACAGGTGCGCCTCGTCGGGACCGATTCCCAGGTGATGAAGTTGCACTTGCGCGTGCGTCCAGGCCAGCGTCAGGGTGCGGTCAAAAGCTCTTTCGTCCCGGTAGCGATCCGCGAGGTCGAGGGCTTGTTCACGGGTCTGAGCTGCAATCGTCGTAAACACGAGATGAGCTGTTTCCCCGGGAGAAACACGCACGGTGCGCCGCAGACTGATTGCCGGGTCAAGGACGGAACCTACGGTGTTCGAGAGTTTCCTGCCGTCGACAATCGAGATGGGATTGCGAACATCATGCCCGCGCCCCAGAAATCGCGCGCGATCGGTTTCGTATTCCAATTCACCGACGGTTTCGCCTTTCACGAAGAGCACATGCGCAACCCAAACCGATGGCTCGTCCGGCGATCGTTTGCGGCGCGTGGCCAGCAATGCGCCCATGTCTGAAACGAATTCCGTCTCCACGAATAAATTGGCGAACGCGGGATGCGCCACGTCCGCCGCCTGCGAAGTCAGCGAAAGCTCCGCATACGATGTGACCTGAATATCGCGTGTGCGCGCTCCTTGATTTGTAATGGAGATGCGGCGCACTTCCGCGTCTTCTTCCGAAGAAACAACCACTTCAAGCTTGGTATTCAACGAACGATCGCGCCTGGCAAATTCGGCGTGGTCCTCGTAAAACTCCGCTTCATAAAAATCAGGTTCGGCCCCTGTGGATTGGTAACCCGGCGACCAGATATTCTCGGACAGTTCATCCCGAAGAAAGAAGTACGCGCCCCAACAATCCCGTGTCACGTCTTCTCGCCAGCGCGTTATGGCGATGTCGCGCCAGCGGCTGTAACCCGATCCTGCCGCGGTCAGCATCACGGTGTAGTTGCCGTTGGAAAGCAGTTGCGTGCGCGGGGTCGGATCATCCGCCGTGGTAAACCGGCGGACTACGGGTGCGATCACGTCGCGAACTTTTGCGGCAGCGGAAACTTCTTCCGCGCGGGGCCGCGCCACAAGCACGTCGCGGGGCGTGCGTTCCTGCAAAAGCAGTTCCGTGGCTTGCACGATCGGGTCGGCGTGGAACCGGGCGCGCATGACGCCGTCCTCGAGGACATTTGCCAGGGCCACCAACGACATACCCTGATGGTGCGCCATGAATGCATGGATGACGGCCACATCCTTGCCCTCGGGAAGCCGCGTCTTCGTATAGTCGAGGGCCTCATAAAAGCCGTATCGACCTTGACCGCCGGCCTTGGTGATTCGCTTGAAGTTTTCTAAGGCGGCGGAAGGAAAGATCATCGCGGCGAGCGCAGTGGAATAAGGGGAGATGACGATATCTTCGCTAAGGCCGCGTTTGAGCCCAAGGCCCGGCACCCCAAAGCCGGAGTATTGGTACGTCAGGGTCAGATCGCGAGCGTTGAAAGCGGACTCCGAGACACCCCAGGGCACATTACGTTCATCTCCATAATCGATTTGACGCCGCACGACTTGCCGGTAAGTCTGGCTCAGCATGCTGCCATCGGGCGAGCGCATGATCAGTGCCGGCATCAGGTATTCGAACATCGATCCTGACCACGAAATGAGAGCCGAACCGCGGGCAACGGGCGTCATGAACCTGCCCAGTCGAAACCAGTGGGAAGACGGAACATCTCCCTTTGCGATCGCAATAAAACTCGTCAGACGCGCTTCGGAAGCCAGCAGATCGTAAAAACTTGTGTCCAAGGCGCCGTCTTGAACGCGAAAACCAATAGAAAAAAGCTTTTTCGTGTTGTCGAAAAGGAATTTGAAATCCATCGCAAAAAACATCGTATCGGCCGTTTGCGCCACCTGGATGAGCCTTTGAACCAGGGCTGCGGAATCTTCCGCGCAACGAGAGATCGCGTTGGTTAGCGTGTCCATTCGCGCCAGCAAATCCACATTTTTTGATGAATCACGAAGCAAGCGTTCACGGACGGCGGCAAGCTCGCTCAGCACGGATACGAAGTATCCCGATGCACCTTCCAGGGTCGGAATCTTCCGAACGATCGCGTTAAGATTCGCCCATTCCGGCACCTGCTTGGTCAAGATTTCGACTGTCTCGGCCGTCTGTTTTGGCTGCAGGCGCGACCACGGATTCACAATCTCCATGTCGCGACCGTGGCTTTCCACGCAAGCCCTGACCGCAGCGGCCCAGACGCGCAATTCCGATTTCTGAGGATCACCTTGTTCCTGCGCCAGTGCCTGCGCAATATCGTCGATGGTCTGCGCGCGTTCTTTTAACTCGACAAACAGCGATGCCCACTCCATGGCGTCGATGGGCGATATATCGAGCATTGACTCGAGTGCGTCCACGGCATTGCTGAGTTGCTTCCGTGTCACCGCTTGACCGTGCCGTGTTTCTCCGGTGCCGGTCATGGACTCACGCAAGAACACAATCGTATCTTTCAACGCGGTCAGCACTCTGGCTCCAACCACCGACTTTTGAGCCAGCTCGCGGCAGCTATTTCCAAGAACGATCAGATCGCCGGCAAGGTTTCCGCTGTCCACGGAGGAAACATATTTCGGCTCGAGCGGGTGCAAATCGAGGGTGTTGTACCAATTGTAGAAATGCCCGCGGAAAAGCTCCATCTGCTTCATTGTCCCCAGAGTCGCTTCCACACGCTCCACGGCATCCAGTGTGCCTAGCCAGCCGAAATCCCGCGCAGCAACTGTCGAGAGCAAATAGAGACCTATATTCGTCGGCGAGGTTCGGTGAGCAACGACAGGCTTGGGATCTTCCTGAAAATTGTCGGGCGGAAGCCAATGGTCCTCGGCGTTGACAAAACTTTCAAAGAAGTGCCACGTCCGCCGGGAAATAAGACGCAATTCTCGCGTTTCCTTCGATGAGAGTGGCTCTAGATCCGTGAGGCGCGGAGGCTGGCTGATCCGCAGCGCGAAAATCGGCGCGGTAACCCACAAAACAACAAACGGCAGTGCCACAGGCGCCGCATGAGGCAACCGAATGAGGACGATCGCAATTGCCGCCACGGCGAGAAATACTCCCCCAATCATTTGTCTGAAAATTCCGGATATTTCCAGGTCCGCGGCATGTTTGGCCTGCGCCGCGGTCACCCATTCCAGCAAGTTCTTTCGTGTTCCGAACATGCGAACCAGCGTCCGCACGATCGCATCCGCCATCAGCCATGCCTGATAGGCCAAACATGTGATCGTGAGCCCGATCTGTGACATCGCCAGAAAGAGGTCCGCGAGCACCGCGCGAATGTGACTCCGTCTGGACGTTCCGGCTCGGAGCGGGCGCAGACCCGCCAGAAAAGGCAGTAGCGGCGGGATCGATACCGTTAAAAGGGCAAATCCCGTCCATACCCATGGCGACAAGCCGGGTATCAGCCAGCCGAGGAGCAGCGTCAGGAACAAGGCAGGCGCGGATAGCGTGCGCCGCAGGTTGTCCAGCATTTTCCAACGGCTGATCAGAGGGATGGTGAAGTGCTCGCTCTGGCCCCGGGATGCGCCGCCCTTCCCGAACAACCAAGGCAACAGTTGCCAATCGCCGCGCGCCCATCGATGCTGCCGCGCCGCGGAGACCCCGTAGTGTGAGGGAAACTCTTCGAACAACTCGATGTCCGATGCCAAAGCAGCGCGTGCGAAGATGCCTTCGAGGAGATCATGGCTCAGCAGCGTGTTGTCCTGAACTTTGGAGCCTAAAGCCTCCTCAAATGAGTCGATCTCGTAGATCCCTTTCCCTGTATAAGTTCCCTCTCCAAACAGGTCCTGGTAGACATCGGACACCGCGAAGGCATAAGGGTCCATCCCGCTTGGTCCAGAAAATATTTTTTGAAAAAGAGAGCCATCCCGATTGGCCGGGAGCGTGGGTGTGATCCGTGGCTGGACGATCGAATATCCTTCGACGATGCGTCCTTCGCGAGCGCTGAATTTCGGCAGATTGAGGGGATGCGCCATCGTCCCCACCAAACGAGCAACCGCGCCTCGCGGCACGCGCGTGTCTGCATCCAGCGTTATGACATACCGAACGCCTGGGATTTCTTCCGGATACCGCCCGCCGGCGGGAATGAACGTCGTGTGGGACCCCCCGCGCAAAAAACGGTTGAGCTCGTGCAGCTTGCCGCGCTTGCGTTCCCACGCCATCCACTTCCCTTGAGATTCGTTCCACACTCTTTTTCTGTGAAATAAAAAAAATCGCTCGCCACCGCCCGGGGCAGGCCCGTGGCGCTGATTCAACCTTTCTATCCCGTCGGCTGCCGCAGCGAGAAGTTCGTCGTCACCCGGCAATCTTTCAGATGGAGCGTCTACCCAGTCGGACAGCAACGCAAAACGAAGATCCCCGTCCGGGTTCGCCAGGAAATGGATTTCCAGACGATCCACTTGCTCCTTGACGGCATCCAGGCCCGTTAGCAAAGTGGGGACCACAACGATTGTCCGCAATTGTTCCGGCACGCCTTCTCTCAGGGCCAGACGCGGCAGGGCGCGCGGACCCAGAAGGGATGTCACTGTGCGGTTGACGAGGGCAATGGCCAGATCAGAGGCGGGAATCGCGCCGATCAGCCCCAGGAGGACCAGGTATTTCGTGGCCACACCTTGTTCCCAGGAGTGAACGAGCGGCAGCGCCAGAATCAATGCGGTCAAGGTCAGGATCGTTCCCAGGTAGCCCGGCACTGCCGTCTTCACGTAGAGGCGGAGGAGTTTTTGTCTCCAATGCGCCCGGTATCCCAGTTCGCGCTCAAATTCCATGCGCCCCTTCGAGATGAGATAGTATCCGGGGTCATCCGCATGATTCAGCCGGTCCGGCGCCTCACTGAGATGTTTCGCGCGTGCATGCTTCGCGTGCTGCAGCGCGCGCCTGGCAATTTCAATTTCCGAGTAAGCCGTGCCTCTGGAGAGTTGTTCGATGGCGTGGCGATAATAGTCCCGAGTCGAGAAATCCATTTCGGCGAAAAGGCTGCCGTCACGCAGAACCTCATCCACCAGGCTGACGCTCTCGAAGAATTCATGCCAATCAAAGGCGGACATCAGCCGCATGCTGGTAATCACGTTGCGCACGGTAACCGTCATGGCCGTTTGATCCTGATGCTCGGCACGGACGATTTCATCCGAGGTAGTTCCCTGCGCGTCCAGCCGTTTATCGAGCCAGAGCAGGATCGGACCCACCTTCGGATCCAAATCGCGCAAGCGTTGAACGAGCTGCACGGCGAACGCCCTTTCAAGGGGTTCTTGCTCAAAACGGCGGAGAACAATCGGAGAAATCGAAGGGAGATCATTATTGCCGAGCAGGCCGTCGACGAGGCGGTCGGCCTCTTCGCGCGCGCGCCGGCTACGGACAATGCTATCCGCCAGCTTGCGGAGATTCTCAACGAGGACAACGCGGAGGGTGATGGCCAGGGCCCACAGTTCGCCGATGGTGAGAGGTTGTACTCGCTGGTAGGAATTTACAAACCGGCGCAAAAGCTCCGGCTCGAATCGGCTGTCCGTATGCGCAACAAATGCCCAGGCAACGCCGAAAACGCGGGGATAGCCTTCCAGGTGGCCCGAGGCAAGTTTCGGCAATCTTCGATAAAATCCCGGCGGCATATCGTCGCGGATTTCGCGAAGTTGCTCCTCAACGATATAGAAGTTGTCAACCAGCCATTCCGATGCCGGGGTGATTGTGCTTCCCTGCTGAATCGAGCTGGCTGTCGCGCGATAATACTCGAGGAGGATGCGGCCATTTTCCAAAACGCGAGGAAGGAGAGGCCGCCCCTCCCCAATCTCCTCCAGGGTACCTTGGGCAGCCGCTAGATTTTCGGCGTGTTGCTCGAGGCGCTCTGCGCTGAACAGCTCACCGCGAATTGGGCCTTCCGCCTCAGCAAACAATCGCACAGATGGTATGGTTGTAGTCATCCTTATAATTCGTGCGATTTACATCTTACTCTACCTAGAAGGATTGACCTACGTTCGAGAAGGCGGAGAATCACATAAGCATCCTGCACTTATGGAAGAAGCAAGCCTGACTCGTAATACCGGCTTCATGCTTTGCGCTTCTTCCAAGTCTTGCCGACCTTCGATCTGGTCTTTTTAGCGCGTATTGGCCGAGTGGCTTGCTTCGATATGCTGCCCGTTTTAGCAGCCAGAGTTCCCAGGGTTGATCCGATCGTCCGGGCGACGTTCAGAAGTAGACCCTGCTCTGGTTCTGCGGACTTTTTCATGTGCTTTGATTTCATTTCAATTCACTTCTCCCTGATCCCATGTAAATTTGCGAGATCAATCAATCGTTTCCGCCCCAAGCGCGGCGCGCCTTTTGGTCAGGTTTCACGGTTCCTGTGGAGGATTCTCCGGTGGAAGAAATATCTTCAGCGCCGGTGCGCTCCAGGATTTCCTTGGCTCGATCGATCTCATCCGAGGTATCGCAATGGACGGAAAGGAGAATTCCACCCCTTTGCAGGCGCCCTTCATAACGCTTCGCTTCATATTCGGGTATTCCCAGCCCGATCAGTGCACCCGTGAACCCGCCGACGGCCCCGCCGACTCCAATCCCCGCCAGGGTAGCCATGATTGGCCCGGCTGCGATGAGTGGGCCAACGCCGGGAATCGCAAGCGCGCCGATTCCCGCAAGCAATCCCAAGGTTCCACCAAGGACTGCTCCTGAACCAGCCCCCGCCGCTGCGCCTTCCGGCGCCTTCGTCGCCTTTTCGGTCCCCATATCCTTCGTGCCTAAACTTTCCGGAAGAAGCACGGATATGTCCGTGACGGGAAATCCGGATCGCGCCAGCACGTCCGCGCCCTTTTCCACTCCCTCTCTCGCTGAATAGATCCCGAACACCGCTGTTTTCTTGCTTGCCATGTTTATTTCTCCTTTTTTTGTTTTATGTCTGCTCAACATTCAGGCGTCAGGATTTGGGAGTTGCAATTTCAATACGAAGAAGAATTCCCCCAACGGAATGACCTTAACGCACCACTCCGGATGGGGCCATCGAGTGAAGGATGTAGATTCCGAAACAGCTTGTGGTAGCTCCCGCCGTCAACAGTGAGAGAAGAAACGAGCACAATCCAGATCGGCAGTGCCGCAATTTAGTTTGATCGTTCTCTGGCGCGATTTGAGAGTCTGCTGCCATCAACCGTCGGGAGAACGGTGACAGCCCGTTCGAGACTTCTTGGGAGAAGATGGTTAGTCCAATCTGCACGCCACCGTACAGGATTCAGGGTATTGTCCAAAGAAAATAAAAATCGCGATAATGATTTATACTGTTGCCGCAATCCTTGCGCCCCGCTTACTGCGGCGAATTCTTTGTAGCGTGGATTGAAAAGAGCGGCGGACAGAGCATTAGCTAAGGGGACCGAAGATGGGGCTAGCCAGCATCCCGAGTCACAATCACCCGTCGCTCGTGCCGCGGAAAAACAGCCGTGGCCGATTTGCGCATGTTGTTCGCTTCTACACGGATGACTCCTCCTATCTCGATGCCTTGCATCGCTCCGTGGAAGCTGCGCTTAAAGCCGGCGATGCCGCTGTCATCATCGCAACGGAAGCACATCGCAATGGAATTGCGTCGCGATTGAAAGCGAGCGGCCTGGATACGGCCCGCGCAATCGAAGACGGACGGCTGGACTTGCTGGATGCGGCCGAAACCCTATCCAGGTACATGTCAGGGGGCATGCCGGACCCGGTATCCTTCGCTAATGCAATCGGTGTTCATATTGAACAAGCAAGGAAAAAGACTGAGAACGGTAGCGGCCAGGTTTCCGCATTTGGAGAGATGGTCGCCGTCTTGTGGTCAGAAGGAAAGCTGGATGCCGCCGTTGCGCTCGAGCGATTGTGGAATCATTTGGCCGAGACTCATTCTTTTGCTCTGCATTGCGCCTACCCCATGAAAGGTTTTGACCGGGAGGAGCACGGTGAATTGTTTTTGAAAATCTGCGCGGAGCATTCAGGCATCGTTCCCGGCGAGACCCGCGGATCCGCGGCAAGCGATCAGGACAATATTCTCACCGCTACCTACCTGCAGCACACAACACAGGCTCTCGAAACCGAAAAGATGGAACGCAAGGGAGCCGAGAAACTGCTTCGACGCCGGGAGGAGGAACTGGCCGAGCTCCTCGAAAATGCGCCGGAAGGCGTGTACCAGACCGGCCGCGACCAAAGGGTTCTGTGGGCCAACAAGGCCCTGTTAAAACTTTTTGGATATACGGCGGAGGGATGCATCGGGCAAAACGCTGCTGCATTTTATGTCCAGGATGACGTCTTGCCCAACTTATGGGAAAGATTGATGCGCCGGGAAGAAATCTATAATTTTGCGGCGGAAATCAAGTGCCAAGACGGATCCACCAAGCACGTCCTGATCCACGCTAACGGACTCTGGGAAGACGGGGAACTCGTCCGCACGCGATATTTCATTCACGATATGACCGCGCAAAAGGAAATGGAATCGGCGCTTAGAAAAGCACACGACGAATTGGAAATGCGGGTCAATGAGCGGACCGCTGAACTCGAACAGAAGAACCTTCAAATCCGCGAGCAGGCGGAAATTCTCGCCGCGACCAATCAGGGGCTGCGGGATCTCTCGGCGCGCCTTTTGCATGTCCAGGATGAGGAGAGAAGGCATATTGCTCGCGATTTGCATGACAGCACGGGGCAGACGCTGGCGCTGCTGACCATGACTCTCTCTGCCCTGGAATCAGACGTCAGAAAACTTGATCCGGAACTCGCGAAGGGACTGGCGGAGAATGCGGAGCTCGTAAGGCAAGTGTCCGTGGAATTGCGGACACTTTCCTACTTGCTGCACCCTCCCCTCCTGGACGAGGTCGGTCTCAGTTCCGCGCTTCATTGGTTTGTCGATGGCTTTGGAAAAAGGAGCGGCATACTCGTCGATTTAGAGTTGCCCCGTAACTTGGCGAGGATGCCCCGGGACTTGGAAACGGCAATTTACAGGGTCGTGCAGGAATGCCTCACGAATATTCGCCGCCACTCACAGAGCCCTGTCGCCGCCATCCGTCTGTCTGAATCTGCCGGCGGAATTGTCCTGGAAGTCTCGGACCAAGGGAAGGGCATGGATCAGCAGAAACTTTCCCAAATCGCTTCCTCTCGTGCGACGGGTGTTGGCTTGAGGGGCATTCGAGAGCGCATCCAGAATTTCCAGGGAGATCTTGAAATCGCATCGGACGCAAGGGGGACCCGGATCAAAGTAATGATCCCGTTGGATGGGAAACCGTCCTCCAGCCAGCCCGAAGCGATGGCTATGTAGACCGTTTCAAGAGTCCGCCTCGATCGCTTCTCCTCCCGTACCGGACCCTACCAATCCCAGATACCGTATCGCATGTATTGTCTCTCTTCCTTGAGGATTTTATGATCCAACGTAGGGAGAGGAGGATTGGAAGCTAAAAGAGGGCTGGGCTGGCGTTCAGCTTCCTCTCCCGCCAATTTCAGACGAAGAAAGAGGTCCTTGAGTCATGCCTCTAATTCAAATAGTGCTCCTCTTGATCATCGTCGGCGTCGTGCTTTGGTTAATCAATCAATATATCCCCATGGCGGCCTCCATTAAATCCATCTTGAACGCAGTAGTCGTCATCGCCGTGATTATTTGGCTATTGAATGTGTTCGGTCTTCTTTCCACCAACCCGAGGCTTCACATCGGTTAAACACCGCAGCGGGATGACTCCGAAGAAGTTCCTCAGATAAAGAAGCAAATAAAACACATCACGCTACGAATTGTAAGAATCTAGGTTGTCGCGCTGCATGGCTGCCGGCATTGCTTTTTGCGGATTTGACCATCATCACCTTGCGAACTTTGCCGCCCCTACGTCGTCATCGATTGACGTTTCAAATTGGGGATTTGAACGCCAGCGATGTCCGCAGAAGAAGGCCGGGGGCTCCAGGTCAGCAAAACAATGAGACTATAAATTCCCAATGTTGTCCCGAGGGGAATGCTGGGAAGGGAAAGGAATGCTGCGATGATGGCCAGAGTTCGTCCGGACCGCGCTCCGGAAAGCAGAGCCAATCCAGCTATGACTCCAAGAACTCCACAGACCGCGGATATTGCCACGAGGAGGGCATAAACGACGTGAAAAAGGTTCATCAGACTAAACGGATCAGCAACTCGATTTAGAAGTGCGCCGAACATCAGGGTAGCCGTACTGCTAAAAAGGGCCAGCCAGGCAGCAGTGGCCAGGCGAATGACGCCGTACAGCACCCAACAGATCCCCAAGATCCGAAAATGCCAGGCCAGGTTTTGCGCCATAGGATTGTCTTTATTCATGGATAATATTCCTCTCGAGCGCAGAGGATTGGATCTTCTCTTAAAAGCGTCAGGTATTCATTTTGAGGAAGCTGCCTTCAGTCGCCGGCCCGTTGTTTTCGACCGATCCAACTTTGATTCCTGAGGCACTTTCCTAGAAATCAAGTTCGATGAAGCCTTTGTGATCCCGATGATGCCGGTGATCCTGGGCAAGAATTTCTATCAATTTTCGGGGCAGTTCTTCTATTTCCTCCGCGGGCCTCAAATCCTTTCTCGATCCGCCAAAATATCCGATGCCGAATCTGGCGCCGCACAACGAACACAGCTCGAATATTTCAATCCGAAATGAATTGGCCTTGAACAATTCTTTGTCATGGATGGCCACGACATTCATTGGAACTTGTGCAATTTGACCGTTGACAAGCATGGCAACCTCCGTCGGGCAAGCGCGCTGATCCTAACGTGGGCCGAGGGCGGCTCTCGGATCGTATCCATTCAAGTTCAGGCGGACGCTCATGGCCGGCCCATCCACATTTTGGGATGCGTGCTTTTTTGTTCGTACATGGCCCGATCCGCTCTGGCCAGCAAATCCCCCAGCGACACACTATGCTTCGGGTCGAATCTCGCCACACCCGCGCTCAGAGACAACTTGTAGCGAGGCTCTTGCGCGCTCGCTTCCTGAAGATGACCTTCCAGCCGGCGAAGGATTGCGTCCTGATCTTGACAGGAAGCTTCCAAGGCCAACACGGCAAATTCATCACCGCCCAGTCGAGCCAGGATATCCGAGTTGCGAAACGTCCGTTCCAGCGCGTCCGCGGTGCGGACCAGGGCCAGGTCTCCCTCCCTGTGTCCGTATGTGTCGTTGATATTTTTGAGGTGATCGACGTCGGCAAAGAAAAGCAGCAGGCCTTGCGCTTTCCGGCGCATTACTTTGAGCTGCTGCGCCGCTAAAGTATAAAAAGCCCGGCGGTTATACAGGCGCGTCAGGTCATCCATCAAGGCAAGAGACCGAAATTCTTTATCCAGAAGAGAGCGTTTGATGGCGCACAACACCGATCGATGAAGAGCTTCGCTAAGAGCCTGAATACCGGGAGCGCTTGACTTCAATGTCTTCGTAATTTCGTCCACTTCCTGCAGGGTTGATGCAAGATCCTTGTCTTCAGATAAAAGCGCGGACATGAGTTCTTCACCCGATGATTTCCGTGAATGCATCTCGTGACGATCGATGGCCAGAACCCTGCGATTGGACCTGGTTAGCCAATCGGATTTCAAGAAGCAACTTTCTTCAATGAAGCCCCGCGATTGCGTTCGGGCTTCTGACATTCTGTTTTTCCCTCTCGACTGCGTAAATCCTCGGCTCATGGACTCGTCTCTACCTTAATTCCTATCCAGAGGAAGCTCTCCGGCCCCTGGTATTGCATTGGAATAGATACCACCGACTTCCCGGATGAACTATCAAGGGAAACCTGTAAATTGGCTCCCAACACCCGGTATTTGGGTAACATCATGGACACATTTCTTCTTTCGGAGAATGATAAGTCTCCTAGTTGATGGTGGTGTCCAATTTCTCTAGAAGATTCAACGCTTCCTGTTCATCGATATTGACGAGCACATAGCCACCGAGATCGGAGGCCACTTCCCACTGCCTGATGTTCTCTTCCACGAAAAAGTCGGGCAGAAAAGAAATTGCCGCTCGAATTTCGTCACTCGTTGCAAAACGGTCCGGCCCTGCTTTGGCGTCAAAAGGTCCCATTTCCATATAGCCTCCTGACTCACAGTGCATGGGGTTTCGATGGAACGAGACGCCGAAACCCTCTGACATGCTCGCCTATCGAGGCTTGCCTGCAAATCCATTGATCCATTTAGAAACCGAGCGGAATACACGGAGGGACCTGAGCCGGCTTCAATGCATGAACCGGCAGTTTGAGGGCACCGGACGATGAATCATTGCTCCCCGGAATTTTTCGGAGGGAAGGACCTACATTGCATTTCTGCTGCTCGCGGAGGAGACCTCGCTGTCGGATAAATGGGTCTTCACCGTATAAGCCTGGGCAATGGCAGCGCGCTCAAATATGACTTCCACGAACACTAGACAAATAATAACGGAGACGAATACCGCCATCACGACGAGCATGGACAGCAACCATGACGAAATCACCTGGTAGCCAGCAGCAAAAATGCCCAGAGGCGTCATGACCCACTCCCTTGAGGCCAGCGGCGGTGTCTGCGCGACACACGGCCTGCCAATCCCTTACAGGAGCAATCCGCCTGCCAATAGGGCCGCCCGTCGCTAAGCCCTTGGTGGCTCAATGAATGAGCAATGTTTCACAGCCATCTTTGGACTTGCCTGAAACATGTACATTTGTCGGCAGGGCTTCCTCTTTTTACGGCATTTCTTCCTTCCGATTCTATCCGTGGATAAAATGGTTGACTCTCGCTCCTTTTGTTTTCCGTAAATTAGTTCGGGGCGCAGTTCCGAAGGTTTTGCCGACGGTTCACTACTTGGTTACTAAGTAAGAAATGCGGATGATAGGCGCTTTTTTCCTAAGGCCTTTCATACCCGAAGATTCCGCTCCTGCTGTATGGGCTGACCCTGCGCGCTTTTGTAAGCTTTGAAGCGAGGGAGGTTCCCATGAGCAGAAGCGCCGAACCGTTCGTTCATATTCTCCTCTTTCAATGCCCGACCTGTAGCAATCCCATGTCTTCAGCGATCGCAACGAATGAACGAAATCCGGAAGAAACCGATGCGCGCTCTTTCGACCTCCGCTGCGGTTGCGGATGGATCGGGGCCCAAATGGGATTGCTGGCCAAGCGGCACTGGGTGGAAGTATGGCCCTGACGCCAGCCGCTTCGCGCTTGTGACGGATACCGTCGCCTCTCTGACCGGGTCCATTTCCGAAAGTGTGTGTCCAACCAGGCGAAAGGCATCCCCTTCAAAACGAGATCGCTTCTTTGGAGTACTAGTCTCCGGCGGTTTAACTTGGCTGATAGATCATCCGGTGTTATATTGCCTTCGCTGTGGGTTCATGCGGTGCTGAGAAGCGAGGGATCGCCGTGGACCGCGAATACGATATCTTCGAAGTCTACCCCAACGGGGATCTGCTCTGGCGCGTGTGCGTCACGGGTCTGGAAAACGCACGCCTAAAACTGGCAGAGTTGGGAAAGCAGTCCGGCAACCCGTTCTTCGCGACGCACACTCCTACGAAAGAAATCGTTGCACAAGTGAATCATGACCGTGCAAAGGGCGCGCAGACCTGAATAGTTGCGTCAATTCCCAATCCACGGCATTCCGTCTTGAGCCTCAATCACTTTCAAATACAGCAAATCCTGTATTTTGATCGCCGCAAGGATGGGCTAGTCTTAACCTGCAAGTTCGCCCCCCTTGGCATATTGCTGTTACCTTTTTAGGGTCGTCCACGGGAGTATGGCAGGAAAGAGCCTATGGTCGCGTGTTCTACTCTTGCAGAGGCTGCCTTGCAACGGACCGAGATGAAGAATGCGCGGTTGCTAATTGTAGATGATCACGAGATATTCCGGCGCGGTCTTCGGGCCCTGCTAGAGCCATCCTCGGAATGGCAAATCTGCGGAGAGGCCGTGGACGGCGTGGACGCCGTCGAACAATGCAAATCCCTGAAACCTGATATTGTTGTCCTGGATGTCAGCATGCCTCGTTTAAACGGTCTGGAGGCGGCGCGGCTGATCAGAAAAGAAAGTCCCGAGCCTCAAATTGTAATCATCACCCAACACGACTCCCCACAGATTCGTTCAGCAGCTCTTGAGGCCGGCGCGCAGGCATTTGTGACAAAGTCAGCGGTAGGAAGCGAATTGGTCTCTGCCCTGAGAAATCTCATCCACCATCCCTCTGAATCTAAAATAGAAAGCGGCGCGCCGCTAGGTTTCCCCGCTGTCGCCAAGATTCCAGGAAGCAACCATGACGAGGATGGCCCCAAGGACCGCTAAGATACTGATCGCCCTTCGTTTATTTATGGTGTTCTCCATGGTGGACCCCAATCATCCGAGATAACTTCCATCGTTGTCCGATGCAAGAGGCAAACCAAACAGGCATGAGTCGATGGCTATGAATTCACAGCACTTAGTCAAAGTGGTGGTTGGGAATGGAAACTCGTCGAGAAAATTCTTCTCCTGAATTGGAAGATCTTATGGTGTCCAAAACGGACTCGATTCAAAGCGCAGGTCAGGAATAATTGCCGCTGGGCAGAGTTCCGCCGCTCGCATGGGGGAAGGAAAAAATAATTTCCGATTCTCGCTTACGCCTCGACAATTTGATTGCGAACTGCGTAGCGGACGAGTTGGCTCACCGAGTGGATCTCAAGCTTACGCATGATATTGGCGCGATGTGTCTCCGAGGTTTTTACGCTGATCCCGAGGATGACCGCGACTTCCTTGCTGCTCTTCCCTTCCGACAACAGTTGAACAATCTCCCGTTCGCGCGGCGTGAGCCGGTCGCGAATCGATGCAGGGACCTCGGAAACAGTCCCCCTGGTGCGAATGCTTTCCAACATGATTTCCGTGGCGCAGGAAGTAAAAAACGGCTTATGGACCGCCAAAGCTTCGA
This sequence comes from uncultured Acidobacteriota bacterium, assembly GCA_963768275.1. Lineage (GTDB taxonomy): Bacteria > Acidobacteriota > Terriglobia > Acidiferrales > UBA7541 > Palsa-360. The sequence goes on from CAVYHH010000023.1 coordinate 21,911, forward strand.
CCGCGGCAACGAGGCTCCGGTCGGAGTCCGACTTGATGATATAGCCCTTCGCTCCCGTCTCGATAATTTCCCGAACGAGCTGGTCGGTGTGATGCATGGATAAAATGAGCATTTCCGTGTTCGGGGAGATTTTTTTAACTTTTCGCGCGGCTTCGATTCCATTCAATTCGGGCATGCTGATATCGATAATTGCGACATCCGGCCGGAATTCTTCCGCCATCGCCACAGCCTCGCGTCCGCTGTGCGCCTCGGCGCATACTTTCCATCCTGGATGCGATTCCAGGAGCATCTTGAGCCCTCGGCGCACCAAGTCGTGGTCATCAGCTATCATGATTCGTAGTGTTCCCATTTTTGTCCTTCGTCTTCCGTTTTCGAATTTGATCGCTGGGCTAAATTGTGACCTGTTCTCGGCCCTTTCATTCCCTCCGCGTTCGGTTCGCGAAGGCTAAATCAGCATATACATCCCCTAACATCTTTTATCTCAACGGGACCAGTTCCCGATATACAGGATTCTATGTATTTTCAGCGCGGTTGACAATGTAGTCCTTGGAAGCTTCTCCATGGCCCCAATTCCGCCCCAATCGCATCAAAATGCCACTCGAAGACCGCTGGAATTCAGGGACCTTTCCGCACAATGAATACACAGGCGGGCCCAAGGCAGTGCATCGAGCCGTGCTTTGGGGATCGCGACTCCGCATCTGTCACAAGTCCCATATTCACCCTTTTCCATCCGGGCCAGCGCCGATTCGATTTCCTTCAGCGTCCGGCGCTCGCGCTCCAAGGTTGCGGCCAGAATGTCCCTCGATACGTTCTCAACCGCCGCGGCCGTCTCGTCGTCAAGTTCGCGATCCATCACAACGTCCATTCGATGCCGGTCGATGCGCCTTCGCAATTCATCTCTTTGTGATGCCAATTGCTTTTCGAGAGCATTAAACAATTTGCGTGGAATTCGAGTCATCGTGGCCATGTTCTTCATCACCTCAAATTGATTTTTCGGTTGCAGAATCTGGATTGAATCCAGTCAGCATTGTGAATTCTCCTCATTGCGGTCTCGACGCTACTCCGCGCATTGCGGACCTTCAATCCATTGGCTCATGTAGCAAACTGTAAAAAGAACTGTAGAAGGAAAATTGCTTCCCGCTTGTGCACGAGTTCCTTCCGTGCCAGTCCCTCAGAAATCACATCGGTGAATCAGCCGTTATTTGTTTGGCGCCGCAGGCGGGAACTTATTCGTCATCTAAACAATCGTTCTTCTTCTGACCAATGTGAGAAAAGTCGGGTCAAAGACTCTCGCGTCGATACGTCATCTACCGAACTCGTTTTCTGGATTGCTCTAGATCTTCATGGACTTCGAAGATTCGATTAAAGCCAGCGGGGGTCGCTGCGGGACACGGAAACGTGAAGACTTCCAAGCAACTCTGCAATCAAAATGGCGGACAGGCCTGTAAGCCGGATTTTGTACGGCGCGCGGACGTTGCCGTCTCTGCGCCGTGGCGATCATTCCTCTAGGCCCAGGTTCGCACCTGGACTCCAGCAGCCTACCCGAGGGTCCTAACGAGCTGGGCCAGCTCTCCCCTCCTATTTGGCCTTGCACCACGCGGGGTTTGCCGTGCCCCCGGCATTACTGCCGGGGCGGTGGGCTCTTACCCCACCGTTTCACCCTTGCCAAGCGCTATCACCTTCCGCAACCCGATTGCGCGGGCTGCTTTCAGGCTGTCTGAAGGTTTTCCTTCAGATGGCCACCGAGGCGCATTGCACCGGCGGTTTATTTTCTGTGGCACTGTCCGTGGCCGAAACCTCGCCTCGCTCGCGCGAATAGCACGAAGAGTCAGCCCCCTGGCGTTACCAGGCGCGTTGCCCTTTAGTCTGAGGCGCCATACGCCGAAGACTTTCGTCCCAGGCGTAAGACGCGAAGACCACGGTGTCCGGACTTTCCTCCCGGCCTACCTTCTTGCGAAGGCTGGCCCAGCGATCACCCGGCCTGCCCGCCACATGAATTATATCACTTTGCATGGATCAACTGTTCAGCGAACGCCTAGAGAAATACACAAGGATGGATGCTGGCTCGACACACGAAACCATTTTGCGGGTTCGTGCCTCGATTCAGTCGTGGCGAATTCTCTTGGGTTATTTGGACCGCAAATCTGGTGAGAAATTGGGGCCTTAAACGCGCCGTGTTGACGCACCAACTCAGGAAATTTCGGAACTGAGAGTGCCGGCCATCAAGGCCGGCACTCTCAGCACAATAGATTGAGCCCAACGGAGCGGAGCTAGTTTCCCCCGGTTGCGGATGCTGAGAGCGGCTTGGCCGTGTACACGGTGATCTCGACGCGGCGGCTCGCTTCACGCGCTTTCTTGCCCTTGCCTTCGTCGATCAGCTTCTGATCCCCGAGCCCGACCATATGGATCCGGTACACGGGAACATCGTGGCTGCCTACCAGGTACGAAATCACCTGATTGGCGCGCGCACGGCTCAGCTGGTCGTTAAAGGCCGCGTCTCCAGTTTGGTCCGTGAACCCCTCGACCGTGATGAAGTAACGCGCCTGGCTGCCGATCTGCGTGGCCACCTCGTCCAGCTTGGCCTTCTCGTCAGTCGTGAGCGTGTCCTTGGCGATGGCGAAGTGCACGACGGTCTGACCCGCGGGTTTGTAGTCGTCGATATTCGCGACCACGTTGCGCAGGTCGTTCAAGTCCTTCGCATTCTGGTTGGACTTGGCCATCGCGCCTTTCGCTGTACCGTCGGCAGTCTTCGCGATTTCGTCGGTGGCGGACAGCTTCTTCTCGTCTTCGTCGACAACTTGATTCGTCTTGTTGATGTCGGCGACTTGCGAGGAATCGCGCGACTGTGAACTCTTGTCGACCTGATCGATCTTCTGATCAACCGGCGTGATGCTCTGCTTGACGTAATTCTTGGTCGCGCAACCGGCGATGAACAGCGTACCCACAGCAAGAGTGATTGTTGCGGACAATATTGCCTTACTCATTTTGCGTTCTCCCCCCACAGTAATCAGTTCTGGGCGCCATGACCCGTAGGCTGGACTTCTCCGTTTTCCCCCAAAACTCGAGTTAACTATCGCACGTCGCCGTCCAATTTTGGGATAAAAAACACTGTATATTTAAGTCTCACGCCCACAAACAAATAGGAAGATTTGCGGGTTTGGAAGGCGGAATGCCCCGAGGGGGCGGACCACGTAATCTTTACACGATGTGTATCCCTAGAGACTCAATATTTCCTTAGGGTCTAGCGGCTGCTGGTAGCCTTTTTCGAACGTCCCTTAGCCTTGGAATTCGCCGAGGCCCCTTGAGCAGGGGCCCGGTCTGGCTCGGCTTTGCGCCGCCCGGCCAGCAGATCTTCGAATTCATCTTCGTTCAAGATGGTCACGCCCAGCGAGCGCGCCTTGTCATATTTTGACCCAGGGTCGGCTCCCACCACGACGTAATCGGTCAGCTTGCTGACCGAGCTGGTCACCTTTCCGCCATGGCGAGTCACTTCTGCTCCGCCCTCATCGCGCGAACGCCGCTCCAGCGCGCCGGTAAAAACAAACGTTTTCCCGGCGAAGCGCGTGTCTTCCGGCGCCCCGCGTTTTTCCGTCATCTTCAGCCCTTCGTCTTTGAGGCGCTGAATCAGCTTTCGGTTTGCAGGTTCGGAGAAAAAATCGGCGATGCTTTGCGCGACCTTGGGGCCGACTTCCGGAACTTCCTCCAGTTCTTCCGCGGTCGCCTCGGCGAGTTTCGGCAGCGAAGCGAAATGTTCGGCGAGGAGCTGGCCCGTGCGTTCGCCTACAAAGCGCATGCCGAGGGCGTAGATCAGCCGCGCGAGGCTGTTGTTCTTGCTCGCCGCAATTTCATCGAGCAGGTTCTGCGCCGATTTTTCCGCCATTCGCTCCAGGTCGGCCACGCTATCCAGTTTCAATTCGTATAAGTCGGCGAAGTCTTTCACCAGGCCCTTGTCCACGAGCTGGTCGACGATTTTTTCGCCCAGGCCATCGATATTCATCGCGTGGCGTCCCGCAAAGTGGAGCAGCGATTCCTTACGCTTGGCCGGGCAGCTCGCATTGACGCAGCGGTAAGCGACTTCCTCCGGGTCCTTGTGAATCCGGCTGTGGCACTCGGGGCAACGTTCCGGCACGACAATTTCGCGGCGCGGCTTCCCTTCCTTGACCACCTTCATCACATGCGGAATCACTTCCCCAGCGCGCTCGACGATTACGGTGTCTCCGATGTGCAACCCGAGCCGCGCGATTTCATCCATGTTGTGCAACGTCGAGCGAGAGACAATGACGCCGCCGACCTGCACCGGTTCGAGCACCGCCACCGGCGTGAGCGTGCCCGTGCGGCCCACTTGGAAAATGACATCGTTCACCACCGTCGTTTCCTGCCGCGCCGGATATTTGTAGGCCACAGCCCAGCGCGGGGCCTTCGAGGTGAATCCGAGTTCCTGCTGCAGCGAGATTTCGTTGACCTTGATCACGATGCCGTCAATTTCGTACGGCAATTTCTCGCGCTTGCCTTCCCAGGAATCGATAAATTTTCTCACCGCCTCGAGCGAATGGCACACGCGCCAATCGGGGGAAACTTTGAAGTGAAGTTTTTCCAGCGCTTCGAGCGCTTCCGAATGAAGCCGGGTCGGCATTCGGCCGCCCGCCAGCAAAAAGTATCCGTAGAAATCCAGGCGCCGGGACCGCGTGATCTCAGGATCGAGCATGCGCACGGCGCCAGCCGCGGCGTTTCGCGGATTCGCAAAGCGCTTGCCGCCTTCTTCTTCCTGCTTCTCGTTTAAGGCTTCAAAGGCGCGCAGCGGCATGATGATTTCCCCGCGCACTTCAAAATCCAGGGGCATGCGCAGCTTCTTGAGTTCCGCGGCATCCACGCGCAGCGGGATCGAGCGAATCGTGCGCACATTCGCGGTGACTTCTTCGCCGGTCGTGCCGTCGCCGCGCGTGACGCCGCGCTGCAGAACTCCACCCTCGTAAACGAGGGAAATACTCAAGCCGTCGAATTTGTGCTCCGTGACGTAGTCGACTTTTTCACGTCCGGAGAGCTCGCGCACGCGCCGGTCGAAATCTTCCAGCTCTTCCGTCGAATACGTGTTGTCGAGACTCATCATCGCCGGGGAATGCTGGCGCGTCTCGAATCCCTTGCGCGGCGCGCCACCGACGCGCTGCGTCGGCGAATCCGGCGTGACAAGCTCCGGGTGTTCCGCCTCCAGCCGCTTCAGTTCCTCCATCATCCGGTCAAACTTGACGTCGGAGATTTCCGGCTCGTCCTGCACGAAGTAGAGATATTCGTGCCGGCGCAGTTCCTCGCGCAGCTTCTCGATCTGTTTGGCTATTGTCGCGTTCTTCGCCATGCGGCCTCGGGGAATCGAAAGGTACGGGCGATCAGTATACAATGCGCGCCCGGCCTCGAAACAGGGTGTACGTTCGCCGCCCAGTCACGGTATCTTAGTTCTCTTTGTTTGAATTCTTTTGAGTGGAACGGAGTGGACCAGGTGTCGACGCAAGTTCGCGACGCAGTGCTGATCGTCAATCCCACGGCCGGCGGCGGCCGTGCCGTGCGAAAACTGGACGAAGCGCGCCGCATCTTCCGCAACGCCGGAATCGAAACGGAGCTTCAGAACACGGCGGCGGCCGGCGAGGCGACCGTCATGGCGCGCCGCGCCGTCGAGGCGTCGCGGCAGCTCGTGATCGTGTGCGGAGGCGATGGCACGGTAAACGAAGTTGTGAATGGCTTGGCTTGCAGCCAGGTGCCGCTCGCCGTTTTGCCCGCCGGCACCGCCAATGTCCTCGCGAAGGAGCTTAAGCTTCCGTGGAACCTGCCGCGCGCCGCCGAACGCATCATCGGCGCGCCCTACCGCCGCATTGCCCTCGGCCTCGCCACCCCGGAAAAATCCAGCGGCGAGCCGCGCTATTTCCTGAGCGTCGCGGGCGCCGGAGCCGACGGCGCCCTGGTTTCCGCTGTGCGCCCGGAAATCAAGCTCAAGGCGGGCATTCTCGCCTACTGGCAGGAGGGCTTTCGCCAGTTGACGCGCTACGATTTCCCCATGTTTCACACGACGATGGCGGGCAACGGGGTTGGCATTGACGCCTCCCTCGTCATCGTGGGCCGCACAAAGCATTACGGCGGCCCTTTCAAAATCACCACCGAAGCGGACCTTCTGCAGCCGCAATTCGAACTCGCGTTCGTCACCACGCGCAGCGCCTGGCGCTACATCGCTTACCTGCCGCTCATCTGGGCGGGCAAACTGCGCAGCGCGCGCTACGTCCGCTTCTTCAAGACGAACTGCCTTCGCTGCGTATCGAATAGCTCGTCCCAGGTCCAGATTCAGGTGGATGGAGAGCCTGCCGGGCGGCTCCCCGTCGAATTTCGGATTGTCCCTGACGCGCTCACCCTAGCCATGCCCGATCCGTTGTAGTATTCCCCGCGGCGTTCGAACAATCCCGACGGGAAGGTTTTCGTAGGACAGCCACTCTTGGCTGTCCTCTGACGCCTTGCCGATATTGCCCGGGGACAGCCAAGAGTGGCTGTCCTACGAAACGATTTAGCACACCATGGAACCCGTAACGCACGCTCTGACCTCCATCGCTCTCGGACGCGCCGGACTGAATAAAATCACGCGCGCCGCGACTCCGATGCTGCTCGTCTCCGGCCTGATTGCGGACGTCGACTGGGCCACGCGTCTCGGAGGAGCCGCCGCATTCTTGCGAGGCCATCGAACGATCACGCATTCCCTGGCCGGCACCATGGTGATCGTCGCCGCGGTTGCGGCAGCCTCTTGGCTCACCGGCCGCAAATACCCGAAATTCGCGGTGAAACTTTTCCCCGCCCTCGCAATCTGCACGATTGGCGCCGGAGCGCATTTGTTGCTCGACCTGTTGAACGGCTACGGCGTGAAACTGCTCTGGCCTTTCAGTCCGAAGTGGTATGCGTGGGATCTGGCGGACGCGGTGGACTCGTGGATTCTTTTCTTCCTGCTCGTCGGCTTGCTCATTCCCGAATTATTTCGCCTGGTCCTCGAAGAAATTGGATCGAAGCCGAAACGCCACGGCCGCCAGCGAGGAGCGATCTTCGGCCTGATGTGCGTCGCCTTGGTCATCACGGGCCGGGCGTTTGCGCACCAGCGGGCGATCGCGCTTCTCGATTCGCGCGACTACCGCGGGCAGACGCCTCTCGTGGTCGCGGCGTTTCCCAAGCCGTCGAATCCGCTCCTCTGGTCCGCCGTCGTGGAGACGGACAACGCGCTCTTCAATCTGGAAGTTCCCCTGGGCCCCGGCCGCGAATTCGACCCAGAACTCGCGGACGTGCACTTCAAGCCGGAATCTTCGGCGACGTTAAAGAATGCAGTCGGCAGTTCCACCGCGATCGAGTTTTTGAACTTCGCGCGATTCCCGTTAGCGAGCGTCCAGCCCGAAGGCCCCGGCTTCCAGGTCCGCCTGCGCGACATGCGTTTCGCCTCCGAACTGGCTGGTCGGCGCGGAATCATCGCCGTCATCGACCTGAACGCGCAGAGCCAAGTGATCAGCGAACATCTCGAATTTGATTCGCCATCGGGAAATTGATCATTGTGGCGCAGGCTTCCAGCCTGCGGGGGTTAGTCCCTGCAAGGACTAAAACCCACAGGCTGGAAGCCTGCGCCACTAAAAGCCTTCAACCGGCATCTCGGACACTCAAGATTCGATAGGCCGTCCAAAAGCGAGCCGCGTCGCCAGATAGAGCACCAGCACAATGCCCAACACAATTCCCGCCACTTCCAGCTTGTGACTCAGGATGAACGGACCGGCCTGATCGCCATAACGTACCGCAAGAAAACCTTCGCCAAAAAAACGAATGGCCCGCGCAGCCAGCAAGCCCAGCACGAACGTTCGCACAGGCATCTCCAGCGCTCCCGCCGCGATCACGAATACTTTGAAGGGAGTCGGCGGCGGCAAGAGAGCCGTCACCAAAATGCTGACGAAACCGTTCCGGTTGATCCAGGCGTGAATCTGCCGCGCGCGCGGCCCGGCGTGCCTGTGAAACATCGCCTCCCCACCCTTCCGCGCAATGTAGTAAAGGAGCAGGCACCCCGCGACCGAGCCGATCGTCGTCATCGCCGCGTAATACGGCATCCGCGCCGGATAGCGGACGGAAAGATCAATCAACAACAGATCGTTGATCACCGGAAACGTCAGGACCGACGAATCGAGAAACGCGATCAGGAAAAGGCCCAGCCCTCCCGCGGAGGCGACAATCGCCTGCAGCCAGTGAGGCAAATGAAATTTCGGCGCCGGTATGTCCATAGAGAACAATCGAAGAAGGGAGATTGTATCAGAGTCGTTTTGCCTGTGGATTCGCAAGCTAGTCGCGGTGTTCCGTCACTTTTCGATAGCACCAATTGTGAGGAGTTAGCCCTCGACAAATCGAATCGCCTCGAGCCTATAAACAGACTACGCTCGACTTCAGGTACTATACTTACTATGCAGTTATCAAAAAGAATTGACATTTCGATTGCGATTCCAAGTGTTACACTCTGACTCACGCAAAAGGGCGAATTGCCATAAATTACTCGGAGCGATTGGCTTTGTGATGTCAGCAGATTGAATCTCGGTCTTGCGTAGCGGCCTAGGACATCGGAAATGCACTCGCATATCAAACATCTATATCTTGATCTGTATTTCGGTAGCATCACCGCGATAGGGATAATTTGGCTGGTTGTCCGTGGTGTAATAGCACGTCGGGCTCATCAGAGGGTCGCTGGGCTTCTGGACGTATTTGATGCCGGAACGGCCAAGGTGGGCAGGATTAAGCCGGTCCCAGGTTATTACAGCCAGCCAAATGTTGTTGGGCTCTTCCATGGGCGGCCAGCATCGATTTCAACCCAAAGTGGCCTTGTCAGCAACATTCAATTTTGCGTTTCCTCTCATAGCAGGATGCCATTTGAGGTCCGGCCAAAGAGGCCTCCTAGACTCGGTGAAATCCGAAAAGGCCTGAAGCTGGTGCTGCAAAGATCCGTGGCTCCAATCTATATAATCTCACTACTCGCCCCTCTCACCCGTGAGATTACGTTCTGGAAGATAACCGTGTCTGTATTCCTCTTCTTTATCGCACTGAACGTGTTGATAGGCTGCTATGCGAAGTGGATGGGCTACGATGAAGATCCTTCTAAAGACTCAAGATGGGAAGTGTCGCTTCCTGGATCAGCGCCATTGCTATACACAACCTACTCACCCACAAGATTCCGCGCCATGATCGAACGGCCTGAACTCCAGGAACCCGTCGCGCACCTATTCAGTACCTGCCAATTTGATCTTCTGAGGTCACCCGGATTAGCGAGCTTTCCCCAACGATCCGCAGAATGGATTTTCACAGTCGAAGTGAACTGCTTCTACGATGCGAAATTGCTCCTAAGGGACGCCGCCAGAGAAGTGTTGTCCGAGATCTCTACCCTCTGCGTAGACATTGAGCAAATCAGAAGGTCTAATGAATCGCCGGATTCCGCCGCATCCCAACCCGTCTAAACCTCTGCACTCCGAGAGTTGCCTCACTGACGTTGCCTCAGTTTTTACATGATTCTTGCTTGACACTTCCTTGCGCCGATTGGATTATGGCCTTTCACAATCATTACCATACCATTCGTTCCACAAAAAAGAGGGCTGCCATGCTGAATCGCAGAGAGTTCCTGGCCGCAACAGGAGTGAGCGCCGTGGGCGCGGCTTTGGCTTCCGTGCCGCGATTTTCTTCCGTGGCCGCGCTTCCGCTGGCCAAGCCCGACGTGACACTTCGCATTGCGCCGGTCAGCGTTGAAATTGCGCCGGGCAATGTGATCAAGACCATCGGATACAACGGCAAAGTTCCGGGCCCCATCCTGCGCTTTCGCGAAGGCAAGCGTGTCACCGTCGATGTGCACAATGACACGGACATGCCGGAACTTGTCCACTGGCACGGACAGTTCGTCGCTTCCGACGTGGACGGCTCCGAGGAAGAAGGAACGCCGGTCATCCCCGCGCACGGCAGCCGCCAGTACACGTTTGTGCCGGGGCCTATCGGGTCGCGCTGGTATCACACGCACATGCCGTCCAAGGGCAACCTCGATATGGGCACTTTCAACGGCCAATTCGGATTCTTCTATGTGGAACCGAAGAGCGAGCCGGGAAATTACGATCAGGAAATTTTCCTGGCCGCGCATCAGTGGGGACCATCGCTCGCGCACCTCGGGCCTCCGAACAACGGCTGGGAGATTGCCTACAAGAACGGCACGTTCAATGACAAAGCCCTCGGGCACGGCGATCCCATCCGCGTGAAGCAAGGCCAGCGCGTCCTCTTCCGCCTGCTCAATTCCAGCGCGACCGACGACATTTCGTTCGCGCTACCGGGACACAAGTTCAAAGTAATCGCCATGGACGGCAACCCTGTCCCGACGCAAGCTGCCGTGGATGTGCTGACCATGGGCGTTGCGGAGCGCGTCGACGCAGTGGTGGAGATGAATCAACCGGGCGTGTGGATACTCGGCTCGATCGACGACGAAGAGAGAATGAACGGGCTGGGCATCGTCATCGAATACGCGGGCCAGACGGGCGAGCCAGCCTGGGTAAAAGTCCCCAAGACACCCTGGGACTACACGCCCTTCGGCACGCAGGACCCGCACCCCACACCGGATGGAACCTTCGACCTCATGTTCAAGAAAATTCCCGGCAATCGCGTCGACTACAACCGCTGGACGATCAACGACAAGCAATGGCCGGACACGGACCCGCTCATGGTGCAGAAGGGCAAGCGCTACCGCATGGTCTTCCACAATCAGACGGGCGACACGCACCCGCTTCACCTGCATCGCCACGATTTTGAAATCGTCAAGATCGGCGGGAAAACCACGGCCGGCATCAAGAAGGACATCGTCAACATTCCGCGCTTCAGCGACGCGGAAGTCGATTTTGTGGCGGATCATCCCGGCCCGTCCCTCTTCCATTGCCACATGCAATTGCACATGGATTTCGGATTCATGGCGCTTGTGAAGTACACGTAGCAGAAATGAGCGGCGGCGCAATCGAAATGTTAAAGACGCGTTGCTCCGGAAGAAACAACTGAGATTCCGCATCAGCAGACACATTTCAGAATATTCCTAGTGTCGATCCCTGTCCTGGAAATCAGCGTCAAGCGCGCAAGAAGCAACGCTGCTACGTGTAGCGAGTGGAGGCAAATCCCGCGGACCAGGCCGGCTTCCACGGTTGCGGCGGACCAGGCGCCGCAGGTGCGCCCGCAGGCGGCACCGGCGAATTGTCGGGCGGAATATCGACCGGAAGCGGATACTTGCCAGCAATCGTTTGTTGCGGAAGATAGTCGTGATGGCCGTAGCCAAAGCTCTTGGGGATTTGCCAGTTCGGTTGCAACTGTGGGGGCGCAAGATACGGCGCGGCGGGCCCTGTGCGCCCGAGGGCCGCGTGATAATACGGGTGGCCGCTATCAATAATTCCCTGAAGAGGGTTGCCCAGTGGATAGGCAAACTCAAGAACGTCATCCTCTGTGGAGGCCAATACGGAGATCTCAGCAATATTCCCCGCGGCGCTGCTGTACTCGCCAGTGAGGCAATTGTCGTCGATCGCGCCAGCCATTAATAAAGTGCGGCGGACATGCAAAGTCTTGGCTAAGCCGGAGATGGTCTGCAGAACGACGCGCGCGCCAAGAGAGTGCGAGGCAAACGAGAGCGTCGCCGCGCCGGTGAAGTTAGTATTCAGAAACGCGGCGAGCAGCTTGCCGGAACTGATCGCATCGCGACCTTCGGCAATGTAATCGACAAAGATAGGAATGACGCAATCACCGGGCCAGAGTATGCCGATCGGAACAGCGCTCCCGATCTGCAGGTTGTCGAGCCAATCGTTGAGGCACTTGACGCCGTTATTTTGGTTCACTTCGAAGCCGTGCGTGGCAAAGAAGACTTCGCGCCCCTGGATCGCGCTGATCAATTCCGCTGTGAGATCGCCTGGGTAACCGGGACGATCCGCGTCAAGGATCTTGACGGGTCCCACGGGACCCCCAACCGAATGCGCGCGAGTGCTGAGAAACCAGTGCGGCATGGACGCCTAAACTTTCTTCCAGGATTGGATCGCCTGCGCCGCCGAGCTTATCGCGGTGGAAAGATCCTTGGCCACGGGAGCGATCGGCGTCGCGATAAGGCCGATCAGGACGGCCTCCAAAGAACTAATCGGGTTTTGCAAAACGTGGCGAGCCACCAAAGCGAGAATTACTGCAACGGGCACGGCGAGAGACTTCGCCGCGTTGCGGTAACGCTGATCGGCCCGTTGGTACGCTTGGTCGAGCAACGTCGTGAGTAGGAGATCAAATCGTCCGTACACGTCACTCTGGGCCGGCGTGAGAGCGGTTCCGGTGCGGATATTCCCGGCGACCTGGGAAAGGACATTCGCATCCACGCCGGTCGCATTGGCAAGCGCTGTGGCGGTTTCAGGAGTTAGACGCAATTTGATCAGGGATTTCGCTATATTGACCTGATCAGTGGTAGCGGCGCCGTTGATCCACTGTGACAGCAGCGTGAATTGCATGGAGTCGGTGCTCAAGCCGGACCCGTCGAGTGATGCGACTTGGGGCGAAAGCTTAAGGATTGTCTGGCGTATGAATTTGAACCCGGCGCGGGATATCCCGCCGCCAGGCAACACCTTGAAAGCGTCAACCAACCCGAATGCGGCGGTACCAAGCGCACCGACTGCGGCGATCATGCCCGTAAGTTCAGTCGCGGATTTTGGGAGAGGTATTTGCACGTTTCCTCCTTCGCAAGACACGGGCCCGGAAATTCATCTACATGAGAGGTACGTAACTATTTAGGATTCGCATGAGGCTAGACGGATTCGCAGTCCGCGTCAAGCGCAAAATTGGACAAAACCAAGAACGGAGATTGCGGACGGCACGCTGTACTGAGGAAGCGCTCTCGTTTTGGGCCGGAGCATTCATGAACTGAATAACCATACGCCTGACGTCTACTTGAACGTGCCTTCCATCCGTCGTATGCTGCCTTGACCGAGTGATCTCAAAGGAGAATACCGGAATGAAACGATTGATCTGTCTTGTAGCAATTTGTCTGGTGGCGCCCATGCTTGCGCGGGCGCAGGATGCGTCGGCAAATCCGCTCACCGCCAGCCTTCGCAGTCAGTTCGACGATTATGCCAAGAACCTGGTTGCAACTGCCGAAATCATGCCCGCGGAAAAGTACAGCTTCAAACCCACTCCCGAAAACATGACGTTTGGAAAAACGATCGGCCACATTGGCGATGTCAACAACGCCGTGTGCTCGAGACTTTTCACTCCGCCGGCAACGCCGTTCCCGAAAAGCTCCGAAACCGATTCGAAAGAAAAATTGGTCGCTGGGCTGAAAGCGTCGATGGATTATTGCGGAGAGCAATTTTCAAAAATGACGGACGCCAATCTGTCCGAAATGGTCCCGTTTTTCGGCGGCAAAAAGATCACGCGCCTTGGAGCGGCCCTGGCGGTCATCACGGATTTCGCGGATCACTACGCCGGGCTCTCGATGCACCTGCGCATGAACGGCCTGCTTCCGCCCACCGCGCAAAAAAAATGATGTAAGCAGCGAGCGGGGCATTACCTTCTGTCCATGTCCGCGAGTTGAAGCCTCCAGGAGTTGGACGCGCACGGGACGAACCCCCGGCTAGGTCCCGGTTGGTTTCTGCTCAAACTCCAAGGCTTCACTCAATTTTTGAAGCAAGATGTTGCGAGTGAAGGGCTTCGCGATAATGATCCCATTCAAACTGGCGGCTTCGCGCGTGGTAAATCCTGTATACCCGGACATGAAGGCAACTCTGATTCCAGGATGCAATTCTTCCACTTTTTCCGCCACAGCCCGGCCATTCATTCCAGGCATCACCATATCCGTCAGGAGCAGGTGAATCGGACTAGAGGCTTTCTTCGCGATCTCAATCGCCTCCATTCCGTTACACGCCTCAATGACCGTATACCCGCCCTGCTCGAGTATGCTGCGCGTCAAGGTGCGCAGGGACTCCTCGTCTTCCACCAATAAAACTGTTCCCTCGCCGTGTCCCGAAGCGGTGGTTGCGGCGATTGGGGCTTTCTTGGGGGCGTCCGCACAGGCCACGGGAAGATAAATTTCGAAGTTTGATCCGACTCCGGGCTCGCTTTCCACCCAAACGTACCCGCCGATCTGTTTCACGAATCCGTAGACGGTTGCCAGACCGAGGCCAGTGCCGCGTCCCCGCTCCTTTGTGGTGAAAAAAGGCTCGAAAATATGAGCCTGTGTGAGTTTGTCCATGCCCATCCCGGTGTCGCTCACCGAGAGCAATACATAGTCGCCTGGCGTCATCGACGGATGCTTTAGAGCGACTTCGGAATCAAAGCGAACGCGGCCCGTCTCAATGGCTAATTTTCCGCCCCCCGGCATGGCGTCGCGCGCGTTGACGGCCAGGTTCAGGAGGACTTGCTCGATCTGGCTTTGATCTGCCTTCACCGCTCCGAGTCCCGGATCGAGCGAGGCTTGCAGTTCGATGTCTTCGCCAAGGAGGCGCGGCAGCATCTTGATCATATCCTCAACAATTAAGTTAAGGTCTAGTATTCTGGTTTCCAGGACCTGCTGCCGGCTGAAGGCCAGAAGCTGGCGGGTGAGGGCGGAGGCCCGCTCGGCCGCCTTCCGGATTTGTTCGACGGAGTTGTGCACTTCGCCCGCCGGATCAATTTGCTCCGATACCAGTTCGGCGTAGCCGGAAATGACGCCGAGCAGATTGTTGAAATCATGCGCGATTCCTCCGGCCAGGCGCCCGATGGCTTCCATCTTTTGCCCCTGCCGGAGCTGCAGCTCCATTTCGCGCCGTTCGGTTACGTCTTCCACGAATGTTTCCAGAAATTCCAGGTAGCCCTCCGTGTCCATTACGACATGGGTGTCGCAGCGCACGGCAAACATCGACCCATCCTTGCGTCTCCATTCCAGCTCCACTCCATGGACCGAATCCTGCTTGCCCGTCCACGCGGTTGCCTCCGCGCGTTCCTCTGGACGGCGATACACGTCTCTGGCCATGTTCAGGGCCAGCGTTTCCTGTTCGGAAGCGTACCCCAGCATTCGCACCATGGCTGGATTGGCTTGCACGATCCTGCCATCCGGCTTCGTCCGCAGGATCCCATAGGGAGCGTTGTAGACCAGAGATCGGAATCCAGCTTCCGACCTTCGGAGGGCGTCTTCGATCATCTTGCGTTCACTGATGTCCCGAAAAATGGCCGAATCGCCAATAACTTTGCCCTGCGTATCTCGAAGAGGCGAGATGGTCATGGATACGTGGATATGCCTGCCATCCTTCCTGACGCGCACGGTTTCATGACGGTCGACTTGCTCTCCCGCGATTAATCGCTGCAAACTTCTGTTGGGTTCGCCGAGCCGGTCGGGAGGTACGATCCGCGAAATCGGCTGGCCGATCATTTCGCTTCGCAGGTACCCCAGCATGCGCTCCGCGCCAGGGTTCCAATCCGTAACGATCCCATTCAATGTAATGGCGGTGATGGCATCGTCGGATGATTCCACGATCGCCGCCAGCCGCCGGAGATCCACTTCCTGCGCTCCCCGTACATTCACTTCTTCTCTAAGCGTGTCCACCGTGCGAGCCAATTCCTCTGTTCGTTCCGCCACTTTCCTCTCGAGGCCTTCGTTGAGATTCCGGATGGCGATTTGAGATTTTTCCCGCTCTTCCATTTCGCGGCTCAACCTGCGAGTTACGAACACCGCGATGCAGACGGCCAGTCCAATCGCCAGCAATACCAGCGTCGCGGAAAGCCGCCGGACCACCGCGAAACTCGCCTTGCTTTGGACCCCCGCCCGGCTCAACTGATCTTCCTCGTAATCGGTGACGGCGAGCCAGGCATCGCGATACTTATTCAGAAGCGGGAGCGTTTCGTTCACCATCAACTTGTTTACTTCCGTGGTTTTGCCTTGATTGACCAGCAATGCCGCCGTCTTCTCCAGGCTTTCGTCCGCGGGCAATTTGGCTGCGGTTACTTTGCGGAGTAACTCCCTTTCCGCATCGGAGATTTGCTCCGCCTCGATTTGTTTCCATGTGGCCGAGGCCTGCACATTGTTTTCCTTCATTTGGGCCGCGAGGGCGGAGGCTTCCTCGTGATTGATGCCATCTGTAAGGAAAAATCGCATGATGATTCTATTGTTGGTATTGAAATAGCTGGTGGCGAGTCGAGCGGCATAAAGTCTCTCCCAGCGCTCGTCGAAGAGGCGATTCGTGGAGGCGTTGATCTGCCCCATGCGGCTCAAGCCCAGGCATCCAACGCCGATTAGGAGGGCGATGAGACATCCAAACGCGATTTCCAGCTTGAGTCCCGCGGAATCCCTGCGCACGGCACGTGCCTCCCGCCGGCGCGCTCCCGGCAACGCTCCCAAAGGTGGCGAGCAGCTTTCTGATTTGCCAAACCGGCACTCTCCTCGCGAATCAAGGGGTACCATCTGAGAGTTTCTTAATTGTGTTCCAAATTTGCACTGGGTAATACGGCATAGAAAGGCCCCGCGCCGGAAGAGTTACCCTGACGTTATTAATCCGAGCCAAAATTTCTGGCATTCCCGCCGCCAGAGACCGGTTTCCCCCCTGAATGATTTCCGGACCGAGTTTGCGTTCTCGGCAACACCACGCGAAACGGTTTGACCCCCCTACCCCTGCATGTTATAAAAGTGAGCTTTGTGCCGCCCCGGTAAGCGGTTGTGGGTGTAGTCCGAAATTGGAATTGTCACTTTGCAGTTGAATGACCGGGACAAAGTGAGGCACTTCCGCCCCTTCTTGAAGTGGCAACCTGTACCAAATCCGGTCAGCCATCCCATACGCGCCCTGAAGAAAAAGACAGGGCGAAATGGTGTGCCGGAAATGGACAGCAAGATAGTGCTTTTGCCCGAACGTAAGTTTTCAACGGAGGATCACTGATGTGTACCTGGCTCGCGGGCCTCGGCTCGCTTAGAAGCCGATTCGCAAAAGCAGGCGCGCTTGGCGCGCTGCTGACCTTGTTGAGCGCCACAACCGCCTCGGCTCAGGAAAATCCTGCCGGCGAGGCGAGCCTGAAATTGCCCGACCTTTCGCAGGTCACTTTTCTTGGGATGGACGGGCACAAGCTTCTGACTATCGGGATTTTGTTTTGCGTTTTCGGACTGATCTTCGGCCTCACCATCTATAGCCATCTGAAGAACTTGCCGGTGCACCGCGCCATGCGCGAAGTGTCCGAGCTGATTTACGAGACCTGCAAGACGTATCTCTTCACGCAGGGCAAATTCCTGCTTTTCCTGTGGGTCTTCATTGCAGTTGTGATCGTTCTGTATTTCGGCGTTCTTTCACCCGTGCCGGATAAGCCCATCGGCGTTACGCTTCCCATCATTTTGTTGTTCAGCCTTTTGGGAATGGGTGGAAGTTACGGAGTGGCGTGGTTCGGCATTCGCGTAAATACGTTTGCGAATTCGCGGACGGCGTTTGCCGGGCTGCGCGGCAAGCCCTACCCCATCTATCAGATTCCGCTGCAAGCCGGCATGAGCATCGGCATGATGCTCATCAGCGTGGAATTGCTGATGATGCTTTTCATCCTGCTTTTCGTTCCCGGCGATTACGCGGGGCCGTGCTTCATCGGCTTTGCCATCGGTGAATCGCTGGGCGCCGCGGCGCTCCGCATCGCCGGAGGCATTTTCACCAAGATCGCCGACATCGGCTCGGACCTGATGAAGATCGTGTTCAAAATCAAGGAAGACGACGCCCGCAATCCGGGCGTGATCGCCGATTGCACGGGCGACAATGCGGGCGATTCAGTCGGGCCGAGCGCCGACGGTTTTGAGACCTACGGCGTCACGGGAGTGGCGCTCATCACCTTCATCCTGCTGGGCGTGAAGGATCCCATCGTGCAGGTCCAATTGCTGGTCTGGATTTTCGTGATGCGCATCGCCATGCTGGTCGCGAGCGCGGCGGCCTATTTCATCAACGCCGCCTACGCCAAAGCTCGATACGGCAATGCCGACAAAATGAATTTCGAGGCGCCCCTCACCACCCTGGTCTGGCTCACTTCCTTCATCTCCATCGCGATGACGTACGCGATTTCCGCCGTCATCATTCCCGCGCTCGGCAACGACTCGACGCAGTGGTGGAAGCTGGCTTCGATCATTTCCTGCGGCACTCTCGCGGGCGCGGTGATTCCGGAACTCGTGAAAGCGTTTACCTCCACCGATTCGCGGCACGTCAAGGAAGTTGTGACTTCGGCGGAAGAGGGCGGCGCGTCTCTCGGCATTCTGTCGGGTTTCGTGGCCGGAAATTTCTCCGCGTATTATCTGGGCATCGCCATGGTTTTCCTGATGTCCGTAGCCTACCTGTTTGCCCGCATGGGCCTCAGCGCGCTGATGATCGCCGCGCCTGTGTTTGCCTTCGGTCTTGTAGCGTTCGGCTTTTTGGGAATGGGCCCTGTAACGATTGCCGTGGATTCTTACGGGCCAGTGACAGACAACGCGCAATCGATTTACGAATTGTCGCTGATCGAGCAGGTTCCCAACATCAAGGAAGAATTGAAGAAGGACTTCAACATCGATGTCAATTTTGAGCGCGCCAAGGATCTGCTCGAGGAGAACGACGGCGCAGGCAATACTTTCAAGGCCACCGCGAAACCCGTCTTGATCGGCACGGCGGTGGTGGGCGCCACTACGATGATTTTCTCGATCATCATGGCGCTGACCAACGGCCTCAAGGAAAACGTCAACAAGCTCTCCATATTGCACGCGCCCTTCGTGCTAGGACTGATCACCGGCGGCGCCATGATCTACTGGTTCACCGGCGCTGCGACGCAGGCCGTGACCACGGGCGCCTACCGGGCCGTCGAGTTCATCAAGGCCAACATCAAGCTCGAAGGCGTCGAGAAAGCTTCCGTCGAGGACAGCAAGAAGGTCGTCGAAATCTGCACGAAATACGCGCAGAAGGGCATGCTAAACATCTTCATCGCCGTGTTTTTCGCCACCCTGGCGTTTTCCTTCCTCGAACCGTTCTTCTTCATCGGCTACCTGATGTCCATCGCCATTTCCGGCCTGTATCAAGCCATCTTCATGGCCAATGCCGGCGGCGCCTGGGACAATGCCAAGAAAATCGTGGAAGTGGAAATGAAACAAAAAGGAACGCCGTTGCATGACGCCACCGTCATCGGCGATACGGTCGGCGATCCGTTTAAGGACACTTCTTCCGTCGCCCTCAACCCCGTCATCAAGTTCACAACGCTCTTCGGCCTGCTCGCCGTGGAACTCGCCGTGAAACTGACGGCCACCTCCGGCGGCGCGTTGACGCGCACGCTTGCCGCCGCTTTTTTCGCCGTGTCCTTTGTTTTCGTTTACCGTTCGTTCTACGGGATGCGTATTCGGCAATCGAATTAATATCGAAGGTTCGCATTTTCGATGGATCGGAGATGAGGACTGGCAGTTTTCGATGAACGAAACAAATCAAAACTCCCATCTGTCGCGCGGCGCGACAGATGGGGCACTCTCAAATCCTTCTCACTTGTAGAGCCCGGGCCACTTCCTGTCCATGTTACTCCTTGGAAGCAAGACCCTGCTGTTGGCACCGGACGACTTTTTTAGCGTGTTCTTTGAAGGCATCCTCCGTCAGATCCCTTTTCCACCAGTTACATGTCCAGCAGCATGGCACGCTGTTTTCGTTCGTATAGCCCTGTCTGTTATCCCTCCGGTCAATCCCGTTGTAAATGAAGTCGCCTGCCACGCCGACACCCTTCGCAATATTTGACGGAGGGCATCCGCAGTAGTGACACGGGGACTGACTTAGCAAGTCGAAAGTGTCGTCATCCAAATCCCAAGCAAGCCCCCTGTCCTTAGCCCCGGTCTTGGCTGCGAGCAGGGTCTGGTTCCTCGCTCCCCCGCCATTAGGAAGGCTACGGGCTTTCCCCCCTTCTTTCTTCCCGCAGGTCACGCATTGGGTCGATTCTGCCTTCCTCAGTTGATAACCACTGACGACTCCTGGCTGCCCACAATCACAGCGACATTGCCAACAGACCTCTCCACCCTGGTCATCTGCGCGGGCCTCCACGGTCCAGTGGCCAAAGCGCTCGCCCAGCATCCCCGAGAGTTTCTTGCAGTTTTCTGTCGCCTGCTTCCGACCGCAGTCCCGACATTGGGTCGAATGCCCGCTCCTCAGATGACCGGCAAGAATTACGCCTGGCTGCCCGCAGTCGCAGCGGCACTTCCACATGTAGCCCCGCCCACTTCCGGCCGAGCCCACAAGGTCCAGGACTGTCCACTTCCCGAATTTCATCCCCGTCACAATGATGACAGACGCCCGCATGTTCCCTCAGTATGAGAGTGGCCTCCTAGACATCGAGCCCTATGCCGTCCATCATGAAGTTTCTTTACCAGTTCTAATGCTCTTCGATTTTCCAGCTCTTGCATCACTCACCTCTTAGCCGGTTACCCCTTCGATTGGGTATCACGAAACTCTTGTGTGGTGCCCTGTGCGCCGAAAAGGGCGAGTTACATCAACAGAAAGCGACGAAATTCACTCCGTACACACAATCGCAACTGACATGTTCTTTTCGGCGCGAGCCACGGTGGGCCAACCCATCGCAGGCGTCGAGCTGCTGGTGCGATATGGTATTTCCGTCGAATCGAGGAACGCTGTCACGAGGTTATTCTTGATCGCGAAATTCACGTTTTGCGGTATGTCTCCCGTGACTTTTGCGACTTCCAGGGCGTCGAGCTTTGCAACTATGACGCCCACCACTCTGTCGTACTGATCGACTAGCGGCCCACCGCTGTTACCGGGCTGAACAGGAGCCGTGATTTGAATCAGATTGAGATCGCCCTTCGGCCCACTGAGTGCGCTGATTATGCCATTCGTCGAGTTACCTTCCGGGGTCAGCAATCCGGGCAAAGGGAATCCGAATGCCATGACTGCATCTCCAACATGAAGCGAACTTCCAAACATAGCGACGGATGGCGGCTTGATGTTGCTATTTAGCAAGGCAAGATCGGCAGCTTTATTGCGCGAAACGACCGAAAGGATCGCACCGTCTGTTGTCGCTAACGATTTACAGCCATCAACAACGTGGTTGTTGGTTAGAATATGCCCCTCAGCCGATACAAAAAAGCCGGTTCCAAATTTTTGGCTCTCTAATGGGGTCTCGGGGCCACTCACCTCTTGAGGTGGTTTAGCTGCCGGAGGAGGAAGCCTTGCGAGAAACTTGCGGGCGGCTTCAACCGCAGCCGCGCTTGTCTCATCGTATCCCCCGAGGCTGATGGTTTTCTCGAAAAACTTTCTAGCATCCTCAATTTTGTCAAGGGCCTCGAAAATCTTGCCGAGCCACAAGAAACATCCTGCCGAGTCCGGTTTAAGTGCTACACATCTTTCGAATATAGGGATTGCATCCTCAAGTTTGTCCTGCTTGGTTAAGGCTACTCCTAATGTCATCAGGAATGACGCTTCAGCATCCCTTCCGGGAAGGAGATCACGGCAGTTGCTGAGATACCGTCTGGTTAAAGACTCAATAAGGTCCCATTGTAGATTTGTGTCCGCCAAGTTCATTGATTTGAGAAGTTGTAGGCACTCATTCTTTTGTTCATAGGTTTGAGCCGAAGCGCGTGGAGGCGTTACCCAGCTAACGCAAACGAACACTGCGACCGCAATTAAGTGCCTCGTGGGTGTTTCACCTCTAAGTCCGATTTTTACTTTTGCCGCCCGAGATGTAAATGGAACCGATGTCTTATGCGTTACCTAAGCCACACGTGCGCCATTGCAAAAGCGCATTACCGAGCGTAGCTTGTGGCTGAGCAAGGGCGGAAGAAAGCTGGAATCCCACGGTAGTCGGATGGAGGAAGGAATGAAGAGGAAGGCAGTGACAGGGCATAACGACCTTTACCGTGTCGTTAACAAGATGGAACACGAAATCAGAACGCAAACAGAACGCCATCCGAGAACTAAGGTCTGGAAGGACCTACTTAAGATGGTTGATGAACTTTGGGAAATACAAAATGACTGGGCGGATCGGGTCCCAGAATAGGCCGGGTGACCCGCCCTTTTGCATTCCACAAAATCGTCTCCGCTCCACATTCTAATACTACTCCCATACGTCCACTCTGAGTTAAGATTCCGAACTTGTGGTGGGCCTTCCTATTTTTGAGTATCTGCTTAATTCCATCGGCGAACATACCCGCACCATTTCGTTGACAATGCGCGCCGCCTTTGTTAAATCTCGGTCAAGCATTCCATAGGAGAAACTCATGAAACCGAAAGATTCCGGCCGCCGGAGCTTTCTAAAAAATGGCGCCGCACTAGCCGGTCTGGCCGTCGGAGCGGCGCAAGCCGCAAGGGCCGGGGCTTTGCCGGACGAAAAATCCGCAGCGCCCGCGAAAGATTTCCATAACTATGGCGAGCGGTCGCGATTTGAAACTGCCGAGCGCCTTGGCGCCATGGGTTTGTACGACCCCGCACCTCCGGGATACCATCAAGACTTCGGGTGGCGGAATCCGATTCAGAACTCGGTCGGCTACATCACTCCCGCCTCGCTTCACTTCGTGATCGCGCACGGCTACGAGCCGCCCGACATCGATCCCGCCGAACACCACCTCCTGATTCACGGCCTGGTGGATAAGCCCCTGATCTTTTCCATGGACGACCTGAAGCGGTTTCCGTCCGTCACACGCGCTCATTTTCTCGAGTGCAATGCGAACGGCGCGCCCGCGGGTCCCACGGGAAAGTACCGTGTTGCACCGAATGCGACGGCGCAGGATACGCATGGGTTCACAAGCTGCAGCCTGTGGACGGGCGTGCCGCTTTCGATCCTCCTGAAACACGTGGGCGTGAAACCGGAAGCGAAGTGGATCATCGGCGAGGGTTCGGAAAAAGGGAAACACACCAAGAGCATCCCCATCGAAAAAGCGATGGATGACGTCCTGATCGCCTACGGCCAGAATGGCGAGGCGCTGCGTCCCCAGCAGGGCTATCCGATCCGGCTTCTCGTTCCCGGCTGGGAAGGAATCAACAACGTCAAATGGCTGCGCAAAATCAAGCTCGTCGAAGAGCCCTACATGGGAATGTGGGAGAGCACCAAGTATCCGAGCATCAGGCCCGACGGACTGTCGCGCTGGTTCCAATTCCAGATGGGTCCCCGCACAGTCATTACTCGCCCCTCGGGCGGACAAAAATTGAATGGCCCGGGCTTCTACGAAATCAGCGGCCTGGCGTGGTCCGGCGGAGGACTTGTCAAATCCATTGAAGTTTCCACCGACAACGGCAAGACGTGGCGCGAGGCGGAAATTCAAAGTCCGGTTTACCCGAAGGCGCACGTCCGATTCGGATTTGGCTGGGATTGGAACGGCGAGGAAACCATCCTGCAGTCCCGCTGCACGGATGAAGTGGGCGAGAGACAACCGACAGTCGTTGAACTCGCGAAATTCTGGAAAGTCGAGCCCGACTTTTTCGTCAAGACGGGAACGATTCCCGGCCACTTCAACGCGATTCAACCCTGGAAAGTGAATCCTGACGGGAGCGTCCAAAATGCGATTACGTTTTAATCTTCTTGTGCCGTTCGTGGCCGTGGCCGCATGCGTCACCGCGGCAGCGCAAACGCCGGACTACAAAAACGTGGGCCGCACTCCCACCGCGCAGGAAGTCCAGGCCATGGACATCGCCATCGGCACGGACGGCAAGGAATTGCCGCCCGGCAGCGGCAACGCCAAGACGGGCGCGCGCCTGTTTAATGAAAAGTGCGTCGCCTGCCACGGCGAAAATCAGGAAGGCTCCTCGCAGGCGCCCGCGCTCGTCGGCGGCAAGGGCACGCTCACTTCCCTGCACCCCAAGATGACCGCGGGAAGCTACTGGCCGTTCGCAACCACAATTTTTGACTACATCCGCAGGGCGATGCCGCGCTATGCGGAAGGATCGCTCAAAACCGACGAGGTGTATTCCCTCACGGCGTTCATCCTCTATCGCAACGACATCATCAAGGAAGATGACGTCATCGACGCCGCGACTCTTCCAAAGATTAAGATGCCCAATCGCGATGGATTTGTTCCCCAGAATCTGGACGAAATTCACGATTGGAAAAAGCGCGGCTGCAAGCTCGGGCACTGCCCGTGATGCTATGCGCCCCGCACCGCTCCCTAGGGAGCAAGGAGCAAGACCATGCGAAAATTGAGCCACGTCGTACTCACAGTGTGTGCAGTTGTGTGCCTGGCGACTTCGCTCGCGGCCGCAGACTCCGCGATTCACGGCGTCGTTACGGACGCCGCGGGTAAACCGGTTCGAGGAGCGATTGTCAAAGCCACCGCGGGTAATCTGAGCATCTCCGGATACTCGCAGAACGACGGCCGCTACGAGTTCTCCGTCCCTGCCGG
The DNA here is from genome assembly GCA_963768275.1 of uncultured Acidobacteriota bacterium. Taxonomy (GTDB): domain Bacteria; phylum Acidobacteriota; class Terriglobia; order Acidiferrales; family UBA7541; genus Palsa-360. Next base: position 46,260 of record CAVYHH010000023.1, read on the forward strand.
CACGTATGATATTTCCGCCGACGCGTATGGCTTCGGCCCGAAGCGGCAGACTAAGGACGTCTCGCAAGCGGGGGAAACAAACTTTACCCTGAGCCCCCGGATCGACGTCGCGCGCCTTTCCGGCGCGGAAATCGACAGCCTCTTGCCGGACAATTCCCAGACTCGCATGATCCGCGCCACCTGCATCAGTTGCCACAACTTCGACACCATCATCAAGCGGCGCGGCAACACATCCGAGCAGTGGCAGGAATTTCTCCCCAATATGACCGGCGACAGGCAGATGTTTCAGCCCAAGTTCAGCCCGGAACAACTCGGAGCCCTGGGGGCAGCGCTTGAAAAATATTTTGGCCCGGACGCGCCGTATTTCGGCCCGGACTCGGATCCTCCAACCGCCGAGCAGATCAAGCACGCCGGCCTCTCCGACGCGGCCTTGAAAGCGACCTATCGGGAATATCGGGTTCCAACCTCGGAAGCCTGGGTGCACAGCGTCGCGGTCGATCCGACTCGCGACATCGCGTGGTTCGCGGAATACGACTATCTGTCCAACAAAGTCGGCCGCTTTGATATCGCCACGCAGAAATTCACGGAATACCCGGTGCCCTCGCCGAAGTCCGTGCCCCACACGCCGATCGTCGGCAAGGATGGCGTTCTGTGGATGACCCTAGACAGCAAAGGCGTGCCGGCCAAACTGGCTTCGGTCGATCCCGCAACGAGCCTGCTCAAGGAATATAAATGGCCCGAGAAACAGGCGGGCACGCACACCGTCGCCGTGGCTCCGGACGGAAACCTCTGGATGTCTTCCATGTCCTCGACGGATGAGTTCCTCGGATTCGATATTGAGGCAGGAAAATTCAAGGCGTTCAAGCATTCGCTTCCCGAAAAGTATCCGGAGGAATCCGCGGGAGCGTATCAGCAGTATGCGGGCAAGCCGGTGGGAATCACCTATGCCGTCGCGGTCGATTCCAAAGGGAATGTCTGGTACACGGAAACGATGCTCGGAACGATCGCGCGGCTCGATCCCAAAACCGGCGAGACGACCGAATTCAAACCGCCCCAAACTCCCGACATGGACGGGATCATCGTCGACACGCAGGACAATGTTTGGTTCAGCGACTTCATGGGAAACAAACTTGGAAAGCTGGACACGAAAACCAAAAAGTTCACCATGTATCAGCCGCCCACATTGAAAGCCCGGCCGTACGGCATCGCGCAGGACAAGAAAACCGGCAACATCTGGTACGCCGATTTCAGCGGCAATAACATCACGCGATTCGATCCCAAAACCGAACAGTTCGTCGAGTACCCCATTCCCACGCGCGGCGCCTATCCACGATTCATCGGCCTAGACAGCAAAGGCCGCGTCTGGTTCGGAGAGTGGTGGAACAACAAACTGGGAATGCTCGATCCCGAAGGCTCGCAGACATTGGCTTCTCGTTAGACTGCAAGACACATGGAAATCCCGGTCCCGTCCGCAATAGAGGACGGGACCGGACACTTCCCCTCCCACGGGCCGCGCTGTGTGATACCATTCCGTTAAATCTGTCAGGAGGGCTGTATGAACCCGAAACAAACTGATCGCAGACGATTCCTTAAGAATGGCGCAGCCCTTGCAGGCCTGGCCGTTGGCGCATCGGCGGCCGCGCTTCCGGCCGCGGCCGAACCGGCGCTGGAAAAAGTAGACGAACAGCACCTCTACGGCGAGCGCTCTCACTTCGTCACCGACGTGCGAAATGGCAGCATCAACAATCCGGAGCGACGTTTGAAGGATGAACAGGTGGCGTTCGGCCTGAGGACTCCCCTTCAGGATTCAGTGGGAATGATCACGCCGTCGTCGCTTCACTTCACGATTTCACACGGTTTCGAGCCGCCCGACATCGACCCGCAGGAGCATCATCTGCTGATCCACGGCATGGTCGATCGCCCGCTGATTTTTACCGTGGAGGAAATAAAGCGCCTGCCCTTCGTCACCCGTTTTCATTTCGTCGAGTGCCACGGCAACAGCTCGCCTCGCGGCCCGGGCGGCGATGCGCGCGTTTCCGCCGAGGCGACCCCGCAAGAGACGCACGGCTTCACCAGTTGCAGCCAGTGGACCGGCGTGCCACTCTCCCTGCTTCTGAAAGAAGCCGGCGTGCACAAGAGCGCGACCTGGATCATCGCGGAAGGCGCCGATGAGCCCAAGCATTCCAAAAGCATTCCCGTCGGCAAGGCCCTGGACGACGCGCTGGTCGCCTACGGACAAAACGGCGAGCCGGTGCGCCCCGAGCAGGGCTTTCCTTTGCGCCTAATCGTTCCGGGCTACCAGGGGATCAACAACGTCAAATGGCTGAGGCGAGTCGAGTTGGTGGACGAGCCCTATATGGCCATGATGGAAACCAGCCGCTATCCCAGCATGACGCTGGACGGCAAATCGCACTGGTTCGAATTCACACTGGGGCCGAAGTCGGTGATCACCCGCCCCGCCGGCGGATACAAAATGCCCGGACCCGGCTTCCATGAAATTACCGGCCTGGCCTGGTCCGGAAACGGCGCCGTGAAGCGCGTCGAAGTTTCCACCGATGGCGGCAAGACCTGGACCGACGCGACGCTGCACGAGCCCATCGCGCGCAAATCGCACACGCGGTTTTCCGCTCCCTGGACCTGGGATGGCAACGAGTGCATCCTGCAATCCCGCTGCACAGACGACACGGGAACCGTCCAGCCGACCGTCCAACAAGTGGCCAAGCTGTGGAACGCCGGCGTGGACTTTCTCCAGAAATCGCAACAGGTCGTCGGCGACTTCAACGCCATTCAACCCTGGAAAGTCAACCGCGACGGGAGCGTCAAAAATGCGATCTTCCAGTCTTAGTCTAGTCTGTGCCGGGATTTTCTTGCTGCTTGCCGATGCGGCGCTGGCGCAGACGCCGGACTACAAGAACATCGGCAGGTCCCCGACCAAGCAGGAAGTCGAAGCCTGGGCCATCTCGATCGGTCCTGACGGGAAGGGTCTGCCGCCGGGACAAGGATCGGCCAAGGACGGCGCGCCCATTTTTGCCGCCAAGTGCGCCGTGTGCCATGGCCCGAATGGCGAAGGTGGAAAAATCGGACCTCGCGTGGTCGGAGGCATCGCCGACACGGAAACGCTGGCTTCCTTGCGCCCGGTGCGGAGCGTCGGCGGGTATTGGCCGTATGCCACGACGGTGTGGGACTTCATCCGTCGCGCCATGCCTCGCGACCAGAGCGGGACGCTTACGCCGACGGAAGTGTACTCTGTGACGGCGTTCATTCTCTGGAAGAGCGGGATCATTCAGGAAGGCGACGTCCTGGACGCCAAGACGCTGCCACAAGTGAAAATGCCCAACCGCAACGGCTTCGTGCCTCCGAATTTTGCGGATATTCCAGACGAACACAAGCGCGGCTGCACCCAGGGCATTTGCCCGTAAAACAATCAAAAACCTGCAGATACATTGTAGCGCCCGCCTGAAGGCGGGCATTTCAGATTCGAGAAGATGCCCGCCTGAAGGCGGGCGCTACATGAGCCAGGCTACGCCAGGACAGCGTATGCATCCAACGTCAGAAACTCATGAAAATCCGGGCTGGTCATGAGTCCCACTAGGATTTTCCCGGCCGCTGGAAACTTGCTGGCGTTGAACTTCTCTTCGCCCATCTTTGCTTTCATGCCGTCCAGGACCGCAGCCATCGTGTCGCGCGCCATCTGCGCCGTGACCGTTTCGCCGGTATCGAGCTTGGCGCCGTGCTTGACCCACTGCCACACCTGGGTGCGTGAGATTTCGGCCGTGGCGGCGTCTTCCATCAAGTTATAGATGGGAACGCAGCCGTTTCCGCCGAGCCACGAGGCGAGGTACTGCAATCCCACGTCGATGTTCCACTTCAGTCCCTGCGCCGTGATGGTTCCCTTTGGTATGGCCAGCAAATCCTTCGCGGTGACGTGCACGTCGCTGCGCTTCACGTCGATCTGGTTCGGCCCCTTCATGTACTCATCAAAAATATCCTTGGCCACGGAAACGAGGCCGGGATGCGCGACCCAGGTGCCGTCGTGACCGGCCTTCACTTCGCGTACTTTGTCTTCGCGCACTTTCGCCATGGCATTTTCGTTCGCCACGGGATCGTTTTTGATGGGAATCTGCGCCGCCATACCTCCCATGGCGTGAGCGTTGCGGCGGTGGCACTGCTGGATCAGCAGCGCCACGTAGGAAGCCAGGAAGGGCTGCGTCATGGTGACTTCGGCGCGATTTGGAAGAATGAAGTCGGGGCGCTTGTTGAATTTCTTGATGAAGCTGAAAATGTAGTCCCAGCGCCCGCAGTTGAGGCCGGAGGAGTGCTCGCGCAGCTCGTACATGATTTCGTCCATCTCGAACGCCGCGAGGATCGTCTCGATCAGCACCGTGGCGCGAACCGTGCCGCGAGGAATCCCCACATAGTCCTGCGAGAAATTAAAAATCTCGTTCCACAGGCGCGCTTCCTGGTGGCTCTCGATCTTCGGCAAATAGAAATAAGGTCCCGTTCCGTGCGCGAGCAGATTTTTGGCGTTATGGAAAAAGAACAGCCCAAAATCGAACAGCGCGCCGGAGATCGGCTTGCCGTCCACGAGGAAATGCTTTTCATCCAGGTGCCACCCGCGGGGACGAACGAGCAGCGTCGCAATCTTTTCGTTGAGCTTGTAGCTCTTCCCTTCCGGGCTGACATACGTAATCGTCCGATTCACCGCGTCGCGCAGATTGACGTGCCCGTCCAGGTTATTTGTCCAGGTCGGCGAATTCGAGTCTTCGAAGTCGGCCATGAAAACATTCGCGCCGGAATTGAGCGCGTTGATGATCATCTTGCGGTCGACGGGTCCGGTAATTTCCACGCGCCGGTCCATCAGGTCCGCGGGAAGGGAGGCCACCGACCATTCCGCCTTGCGAATGTGCTCGGTTTCGGGCAGGAAATCCGGCAATTCACCACGGTCGATCCTCGTCTGCCTTTCTCTCCGCGCGGCGAGGCACTGCTGTCTCGCTCCCTCAAACGTTGAAGAGAGCTTCTTGAGAAAAGCTACGGCTTCGGTACTCAGCACGGATTTGTGGACTTGGGAAACCGGCGCTGTGACCTGAATCTCAACCATTGGGCTTGCCATTTTGAACTTAACCTCCCGAGAGATGGAAAATGCAGAAAGGACGAGGCAACCATGTTACCAGAAACAAGCGCTGATGAAAAAATCGGGGGAAGCCAAATCGCTTCCTTGGCAGATCGTCAGCTTTCCGACTAATCGGCGGAGGCTGGTGCGAGAGCCTCTTCGCGGCGGATGGCGCGCACGCGGATCGGACGCAGGACCACAAGCATCAGCAGAGCAGCGAGTACGTTCATGACGGCTGCAATCACGAGCGTCTGGTGCCAGCTTCCGGATCGCGCGGCCAGGATGCTGCCGATGGGCACGAAGAACGCGGCGCAGCCTTTCGCGGTATAGAGCAACGCGTAGTTCGTGGTGGCGAACTTGTTGCCGAAGTGGTCCGAGGTGAGCGCCGGGAAAATGCTGAAGATGTTGCCCCAAGCGAAGAAGACCAGTCCGGCAAGAATTACAAAAAGGACGGGATTGCTGCCGTATCGATCCAGATAAAAAATCCCGATGCCTTCGGCCAGGAAGGTCAGGAACATGGTCATTTCCCGGCCCAGCCAGTCCGAAACCCAGCCGAAGAGCGGGCGGCTCACGCCATTCATTAAATTATTAAGTGACAATGCAAATAACAAGGCCGGCGCGGTGACGCCCAGCAATGTCACCGAATTCTTGGCGATGCCAAACCCGTTGGCAATGGGCGCGAGCTGCGCGGTGGCCATGAGGCCGCTCGCGGCCACCAGCACGAAATCGATGTACATCAGCCAAAACACGCCGCTTCGCAGAGTCTCGAACGGCGTGCGGTCCAGTTTGGTCTGCGGCAGGCGCGGATTCTTACGCCGGGCACCCGCGCGACCGGACGGCTTCTTGAGCGCCAATGCCGCGAGCAAAACGATGATCCCCTGGAGCATGCCAAACCGAAAGAAAGTCGCCTCGTAGCCATTTGCCGTCAAGGAGTGCATCAGAGGCAATACCGTCAGCGCCGCGCCCGCGCCGAAGCCCGCCGCCGTCACGCCCGCAGCCAATCCCCTGCGCGCTTGAAACCATTTCAACGCATTGCCGATGCAGGTCCCATAGACGAGGCCCGTTCCGACTCCGCCGATCATCCCGCCGACGTAAAGGGCAGTGAGAGTGTTCGCCCAGGAAAACAATACCCAGGAAAACCCGATCATCACCCCTCCGATCATCACCAGGGGGCGCGGGCCGAAGCGGTCGGCGAGATAAGCCTCGAAAGGCACGAGCCAAGTCTCAAGAAGAATAAAAAGGGTGAAAGTCCCCTGGATGGCCGCTTTTCCCCAGTGGTGCTTCGCGTCAATTGGACCCACGAAGATGGTCCAGCCGTACTGAAGGTTGGCGATCATGGCCATGCAGATGACGCCGGCTACGAGCTGAATCCACGGCGCCAGAGTTGATGCAGAGGTCTGGACGCCAGAAGCGGCCGGGGCGGAAGTATCGCCGGCTAACGGAGCGGAACGATCTGGTTGGCTAGCAGTGGCCATGTTGCACCCTCCAAGCAGGAAGCATTGCTCGCCCCGTGCTTCTTGATCAGACTTATTTCGTGATGGCGCAGATGGCACATAGTACCAAATTTAATCGGAGTTTGAGCAACGCAACTTTCAGTTTCCAATCAATTGCGCCGCCCAGTGGTCCATTTGGAGTACCACTAGAATGCACTTCAAGACAGTGGCGCAGGCTTCAGCCTGTGGGGGTTCGTCCTTGCAAGGACCAAACCCCACAGGCTGAAGCCTGTGCCACAAAACAAGAAAACTGCAACGAATTTCAAGAGGAAAATATGGACTATACGCAGGTGCAGCCTGCCAGTTTTTCTCTAGATGAGTTAACTACGCCTTCAGCAGGCGAGGGAATTTCGCGGGGCTATTGTCAAAGCCCGGGAAGACCGAATGCAGATTGCTGCTGCCGAGGTGTCCGCCAATCACTTCTCCGAGAACGGACCGGAAATCGGTTGTGAGCGCGAGGTCGCGGCCTTCGTTCAACTGCCCCGGCCCGAGGCCCGGCCATTTGCCGTACACTTTTCCGCCTTTCACCGGGCCGCCCATCACGAACATGCAATTGGCGTGGCCGTGATCGGTGCCGCGGTTTCCGTTTTCGTGCGCGGTGCGGCCGAATTCGGACATGGTGACGACGACCACGTCTTCCATGCGGTCGCCCAAATCCTGGTGAAACGCCGCCAGGCCTTGTCCCATGTCGCGCAGCAGATTGGACATTTGCCCTTGCGCGCCGCCTTCGTTGACGTGATTGTCCCAGCCTCCGGTATCGACGAAGCCGACTTCCATGCCGATGTCCGCCTTGAGAAGCTGCGCGACTTGTTGCAGCGTCTGGCCGACGCGGCTCTTCGGATAATCGGCGCCATTTTCGGGCTGGAAGCGCGAAGGGTCGGCTTTGCGCAACATTTCAATCGCTTCAAATGTTTCCGTGCCCGTGCCGCGCAAAACTTTGTCGACCGTCTGCGCGTAGAGCGCCTCAAAACCGCCCTGCACCGCGGTGGACTGGCTCATCACGCGAAATTGTTTGACGTCTGCGAGAGCGATGGCGGGCGCGGCGCCGCGCAGAGTGAGCGGAAGGTTTGGTCCCATCGCCACCGCGCGGAAGGGAGAAGAGTCTTGCTCGCTCATTCCGTTCACGGTGCGATTCAGCCAGCCGTCGTCCGTCGATTTCACGCCGGGCGTGCCGGATTCCATGAAATCCTGAGCGTCAAAATGCGAGCGCGTCGTGTCGGGCGATCCTGCGGCGTGAACGATGGCGAGCTGCCCGTTGTGAAACAGAGGCCCGAGGGACGCGAGACTTGGATGCAAGCCGAAGAAGCCGTCGAGGTCGACCGCAGCGCCCTCGGCGCCGTTCCGCGGCTGCGGAATCGCGATCGTCGGACGAATGCGGTAATAGTTTTCTTCTCCGAACGGCACGACGATGTTCAACCCATCGGCGGCCCCGCGCTGAAAGACGACGATCAGTTTTTTCTTGTTCGGCATCGGCGTCGCCGCCACCGCCCGCTGCAGGAACGCGGGAATCGTGCTCATGCCGATCATGGCCACGCCGCCGCTTTTCAGGAAAATGCGCCGCGAAACTTTCATGGTCGTTCTCCTTACCAAATTACTGCCAAGAAAAAACAAAGGCCACAGGCTGAAGCCTGTGCTGCTTATCTCCGCTGAAACTCCGGCGAACCTAGAACTAATCCCGCGATCATCGCTGCGTTCACCTGCTTCACCTTGTCGTCGAGTGCCGCCTGCAAGATTTGAGGATCGTCGAGCTGCTTCTCCAGCGTGTCGCGAGTTTCCTGCGAGGCCTGGCCGCCTAACAAAACTTGAATCGCGCGGTCGAGCGTGGCGTGCGGATTGGCGGCCGTGTCGCTGCCGAACAGAGAATCGATATCCACTTGCGCGCCGCGAAGACGATTCGAGGTGAGCGCCAGCGAAAAATTCATCCGGCTGAGCAACGCGCCCGTATTCACCCACGCATCGGATTTGTCGGAGTAGCCGGTCGGCGGCTCGCACTGATAGAGCGGCTGGCCGATCCGGCTCGTCCATTGCACTAACAGCAGCGGGATTTCCACGTCCGCACCGACGGCCCGAGTGGCCGACGCCACAAGCTCAAACGGCGTTTTGATCTTGGCGCGATACGCTTCCTTCGACCAGAACTCGGGCGAATAAATCATGGTGCGCAGGACTTCGCGGATGTCGCCGTCGGATTTCAAAAACGTTTGCGCCATGCGGTCCACCAGCGCCTCCGGCGGATTATCGGCGACGAACCGCTGCGCAAGCTCAAATGAAATGTGATGCGCCGTGTGCGGATCGCGCGCCAGGATGTCGAGGACTTCCTCGCCGTCCTTCATTCCACCGTCGTGAATCTGGTGCCCGAGCACCGTCTTCACGCTGTTGTCGTGGAGGCGCTCCTCGAAGAAAAATTCCGGATCGCGACGCGGCTGCCGAATACTCCAACCCGTAAACGCCTTGGCGACGTTGATGACGTCGTCCTGCGTGTAGCCGCCATCCACGCCGAGCGTATGCAACTCCATCAGTTCGCGGCCGTAATTCTCATTCAGGCCGCGCTCCTGTTTCTGTTTTGCATTCGCGTTCGGATCGTTCGGATTACCATTCGCCCCGGGACGTCCCTGCGGAAAACGCGGCCCTCCAAATGGCCCACCTCCGAATGCTCCGCCCCGCATCCCGCGCCGCTCCTGCTGTTCCTGCTGCAGCTTCTGCCACGCGACAGGATCGGCGGAAAGCCAGTTGTCCAGGAAAAACAGCATTGCCGGACTTTTGGCCGTGGCTCCAAGCAAATCGCGAAACTTCCCCATGGCGCGCGGGCGAATCGCATCGCGTTCGTATTCGGTGATGAGCCAGCGGTCGGCGCCCTTGGCGGCGAAAACGTTGAAGTGGTTGTACCAGAAATCCACCATCATTTCCTGGAGCTGGCGCTCACTGTAAACGGCGCGCGTCATCTTGGCCATGGAAAGTTCGGCGACGATGCGCTGCGGCAAGCGAATTTGTTCGTAGTTGATCATGCGGTTGCCGAAGCCGCCCTGCCCCTTCCCTTGCCCCTTCTCTTTCGCCGGATTTGCGTTCAGATCGTTGTCCACCATGTCGAAATTCGGCATGCGCATCGCATCGGCCATCTGCATGTCGCTCTGGGCGTTTCCCTGTGTCTCGGCTTGTTGCGGTTCGCTCTGCGATTCGCCTTGCATGGACGACTGCATGGCCGCCCGCATCTGTTCCTGCTGCTGTTTCCGGTATTCCTCGACGGTTATGCCTTGGCGCCGCGCGGCGACTTGCGGCTCGGGGAATTCGTCGAGAAGTTTTGTGGAGGACATTTTCAGCGTGGGAAACCGCTGGAGGCGCGCATCGAGAGCGGAGTCATCAATCGAATCCGGATGAAGCTGCTGATCGATCCATTTTTGCAGGCCCATTTCCTTGACGCGCTCGAGATCTCCCGGGCGCGGCCCAAAGCCCAGGCGATAGAGCGCCTCCAAGATGGCTTCGTCTTCGGTCAACTCCTGGGTAGGCAGTCCCTTCAATGCTTTTGAAGATTCCGCCGTCTTCCCCTTGCTGTCTTTTTTATCGGATGCGGCGACGAGATACGGCCCGGCAAATATGGAGGCAGCCAGAATGAAAATGAAAATCATTCCGGCGGGGGATGCCGGTTGAGTCCGGCGTAAATCGGCTTTGCAGGATGAAACTCTTTTCATATCCCCATCTCCCCAAGCGGGAGTTCGCGCGGCTGGCACGGCAGGGTCGTGGCTTTCAACGCACGCATCCAGTTTAACCCTATGGAAAAGGAAAAGTTGCGGCCTGAAATGGAGCCGTGCCCTTCCAGTACGCTATGCGAAGGCATACCCGCGCGCGCAAGAAACCGCGCAAAACCGGGGCAATTTCAGGGACTTGGCCGCTCAACTCCATCCAACCTGCCCGGCCTCCGGCAAATCCGAACGTTCCCGAGCGGAACGGAAGGCATCCACGCTCCAGACATCCTGGGGTTCATCATGGCGCAGGACAAAATAATCGCCGTCCTGGGTGCGGACTCGAAAATAAATCGCGCCCGGCGAATACCATCGGTCTTCCACTTCCATGATTTCAAAGGTGTGCCCGCGCAAGGTAAACCTGGTAGGTCGCTCATCGGCCCGATAACCGGCGTAGCACTCGACGCGCATTTCGCCCATCGCTGCCTCCCGTGACCGAATTCTGGCACACTCATTGTACTCCGATTTGGTAGGACAGCCACTCTTGGCTGTCCTGCGCAATCTCAGCGGGGTGCAAGCGGACAGCCAAGAGTGGCTGTCCTACGACCGATCGAGCAACTCGGCATTGTACGCGGCGCCGATCAGCAGAATCGTAGCGGTCAGTTGCATCCACAGCATAATGCCAATGGTGACAGCCAGGCCGCCATAGATGAGGCTGTAGGGCACGCCACGCAAATAAAATCCCAGCGCGATGCTGACCCCCCACCACAACACCGTGGCAACTTCCGCGCCGGGCAGGTGAGCTTTCAATCCATGATGACCCGGCCGTCCCACCCGGTAAATCACGGTCAGCACGCCCAAGGCAATCAACAAGGAGACCACGATGTACAAGCCGCTCCAGATCAATCGAATGAGCACGGGCATGGAGGAAATGTGCAGCATCCTGTTGCGAACCGTCCTACCAAAAACGACCAGATTCACGATGAGAATGGAAGGAAGGATTGTGGCGGTCAGCAGCAGCAACGCCCGCACGTTCCTGCTGACCGGACCCAACTCGTTCGGGTCCCTGTAAACCGTGCGAAACCCTTCCATCAGCAGCTTCATCATTTGCGTCCCCGCCAAAACGGTTCCGCCCAGTCCCAGTAAGATCCACTCCCAGGATTGTGTGCTGTTCCGGGAAAGAAAATTATTGAGAATGCTGAGAGTCCCCGGCGGAAGCACAATACGCAGGCGCGCGATGATTCCTTGCAGCGCTTGCCGGAACGCGGCGGAACCGGCTACCGCTCCCAGCACAACGAGAATCATGGGTGAGAATGCGAGGAACATGTTGAACGCAACCGCTTGCGTCAACGTGATGCAGCTTGGAAAGACACGAAGCACAGCACGGTAGAATCGCCGCAAGAAAGCTGAGGTTGGATCTGGCGTCAATGTTTTCTCAGGTCAACCGCCGTCAGGATAGCCTACTTTCGTTCATTTGGGGACATGGGAAACAAGTTTTGCGGGCTGCAAAACCAAATACATTCCATGATTGACATAGGGCAGCCAATCGGTGTATCCGATGAGTTGCCAATCATTTCAAGAGTTGGTCAAGTGTTGGTCGAGTGTGGGAAACGCTCCCTCCGCGTGTGGAACGGGAGGTTTCCGTTCACGGCAAAGCATTCAAATCGATTTCCAAGGAGATTTCAATGGAGATAAATCATCTGCTCAAGGCCGGATTCGGCCGCCGCGGTTTTCTGTCCGGCTCCAGCCTCTTGTTGACGGGCGCGTTGCTGGGCGCGGCGGAAGAGACCAAGACTGCGCCGGTTCCCGCGCCGCCGGAAGCCGTTCCGCAAGACAAGCAGGACAAAGACGCCCTGCTTGCGGACCTGGTCACCGCGAATCACATTTTACAGGATCAAGGAGTGGTGGACGGTTACGGCCACGTCAGCGTGCGCAATCCCGCCAACCCGAATCACTTTTACATCTCGCGCTGGCTGGCGCCCGATTTGGTCACCGTGAGCGATATCGTAGAGCTGGACTACGACTGCGTTCCGGCCAACGGCGACACGCGGAAGCTCTACAGCGAGCGCTGGATTCACGCCGAGATTTACAGGGCCAGGCCGGACGTGAAGTCCATCGTCCACACGCACGCGCCGACCGTCGTGCTGATGGGCACCATCAACGAGCCGCTCCTGCCGATCTACCACATGGGAGGATTTATCGGCACGGGCTTGCCCACGTTCGACATTCGCAAATCTTTCGGCATGACGAACATGCTGATCAATGACGCGGCGAAAGGCAAGGCTCTCGCCCAAACACTCGGCGACAAGCCGGGGGCCCTCATGCGAGGACACGGCGGGATCACTGTAGGAAACAGCATCATGCATTCGGTCGGCCGCAGCGTGTATCTGAAGATCAACGCGGAAATGCACCTCCAGGCCGGCAGCAGGAAGATCGAGACGCTCTCCCCAGAAGAGGCTAAACAGGCGGAAGCCGGCAATCAGGAATTTCCGAAGGACTGGGACCTTTGGGCGCGGAAAGTTAGGAAGAGCTAGGCTGTTTTTCTCGGCGTGGATTCAGAATTTTGCAGCCACACGAAGCAGTGAGCGTGGCGCGCGATGTGTTGTGGCGCCGTGGAAGGAGACCGACGATGGAAAAGAAGCAAGGTCGGAGACGATTCCTGAAAAACGGAGCCGTGCTGGCAGGCATGGCGGCCGCAGGATTGCGGACCGCGACCGGCGCAAACCTAGAGGCCGAAGCTCCTGACGACCGGCCCAAGGACTTGCACGCCTACGGCGAGCGCTCCCGGTTCGAGGCCTCGATTCGCACGGGCAGCCTCGGCACTTGGCCCCAGCTCACGAGCCCGCCGGACTATCACAAGGACTTCGGATTCAGGACTCCGCTTCAGGATTCGATCGGGATCGTCACGCCGGCACCTCTGCATTACATCGTATCCCACGGTTATGAACCTCCGGACATCGATCCGCGGGAGCATCATCTCCTGATCCACGGAATGGTGGATCGTCCGCTGATTTTTAGTCTCGAGGATTTGAGGCGCTTGCCTTCCGTTTCTCGAGTCCATTTCGTGGAATGCAACGGAAACAGCGCTCCGACCGGGCCGACTGGCGCGATACGCCGAGGAGCAAACGCAAACGCGCAAGACACGCACGGCTTGACCAGTTGCAGCGTCTGGACTGGAATTCCAGCCTCCCTGCTTCTCAAGCAAGCGGGCGTACAGGCCGGCGCGAAGTGGATCATCGCCGAGGGCGCGGAAAAGGGAAAACACTCGAAAAGCATACCGATCGAAAAGGCCTTCGATGACATGTTCATCGCGTACGGCCAGAATGGCGAAGCGATACGTCCCGAGCAGGGCTATCCTCTGCGCCTTCTCGTCCCCGGTTGGGAAGGCATCAACAACGTGAAGTGGCTCCGGCGAATCAAAGTTGTGGCAGAGCCCGTAATGGCCATGCGCGAAACCACGAAATATCCCAGTTTGAGGATCGACGGGAAAGCCCGCTGGTTCCAATCCCAGCTGGGACCGAAATCCCTCATCACGCGGCCATCGGGCGGGCAAAAACTCTCCGGCCCCGGCTTCTACGAAATCTCCGGCCTGGCGTGGTCGGGCGGCGGCGCCATCACCAAGATCGAAGTGTCCACCGACGGCGGGCGCAGCTGGAAGGCCGCGGAAATGCAGGGCCCGGTTTATCCAAAGGCTCACGCCCGGTTCGGCTTTGCCTGGGAATGGGATGGACAGGAAACCCTGCTCCAATCCCGCGCCACGGACGATCAGGGCGAGGTGCAACCGACGGTGGCCGAACTCGCCGAATTCTGGCGCGTCGAGCCGGACTTCTTTCAAAAGACAGACACGGTCGTCGGCCACTTCAACGCGATTCAGCCCTGGAAAGTTAGCCGCGACGGAAGCGTCCAAAACGCGATAGCGTTTTAACCCTCGGCACGAATCGAGCTGAATCCTGGGAACGCCAATCTCCCGATTGGCGTAACACGAATCGCCAATCGGGAGATTGGCGTTCCCGGGGCCCCTTGCGCGCGGGTCTTGTCGCGCGCCGCCACCGCAGAGTACACTCGCAGTGCAAATTCCGCGGAGGTGCAACATGGCTCGAATCGTGCGTTGCGGTCTCATTCAGGCGCATTGCGAATGGTCTCCCACAAAATTTTCCCTTCCGCAAATCAAGGAGAAGATGATCGCCAAGCACGAGAAGCTCATCGCCGCCTCGGCAAAACGCAAGGTGCAGATCCTCGGTTTGCAGGAACTTTTCTACGGCCCCTACTTCTGCGCGGAACAGCAGCAGAAATGGTACGAGTTGACCGAGCCGGTGCCGGACGGCCCGACCGTGACGCGCATGCAAAAACTGGCTAGGAAATACGGCATGGCGCTGATCGTCCCGGTTTACGAAGTCGAAATGACCGGCGTGTATTTCAACACGGCGGCCGTATTCGACGCGGACGGAAAATATCTCGGAAAATATCGCAAGCACCATATTCCACACTGCCATCCCGGATTCTGGGAAAAATTCTATTTCACTCCCGGAAACGCGGGATACCCGGTCTTCGAAACGCGCTTTGGAAAAGTGGGCGTGTATATTTGCTACGATCGCCACTTCCCCGAAGGCGCGAGAATTCTCGGCCTGAACGGCGCGGAAATCGTCTTCAATCCATCCGCAACCGTGGCGGGGCTCTCCGAATATCTCTGGGAACTCGAACAGCCGGCGCACGCCGCCGCGAACGGCTACTTCGTCGCCGCGTCGAACCGCGTAGGCATCGAAAAACCCTGGCAGATCGGCGAATTTTACGGAAAGAGTTACTTCTGCAATCCGCGCGGCAAGATCATCGCGCAAGCCAGCCGCGACAAGGATGAATTGCTGGTCGCCGACTTGAACCTCGACGAGATCCAGGAAGTCCGCGACACCTGGCAGTTCTACCGCGACCGCCGCCCGGAAACCTACGGCGAGATCACGCGCACGCAAACAGCGCGCAGCACGCAAGCCGCGGATTGAGAATATTTGAAACCACGGATGCACACGGATAAACACGGATAAAGGTAAAGAGAATTGCAAGGGAGAAAAAAATAGGTTGACGATTCAGATTCTGGCTTCTTACTAATTCTTTTCTTTTTGTCTTAGCTTTTATCCGTGTTAATCCGTGTGCATCCGTGGTTCCAGAAGGGCTTCTATGACCACTCAACCCAAGCAGACGACGCGCAGTGAAGAAGTGGTTCGCAAGCACAAGGAATACATCTGGCCCGCGGTCACGAATTTCTATCAGGAGCCGCTGGTGGCCGATCACGCGTCCATGCAGCACGTGTGGGACGTTGAAGGCCGCAAGTATCTCGATTTCTTCGGCGGCATTTTGACCGTCTCGGTGGGCCACGCCAATCCGCGGATTACGGGACCGATCAAGGCGCAAGTCGACAAGCTGCAGCATCTCTCCACGCTCTATCCCAACGAAGCCATCGTGGCGCTCGCTGAAAAAGTCGCCCAGCTTACGCCGGGCGCCCTACAATCCAGTTTTTTCACCAGCTCCGGCACGGAGGCGAACGAAGCCGCGATCCTGCTGGCGCGGATGGCGACGGGCTCCTTCGACATCGTGGCCCTGCGCCACGCCTATTCCGGCGGATCGTCGCTCACCAAGAGCGTGACGGCGCAGGCCCCGTGGCGCAAGTCGGGAATCATCAGCATCGGCATCGCGCACGCGATCAATCCCTATTGCTACCGCTGCCCGCTGGGCTTGAAATATCCGGATTGTGAAGTCGCCTGCGCGAATGACGTCGAGAATCTGATCCAAACCGGCACCAGCGGCCACATCGCCGCCTTCATGGCCGAACCGATTCAGGGAGTCGGCGGATTCATTACGCCGCCGCCCGAATATTTCAAAATCGTTTTCAAGGCGGTAAAAAAATACGGAGGCCTGTTCATCTCCGATGAAGTGCAAACCGGCTTCGGGCGCACAGGTAAAAAATGGTTCGGTATCGAGCACTGGGAAGTGACTCCGGACATCATGACTTGCGCCAAGGGCATGGCCAACGGCGTTCCCATCGGCGCCACGATCACCACAAAAGAACTGGCCGCCTCGTACCAAGGCCTGACGATTTCCACCTTCGGCGGGAATCCGGTGACGTCGGTGGCGGCGAAAGCAACGATCGAATTCATCGAAGAGGAAAAACTTCTCGAGAATGCGGAAACGATGGGTAACTATTTCCGCGGCAAACTCGACGAACTCCAGCGGAAATATCCGGTGATTGGCGACGTGCGCGGCAAAGGTCTGATGATCGGCCTCGAACTCGTAAAGGATCGCGAAACCAAGGAGCCTGCTCCCCAAGCGACCACCCAACTTCTCGAACGCACGCGCGAGCACGGATTGCTGGTCGGCAAGGGCGGCCTGTACGGCAACGTCATCCGGCTTTCCCCCATGCTAAATATCGGCAAGGCGGATGTGGATGAGGCCGTGCGGATCCTCGATAAGTCATTCGGGGAAATTCAAGCCTAATGGAAACGGCGCGAATTCGTCTCGCCGCAGCCTCCATGACCTGCGGTGGAATTCTGTAGCTTCCCCCCTAAAGCAACCCTCCAGGACGACGGTCACGACAGATTCTATAGACGCTCGCTAACCTAATTATAATCAACGTATTGAACGGCCATGTTTCTATTTGGCGCACTTCATCCAATTCCCGTGTTCCAGAATGAACCTAGGACTGATACCGTAAATTCAGCTTCACTCACAACGGAAACTGGCAGCCACCGACTCCCCAAAATCCTGCGCCGGGGATTGTTGTTGCCGTGACGAGGATTCATGAAGAAGAAAAAGATAGGGGAAGTATTGCAGGACCGGGGAAAGATATCCCCTGCCGATCTCCAAAAAGTCATTGGAGAACAGCAAGGGAAAGTGATCCATCTCGGTGAATTGATGCTGGAGCGGGGCCTCGTTGCCAAGGAAGACTTGGGGGCGGCCCTGGAAGAAGTGTCGCGCATACCGTACGTGGACAGCGCCTCGACCGTACCGGATCTCGGCGCCTTGAGGATGGTGCCGCGCTCGATGGCAGAGCGCCTGTGCGTTCTTCCCCTGCGAACGGAACACAAGCGCCTGATTGTCGCCATGGCCGCGCCGCAGAACCTGGCCGCCTTGGACGAATTGCGGTTTACGACCGGCCACGAGATTTCCCCCAGGCTTTCCTTTCGGACCGAACTGCAGCAGGCAATCAACAAACATTACGCTACGGAAGGGGGGGGCGCCTCCGGTTACGGGACCGTCCGAGGTGGGGAAAGAATCCCTTTTGAAGAAGTAGAGTTCCTTTCCACCAGTTCGCGGCAAGCCAACCAGGAAGCCATCCAGGAAGTACAGGCCGATCTGCGGCAGAAAAAAACTCCGGCAGTGCGTCTCGTTTCCGAAGTGATTCAAGTGGCCATGGGCAAGCGGGCCAGCGATATTCACATCGAGCCGCGAGCCTCCGACACCGTCGTGCGCATGCGCGTCGACGGCGTATTGCACGATCATCAAGTGATCCCGCGAGCCCTGCAAAACTCGCTGATCTCGCGCGTCAAGATTCTCTCCGATATGGATATCTCGGAGCGCCGCGCCCCCCAGGACGGACGCTTCATGGTTTCCGTAGGCACGCGGCAGCTCGACTTGCGAGTCTCGACGCTGCCGACGCAGTACGGAGAGAAGGTAGTGATCCGGTTGCTGGAAACGAGCTCGCCGCTGACTTCTTATGCTGATTTGGGAATGCCGGCCGACGTGGCCGATGGACTGAATGAGCTTCTATCCGCGCCTCAAGGGATGATTCTGGTAACGGGCCCGACGGGCTCGGGCAAGAGCACGACTCTGTACTCTTCGCTCCACAAACTGCGCCAGGCATCCGTCAATATCGTCACGGTCGAGGACCCGGTCGAGTATGTTCTTCCAGGCATCAATCAAGTGCACGTCAATACCAAGGCCGGCCTGACATTCGTGACCTGCCTCCGGTCCATTCTCCGCCAGGACCCGAACATCATCATGGTGGGCGAGATTCGCGATAAGGAAACCGCGGAAATCGTCATGAAGGCGGCGCAAACGGGCCATCTGGTGCTTTCCACACTGCACACCAACGACAGCGTTTCAGCGATTGTCCGCCTTCTCGACCTTGGCATTCCGGGCTACTTGATCAGTTCATCCGTGACAGGCATCCTGGCGCAGCGCCTGGTGCGAATGCTCTGCCCCTGCCACTCTCTCCAGCCCGCGACTCAGGATTTTCAGGCGCGTCTGGCCCAGGTGGGCGTGTCCAAGCTTCCGAGCAAGATGGCTGTTCCGGTGGGTTGCGATAGGTGCAACCATACCGGTTACTCGGGCCGTATTGGAATCTATGAATTGCTCCGCGTGGATGAGTCCATTCGCACCATCGTTCGCACCAGCGGGAACATCGACCAGATTCGCGCCACTTCGAGGTCCAACGGAATGCGCCTCATTCAGGAAGACGCGCTGGAGAAGGTTCTGAAGGGCACGACGACGCTGGAAGAGATCCTCCGGGTCGTGCCGATGGACAATACATCCTATGTGGAATGCGCAAAGTGCAATCAGCACATTCTTCCCTCATTTAAATATTGTCCGTCGTGCGGGACGCGTTGCGCGGACAAGTCCTCCCCGAACCGGCCACAGAAGGAAGATTGGGTCCCTGAAGAAGCCCGCTAGTCATGGACAGGAAAGACGACAAACCGAGTACGGAAGGTCGGCGCGATGTCCGCCACCCGCACCTCAGCGAACTCTCCATGATTTACGAAGGCTTCGAGGAAGACATTTGCGTTCGGCCGCCGGACCTTAGCCCGCACGGCATGTTCATCAACACGAGAACGGAGTATCCGGAAGGCGCGGTCCTGAAATTGCGCTTCAAGCTCGCGCGGACCGGAGTCGTGATTCAAACACGTTGCGAAGTCCGCTATTGCCTCAGGGGCGTAGGAGTGGGCGTCGAGTTCGTCGCCATTTCTCCCGAATCCGTTCGCGCCATCGAAGATGAAATTGGAGTTCAGCCGCAACACACCTAACTGCTATACCCGCCGGTCCGGAGTATCTTAGCGTTCGTTTTCCAAATCTATGGCAGTCTTCCTCCGTCATCAGGATGGGCTTGACGTTTCCCGTCTCAGGATTCACCATTCTTGGCGCGCACACACTTTGCCAGCGAATCAAAAAACTAATGGCGACGACACCCAGCCTTTTTCCCGACCCGACTCGCGAAATCTTCTTTGACATCGAAACGCTCCGCCTGTCCCATGAGGTCGAGGGAGGCTGGTCGAGCATCGCGCGCTTCGGCCTCGCCGTCGCCGTGACCTGGGACGCGCAGAACCGCTTCCGGCGCTGGTTTGAGGCGGATGCGAATGCGCTCATTTCCGAACTCGGGCGGTACGATCGCATCGTCTCCTTCAATGGCGACCGCTTCGACTTCGAAGTGCTCAGCGCCTACCAGCCGGTGAATCATCTGCTCGGCAAATCCTTTGACTTGCTGGTGGATTTGCACCGCCGGCTTGGACACCGCATCAAACTCGACGATCTGGCGCGGGAAACCCTGGGCAATCAGAAAACGGGAAACGGTCTGGACATTGTCCAGTGGTGGCGCGAGGGCCGCAAGGAAGACGTTTGCAAGTACTGCGAGAACGACGTGAAATTGCTCGTGGACCTGGTGGAATTCGCGCGCAAGAACAAATATGTGGTCGTGAAGTCGCGCCAGTTGCGCGTCGACTGGCCCTGAGGTGCGGAAGTTGGCACACATCGTCCATCGCGCAAGATGGTTTCTCGGGATGGCGGGATTGTTTCTCGCACTGGTGGGCATTTCCCGCGCCGCCGACAAAGAGAAAATCCTCTGGAAATCAATCCCCAACGCGATCCTGCAAGTCGATTCGCGCGCGCCGAAACTATGGAATGTTTATCAGCCCGGGAAAAAATTCGATCCGCTTCTGCTTCAGCTCGGCACTCGCTACCTGGTGATTTACGTGCGCAATATGGAAGTCTATGAAATCAAGCCGGAACTGCTCGAACACAAAGGCGAGGATCTTTTGTGGCGAGAATCGGACAAGCCGGCAAAGCCCGTGGCAACCTCGGATTGGAGCGTCAAGGATGTCGGCTCGGCTTCGCGTATTCTCGTGAAGCTTGCCGACGAAGGCCGCGTAGTTAATATCGAGATTCCTCAAATGCCCGATCTGCGGCGCGGGATCTACTGACAGGTGAGCGCCGCGGAACAACCCGGCCAGGGCGGCATCCAATCAGGCGTTCTTGACGCCGAAACCATTCGTTCCAGTTCTCTTTACAACGAAGACCTCGCGCCGATCCCCGCCTCGCGCCGCAGCTGGGGCACCTACAACTACGCCGCGCTGTGGATCGCGATGAGCGTCAACATTCCAACATACATGCTTGCGAGCGCGATGATCGCCGGCGGAATGGACTGGAAGCAGGCCATCTTCACCGTGTTTCTGGGAAACGTTCTGGTCCTCGTGCCGATGCTGCTCAACGCGCACGCTGGCGCCAAATACGGAATTCCCTTCCCCGTATTTGCGCGCGCGTCGTTTGGCGTGACCGGTGCGAACGTTCCGGCGGTTCTCCGCGCCCTCGTGGCATGCGGCTGGTTCGGGATCAACACCTGGATCGGCGGCGAAGCGATCAACGCGATGGTGATCGCGCTCCTCCCTGCGTGGAAAAATTTTGCAAATGGCGTGTGGATTTGTTTCGCCCTGTTTTGGCTGCTGCACGTGATCGTTATCGTGATGGGAATCCGCACCATTCAATTTCTCCAGGGTGTCACTGCGCCGTTCTTGCTGGGGATCGGCGTGGTGCTGCTTGGATGGGCCATGGTGAAGGCGGGCGGATTCGGGCCGATGCTCGCGGCGCCGTCCAAGTTTCAGACATTTGGGGAATTTTTCAAATTTTTCGTGCCGTCTCTGACCGGAGTGGTGGGATTTTGGGCCACCGTGGCGCTCAACATCCCCGATTTCACGCGCTATGCGCGCAGTCAGCGGGCGCAGGTGGTCGGACAGGCGCTGGGCCTTCCGGCGACGATGACGTTCTATTCGTTCATCGGCATTGCCGTCACATCGGCCACGGCGATTATTTTCGGCCAGGCGATCTGGGATCCGGTCCAGGTGCTCGCGCGCATGGGAAATCCCATCGCCGTCGTGGTGGCGATGCTGGCGCTGCTGCTGGCGACGCTGAACGTAAACGTCGCGGCCAATCTGGTCTCGCCGTCCAACGATTTCTCGAATCTCTCGCCGCGTTTAATCAGTTTTCGCACCGGCGGCCTGATCGCATGCGTCGTGGGTGTGGTCGTGTTTCAGCCCTGGAAGCTCCTCGCCAACTACAGCAACTACATTTTCAATTGGCTCGTGGGCTATTCCGGATTTCTCGGACCGATTGCGGGCGTGATGATCTGCGACTACTTCGTGGTGCGCAAAAAAATCATTCTGGTCGAGGATCTGTACCAACACCGCGGTTTTTACGAATTTTCCCGCGGGATCAACTGGCGCGCCATGGCGGCGCTTGCGGCCGGAGCGGGCGTGGCGTTCATCGGCCTGATCGTGCCCGCGTTGCGCGGCCTGTATGACTACGCCTGGTTCGTGGGATTCGCCGCGAGCTTCGCAGTCTATTGGGCACTCATGCACGCGCACAATTAAGTGGCGCAGGCTTCCAGCCTGTGGGGTTTGGTTGCGAAGAGATCGAGCCTCGGCATAACCAACCCCCACAGGCTGGAAGCCTGCGCCACTAAAAAGTCCCCGCATCCATCGCGCGAGGTGCAGGATCATGCTCTTCCGTTCCGCACAATTTGCAACGGCGCGGTTCGCGCACAATGGCCGCGTCGCGCGGAAAAATTAATCCGAGCATCCAGTCTCCGGCCACTTGCAACTGCTTTTTTAATCCAACTAGTTTGTATAAATGAACGGCGTTCCAGAAGAGCCAAGCAAAGTAGCCGCTCACCTGAATCCCCGCGATCTTGACCACAGCATAATTCATCCCGAGAGAAACGAGCATGCCCTTCGAGGCGTATTCATACGTCTCGAGCGGCTCGCCGCGCCACAAGTGTCCGACGTTGCGCGCCGCAATGCGCCCCTGCTCGATCGCCACCGGGGCGACGCGCGGCGCTTCCTGCGCATTCACGGCTGCGGCAGAGTCGCCGATGACGAAAACCTCCGGGTAGCCCTCCAGTTGAAGGTGCGCGTTCACAACGGCGCGGCCAATGCGGTCGTGCGGCCCAGGCAGCGATTCAATCAGCTCGGATGCGCGAACTCCCGCCGTCCAGATAATTGTGTCCGCCGCGAGAGTCTCGTTTCCATTGATCTCAATAGAGCCTTCGAGCACGCGCGTGACTCGCGTGGAAGTTTTCACCTCAATTCCGCTCACGTCCAGCCGCTTGCGCGCGTGCGCCGCGAGTTTCGGACCTATCCCGCGCAGCACATCCGGCGCCGCTTCCAGCACGATCAGGCGAATCTCGGCGGCGTTGATCCCGCGATATTTTCTCGCGGCATAGCCGAAGAGAAAGTCTCGCATCTCCGTGACGAGCTCGATGCCCGTGTAGCCGCCACCCACAACGACGAAAGTGAGCATCGAGCGCCGCGCGGCGGCGTCCGCGGTATGGTCCGCGTGCTCGCACAGGTCGATGATCCTCTCGCGCAACTCCACCGCCTGCTGGAGCGATTTGTAATCCCAGCAGTTCTCGCGCGCCCCAGGCGTATTGAAAAATTCGGTGCGCGACCCGGACGCGAGGATGAGCGCATCGTAGTCGATCGACCCGGAATCGACAATCACGCGCCGGTTCGGCGCATCGACGGCGCGCACCGCTTCCCTGCGGAACCGGAATTTGCGCCGCCCGCGAATTTCACGCACAGCCTGGATGATATGTCGCGGATCGGTGTAGCTCGACGCGATCTGAGGAAGAAGCGGCGTGAAGAGCAAATAATTTTGGTCGCTGAGGAGAAGAATTTCGACGTCGCGATCTCGGCGAAACATGCCGTCCAGGTGCGTGACGGCCTCCAATCCGCCAAACCCTGCCCCGACCACCACGACGCGTTTCATGGCAACTACAAATTTAGCACATTGCCGCCGCCATTTTCTTTACGACGGCCGTGCGTCGTCAGTCCCGGATGCCAGCCTCTTCACGCGCATCTTCCAGCTCTCAAACGGCAGACCCGTGTCGATGTGCTTCATTGTGATGCACTGGTCCACCGGGCAAACGAGGGCGCAAAGATTGCAGCCGACGCATTCGTCCTCGATGATCCGTGGAACGTGCACGCCCATTCCGTTCGGATTCTTCTTGCCGTTCCCCGCTACGGTGTACGGCGCGATGCACTGGTGCGCGCCGTCTTCGCAGGCCACGTAGCAGAGCTGGCAGCCGATGCACAGATCGTGGCGAATATCGGCGACGATTTTGTAGTTGAGGTCCAGGTCTCCCCAATCCTTTACATTCGGCACAGCGCGCCCGCGAAAATCCGCGATCGTCTGAAAGCCGTGATCGTCCATGTAAGCGGAGAGGCCGTCGATCATGTCTTCGACGATGCGGAAACCATAGTGCATCGCCGCCGTGCAGACTTGCGTGATGGACGCACCGAGCGCGATGTGTTCGGCCGCGTCGTTCCAGTATCCAATTCCGCCGATTCCCACAATCGGGATCTTCACCGTTTTCGCGACGCTCGAAACCAGGTGCAAGGCGATCGGCTTCAGCGCCGGCCCGCAATACCCGCCGTGTGAGGATTTCCCGCCCACGTCGGGCTTCGGCGAAAATGTTTCCAAATCCACGCCGATAATCGAATTGAGCGTGTTGATCAAGCTGACGGCGTCGGCGCCTCCTTTTTCCGCAGCCAGCGCGACGCGCGTAATATCCGTGACATTCGGCGTGAGCTTCACAATCACCGGCGTTTTCGCCGCTTCTTTCACCCACGACGTAATCATTTCCGTGTACTCGGGCACTTGCCCCACGGACGAACCCATTCCGCGCTCGCTCATGCCGTGCGGGCACCCGAAATTCAGCTCCAGCGCGTCCGCGCCCGCGCCCTCGACGCGCCGAACCATTTCGTGCCAGCTCTCGCGCTTGGATTCCACCATCAGCGACGCGATCACCAGATTTTTCGGATAGCGCTTCTTCACCTCCGCGATTTCCCGGACATTCACCTCGGTGGGCCTGTCGCTGATGAGCTCGATATTGGTAAAGCCCATCACCTTCGTCCCGTTGTAATCCACCGCGCCGTATCGCGAGGAAGTGTTCATGATCGGCTCACCAATCGTTTTCCAAACCGCGCCGCCCCACCCCGCGTCAAACGCGCGCATGACTTGCCCGGCCGTGTTGGTCGGCGGACCGGAGGCCAGCCAGAACGGGTTCGGCGATTCGATCCCACAAACATTTACGCGCAGGTCAGCCACGGGGCACCTCCGGTGTTGTGACTGGTGATTGGTGATTCGTAATTCGTGACTTCGTTTAATCATCATTGCCTCATGCCTTTCGCGTCGAACGGTAGATAAACCACCCTACGATGGCAAACATACCTACCCAGCCGAGAAAACGAAATAGACTAGCGATTTGCGTATCGTGCGCCAGCAGCCCCGCGTGGGAAAATAAATAAAACCAATCGTGGACGACGTCTTCCGAATCGCCAACGGTTAGGAGGGGCAACTCCTGTGCGCGCGCGTCTGCCATGTACGTCGCGATAGGAAGAAATTGCTCGAAGAAAAAGAAGGCGCAGAAAACGGTGCCGGGCACCTGACGGCGGAACGCAAAAGACACTGCCAGTGCGAACGGGACAAACAACTGAAGGAAAGTTCCTCCGGCCACCATGACCCATTCGCCGAACATTCGGAAGAGCAAATGGCCGCCTTCGTGGATCGGAATGAAAACGAGGTCGAACCATTGAAACAAGTGGCCGCCGAACAGCGCATTTCCGAGCAACAAGACGTAGAAGCCGAGCCAGCCATACAACGCAACGCGCGAAACAGGTTCCCAATCTTCCTCGAGCGCATCGAGAAACGGAAATCGTTCGCTGAGCGATGCGGGAATTTCCATCAAAAACGACCCCCTCTTTTCACTCCCATGCGTCGGAATGGCAGCCAGCAAGTAAGCGAAGAACGCAGGCATTTCGTGGCGCCGGCGTCTCGCCGGCGATTTCTCAAGTCTCGGCCGGCATCGCAAAACGCCGGCGAGACGCCGGCGCTACAACGCCTCGCCCGCTGCCGCGGCGAGCCATGCGTCGATTCCCCGCCCCGCCGCCATGCCTTCCGCGACGGCGTCCACAACTTCCCGGCCTCCGTTCACGCAATCGCCGCCCGCAAAATATTTTGCGTTGCCGGTGCGGTGCTGCGCGTCGGTCACGACGGTGCCATTCTTGCGAACCTCGATTCCTTTCACGGCGCGCAAAAAGTCCGTGGCCTGCTTTTGTCCGACGGCGCGGACGACCATATCCACATCGATCGTGAACGCGCTGTTGGGAATCGTCTCCGGAGCGCGCTTGCCTCGCGCATCGGGCTCGCCGAGACGCGTGCGCACGCATTCCAGTCCCGTGACCACGCCGCCCGAACCGAGGATTCGCACCGGCTGCGTCTGCCACAGAAAATTCACGCCGTCCTTTTTGGCCAATTCATATTCGTAGCGGAACGCCGGCATTTCCTGCTCGCTTCGCCGGTAAACGAGATACACGGCCTCCGCGCCCAGGCGGCGCGCGGCGGTGACCACATCAATCGCGGTGTTCCCCGCGCCGATGCAGGCAACGCGCCGGCCAATGGCGACGCGCGAAAATGGCTGCGACTTCGTCGGCTCGATAAATTCCAGCGCGCCACACACTCCGTGCAGGTCCTCGCCGGGAATGTCCATGGCCCAAGTTTCGCCGAGGCCCACTCCGATAAAGATCGCGTCGAAATCTTTTTCGAGCTGCTCGAAGCTCACGTCCCGCCCGATTTCCACTTTCTGGCGGAAATTGACGCCCAGCGACTTCACCATCTCCACTTCGCGCAACGAATCGGCGACGCGCGTTTTGTAAGCCGCGATGCCGTAGGTGTTCAATCCGCCGGAAAGTTCTCGCCGGTCAAATATGGTCACGCCGTAACCCTTCCGCGCCAGAAGCGCCGCGCAGGCCAAAGATGCAGGCCCCGAACCGATGCAGGCCACGCGGCGCCCATTCGCCTTGCCCGCTTGGAACAGCCGAATATTGCGGTCCAGCACATGGTCCACGGCGAATCGTTGCAACCTGCCGATCTCAATCGCCTTCTCGCCTTTCTCGACCATGACGCACGCGCCCTCGCACAACACTTCCGTGGGGCACACGCGTCCGCAACTTTCGCCGAGAATATTCGCTTCGAGAATGACTCGCGCCGCGCCGCGCACATTCGCCGTCATGATCCGCTTGATGAAGCCGGGCACGTCGATCCGCGTGGGACACGCTTGAATGCAAGGGGCGTCAAAACAATAGAGGCACCGCGCGGCTTCGATGGCCGCCTGGCGCGCGTTCATCGGCGGCGTGATGTCCGCAAAATTCTGCTCGTACTTTTCCGGAGACAATTTCGGCGCGGTCTCGCGAAGGGGCATGCGCTCACCTCGAGGTCGGGTTCTCCCCTGAAACACGCAACCCGGTGGACCAATTTTCCCACCGGGCATCGGGGCCGGAATTCCAGCGCCATTCTAACATCTCACGACAACAGCAATGTCTCATGAATTTGCCGTGATGTGGCAAAAGCCGCAAGTAGCACAGACTTCAGTCTGTGGGGGTTGGTCGAAGCAAGCACGCCCTCGCAGCAACCAAACCCCACAGGCTGAAGCCTGCACCACTCAAAACAAAAGTTCACGCGCTTTTGTAGAGGTCAAAATATTCGGATCAGCACTGAGAGCTACGGAGTCACGTTGAACTTGAAATGCAGAGCGGGAATTTTGTTGCCCGGATGATCGTCGGCATAGGTTAGCTGCGGCATCCGGTACAGCAGTTGGTTTTCCGTGGGCGGTCCTTGATAGATACCGGGAAAAAGGTCAATCAGGTGAGTGCCGGGTTCGCCTGATGCCTTGAACGTGATCGCCACATCGCCCTGCGAATTAAAGCCGCAGGCATATCCCATGTAGGCGTTGTCGTACGTCGCCGCATACATGTTGTCATACTCGGTCCAGCCGACACCCTTCAGATGGATCGTGATCGGGGTTCCAGCCGGACCGGAGGCCGGCTCCATGCTCACGATGGTCGTCTCAATGGCAAAGTAAGCGCGCGCCAGCAACTTCTCTCCATCGCGCAGTTCTATCCCATGCTCGCCGCCCAGGTCCTCAGGAATCGTCAGCGGGAAATCGATCTTTCCATCGCTTCCCACTTTCACTTTCGCGATTGAATTTTCATGCGGCCCGAATCCGTTGCCGCCTACCCGGTTCCCGATGTACGTCTGCCAGAAGAGATCCAGCGTCGAGTTGGCCGGAAAACCTTCTCCGCGCAGCATGGCTTTGGTGTCTACGGGCCCTTGCGTCGGACTGACGCTCAGCTTCCCATTCGCAACGTGAACTTCGGCCTCCGGCAGGGAATACGGCTGGTATTCGTCCGCATATGTAACAGGCGTCGAGGATGGACCTGGCGTCGTGCGGAACTTGAATTCGGGGCGCGGCAGGTAGGCGTTAGGCGCCTGCTGGAAGTTGAGGTAACTCTGCCCTTGCCATCCAGTGTAGATCTTCAAGAAATGATCGCCGACGGGACCTGTAGCGCGAAAGCGCGCCGTGGCCGAGCCGTGCGTGCCGGCCGCGCTGACGAATCCGGTCCCCCGATTGTCCCAGTTTACGACCCAGGTATTTTCCATGGCTCGCCAGCCGAGCCCTTTGACGCGCAATTCAATCGGCGTTCCCACCGGACCTGACGTAGGCGTCATTTCGAAGCTCTGGGTGACTTCAATTCCATTTTGCGCGACGGTTTTCCCGCCGATCGTCGCGATCACGTCGTGAACGCCGCCGTAATCTTCAGGAATCGCAAACGTGGCATCGAGACGGCCGCTCGCGCTCACCGGAAATTTTCCGAGCGAAAGAGTCGTCTCGGAATATTTTCTGCCGCGAAAATAATAATAATTCTGGATCACCCAGCCGCCCGTCACCGTCTTCCAATTGAGGTCAACGGTTTCTCCGGCGGGCAAACCCTCGGCGGCAACTTGAACTTTCGCGCCGACAACGGGTTTATCGTATTTCAATTCCAGCTTCTGGACGGAAGCAGCGTCCGATTTTGCCGCTGCTTGTTGACTCGCAGCCAGTGCGGAGAAATGTGTCAGAGGCAAGCAAAAGCAGAAAACAAATGCCAGGAGAGTCACACTGCCGGAACGGAGCGAATTGCGGACCAGAAACTCCTCCATCACTGAACGATGGTTACCCAGGACGGTTCGCCGCCCTTCGGCGTCCATTCCGCCTTCCGGCCATACTTATCGGTGGCCGTAGCGGAATATTGAACCGTGCCGGTCGGGGCGTCATCGGGTACGACCCACTTTGCGGTCCACATGCCGGGACGGATCGGCATGTTCATACCCTTCTCGTTCTTTTGTGGTATGGCGCGATACTTGGCAGGTAGTTCGTACTTCTTGCCGCCGAAAGCGAGGTGTACCACGACCGTTGCCGATTCCTCGGGCTTATCGGTCCCTCCGTCAACGGCATAGAGGCGGAATCCAACGTTGTCGCCTCTCTTGAATCGATTCCTCAGCGTGCAATTTTCGGGGTTCGTCGGTTGCGCAAAGACCGCGGTGTCCGCAAACAAAAGCAGGTGCCCTACCGGCTTAGACGCCGATTCTTGCGCCGCCAGGGGCAATGCGGCCAACATTCCCAGGAAAATTCCGAACGTCGTCAGCTTAGCGATCGAAGGAATTGTTTTCATAGAGGCGACCTTATTCCATTTCTGATTTTCTGTCCAGAAATTTAGCGGCCCAGTTGCGCACTTTCAGAAACAGAACGCCACGGCCGGTTCCGCAGGCCCGCGCCGCGAGTCGCAGCGATTATACCGCCATTGCGTACTGCCGGGTAGCAACTCAGTTAGTCTCTGCGTGGCCTGGACGGCTGCCCGCCCAAAAAGCGGGCGGCCGCTACAACACCTGGCGAGGCAACGGCTATGTAGCGCCCGTTCCGTCCCGTGACTTTCGGGACGGAACGGGCATCTTCACGGGCAAACTGAGCCAATACGTACAACCTCGTAGACTGCCGCGCCTGCTTGCCCACCCTTCCCCGCTTAGCCTAAGATGCACCGTTGTCTTCACTCCGGCGCCATTGGGGGATCGATGGGATTCGACACAATTATCCGCAACGGCACGATCGTCACCGCGACGGATACGTACGCGAGCGACATCGGCATCACGGGCGGACAGATCGTCACCATCGGCAAGGATCTCCCCATCGAAAACGCCACAAAATTGATTGACGCCACGGGCTGCATCGTCATCCCCGGCGGCATCGACGTGCACACCCACCTGGACATGCCCTTCGGCGGCACCACCAGCGCCGACGATTTCGAGACCGGCACGCGCGCCGCGGCCTTCGGAGGCACGACGACGCTCATCGATTTCGCGATCCAATACAAGGGCCAGACGTTGCGCCACGCCTTCGACACCTGGATGAAAAAAGCCGAAGGCAAGGCCGTGGCCGATTACGCATTCCACTGCATCATCACCGAGCTGGGCGATACGCAACTGGAAGAAATGGGCGCGCTCGTCCGCGAAGGCGTTTCTTCTTTCAAACTTTTCATGGCCTATCCGGGCGTGTTCATGCTGGACGACGCCACGATCTTCAAAGCCATGCTGCAGGCCGCGAAACACGGCGGCATGATCTGCATGCACGCGGAAAACGGCGGCGCGATTGATGTCCTTGTGCAGCGCGCCCTGGCCGAGGGAAAAACCGCGCCGAAATATCACGCCCTCACGCGCCCCACCACCGCCGAAGGCGAAGCAACGTCGCGCGCCATCGCGCTCGCCGAAATGGCCGGCGCGCCCGTGTACATCGTGCATCTCTCCTGCAATGACGCGCTCGAAAAAGTGCGCGAGGCGCGCGACCGCGGCCTCCCCGCCTACGCGGAAACCTGCCCGCAATATCTCCACCTCTCCCTCGAAAACATGGACGTCCCCGGCTTCGAAGGCGCGAAATACGTTTTCACTCCGCCGCTGCGCGAAAAATGGAATCAGGAAAAACTGTGGCAGGGCCTCGCGCGCGACACGCTGCAAGTCGTCTCGACCGACCACTGCCCCTTTTGCTTCAAGGAACAAAAAGAAATGGGCAAGAATGATTTCACGAAAATCCCGAACGGCGGCCCAGGCGTCGAGCACCGCCTCAGCCTGATTTATTCCGGCGGCGTCCACGGCGGAAAATTCTCAGCCAACCGTTTCGTCCAGCTCGTTTCCACGGCCCCGGCAAAGCTGTTCGGTTTATTCCCGCGCAAAGGCACGATCGCCGTCGGCTCGGACGCGGACATCGTGATCTTCGATCCGAGCGCGGAGCAAGTGATCAGTGCCAAAACGCACCACATGCGCGTCGACTATTCCATGTTCGAGGGCATGCGCGTGAAGGGCGTAACGAAAACCGTCCTCTCCCGCGGCCGCGTCATCATCGACAATGGCATATTCACGGGGAAGCCCGGCGCCGGCGAATTCCTCCGCCGAAAGACTTACTCAGGCGCTGGTTAGAGGACATTGATGGCAACTGCGATAGTCGCCACGCTCGGACGTATTTCTACCATACGCGCAGACGATGTTGGGGAGCTCTGAAGATTGCTCTTTCCCCGGGATCTTTGCGATCTCGAAGTGGGATTCGGATTCGACTTTTGTTCTCGAATGCGATGAAGATCGTCTCATCTTCTGTAATCTCCACGGTCTCGACAATCTGAGAAATTAGTTCGCAAAGGCGGTCCCGGTATCCGCTCATTCCGAGCCTGATAATCTTGCCCCCATCGTAGATTTCAGGCCAAACGAGAGTTGTGAGCGCACCCTTCTCATCGAAGCCCAAAATTAAGTAATCAAGCACGAACTGCACTGACGTGAGGCGCACTCCCGATATAGTTTGCAAGAGTGCTTCGCCTTCATTCATGGTCGTCCCGTCAAATGCATACATTCATTCTCACATTACTCGCCAATTCAGGCCAAATCCCTTACTGGCGAAAAACTCCGTAGATCCAAGGAATGCCGACAGCTCCCTTCTGAGCTTGAACGATAATGTCGTCGCCTTTCTGGAAACGATCGAAGTCGTTCTGATCGACGGCGATGTGTTCAAAGGGCCGGCCATACCGCCAGGAAGTGACGATGAGGCGGCGGCTGCGCGGGAACGCGCCCGTGGCGACTTTTCCGACGACGGTTGCGGGAACGCGAATGGGGCGCGAAGTGTCCAGCCTTCCGTTCAGAAAAAGAAGGCCCGCGAAAATCCACGGCACGGGAATCATGCCGAAATAGATCCGCTTCATGACCTCGACTTCCTGATGTTTCCGGGCGCGGTAGTCGATCCAATAGCCGAGCGCGAGGGAGAGGAAAAAAACGATGCCGCCGAAAATCAGGATGGAATCGAGTTCCAGGGCGGGATAGACCTGGCTCGCGGCCACAAAGACGATGATGCCTACCAGAAAAAACGCCGTCCGCTTCACCAGGCGCCGCCGCACCACCAGCTCGGCCGCGGCGGAAGTCAGCCCGCACGCGGGGCACTGATCGGCGATGCGATCGGCGCCGCAATCGAGGCATCGCGTCATGCCGGAGACAAACTCATCAAGAGCGATTCCAGCTGCGCCTTCCCGCTCTCTTCCGCAACTTCAAACGCGACGGCAATCCCCGTGGCCGGCTCAACCCTGACGACCGTGCAATCCAACAAAAGGACAGGTTTCAACATCAGCCGCGCGCGGAACGCCGCCCCGACCCACAGCGGCGGCGTCAACTCCACAAAGAGGCCTCCGGGTCCGATGTCCCGCACATCTCCAGTCAGTATCGTGGATCCCCATTCCATTTCCATCTTCCCGCGGAATTTTCTGCGCTGAAAATGGCGGCGCTCGGTTTTAACGGCAACTTTTTCCAAAGGCTGGGTGGTCATCTCTTGCCCCCAAGCAGGATGCTATGTGCCGAGTGTCAGAGTGTCAAGTTTCGGATGGCACTGCCAGGAATGCACGCGCCCTCCGGAATTGGGCGCCATTCTGAAATGACGTTTGGTGGCGCAGGCTTCCAGCCTGTGGGGTTTAGTGCTTGCAAGGACTACCCCCCACAGGCTGGAAGCCTGCGCCACGTCATGCGTGCCCGCCACTTTTTCCTCTGCGTGCGAGTTCCTCGCGCAAATGAACGCGCACATGTTCCGGAAGCCGCGAAAGCTCGAGCAAATCGTCGATCTCGCGGCGCGGCAGGCCGGGCACGAGCGCCGGCACGCGCTCCGGTGGCGCGTGACGATGGCGCAGCAACGCCACGCGGATGTTGACCAGCTTCGACCACTTATCGTGATTCGCCACGACGGCAACAATCCGCGCGGGGAGCGCTTCCTTGGCGAGAGTCTTCAGCAGTTGCGATTCGGTCAGAAACGAATTGTCGAGCGCAACGCGCGCCACCTGTTCCGGCCCATGCGCGACGAGGCCCGCCGCGATGCGCGTCGAACCGCGGCGCGCCAGCATCAATTTCTGCCCCAGCGGCAATTGCGGCAATTGCGTCAGCACGCGCTCGTCCGCCAGGCGCCGGAGTTCCATGGAAGAAGTCGGCAGCAGGCCGATGCGCACGATATCCATCAAGTGCAACTCGCGCAGCAGGCGCATGGCGATGAGGCGCGGCGTGTGCGGATGCGCCGCGAGGCCCAGACGCACGCGATAGACCGCGCGCCACGTTTTGCGCTTGCTGATTTCCTCGAGCAGCAGGCCCGTGAGATCTTTCCGCTCGAGCAGGAGACACACGTGCGTCTCGTCGAAAGCCGGATTGTCGATCAAACAGCGGAGCGCGTCTTCGCTGCCCGAGGCGAGCAGCTCGGGAATGGCTTCGCGGGCCGCCGTGCGCGCGGCTTGCGATTCGGCGAGGTCTTCAGGCGCCATGAGACGCGGCTTGCGGCGGCGTTTCGGAAAGCCGCGCGGCCATGCGCGCCGCTCCGACCGCCGGAGAAATTTCGAGTCGCAACAGTTTCGCGCGCAGAGCGCCGCTCGCAAGCACGGAATCGAGCAGCGAGTCCAGCATATGGCAGCGGCCAAACACGCCGCCGCATTTCACGAGCGGAAATTGCTGGCCCTTCAATCCCAGGCGGCGGATCACGATCATGGCCAGATTGCCCAGTCCGATCGCCGACGCAAACATGATTTCTTTCGCGGCGCTGTCCTCGGCATTTGCGGCGTCGGCCACGACCGGAAATAATTTCGGAAAAACGTCGTCCGGATTCTTCATGATCCGCAGCATCAGATCGTCCCAGTCCGGACAATCGAGCGCCGCGGAAATCATCTCCGCCATCACCGTGACGGGCGCATCCAGATCGCGCGAACGCGCCACGGCCGCGACGGCTCGCCGCCCGATCTCAAACGCGCTGCCT
This sequence comes from uncultured Acidobacteriota bacterium, assembly GCA_963768275.1. Lineage (GTDB taxonomy): Bacteria > Acidobacteriota > Terriglobia > Acidiferrales > UBA7541 > Palsa-360. Next base: position 79,971 of record CAVYHH010000023.1, read on the forward strand.
TCGTCGCCGAGCAGCGGTCCGTAGCCGCCCGCTCGCGCGGTTTCGCCCGCGGCGTTGCGTCCGTACGCCACCGATCCCGTGCCCGCGATCAATACGACGCCCGGCGCCGAGCCGACAGCCGACTCCAGCGCAATTTCATAATCGGTGGCCACCTGCGTCAGGGCAGCCGGGAATTCTTCGGAAAGAAAAACCATCATGCGGCGCGCGACGCTGCGGCGGCCCGCGCCCGCGAGGCCCGCGCAAACGCCGGCGATCTCGGCCGGGCGAATTCCCCCTAGTGCGATAGCGCCCGCGGCCGCTTCGCGCAGCGAGGAAAACGCGGCCTCGTATCCGGAGCGCAAGGGATTTGCCGGCCCGCCGCGGCCTTCACCGACGACGTTGCCTTTCGCGTCGAGTAAAACGCAGTCCGTCTTTGTCCCGCCGCCATCAAATCCTAGGGAGTAGCCCATGGCACCTCATTGCTGAAGCCGAGTAGCACAGCCACTCTTGGCTGTGTGGTTTTGTAGTCCGCACATACAAGCTACTCGATGCAACGACGATCGCAAACCCCACACAGCCAAGAGTGGCTGTGCTACAAAAAACTAGCTCATCACCCAATGGCGAGCGCGCTTGACGCCGCCTGGATGCGCACCTATCATCGCGACGCTCCCAACATGCGCCTGACCTCTCTGGACCTTGCCGTCATCATCGCCTATCTGGCCGGCATCACTCTGTTCGGCATCGCGTTCCGCAGCGGGCAGAGCAACGTTCGCGACTATTTTCTGGGCGGACGCACGGCGCCGTGGTGGGCGCTGGCCCTCTCGATCGTCGCGACGGAAACTTCCACGCTCACGATTGTCGGCACGCCCGCGCTGGCCTTTGCCGGAAATCTCACGTTCCTGCAATTCGTGCTTGGGTATCTGGCTGGCCGCGTCGTGATCGTCCTCCTGTTTCTGCCTCACTACTTCCGCGGAGAATATTATACGGCATACCAAATGATGGAAAGGAGGTTTGGCGCAAAAGTAAAGGCGGTCGCGGCGTCCACGTTTCTTGTGACCCGCGTTCTCGCCGAAGGCGTGCGCATCGCGGCCATCGCGCTCGTCGTCACGGCGGCGCTGGGCACCGGGCAGCGCACTTCCATCCTGCTGATCATGGCGCTGGTGTTGACTTACACCTTTGAAGGCGGCATGAAGGCCGTGATCTGGACCGACGTCGTGCAATTTATTCTTTATTTTTCCGGCTCGCTCGCCGCTTTTTTTCTGCTGATGCACCGCATTCCCGGAGGATGGGAAACGATCGTTCACGCAGCCGCGCCGGCGCATAAATTTCGCATCTTCGATTTCTCTTTCAGCCTGACGAACCCCGCCAAACTGTACACGTTTTGGTCCGGCGTGATTGGCGGAACTTTTTTTACGATGGGAAGCCATGGAACGGATCAGACCATCGTGCAGCGTCTCCTGGCCGCCAAATCCGAACGCGAGAGCAAACTCGCGCTGCTCGCCAGCGGCGTCGTAATTCTTCTGCAATTTGCGCTGTTTCTCGTGTTGGGAGTGATGCTCTACGCGTGGCATGGCGCGCCCGCCGTGGTTGCCGGCCGCAGCTACGATTCCATTTTTCCCGACTTCATCGTTACCGCCATGCCGTCCGGCGCGCGCGGCGCGATCCTCGCCGCCATCCTTGCCGTCGCCATGTCCAACGCCAGCGGGTCGCTCAATTCGCTCGCTGCGTCGAGCGTGGTCGATTTTCAACACCTTCGCGGATTGCAAGTGTTGGAAGAAAATCCCGAACGCCTGCTGCGCCGGTCGCGTTGGATGACGCTGGTCTGGGGGATCGCGCTCGCTATCCTTGGCACGGTGCAATGGGGACCGATGCTTGAAGCGGGTTTGACCATCGCCGCGATCACACTCGGAAGCCTGCTCGGACTTTTCCTGCTGACGTTCCTGTTCCCGCGCTCAACGGCTGCCGGAGTCCTCACCGGCATGTTCGTGGGGCTCGCCGTAATTCTTTACGCCCACTTTCGAACGCCGCTCTTGTGGACCTGGTACGTTCCGCTTAGCGCGTGCATCACTTTTCTGACCGGCGCGCTCGTGAGTCTCGCAACCGAATCATCGGCCACCGCGAAGTGAAAGGGGTATTCGTGGGCGCCAACGGCGTTTCTAGCGGACGAAATGTCTACGGCCGTAATGTGGTGGCTTGCGCGCACCGTTCGTTTGTCTAATGGTCTCGTATTGATTTTTTCTGGAGTGATTTTCCGGCACCAATTGTCACGAAGACTTTCGGCCCATCGATAATTCGTTCGAAACAATCTTGTCCGCGGGGACCAGTGGCGCAGGCTTCAGCCTGCGGGGGTTGGTGCTTGCAAAGACCAAACCCCACAGGCTGAAGCCTGCGCCACTAAACCGCCGAATTCAGCGGCCAGCGGTAGCAACGCGAGCGAGCAGCGCATCTGATTCGAACGGCAGCAGGCGATTCTGCTTCCCCTCGTGGATCGCACCCGCGAGAACCCCTAACCCAGCCGCCAGGCGCGGCCCCGGCCGCGAAAAATATCCCGAAGCTTCGACGACAAAAACGCGGCCGTCTCGCACGGCGGGCAAATCATTCCATCCATGCGGAAGCGGCAGATTGCGAAACTCCGCCTCCGCTGCCACAAGGCTGTAACCGCACGGCATGATCACGATCACTTCGGGCCGCGCCGCAAGCGCAGTTTCCCAATCCACGCGGAAGGACGGTTTTCCTTGGTGCCCGAGGACATCGACACCGCCCGCCCGCTCCACCATTTCCGGAACCCAGTGCCCCGCCACGTACGGCGGATCGAGCCATTCGAGACACAAGACGCGCGGCCGATCGAGCCCGGCTACGGATCGTTCGACGTTGGCGATGCCTCTTTCAAATTCGGCCACGACAGCATTCGCTTGCTCGGCGCGCCCCGTCGCTTCGCCCACCGCGCGAATATCCGCGCACACATCCGAGAGAGAATGCGGATTGAGCGTCACGACTCGCGGCTGGCGCTCCAGATGCGCAAGCGCCGCGCCCAGATCGTCCGGCGTCGCGGCGCATACGTGGCAAAGGTCCTGCGTGACGATGAGGTCGGGCTCGATTGCGCGCAACTGCTCAAAATCAACGCTGTAGAGGCTCTCGCCCCGTTCGAGGAATTCACGCACCTGACGGTCAATCGCCGCGGCGCTTTCCGTATGTGAAATGCGCGACTTGATCAGGACAGTCTTGGATTTGGCTTCCGGCGGGAAATCGCATTCGTGGCTGACGCCGACAACTTGTTCGCCGAGTCCCAGGGCAAACAAAATCTCAGTGCCCGAAGGCAGCAACGAACAAATCTTCATGCCACGCAATCTACCACGGAGAGGTTGGTCAGTTTGCGGTTTTTGTAGGACAGCCACTCTTGGCTGTCCGCTTTTGGCCTGGCGAGATCGCAGAGGACAGCCAAGAGTGGCTGTCCTACAAACCCACTTCCTGCCTCACCGGTACAGCAAATATTTCGCGCGAACTTTGCGAAACGTTTCGAGGTCCTTTTTCCAGCTCGCCACGATCGCCGCCGGATCGCCGCCATCCATCAGCTGTTTGATGGCCGCGTCATCCCCTACCAGCTCGATCATTTTTGCCGCGTCAAATTTGCCGGGATATAGTTTCCCGAGCGCGGAGGCAATTTCAATTCCCATGCGCATCGATTGAATCGCGTCGCGATCCTTCAGCACAACTCTCACTCCCTCGCACAACCCGCCTTTGTACAAGCCGGAATCCGGTGTGAATTTCTCGGACTCGAATCGCACGCCAGGAATCGCGCGACGATTGAGGTACGCCGCGAGTTCCTCGCCGCGAATCCATGGCGCGCCGAGCAGCTCGAAAGGCCGCGTAGTCCCGCGCCCAACCGAAACGCCGCCGGCCTGCAGAATTTCCAGGCCGGGATACAGGATTCCCTCCTCCGGAGAACGCAGGTTGGGAGAGGGATTCACCCATGGCAGACCCGTGTCGCTGAACCACATCTGACGCTGCCAATTTTGCATGCGGACAATGTGGAGGTCGCAGCCAATCTTGTTTTCGGCGTTGAACATTTGCGCCATTTCGCCGAGCGTCATCGCCATGCGCACCGGCATCGGAAAATAGCCGACAAAATTCGCGCGGTCAGAGTCGAGCATGGGGCCTTCGATGCGCTCTCCACCGAGCGAATCGGGGCGGTCGAGAACGTAAAACGCAACGTGATGCGCCGCCGCAGCTTCCATCGCGTATCCCATCGTCGTGATGTAAGTGTAGAAACGCACGCCCGCATCCTGAATATCGAAGACGAGCACATCGAGACCCGCGAGCATGGCATCTGTTGGCCGCTCGGTTTCCCCGTAGAGGCTGTAGACGGGCAGGCCCGTCGCTTCATCCGTCGTGGAAGAGACGCGCGCATCGAAAGTGCCGCGTATCCCGTGCTCGGGGCTGAACAAAGCCACAAGCTTCACCCCCGGCGCGTGCGCCAGCAGATCGATCGTGCTGCGCCGCTGGCGATCGATCCCAGTCTGATTGGTGATGAGTCCAACGCGCTTCCCGGCCAGCGGAGCGAATTTCTGCGCCTCGAGCACGTCAATCCCGGTCAGCGTCTGGGCGGCGGATACAGAAACTAGGAACCACGGATGCACACTGATGAACACGGATAAAACAAAGAAAAAAATGGAAGACACCCTCAGACTGGATTGGCGAATCCTCTGAATGCGCTGGGTCGCACAATTCATCGCGAAACCAGATCGCAAAATAGCCGTCTATGTTTTTGTGCTTTCATCCGTGTTTATCTGTGTGCATCCGTGGTTCCAATCTTATTTGTTCTGCCCCGATGCGGGTGCTATATATGATTGCGGAATGCGGGCGACCATACTGGAATCCGCGCGATGCGAACGCTAAGTCGCTGGCTCCTGCTGCTCGCTTTGTCCCTCATGGCTACCACCGGCAGCACACAAAAAACTCCGCGCGCGCCGGACGCGCCGAAACCGGCGAAGCTCTCCCCCGAGGGCGAGCGCTGGGTCGCGCAAACGCTCAAGCAGATGTCGCTCGATGAAAAGATCGGGCAACTCTTCGCCGTGTGGGCCTACGGCTCTTTCCTTTCCACCGAAAGCCAAGACTACAAGGATCTTCTGAGCGATGTCGAGGAAAAGCACATCGGCACGTTCGCGATCCAGACGCAAGGCTCGCCGCTCGGCGTAGCATACAGCCAAGTCTATCCGACCGCGATTCTGGTCAACACCCTGCAAAATCACGCGAAAGTCCCGCTTCTGATTGGAGCGGATTTCGAGCGGGGCACGGCCATGCGCGTCGAAGGAGGCACATCGTTTCCCTACGCCATGGCCGTGGGCGCGGCGGGCCATCCGGAAGACGCCTACACAATGGGAAAAATTACGGCTCTCGAAGCCAGAGCCGTGGGCGTGCCTTGGATTTTCGCGCCGGACGCCGACGTCAACAGCAATCCTGAAAATCCGATCATCAACACGCGCTCCTTCGGGGAAGACCCGGCCCGCGTCTCCGAATTCGTCGCGGCGTTCGTGCGCGGCGTCGAGGAAAACGGCGGCCTGGCCACCGCGAAACATTTCCCGGGCCATGGCGATACCAGCACGGACTCGCACCTCGATCTCCCGACGGTACCTGGCGACCGGGCGCGCCTGGATCGCGTGGAGCTTGTTCCCTTCCGCGCCGCCATCTCGGCCGGCGTGGGTTCGATCATGACCGCTCACCTCGCCGTCCCCGCGCTTGAACCCGACCCGGACGTGCCCGCGACAATGTCGCCCAAAATCATGACCGATTTGCTGCGCCGCCAAATGAAGTTCGACGGCCTCGTCGTAACAGACGCGCTCGACATGGGCGGCGTGACAGTACGCTACCCACCCGGCGAAGTTGCGGTGCGTTCGATCCTTGCGGGCGCCGATGTGCTCCTCGTTCCGCCCGTGCTGGACGCCGCGCTCCAGGGAGTGCGCGAGGCGGTGGCGTCCGGTCGAATTCCGATGTCGCGCGTCGATGAAGCGGTGACGCGCGTGCTTCGCGCCAAAGCCAAACTCGGCTTGAACAAATCGAAGCTCGTCGACCTCGACGCCCTGGCGCGCAATTTTGACCGGCCCGAGTTTGATAAAGCAGCCCTGGACATCGCCGACCGCGGCATCACGCTCCTGCGCGATGACCAGCACCTGCTCCCGCTGGACGCGGCAAAGCCGGCGCGTGTCTTGCTCGTCGCCGTTTCCGGAGACAGCGATCCGTACCCGGCCGGGAACCTCGAAAACGAAATTCGCTGGCGCCTCGATTCCCTTACCACCATTCGCATGGACACGCGCTTTGTGCGCGCCGATACGGTGAAATTGCCGCCGGCGGACACGTACGACGTTGCGATTGCCGCGGTTTACGTGCGCGTCACCGATCGCAAGGGCAGCGTCGGGCTTCCCGACGACGAAGCCGCCATCGTCAACCGTCTTCTCGCCGCGGGAAAGCCCGTGGTCGTCGCCGGCTTCGGCAGCCCGTATCTGGCGGAGAGTTTTCCTTCCGCCAAAACATACATCGCCGCGTTCGGCACCGGCGACGTCGCCCAGCGAGCCATGGGCCGCGCGTTGTTTGGCCAGACGGCAGTCGGAGGCAGATTGCCTGTGAATATTCCGGGAGTTGCGGCGATCGGCGCGGGGCTCGATCTCTCCGCACATCCCATGGAATTGCGCGAGGCAAACGAGCGCTCGGAAGCGAAATTACAACGCGCCTATGATGTACTCAATCAAGCTGTCGCGGATCACGCGTTTCCGGGCGGCGTGCTCGCGGTCGGTTACAAGGATGAGCTGATCGTTCGCGAATTCGGCCGGCAAACTTACGACGCAAAATCGCCTGCGGTCAACGTGGACACGATTTACGATGCCGCTTCGCTGACCAAGCCTGTCGTGACGGCGACGCTCGTCGCCATGCAGGTGGAAGCAGGCCGCATCGGGCTCGACCTGCCTGTGGCGCGCTACATTCCCGAATGGAATGACGGCCCCAATCCCGATTGGCGCAAAGCGGTCACGATCCGAAATTTACTGACGCATTCTTCGGGGCTGCCCGCGCACAAGGACTATTTCCTCGCGCTCCATTCCAAGCGCGAGTTCATCGCCGCGATTTGCAGGGAGCCTCTCGAATACGCGCCCGGCACGAAAACGGTTTACTCCGATCTCGGCTTCATCCTGCTCGGCGAAATTCTGGAGCGGGCCACGGGCAAAACGGTGGATCAGCTCGCGCACGAACAAATCTTCGCGCCTCTGGACATGGCCAACACCATGTTCAATCCACAGAAGAATTTTCTGAGCCGCATTTCGCCCACGGAGAATGACAAGACGTATCGCAAGCAACTCGTGCAAGGCGCCGTGCACGACGAAAACGCGTTCGCCATGGGCGGCGTCGCCGGGCACGCCGGATTGTTCTCCACGGCGTCTGACCTCGCGGTGTTTTGCCAAATGCTTCTGAACGGCGGGATCTACGGCCACCATCGCCTGATGACTCGCGCAACGATCTCGCAATTCACCGCTCCTCAGGCCGTTGCCGGCAATGCACGCACGCTCGGATGGATGACGCCGACTCCCAATTCCTCGAGCGGCCGCTATTTTTCGACGCACACCTTCGGTCATTTGGGATTTACCGGCACGTCCATCTGGATTGACCCGGACCGCCAGCTTTTCGTCATCTTGCTGACCAACCGCGTTTATCCCACGCGTGAAAACGACAAGATTGCCGCCGTGCGGCCTGCGGTGCATGACGCTGTGATCGAATCGCTTGGGCTCGCAACGGCAGCGAAGTAATTTTCCAAGGCCTGCTTCCTCTTTGCCGACCCTTACTTAATGGGCGATTCCCGCACATTCGCGACACCAAATCCATTCCCACACATGCGAAGATATGGGTCCAGCTGTGTTCCAGGAGCATGGAACCGTGCAGATTCCAGGTGGGTCACGAGATTTGGTAGCACAGACTTCAGTCTGTGGCCTTCCATTCGCGGACCTGGACTTTGCGCGGTAGCCAAGATCACTTGGAAACCCACAGACTGAAGTCTGTGCTACTTAAACCATGATCAAGCCGAAAGCGACCGAGCAGCGGAATCCACGCACGCGCGGGATTGACGCCAAGTCCACGATCGGGATTCTGCGCGCGATTCATCATGAGGATGCGTCCGTGGCCAAGGCCGTGTCCGGCGCGCTTCCCGCGATTGCGCGCGCGGTGGACGCGATTGCGGACGCCCTTCAGCGAGGGGGACGTCTCATCTACGTTGGCGCAGGAACGAGCGGCCGGCTTGCGGCGCTCGACGCCGCGGAACTTCCGCCGACTTTTGGCACGCCTTCGCGCATGGTCCAGGCAGTGATCGCGGGAGGCCGCCGTGCACTCACGCACGCCGTCGAAGGCGCCGAGGACAACCGCATGAAAGGGGCGAAGGACCTCGCCGCGCGCGGTCTAAGCGCCAGGGACGCCGTCGTTGGTATCGCGGCAAGCGGCGCGACACCTTACGTCCTAGGGGCTCTGGAATACGCGAAGAGAAAAGGCGCGGTCACAATTGGACTCACATCAAACCCGCGGACGCCGATAACACAAATGGCCCAAATCAGCATCGTCACGCCGACTGGACCAGAGGTCATTACCGGCTCGACGCGGATGAAGGCAGGCACGGCCCAGAAGTTGGTCCTCAACCTGCTCTCTACCACCACGATGATTCGCCTCGGCCGCGTGTACGATAACTGGATGATCGGCGTGGCGCTGACGAATCGCAAGTTGCAGGCCCGAGGGTTGCGGATCCTCATGGGGGCTTCCGGGGCGGGCGTGGCCGAATCGACACGCGCCCTGCGTCAATCCGGACACAATCTCGGCGCTGCCCTCATAATGTTAAAGACAGGAGCAAGCGCGCGGCAGGCCAAACGCCTCTTGCGCGATACCCACGGACATGTCCATAACGCACTTAACCACGCCAAAACAATCGCAGGCGGCCGGCACAACCCACATGGATAGACTCCTGATTGAAGGCGGAAGGCCGCTCGAAGGGTCGGTGCGCATCAGCGGCGCAAAGAATGCCGCGCTGCCCGCGATGGCCGCCGCGCTCCTGACCAGCGACCGCGTGGAACTCGACAACATTCCGCGCGTGCGCGACATCATCACGATGGGGCGCCTGCTGGCGCACTTGGGCGCGATCGTCGAAACGCCAGCGATTCCACCTACGGCGATGATCATGCAGGCGGAACAGATCAATGGGGCCGAAGCGCCGTACGAGCTTGTGAAAACCATGCGGGCTTCGATCCTGACGCTCGGGCCACTCGTCGCGCGCAGCGGCCACGCGCGCGTTTCTCTTCCCGGCGGATGCGCGATCGGCGCGCGTCCGGTGGACCTGCACCTGAAAGCGCTGGAACAGATGGGCGCCGAAATCGGCATGTCCCACGGCTACGTGGAAGCGCGCGCTCCGCGCGGAGGACGCTTGCCGGGCGGCCGCGTTTTCTTCGACAAAATTACCGTCACCGGGACTGAAAATATTCTGATGGCCGCGGCCCTCGCAAAAGGCGAAACCTTGATCGAGAATGCGGCGCGCGAACCGGAAATTACCGACCTCGCCGAGCTGCTGATCAAAATGGGAGCGGACATCGAAGGCGCGGGAACTTCCACGATTCGCGTGCGCGGAAAAGAAAAGCTGCACGGCGCGACGCACACCATCATCCCCGACCGCATCGAAGCCGGCACGTTTCTCGTCGCCGGAGCCATCACCGACGGCGACCTCGAACTCACCGGATGCGCGCCGGAACACCTGACTTCGGTGATCGCCAAGTTGCGCGAAACCGGCGTTGAGATCCGAGAAGCGGGTCCGGGGACGCTGAAGGTTCGCGGGGCGAAAAAGCTCGTCGCCGCCGACGTGACCACCGAGGAATACCCCGGCTTCGCGACGGACATGCAGGCGCAATTCATGGCGCTGGCCACGCAGGCCAAGGGAACTTCGGAGATCACGGAAACAATTTTCGAGAACCGCTTCCTGCACGCCAGCGAAATGATCCGCATGGGCGCGAATATTTCCATCGAGGGCCGCCGCGCCGTGGTTCACGGCCCCGCGAAACTTGCAGGCACAACCGTGATCGCCTCGGACTTGCGCGCCAGCGCATCGCTGGTCCTGGCAGGCCTCGTTGCGGAAGGCGAAACCGTCATCGACCGCGTGTATCACATCGACCGCGGCTACGAGCGCATCGAGGAAAAACTCGCCGCCGTTGGAGCAAGCATTAGGCGCGTATAGGAATTCATCTAACTGGTCACTGGCAGTCCCTGCTCGCCCCGCAAGCCAATTCTAAAAATACCAGTTAATGGGATGGTCCGCCGCAGATCTCCAGAGGTTGTAGAGTGCGGTGGCAAGGAGGCATCCCATTAACTGAGAAACTGGCTATTCCCACATGACGATAAGACGACTTCTCGGGACTTGGCTCACATTGGCTTGACACCAGGGTGGTGGTTGCCCTAGTTTACGTAGCTATTGTGTTACTTCGACAGGTGAATTAATTGCCAGTTGAAACTACGGACGAGCGTTCATTTCCATTTTCGAAGCCACTATTTTTCCTGTTCGTGCTGACCGCGATCTATACTATCGGCCTGTCTATCCTCGCTGTTCAAGCAGTACTCATCCAACCACCCGATCAGTCCCGCGTTCTTTGGACGATTGTATTCGGTCTGATTTTGACTTGGTGGGTCTATGCCGATAGAGGCCAACGGAAGTTCAGATTACCATTTGAGTTTGAGTATTTCGTGCTTTTCGCATGGCCAATAGTGGTTCCCTACTATTTGTACCGTCGTCTTGGGGGGCGAGGTTTGCTTTTCGGCCTCGGTATTTGGGGATTGTACGTTGTGCCGTTTGTAGTCGCAGCGTTCGTCCTTGCCTGGCAGCAAGTACACGCTCACCATTAACCGAATTCTGTCCTGATAAAGGTGCCAGCTCAACCGGTCAATGCGATGCAACGCAATATAATCGGTTGATCCGGCAATACTGCCCCTAGCGTACCAACCTGTTGGGCTGTGTTCCTTCATCCCTAGATGGGGCAGTGTTGCGCTTGAATTCCCCCAAATCGCCCGCAACGGGTACCCGGTCAGAAGATCGCCAGCGGATTGAGCGGCGAACCCGTTCCCAAGGCGATCCGCAGCGGGGCAGCCGAGAACAGAAACTCATAGCGATTCAACTTCCTGGCATGCTCGACGGCTCGTTCGAAATCCAGATTGTCGAAAATGCTCACGCCCATCGCTACGAGCGCCAGGCGATGAAGAGGGTTTGTGACCGTCGGCGGAAAGCCCGTGGGCGAAACGTCATTCGGTCCGTCACATCCAATGAAAGAAACGCCGCGTTCTTTTATGAAATACGCAACATCGGCGTGATAGCCCGCGAATCCCGCGGTGTTCGGCCAGGGACCCAGCGCGGCGCGCCGCTTCCACCGGCCTGTGTAGAGAAGGATGACATCGCCTGGCGACACTTTCACGTGCTCCAACTTTTCCAAGGCCTCCAGATCTTCCCTGTGGATGGCCGTGCCCGGCTCGAGCCACCCTTGCGGAGTTGCCTTCCCCGGCAGGCGCGTGGCATCAAAGAGGATGGCTCGCGTCACCACGCCGTCTTTCAAGGCATTGATATTCCCTTTCGGGCAGCCTGCCGCGGCGTTGATGTCTTCCATGGACACGCCGTTGTATCCTTTGCCGTCGACCATCATGTGACAGTCCACGGAATCCAGATGGCTGTGAACCACTCCGTGATACGTGCCTGTATATTGGTACCGATCGGTCGTGCCCGCCGGAGTTACGTTGCCCAGAGTCCGCTCCAGAATATTCGGAGCATCCGCCGCTTTTTCCTGCGCGATGTCGTGCGCCAGGGAAATGGCTACGCCTTCCTTTGCCGTGGCCAGGGCCTGCTTCCGTTTCGCGGGCGTAATCAGATTGGCGGCGCCGAGTTCGTCGTCATCCCCCCATCGTCCCCAGTTGGAAAGCTCCTTCAACGCGCGGTGGTAGTCCTCTTCATTTGCAATCGTCGGGCGTGTCTTGTTTTGGGCCTGCGCGGAGGGGATGGAAACCGCCACACCCAACACAATCAAACCAATCACCAGGATTCTCATGTTTCCTCCTCTGAGCGAACTGGGGATAAAGACCGCGTCCCGTTATAAAAGGGTTGCACATTCAATTCGTGCGGATTAGTTCAGTTATTCATAAAATGGATCGGTCCTGGCGCGCCACGGAAGTTAACATGACTGACCATATAACGGAAAGCACCTTCCGGGATGCCGATCATCCGGGAGTTGGGCCGAACCCGCCAGGATTACACGTATTCAACGCGCATTTCGTGGAGGATCTCGTATGCTCTCTTGTCGCTCTTCGCACTGCAACTGAAACCGGAAGCCACACTCCGACAAATAATTGACTGGGCTCCGCCCACACAGGAGCGAAACAAAGCGGCTTCGCGCCTCTGTGAAGAATGAATGACATGGCGGCCACTTTCTTAGAAGACGCTCATCGGGACTTGGCTCACTGGTGTGTCCAGAGGGAATTGCGAAGCTATGCCATTATGTGGCGTCGCCGAATGACTAATTTTGACTCAAATTCTGCGCTTTGTGGCATACGTCACGCCCGGCCAAAACCGAAAAACTCGAATACGACCACAGAATGCCCTGTAACTCACTGACAACAAGTGTGCTGCGAGGATTGTGCCCAAGTGGAATGCATTCAGGCCGAGGTTGGCCTAGAACATGCTCCCATACAAGTAGAGTCAGAGTTCATTCTCCTTAGCAAACAGTTTGCTCCTCAAACTAGAAGGAATACATTGAAGTACAACAGCAAAGAAAAGGGCTTTTCTTTAATTGAATTGTTGATCGTCGTCGCGATCATTTTGATCATCGCGGCCATCGCCATCCCGAACCTGCTGCGCTCGAAGATGGCGGCCAACGAGGCCTCTGCCGTTGCCTCGCTGCGCACGTATAACACATCGATCGTGGCTTACGAGACTACCTACGCTACAGCTCCCACCACGAACCTTTCCGAACTAGGTCCCTCGACCACGCCGTCTTCCACCGCGGCGGACCTGGTTGACAACCTGCTTGGTATCGCCGCTCCGATCAAGAGCGGGTACGCTTTCACGTATACGGCAGGCGCGGCAGCCGCGAATGGCAGCGTCTCGACGTACACGATTATCGCCAACCCGTCCACTCAAAACGTGACCGGTCAGCGGACGTTCTTCACGGACCAGAGTGGTGTGATTCGCCAGAGAACCGATGGCACCACCGCAAGCGCCACCGACACGCCGATCGGCGGCTAGTTCCTGGAAGAAGTTCACTTGGGGGAGAAAGGCAAACGCCTTTCTCCCCCATTTCTATTAGGTACGCGGATTGTCGGCTCGGAAGGAACGCCCTTCTATTCTCACTTGGTTTGATCCTGCTTGTTCTCTCCCCCAGCTGCTTTTACCGTTGGAGTTGTCTATTGGACCTCGTCATCGCCTAATTCAGGAGGTAAGAATAGCGGAATTGGATATGACGTCGATCAAGTCCTTCCATGCGAAGGCCGGTTGATGTCAGGGCACACTTTCACTTTCTTTCCATGAGTCTGTTCCCATTCAACCAAGCCGCTTGTTAAACGGGATTTTCGGAATGCGGGACATGGCTCCCGATAAGCAGATGTATCCTCTCTGTTCACATTCTGCCCGTAAGCCAGTAGACTCCGATTCTCGGAGACTCACAGGGCTCCCCACATTCAATTGCTCGCGGAGCGGGAGGAACAAATGAACCATGACGCTAGGCTGATGTCTGGCATTCTGTTAATTACCGTGCCCACGATTCAATATGGCGGCTATTTTTTACTGACGCTGTTTAGTGGGAAGATGACGCGGATGAATCCTTCGCCGCTGCAAATCAGTTTCTTTCGAGCCGGGCATGCGCATGCGGGTGTTTTGGTAATTCTCTCCTTGGTTTGCCAGATATTTGTGGAACATGCGGCACTGGCCCCCGCCTTCGCATGGTTAGCGCGAATTGGTGTTCCGCTGGCTGCCATACTAATTCCGCTGGGATTTTTTCTTTCGGTCGCGTTCACCGCGGATCGCCCGAATCGATGGATTTTGTCGTTGTATGCGGGAGCGATTGTGATGGCAATCAGCGTGGTCGTGCTGGGAGTCGGCCTGATTCGGGCATAACGAGCGACTGGAACCTGTCGCTAGGCCCAGTCCTGAGAAGCAGGACTTCTCGGGACTTGGCCGCTGCCATTATGTGTTTCGAGAGCGGAGGCTGTTCGTTAAGCTCCTGCGATGAAGCTACCGAATATCCACTTCGTGGAAGCCGAAGCCCTTTATCATTCCCGTGATTGTGCTTCGCGCGTTGTCGGCGGCGATTTTTAGGATGCCATCTTGCAGTGCGTCTTGTTGGAGCTGGCGCTCAGCTTCTTCGCGGACTTCGCTTTCAAGGTTGGGGTCTGGCGATGAAAATATGCCGGTGTCACGGGAATATACTTTCGTCCTCGCATTATCGATACGCGTGCTGAAAACTTCCGCTGCGGGCAAGTGAATCGACACTTTCTGCCCCCTGAATTAGGACATCGCCGGGCTGCAAACCCGTCAGATTAATTCCCGCAACCACTTCTCCATGCACCACCAGTAGCAGGCGGTCACCTGCCAGAAATTTCGGCAAGTAAGCATTGGGGTGATCACCCGAAATAATCTTATCCATCGCATAGCTCACAGTTTCCAGCCGCTGGAGTTGCTGAATTTGACGAACCACGGTCGGCTGACCCACATTGATCTGCGTGCCTCCCCCGCGCAAAAGGCCCATCAGGCCCAACAACCCGATTCCAGTGGACAACCACACGAGCGCTCCCACCAAGACGACAGTAAGAACCGCGCCTAACAGGGTCCCTAGAACCCAGGAGTGCAGTTTTCGTGACTTTCCTCGCGTTCCGCGAGGTTCCGGTTCGTTAACGGGAGGAGCATTTTCATTCGTCATCTGTTTGCCCAGCAACTGCAGTGTAGACCAAGCCACAAATCATTGCCCGAATTCGTTCACAACGGCCGCCCAGTGGTCTCACCGGAAGCCCACCCCCAGAGCCACATTCCGAAAGGAGAACCCAGAACAAAACGGGGAGGCGACGATTCGCCTCCCCGTTTCTTATTTCGTTCCAGCTTAATGCCTAATCGGGACTCGGGATTCACAGGTCACCAGTCACTAGTCACGAGTCACCAACCACTAGTCACTTCCCCCCGCTGTTTCCTTCTGTTGCTTTTCGCGCTGCTCGCGCAGGACGGCTTTGCGCGACAGGCGAATCTTGTTGCCTTCGATGGCGAGGACCTTGACGAGGACCTGGTCGCCCAGCTTCAGCGCGTCGCGCACGTCGCGCAGGCGCTGCTCGGCGATTTCGCTGATGTGCAGGAGGCCGTCGGTGCCCGGGAAAATTTCCACGAACGCGCCGAATTCCGCGAGGCGCACCACTTTGCCGAGGTACGTTTTGCCGATTTCGGCGGAGGCCGTGATGTCCCGGATCATCTGGAGGGCCGCTTCGGCGGACGGGCCGCTGTTGGCGAACACGTGCACCTTGCCGTCGTCCATGACGTCGATTTTCACGCCGGTAGCCTCGATGATCGAACGGATTTTCTTTCCGCCCGGGCCGATCAGGTCGCGAATCTTGTCCGTCGGGATTTGCAACTGATGCAGGCGAGGGGCGTAGGTGGACATCTTGGGCCGGGCCGATGAAATCGTCTGGTCCATGATGTCCAAAATGTGCAAACGCGCGCGTCGAGCTTGCTCGAGCGCCTGCCGCATCAATTTCACGCTGATGCCGCCGACTTTGATGTCCATCTGCAGCGCGGTGATTCCGGTGCGCGTGCCGGCAACCTTGAAATCCATGTCGCCGTAATGGTCTTCCGCGCCCGCGATATCCGTGAGGATCGCGTGTTTTTCGCCTTCGACGACGAGCCCCATGGCGATGCCCGCGCACGCCGCGGTGATCGGCACGCCCGCATCCATGAGCGAGAGCGAGCCGCCGCAAACCGTGGCCATCGAGGACGATCCGTTCGATTCCATGATGTCGGAAACGAGCCGCATGGCGTAGGGGAAATCGGTTTCCGGCGGGAGCAGGTTCAACAACGCGCGTTCGGCAAGCGCGCCGTGGCCGATTTCGCGGCGTCCCGGCCCGCGCAGGAATTTCACTTCGCCGACGGAGAAGGGCGGGAAGTTGTAGTGCAGCATGAAGCGCTTGAACGATTCTTCCTCGAAGAGCAAGTCGAGCCGCTGCTTGTCTTCCTTGGTGCCGAGCGTGGTGGTGGCCAGGGCCTGCGTCTCGCCGCGCGTGAAGAGCGCCGAGCCGTGCGCGCGTGGGAGCACCCCCACTTCGCAGGTGATGTCGCGGATTTCATCGAACGCGCGGGCATCCGGGCGCCGGTTGCGGTGCAGGATGTCGTCGCGGAAATAATTTTCGCGCAAGCGTTCAAACGCGCGCATGGCCAGCGTGCGCTTCTCTTCGTCCTCTTCCGGGATCGACTCTTTCAGCGCGTTCTTGACTTCGTCGATCAGGTGATAGCTTTCCTTCTTCGGATATTTCTTGGTGTCCAGGGCGTCGTGCAGTTTCGCGCCGAATTTCTGCTCGATTTCCTTGGCGAGCGCCTCATCAAAAGGCAGCGGTGGGACGGTGACTTTGTTCGGCTTGACCTTGTCATGCAATTGGCGGATCGCCGCGATGATGTGCTTGATCTGCTCGTGCCCGAATTCGAGCGCGTCGGCGACCGTGTCCTCGCTGACTTCAATCGCTCCCGCTTCGATCATGACGATGGCCTGTTCGGTCGCAACCACGACGATGTTCAGCAGGCTGGTCTTCTGTTCGGCAGTCGTGGGGTTGGCGACAAGCTTGCCATCGACCAGGCCAACGCGGACCGCGGCGACCGGCGTCGTAAACGGCAAGTCGGAAATAAATGCAGCCGCCGACGCCGCCGTGATGCCGATCATGTCCGGATCGTTTTCGCTGTCCGCCGAAAGAACCATGGCCACAATTTGCGTTTCGTTGCGCCACGCTTCGGGAAACAGCGGACGCAGGGGGCGGTCGATCATTCGGGAAGTCAGAATTTCGCGCTCCGAGGGGCGCCCTTCGCGCTTGAAAAAACCGCCGGGAATTTTTCCGGCCGAATACGTGTATTCGCGGTAGTCCACGGTGAGGGGAAGAAAATCCCGGTCGTTTGCCTTGGAGTCCATGCACGCCGTGACCAGCACGACGGTATCGCCATAGCGCGCCAGTACGGCGCCGTTGGCCTGCTTTGCAATTTTTCCGGTTTCCAGAGTCAGCGTGCGTCCGCCGACTTCGACGGTAACCTGATGGGGAGCGGGTGCTGCTTGCGACATATACAGTGGTCCTTTCGACTCTCCGCCGCGTCCCGAACCATCGGGCCATGCGCGCGCGGAAAGCCATTCGAGTGCGGGAGAAATTTTTCCCGTTTTGTTTGGAAGAGAAAACGAGGAACGACTGCGAGCGGTGCGGCGGAGTCTGGCTACAAAAAAAGCGGCCGGGCGCGTTCGCCTCGGGCCGCCAGAATCCTACAGAACTCCGCGAACGTCGGGAGATGTTGTTGGCGCGATTTTGCCCGCCGTGGCGGGCGATTACTTGCGCAAACTAAGGCGTTCGACAATCTCGCGATACCGATCCGGGTCACGACGGTTGAGATAATCCAAAAGACGGCGGCGCTTGTTGACCATCATGATCAATCCGCGTCGCGATGCATGGTCCTTGAGGTGCGCCTTCAGATGCGTCGTCAAATAGTTGATTCGCTCGCTCAATAAAGCAATTTGCACTTCCGGTGAGCCCGTATCCTTCACGTGCTTTTGATACTGCTCGATCAACATTGACTTGGCTTCCATCAAGTCGCCCTCTCCGCCCAACCCACTTTTTGCTCTGATTTCGTCTTCTCTTCGACCTTAGGAGACTACCATAGCCCCGCAGCCACATGCAAAAATTTTCTTGTGTGGAGGCACGTTCGAACCGGTATTTCTCACAATTCATCTGCGATTGCGATTTTGGTTCATGTAGCGCCCGTCCGCCGCGGCGGACGGGCATCGCTTCGATTGCAGCAATGCCAACCTGAAGGTTGGCGCTACAATAGCCTGACGGAGCCCGGAAAAAACCACGCAGCTATTTTCCGTGAATTAAGGACAGAAATTCCTCGCGCGTCTTGGGATTATCCTTGAACGAACCGAGCATTGCGCTGGTCACCGTCTGCGAGCTTTCCTTTTCGACGCCGCGCATCACCATGCAGAGATGCCGCCCTTCGACGACCACGCCCACCCCCAGCGGAGCAATTTTCGCCTGGATGGCGTTGGCGATTTGATTGGTCAGGCGTTCCTGGATCTGCAAGCGCCGCGCGAACATGTTCACAAGCCGCGGGATTTTCGACAGGCCCACCACTTTCTTGTCGGGAATATAGGCGACGTGGCACTTCCCGAAAAACGGCAGCAGGTGGTGTTCGCACAAGCTGTAGAACTCGATGTCCTTCACCAGCACCATCTGGTCGTAGCAGACGGTGAACATGGCGCCGTTCAGGAGCTTTTCCGGGTCCTGCTGGTAGCCGCTCGTCAGAAAGCGAAACGCCTTCTCAAACCGCTCGGGCGTTCGCCGCAGGCCGTCGCGGTTCGGATCCTCACCGATCGACACTAATATTTTCCGCATATGGTCGGCGATGGTTACGGATGATTCCGCGTTCCCCGGCTCGGTCAGCGTCAACTCTTCAAAACGTTTTCTGTCATCACTCATGGGTCGCTCCGGCAGGCTCGCCTGCGTATTCAAAACTGTTCAGTCCTGTTTCCTCGATGCGCACGCGCTCCAGCCTGGCCCGGGGGAACCGGCTGAGGCGATTGAAAATCTCGATGCAAATATTTTCCGTGGTTGGAACGTTCTCGCGAAATTCGGTGATTTCTTCGTTCAGATACTTGTGGTCGAACGGCTCGATGACTTCGCTCTCGACAAAAGCGTCAAGATCACTCAGGTTCGCGATCATTCCCGTGGCCTGATCCACCGGGCCGGATACGGACACTTCCACGACGTAGTTGTGCCCGTGCCCATACGGATTGTTGCATTTGCCATACACGCGGCGGTTCTCTTCCTCTCCGAGTTGCGCGCTGTGCAGGCGGTGCGACGCCGAAAACCGGTATCGCCGCGACAGATGCAGCTTCATCGTGCCGCTCCTGTTTGCGGGTGCGCGCCGTTGCCATCGCCGTAACAATCGACGAACAGGTCCGGCGTCTCGTACAAGCGCACGCGATTCAGATGCCCACGCGTGATCTTCGGTTCGAGCAGCCGCCAGATGACCGCCGCGATGTTCTCGCACGTCGGAATCTGACCCGCAAGTTCAGGAACCTCATAATTAAGGAAGCGGTGATCCATCCGGTCCGTCACTTCGCGCTGCAAAATTTCTTTCAATTCTTTCAGGTCGAGCACCATGCCCGTCGCCGGGTCCGGCTCGCCCGCCACCGTCACCTCGAGCACGTAATTGTGGCCGTGCCCATGTGGGTTGTTGCACTTGCCGAAGACACGCCGATTCTCCTCGGCCGAAAACGCCGGGTTGTGATAGAGATGCGAGGCCGAAAACTCAATCTTGCGTGTCAGATAAACCATAAAGTGAAGAAAGTCGTCAGCGATTTCTGCCAGCAGATCGAAGGCAGCTTTTCACGAATCACGATTCACAAATCACGGCTCACTGGAATCTCCCGCCCCTTCCACGCCACGCTGCCCCGCGCATAGCGCCATTCCGAATTCAGCAGCGCCGCCGCGTACAGCGCAACCCCCGGCAAGTAGTATAAGGCAAGCCCTGCGGGAAAACGATTTCGCCGCAGGTCCGCAACATAGGCGGCATGCCTGCCCGCCAGCAGGGCAACACCCAATACACCCCAAATTAGATGCAACAGCGCCAGTGGAAGTACCAGCAAAGGAATCCACGGCACCACCCTGAAAAGCTCGCGCCCCACGGCGCGAGAAGTGCCGCCCATTAGGGGATAAAGGTTTTTCGTCCAGCCCTGCCACATCGCCCCAAACGTCCTGTACATTCGCACGCGCATGATCCCGTTCCCCGGCGCAAAGTACAGGCGCACTCCCGCCTGCTTGGCGAGCCGCGCCAGGGCCACGTCTTCGAGCACTTCTCCCGCCACCGCGGCGTGCCCTCCGATCCGCAAGTAATCCTCGCGACGGATGAGCAAGTATTGCCCGCTGGCCGCCGCAGCCGGCGAATCGGGATGATTTACTGCGGCGTAAGAATATTTATGCCCCAGGCGCGTGTACACGAACGGGATCAGCGTCTTTTCCCACCAGGTGTGCGTTTCCTGCTCGGGCGAATACGACACAAGGCCCGCGCCGGTCTCCTCAGCATCGGCCAGGGCATGCGCCGTGGAACCGGGCAGGTGCACGCCATCCGCGTCGGTGAAAAGCAGCCAGTCCCCCGTCGCCTGCGCCGCTCCGAGCGATGCGGCGTAGTTCTTCCCCACCCATCCGGTGGGCAATTCCTTCGTTTCGAGAACGCGCAATTGCGCGTAGCGCGAAGAAAGCTGCTGGAGCGCCGCTGCTGTTCCGTCCGTCGACTGATCGTTGATCACAATTATTTCTTTAATTTCCGGCTGCGCGGCGAGCGATTCGACCGCGGCGGCAATCGTCGCTTCCTCGTTGCGCGCGGGCACGATCGCGGAAACATTTGGATGGGGATTCATTGGATGTGGGACAGCCACTCTTGGCTGTCCCTCGGGCTGCCGCCTCGGCCGTCCCGCGCGGCTTCAATGCCATCTGCGGAGACAGCCAAGAGTGGCTGTCCTACGAGAGCAAATCGGCTCGCGCGAAGCCGGGTCAAGAATGTATTATAGAGGGGCTGGAGAACAAACATTGAAGCATAAGATTCTAGGCCCAATCGCGTTGGTTTTTGTCGCGGCGGTGCTCTATGTGTTTGCGGCGCCGTCCTATCGCCAGGGCGAACCGAGCCTGGCGGGTCGGAGGGCCAAGGATTTTGACATGCAGATTACGGGCGCTTCGCATTTGTCCGACCTGCGCGGCAAAGTCGTCATCCTGAATTTTTGGGCGTCGTGGTGTCCGCCTTGCCTGGAAGAAACTCAGTCTCTCAATACGTTGCAGCAGGCCATCGCCTCCAAAGGCGGAGTGGTTCTTGGCATCAGCGTCGATGAAGATAAGGACGCCTACGAAAAGTTTCTAGGGGACAATCATGTGGTCTTCCCCACTTACCGCGACGCTTCCAAGAAAACCGCCACGGATTACGGCACGTCGATGTATCCCGAAACATATCTGATCGATCGCCAGGGCCGCCTCGCGCGCAAGATCGTAGGTCCACAGGATTGGCAATCTCTTGAAGTCATGCGCTCCATCGATGTCCTGTTAAAACAGAATTGAATTTCCAAGCTTTGTTTTTGGTAGCACAGACTTCAGTCTGTGGGTTTCCATTGGATCTTGGCTGGCGCGTGAAATCTGGATTCAGGAACGGAACCCCACAGACTGAAGTCTGTGCTACTTAACCTACCTTCGACGATCGTTTTAAGTGGGGACAGAGGGTTCAACGCTGGGTCGGCAGAAACTTGACCAGCGTGGTCCGGGCCACGCCGCCTTCGGCGTTGTAGAGCACGCGGTCCACGCGCGAGAGTAATTCCCGGCCGTTGATCTCGCCCGCTGCTCCGGATTGCGCTGCGGAAAACGCAAACTTGTCCAGCCCGAGGGCAGGCAGCACTTGGCCGCGGCAATGGATGGCAATTTCGATGCGGTCGGAAAACGTGTCCAGCGTAACGTCAACGCTTTGGCCATTGCCTCCGAGTTGCGAAATGGTTTCGCGGCAGACGTCCCCCGCGGCCCTGGCAAGCTGAGCGCCCGCTTCCGTCTCAAATCCCGCTTGGATCGCCTGATGTTCCACGGCGCAGCAAAATACGCCGACCAGATTCCAATCCTGGTCCAGGTGAAACACGACGCGCACAGGCTCGTCAGCCATTGGATTGGGCATTGGATTGGGCCACGCTGATTTCGCAAGCCTCCCGGCAATCCGGGCAGTAGTATTTGCCATCCATACAGAGTCGGACGCCCTGCTGGCCCTGGCAGTAGCAGCAGTAGCGATCACACGCGCACTTGCCCTCCGGCAGGTCGCATTGCGAACAGAGAATTGTGGTTTGCATATTCTTCCTTCGCCTTTGCGGAGGATTGGCCGAACAGCCCAGCCGCAAAGCCCTCTAGAAAACACTATAGGCCAGCCCGCCGCGCCAGAACAAGCCGCAAGTGCTGTGCTACGCAACTCCGGCGCACCTTGCCGGGTTCTGCGCCCCTTTCTTGACACGTTTCAAAGCCGCGTGTTAGTTTCGATTTTGCTCTGCGGCTGCTGAGAATTTCGAGTGACATCTCCGACTACGACACAACTTCGCAAGACCGCGTTGAACGGCGTTCACCGCCGCCTCAAAGCCAAAATGGTCAATTTTGGCGGGTGGGACATGCCTGTCGAGTATTCGGGCATCGTGGCCGAACACATGGCGACGCGCACGGCGGCGGGACTGTTTGACGTCAGCCATATGGGCGAAATTGAGGTTCGCGGGGCGCACGCGCTTGAGCTTGTCCAGCACGTCACTTGCAACGACGCGTCCAAACTTGTCGTGGGGCAGGCGCATTACTCCGGGCTGATGACCGAGCAAGGGCACGTTTGTCGATGACTCTGCTCGTGCACAAGATTTCCGATACGCATTATTTTCTGTGCGTCAACGCGGGCAATCAGGATCAGGACTTCGAGCATATTCGCACGCACAATCGCACGGGCGCGCAAATCGAAAATGCGGGCGAGCGCTATTCGCAGCTCGCGATCCAGGGGCCGAAGGCGCTGGGTATCCTGCAACGTTTCACTGCCGTGCCGCTCGAATCGATCCGCTACTATTATTTTGCATTCGGAAAAGTGGATGGCGTGGACTGCCTGATCGCGCGCACCGGTTACACGGGAGAAGACGGCTTTGAGATTTATTTCGCGCCGGAACATTCCGAGAAGCTGTGGACGCAAGCTTCTCGACGCTGGCTTCGGACAAGGGTTGCTGCCGTGCGGTCTGGGCGCGCGAAACACGCTGCGCCTTGAAGCGTCCATGTGCCTGTACGGCCACGAAATTGACGATACAACGACGCCTTGGGAGGCGGGCCTAGGCTGGATCTGCAAGCCGGCCAAGGGAGAATTCCTCGGGCGCGATGCTCTCGTCCGGCAAAAAGAAAAAGGAATCGACCGCGCTCTCGTGGGATTCGAGATGCAGGATCGTCTTATCGCGCGCGACGCCTGCGTGGTTTCGATCGGCGGCAATCCGGCCGGCCGCGTGACGAGCGGCTCACCCGCGCCCTTTCTGAAAAAGAATATTGGCATGGCCTATGTTCCAACGGCATCGAAAGCGCCTGGAACGGAAATCAGCATCGGGATCCGGGCGAATCAGGCACCCGCGCGAATCGTTCCGATGCCGTTTTACAAGCGAACGAAGTAGAATTTCGTAGGACAGCCACTCTTGGCTGTCCGCTTTTGGCATGCTGAAAGTGAAAGCGACAACTCCGACGCGACGGGCCTGTCCGGTGCTACGTCGAATTGCAAAACCCGGACAGCCAAGAGTGGCTGTCCTACTGAGGAGCCGTAATGTACCCAAGCGACTACCGCTACACCAAGGAACACGAGTGGATCAAAGTCTCCGGCAACACAGGCACGATCGGGATCACCGATTATGCGCAGCATGAACTGGGCGACGTCGTTTTCGTGGAAATGCCCGCCGTTGGCGCGAAGATCACGGCCGGGCAGGTGTTCGGCACCGTGGAATCGGTCAAGGCAGTCAGCGAAATTTTTGCGCCCGTGTCCGGTGAGGTGACCGAAGGCAACGCCGCGCTTTCCGGCGCTCCCGAAACACTCAACTCCGATCCGCACGGCGCCGGGTGGCTCATCAAAATCAAGCTCGCCAATCCTGCCGAAGTTTCCGGGCTGATGGACGCCGCCGCCTACCAGGCGTTCATCTCCGAAAAGGAAGCCTCGGCCTGATGCGCTATCTTCCCAAGAGCACAGCCGAGCGCCGGGAAATGCTCGATGCCATCGGCGCGCGGTCCATCGAAAACCTGTTCGCGTCGATCCCGGAAGCATTCCGGCTGAAAGATCCGCTGAAGCTTCCCGCCCCGATGTCCGAGCAGGAAATCATCGAATATTTTCGCGCGCGCGCGGCGGAAAATTCCTGCGGGTATACGAGCTTTCTCGGCGCGGGCGTTTACAACCATTTGCGCTCCGTGGTCACGGATTCGCTGATCCAGCGCGGCGAATTTCTCACTTCCTACACGCCGTATCAGGCAGAAATCAGCCAGGGCACGCTGCAGGCGATCTTCGAGTTTCAAACGCTGATGTGCCAGCTCACCGGGATGGAAGTCGCGAACGCATCCATGTGGGACGGCTCGACGGCGACCACCGAGGCCGTGCTCATGGCCGAGCGGCTGACGGGGCGGCATCGCGTCGTCGTGGCGCGGTCGCTGCATCCGGAATATCGCCAGGTGCTGGAGACGTACACGCGCAATCTCGGCCTGCGCATCGACGAGATCGGATTTACCAGCGCGGGCCAGGTGGATGCGAATCGCCTGGAAGGCGCGATCACTAGCGAAACCGCCGCGGTAGTTGTGCAGTCGCCCAATTTTTTCGGCATCCTCGAACAGGCGCCGCGTCTCGCGTCTCTCGCGCACGCGAAAGGCGCGCTGCTCGTCGTCGCCATCACCGAAGGCGTGTCGCTCGGCGCCGTGCGGCCTCCCGTCGAGGCGGACATCGTCGCGATGGAGGGGCAGAGCTTCGGCCTGCCGCAAAGCTATGGCGGACCGTATGCTGGAGTGATTGCCACGCGCGAGAAATTTGTGCGGCAGATGCCCGGACGCCTCGCGGGCGAAACAGTGGACAGCCATGGGAAGCGCGGCTACGTGCTCACGCTCGCCACGCGCGAACAGCACATTCGACGCGAGAAGGCCACGTCGAATATCTGCACCAACCAGGCGCTATGCGCCCTGGCCGTGAACATTCACCTTTGCCTGCTCGGCAAAGAAGGCTTGAAGGAACTTGCGGACCAGAATCTGGCCAAGGCGCGATTCGCGCTCGAAGAGCTGGAAAAAATTCGCGGCGTGCGCCGGGCGTTTTCCGGCCCGTTTTTCAACGAATTCGTGGTCGAGTTTCCCCGCTCCGTGAAGCTGGTGAACGCGGAATTGTTGCGGCACAAAATTATCGGGCCGCTGCCCGTCGGAAGTTACTTCGCGGACCTGACGAAGCGCGGCCTGTTCTGCGTCACGGAAACGGTTTCGCGCTCGGAAATCGAACGCATGGCCGAAGCGATCCGGGATATTTTGTCGAAGCCGATTTGATGTAGCGCCCGCCTTTAGGCGGGCATCTTCGCTGGGTGTAAGTGCCCGCCTGAAGGCGGGCGCTACACTGCATGGAAAAGGAAGAGATGGCATTGAACAATCGCATCAAAATCGCGGGACGCCAAGTCAACAGGAATGAAGGGTTGATCTTCGAGGAGTCCGCACCCGGCAAGCGCGGGTTCGAGCTGCCTCCCCTCGACGTGCCCGCCGTGGATGCGCGCGCGGAGCTGGGCGCGGACTACGTTCGCGAGGCCGTCGAAGGTTTCCCTGAAGTCAGCGAAATCGAAGTGATCCGCCACTTCACGCGGCTCTCGACGTGGAACTACGCGATCGATCTCGGCATGTATCCGCTCGGATCCTGCACGATGAAATACAATCCGCGGGTGAATGAATTCGTCGCGCGGCTGGACGGCATCGCCACCGAGCATCCCTACCAGCCGCAGGAACTCTCGCAAGGCTGCTTGAAAATTCTGCAACTGCTTCAAAACTGCCTGGTCGAAATTACCGGCATGGATACCGGGACGCTGGAGCCGGCGGCGGGAGCGCAAGGCGAGCTCACCGGCCTGCTGCTTATTCGCGCATACCTCGAAGACACGCAGGGACATCCGCGCAAAAAAGTTTTGATTCCCGACTCCGCGCACGGCACCAATCCCGCGACCGCGGTGATCGCCGGATACGATGTCGAAAATGTGCGCTCGGATGAGCGCGGCCAGATTGACGTCGCGCGCCTGAAGGAAATTGTGAATGGCGACGTGGCCGCCATGATGGTCACGAATCCTTCGACGCTCGGCGTGTTCGAGCAAAATATCGCCGAGGCCGCCAAAATCCTGCACGAACACGGCGCTCTGCTCTACATGGACGGCGCGAATATGAACGCGCTGGCAGGCGTCGCGCGCCCCGGAGATTTTGGCGTGGACGTGATGCACCTCAATCTGCACAAGACGTTTTCCACGCCGCACGGCGGCGGCGGTCCGGGCGCGGGCCCGGTGATGGTCAAGAAAATTCTCGAACCGTATCTGCCGATTCCCGTTTTAGTGGAAAAACACGGGAATTTAGCTCTCGATAATCACAAACTGAAATCGATTGGCAGGGTGCGCGCGTTCGGCGGAAATTTCGGAGTGCTGGTGCGCGCGCTCGCCTACACGCTGGCCTACGGCCCGGGCATCCGCCAGGCCACGGAAGACGCGGTCCTCAACGCGAATTACATTCGCAAGAAGCTCGAAGACGTGTATGACTTGCCGTTCAATCTGCCCTCGATGCACGAAGTGGTTTTCAGCGACGCGCGGCAGAAAAAGAATGGCGTGAACACGATGGACATCGCCAAGCGCTTGATCGACTACGGCTTCCATCCGTACACGACGGCGTTTCCGCTCATCGTGCCGGGCGCCATGATGATCGAGCCCACCGAATCGGAATCGAAGCAGGAGTGCGATCTGTTCGTGGATGCGATGCGCTCGATTGCCGAGGAAGCCGCCACCACTCCCGAGATCGTGAAGACCGCGCCGCATTCCACCAAGGTTGGCCGGCTCGACGAAGTCGGCGCCGCGCGCAAGCCTGTGCTGCGCTGGAAGCCGAAAGCACATTCCTCGCAGGCATAGGTAGCACAGCCACTCTTGGCTGTGTGCCTTTGTCAAGTGCTGGAAAAACCACACAGCCAAGAGTGGCTGTGCTACTCAACCTACCTGCTCAGGACCGGCTCTAATTCCGGCTCAGCTACCCTGGTCTTATCCGCTCCCGAGGCGCCGGCGACGGTTCTCACGGCGGCAGTGCGCGAGCGACGCCGCGGCGGCGCGGGAATAACGGCGCCCCGGCCTTCGCGTTGAAATGAGATGCACTCATCCTCTTCGTCCCAATCGATGACCAGTATGTCTCCGAACCAAATCTGCTCGGTGGCCAGCAGGCTCGCCAGAGGATAGACCACGAACTTCTCGATGGCCCGCTTCAAGTGCCGCGCGCCATACTTCATGTCCGTGCCTTCCTGCAGCAGAAACCTCCTTGCCGCACTCGTCACCCGGAACAAGAACTGCCCGCGCCCCGTGTCCAGCACTCGCTGCTGCACCATCCCCAGCTCAATTTCCAGTATCTGCTCGAGCTGCTCCTGCCGCAGCGGATGAAACACCACCACTTTATCCAATCGGTTCATGAACTCCGGCGAGAACTTCTTCTTCGCCGCTTCCTGCGCCGTCCGCTCCACCTTGTGGTCCAGCCGGTCTTCCGTCTTGTCCTTCGGCTGCACGAAGCCCATGCCGCCCGTCATCAACTCCGTAATCTCTCCGCCGCCCAGGTTCGAGGTCAGGAAAATCATGGTCTGCGACAGGTCCACGCGCCGGTTGTCTCCCAGCGTCAGCGTCGCTTTATCCAGTATGCCCAGCAATAATTGCCACAGGGAGTCCGACGCCTTTTCGATCTCATCGAACAGCAAAAAACTCAGTTGTAGTTTTTCGGTGTGATGCTTCGCCAATTCTTCCTGCGTGATCAGCGGATGCGTCTCGCGATGTCCCAGGTATCCCGGAGGCGATCCAATCAGCTTGGCGATTTCGTGCGAGTGCTGGAACTCCGCGCAATCCACCTTGATCAGCGCGCGTGGGTCTCCGAACAGAATCTCCGCCGCCGCTTCCACGATCCGCGTTTTCCCCGAGCCGGTCGGCCCCAGGAACAGCAAGTTTCCCACCGGGCGCCCCGCCGAGCTCATCCCCGCGCGAAAGACCTGATACAAGTCGGCAACGGCGCGAATGCCGTCTTCCTGCCCGACAATGCGCCGCCGCATCGCCGATTCAAATTCCTGCGACTCAAAACTGTGGCGGTTCGGATCAAGTTTTGCTCTCTCAGGCCTCATGGGTCCCCCAATGCTTGCCGAGCGCAACTCATCTTGCGCTCTACACAAGGAGGAATCTCGCAACCCGGGGACCAAATCCCCTGGGAACCTACGCATTCCGTAACTTACTGAGTATGGGAAGGTTACGATCTTTCGGCGGGTCATTTGGGCAAGATGAAATGTCCGGTGCCCAATCCGGGTGTTTCACCGTGGGACACCAGCGATCGTTTTGAAACGAAAATATATTCAAGGGCCGAGCGCCACCGACCAAAATTACTGCGAACAATGCGTTTGGCTATTGCACGGTGAGAGTCAACATGATCGTCCGCGTGGCTCCAGACGATGTCGCGCTGACCACCAGTTGATAGGTCCCTGCCGGTGTTCCTGTCGAGCCCCCTCCGCCAGGCGAGTTATTGGAAGCGTTGCATCCTGTAACCAACGTCACGAGCAGGATCACCGTCGCGAGAGCCAATGGAATTCGACGCACTTTATTTGCAATCACACACATCGCCGACGCCAAGAGCAAGTAGAAAAGCCAATGCGCGGCCAGGAATTGCAATACGCCGAGATCAAGAATTTTGCGCTTGTCGGGCCGGAACGCGGCCCCACTGTGGGCCGCCGTTGATACGGATACGGTGACGACCGTAGCCACCGTTCCGCTCAGCATGGCAGGATTCGGTGATACCGAGCAAGTCGCTTTCGGTATGGCGGTCACGGGAGAGCAGGTCAACGTCACCGATCCGGAGAATGCTTCTGGCGCAAGGCTTAATCGAAATGCCGCCGTCTGTCCGGCGGGCACCGTGGCGCTGGCAGAAGAGCCAGCAGCGGGCGAGAGCGCAAAACCTGTGCCGGTGCCACTGAGCTGAATCGTATGCGGCGAGCCGCCATCGCTGGCCGTGACGGTGACGGTTCCTGAAATGCTTCCCACATTGGACGGCGCGAAGGTAATCCCGAGAGAGCAATTGGTGTTGGGCGCAAGGCTTAAGGGGCAGTTGCTCGCCATCTGAAAGTCCGCCGTGTCGCTCAAAACTATGCTGGCAATCGCCAGGCTCGCAGTTCCGGTGCTCGCGATGATCACCGGTTGAGCGGAGCTCGCGGTTCCTATCGTTTGGCTGCCAAAAGTCAAACTGAGCGGAGCGATGGCTGCGGCCGGCACACCGAATCCTGTGCCTGTCAGCTGAACTACATGGGACTGGCCGTCATTGGTGGCTACGTTGGCGGTTCCTCCGTTAGCCCCAGCAAGGGTAGGCGCAAACGTGACGTTGACGGAACACATGGCGCCGAGCGCCAGGCTGGAGGGGCAATTGTTGGTCTCGCTGAATCCGGAAGTAACTTGTATGTTGGAGATTGCCAAGGCGCCGGTGCCGGTATTTGTGATGGTGAAGGACTGCGGCGCGCTCGATGTCCCGATGGCTTGATTGCCAAACGTTAAGCTGAGCGGGGCGATTGTAGCAGCTGGCACGCCGACGCCCGTTCCCGAAAGTGTGATGACCCAGGGGCTACTGGGAGTCTCGTAGTTGACCGTCAGAGTTGCAGTAAATGTTCCCGCAGAGGGTGGGATAAATATGATGGCCTCCAAGCACGTTCCTGCCTGGGCAAGAGTCACGCCCTGCAGCGGGCAGGAACCGCCCCCAACCGGGATTGTGAAATCGGCGCTATCGGGCCCCGTGAGAACCACGGAGTCGATTTTCAACGGCGCGTTTCCTTGGTTGGTATAAGTTACGTTGAAGCTTGGGGACGACGACCCGACGTTTACGCTCGGAAATTCAAGTATGCCGCTGTTGCCGACGGAACTTGTCAGTGAAGGATTGACAACCAGCAGGTTGAACGATGCGATCCTCGGGTCTTCGATGTTTGACACTTCCATTGTATGGGTCCCGGGAAGGAGCAAGCTCGGCAACGGGAAAACGGCGGTTAGCTGCGTACCCGAAACAAATGTCGTCTGCAACGGTGCGAAATCATCCATGACCACGGAGGACGAAGTGAAATTCGCACCCTGCACCGTGATTGGAACGGCGCTAAATCCCGTCACAGGGTTTGGCGCGACGCCTGTCACAACGGGCGCAGAAACCGCTAACGGCGGTTGATACAAGTCTGCCTGGCGTACGGCCGCCCCGCCGGCGACCAAGACTTGCCCCGTCGAGAGGAGATTTGCCGCGGGGCTTTGCCGGTTGATTGGCAAGGGGACTGAGAGCGAGTAATGCTGGCTGACAGGGTCAAATACCATGAACGAGCCGTCCGTGGCCAAAACCTGTCCATCGGGCAGCGATGAGAATCTATAGAAATCGGAGATTCCGGTATTCGGCAACAGCGAGAAGGTATTCAACGTTGGGTCGTATATGTATGCCAATCCGACAAGGACCTGGCCGCTTGGCAACAGAATCGAGTCAAACGAGGAAATTTGACACTGACAATTTGGTGCAAAAAAAGGCGGTCCATCGATCTGCGCCGTTCCGATCGGTGTGAAGGACCCCGTACTCGGATCGTAAAGTTCTGCGGCGGCTTCAACGATGGGATTCGCGTTTTGCGTACTCGGCACTCCGCCCGCGATCAAGACTTGTCCACTGTTCAGCAGTGTTGCCGTATGCCCATACCGTTGGACGGTCATATTTCCCGTGGGACTGAATGCGCCCGAGGATGGATCGTAAAGCTCGGCGGTCGCAGTGGCAGGATTATCGGTCGTGAAGATCTCGCCGCCGGCAATCAGAACCTTGCCATTGGGAAGTAGCGTCGCCGTGTGGCCGCCGCGTGGCACGGCCGGACTGCCTGTGGAACTGAAGGTACCTTTAACGGGATCGTACACCTCCGCGGTAGGAATGATGGAGGAAAGACTCAAGCCCAGGCCGCCAACAATCAGGACCTGCCCATTGGGCAATAGAGTGGAGGTATGAAACTGGCGTCCCGTGCTCATGGAACCCGTGAGTGTAAATTGGCCAGTCGCCGGATCGAAAATTTCCGCGGTTGGCGTAAGGGATTCATTGCCAACCTGACCCACTCCACCTGTGATGAGAATTCTTCCATCCACCAACTGCGTTGCAGCTTGGTTGGTCCGGTCGATATTCATGAAGATGTCATGCGAACTGAAGAGCCCCGTCGCGGGATCGTAAAATTCAGTGCTCGTCAGAGACTGCGATACTCCCCCCACCAGCAATCACGACCGTGCCATTCGATAGCAGCGTCGCCGTGGTGTAAATCCTTGGCTCGTGCAAGTAACCAGTCAACGCGAATGTCCCGGCCGTCGGGTCATAAATCTCGGCAGCGGTCGGGTAGTTAATAGTGGAGATTCCCCCTGCGATTAGAACCGTGCCGTGGGTCAGCAATGTAGCGGTGACCGAGGCGCGCGCAATATTCAAGTTGCCCGTTTGCGAAAACGCTCCCAGTGTTGGATCGTAGATCTCCGCCGTCGTGGAGGGTTCACCCCCTACGTATCCTCCGACAAAAAGGACCTTTCCGCTTGGCAGAAGGACGGCAGTCTGGCCTTGCCCCGAAACGAGCATGGTGCCGGTCGGCGAGAATACGCCCGTCGTGGGATTGTAGATTTCCGCGGAATTGTAATTCACGCAACTCGATGTGCAATCTCCCCCGCCGCCGATTAGTACGTTTCCGGTTGAGAGCAGCGTCGCCGTGTGTCCGCTTCGCGCAACGGACATGCTGCCGGTAGGCGCAAAAGTTCCCGAGCTGGGATCATAGAGTTCTGCCGTGTTGTTGACAGTGCACGTGGTGGGGCAATTTACCCCGCCTGTGATGAGAACCTTTCCGTTGGAAAGCAGCGTCGCCGTTTGCTGCCCGCGAGGAGAAGTCATGCTTCCCGTGGCGGTGAACGTATTGGCCGCAGGATCGAACAACTCCGCTGTGGCTGTTTCGCCGCCATTTGTCTGGCCGCCGGCCAGCAGCACCTGGCCGTTCGGGAGAAGCGTAGCTGTGTGCACGCACCGGGCGACGAGCATCCCTGTCGTATTCGTGGACCTGTCGATGGACGGATCATAGACCTCGGCGCTGGCCGAGGTGCAGCTTGAGCCGACGCCGCCAGTGAAAAGGATCTTCCCGTTTGGCAAAAGCGTCGCGTCGGCAAATTCACGTGGCGTGTTGAGGCCCCAGGTCACAAATCCGGGCAGCGCAATGGTAGCCGTGGCGCTCTGCGTGTTATCCGCGTTGCTGGTGGCAACAACGTGGTAAAGGCCAAGTGCCGCCGGGGCAGTATACAGCCCTGAATTGCTGAGCGTACCTCCCAACGCCCCCTCCTGGATCGTCCAGGTTACGGTCGTGTCTGCTGCGCCCGTGACGGTCGCTGTAAATTGTTGGGTTCCGTTTGGGGTTAGATTGACCGCGGACGGGCTGATCGTGATGGAGACTTGGGCGGAGGCGTACAGCGGCGTCAGAAAGAATATTGCTGCGAGATGGAACCACCACGCTCGCAGGCACGGGCGGAGATTCTTGCGCCGAACCATCACCGGGCGAGTAACTGCGGTTTGAGCTGGGCTCATGCAGGTCTCCGTACGCTCGCCAGCGAAGCTATGGGCCAACGCCTCACGCTGACACGTGAGAAATCCGGCAGATTTCAATGGCTGGGAGTACACGCTTCGTCCCGCGACCAGGATGCCTGAAATCACTCTGCAACGGTTTCCGTGCTTGATCTGTAAGGACCGGACTTCACCACGTGACTATA
Organism: uncultured Acidobacteriota bacterium; assembly: GCA_963768275.1. Lineage (GTDB taxonomy): Bacteria > Acidobacteriota > Terriglobia > Acidiferrales > UBA7541 > Palsa-360. Next base: position 112,778 of record CAVYHH010000023.1, read on the forward strand.
ATCTTATTGCATTCGCTTCGCCATCGGAATTCGAAAATTCAGATAGTGTAACAAGTCGTAAACATCCGTTTGGTGGCGCAGGCTTCAGCCTGTCGGGGTTCGGCCTCGCAAGGACCAAACCCCACAGGCTGAAGCCTGCGCCACTTGAACGCAAAAGAAAAGGGCGGCCGATATTTCTGGGCCGCCCTCGGGGGTTTCGTTTTGAGAAAATCGAAGTGACTACTGCGGATCGACCTTCTTGCGGCCGGAGGCCACTGGAGGAGGCGCTCCCGTCGGCAAAGCCGCTGGCGCTTTGGCTTCACGCACGATCACTTGTGCGGGTGCTTCGATCACTTTTCCGCCTGTTGCCTTCGCCATCTGAGCGGCTGCGCCGCGAGCCGCTTTGGCCGGCGTGGGGACCACCGCGCCTTCGCCTTCCTTTTGGAACGTAAGGTGAGCGGACTTGCCGTCCCAATCGACGACGAGCATGTCTCCGAAACGAATCTGCTCGGTGGCCAAGAGGTTCGCCAGCGGATACACGACGTACTTCTCGATCGCCCGCTTCAGGTGACGCGCGCCGTACTTGATGTCCGTGCCTTCCTGCAGCAGAAATCTCCTCGCCGCACTCGTCACGCGGAACAAAAACTGCCCGCGCCCCGTGTCCAGCACCCGCTGCTGCACCATCCCCAACTCTATCTCCAGAATCTGTTCGAGCTGTTCGTGACGCAGAGGATGGAACACTACGACTTTGTCCAAGCGATTCATGAACTCCGGCGAGAACTTCTTCTTCGCCGCTTCCTGCGCCGTCCGTTCCACCTTGTGGTCCAGCCGGTCTTCCGTCTTGTCCTTCGGCTGCACAAAGCCCATGCCGCCCGTCATCAACTCGGTGATCTCTCCGCCGCCCAGGTTCGACGTCAGGAAAATCATCGTCTGCGACAGGTCCACGCGCCGGTTGTCTCCCAGCGTCAGCGTCGCCTTATCCAGAATGCCCAGCAGCAATTGCCAAAGAGCGTCTGACGCTTTCTCGATCTCATCGAACAGCAGAAAACTCAGCTTCAAATCTTCCTTGTGATACTGCGCCAGCGCTTCCTGAGTGATGAGCGGATGCGTCTCCCGGTGTCCCAGGTATCCCGGAGGCGAACCGATCAGCTTGGCGATTTCGTGCGAGTGCTGGAACTCCGCGCAGTCCACCTTGATCACCGCGCGCGGGTCTCCGAACAGGATCTCCGCCGCCGCTTCCACGATGCGCGTTTTCCCCGAGCCGGTCGGCCCCAGGAACAGCAAGTTGCCCACCGGGCGTCCGGTCGAGCTCATCCCCGCGCAGAAGACCTGGTACAGGTCCACCAGCGCGCGGACTCCCTCTTCCTGCCCGACGACCTTGCTTTTCAGGGCGGCTTGGAATTCCTGTGACTCCACGCTTCTCAGCGTGGGGTCCAGTGGTTGTTGTGCAGGGCGGTTTGTGCTCATGACCATTCTCCTACCGGAACTTCCGGTCTGCTAACACGCCCCGATGCGGGGCACGATCAAACTGGTCGAGTTTGACTCCTACAGTGGAGTGCAGCAGACGGAGCTGCGTGATGATTTCCTGTCCCGCTTCCGGAGCGTGCGAAACGTCCAGCAATGGGGGAAACAGATCTGCCAGATCGAGATTGAGAGTGCGCAAAGTGGAAACGAGCTTCTGAATCTGGTTGGACTTGGGATCGAACAGCTCTATACGGTTGTTGACCTGCTCGCGCAATTCATTCCAGTTGACGTCCACAAAGGGATACGAACGGGTGACTTGCCTCACAACGTCGTCGGTAATGCGGGGTCGCTCTCCGAGCTTGGCCAGGTGCAACTGCTTGACCCGGTCGCCCTCGCGGACGTTATGCACCAGGTAAAACGTGTTTCCTTTGCGGCGTAGAAAAGCCATGGATCGCTCCCTGCTCCGACATCGAACCTGTAGTGTAAGACACTTCCACTACAGCTGTCAATTTAGATGTCGAATTGTTCGGAAAGTTGCCTCGTATGAGTAACTCCCTCAGCTGCTTCTCCGAACTGCGGATCGCGCAAGTCTGAGTGTCTGTCGATCTCCACTATCGGCATCCACTCGATTTGTCTTGACGATCTCGGCTGCTCCTAGTTACTTAGATGCGGAATTTCTCTTTGGCGATGGTAAGTGTGCATCGGTGACCCGCAACGGACCATAGTTCGAAAGGTATAAGACACTAGTCCGTTCGAGCTAGTACCTTTGCCGTTGCTTATTCGTGGGACAAATCCGATGAATTGGAATCCCGTATACGAACTGGTGAAGAAAATTCCGCGCGGACGCGTCATGACCTACGGCCAGGTCGCCAAAGCCCTGCGGCTCGCCGGCGGAGCGCGCAGCGCTGGACGCGCTATGGCCGCGTGTCCTAGCGGGCATGGTGTGCCGTGGCAGCGCGTCGTGGGCGCCGGCGGCAGGTTGCTTATTCGCGAGCCGCACGCCTCGCTGCAGCGGAAGCTGCTCGAATCGGAAGGGTTGGAGCTGGCCGAAAAGCGAATCCTGAATTTCAGGGATTATGAGTGGAACCCCGGCAAATCACGCCGAACGGGATCGCCGGTAGAGAAAAAGAACCGATAAAGCGAATCCCGTGGTGGTGGGCCAAATTCCGAGAATCCCGTTTCACCGGACCTATCGGTCAATTAGGCTGTTCGCACTATAAGTATCAAACGCATCTATCAATTTCAGCGCTAGTCTTTTTAGCGACGCTGGCAGAGAATTGGCGTGAGGAACAGCTCTAATGGAGGAATCTCCAACTAAGCAATCGCGCAAAAGACTCTTGGCGGGGTTTGTAGCCCACCAATTTATCGGCACATGGGGCGTGGTCGGAACCGTCGCGTTTCTCGTGTTTTATACTTCTGCTTTTTTGGGATTGTTCGATAGGGCGATTCCAATACGCGAAATCTATTGGATACTGAACCAAACAGGATACTTTCCCTTGCAAATCGGCTTCGCGTTGTTTTTGGGATGGCTGTTAGGCCGCGATCTTCGCCGTAAACTGATGCTCTGGGTTTGGGTATTGCCTTTCTTAGTTCTGTGTTACGCAGTAGCCGCAGTGCCAACCTTTTTTCCTACCGCTGTGCCTCCAACTTTACAATCAGGTATCGGGCAATCTCGCCTGTGGCATTATTTCGGACCGAACTGTCAGGCCGAACTTCGATGTGGGGACCAAATGATGGTCACCATGCACTTTTATGCTGCAGCCTCGTATTCGATCGGAGCGTTTCTGGCCCCGAGGATGCCTAAAGATTATCGGTTGGCAAGCGCGATTCGGTTTTGTGCTGCTCTGACGGTGGGACTCGTCCTTCTGGCTGGCACAACATTTATGGTCGTTGAGGTAATGCAATCACACGGGCAGTCAATGCTACGGCAGTTGCCTGAGGGCTTGGAGGCATGGCGGTGGGTTCTGCTGCCGGTTGGCTTGTTTCCTGCGATAGTTGGGGCATGCTTGGTCGATTTTGCTTTTAGAATACGAGGCAAGCAGGAGGCTCAAGTCGGTGTGGAAGTACCTTAAAGCCGCTGCAACCAGAACACTCTATTTCTCGTAAAGTCCAACATTTGCGGCCAAGTCCTGTGAAGTCGTCTTCTCGGAAACTGGCCGACTCCCGAATCCTGTCGCGGTTCGCGCCGCGCGATTGGATTGTGTTATAGATAAGGACTCATGCTGAGTGGGGCAACGATTGAAGTTACGAACCTGACCAAGCGTTACGGCGACGTGGAAGCGCTGCGCGGGGTGAGCTTTGCCGTCAACGAGGGAGAAGTTTTCGGGCTGCTAGGGCCGAATGGGGCCGGGAAGACGAGCACGGTCGAAATTCTCGAAGGGCTGCGCACTCCCGACAGCGGCAGCGTGAGCGTTTGCGGGCTCGATCCCCAGTCGAGCGGGGCGGAGTTCAAGTACGTGATCGGCGCGGCGCTGCAGGCCACTGCCCTGCCGGACAAAATGCGCGTGCACGAAGCCCTCGATCTGTTCGGCAGCTTCTATCCGCAACGGCGCGGCACGCAGGAACTGCTCTCGCGGTTCGGCCTCGAAGAAAAACGCAACGCTTTTTATTCCCAGCTTTCCGGCGGACAGAAGCAGCGCCTGGCCCTGGCCATGGCGCTCGTAAACAACCCTCGCGTTGTTTTCCTCGATGAGCCCACGGCGGGTCTCGACCCGCAGGTGCGACGCGAAATCTACGACATTGTCGAGGAACTGAAAAAGGAAAAGAAAACCATCCTGCTGACGACGCATTACATCGAGGAAGCGGAAAAGCTCTGCGACCGCGTCGCGATTGTGGACCACGGGAAAGTCATCGCCCTGGGCACGCCGCGCGAGTTGAAGCAGCGCTCCGGCGCGGTCACGCGAATTACAGTGCGCATGGCCAAGCCCGAAACCAACGGCGCGCTGGGAAACCTCGAAGGCGTGACCGAATGCCGCACCGAAGCCGATGATTATCTGCTGTACTCGACACGCGTGCCGCGCACGATCGTGGCCCTGGTGAAGCATCTGGAAGAACAGAACAACGAGCTGGTCAGCCTGGAAATTTCCGCCCCGTCGCTCGAAGACATTTTCCTCGAGCTGACCGGGAGAAGGTTGCGCGATTGAGCCGCGTCTTTGGCCATACCTGGTCGCTCACGGTGAGCCGCATGCGGCTCGCGATGCGCAATCGCGCGTTTCTGTTTTTCAGCCTGATCATGCCGCTGGCGTTTCTCTTCGGCTACGCCGGGCTTTTCAGGCGGTTCGGTCCCGAAGCCGTGCCGTATCTCTTGTCCATGGTGCTCGCCCTTACCGTCATGGGCAGCTTTTGGGGCCTGAGCGTCCAACTGGTGACTTTCCGCGAACAAGGGATATTGCGGCGATTCCGTGTGACGCCTGTGGGGGCGAGCGCGATGCTCGCCTCAAGCCTGATCTCGAATTATTTTCTCACTCTTCCAACGATTGCGATCGAGTTTTATATTTCGCGTTCGGTGTTCCACATGGCCGGGCTGGGCAACGTAGTTTCCGTCTTTATTTTGGTGACGATCGGAACGGTTACGTTTGCCTCCCTCGGGCTGATCGTCGCCAGCGTGACCAATACCATGCAGGAAACGCAGATCATCAATCAGATCATCTGGTTTGTTTTTCTTTTTATTTCGGGAGCGACGATTCCCTTCCCAATGCTGCCGGCGATGGTGCAGAAAATTTCACTCTTCCTGCCAGCCACCTATCTGGTCAGCGGCCTGCAACGCGCCATGATCGACCACACCAACCTGAGCAGTCTCGGATCCTACCTGGCCTCTCTCGTCGGATGCGCCCTGATTGCATTCATCGTGTCCGCCCAACTCTTCCGCTGGGAACCGGAAACCAAAGCACCTCGCCAGGCCAAACTCTGGGTCGCTGCCGCGGTGGTTCCATTCCTGCTGCTGGGCGTCTGGGAAAACTTCAACGGCGATCTGCGCAGCCACGCCGTGAAGAACATGCAATCGATCCGGGAACCGTATTCGCTGGAGCGCATCGAGCATTAGTAGCACAGACTTCAGTCTGTGGGGGTACGTTCGCTAACCCGGATCGCCCGCGCCAGCCAAGATCAATTGGAAACCCACAGACTGAAGTCTGTGCTACGAAAACCGCACCAACCAAATTGGCATTGCTGGCATGGAAGGAAGGCATTCGCGGCGCGCGGGCGATGCGGACCGCTGTGCTATAATTTTGCCTGTTCCTTTCAGAGCAGCACAAATCTTGCGTGGAAATGCAGCGTGGAGAACGACGATGCCGATGAAGCCGACGGAAAAAATATGGCACAACGGAAAGCTGATTAACTGGGATGACGCGAAAATTCACGTCCTTTCCCACGTGGTCAGCTACGCCTCGGCGGTCTTTGAAGGATTGCGCTGCTACGAAACCAAGAACGGGCCCGCTATCTTCCGCGTGCGCGAACACATGCAGCGCATGGTCAATTCGGGGAAGATTTACAGGCTGGAACTGCCATACACCGCCGAAGAACTCTCGAACGCGGCCGCGGAAGTCGTGCGCGTGAACAAGATGAATTCGTGTTACATCCGCCCGATCGCGCTGCGCGGCTACGGCGATATCGGCGTTGGCGGGTTGGCCGTCCCGATCGAAGTGTACATCGCTTGCTGGGAATGGGGACGCTACCTCGGGCCGGAAGCGATCGAGCAAGGGGTCGACGTCTGCGTCAGCTCGTGGAATCGCATGGCGCCCAACACGCTGCCGAGCATGGCCAAGGCCGCCGCGAACTACATGAATTCGCAGCTCATTCACATGGAAGCTCATGCCAACGGCTATTCCGAGGGCATCGCGCTGGACACGAACGGATGCGTCAGCGAAGGCTCGGGCGAAAACATCTTCGTCGCCATGGACGGCGTCCTGTACACGCCGCCAGTGGGAAATAGCGTCCTGCCCGGCATCACGCGGAGCTCGGTCATCACACTTTGCGAGGAAATGAAAATCCAGGTCCGCGAGCAGGTGATTCCCCGCGAAATGCTGTACATCGCCGACGAAGTTTTTTTCACTGGCACCGCGGCGGAGATCAGCCCGCTGCGTTCGATCGACAGGATCAAGGTCGGCAAGGGTTCGCGCGGCCCGATCACCAAGAAGCTGCAGGAAGAATTTTTCTCGATCCTCAACGGGACGAAAGCCGATCGCCACAACTGGCTGACGCCGGTCAGCGTGCCGCTGGGCGCCGGCACGCGCTGAAGAACGCGAATCCTGTGCTTTAGTTTTGTAGCGCCCGCCTTCAGGCGGGCATTGTAGAATCAAGCAGATGCCCGCCTGAAGGCGGGCGCTACATAAACCAATACCAAGTTCCCACGCACCCTCTAATTCCCTATTTTGATTCTTTGACTCGCCCACTGACTTCTCATAGAATCTGCTTCCCCAATGGAAAAAGAAGGCGGATCAGACCCAAGCGGGTCCGCCAGAAGAGGTTTTTATGTACTCGAAACCGCAGAAGCTCGCCGCTGAATTTATCGGTACGTTTGCGCTGATCTTTTTTGGCGCGGGGTCGATTTGCGCGGATCAGTTTCTCCGCACAAGCTCGAATGGACAAATCGGCCTGGGCCTGCTGGGGATCGCGCTCGCACACGGTTTGGCGATCGGCATCATGGTGAGTTCGCTCGGCCACATCTCAGGCGGCCACTTTAACCCTGCGATTACGATCGGATTTTGGGTCACTCGAAAGTTTTCCACGTTTGACACTGTGGCGTACTGGATCGCGCAAGTTGCGGGCGCGGTTGCGGCCGCCTATTTGCTGCGGCGTTTGCCCGTCGATGTCTGGGGACCGGTGCAACTGGGCACGCCCGACCTGGCGAGCGGCATCTCACGCACCAACGGCATGATCTTTGAAGGGATCATGACGTTCTTCCTGGTCTTTGTGGTCTTTGCGACGGCCGTCGATGAGAAGGGCGCGTTCAACAAGATCGCGGGCTTTGCCATCGGCCTATCCATCACGATGGGCGCGCTGTTCGGCGGACCGTTTACCGGAGCGGCGCTCAATCCGGCGCGGGCCTTTGGCCCAGCGCTGGCCGCGAATCACTGGACCAACCACGGTGTGTACTGGATTGGCCCGCTGGCAGGCGGCATCGTGGCGGGCTGGCTCTACGACACGCTCTTCCTCGGCAAGAAATAATGGTTGGGATTTTGTAGGACAGCCACTCTTGGCTGTCCTTGCCAGTTCTGCACAGCCTCAGCGGAGCGAAAGAGGACAGCCAAGAGTGGCTGTCCTACTGGAATCACGTGAAGATTCGCCGCGCGGCTTCTGCTATCATGGCCCGGACACATCCATGAATCCGGCGCGCATTCCGCTGTTTCCGCTAGACATCGTCCTCTTCCCCGGCCAGGCTGTGCCGCTGCATATATTCGAGCCGCGCTACCGGCAAATGACGCGCCATTGCATCGATACGCAATCCCCATTCGGAATCGTTTACGCCGACAAAGAACAACTCGCGCAGACGGGCTGTTCCGCGATGATCGTGAAAATTCTGAAAGAATACGAAGACGGCCGGTCCGACATCCTGACGGCCGGGCAAAGCGCGTTTCGATGGGTCCGCACGCACGAGGAAAAGCCCTATTTGGAAGCGGACGTTGAATATCTTGAGGAGGATTTCACGGAAGTCGATTCCACCGTCTCCGCGCGGCTCGAAGAGCTTTGCAACCAGTGTCACCAGCTTCTTTACGGTGAGGACGCGCCGCGGTTTGAAACCGAGGGCGGGATTTCGCTCGCCTATCACGTGGCTTCGGAATTGCCGGTCGATGTAGCGATCCGCCAGGGCCTCCTGGAAATTCGCTCGGAAGCGGTGCGCCAAGGCAGGCTCGTCGCGCACCTTGCCGAATGGTATCCGCAACTTCAAAAAAGGGAGCACGTTCGGGGGAAGGCGGCGGGCAATGGACACGCCAAGCTGTAGGCCCAGTTTGTGTTGGAATTTTCCCGCTCATACTAGCGATGCAATTATCTATCAGATTGAGTATAGTTAGGTTATCGTGGCAACATCATACGCCGGAGGGAAGCGACCGTGAAAATATTTGGTGTTTGCTTGCTCCTAGTTGTGCTGGCTGCACCGACCCTGGCCAACGATAAGAAGGCGAAATTGGAGGAGGATCCGGTTGTGTTCGGAATAACCGGTCAGAATGCAGGGTGCGTGATCTTCAAGCAATACACCGAGAAGAATACCAAGTTTTGGGGCGTCGCAGTCTCGCAAAGCAGGGTCAGCGCCCTTGAAGTGATCGAAACGCAGAACTATGATCTATCGCAGAAGAAATGGGTGGGGCAGGACGGCGCGGATGAGTTGACGCGCATCGCCGTGAAGGACAGAATCAAGTACGTCAAAATTCCAGAGAAATACACCCCCAATCAGCTCGAAAAAGCCCGCGCGGCATGCAAGGAATCGGGCGTCCCACCGCAGCCGGAGCAACCGGCAGACAAATAATGTCCAACTTTTCAACGAGGTCGTTTTCCGGGCAATAAAAAATACCCGCTCCTATTGCTTTGACCGGTTTTTGATCTGAATTCTGCAGTAATCCTCCGTGTGGCATATAATGGTGAAGCTAATCGATCAGGGGCCCTCGATGACTACGAAACCTGCCACGCTCGGCGAATTGCGGAAGCTTCCCGGCTATGCGCTTGGAACGGCGCGCCGCACCGTCAAAGATGAGCTTCGCGCCAACATTCTTCAGAAGCTCGAATCCGGCGAGCCGCTATTTCCGGGGATCCACGGGTACGAAGAAACGGTTCTGCCGCAGATCGCCAACGCGCTGCTGGCGCGGCACAATTTTATTTTGCTCGGGTTGCGAGGACAGGCGAAGAGCCGCATTCTTCGCGGATTGATCGACTTTCTGGACAAGGAAATTCCTTACATCACCGGTTGTGAGATACATGACAATCCGCTCGCGCCGCTGTGCCGGGCGTGCCGCGATTTGATTGCGGAGAAAGGTGAAGCCACGCCCATCTCGTGGCTGCCGCGCGACGCGCGCTTCGTCGAAAAATTGGCGACGCCGGACGTGACCATCGCGGACATCCTCGGCGACGTGGACCCGATCAAGGCGGCGCGCTCGGGCCGCGCCCTGGGCGACGAGCTCACGATTCACTACGGCCTGCTGCCGCGCGCCAATCGCGGCATCTTCGCCGTGAACGAACTCCCGGACCTCGCCGGGAAAATTCAGGTTGGCCTCTTCAACATCATGCAGGAAGGCGACATTCAGATTAAGGGCTATCCGGTACGCATGCCGCTCGACGTGTTGCTCGTCTTCACTGCGAATCCTGACGATTACACGGCGCGCGGAAAAATTATTACGCCGCTCAAGGACCGCATCGGCTCTGAAATTCGCACGCACTATCCCGCCACGGTGGAGGAAGGCGTTTCCATCACGGCGCAGGAAGCGTGGGTGGCGCGCGATGGCGGGCGAACTGCGGTCGACATCCCCGACTACTTGCGCGAAGTTGTCGAGCTGGTCGCGTTTCTGGCGCGCGAGGACAAGCGCATCGACAAGCGTTCGGGCGTGAGCCAGCGCCTGCCGATTGCGTGCCTGGAAGGCGTGGTCAGCAGCGCGGAGCAGCGCGCCGTGCGCAATCGCGAATCGCGCGCCTCGGCGCGCATCGCGGATGTATATGCCGCCCTTCCGGCCATCACCGGAAAAATGGAGCTCGAGTACGAAGGCGAATTGCGCGGCGCGGAAAACATCGCGCGGGAGCTGATCCGCGGCGCGGTGGGCAAGGTTTTCACGAACCGCATGGAGGGCGCGAATCTTCAGCCGGTCGTGCAATGGTTTGAACTGGGCGGCGAATTGAAAGTGCCCGAGAGCGCTCCGGCATCGGAGGCATTGTCGCACCTCAAGAAGATCCAGGGCCTGATGGAGCTTGTCGACCGCCTGGGCGCGGACGGGCGCAGCGGCCCGGCCGGAATGGCGGCCGCGGCGGAATTCATTCTCGAAGGATTGTGGGCGCACAAGCGCATCAGCCGCAATGAAGAGCGCGGCTTTCACGCGGAACGCCCGAAAACGCCGGAGCCGCGCGAGCAACAGCCGCGCCCGCCGCGGCGGCAGTTTAATTAGAAGCGGTTGCATGACCGGATTTGGATCAACGTGTTTTCGGGAACGGGTTTCTCAAGCACTTGAGAAGATCCCCGGGTCTGAAGACCCGGGCTACAGCAATCGGGCGCGCAGCGGAGATTTGCTGTAGCCCGCCTCTTCAGAGGCGGGGTTTTTCGGCAAACAGTCAACAGATTTCAATCGCTTTTGAGCGACAGCTTATGACGAAATTCATCCGCTACACGAAATATACGGGCGAACCGGCCGACAGCGTGGACCTGCAGGAACTCGTCAAACGCCTGTCGGACTTTTTCCTCCAGAGCGGTTTTGAATCGCAATTTTACGGCATGTCCGAGATGGACCCGGAAAAGTCGATGGAAGCCTTGCGCCAGGCGATCCAGCGCGCGCTTGAGGAAGGCGATCTGCTTCCCAATCAGGAGTTGAAAGATTTGCTGGACGGCACTCCCGAACAGATGGACGCCAAAATGAAAGAGCTGATCGACCAGTTGATCGACCGGCTGATGCAAGAGGGCTACGTCACGGGGAATCCACAGGTGACGGCGCCTCCGGACAAGACGCCGCGCGGGCAGATCGGGCAGGGCCGCGACCGCGACCGGGAAAACGAAGCGCGTTTTGAAATCACGGACAAGACCATCGACTTCCTGGGATTCAAGACGCTCAAGGATTTGATGGGATCGCTCGGCAAGAGCAGCTTCGGCCGCCACGACACGCGAGACCTGGCGACGGGCGTCGAATCGGGCGGCATCTCGCGCCCTTATGAGTTCGGGGACACGCTGAATCTCGACATCAGCGGGACATTGTTCAACGCCGTGCGCCGCGAGGGCTCGAAAGTTCCGATTGAACTCGATTACCCGGATTTGATGGTCCATCAAACCGAATATCAGAGTTCGTGCGCCACGGTGCTGATGCTCGACTGCAGCCACAGCATGATTCTTTACGGCGAAGACCGCTTCACGCCGGCCAAGAAAGTGGCGCTGGCGTTGTCGCATCTGATCCGCACGCAATATCCCGGGGACTCGCTGCACCTCGTGCTGTTCCACGATTCCGCGGAGGAAATGCCGCTCGGCGAACTGGCGCGCGTGCAGGTTGGCCCGTACTACACGAATACGCGCGAAGGCCTGCGGCTCGCGCGGCGCATCCTGTCGCGCCAGAAAAAAGACATGAAGCAGATCGTGATGATCACGGACGGAAAACCTTCGGCGCTCACGCTCGATGACGGGCGCATCTACAAGAACGCGTTCGGGCTCGATCCGCTGGTGGTCACGCAGACGCTCGAGGAAGTGGGCCGCTGCCGCCGTTCCGGAATTTTGATCAACACGTTCATGCTGGCCAGCGATTACAGCCTCGTCCATTTCGTTCAAAAAGTGACGGAGCTGTGCCGCGGCAAAGCCTACTTTACGACGCCCTACACCCTCGGCCAATACCTACTGATGGATTACATGCAGAAAAAGACGCGGCACATTCACTAGTAGCACAGCCACTCTTGGCTGTGTGGGTTTCTCTACTTCTATTCATCCGTGCCGCATCGTCAATCGCGAAAACCACACAGCCAGGAGTGGCTGTGCTACTGGTCGCCCTCCACCAATTTTTTCTTGTGCTTGGGCGGCTTCAGGCGCTTGTCGGGGATCACTCGCGCGGCTGGAGGAGGCCCTGCCAGTTCGCGCGCGCGGCGCCTCGCTTCCCTGCCGGCGGTGAACTTTTTGGGCTTGGTTTTGCTTCTGCTCATGGATGGCTCGGACCCGGCGGCTCGGGCCCCGCGCATCATCCTACCATTTCATTCGCGCAGAGCGGCGGCCGTTGCCGCGAGATGTTCGACGAGTTCCATGACCTTGGGGTTGACGCAGACTTCGTAATAGGGGCGTGTGCCGGCTTCTCCAATCTTTCCTCCCGGCAGCATCTGGCGGACGAATCCTCGGCGGATCAGGACGGGCTCGAGACCCTCGCCTACCGGCGTTTCTCCGTAGAAGAACTCGACGCGTTCCTTGCCCCAGGGCATGGCGCATTCCGCTTCCAGCGGCGTCAGCGAGATTTCTTCCTGCAGTTTCTGGAAACCTTCATCGTTCAGTTCCACGCCGTTCAGGTTGAAGCGAATCAGGAATTCGTCGGCCTCGTCCTCGGCCACGCCCTCCGTCATGGTTTGAAAGAGGAACAGGCGAAATTGCGACGGATTCTCGGACAGCATGCGCTTGGCGGCCTTGGAACAGCTCGACAGCCGGTCCGAAAGATTCAGCGCGCGCGAAATCATGATCCGCGAATCGGTGTCCATCCAGTACGTCGGCGGAGATCCCTGATACGCGATGCCGACGCCCAGCTCCAGCCGGGGCAAGTCGGCCGAATCCGGCCGCTCATTGTACGCGGACGAAACGGCCAGAATTTGGCGCGCCAGCGCGCAGGCTTTCGATACGGCGCGTTGCTGGACGCGGTTGGATTCGGTTTCGTAAATCGCCAGCACCAGCGCGTCGCCCTCGATGAAGACTTTCGCGGCGCCGTAGCGTTCGAGGATGCGCTTCACCGGCTCGTAAAAATTCAAGCTGAAGAGCGACGCGGGATTGAGCCCGCGCGCGAGGAGTTCTTGCGTGATCTTGGTCGAGCCGCGCACGTCGGCTTTGATGATGGTGTGGGAGACCACGCGGTCTTCGGCCGGGCGAGCTTCCTCGGTTAGCAGAAACTCGTACAGGCTGCGGTTCATTTCGGAAAGCTCGCGCGTGCGCTCGTTGCGCACCAGATGGACGCGCTCCATCGCCGCGCTGAGGCGCTCAAAATTGCGCGCGTCGCGGCGCAGACGCATGAAGTCTTCGGCGAAGCGAAGGACCACGGCGCGCACTTCATCGCGCGGCGTTTTGCGGATTTTCTTGGAGAGTTCGTCGATGCGCTGCGTGGAGTACTGCCGCGCGGGGAACTGCTTCAGGATATCCTCGACGCGCTTGAATTCCTCGCGCGACACGAGGGCTTTTTTCAATTGCTGCAAGTGGATCGGCGGGCAGTAGTCGTGGCAGATGTTCCGCAGCTGGTAGCTGGCCAGAATGTGCACGAGCAAATCACGCTGCTCGAGCCGGACGATCAACTCCTCGAGCAATCGCCCGCGCATTTCGGCCGCGTTTCCGCGCGGCTCGCCCGGCGCGGACGGGTCGAACAGGCGGCGCGCGTTTTCGGGCTGGTTCAAATAATCGCCCAGGCGCTCCTGATACTGCTTGGCCAGGTAATCCGCCTCGCCGCGGGACGCTTCAATGCGTGGATTTGCTTCCTCGAGTTTGTGCCGCGCATGGCGCAGGCGCTTCTCAACATCCGAAATAGACGCGCGAAGAGTAGCCGGATCGGACCCGAATCCCACACGCCCCATCAGGCTTTCGGAGCGCTCCAGCTTGCGCGCGAGGGCGGCGCGTTCTTCTTCAAGGCGCGCGATTTCCGCCCGGTGCGCCACCGCGCCGTCCACAAGTTTCTGGTGCTCGCGCCAGGAATCGTTGAGGTCATTCCCCTGGTCCCCGGCCAGGACGGATTCGCGCAGGAAATCGAGCAGGACAGCGTCGAACGTCTCGAAGCGGTCCTGATCGCGCAAATAATTTCCGAGCAGGATGTATTGCTCGAGAAAGAGCACGTCGTCCTTGCCGCCTTCGACGAAGGCCAGGCGGTTGTTCAAAATGTCGTAAGTGGTCGTCGAGCCCTCGTCGCCGAACAGCGCCTTCCGGGACCTGGCAAGCCCGTTCTCCTCGATCTCCTGAATCGCCTGAAACACATGCTGGCCCACATTTCGGAACAAATTGCGGCGGTCCGCCTGCAATTCTGCGATGCGCGCCTTGATCACGTGGGCATGCTCGGTGTGATCGAAATGCGTGCCGCGTCCCCGGATCCACTCCTTGGCTTCCAGCAGGAGGTTCGCGAACTGCGTGCCGATCTCCTGCGTCAGGTATTTCAACAAAGTCACGCGAAGGAGAAGATCGATCTCGATATTCTTCTCGTACTTGGCCTTCTGAAGCCCGCCGTGCAATAGATCGGAAAGCTGGCGTTTCCAGGAAGGAGCCTCGGGAGAGCGAGCGGCCTTCCGCTCGGCCTCGCGGCGCGCGGGTTGGCGCCGGTTTGGCTGCAAACGGTCGGTCTGGGCAAGAAAGGGGAGACTGGCGGTTTGCCGGATGAATTCCAGAAGGTACGCTTCGGTCGTCTCCACAAATGTGAGGCTCAGGAAAACATCATGATGGATGTTGTCCACCCCAACGGCCAGAGTGCCGAGGGGAAGCTCCGCCGCGTAGGGCCTCAGGTTGACTCGCGCGGGCGTAGCGGTGGAGAGCATGGACGTGCGTTCAGGCATAGGGGGCCGCGCTAGGTTCATTCTCAGGTTAACAAGGGGGTAAAGCACGAACAAGGCGGCGAAGCCAACCGGTTAACAGCAGATCGGACATTTCAATGGGTGGCCAGACGTGGGGTGATTTTGAAAGTTAGGCGGGAGGGTAACCCAGGCTTTGAATGAGTCTAAACTCGGAGTGCTGCACGGTTTGGTCTTTAAGCGTGCGGTTTTTTATGCTAACTCGCTCTCCGCAATTAAACCTGAGATGACGATTCGGCGGGAATCCCCGCCCGCGTGATCGAGGCGGATTTCGACGGTGGGCCAATCCGTGCGGAACGTGAACCGCTCGGGCCACTCGATAATCACGATGGCCTTTTCGGACAGGGCGTCTTCCAGGCCGAGGGATTCAAGGTCATGAAAGCTTTCTATGCGATAGAGGTCGACGTGGTAGACCTTGCACGGGTGCGGGCTCCGCTCCGAGCCGGCGGGAATGTGCGTACGAAACTCGTGGACGAGATTGAATGTGGGGCTGGTGACGTCTTCTTCCTTGGCGGCGCCCAAGCCGCTGATGATTCCCTTGGTCAGCGTGGTCTTGCCGCTGCCTAGGTCTCCCTTTAGTAGCACCAGGACGGGCGCCTTGAGTTTTCCTGCGATTTCCCGGCCCTTGGCGATGGTTTCTTCCGAGGAGTGCGTGACAATTTCGTCAGCGGGCATGTTCCCACTCCGTGAGAACACGCGCGTACGCTTCCGGGATCGCGTCGACCAGGTCGGAAGCGATCAGGGGCGCTTCCCCAACGCGCGACGCGGCGATGTCGCCGGCGAGGCCGTGCAGATACACGCCGAAGCTAAGCACGCGGGCCCAATCCTCGACGCCAAACTGCGCCGTCAGGCCGGCGAGGATGCCGGTGAGCACGTCGCCGGTTCCGCCGGTCGCCATTCCGGGATTTCCTGTTGTGTTGATGTAGGCATATCCCGAGGGCGTCGCGAGAATGGTGTGAAAACCCTTGAGGATCACGTGCGCGCGCCAGCGCCCCGCCGCTTCGAGCGCCACGTCCAAGCGGCGCGCCTGCACTTCCTTCACCGTGATGCCGAGAAGGCGCGCCATTTCGCCCGGATGCGGGGTCAGCACCATCGCAGCGGCATGGCGTTCGTTCAAAGTGTCGGCCACACCGTCGTAGGCGTTCAGGCCGTCGGCATCGAGAATTATGGGAAGCTCCGTCTGTCCAACGACCAGCCGGATGAATTGCTGCGTTTCGTTCTGCATGGACAGCCCGGGGCCGATGGCGAGAACGGACTTGCCTCGCAAAATCTCCGCAAATTTTCCGTAATCCAGGTTGCGAAGGCTCGCCGTCCCGGCTTCGGTAGACGCCAAAGGGGCCGTCATCATTTCCGGCATTCCCCCGGCCACGATGGGCAGCACATCCTGCGGGGTCGCCACGGTGACGAGGCCCGCTCCGGAGCGCAACGCGCCGCGCGCCGCGAGAATCGCCGCGCCGGATTTCCCGAGCGATCCGGCGACGATCAGCGCGTGGCCGTACGTACCTTTGTTTGCGACCGGGTCGCGCACGAGCGGCAAAGCGCGGAATTCCGTCGGCTCGATCCAGTGAATCTTCAAATGCGAGTCGGACTCGAGCAGCTCGGGCGGCGTTCCGATATCTTTCACAACCAGCACGCCGCAGCACGACGAATGCGGCAATACGAGCTGCCCCACCTTGGGCGCGGTGAGCGTCACGGTAAAATCGGCGGCCACCACAGGCCCGCCGAAATCCTGCGAATCGGAAGCGAGCCCGGAGGGCATGTCGACGGCCACCACCACCATCTTGCCGAGCCGCTTCGCCCGCGCCGCGTTTAGATCTTCGATGACCTTGCCGAGCAGGCCTTCGACAGGCCCGCGCAGCCCGGTGCCGAGCAGCGCGTCAACGATCAAGCCGGCCTCAGCAAGCGCCGGGCGCGCCGATTCCCATTCCGCCTCGCTCGTCACGACGTACAATTCCCCGAGACCTTGTTGCCAGCGCTTTAGATTGGCTGCAGCATCGCCCTCGACCGAACCCGGATTCGCGAAGAGAAAAACGACCGCCGTGGCGCCAAAATCTTTCAATAATCTGGCGACCACCAAGCCGTCGCCGCCGTTATTTCCCTTCCCGCACAGGACGAGGATCTTGCGGCTCGCAATGTCCGCGAACTTTTCGCGCAGAAATTCGGCGATGGCCGATCCCGCGTTCTCCATCAATTCCGTGCCGGGAATGCCGTACCGTTCCGTGGTGAGGCGGTCCGCCTCTCGCATCTGTGCCGCGGTCAGAACTTTCACGCGCGCTTCTCCTGCGGGTGTCCGGAAAAGCGCATGACGATGACCGTCATATCGTCCGCCTGGTCGGGAGATCCGGACCACTCCTCCGCGGCATGCATCATGGCCTCGGCAACTGCGTGGGAAGACGCATCTTTATAACGTGTAGCCACCTCGATGAGGCGCGTGGTGCCGAATTCTTCGCCGTACACATTCTCCGGTTCGATCAAGCCGTCGCTGTAGGCCACCAGCATGCCGCCGTGTTCAATTTCCACGGCGCCTTGCTGAAACGGCACATCGTTGAACAAGCCCACCACCATCCCGCCGGTTTCCAGACGCCTGACCTTGCCGCCGCTAATGTAGAGAGGGGGAAGGTGCCCGGCGTTGGTGTAATGGAGCTGGCGCGTCTCCGCGTCGTACACGCCGAAGAAAACGGTGGCATAGCGCTCGTCGGAAGTGTTGCGGAACAAATGCAGATTCAGGTGCGAGATAATTTCGGCGGTGTCAATCTGCTCGAGGTGAATTCCCGGCTGGCCGTTCCGGTAGCGGAGGACATCGCTGCGCAGAGCGGCTTGCACGTTGGCCATCAGCAGCGCCGCGGAGATTCCCTTCCCGCTGATGTCGGCGACCGCGATGGCGAGCCGCGTGGGCGAGATACGTATAAAATCGTAGTAATCGCCGCTGACCACCCTCGCCGGACGGCAAATCGCCTCGATCTCGATCCCCTGCAGATTCGGCAGCGAGTGCGGGAACAGTTGCTGTTGCACTTCATGCGCAATGGAGAGTTCATTCTCAAGCTTCTGCCGCTGGCGCTGTTCCTCGATCAGCGTGGAAACCGACTGCATCATCGAATTGAACGACTCGCCGAGCGCCGCAAGCTGATCCCGGTGTGGGATTCGCACGCGATAGGAGAGGTCGCCGTCCTGCACGTGCTGGGTTGCGTTGTACAGGTTGTCGACCGCCGTTGTGATCGTCCGCGTCATGATGACTCCCGTCACGAGCGATCCGAATTCAATGACCAGGAAGACCGCGCCAACGACCAGTAGCGCCGTCGCGGCCGCGCCGCCCAAATCTCCGAGCGGACTGAAGAGACGCCGGTTCAAGAGCGATGGGCGCGTGCTGAATGCCACGACCACATGCACTGGACCTGCCTGTCCCTGTTTCTGGTCCGGATCCAACACGTCAAGACCCACGATGCCCGTGATCAGCTTGTCAAACGGATTCACTGCTTTTGGAACCGAACGGCCGGTCGTCCCGATCTGCTGCACGGGCACAAACTGCTGCGTGGCGATCACGTTTGGAACTACGGATTTAATGTTGCCAGTTTCTGCCCGCAGAACGTTGAACTGGATCGGCCCGAGTTCCGGCGCGAGCGTATCGATCAGCTCGGGCGTGATGGGAACAACCGCGGAAACCAAAATGCGTCCCGCGGGGGTCGGGCGCGCGACCACGGCCCGCAACGCGAGCTGCCCATCGCTGAAAACAAGCCCCCGGAAGCGGCCCCTCTCGGACTCATTGCTTTTCGGGAGCAATTCTTCTCCCTTGCCGGTTTCGATCTTCAATCCCGGCAATTCTGTCATCGCATTCTTGACGTACGTGGCGGGGTCCACCGGCAATGCCAGAGCCGCCGCGGTGCGTCCAAGCGTCGCTTCGGCGGCGTACGAGGTCGCCATGGCAGTGGCTACCACGCCCACGCGCTCCTCGCGCTCCTCCATCTCGGTGTAAATGACGTAGGAGCCCAGCTGCCAGTACAGCAGGTACGCAGCAAGTCCCGCCATCGCCAGGAGGAGCAGCACCGGTACGACGGCAATGAACACATACGCCGCCACGAGCCGGTTGCGCAGGCTCCAGAGGAGATGGTCGCGTGCCCAGATCCAGCCGCGCACCAGCCAGTAGATCGCGGCGCAAATCGCCAGGAAGAAAACAAAGCCGGACGGCGGGATCTGTGCGTTGTACTCGCGCAGTCCCAAAAGCACTCCGTACAAGACAAGGATCGCCAGGGCCGCCCAATCGATCAGACCCATGCCTGCCCAAATGGCGCGGCTCCGAGTTGTAAATGTTGAGGCCATATCCTCTCAGGCGAGCTTCCACTGCAAATGAGCAGGATACTACGCCAGAAAATGCGATGGGAGATTACTCGAAAATTATTCGGTGTGGCGCAGGCCTCAGCCTGTGGGTTTTGGGCCTTGCAGGGCTAACCCCCACAGGCTGAAGCCTGTGCCACTGGCGGCTTATTTCCGGCCTAGCGCGACTTTTGCATTTGCCTCGCGGCTCTCCAGCGTTACGCGACTGTGCCGGATGCCATAACTGAAATAGATCACCAGGCCGATCAACAGCCAGACGAAGAGCCGCACCCAATTTGCAACGGGGAGAGAAAACATCAGCAGCAAACAGCACGCAATCCCCAAAAACGGAACCACCGAACCCAAGGGCGCACGGAACGGACGGTGCACTTCGGGATGCGTGCGACGCATGATCAAGACCGCCGCGCAAACGATCACGAAAGCCAGCAAGGTTCCGATATTCACAAGTTCGGCCAGAAAGCGCAACGGCAGAAAGGCGCCCATCGCGGCGACGCACACTCCGGTCAGAATGGTCGATTTCCACGGCGTGCGAAACCTCTCATGCACAGCGCCGAAGAACCCGGTTGGCAGCAAACCGTCCCGCGCCATGGCCAGGAAGATTCGCGGCTGGCTGAGCATCATGACGAGAAGAACCGAGGTGATGCCCGCGATGGCCCCGACCGAGATCAGCAACTCCGCCCAGGGCAGGCCGACTTGCCGGAAGGCGTCCGAGACCGGAGCATCGATATTGATCTGGCTGTAAGGAATCATACCGGTGAGCACGCCAGCGACGGCGATGTAGAGCACGGTGCACAACACCAGGGAGGTCATGATTCCAATGGGGACGTCGCGCGAAGGGTTGCGCGCTTCCTCGGCGTGAGTGGATATCGAGTCAAATCCAATGTAGGCGAAGAAAACGAGCGCGGCTCCCGCGAGCATCCCCTGCGGTTTTCCGCCCGGTCCGGCTTGCCCCAACACGGTGTGGCCAAAAAAGCTCAGTCCGCTCAGGCCGAACGGCGCGAAGGGATGCCAATTCGCCGCATGCACGTAAAATGCGCCAACTCCAATGACGAAGAAAACGATCGCGAGCTTCAGGGCCACAATACCCGCGTTCAAGCTGGCGCTTTCTCGAATTCCCTTCACCAGAACGACGGTGACGAGCGCGGCGATCGCGATTGCGGGAAGATCGAACCAGGTTCCCGTCAATATCAAGTGTCCGGAAGCGAGATCGTAATCAAAAGGAGCGTTCGTAAAGTGCTGCGGCAATCCGAAATGGAAGAAGACTAGAAAATCCTGGAAGTAATGCGACCAGCCGTGCGCAACCGTGGCCGAAGCGACCGCGTACTCAAGAATCAGATCCCATCCCATGATCCACGCGAATAGTTCGCCCAGCGTTGCGTAGGCGTAGGTGTACGCCGATCCCGCCACGGGGACCATCGAAGCGAACTCCGCATAACACAGGGCCGCGAAAACGCACGTGATTCCCGACACTACGAAGGAGAGCATCAGCGCCGGCCCGGTAAGATCGTGCGCCGCAACGCCGGTCAGGACGAAGATGCCGGTGCCGATGATCGCTCCCACGCCCAGGCTCGATAGCTGGATGGGTCCGAGGACGCGGCGCAATTGATTCTCGCCCTGAAGTTCCCCGACGAGAGATTCATGCGTTTTTCTTTGGAACAATTGATTGGCCATATCCACTCTTGCGATTCGAACGGTTCAAATCATTCCATTCGAATTGGAACGGACCATGCCCTCACACTCAAGAATCCCCGCCTCTGAAGAGGCGGGCTACAGCAACATCCGAAAACTTGCGCAATTGCTGTAGCCCGGGTCTTCAGACCCGGGGATTTGCGGTCCCGGACTGCCGGGACCACGCCCAATACACTGGCACGCCGAGAAGCACGATCACCAGGCCGGGCCAGGTGTCCTGCGTTTGATACAGGATCAAAATCAGCATGATGATCAGCGCGGTCACGATGTACAGAATTGGAACGACGGGATACCCCCACGCGCGATAGGGGCGCTCGGCATCCGGGCGTTTGCGACGCAAAACAAAAAGCCCCCCGATGGTGAGTACGTAAAATATGAGCACCGCGAAGATCACGTAGTCCAGCAGGACGCCGTAGAGATTGCCGTAGGTCACGGCGCCAGTGGTTGCATTCACGAGGCGCGTGCGCAGCAGCACCAGGATCGCCGCCCACATTCCCTGCAGCACGAGTCCCATCGACGGAACGTGATTAGCGTTGAGCTTTCCGATGCTGCGAAAAAATAATCCGTCCTTCGACATCGCATAGTAGACGCGCGCGCCGGCGAGGATCAGACCGTTGGCGCAGCCGAACGTCGAGATCATGATGGCCAGCGCCATGAGCGTCGCGCCGCTGTTCCCGAAGATCGCGGCGAGCGTGGCGGTGGCCACGCGGTCGTCCGGCGCCGTCTGAATCTGGTGCAGCGTGAGCGTCGAAAGATATCCGAGGTTGGCCAAAAAATAGAGCGTGATGACAACCGCCGTGCCCACGGCGAGCGAAACGGGGATGTCGCGCTTCGGATTTTTCACTTCGCCGGCAGTAAACGTGATGTTGTTCCAGGCGTCGGCGGAAAAAAGCGATCCCACCTGCGAGACGCCGAACGCGATGAGCAAGCCGAATGTCCCCGACGCGGCCGTCACGGAAGGAATGAACGACTTCATCCAGGCGGCGCCCGGCTCGATGGTCTGGGGATCGTGAAGCGTCCAGAGGCCGCTGAAATTGGCGTGAATCGCCGCGGCGTTCCGGCCGAGAAAAATTCCCGCAAAGATGAGAGCGGCAAGCCCCAGCATCTTCGCCGAAGTGAAAATATTTTGGATCCACTTCCCGAGCTTCAAACCTTGCGTATTGAGGGCCGTCAAAAACAGAATCAGGAGCAGAGCCACGAGCTGCTGCACGGAAAGGCTGATCGCATATTTATCGGAGAGCGCGATCGGAGGAACGACCCAGGCGCTCGGAGAAATTGCGGGCCACAGGACGCCGAGGAACCGCGCAAACCCGACCGCCACCGCGGCGATGGTCCCGGTCTGGATGACGAGGAAGAGCGTCCACCCGTACAAAAATCCCCAGAGCGGAGAGTAGGCCTCGCGAAGATAAACGTATTGCCCGCCGGCCTTCGGCATCATGGCCGCGAGCTCGCCGTAAGAAAGCGCCGCGGTCACCGTCATGAGGCCGGTGATTATCCAGGCCGCGAGCAATCCTCCGGTCGATCCCGCGTTGCGCGCAATGTCGGCGGAAACGATGAAGATGCCCGAGCCGATCATCGAACCGACCACGATCGTCGTCGAGTCGAACAAACCCAGCCCGCGAACGAATCCCGAGGAATCCGCTTCCACAGGAAGCACAGTCGCTATGTTGGATTTCGCTTCAGACACCGGGGTACTCCTTATTCTGACGGGCTCTCCTTCTTGCCTCAGGACAAGCAAGTAGAACCCGCACCCGATTACGATCCGCGAGAAGTTGTGGATGCCGCCACATCGAGGAATTCTCGGGCCCGCACGCCGGGGTTCGGCGCGCAGATTAAATCGCGAATCACAGCCAGCGAATCCGCTCCAGCGCGATATACCTCCGCCGCGCGTCCAAGAGTGATTCCGCCAATCGCGACCAGAGGCTTTTTCGTCATCTGCCGCGCCTTCCGCAAGAGTTCCGTCCCGACGACTGGATCGGGATTTTTCTTGGTCGCGGTCGGAAAAATCGGGCCGAAGGCAATGTAGTCGGCGGAGGTACGGTCCGCCGCGGCCAACTGTTCGAGCGTGTGAGTGGAAACGCCCACCCAGCGGTCTTTGCCGTCAAACCCGCCGCAAACAGCGCGCGCGTCTTCGACGCTCAAGTCATCCTGGCCCACATGCACGCCGCCGGCGCCTGCGAGCAAAGCAATGTCCGGGCGATCATTCACGATCAGCCGGACGCCACGCGGAACGAGAGCGGTCGAGAGCCGCCGGGAGATTTCGAAAAATTGCCGAGAAGAAGCCGTCTTATTGCGGTACTGAATCAGCTCGACCCCGGATCCTGCCAGCGCTTCGGCCAAATCTAGCTCCGAAATGGCGAGCAAAGTGGGATCGAGTATGGCATAGAGGCGGGGGAACACAAGGTTCATATGGGTTTATCCCGCGTGCGATGTGGCGAATCGGTCAAGGAAGTGGGTGTCCAGGCGGCCGGCAATAAAATCAGGATCCATCATGATTTTGCGCTGCAGAGGGATGGATGTCTTGATGCCTTCGACCACGAACATTTCCAGGGCGCGGCGCATCCGCACGATGGCTTCCGCGCGAGTGTCGCCAAAGGCAATGAGTTTGGCCACCAGCGAATCATAGTACGGGGGAATGACGGCATCGGCGTGCGCGGCGGTATCCACCCGAATTCCGGGGCCGCCCGGCGTGCGAAACACGGTAATGTGCCCGGCCGAGGGGATGAATGTTTCGGGATCTTCGGCGTTGATGCGGCACTCGATCGCGTGCCCATGCAACTTGAGTTTGCCGACGACTTCGCTGAGCCGCTCGCCCGTCGCCAGGCGAATCTGGGATTTGATCAAGTCCACGCCCGTGACCATTTCCGTGACGGGATGCTCCACCTGGATGCGGGCGTTCATTTCGATGAAGTAGATCGAGCCGTCTTCGTCCATCAGGAATTCGACCGTGCCCGCGCTGGTGTAGCCCACTTGTTCGAGCGCCGTAACCACGCGGGCCCCGAGTTCGGCGCGCAGCTTGGAATCCACCGCCGGCGAGGGAGATTCCTCGATCAGTTTCTGGTGACGGCGCTGGATGCTGCATTCGCGCTCGCCGAGATGCATGACGCGGCCGTGCTTGTCTCCGAGCACTTGAAATTCGATGTGGCGCGGCCGCTCGATGAATTTCTCGATATACATATCCGGTATGCCAAAAGCCTGCTGCGCTTCATTGCGGGCGGTGGCAAACGCCCCGGGAAGTTCTTCCTCGCCGCGGACGACGCGCATCCCGCGTCCCCCGCCTCCGGCCGATGCTTTCAGGATCACCGGGTACTTGATTCGCGCGGCTTCGGCAAGGGCCGCGGCTTCGTCGGCGACGGTTCCCTGCGAGCCTGGAACGATGGGCACACCAGCGGCCGCCATCTCGCGGCGAGCTTGATCCTTTTCGCCCATCATGCGCAGCAAGTCCGGCGAGGGGCCGATGAAGGTGATGTGCGAAGCCTCGCACACCTCGGCGAAGTTCGCGTTCTCGGAAAGGAATCCGTAGCCGGGATGGATCGCGTCGACGTTGGTGATTTCGGCGGCGCTGATCACTTGCGGTATGTTCAGGTAGCTCTCGCTCGAGCGGGGCGGCCCGATGCACACGGCTTCATCCGCAAAGCGCACGTGCAGCGCGTTGCGGTCCGCCTCGGAATAAACCGCGACCGTGGCGATGCCCAGTTCCTTGCACGCATCGATCACGCGCAGGGCGATTTCACCGCGATTGGCTATGAGGATTTTTCGAAACATTTCAGGCCGAAAGTAGCACAGCCACTCCTGGCTGTGCGGTTTTCCAAACGTTCGCGAGAGCGAAAAAACCCGCACAGCCAGGAGTGGCTGTGCTGCTTATTTCTTTTTCCCCGTGGGCCGCAGCGCGAACAGCGGTTCGCCGTACTCCACCGGCTGGCCGTTTTCGACCAGAACTCGCGCCACTTCCCCGCCGATATCCGCTTCAATTTCGTTCATCAGTTTCATGGCTTCGATGATGCAAACCGTTTGGCCCGCCTCGACGTGATCTCCCGCGCGGACAAACGGTCCCGCGTCGGGACTCGGACCGGCGTAGAATGTGCCAACGATGGGCGACTTGATGATGTGCTCGTCCGCGGCAGCAGCAGGAGCGGGCTGAGGGGGCCCTGGGGCGGCCTGCGGGGCCGTTTGGGCAGCATTTGGCGGGGCCTGCGCCACAATGACCTGCGGAGCTGCTGCTTGCGCCATGGGAAGCGCCAGGACCGGGGCCGGGCTTGGCTGCGGGATAGCCTTCTTCAAGCGTATCCTCAGGTCCCCGTGCGCATACTCGAACTCTTCCAGCCCATGTTCGGACATGAAAGAAAGCAAACGCTCCAATTGGCCGAGGTCGACTCCCGGCACGGAAATGTCAGAACCGGCTGGCTGTTTTTTGGATCCCTTCATCGTTTTGCTCAGAGTTCGAGGAATTCCCGGGGAGTTGTTGTAAGAATTTCGGCGCCTCGCGGGGTCACCAAGGCATCATCTTCGATTCGAATTCCCCCCACGCCTTCCACGTAAACACCGGGTTCCAAGGTCACTACGTTACCCGTCTCCAGAATCGTTTTTTGGTCCCGAGCGATTCGGGGATCCTCGTGGATTTCCAGACCGATCCCGTGACCCGTACTATGGACAAAATAGCGGCCTAAACCCCTATGTTGCAAAACGTTTCGGGCCGCCGCATCGATCGCCCCGCAGGTTACGCCCGACTTCAGCGCATCCCTCGCAGCCGTTTGCGCCTCAAGGACCGCCTGATACCACTGACGGACCCGCGCGGGCGCCTTGCCGACGTGCACCGTGCGCGTCAGATCGCTACAGTAGCGGCGCAGTATAGCACCCAGGTCCAGCACTACCAACTCGTTTTTCCCAATTCGGCGCGCCGTGGGACGCGCATGAGGCAACGCCGAGCGCGGCCCGGCAGCCACAATGGCTTCGAACGACTCCCCGGAAGCGCCTTTCCGGCGCATCCGGTAGCCAATCTCGGCAGCAATGTCAAGTTCCGTGACACCGGGGCGGATCAAGCGAATCGCTTCCTCCATCACCTGGGAGCCGAGTCTTGCCGCATCCCGGATGCGATCGATCTCCGTGACGTCCTTAACTGCTCTTAGGCTTTCCACAAGGCCGTCGATGGCGACCCACTTCAAATTGCCACCTGTCGCCCTCCTGAGCGCCTTCCAGCCTGCCAACGTTAGGCGCGAAGGAGAAACCGCGACCCTGTGGCGTTTCCTGGCTCGGAGGTGTTCCCCGGC
This sequence comes from uncultured Acidobacteriota bacterium, assembly GCA_963768275.1. GTDB lineage: Bacteria > Acidobacteriota > Terriglobia > Acidiferrales > UBA7541 > Palsa-360. Next base: position 138,904 of record CAVYHH010000023.1, read on the forward strand.
TGCCTCTAGAAGCGAGCCTTTGTGGGTGTGCACACGGATTCCGCGGGTTTCTTCCTTTGCCTGAATCGTGAATCTGCCGTCGGTGAACAAGGTGGCTGAGGTGGGATCGACCAGCAGGACTCCGGAATCACCTGAAAATCCGCACAGGTAATAGATATTTGCCGGGTGGGTTTCGAGCAGAGTACCGGCCCCGGCTGTATCCAGCAAGTGGCGGAGCCGCTTTAACCGGCTGGTCGTGGTGATCGGCATAAAAAAGGGAGGAAACCGAGGTCTCCTCCCGGGTCACGCGATATTGTACCTTGCAGGACTCAGCCCGGCAAAATTCGGGGAGTCACGAAAAACATCAACTCCTGAGTAGACACGCTGATGGACGTGTGTTTGAACAGGTTGCCGATGAGGGGCATGCTTCCCAGGAGAGGCACCTGGTCGATCGTCGTATTCTGATTGGTGACCACCACACCTCCAATCACAACCGTGCCGCCGTCGTTGATGAGGACCTTGGTCTGGGTTGACTGCGTGTCCAGCCCCGGATTGCCCAAGACGGAGATGCTCTTGTCAATCTGTGTATTCTCCACATCGATGTCGAGGAACACGGTTCCTTCGGAGGTAATCTGCGGCGTGACTTCCAGCTTGAGCAAGGCGTCCACATACTGAACCGTGATGGTGTTGTTGATGTTGGTCTGGATCGGGACTTGTTGCCCTTGCTTCACCGTCAATTTTTCGTTGTTCTGGGTGATGCCCTTGGGTTCGGAAAGGATCTTGCCGGCTCCGCGCGTCTCCATCAAGCTAAGCAGGAAATCGATTGCATAGTTGTGGCCCTGCGTGGCAAAGGTAAAGCCGCTGGTCGGCGCGGTGGCGCCGAGATTTGTATTGAGCGGAATTGAACTCCCTGCGCTCGTTGGTGTCGAGAAGGGAGTAGCCACAGAGTGGATCACTGGGCTCAGAAAGCTCGTAAGCCCGGTCAATCCGCCGAAACCCGTGTTCCCCGTGACCCCGGTGGGAGCGGAGAACCCGAACTCCGTGCCGATTTCGCGGGCGAACGAACGCGAGGTCTGTACCACGCGCGCGTCAATCTCCACCTGCTGTGATTTCCTGTCGATCTGGCGAATCAAGTTATCGACCTTCGGGATCGAGGAGGGAATATCCCGAATGATCAGGGTGTTGGAACGGACATCGGCAAAAACGTCGCCCCGGGGAGTCAGGAACTTTTTCAGAGTGTTCACCATTGCGGTTGCCTGGGCGTAGCTCAGGACCCTCGTGACCGTCACCATCTCGACCGAGTCGGACTGCGCCTTGGCCAAATCCCGGCGCGCATCGGCTTCGCGCTTCAGAGTATCTTGCGTTGCGATTCGCAGAACATTGCCGTCGATTTCCTTGGTGAGGCCATTGTTGCGCAACACGATGTCCAGGCCCTGGTCCCAGGGAACTTCGTCGAGGACCAAAGTCACCGTTCCGTGAACCGACGGGTCCAACACAACGTTGAGCCCGCTGATTTCATGAATCAGGCGAAAGAAATCCTTCAAATCCACGTCCTTGAGATTCACCGAAATCGGGTCACCCGTATATTTCTTTTCCGGCGCGGGAGCAGCAGCCGGAGTTTGAGAGTCCGCCACGGGCGGATTTTGCGGGGCGGGAGCCGCGGGCCCGCTGGCAGGCCGCGCGAAGCCCATGTCGCGTCCCGTCAGCCAAGTGGGGAGCGGCATATTCGGCACGTTGACCGCCGTCAGTTTAAGCTGGGCGGGCTTTTTGGCCGGATGGAGCGCTGCCGGAACTGCCGGAGCGGCCGGGGTCGTGAAGAAAATCGTAACATTGGAGCCGTTCTCTTGTGTGCTGTACGGAACCAGTTTCGCAAGATCGATCACGATTCGCGATTGCCCAGGGTTCGGTTGCCCGGTGCGCACGTCCAGAACGGGCGTAAATTGGCTGGGCACCCTGGTCTTTTCAACATTTAAGCGCGTATCCGCAAAATCCAAAACGAGCCGTGGCGGAGAGTCCAGGCGTGAAGTCTTGTAATGCAGTTCGCCGGTCCCACTGATGCGCACGGTCGTTTGCTGCCCTGGTTGAGCGACCTCGATCGCCGAGATCGAGGCCAGTTGCGGGGCCGCGCTCACGGGTGTTAACGGAGCGACTTGCGCGCTCGCGGGCAGAACCGCGCACGCGGCGCCTGCCAGCAACAGGCAGCGGAACCCGAGAGCCGGCCAATTGGTCTTCATTGCTGTTCTCCTGGACTTGGATAAAGTCGCTTGGTGACTACGCGTTCCAGCGGTTTTCCAAACGCGTCCTTGCCAAATTCGTGGAAGGAAATACCATCGAGGGCGATTTTCTCGACAGAACCGTCGTACAATTTGTCGCCTTCCTTCAGAAAATAAACTCGCTGCTGCGAATTGGAAACGATGGCGATCATCCCGTTGGGACTGTGCACGATTCCATTGATGCGCAGCGTGTCGACAATCAGGCCCGCTTTTCCGGGCGGAAGATTTTCCGGCGGCGCGTTGCTCGCGCGCGCCTTGGTGAGCAGCGTGTCGAATGGATCGCGCCGCACCGTCGGTTTATCCTCCGCGGGCTTTTCGACCGGCGGCTTGGCGGAATTCCCGGAGGCCGCTTCCGTTGCGCCCTTGGCGGCTGCCGGCGCCTTGGCCTTGGCTGGAGCCTTGGCCTGAGCCTTCGCCGGGGTCTTCGGCGCAGCCTTTGCAGTTGCGGGGGCCGAAGGTTTAGCCGGAGACGGCGCTGGTGTCTGCGGAGCGCTCGGCGCCTGGGGTTGGCTCGAAGGCTGTTTCGTCAGTTGGTCGCGCACCGCGTTTGGCTGGACGTTTGGATGTTCTTGCGCCAAAGCACACGTCGCAAGGACCGCCGAAAAGGCCAGGGGCAACAGGGTTCGCGATGATTTTGCGAGTCGCATAGTCAGTCGGCTCAATTCCGCCTATTTCTTGACGGGCTGATTCTTGCCCGCCGGGGCCGGAGACGCATCCATCGGCTTGCTAAAGAACGTGGTCACAGTGCACGTCCCGAGGACAGTGGTGCCGGGACGTACGGGAAAAGCCGCTTTTGACGGATCGGCCAAGCCACTAAACGCCAGGTCGCCCACATTGATAATTCGGGACAGACGGCTAAGCCGGGAAAAAAAATCCTCGATGCTGAAGTACGGGCCATCCACACTGATCAGAAAGGGCAGCTCGTAGTGATAGTCCCTGGGCACGACGGCCTGAGACGTCAAACTGCGAATCTGCACGCCCGAGGCGGAAGCGGCTTCTTGAAGCAAACGCATGAATTCGTCCACCTCTTTTTCTTCCGGCACGATGGTCTTCAAGGTGTCCAATTGCTTTTCCAGAGCCGCCATCTGCACTTTGAACTCCGCATTCCGGCGCTCGTAAACTTGCAACTCCGCCACCTGGCGATTCAAATTGGAATCCTTGGTGATATTTTCGTCCAGAGTGCCCCGCATGCTCGCCACGGGCGATAAGGGCAAGTATTCACCGGCTCCAAAAATGACCAGCGCGAGCGCGAAGAAGATCAGCGCTTGGAGGTACCATGGATATTCGCGGAACGAAATCGCCATCGCTCCCCCTAGGTCTTCCCCGGCTTGCTGGCTGCCGGCGGCGTGTTGGCGGCTGGCGCGGCAGTGCCAGTGGATCCCGGCGCGGCACCGGCCGGTTGCGGCAGACCGAACTGCGCGGTCAAGCTGAAAATAAAGATCTGCACTGCTTTATTGGCAGAGTCCTGGTGCGATTCCTTGATTTCCACCGTTTGGAAGTAACCCGATCGCTTGAGTTGCGTGATGTAATTGGCGACCGCGTTGAGGGAGCCCGCCGAGCCATTGATGGTCAGCGCATCCCCTTTGCGGTCCACGGAAGTAAGCCACAGGGTATCCGTGCGGCTGACGGTGTTGGCGATGGCTTCGAGGAGTTCCTGGCCGCCGGTGCGGTTCCGCTGGAGTCCCTCGATGACGCCGATCCTCTGCTGCAAGATGGCTTTTTGCTTCTCGAAATTGTCCACCTGCTGCTTCAGTTGTTCGAGCCGCGCCTTTTCACCCGTCTGTTTTTGGATGTGCGCCGCAATCTTGGTATTCTCGCGATCGAGCAACAAATAGTGCCCGTACAGCGCGCCGAGGCTTACGACCAGTGCAATCGCGAGCAGCACGTATTGCAGCGTGGCCTCGAGGGGCACGGTGGTGCGCTGGGCTTTCGGCCGCGCTCTACCAAGTAGGTTGATGCGAATCATGGTTCGTCGAAACTCCTGAGCGCGAGCCCCACCGCGATGGCCAGGCGCGGAGCAAGTTCGCGAATCTGGTCTTCGTTGTGGCGCGCTGGATTGATCACGATTTTGCGAAACGGATACATTTCCTCAACCGGAATGGCAAACTCTTCCCGCAAGACATCCATCAAGCCGGGCACGCGCGCGCTGCCGCCGGCCACGACGATTTTCTGGATGCTCTCGCCCGTCGCGGTGGCCCGGAAAAAGTCGAACGTCTTTTGAATTTCAAGGACCAGGATGTCCGTCACCGAGCGCAGGATCGTGGCGCGGTGTTCCTCGGCGACGCCGGCGATGTTCTCTCCGTGCTTCAGCCGCTCCGCATCTTCAAAGCTCAAATCGAGTTCCTTCTGGAGCGCGTCGGTGTATTGATTGCCTCCGACCGAAACGTCGCGCGTAAACAAGGGAATGCCGCCGCGCACGATGTTGATGTTCATCACGCTGGCGCCGATATTCAGCAAAGCGATGGTCTGGCCGGGATCGGGATCGTAATTCGCCTCGTAGCAATTCTGCAGAGCAAAAGCGTCGATATCGACGACCGTGGAGTTCTTGCCCGCTTGCGCCAGCACGTTGGTGTGGTTCAGAATCTTGTCTTTTTTGACAGCGACCAGGAGAACATCCATTTGCGAGTCCACGGACTCAAGCAACTGGTGGTCCAGGTTCACATCCGCAATATCGAAGGGAATGTGCTGGCTGGCTTCGGATTGGATGCGATCGTAGAGCTCTTCCTCCGACATGGAGGGAAGCGTAACCCGCTTGACAATCACCGAGTGCCCCGAAACCGCGGTGGCCACATTTTTCGTCTTTACTTTGTAGGAATCAAAGATATTGCTGATCGCTCCGGCAACCAGCGGCGCGTCCATAATCGCGCCGTCCACCACGGTATCCTGGGCAAGGGGTTCCAGCCCAAAACTGACGAGTTCATAGCCGTGTTTCGTGTTTTTCAGCTCCACGGCTTTGATGGAGCTGGAGCCGATGTCCAAGCCGACGAGAGCCTTTTGTTTAGAGGTACCAAACATGTCCAAACCCCTCAGGATTCCTTCGCTTGCCGAATCTTTCGACCTTCGCTTTGCGGTCCGCTCAAGCGGCCTGCTCCGATCACCTTTTGAAACCTAAGCTGCCTTCGGACTGGCACTTGCCATGATCCAAACCCTGGCTGCATCCTGCCCTGGCCCGGTCTCTCGGATCACATGCTTTGACCGCCACGCTTGCGGTGGCCTACTAGAATCTGTCGCTTCGGTCGATTTTCCGCTTGGGACCCCATACGGCCCCGGGAACACAGCGCGGCATAAACTCCATGTCTCGCAGAGCAGTTGCCGCGTACAGCGAATTTGGCATCCCCCACCTTGAGTGTCAAGCAAACGGATTCGCAAGTTGTTCTGATTAATACCGCTTAGGCGGCTGACCGCGTGGACAGGAAAAGGGCAAAAACCGCTAGGGATGGGGTTTAGTGAATACTAGGACTACTATTACTAGTATGGGCTTTCCAGACACTTTCCGCGGAACTTTGTGCTATCGCGGCAGACCCAGCGTCTGCCAGATCGAATCGATGTGCCGTTTTGTGTCAGAATCCATGACAATTTCATCCGGCCAAGGGCGCCGAAATCCTTCGCTTTCCCACTTGCGCGTCGCGTCAATCCCCATTTTTGAGCCGTAGTCTTGGATGCGCGAAGCATGGTCCAGGGTATCGGCGGGGCCCATGACGAATTCCACATCCCGCTCTGGATCGATGGCGCAGAGCGATTTCCAAACCACTTCGCGCGAATTCTGCACGTTTACGTCGTGGTCCACGACAACGACGACTTTGGTGAACATGGCCTGCCCCAGCGACCAAATCGCGTGCATGATTTTTCGCGCGTGGCCAGGGTAGGATTTCCTAATGGAGACAATCATCAGATTGTGAAAGACGCCTTCGGCCGGCATGGCCACATCCACAATTTCGGGATACTGCATTTTCATGACGGGGAGAAAGACGCGCTCGACGGCATGCCCCATGAAAAAATCTTCCTGCGGCGGCGGACCCACGATCGTGGTGAGGTAAATGGGATCGCGGCGCTGCGTGACGCAGGTGACGTGAAAGACGGGAAACTCGCCCTCCAGCGAATAAAAACCAGTGTGATCGCCGAAGGGGCCTTCCGTGCGCATTTCCTTTAAGTCCACGAATCCTTCCAGGACGATTTCGGAATTCGCCGGCACTTCCAGGTCGCAGGTCTCGCACTTCACCATTTCCACCGGTTCGCGGCGGAGGAAACCGGCGAACATCATTTCATCGAGATCCGGCGGGATGGGCAGGATACCTGACAAGCAAGTCATCGGGTCCGATCCGATCGCCACGGCCACGTCGATGCGGCCATCGGGATTGGCGGCGCGGGCGCGGCGGAAATGTTCGGCGCCATGTTTTTGCGTTTGCCAGTGCATACCGGTGGTGCGCTCGTCGTATACCTGCATGCGATAGACGCCGACGTTGCGCTTCCCTGTTTCCGGATTGCGCGTAAAAACCAATGGCCAGGTGATGAACCGACCCGCATCCTGCGGCCAGCACTTCAGGATTGGAAATTCAAACAACGAGAAATTTTCGCGGCGAATGATTTCCTTGCACGGGCCGGCCTTCACCGACTTCGGAAAAAAAGAGCCGAGTTCGGCGAGCTTCGGCAACATTTTGATTTTGTCGAGCAAGCCTTGCGGCGATTGCATGTCGAGAAACCCGCGGATGCGCGCCGCAACGTCGTCGATGCTGGAGACTTCGAGAGCGAGATTCATGCGGCGCTCGCTGCCCAGCATGTTGATGAGCAGCGGGACACGCGCGCCTTTCGGTTTTTCAAACAGCAGCGCCGGGCCGCCGGCGCGCGTCACGCGATCGGTGATCTCCGTGATCTCGAGGACCGGATCGATTTCCGCGGCGATGCGCCGCAGTTCGCCTTCTTTCTCGAGCTTCGCAATGAATTCGCGCAAATCCCGGTACGCCAAAACGTCCTCCCAAAAGGACTGCTCGCCGCCACGGCCGGCGGCCTGAGACAAACGCAACGCGACACTCTAGCATGAAACGCAGGCCATTGAATTCTTGCAAGACTCCGGCGGGTTTGATAGCGTTAGCCTAGTGCGGGCGTAGTTCAATGGTAGAATAGGAGCTTCCCAAGCTCTAGACGTGGGTTCGATTCCCATCGCCCGCTGATTCCCATCGCCCGCTCCATAAGCCTTGCTGATGCAGGTGGCCTTACTGACTTCCCGGCTCGAAAATTCCCCCATCTTATCCTGTGTTTTGGACGCAGATGGACGCGGATTCCAGGCGGCACGGGGATTTTGGACGCGACTTTTCGGGCGGCGCGCGTCCTCAAATCGTTTGCTATGGGTTCTTGTCTACAAGTCGCAGGGTCTGACGATGGTAACGGAATAATAATTCGCATATCATTTGTCTTCAAACATCGTTCTACATCGCGGAGGAATCAGCCATAGCGGAAACTCTGGCTTTCACCACTGAACCCCCGGGTAAAGACTTGGAATCCTTTGGCCTCGGTACGCATATTGCCCCGTAATAAGCATTTGCCAAATCGTTTGTGCGCTGCTATCGCGCGTGACCTCATAGATGGCTCCTCCCACCCCCGGGCCCACGGCCGATTCGCAGAACTCCACGTTCCCGTTTTTCAGGACCTCTGCATTTCCTCCGAAAACCGAATAGGCCGGCGCCACAGGATTAAACGCGAGCGTGGCTGTCTTCGCCGTCTCATCGATTTGCAGGATCGGGACCGTGCTGTACAGGCAAGCGGGCTCTCCGGCGGCGCCGCATGAGACTCCGGACGGAAAAATGCGGTCGTTCCCGTTGTCAAAAAGGGCGAGTGTGAAGTTTCCCGTAGTGTTCTTAGTGACAAATGAAGGACCGTGCTGCGCGTAGAACCAATCGGTGGGATCAGTCCCCCCAACCAACGTGAAATCTCCCTGGTAGCCCAATTTCCAAAGAATATTTCCATTACCCGTTCCATTCTCGTAGTCTATTTTTATCAGCCAGTTTTGGTGCCGCGACGAAACAATCAGGTTGCCGTCATCCACCGAATAAATGATCGCATTGGTGTGAGTCCAGTCGGGAAAACCCATCGGTTGCCGGTTGACGTCCAGGTAGTCGAATTCGTTCCAAAGCCAGACGGGGTGGTGATTCGGGTCCAAGTCTATGATCACATCGCCGGTTACCGTCGTTCCGGAAATATTTTGCTGCGTAGAAGCAATCAAAATCAGATGGCCGTTTGGAAGGAGCACAAAATCGTGGTGTGTCCCCACGACCGTGATGTTGCATCCGGCGCATGTCGCCGCGGCCAGTGCGGCATTCAGGTCGGCGGCCGTCATCTGCCAAATCAATGTTCCAGCCAGGTCCACTTCTTGTAACACCGAATCCACACCGTCGGCGGCACCGGTGGTGTAATTAATCAGGAAGTGGCCATTTGGTAGAAGCTTGACCGGATTTGCGGCAAGTCCCAAAGGGCCCGAACTATAGCTCCAAAGCACATTGCCACTTAGATCCGTAACGACCAAGGGGGCCGAGTTCGTGGTCGGAAAGGTCAGCAAATCCAAGAGTTCGACGCCGCTCTGCGGCGTCATGCCTGCCGTCGTTGTGGCCACAATTGTTGGCATTGAGGAGAGCGAGGGGAAGCCAGTAACAAGCGTCTGGTCGACATCCAGGAATTGCGTTCCGTCGCTAAATTGAACCACTCCTCGCATGTGATAGGTCGAGTTTGGCTTCATACCCGCAACGAAAAGACTCACCGCACCCCCACCCGCTGGGACGGGCTGCGTCCATGTCGTCAATCCATAGTTTGTGTCGAGTCCGAATTGTACCGAGATGTTTCCTGCCGCTCCCGGCGAAATAGTGTAGAGCCCCACCTGGAAGTTGACTGTCGACGACACTTGCCCTGGGGCTACGACGTGTATCGTAGCGATCGCTGACTTGCTCGGATCCTTCTTGCTCGTAGCAGTTACGATAGCCGTCACGCTTCGGGCCTCAGAAGGGCTGACATAATCGCCGTTGGCATCGATCGTACCTGTCGAAGCCATCCAGGTGACGCCTGTCGTGTCATTAGCGACCGTTGCCGTGAATTGGACCGACTGGCCCGTGCCAATCGCCGTGGCGGGTGGACTGACAACTACGCTGATTGGCGGTGGTTCAACATGGGTGCACCCTGCAGCAAGTACGATCAGCAGAAAAGCGGTGCAAAGGCCAAGCGAATTTAGGTTCATTTGGACTTCCTTTCGCGTTGAGGAATTGCAGCTGCTAAGATACCGAATTAGATACGTTTGGGTTCCAATGAAAAGCCGTTCTACCCTCCTCAGCGACATATCGTCGGCCCTTCGCTTTTACGATCCAGCCCGCCTGGAGGGGGCCAATCGTTGCAAACCGTGCCATTCTCTCGAACTGCCGAACGCCTGGCCTCTTTGGATAATCGCTCTTCTCAAGCTCACTAGGCGGGACGAACTGCTCTAGACGCTGAAGAACTTCCTTCGCGGGCAAACCATCAGGATGGTCCAGGAGTATCTCGATGGCACCGCACTGCAATTCACCGACCCGGCCTCGAGTGATTTCCACCATTTCCAACCTCCTATCCCGATCTACAGAACGCTTCAAGTACTTGGAGCAACGTTTGCGAGCGTTAGAATTCGCCATACATGACATCGGCCAAAACGAGCACAAACTATATGGCCCTGTAATTTGCACGTGAAAATCTGGAGCGAGCCCACCTGCTTTCCTAGAACACGTTCGTGGTGAAGAAAAACTGATGATGGGCCCAGGAACGACTAATTCCTACCTTTGCCTGCCCTTCTGGCGGAATTGCCGCTCTGGTGGCAAATTCGTTGTGCCGAGGACAGGAGAAGCGTACGATGCACAAGTTAGCGGTCAAAATCGGAAATTCCGGTTGAAACGGAAGTACGCCCGAGAAGGGTGTTCCTCGAGGTGCAGCCCGACATGCGAAATAAAATCGTGACCTGTTTGGCGGCAGTCGCTGTTCTCCTTGCGATCTCTCCGGTAACGTTTGGACACCATGGCGTCTCCGACTACGACATGGCCAACGTGGTTACCTGGCACGTGACCGTGACCGGCTTCGTGTTTGTGAATCCCCATGCCCTGCTCGACTTCACGCGGAAGAACGAGCAGGGCAAGATCGAGGAGTGGCAAGGGGAACTCCAGAGTCCTAACATGCTGGCGAGGAAGGGGCATTGGACGAAGGACACCGTGAAGGCGGGAGACGAAATCACAATTTTCGGTTGCCCGGCGAGAAATGGCTCGAAGGCCATCCTGTTGAGAAAAGTCGTGCTATCGAGCGGCGAGGAATTTACCGGCGGCTGATTTTCACGGCGAGATCGGGACTGCAGGCCCGGCAGGAATGCAAACAGAGGGACGCTGCTGATGAAAACGAGGAAGATTGCCTGGACTGCGTTGCTTACTTCGGTTGTGTCTTTATTTTTCCTGCACGCTCATTCCGCAGCTAGGTCGGAGCAAGGTAATGCTGACGCCGGGACTCACGCCTCGGAGATTTCCGGAGTTTGGGTGCAAGTGGTCGGCCAAGCGACCCGGCCGAACTGGACCGATGCACAGGGCAATCGTCTGGAAAAACTTCCCATGACCGCGTGGGGAGAGGAACGATTCAAGGCCAATCGGCCCACTCACGGGGCCAACGCAGTTGCGTCGACGACATCGACGGAACCGATTGTAAAGTGCCTGCCGCCGGGTGTGCCGGCCATCTATATGGTTTCCATTTACCCCATGGAGATCATGCAGGTTCCCGGCCGAATGATTATGTTTTTCGAATATGGCAACTACGTGCGGCAGATCTTCACGGATGGGCGAAAGCATCAGAGTGTGACTCCCACGTGGATGGGTGATTCGATCGGCCGGTGGGAGGGGGATACGCTCGTCGTCGACACCAGCGGTTTCAACGACAAAACCTGGATTGACAGTGAAGGGCATCCACACTCGGACGCCTTGCACGTGGTAGAGCGCATTCGGCGCATGGATCACGACCACCTGGTGGATGAGATCACCGTGGACGATCCCAAAGCGTATACAAAAACCCTAATGAGCAAGCGGGTTTTCGACTTTCAGCCGGACTGGAATATCGCGGAATTCGTTTGCGAGGATAATGACGTCTTCCTGAAGTATCAGAAGGATGCCGGAGCGGAAAAGAAGTAGCTGCGCGAGTTTCCATCAAACTTCCTCAGGCCGTTACGCACGAGAAGACCTTGCCGGTTGCGATACCGCGCTCGAGAAGTTCGTAACCACATAGGACCCAAGACAAAGTGATTTCCCAAAAAACGAAATCGGGAGCGGGAGTGTGCCTCTCCGGGGGATCGAAGCAGCGATGCCGCTTGAAACGCCAATGAGGCCCCACCCTTGCGCGGGGGTCACTCCGCATGACCTCGACTGGCGATCGTGTGTTAGCACGGGCAATGCAGGTTCAAATCCATAGTGACCATATTGAATGACCATGGTATTCTAATGTGGTCGTTGGAGCATGCCCATGAGCGCAAGGAAGAGACCGATACAAGAGATTGCCATTTCTAAATTTAAGGCTAAGTGCCTGTCGCTGCTGCAAGAAGTGAGCAAGACAAAAACTCCGCTGCGAGTTACCCGACGGGGAAAAGCGATCGCGGATGTCATTCCGGCCTCCAGCGAGGGAGACGAAAGAAGTTGGATCGGTTCCCTCGCGGGCAGTATCGATATCGTGGGTGATGTGGTTTCACCCGTCATCGATATTGAGACGATCGAGGCGCTAAAACATTGAAGCTTCTTCTCGACACCCACATTTGGATTTGGAGCTTGGCGGAGCCGAAGCAGCTCTCGCGCCGCGTCCTGCAGGAACTGAAAGATCGGAACAATGAGTTGTGGCTTTCCCCTGTGAGCACATGGGAAGTCTTGCTGTTGCAAGCCAAGGGTCGAATTCAGTTGCACGGCAATGCGCGGGACTGGGTCACGAGAGCAACCACTTTTATGCGTGAAGCTCCGTTGACGCACGAAATCGTTGCCGCGGCGCAGGATCTGCCACTTTCGCATCAGGATCCGGCCGATCGTTTCTTGGCCGCCACGGCGGCGGTGCTTGGCCTAACTCTGGTGACTGCCGATCAACGACTACTAGGTTTGGGAACCATAGCCACTTTGGCCAACCGGTGAGCGCTTGGAATGCGGATGAATTCGTCGAATCTAGCTTGCCGTGGCAACCTGGCTCTCGGGGTAATCGGCGCTTAACGAAGTTTCTTCCCAGGCGTCCAATTCACCGCTCAATTTTTCTATCTTCGTTCGAGCCGTTTCCAGAGCGATCAGGCCGAGCACGAGATGCAGCGGCGCATGGTCGGACTCCAGCGCCTTGATGATCGCTTCTCCTGCGCGCACCGGATCGCCTACCTGCTTCCCGCTCCTGCTCGTAATGCGCTCGCGGAATGCGCCGGCGGTTTCGGCGTATTCCGGAATTTGCAGGCTGCTCTTCTTGAGAGAACGTCCGGCCCAGTCGGTGCGGAACGGGCCCGGCTCCACCACCAGTACCTTGATGCCGAGAGGAGCGACCTCTTTTGCGAGCGATTCCGACAGTCCTTCCACGGCGAATTTGGTGGCGTTGTAGTAGCCCACGCCCGGGAATCCGACGAGGCCTCCGATGGACGATACGTTGACGATGTTGCCTCGCCGCCGGCGACGCATGCCCGGGAGGACCACGTGGATCATCCGGGCGAGGCCGAAAAAGTTGGTCTCCATCAGGGCGCGGACTTCGTCCTCATCGCTTTCCTCCAGCGCGCCTACGTAACCGAATCCGGCGTTATTCACCAGCACGTCGATGCTGCCGAAAACCGATTCGGCGTACCTTACGGTCTCGGCCACTTCCGCTTTGTCCGTGACGTCCAGCTTCAGGGCCAGCGCGCGGCCTTCATGGCCCGCGGTGAGGTCGCGAATCTTGCTCGCATCGCGCGCCGTGATGACGGCGCGGTAGCCGCGGTCGAGCACGAGTTTCGCGAGTTCCCGGCCGAAGCCGGTCGAACAGCCGGTGATGAACCATACGTCCGAATTTTGTAGTGGCATTGCCGTGGCTCCGTTCTATGGCCCCTGGTCCACTTACTCCCTCGTACATGCCTTCTGCTCATGGATTATGCTACCGGATGAGGCAAAAGGAAAGGTTGGAAGAGTCCCCTCGAGTCGGTTTGGATCGGTCCTGGCGTCTCCAGCCGCTGATTACTCTTCGGACATGCTTATCGGACGTACTCTCGCTACGGACTGCCTTTCGTTGGATTCTGAACCAATAAGGAGGCGTCTATCTTATGTTCAGAACCTCGAAAATGTGCCGCTTTGGGGCAATTGCATTAGTCCTGTCCCTCCCCGGTACAATCCTGGCGGGCCAAAAGCACACAGGCTATGACCGCACCATGGATGATCTGCGTCGGGCCCGCGCGCTCTTGCAGCGGACGAACGAGGCTCAGACCGTCAATGGGTCGCAGGATGAGATTAGCTTAACGATCGCCAATATTGACGGCGCCATGGCGGAGATCGAAAAAGAGATCGGCACTGAGGGCAAGAAGCCGCACGCCGTTCCTCGAATTGACACGCGCATGCCGTGGGCGGATCGTCTGGCGAAGAGTCTGAAATTGCTGGAAATGGCGCAACAGGATTGCGCCACGGAAAAAGACAATGCAGGCGATGGCGGATTGCGGGCGCGGGTCTTAAATCAACTAGATGACGCCCACACTCGCATGACGGTTGCGATTGCGACGAAAAATTTCGACTATAACGCCAGAAATTTGCCGACCCGGAATGATTAGGCGAGGCGTTGTAAATCACTCTTTGGCAATGCCTTCCGCTTGAAAAAACGGCCACTTTGTCGCGCTAACGGCGCAGAGCACGCACGCCCGGGGCAACGCCCCGGGCATTGCTTTGTGGGGCGCCTACCGGCACACTTCGTCGAAAATCGAGGCCTCGCTGGCAAGGAGTATGAATCGGTCAATGACGTTTAGCTCTTCCGACTTGAAGTGGACTTGGACGTGATTCCTCAAATGCACGGAAACATTGGCCCATTCTTCCTTTGTTGTACCAAACCGATTCTTACGGCTTTCCGGGTGTGTACCACCATGATGGAAAGGGCTTGGTTCTGAAACAGACCTGCGATGCGCCTCTTGCATGTGCTCCCACAGTTCAATTTCTGAGGCGTAGAAACTGTTGCATTCCCTGCAACTGATTCGAGCTTCTTGTGGTTGTGGCATGTGAATTTACCTCCTCACTCTTAAATCGCTTCACCTCCAGAATGTTCGAGGTCCGCCCTCCTTCGACCCCCCTTTGGTAACATGTTCGCTCGACGAAAGATGTGACCTGGATCACTATTTGGGTTTGTTAAGCCGCAATGCTTCCGTGTGGCCAACGGAGGCAAGATCGTTTCTCGGGACCTGTGCCGACGATGCGGATGTCCGCTGCTTAAGGACGGGAACGTGAGCAACACGGGGCCAGAGAAACCAGCGTGGTACAATTCACCTTGATCTCATAAAGGAGCGACTCATGCGTAACCGAGGCAATCGAGGGAACCACGCCAGGCTAGGCCGAAACGATTGGCACTTCAGAGCCGCCGAGTTCCACGATCTTGCCGCGCACGCCCACCGTGTCGCTGCGACGCATCACGGCCAAGAAGATCACCAGACCGGACACGAGTTTTCGAAACAGGCGATGGAATACTCAGCCAAGGCTTACCGGTACTCACAAGAAGCTCATCAGAAATCAGGAATCGCCTTCAGCGAAATAGGAAAGACAGCGCGCAGCGGACCCGTCAAGCGGGCCAATGGCGTTGGCAAGCGAAGCAAAAAGAAAAAATAGTCGTCGCGGTGCCGGCGCGTTTTTAGGCCCGGGTTGCGTTGTGTCTGGCACGAACTCGCGTTTGAGCTAGCCCCGATTCATTTCCCTGCTTGGATTCATTTTGAACTGATAGCTCCAACGCGATCGTAGTGGTTTGCCTATGAGCGGTCGCGTCGCCCGATGGAACCCTCCCAGAGTAAGCCCTTGGCGCGCCAAGTCGCGTGAAGTCTTCTCCGTGGAATGTGGGAAGCGGCCGATCTGCTACACTCAAAGCCCATGCGAGTCCCTATTCCAGCGATTATTGTTCCGGTGGTTGTTCTTCTGCTTTATCTGTTCGTCCCGGGACTCAAAGAGCAGCCTTGGACGGCATTGCGAATCGCCGGTGCAATCCTCGCGGTGGCCGGGTACTCCGCGTTCGTGACGGCTCGCCTGCAGTTGGGCAAGTCATTCGCCGTCACGCCGCAGGCGAAGGAACTCGTCACCATCGGTCTCTATTCTAGAATCCGCAATCCCATCTACGTCTTTGTTGATGTCATGATTTTCGGCTTGATCCTCGCCCTTCACTTGTACTGGTTGTTCGCACTTTACCCGCTATTGGTGGCCATGCATGTGTTTCGAGCGCACAGGGAAGCCAAGGTCTTGAAAGAAAAATTTCAACAGGCCTACCTCGATTACTGCGCCCAAACTTGGTTCTGATTCTGGCAAGATCCGGGAAGTCCTCCTCTCGGATTGTGGCCCAGCGCGCATTGTGCCGGGTTGCAACTTCCCGCGCTTCAGTACATCGAATTGGGCATGAACAAAAGCGGCTCTCCCTCCATCAGCGTGGTTCATCCCAATCAGTTCAGCGAGGGGACCTCGCAGACGCCGGGCTCGCTGCGTCTCGCGGCAGTGTCTTCCGAACTGGGCATCCACTCGGCGCTGTGGGGCGGAACGTTTCTTGTCGAGCCCGGAGCGCAGACGGGAATCCATCATCACGGCTTGCAGGAAACAGTCGCGTACGTGCTGGAAGGCGAATCGTACATCCAATGGGGCGAGCGGGGAGAGCATTCCGTCATAGCGCGCGCGGGAGATTTTCTTCACGTACCGGCTTGGCTGGTGCACCGGGAAATCAACCGGTCGAAGGATATTCCTTTCCGATGGGTCGTGATCAGAAGCACTTCCGAGCCAATTGTTGTGAATCTTCCTGAGGATGCCTGGAAATAGGCACGCTGGCGCCCAAGCGTTTCATCACTTATCGGGACGAAATTAAGTTTAGACGAAGAAACGGCCCGGCGGGACGACCTTAGATTTCAGGCGATGTTGCAGGAAGTCTTTTGGGTTGAGCGTGACGATGTAATCTGCTTTGCCTTGTTCGGCGCACAGGCAGAATGGATCGTCCTTGGGATCGGGGGAGAGTTCAACTAAAGAGCGCACCTGGATTTCTTCGGCTCGTTCGCGGATCAGGTTGATGACGTTCCCGATAAGATTCGGACGGACGCGGAGGCGCTTCAGGACTTCCTTGTATTCTTCCAGAATATCTTCGGTGATGAGCCAGACGAAATTGTTTCGCTCGGCCCATTTCTGAAGCACATCGGCGCTGGGATTCCTGCCGGAAACGAACGGCTCTCGGAAGCCCGATATTCCGGCCACAAGCACGCTCGTGTCAACGACGGCTCGGGGCTTGCGTTTCCTAGCTTTGCGCAACAACGGTGATCTCTGGCGCACGCCTTTCTTTACGATAGCTGCGAACTGTATGCAAGATTTCTTCTTCGGAAACCTCTCCCATGTCTTTTGCCGCCTCGGTGAGCGACGCCAGAAATTCCTTTTTCCATCCCCGACGCTTTTTCCCCCGCGGCAGGTCCTTGTAGAGATTGGCTCTACTCATTCGCTCGTCAATCTGCGCTCCTAAGGCTCGAAACGGCACTCCCAGTTTGATCGGTTCTTCTTCCGCCGTGAGCCGGCAGTGGAAGACGATGTACTTCGGATTCTCCGACTTGAGTTCTTCCTCAGACGCCGAAAATGCCTCCATGAGTTTGGAGAGCACACTCGTCCGCGTGCCCAGGCACTCCTTCAGGTAAGAAGCGACCTTGGCCACCAGGAGAGTGCTCGCGTCGAAGAAATACGTTCCCTCGGATCGTCGAGGTTTCACGACGCCGAATTGGACGAGATTCTGCAGTTCCTTCGGCTCGATCCTTAGGACCGCGCTGGCTTGCTTCAGCTTTAGTCCGGACCTCGGCATGTATCCTCCAATTAGCATCTAAATATTAGTCGCTAATTGGACGTTTGTCAAGAAAGTGCGCTATCCAATGTCGGGTCTACTAGGGTGTTAATACTAGAGCTCGCCGAATAGTATGAACGGCGCGCGCCTTCGTTGACGCGAAGAACTAAACTATGGTACGAGGCATAGCATCTAAATTCGCGGAGGAATGTGATGACCAGAGTTCGCGTATGGATTGTGGCGATATTGCTGGCTGTGCCGGCGGTGGCTGCGGCGCAGGAGGCGAAGCAGGCGAGTTTGGAGAATACGCTTTGGGATGTGGATCAGCAGTGGCTTTGCGACGGGCCTTACCAGAAGCCGTATGCGGAATGCGTGAGGTTCAGGAGCCAGTATTGGGTGGACGGATTTTTCGAGGTGCAGTCGGGAGGGACGCTGCGCAACAAGGAGGAGATGGTTGCGACGCAGTCGGCGGCGAATCCTGTGACCGGCGTGCGGCCTTTCCCTGCCGATTTCAGGCTGGTGGCCGTTTATGGGGACGTGGCGCTTGGGACCGATCACACCGATTTTAAGACCGCGCGGCCTGACGGAACGATTCCGTTCACGTCGGACAGCCATTGTTTGCGCGTGTTTGTGCGGCAGAACGGGGTGTGGCGGCCGGGCGCGGCGGCGCTGGTGCCGGTGATTCCGCCGACGGAGGCGAATTACAAAACGTCCGGGGCCAAGAGCACGAAGAGTCCGGACGAAAAGCTGGAGAAGGAACTCGCGGAGATGGATCAGAAATGGATGGAGGCGATCCGCGCCGGGAAGACCGATTACCAGAAGCAGAATTACACGGAAAAGTGGTTTGAGATTCTCGGATGGCTGCCCACCGTGGTCCTGACCAAACCCATGGCGATGGAACGCGTCGCGCACCTCAATTTCAAACCGGGCGAGGGAATCTTTGTGGACCAGTTCAAGTTGATGGCGGTGTATGGGGATGTGGCGCTGGCAACGGATCGCAGGGTCAGGAAAGTCGCGGACGCAAAGGGGACCATTGTGAGCACGCCGCATCGGGCGCTCATCGTGTTCGTTAAGGAAAATGGGCAGTGGAAAATTGCGGCGGACGCGGCTGTGCCGACGATTGCCACGGAGTAGGGGTTCTAGTAGCACAGACTTCAGTCTGTGGGGTTCCGTCAGCGAACCCAGGCTGACCACGTTAGCCAAGACTGAAGCGTGTGACTGGTTGCCAGAATCAACGCGCCAGCCAAGATCAGATGGAAATCCACAGACTGAAGTCTGTGCTACTTGAGGGCCGAGGGACACTTACAATGAAGAATATTTATTGGCTTCGGTGGAGTTGCGCTTTCTTGGGAATGATTCTTTCTGCGGTTACCGCAATTCCTTGCGGGGCTCAGGCGGTTGCGGACGATTCGCTGGTGTTCATTCACGCGAATTTGATCGATGGGATTTCCAATGCGGCCACGATGGACGCCACCGTAGTTGTAGCGAAGGGGCGCATCGAGAGCATTGGGCGTGGGGCGGCGCCTGCGGGACGGGGCGCGGTCGTCGATCTTACGGGGCACTGGCTGCTGCCTGGATTCGTGGATGCGCATGTGCACGTCGGGAATTTGGCTGATGCGAAGAGGGCGCTGCGGTCCGGGGCGACGACGATTGGCGAGGCCGGGGTCAATCACTTTGCGGACATTGGGATGCGCGAGCTGAATCATAAGGGCGTGGTGGATGTGCCGGATGTGGTGGCGGCGGGGTATCACATTCGGACGCATCCGGCGGACGACTATTTTATTGATTTTCCGCAGGACATCGATTTGATGGGCGGAGTGCATGGGACGGAAGCGGTGCGGCGGATGGTGCAGCGGATGGCGAGCCGCGGCGTGAACCGGATCAAAGTGATGGCGACCGAGCGAGCGGGAACGCCGGAGACCGATCCGCGCATCCGCGTTTTCAACGATGAAGAATTGGCCGCGATCGTCGATGAAGCGAACAAGACGGGATTGTGGGTGGTGGCGCACGCGCACGGCAATGAAGGCGCTGCGGCGGCCGTGCGCGCGGGCGTGCATAGCATCGAGCACGGCACGTACCTGAGCGACGACACGCTGCGGCTGATGAAGGACAAGGGCGTTTATCTCGATCCGACGATCACGGCGCTGGTGGATATGTCCGATCCCGAAGGCGAGTACGACAATCCCATCCTGCAAATGCGCGGCAAGGCCATGCTGCCTACGGGGCGCGAAATGGCGGCGCGGGCGTGGAAGATGGGCGTCAAGATCGTGGCGGGGACGGATACATCTTATTTTGATAAGAACAATCGGACGCTGGCGGACGAAATGATCGAACTGTCCGATGCGGGCCTGGGGCCGATGGATGCGATCAAGGCGGGGACATCGGTGTCGGCGGAAGAATTGGGCGTCGACAAGCGGACTGGGTCGATTCGCGTTGGGTACGAAGCGGATTTTGTGGTGATCGATCGCAGCCCTCTCGAAAACATTCGGCACATTGGCGATGTGGTGATGGTGGTCAACAATGGAAGGATTGCGCTGAACCGGTTGAACGTCGCTGCGCATCCGTGAGTGGCACAGGCTTCCGCCTGTGGGGGTTCGTGCTTGCGAGGTCCAAAACCCACAGGCTGAAGCCTGTGCCACTAGTTGCTTGTTAGAAAATCGGATTCGATGTATGTTACGGGCAATTGCTGGACGCGAAACGGAAAAACATATGAAAAATACTGCCATGAAAATCCGATGTTTGCTGGTCCTGATCGCCGCGGCGTTTGCGGTGTTGCCTGCGTGTGCACAACTTGCGCCCGCCAATGATGCGGGCGTCAGGATGGGGCACATGCATTTGTTCGTGAAAGATGTGGAGGCGCAGAAACAATTCTGGACGGCGACGATGGGCGGCACCGTCGTACAAAACGGGCCGCTGATGTTGATCCAGTTTCCCGGGGTTTACATCATGTTGCGGCAGGCCGATCCCACGGGGCCGCCGGCGGGGTCCATCGTGGATCATTTCGGCTTTGCGTGGAAAGATATGCCCGCGAGGCTTGCCAAATGGAAGGCGGATGGCGTCGAGATCGAGCAGACTGGAAATCCCAATCAAGGCTACGTTCATGGGCCCGACGGGATTCGCGTGGAGTTCTTTGGCGACCCTTCCCTTCCCACCGCCGTGGCGATGAATCACATTCATTTCTATCCCGTGGACATTCCCGCGATGCAGGCCTGGTACGCGAAAACGTTTGGCGGCGTGCCGGGAAAGCGGGCGCGCCAGTCTTCGCCGGGATGGATCGACTGCGACGATATTCCGGGCACGAATCTTTCGTTTTCGCAAGGGAAGGCGGGCCTGGTTCCCACGAAGGGGCGGTCGCTCGATCATATCGGGTTCGATGTGAAGGACCTGGAAGCGTTTACGAAGAAGCTTGAAGCGCAAGGGATCAAGCTCGACGAGGGCCCTCGCCTGGCGCCGAACGGGACCACGAAGGTCGCGTATATTACCGATCCGTGGGGCACGCGCATCGAGCTGACCGAGAAGCTCGCGCCGGCTGCGAACTGAGCGGCGGACTTGCTTCGACCCTAACTCGCATTTCTCACCGAAGATTTGAATTCTTTCGCAGCTACAAAGAAAATAATGCACAGGGTATGCAGGTTCGTAGCGCCGGCGTCTCGCCGGCATTCTTGCGTTGCGTGGAGATCGGAAAAAATTCCGGCGGGACGCCGGCGCTGCAAATTCACTTGCCCGTCGGCGCGGGCTCGCCTGGGCCTGTGTACTTCAAGATAAACAAACCCCATTGACGATTGCTGATATAGATGTTGCCGCGCGTGTCCACCAGGACATCTTCAGTCATGCTTACCAGCTTATCGTACGGCGCGGGCATGCGGCGGACAGTGGGCGTCGGAGGAATGAACCAGCCGACCTCTTTCGGCAGGCGCGCGTCCTTGATGTCAAATACGCGCAGGCCGGCGTTGAAGTATGTCTCATATATCAGGTCGCCCTGTTTTTCCACATCAGGATTGTGCTGCAGGATATTCGTGTTGTGCGGGCCGAAGCGGCCGCCCTTTTCGCAGAAATCCTTGTACGGCGCATCCGTGGGGGGAACCGGCGTGGGAAACTGGGAAATGAGTTTCGGCTTGGCCGGGTCTTGAATGTCCACCAAGCCGTTCAAAAACAGCGCGCCCTGGCAAGCCGCCGCGCCGGTTGGGGAATCGCCTCCGCCAGTTCCCTCCGCATGCGCGAACAGCAAATTCCGGCCGGGGATCGGCATCACGTCGTGCACGGGAATGTTTGTGCCGAAGGGAGGGCTGACAGTGAGCTGGCCGATCAATTTAGGTTTTGAAATGTCGCTGATGTCGAGGATCACGATGGCGGGGCTGTACCCCAAGTACGCGCGGTCTCCATCGATCACGGCCGGGCCGTGGAATCCGTAGATCGGGGCCGGCAGCGGCGGTTCGCCCTCCTTCTGTCCCGGCATCCACCAACGGCCCGCTTCTTTTGGATGGAATGGATCGCTGACATCGAGGAACACCGCGATTTGTCCTTTGTATCCCGGCATGCCCGCGGAAAGATTGGCGTATTTGCCGCCGGGATAGCCGTCGCGATGAGTGCCGGTCGCGCCCGTCTTCCACCACGCAACCTGCTCGGGATTCACCGGGTCGCTGATGTCCCAGAGGAGGACTCCTTCGTTGACCTTCTTGTTCGGGTCGCCTCCATAGCCTGCTCTATCCTGGAGCGGCGTGATCATCAAATTGCCGTGGAGATCTATCTGGCCCGAGGATGTGGGCATCGGAGCGGGGAGAAACTTGACCACCTTCGGGTTCGTTGGGTCGGTGACATCGACGATGCTCCAACCGCCCGCTACAAAATGGCCCATGTAGAGATACCAGTGGTCGCCCACATGTTTGATCGCCAACTTGAACGCTTCGTGGCCGCCCAAATCGCTATATCCGATCGGCTTCATGTTGCTGGCTTCCCAACCGGAGGGAATCTGGTCGGCGAAGGCGCGTTGCTGCGAAGCATAAAAAATGGCCGCGAAGAAGATGACGGCGCAAATCGCAAATTGCCAAAAAGGCTTTGTGGCTGTTGATTTCATTTTGTCCCCCGGAGCCGGAATCAAGTTAGCGCTGCCGCTCAAGTATCACGAGAGCAAGTGGTTGTAAAGCGATTCAATAAGCCAGTCGGGAGGATTGACACGCTCGGCAAAACGGAAATTCAGGAAGCAGTGCCAAGAAGAACTTTTCATCTCTATAGAAAAGAGACGCGAGTGAAGTAAGATGGGCGCATTCTTTGGTTGTTTCTCAAAAGGAATATACGCGAGGGCGCTAGGTCACAAATGAATCGCATCATCTTAGCGCTGGGAATCGCGTCCGTGTTTGTGGGCTGGTTATCTGGTGCAAAGGCATTCGCCCAGGCCGATCCCAATTCCGCGCCCAATCCGTACCGCACGGTCGAGAACTGGGCGAAGCTGCCCGAGGGGCGGACGTGGGGACAGGTGATCAGCGCGGACATCGATCGCGACGGCAAAAGCATCTGGGTCGTTGAAAGGTGCGGCGGAACGTCCTGCGCCAAATCGGACCTTGCACCCGTTCTGAAATTCGATTCGTAGGGCAACCTGGTGAAAAGCTTTGGCGCGGGGATGATCGTGCGGCCGCATGGTCTCTTTGTAGATAAGAACAACAACGTGTGGGTCACGGATGGCGACGCCGAAAATGGGAAGGGCGACCAGGTCTTCGAGTTCAGCCAGGACGGAAAGGTGTTGCTGACGCTCGGTAAGGCGGGGGTCGCCGGGGACGGTCCCGACACGTTCAATAAGCCGAGCGATGTGCTGATCGCGCCGAACGGCGATCTTTTTGTCGCGGACGGACATGGGCCGGGCTCGAATGCGCGGATCGTGAAATTTTCGGCGGACGGAAAATTTATCAAGGCGTGGGGAAAGGAAGGAAGTGGACCCGGCGAGTTCAACAATCCGCACTCGCTGGCGATGGATTCTAAGGGGCGGTTGTTCGTCGCCGATCGCGGGAACAGCCGCATCCAGATTTTCGATCAGGACGGAAAATTTCTTGAGGAATGGCGGCAATTCGGACGGCCAAGCGGTGTTTTCATCGACAAGAACGACGTTCTGTACGTAGCGGACTCGGAATCGAATTTGGCACGCAATCCAGGTTTCCGGCGAGGCATCCGAATCGGGAGTGTCAGGGACGGCAAAGTCACGGCCTTCATCCCCGACCCAGTTCTCAATCCCGGCCAAGGGTTGGAGCCGACGAATGGGACCGCGGCGGAGGGCGTTGCGGCGGATGCGGCGGGAAACGTATATGGAGCGGAAGTTGGTCCGCGGAATTTTAAGAGATACGAAAAGAAGTAGTCTTGATTCTTCAGGCTTGCCGGTCCCGTGTTGACGCGTTTGAACGGCTGGCGCAGTTTTTGGGAGTAGAACTAAATTTGAAATTGAAAATTTGAGATTTGAAATCGCGTTTGGGAAATTGATCGCTCTGGCTTAGCCCCACCAACGAGGAACCTTATGCTGACACGACGCCAATTTTCTCAATTGCTGATCGGATCACCCCTGCTCGCTTCGAGCAGCTTTGTCCGTGCGGCTGGCCCTTCGCCTGTTCCCTCCGCCCAAGACATGGGCGCGGCCTTGACGCAGAGCCGCGACTTGTTGATCAAAGGGGGCACGGTCATCGACCCCAGCCAGAATTTGCACGCGCTGCTCGACGTGGCGGTGAAGGACGGAAAAATTTTGCAGATCGCGCCGGATATTCCAGCGGACGGGTCGCGGAGCGTCATTTCCGCCAAAGGCAAAATTGTCACGCCGGGCTTGATCGATGTCCACGTGCACGTTTTTGAAGGCGTGGGCCCCACCGGAGTAAACGTGGATCAATATTGCCTGGGCCGAGGCGTAACGACGGCGGTGGATGCAGGGTCCGCGGGATATTTTTCCATCGCCGGGTTCCGGCAATACGTCATCAAGCCTTCTGCCACGCGGGTCTACGCCATGGTGGATATTGGGGCTCGCGGCACGCTCATGGGCCTCGTCGGAAACTATTCCAATCTCGATTGGGTGAATCCGCAATTGACGGCGCGTAGTGCGGAAGCAAACAAGCCTGACGTCGTGGCGATCAAGGCGCGGCTTTCCAAAGAAATTACGGGAGCAAATGATCTCGAGGTTCTGAAACGCGCCCTGGAGGCCGCGAAGATCTCCAACCTTCCGTTGATGGTGCATGTCGGCGATTCTTATTCTCCCCTGACGGACATTCTCAGGCAGCTGCGGAAGGGCGACGTGTTGACGCACTGCTTCACCGGGCGGCCTCATGGACCGCTTGACGCGAATGGAAAGATCCTCCCCGAGATGCTTGATTGCCGCGAGCGAGGTGTCCTATTCGACGTTGGCGATGGCGGACCGCATCTGAGCCTGGACGTGGCGGAAAAGTGCCTGCAACAATATTTTCTGCCGGACACGATTGGCACGGACCTCGGAGGCTTGAGTTACAACGGGCCGGTCTACGATCTGGTTACGGAAGTCTCGAAGTTTCTGCTCCTCGGAATGAGCGTCGATCAGTTGATTGAACGCGTGACGCTCCGGCCGGCGCGCATGTTTGATTTTGGAGTCGAGCTCGGCACGTTGCGGCCAGGGTCCGTGGCGGACATCACCATTCTCGAAGTCCGCGAAGGATCATTTGTTTTTGGTGACAGCACCGGGAAGAAGCGCACGGGGCGGCAGAAGTTGCAAAGCACGGCCGCAATTCGCGCTGGAAAAACCTACATTAATCGCAGCGATGACGTTTGATGACTTCGCTGTTGAAATGATTGGTGGCACAGGCTTCAGCCTGTGGGGGTTCGTCCTTGCTGGAACTAAACCCCACAGGCTGAAGCCTGTGCTACTTAAAAGCTCTAGTACGAGCCGGCGAGTGTTTGGATTTTTGTTTTGTCGGGGTACAGCACGCCTAGCGCCTGGTCTTGTGGATCGGCGGATCGCGTGGTGTACCAGATCGAATTCTCATTCGAGACTTCGATCTTCGGCATGTCGGTCCGCTGCTCCGCGGGGTAATAGGTGAAGTTCTTCGATTTCAGTTCAAATTTGATCAGCCCGCCTCCCTGTCCCGAATCGGCGATCCAATAATTCGAGTCATGATCCTGCTGGATGTCGTACGGGAAGGACCACTTCACGGGGAGCGCGTATTCAACGATCTTGTTGGTGTTCGGATCGAGCATTCCGATTTTCCCTGGCCATTCGAGCGCGTACCAGATCATACCGTTGTGGTCGGCGAACACTCGACGCATTGTGCATGGCCTCGTTAGGGGGGCGTACTCGATCCACTGGCTGTCCACCGGATCGAATTTCGTGACCTTGCAGCGCCACCAATCCGCCAGCCAGACTTTATCGTTTTTGTCCATCACCATGCCGTAGGCGAAGCTGTTGTCCGTCGGCGTTTTGTACAGGGAAACTTCGCCGGTCGTGCGGTCCCACTTGGCAATTTCATTGGCCCAGGAGAGGGACTCCCAGATATTTTGCTTGGAATCCACGAAAGGCGTGTTGCCGTGCGGAGGCCGTTTGGCTTCCGTGTCGTACGGATAATATTTGAGCGCTCCGGTCTTGCTGTCGACTCGCACGAAGGCCGTATGCCCAGCCATCCAGATGTCGCCGTTCGCATCCTGCGTCAGTCCGTGGCCTCGATATTGCGGGCCGGCAACCGGGTAGTCGGTCCAGGTGGCCGTGCGCGGATCCATTTTGCCGACTTGCAAGCCGCGCGCGTCGACGTACCAAATATCGCCATTCTGGCTCAGGTGCGCGTCGTGGAATCCGCGCTGCCCATTCGCTAGCGGAGGAATGTGATATTCGATGAACATCGCTTTGCCCAAAGCTTTTTCGTCGATGGGCTGGTCGGGAACGGCGAGGCCGCGCTTCTTGCTGTCCGGACCAAAATTCTTGACCAGGTACGCGACCAGTTCTTCACGCTCGCCGGCAGCAAAGGTACCGGGCACGAGGCGCGCGCCCGCGTTGTCATTGGGGTTTTGCATCAGATCGATCGCGTCGTTCCATTGCGATTCATCCCACTGTTTGTTCGGGAGGAAATCCGGACCGTGGCACATGATGCAAGTTCGCTCAATCGTCTCGCGCGCGTGGCCTGGCGGGTACAGCTCGTCATAGGAAACGAGCGGCTCGCCTTTGGGAAGGCCGCTGCGCATTTGCTGGTTCGGGCGGTAGGTTCCCTCTTTCAGCGTAAGATCCGCGGTCGCGCTCCCACCAGAAGCGATCGTGATCTTCTGCACGTCGCTGCCAGTGAAGCCGTTCTTCGTGACGCTCACTTCGTAGTTGCCGGGGAAGAGGTCCACCGCCTGATAGCGGCCGCCCTCGGTGAACACCATGTAGACGACGTTCTTGTCCACATTCTTGACGTACACTTTTGCCGCTTTGAATTCCTTGGGAGCCTTGACCGTGCCGGAAATCGAACCCAGTCCGGCAAGCGTGCTGGTCGCGCCAGCGCCGGCGCTTTTCTCGCTCTTGTTCTGGGCGCTGATGGTAGCTGCAACGCCGAACACGAGCGCAAATTCGAGCGCCCAAACGAGGCCTGAACACCACAGTTTGCGGTCCATGCATGCCTCCCCTTCGCAGATGGCTAAATCCGGGTACAGACGTGGTAGCAATATAAGCTTGTCCGGCTAAGGAATCAATGCGCTAGATGAGTGTGATTCGCGAACGGCGTCGATGCGGTTTTTACCAACCCGGGTACGCCAATCTCCAGATTGGCGCTTTACATGACGCCAATCAGGAGATTGGCGTTCCCGGGCGCAGGAATTGCGGGCTAGAGTTTCAAAAATTTATGGGCGCTGCACGGTAGGGAGCTTTCCTCCGGAAATAAACGTTCCGATGCGGTTGCCCCTGGTGATCGGGAGCAGGAGATGAGACGGGTGATTCGCGCTGTGATGGACCGTTATTTGAGAATAGCTGGCACTCGAAACATGGCCGATTCCGACCAGCTCGAGATAATTTTGGGGGGCGTCATTGTCCGCGCTTTTGATTTTGATTCCGATGCGCTCTCCGGGTTTGAGAAGGATGCCGTAGGGGCGGATCTCGATATTGAATTCGTAGATTTGGTTGGGTTCGAGCGGTTCCCGCTGTGTGTGCAGGTGGACGGGTTGCCAGGGCTTGGATGCGGCGGGATCGAGATTCCGCTGCGAACCGCGGAGCCAGCCGCGCGTTAAGAGAGTGCCCTTACCCTCGGCATCGAAATGCCATAGGGAAACGAACCACAGTATTTCCTTTGCCGTTGTCGACCCGAATAAATTCAGAACGATCGGGCCGCAGATCTCCGTATTTTCCACGATGGGCGGCGTCTTGAATTCCACTTCGCCGTGGTGGTCAGGAGAATCTTCGTATGTGGAGGATCCGTCGTTCGGCCAGAACTCGTGTTCGCTGAGAAGCCCGTCGGCATGCAGGTAAAACGGAGTCCATTTGGTTTCCGGGAGCGGCCATTCGTTCGCTTGTTTCCATTCATTGGCTCCTACGATGAAGAGTTGAAGAGGGGGCTCCTCCACGATTCCCGTGTCGATGCCTTTCAGCCAGTGATCGAACCAGCGAAGGGATTCATACGCGTATTGATACAGCGGTCGGTCCAGATACACGGGCGGGCCAATGGTCAATTTTTTCGGGCCTTTCCATTTCTCAATTGCGCGGATGTCGCCCGGCAGATGCAGGCCGTAGAGTCCCCAATCGCCGCCAAAATATGCGGGTATTTTGGAGTTCTCGAAATTCACGCTACGGTCTTTATGAAATTCGTTGCACAGGTTGTTCACGATGATGTCGACGAGCATGGAATTCGCCCCGGCATCGGGATTGTTCAGGGCATCAACCAGATACGGAACAGCGGAAATTTCCGGATCGGCGAGCGCGGCTTCGATGGCCTGGGAATATCGCGCCTCGCCCCATTTTTCTTTCAGGGTGTTTTTGGTATGGAAGTGCGGGCCGTTGGAGGACACCCAGTGGGACATGAAACCGTGATTGAAAATTCCTCCGTGATAGTAGAGGTCGCGGTACATGTCGGTCCAACCGTAGGGCGAGAAGATTGCGCGCAGATGCGGCGGATTCAGTGCGGCAACGCGTTTGGACACGCGCGAGAAATGCGATACGCCGGTCATTCCCACGTTACCGTCGCACCAGGGCTGGCGGGCCGTCCACTCCACCGCTTCGTATACGTCTTGAATCGATTGCGGGTCAATGTTTCCGAAGATGCCGCCGGACTTGTGCGTTCCCGTGATGTTGACGATGAGGAGCGCGTAACCGCGACGAACGTAGAAATTGAAGTCGCCTGTTTCCATGAAGCCGCGAGCGTAGGAGAAACCGATCGGCATCAGTTCCACCGACTGCGCCGCCTTGGAGTAGGCATGGACCGCGAGCAGGGCGGGAAATTTCCCGGGCGCGTCGGGGCGGAAAATATCCGAGTCGAGCGTCACACCGTCGCGAACTGGAATCGCGACATCGCGCTCGATCTTGATTCCGTATTTTCGCGGCGAGGTCTGCCACTTCGTCGAAAACACTTTTCATCCTCCAAGCCGTTTCAATTGTGCGAGACCGCGCGTGGTATGTCAGCTTGGGAATCTAGTAGGACAGCCACTCTTGGCTGTCCACTTTCGCCTCGTCGAGACTGTGAGGGACAGCCAAGAGTGGCTGTCCTACAAAACCGTGCGGCGAATTTTATGAATGCTGCTGACCCAATTTTCATAACGTTGCGAACAAGCGGGATAATATACAATTGTTATCGTTTTGGGAGTCAAAAAGCAGATCCCGGCTGAATCGTCAAACCATAGAGTGCAACTTTCGCTTGGTACTCGTCATCGTAGTGAAAGTCACTGTCTCGATAAAGGCGCGGTATGGCTGACTCAATTTCAGTAGCATCTCAGGTGCAGGACCGTTCGGCCGCCCACGTTTCGGCGGCCACGGAGTCCGTACCCTGGTATATCTGGGCTTGCCTCATTGCCGTCATCTCCAGCGTGATCGGCGGCGCGTGGGACATCTCCTGGCATGAGAGCGTTGGGCGCGACACGTTTTGGACGACGCCGCACATTCTCATTCAGTTGTGCGGCGTGATTTCGGGGATTTGCTGCGGATATCTGATTCTCTCGACCACCTTCCAGAAAAATTCTCCCTTGCGCGCAAACTCCATATCGATGTGGGGTTTTCGTGGACCCATGGGCGCGTTCCTGTGCGCCTGGGGCGGCGTGGCCATGATCACTTCCGCGCCGTTCGACAATTGGTGGCACGCGGCCTACGGCCTGGATGTGAAGATTCTCAGCCCGCCGCACGTTTTGCTGGCGCTCGGCATGACCGGCATCCGCTTTGGCACGGTGGTCATGATCATTTCCGAAATGAACCGCGCTCAGGGCGAATATCGAGCCAAACTCGAGCGGCTGCTGTTTTTTTCCTTTATTTTCCTGTTTGGCATGACCATCGGCATCGCTCAGGAATACACTTTCCGCTTCTTCATGCACGGAGCCACGTTTTATTTGGTGGCGGCGCTGATCGCGCCGATTTTGTTTGCCGCCATAGCGGCAGCTACAAAACATCCGTGGGCCGCTACCATCACGACGGGGCTGTACACGGTCATGCATCTGGCCTTCACGTGGATCTTGCCGCTCGTGCCCGCGGAGCCCAAGCTCGGTCCGGTCTATCAAAAAATCACGCACCTCGTCCCGCCGGATTTTCCGATGTTATTGATTTTGCCCGCGATTATTTTTGATCTGGTGCGGCGCCGAATCGGAGGATGGAACCGGTGGGCCCAGGCGGGATCGCTCGGCGCGTCGTTTCTCGCCAGCTTTATTGCGGTGCAGTGGCCTTTCGCGGATTTTCTGATGTCCCCGGCTTCACGCAACTGGATTTTCGCGACCAACTATTTTCCCTATTTCGTTCGCCCCAGGTCTCCCTGGGTGCTCAACGTTTTTGTTCCGACGGAAACAAGCGTCGCGGCATTCTGGATTCGCATGGGCGTCGCGCTGCTTGCGGCGATCATCATGATTGAAATTGGCTCTCGCTGGGGCGAGTGGATGCGGCAGATTCGCCGGTGAACGGGAGCGTCAGGCCTTCTGCGCCTTTCTCTGTGTTGACCCTTTTGGAAGATCCGCGAAAAACCTTAACACGGAGTGCACAGAGAAAACCGAGTTCACGGAGAAGACGCCGGGACCCGCACAGTCGAAAGTAATCCTGACTTAAAGCCTTATGCGATCGCGAATACAACTCTTCGGACTCGTAACTCTGCTCCTGGCTACTGCTCTGCCTCTCAGCGCACATGTTGGGAGCCCCGACGTTTTTTACGAGGGCAACGCCGGCCCCTATCGCCTTTTTGTCACTGTTCGCGTGCCTCAAGTAATTCCGGGCGTAGCTGAAATTCAGATTCGCGGAGAATCGGGGGACGTGCGCGCGATCCGCGTCGTTCCGATGCGGCTCGCGGGTCCGGGATCCAACCTGCCTCCCACGCCCGACCTCGCCGTGCAGTCCAAAGATGATCCACAATTTTTTACCGCCAGCCTTTGGCTGATGGAGACGGGCGCGTTGCAGGTGCGCGTGCTCGTGGACGGCGCACAAGGCCAAGGGGAAGTCTCCGTGCCCGTGCCGTCCTCCGCGCAGAAAACACTCCCCATGCAAAAATCTCTTGCCGGTCTCCTGCTAGGGCTCATGTTGCTTCTGGCCGTCGGCGTGGTCTACATCGTCGGCGCCATCGTGCGCGAAGGCAACCTGGAGGGCGGCGAAGTGGCGAGCGATTCACGCAATCGCCGCGCGCGACGAGCCATGGTGGTTACCGCAGTTCTGGTCGCCGTCCTGCTTTTTCTTGGCAAAGCCTGGTGGGGTGTGAATGCGGCGGACTTTCAACGCAGAGTAGATTTTTTCAAGCCTCCGGCAGCCGCGCTGAATCTCGTTGATGGCCACCGCCTGGAGATCCGCGTGGAAGGCAAGGACACTCGGACGGAGCGCGCGGAATTCCGTTCTCCGGCCTATCTCCACTTAGGGGACGTCATCCCGGATCATGGCCACTTGATGCACTTGTTTCTTCTGCGCGTCCCGGAATTGGACGCCATGTGGCACCTTCATCCTGACCCGATTCCGGGCGACGCATTTGTGGTGGACTTACCGAATATGCCCGCCGGCCACTATCAAGTTTTCGCCGATGTCGTCAATCCGCGCGGCTATCCGTGGACCCTTGTCGGCAGCATCGACCTTCCGCAAATCTCGGGCAAACCCCTCGCAGGCGACGATTCCGCCTGGTCCGGTGGGACGCTGGTTGCGCCAGCCGCGGATTCCACAAACTCGCCGATCCCAGACGGCGGCCACATCGTTTGGAAGCGCCCGGCAGGTCCCTTGAAAGCAGATGTCCCCTTTGAATTCACCTTTGCCGTGCAAGATAAAGACGGCCGACCCGCGCGAGACATGGAGCCCTACATGGGCATGGCCGGTCATGCCGAATTTGTGCGCTCCGATTTGGGTGTTTTTGCGCACGTACATCCGGCGGGGTCGGTGTCCATGGCGGCTTTGGAACTGGCGCAGGACGGACTTGCGAACGCTGCGGATACCGCACAAATGCCAATGTCAATGCCGATGCCTGCGGCAACGTCCATGCCGATGCAGGAAGTCGGCCCGCTTCCGCCGGAAGTGCGCTTCCCTTACGGGTTTCCGCAGGCCGGGGACTACCGCATCTTTGTGCAAATTAAGCGCGGTGGGCGCGTCGAAACCGGGGTGTTCGATGCTCATGTCGAGTAGGACGGGCTTCAGCCTGTCGGGTTTGTGATCGGATTCCCGGCGGAAAAACGACAGGCTGAAGCCTGTCCTACTTGAAGCGCGGAAACAGCTTCAGGGCATTGTCACGATTGACTGCTCGCTTGACCTCGGGCGAGACCTGATAGTTGTCCCAACCGTTGGCCGTCGGGGCGACTGCGCGATAAGGAAAATCGCTGCCAAACAAGATTTGAGTGGTGGGCACGAGATTCATTAACGCCGCGAGGGAAGAATTGTTCGTAGCGTTCGCGATGTCGTAGTTCAATTTCTTCAACTCATAGAGGACGCCGTTCGGGACGCGCGAGGCGAGCGCGCTGCGCGCTTGGAAAAAGCCATTGATGCGCGCCGCCAGCACGGGCATGGTCCCGCCGGAATGGCAGAAGATAAATCGAATATCAGGGCAGCGGGCAAACGTGCCGTTCACGAGAAAACTGGTGATTGCGCGCGTCGTGTCGAAAACAAACTCGATCACGTTGGACGGTATTCCTGGAATCAGATTTGCGCAGCAACAGGGTTCGGTCGGATGGACAAAAACGATGGCTTTTCGGCGATTCAGCTCGTCAAATACCGGGGCGAAGTCCGGCTCGCCCGGCCATTTGTCGTCGTAACTTGTCTGCAGGTAAGCGCCGTCGGCTCCCAGCGAGTCAAAGGCGTATTCGATCTCCGCAAGACTGCCGTCCACGTCCGGCAGAGGGAGCGCAGCAAACGTGCCGAACCGGCCCGGATAATCTTTGGAAAGGCGCGCTCCATATTCATTCGAGATGCGTGCGAGTTTGCGGGAATTTTCCTTGCCTCCGTGCCACGCGCCCGGTACCGGTAGCGACAAAATGGACGAGGCGACGCCGAACTGTTCCATCTGCTCCAGGGTAACGTTGGGAGTCCATTTGAGGACCGTCGTGTCACCCGACGTAATTTCCAGGATCCGGTCGCGTGTGAGGCTTGCATAATCCGGCGGCAGCATGTGGTGATGCACGTCGATGCGGCGCGGATTGGACGCCGCATTGGCGGCGGGATCGGCAGGCAACGCGTTGCTAGCGCACAAGGGCGGACCTCCTCCAATTATTCTTTCGCGTCGACCATAACGAAGGCTACCTGGCAGGGTTGATTTCCCCGGTTCACCCAGGCGTGGTTGGTGGCCCGTTGTATGACGACATCGCCCGCCTTCAAATGAATCTCGGAATCGTCAAGGAGCATGTCTATCTCGCCGGACAAGATCAAAGCATAGTCGATGGTCTTTGTCCGGTGCATCGCGGGATTGCGCGGCTTTCCACGAAGGTTTCCTTCCGGCGCGAGGCCGATGCCTTGCATGATTCGGAGCCGGGTCTCATCGTCGGCCTTCACTTCCCTTTCCGGGGCAAACTCGACTACTCGGAAGATCGTGCCTCCGGGAGGCGCCACGACGCCGACTTTCTTATTGGCCGCGTCTTCTTGATTGGAAAGGTCGGCTGGAGTGGAATCCGTCACCCAAAGAAGAGTGTTGGTAACACCCAACTCTTCTCTCCGGAGAACGGTACTGGCCACGGCATCGATCATCGCGATAGCCTTGCCGGTTGCATCTTTTCCGGTAACGACTCGACGAATGGGAGAAGCCATGGTCACCCCCTGAATTGCCTAGTAGCACAGCCACTCTTGGCTGTGCGGTTTTGTAGCCGTACTCGCAGGCCACCGAACCTAGCGATGATCGCAAAAACCACACAGGCAAGAGTGCCTGTGCTACTAAAGCCCTAGAGCGCGCTCCGCGTTGCCGTGGAAGACGCGCTCCCTGATTTCGTCGGTGTAGCCGAGTTCGTTCCATTCGCGCAGCACGCGCTCGTACGGGATGCTGGGATAGTCACTGCCAAAAATAATTTTGTCCTTCAGGCGGCCACGAATATCTTTTTTCAGCTGCGGCGGAAAATATTGAGGCGCCCAGCCCGACAGCTCCCAGAACACGTTGCCCTTGTGCAGGGCCACGGCGGTCATTTCGTCCACCCAGGGCCAGCCGGGATGCGCGGCCAGGATCGTCAGCGCGGGAAAGTCCGCAGCAAGCTCATCGATGGCCGAGGGATGCGCGTGGCAGATCTTGGCGCCCATGCCGCCGGGCATCCCAGCGCCCATGCCGGTGGTGCCTACGTCGATCATGACGGGCACTTTCAATTCGTTGATGAGTTCGAATAAAGGGTAGAGGCGGCGATCGTTTACTGCGAAATGGCCCATGATCGGGTGGAAGTGGAATCCCAGCATGCCGAGGTCCTGCACAGCGTGGCGCGCCTCGCGGAGGGCTGCCTCCCCTTTGAATGGGTCCACCGCAGCCCAGGATTGAATGATTCGCTTTGGGTGGCGTTTTTGCATCGCCGAAACAAAATCGTTCGAACAGGGGGGCGTGCCGATGGTCGTTTCCAGGTCCAGCGCAACGAGAATCGCTTCGACACCCGCGGCCGTGAATTCCTGGACGACTTCTTCCTCTTGTTTCGGCACCCAGGGCCGGTTCCAATACGCGGCGAGCGCGTCAACGTAGGGCTGCTGGCAGGCGATCCACTCGCGCGTGTTCGGGTAGCAATGAACGTCGATGATTCTCATGCGATCTCCCGGTCAATCACCTTTTTGCAGTTTAAGCCGATGCGCTGTCCTTGCTTTTTTGTTCCGCGATCATTTTCTGGGAAATCGTTTCGGTCAGCGTCTTCTTGGAAACTTTGCCGAACGGGGACAGCGGAAAATCCTGCATGATTTCCAGCCGCTCGGGGAGCTTGTACTTGGCGATTTCCTTTCCGAGAAGAAATTGTTTCAGCTCGTCGAAATTCAGCCGCGCGTTTTCGCGCAGCAGGACGCACGCGCACATCCGCTCACCGAGCACAGGATCCGGCACGGGAACACAGGAAACGTTCTTTACGGAGGGATGCGAGAGGATCAGATTTTCGATTTCCTCGGCGCTGATCTTTTCGCCCCCGCGGTTGATGAGATCTTTCTTTCGTCCTTCCACGATGTAGTTGCCGGATTTGTGCCGGCGCATCAGGTCGCCGGAACGATAGAATCCATCCGACGTGAACGTGCGAGCGTTGTATTCCGGAACGCCAAAGTAGCCCCGCAATGTGTACGGGCCCCGACAGCAGAGTTCGCCGACTTCGCCGCCGAGAATTTCGCGATCGTCGTCATCCAGCAGGCGCACTTCATCATCTGGAGATACCGGGCGGCCAACGGTTTCCTGGCTAACGTCCAGCGGGTCGTCCAGCCGCACGAACATCAGAAGGCCTTCGGACATTCCGAAATTCTCTTGGACGAACGCGCTCGGGATGAGCCTCTTGGAGAGCAAACGCACTTCGGGCAGCATGGACTGGCCGCCGCTTTGAATGATCTTCAGGGAAGATAGGTCGTGACGGCTGACGGCCGGATCGTGCAACAACCGGATCAGAAGCGCGGGAACAACTTTGATATGGGTGACGCGGTGTTTCTCGATTAAGGCGCAAACATCTTCGGGCCGGGCGCTGGTGCTGAGCACTACCCTGCCCCCGTGGAAAAAGATACCCTGAATCCCTGGACACGCGAGGGGAAGGTTGTGCGCGATAGGCAGAATAACGAGCAGGACTGAATTTTCGCCGACCGCGCAAACTCTGGAAGCCATCTTGGAGTTGTAGGCGTAATCGTTGTGCGAGCGCGGAATCAACTTTGGAATTCCTGTCGTTCCCCCGGAAAGCTGAAAGATAGCGGGATCGTCGGGATCGATTTGGATTTTGGCCAGTGTTGATGCGGGCAGCGTCGCCGGCTTGGCGATCAATTCGGGCAGCGAGAGAAAACCCGGGCGCGCAGGCCCAAGAACTATGCCATGACGCAGGCTGGGAACTTTTTGGCGAATGCGCTCGACCATGGCGCAGTAGTCAAAATCGCCCTGCTGGTCAGGAACGACGCAGGCCATGGCACCCGAAAGCTCCACGAACTGACTGATCTCCGCAAAGCGGTGCGGCATGAGCGCCGCAATGGGGATGCAACCGATCTTCTGCAGCGCCAGGTACAGAACAACAAACTCGGCGACATTCGGCAATTGCAATACGATCCGGTCAAGTGGATGGAATCCCACTTCCAGCAGGTTCAGCGCCAGATTGTCCGACATGCGATCGAGTTCGCCGTAGGTGATGGAGCGGTCCCGATCAAGGAGCGCGACTCGCTTTTCATATTTATCGAAAGCAATTCTGTATTCCTGCGCCAGAGTTTTATCGATCCAATAGCCCTTTTCGCGGTAGCGTTTGGCAAATTCTGGCGGAAATGGAACGACCCCATCCAGCACGAGTGACCCTCCCTTAGCCCTTTTTTCTTACCATAGACCTGATCGGTGGAACACGAGCACTTCGTAGCGCCGGCGCCACAACCCATCACGTTGTTGCGGAAAACCCGCCGTCGATCACAATGATCTCACCGTTGACGAAGCGATTGCTGGTAATCAGATTGACGATCACTTCGGCGACGTCCTCGGCGGTCGCGCAACGGCGCAAGGGCGTGCTCTTCGCGCGGCGCGCCATCAAGTCATCATACCTGTCCGCCAGCATGCGCTTCATCCAGTCGCCCTCCATCCAACCGGGAGCAACCGCGTTCACGCGGATGTCTGGAGCGAGGTTGAGCGCCAGCAGCTTGGTGAGGCTCACCACGGCGGCCTTGCTGGCCGCATAGGGCAGCGGTTGAGGTCCGGGGCGCAGGCCGACGATGCTGGCCGTGTTGACGACGCTGCCGCGGGCGGCCTTCAGAAAAGGCGCCGCGGCACGCGTCACTTGAAACATTCCCCGCACGTTTACGGCGAAGACGCGGTCCCATTCCTCGGCGGTCATGGCCTCGAAATCGGTGGGCTTGACGTTCGATGTTGTGCCCGCGTTGTTCACCAGCGCATCGAGCCGTCCAAATTCCTGATTGACAGCTGCGAGCATTTTGCGGACAAGCACGTCGTCGCTGACGTCGCATTTGAACAGCAGTGTCTTCGCGCCTTTGGCCTGGGCGAGCGCCGCCGTTTCGCGCGCCGCCTGTTCGCTGCGGCTGTAGTTGATCACTGCGTCGAAGCCAGCCGCCGCCAAAGCGACTGCGGCCGCGCGGCCGATGCCTGTGGCCGCGCCTGTGATCAATGCGACTGGCCTGTCTTGCGTCATGAAATCGTCTCCCTTTGTAGACAGCCTAATCTCAATTTCGATGGCCCGGTGTGTCGCCCCTGGCGGGGCTTGCTCTCTCTGGTGCGCGCTGTGTCCCACCGCTTTCGCGGTCGGCTACGATTTGTCGCCCCTCCGGGCCTCTATGAGAACTTTGCTTCGCCGGACTAGCCAACCTTCAGGTTGGCATTTCAGAATCGAGCAGATGCCCGCCTGAAGGCGGGCGCTACAAAAACCACAACCGCGTTGAAATACAGACTCATCTGGGCTCACCATCGCGCGGGTGTTTAGGACGCGCCAACCGCATTCGCGGTTGCCACAAGCTCCCGCGACGGCCGGGGACTTGCAAATATGATCGCGATGCCACCGATGAGTGATGCCGCGCCGATGGCCACGAACAAGCCGGCCGTGCCGGGCGTATGTTGCTGGAGCAGGCCTGTGATGAATGGGCCGAGAATCCCTCCGGCGCGTCCTACTCCCAGCATCATGCCGACGGCCGTGCCGCGCACTTCCGTATCATAAGATGCCGCGGTGAAATTGTTCAGGACGTTTTGCCCGCCCAGAATGCAGAATCCGGCGGCGCCCACGCAGATGACGTTCAGGGCGTGTACGTTGATCAGAACGAGTATGCCGACTGAAACGGCGCCGCCGAGCCACCACACGGCCATCGCCTCGCGGTCCTTGCCGCCACGGTCCGCGATGTAGCCGCACAGGAGCGAGCCGACGAAGGCCATGGCCTGGATCAAAGCGCCGAAGCTGAAGCTCGTCGCGAATCCTTCGCCGCGCTGCATCATGGCCGTGGGGACCCAGCCGGAAAGTCCCCAAATTCCAAACAAGATAAAGAATGCCGACACCCAGACGGATAGCGTCGTTCTCCGGTAGCGGGGCGATAACAGCAACGACACGGAAGCGGGACGATCACTCGGCTCCGGGAACATGAATCTCTCACCGGGAACCGTATAGCGCGCGGCTTGCGATGGATTCAGGCGGCAAAGAATCTGGGCGATGCCATGCCAATTGCCGCGCATGGCGGAAAATTGCAGCGACTCCGGAAGCGCCACATGGCAAACCAGGACCAGCACAATCGACAGCGAAGCGGCGTAATACAGCGCCTGCCAGCCGAACATCGGAGTGAGATAAATTCCAATGGCTGCGGCCACGATGCCGCCGGAGGCCCAGCCCAGCGCCCAGCCCCACATGGAAAAAGTGTTGGCCAGGCGGCGCGGCGCATATTCGTTGACGTAGGTCACGCCGAGCGGCAAGAGCGCGCCCATGCCGAGTCCTGTAAGCAACCGAAGGCCGCAGAAGGTCAAGAACGACCGCCCCAGCGCCGCGGTCGCAAAGCTGAAAATCGTCACGATCCACAGCGACGCGAGGAGCGTCGACCGACGCCCGTATCGATCGGAGAATTTTCCCTGCAGAAGCGAGCCGATCATGAAGCCGATCAGACCGCTGGAGACGAGCCACCCCGCCTGGCCCGCGGCCAGATGCCACGGCTTCATTACGTAATGGATGACGTAGGCAGGATTGAAAGTATCGTAGCCGTCAAAGAAAACAACCATGCCGATAAGCAGCGCGAGAAAGCGATGGTACGGCCCGATCGGAGCGTTTGCGATTTCCTCGCGAACGTCGATCATCCGAGGCACACCTGCGCACAGCCATGTGAGGATTGCGAGGATGGTCCAGTTTGCCGCATCTCCGGCTGCCGCTCTTCGTGCAACCAAATATTCATGATTTGGAACGTGTTCAGTTTAGACGCGTTCCCCGCGTTGTCAAGCAAACGCCATGAATTGCGGCGATCGCGGAGGGCCGTTCGCTCGAATCCCTATGTCGAAATATCCTGTTGACCGATGGAAATGAATCCCCATCCTCAGATGCGGGCGACGAGAGGCAAATGGGCGCTTGCATGCAGGAGAGCGATCGTCCCGCCGTTGGCGCCACGGCACAGTGAGGAAATCTGCCGCTCTCCAAATTGGACCATCCGGTTGACTCGACTCGTCCACAATGTATAATCTGCGCGTTCGCAGATGATCAAGCAATACGCGATTGGGGGCGTGATCTAATATGAGAACTCCCTGCCGGTTTTTGTACCCATGGCTTGCAATTCTGGTAGCGCTGCCATTCGTTCTGAATAGCTGCGGAAGCTCGTACTCCGCTCCGCCGGCTCCGACGACCTACACCATTGGCGGCACCTTAACAAACCTTGCCGCAGCCTCCGGCGGTGTGATCTTGCAGGACAATGGCGGGGACAACCTTACGCTAACGGCAAACGGGGCTTTTACTTTTCACACAGCCGTTGCCACCAGCGGCGCATACGCCGTAACGGTGCTTACGCAACCCTCCACTCCTGCACAAACCTGTTCAGGTCGCCAAAGGCAGCGGAACGGCTAGCGCCAATGTGACGAACGTCGCAGTGAATTGCGGCCATAACGAATGGGCGTGGACGAGCGGATCAAACGTTTCAGGTCAGACCGGCACGTACGGCACGATTAATGTTGCGGCTGCAACCAACGTTCCAGGATTTCGAAATTTTGGAGCAGTCAGTTGGACGGACACCTCTGGAAATCTCTGGCTATTCGGTGGGAACGAACTCACCGCGGACCAGGCAACCAATTTTTCCGGAGATTCGAACGACCTCTGGAAATACAACATCGCCAGCGGCCAATGGACCTGGGTAAGCGGGTCAAACTCCGTCAACCAACAGGGGAATTACGGCACACTGAATTCGGCCGCTTCGACCAACGCCCCGGGGGCGCGAGATAGCGGCGTCGGTTGGATTGATTCCTCCGGGAATCTCTGGCTCTTCGGAGGAGAAGGGATCGATTCGACCGGGGCTTTTGGGTATTTGAACGATCTGTGGGAATTCTCGGTCAGTTCGAACGAATGGACTTGGAAGGGCGGATTAAACACGGCCAACGGTCCTGGCGTTTACGGCACGATGGGTGTCGCAGACGCCGGCAACCTCCCAGGTGCGCGAGGTTTTTCTACCGTTCAGAATATTAACGGAGTGGTATGGCTCTTTGGTGGGTTTGGAAACGATTCCGAGACATCAGGAGTGCCACCAGGAGTGCAAGACAATCTGAGCGATTTATGGGAATTCACCATCAGTAGCGGCGAATGGACGTGGATGGGCGGATCGAAACTCGTCGATGAGGTAGTTTTCTACGGTACGAAAGGCACGGCTGCGATGGCCAATACCCCGGGGTCGCGCTACAGTCCCGCTACTTGGGCGGATGCTTCGGGAAACTTCTGGCTTTTCGGGGGTAGCCACGAGAATGTGGACTTGTCGGTGCATTTCTTTAACGACCTGTGGGAATACTCGACCGTTAGCAAGGAGTGGACCTGGTTCAATGGGATGAATACTCTTGATCAGTTAGGAACTTATGGGGTGCTGGGCACGCCAGCGTCAGGCAACACCCCAGGGGCGCGGGGAAATCTTTTCAGTTGGACCGATCCGTCCGGAAATTTCTGGCTCTTTGGAGGGTTCGGATCCGATTCGGCCGCGACACAAGTCGAGTTGAATGATCTGTGGGAATACTCGGTCAGTACCAATGAGTGGACCTGGAAGAACGGACCGAACATGGGCAATGGGAATGGCACCTTCGGCACTCTGGGCCAGTTAGCTCCGGGGAACATTCCTCAGGCCCGAGACGGAGGCGCCAGTTGGACGGATGCCTCTGGAAATTTCTGGCTATTTTCCGGGGAAGGAACTAACTTTTATAATGACTTGTGGATGTATTTCCCCTGAGGACGCGCCGAACGCCTTCGCTAACTCGGTCAGCACTTCTTGGGCGCCTCGGGATTGAGCCGTCCTTGCAATCGAGATTTCGAGGCAGCGAACAACCGCACTTCACGACTCTATAGCGAATCTCAACGTGTACGGGCTACAGGGTCTTCTTCCGCCCGTCCCATCCGGGGCCACAGTAATCCGAACACCAGCCAGACGAGGCCCGCCGCAATTACGATCAGCATCAGCAGGCGCAGCGCCTTCGCCAGCGGAGCCGCATCCAGCGCCGGCCAGCGAATTTGATACTGGTGAAATACCTCCCAGCGGTCGATCATCCAGTGCCATGCCGTATGGGCCACGATTGCCGACAGGATGATCGTGCCCATTCGTTCGGCCACCACGTAGCGGAAGAGAAGCTCCAACGCGGGGATCATCAGCGCCAGGACGAGAAGCTGTCCAAGCTCCACGCCAATGTTGAAGGAAAGCAGCGAGGCCAGCAGGTGCGAGCCCGCGAATTGCATCGTCTGGCGCAGTGCGAAAGAGAACCCGAACCCGTGGACCAGGCCGAACCCGAACGTGATCATCCACCGGCGCTGCACGGTCGCGCCGCCAACGATGTTTTCCAGCGCCATGTACACGATGGACATGGCGATCAGCGTCTCGATGAGCGGCGGGAACCATAGCGCATCCGGCGCGAGATTGTAGGCCGAGGCGATCAGCGTGATCGAATGCGCGACAGTGAATGCCGTGACGACCGGGATGAGCGCGCGGAAGCGCCGGAACGGGATCACCAGGCAAAACAGAAACAACAGATGGTCAGTCCCATCCAGGATGTGAAAGAAACCCAGCTTCACGAATTGCCCGGCGGCCTGGAACCAGCCCGGATCGAGGTGAACCAGCCCCGGATCGCCAAGGAATTCAAATGCGCGGATCGCTCCGCCCGGCGGCAGGAAACGAAGAGCGATGACGACCCGCGCGGCCAGCCGGTCAAGGGCGGGATGAATCGAGAAGCGGGACTGGTCGGATTGAATGGGATACTCAAAGAGCACGTCCAGCATCAACTGGTCCCAGAAAACGGTCGTGCCATTCGAGAGTTTCGGGCCGGTGACATGCGCGAGCGCCTGGTCGTAGGACGCGAATGACGGATCGGACTCGAGAGATAGGCGCGTCTCCACAATGCGCGGCTTCGGCAGGCGCTCGTCTCCTTCATAGACATCGATGAAATCGGAGACCCACAAACTTGCGGCCTCACGGAGCGTCAGATCCACGCGGTCGAAATCCAGGTAGCCCTGATCCCGTTCGGGGAATTCCACGTCACGCATCGTTTTGAGCGGCACGCGCACCAGGATATTCAGGTGCTTGCCTGCCGGCTTGAAAAACATCTGAACCGTGGCGTCGCTGGGAATGTCGTGAGCCGCAAGAGGATGCGCGGGCGCGACACACAGGAGCGCCAAGAGCGCGGCGACGGTACGAGACACGGCAATGTTGCGGGACATGGACCCAAAGCGTAATCGTTGCGTATGGCTGCTGACAAGCAAAATTCGGGGGAATCCATTTGCCCCACGATAGATTGCGATAAATCCTTTGGGTGGTCTGCTTCCATCGCTTCCCGCTGACATCCATCAGTTAGCATCGCCGAACCTGCACCATTGACATCAATAACCAACATGGCGCACTCTCGCGCACGTCAAGGGTTCAGCGAGCAAAATGAGATGGTTGACAAGTTTAAGCACACACGTGAAGAAATAAACGCTCTGCTGCGTGACCTGCGGAGAGTTTACAAACGCAATGACGAGCGAGAGTTTATGCAGGTTTTGCGGAACCACGGGATAAACGACGAAGACCCGCGGTTCGCGGAGATCGTGAGCTTTTTCCGCGCCTTGCAGAGCGGGAAGGCCTGATAGCTAAGGCATGGATTTCTTTACGCATAGCCCTAGCTTCCGCTGGCGGTAATGTACTGAAATGGGCCAAGAGGATTTCGGCCGTTCTCTCAACTGCCTTATCGAGGATGGACTTTTTCTTCGCCATTGAATTCACAGAGTAGCAGCAAATGCGTTGCGCCGCAATAGAACCCACGTTGTCCCTTTCCCCAGATCGATGTTTGAGGACAATCTCTGGTTTGTCACCGTTCAGTCCGCAAAATTCGGGAGCATCTGAATTTGAATTGTGTATACTTCCTACCGCTACCTGCGCCGCGATCCCAGGTCTTACGATTGCAACCCATCGCCTGGGCTGCGGCAATCAAAAAAATTGGCACCTCGCAAGAGAGGATGGCATTTATGAAGCGAAATTTGTGCATTGGCGC
This sequence comes from uncultured Acidobacteriota bacterium, assembly GCA_963768275.1. Classification (GTDB taxonomy): domain Bacteria; phylum Acidobacteriota; class Terriglobia; order Acidiferrales; family UBA7541; genus Palsa-360. Next base: position 182,024 of record CAVYHH010000023.1, read on the forward strand.
GGCTTTTCTCGCGCTCATCGCGGCGCTCGGATTCGGAGCCAGAGCGCTGGAAAAGAAGGCTGCCGTGGAGGCCGCCACCGTACAGGCGCCCATGTTTGAAGTGGATCCGATGTGGCCGAAGCCGCTGCCGAATCATTGGGTGATCGGAATGACGATTGGTGTTTCGGCTGATGCCCAGGACAATATTTGGATCATTCATCGCGGGGGCTCGCTGGAATTCAAGGAAAAATATGGCGACACGAATCCCCCGGGCGCGGATTGCTGCGTAACTGCGCCGCCGGTTCTCGAATTCGATAAAGCTGGGAATCTGATCGGCCATTGGGGTGGACCCGGAAAAGGATATAACTGGCCGAATTCCAACCACGGAATTACGGTGGACTACAAGGGCTTCGTCTGGATTGGCGGGAACGGCCGCACGGTTGATCCCAAAATAATGGATACGGGCGCCAGCAATGTGCCCGAAGCAAGCCAGCCAGGCGCCTATGCGGACAATCAAATCCTGAAGTTCACCCAGGACGGAAAATTTCTGATGCAGATCGGGCATCCGTTCAAGAGCAAGGGCAGCAACGATGTCGAAAACCTGAAGGGGCCGGCGAAAATGTTCGTCGATCCGAAGACGAATGAACTGTACGTCGCCGATGGGTATGGCAACAAACGCGTCATCGTGTTCGACGCCGATACCGGGCAGTACAAGCGGCACTGGGGCGCCTACGGTCACAAGCCGGACGACACCGACCCCGGCAATTACAATCCGGACGCGCCCATCGATCAGCAGTTCCGCAGCCCGGTGCACTGCGCGCAACTGGCGGACGATAATCTGCTGTATGTGTGCGACCGAGTGAATGATCGCATCCAGGTTTTCAAACCGGACGGTACGTTCGTCAAGGAGCAGATCATCGAAAAAAGAACCCTGGGCGACGGATCGGTTTGGGACATCGCTTTCTCGAAAGACCCGAAGCAAACCTACATTTATCTGTCAGACGGAGCCAACGAGAAGATCCATATCCTGTTGCGCGACACCCTTCAGGAAATTGCCAACTTCGGCGACGGTGGACGCCAACCGGGCCAGTTCTACGCCGTCCACAGCATCGCGACAGACTCGAAGGGCAACATTTACACGGCGGAGACGTATCGCGGCCAGCGGTTGCAGAAATTCGTCTACAAAGGCATGGGCCCGGTGACGAAAGTGGATGAGGGCGTCCTCTGGCCAAAATCATCCAAGTAAAATAGAGGGCGGCGGATTGTGTCGCGTTTTGCGACCGGTTCAACCTTGTTTCTGAATCGTCCGCCGCGCAGCCATTCCGCGCAATACTTGAGACTTGGGAGGAATCATGCGCAAGAGGCTTTTGCTTGCGATTGCTGTTGCGATCAGCCTGGCATCGCCGATCTTGTGGGCGCAGCAAAAGAAAGCGCTGGAAGTTTATTTCATCGACGTGGAAGGCGGGCAATCAACCCTGTTCGTTTCGCCCAGCGGCCAATCCCTGCTGGTCGATACAGGCTGGGCCGGACCGCGCGACGCCGGCCGCATTGCCAGCGTCGCGAAACTGGCCGGAGTCAGCCAGATCGATTACCTGGTGCTGACCCACTATCACGGTGATCATGCCGGCGGCGTGGTCGAACTCGCCGGACTCATCCCCATCAAGCACTTTGTCGATCACGGACCGAGCCAGGAAGAAGCCAGAAACGTCCCGCAAACTTACGCCGCGTATCTGAAAGTTCGCGGAGAGGGCCAGCACATCCTGGCCAAGCCTGGCGATAAGATCCCTATTCCGGGGATCGACGTTCAAGTGATTTCCTCGGCGGCAGAAACGATTACCAAGCCGCTACCGGGCGCGGGGGCCGCTAATCCCCTGTGCGTGAATTTCGTGCCGAAAGATGAAACTTTGGACCCGCTTGTCGGCGGTGAAAACAAGCAGTCGGTGGGAATGGTGATCTCGCTCGGCAAATTCCGTTTGGGGGACTACGGCGATCTGACCTGGAACAAAGAACACGATCTGGCATGCCCGAACAACCTCATCGGCGCGCTCGACGTCTACGTCGTCTCCCATCACGGGCAGGACATCTCCAGCATGCCGATGCTGGTGCAGGCGGAGCATCCCCGCGTGGCGATCATGGACAACGGAGCGAAAAAGGGCGGCGCTGTGGCCACCTTCGAAACGCTCAAATCGTCACCCGGACTCGAAGACCTCTGGCAATTGCATTACGCCGTCGATGCCGGGGATCACAACATGCCGGAGCAGTTCATCGCCAATCAGGGGACCGGCGGAACGGCCGCGACCGGCGTCCCTGACGAGGGTTCTGTGAACTACATCCAACTGACGGCGCGGCCCGACGGCAGCTTTACCGTGAAGAACAGCCGGAACGGATTCCACAAGGATTACGCCCCCAAGCGGTAGCCAGCGCGACGCCGTATGGCAGAATCGCCATGGAAAAGGACCGTAAAGGGGCCAAATGTGCGTTTTGAGACACTAAAAATGCCCCAAAATGGAACGAAGTATGCTTTCAGTGCTGGCCGAAAGCGGCGTGAACTGCTATCATGAGGTATGAGTAAAGCCTACAGAATTGTGTTTGCGTGCCCCAAGGGCGGGCACAATATCAATTTGCAGCGGAAGATCTCCAATCCGGCGCTCTCGGAAAATGAGGCGATGAAGATCTTCGGCAAAGAGGAAATTGTCTGCGATAGCCCGCGATGCGGCTGGCACGGAAAAGTATCGAAGGCGAGGCTCCTGCGTATTCTGCCGTTCGATTGGATTTTTTCTCCAGTGAATTGACTCTATTTTTCAGCTCTTTGTTTGCCGGGTGAGGCCGCAGTCTGCAACCCGGTTCCAACTATTCTTAATCAACTTGCTGAATGATCCCGGCTTATTTCTCTGCCAGGCACACCCATATGCGTATATTCAGGCTGGAAACTGGGCTTTAGAAGCGTGAATTTATGCGGATATCGTTAGGTTGTGGAGAGCCACCATGTTAAAATAACATCGGTGAGATTGTTGCTCTTGTAAACCTTTAGATTTCTTGGAGGCCTGCAAGTCCACACTTGCAGGCCATTTTTTTGGGCTCGATCCAGCTGAATTTTGGCCATCGCCCTAGCACGCCACGTGTGTTTCACGCGAGGAGGCAACTTGAAAGCTCTCGAAGAAGGCGCATACATCAAGCACTTCCAGTACGGCCTGGGTGTCGTCACCGAATCCAATTCGGACCGCACTTCCATCGACTTTGACATTCATGGGATGAAGAAGTTTGTCACCAGCATCATGGTCGTAGACGCCGCGGAAGGAACGCCGCCCAAACGGCGGCGCGCGAAGAAAGCCAAGAAAGTCGTCGCCGCGGTCCCTCTTCCCGGGCTGGTTGCAGGCGCGAAGTGAGCCACGAAATCATTGTGCAGTTTCTGGGGTACGAGGTGAAGGCGCGGGGCCGCGAGTACACCTTCACCGTGCGGGAGGCTTCGATCGAGCCGCGCGAATTCACGCTGACGATTCCGACCGAAGCCTTCAATGAACGCCTGCTGCGCATTCAAGATGCTCCGGACGTTTGCTCGCGCAAGCTCCGCCGCGAGCTGGCCACGTACGCGAACCATCCGCCGGACACTCACTACGCCATCACCAACGCGGAGCTCGAGGATTACCGCAGCGCCCACGCGCCTCGAACGCCGAAATCCCCGTTTAGCCGCAAGCCCGTCGAAGACTACTGAAAACCGGGGCGCCCTTCCCCTCTGGCAGTAAGCCTAGCCGTCTCCTGAAAGTTCACCGGGTCCGAGATGGAATCGACGCACATTCTAACTAAGCCGTGATGAGCCGAAGATTGGGACGTACTCATAAGCCATACAGCCTCAAACATTTAGATTGGGAGGTTCCTGTCATGATACCGAATGCAAGCGTTTGGAAGAGCAAGCGGGAAGACTTGAAGAAAAAGCGTCGCCCACTGTTTAGAGATTTTGAGAGATGTCCGAGTGACGTGGTCCTAACCCTGAAAATCAAAGCTATTGACGATGATATCGCTGTTTGCACGGAGCACATAAACAAAGAAAATCGGCTCGGTTAGGTCACCCGGAAAAATGGAATATCGGGAGCAAGTTGCGTTACTCGTTGCGATTCTTCAGCACCTGCCTGATTATCATATTTAAAACGCTCAGAATTAGCCCTCCCCAGAACGCGGGCCATAGGCCGCGCACCTCGAATCCGGGCACGAACAGCGCCGCGAACTTCAGCATCAGCGCGTTGATGAGCAGCCAGAAGATGCCGAAGGTGACGATGGTGAGAGGAAACGTAATAATTTTCAGGAGCATGCCAATCGTGCCGTTGACCAGGCCGATGACCACCGCCGCGATCAGCGCCGTCCCGAATCCCCTCACGAAGAATCCCGGGACAAAATGCGCTACCAGCAGCAAGCACAGCGCGCTCAAGACCCAATGTACCAGCATTTTTGTCATGCAATTCTCCGCGTCTCGGCCCGGCAACTCAACCGGTTAATGATGAGAACCACGTGAGATAGTACGCTCGGACGGCCAGTTCGTACACCAATTCCATGGAATTCCAAAGCTCTTCTCAATTCCCTGCAATCGAGCTCCCCGGGAGATTTGAGATGAAAATCATTTTGAGTTCACGCAGAGGGCCCTCGGGTGTATAAGTGTGCCCATCCGGAAAGTCCAAACGGAAATTCCGTTAAGGAGAGCTACAGATGCGCACTCTTGGAATAAGTTTCGTACTGGCACTGGTTGCGGCGGTGGTGGTGATATCTGGGCGCCCGGTCGCGTCGCCGGCAGTCACGCCATCGGCGTCAACGGCGCTGCCCCCAGCTCCTGCCGCACAGATGGATGCAGCGACGATGAATACATTCTCGTCCGCCGCGGACGTGCAAGCGCTGCTCGCGAAAGCCAAGGCCGAACGCAAAGAAGGTCAGGTCATGGTGGCCGAACATATCCTTTCCCTCGCGCCGTACACCGCGAATCTTGAATACCGGCCCGTCGAGGGGGCGGTGGCAGTCCACGAAAAGGAAGCGGAAATGGTTTACGTGATCGATGGTGGCGGGACGCTAACCACCGGCGGTACCGTGGTGGGCGAGAAACGCACAAACGCCACGAATCTCTCGGGCACAGCGATTGATGGCGGAACGATGCGGACAATCGCCAAAGGGGATTTCGCGATTATTCCCGAAGGCACGCCACATCAATTCAAGCCCGCTAACGGACTCCTCGTGATGATGACGTTTCACGTGCCGCGGCCGGTTGGCAGCGCGCAGTAAGGTAAAATAGAAATTCGATTTGAGAAGAGGACACAATGAAATATCCGTTCGCGAAGGCCGCGTTGTTCGCGATGTTTGTATTGTTCACCGCTTCCGCGGCCTCCACGGAAGAGGGCGTCCCGGCGGCAGTTCACTATATCCCCCACGATCAGGTCGCGGCCGTCATGGCCAAAGGGGGCCCGATCGTGAGCGACCCGGGCCTCCTCGTGCTGGCCAATCGCCGGGGAGCGGGCGCAGTTGAATATCATGAGCATACCAACCATATCTTCATCCTGGTGGATGGAGAGGCAACGTTTATCGTGGGCGGAACGATGGTCGGCGCCAAGCGAACCAAGCCTGACCAGATGACCGCTGAGTCGATCGAAGGTGGGCAGACTTTCCACTTGAGCAAGGGCGACGTCATTACGATTCCGGCGAAGACGCCGCACTGGTGGAAAGAAATCTCAACGAAGACAGTCGGCTACTACGCAATAAATATCGAAAGCAAATAGAGAAAATTTCGCGTTGAAATGCATTGAGCATGGCGCGCGTTGTGTCGTAGCGCCGGCGTCTCGCCGGCGTTTTCGCCGTGTGTGGAGATCAAAAAAATAGCCGGCGAGACGCCTGCGCTACGAAAACCCTCAGTTCTTTGCGATCCCTTAGGCTTGCGCTCCCGTGCCGATCATTGTAGGCGAAATGTCACTTCGACCGGCATCCGCGTGGCGAAGGGCTTCCCGTCTTTTCCTCTCGCCGGCTTGAAGTGCCAGTTTTGGACCGCTTCCAGCGCTTGTTCCGTTAGGCCGTCGCCAAGACCATCGATTACACCAATCTGCTGGGCTGTCCCCTGCTCCGTTACGGTCAGCAAAAGGAGGACGCGACCCTGAATTCTATTTGCTCGCGCTTCAGGGGTATATGGAGCGTCGGGGCATTTTTCGCATGCCGGATATTCGACAAAGGGAGTGCGGGGTTGCTTGCCTCTGAAGATGATCATGGAGGCTCCGCTTTCTGGATCCTTGAATACCAGCGGTTCTCCGCCGGAATCGGGCACTGCCCGTGGAATCATGGCCCGGAATTGTTCGAGCTTCTTCCCTTGAACGGCGTCGTAAACTTCGCTGGTTAACTCGTAGCCATCGCTTTGCCATTGCAGGGAATCGGTCACCAGAATATCTGCGCCCGCGGAAGTTGCCACCGCTTTCAGGACATCAGGAAAGTATGCATCGAGCGCGATGAATCCTCTGCCTTCGAGTATGTTGATGACGCTTTCTCGCTTAATGAAGCGGACGCCAGGGATTATTTTTTCAATGTCGGCACGTACGGTTGCCTCGAACAAAGCGCAAACCGCAGGATCCATCTGGCATTCTTGAAGGCCCGCAACGAAAAGGTGCAACTGGTGAGTCTTTGCAACACGCTCGGCAGTCCGATTAGCGATAGTCTGAATTTCCGCGGGGGTCTGGCCAGAAACGGGGATGGAGAACACGCACAGCGCGGCGGCGCACAGAACGCCCGAAGAGAATGCCTTTGAGAGTGAACTGTTCACCATGCTCCCCTTGCCGGCCGGAATCAGGGTAAAGCGGAGATTGTAGGCTGACATATGTTCGCTTTCAACTGTGGTTCGACTAGGCTCGAAACTCGCTTGCCGAGTGGTAGAATCCACGCAACGTATCAGACATCAGCATTTTATGAGGGAGGACCGATCATGCGACATCGATGCGCCGTAAGCTTCGAGCTGGCAGTGGGCATCGCGATCCTCGCAGTTTCTGGTGTGAATGCGCGGGCTCAGGCAAGCTATCCCCCTCCGAACGATCTGCCCAATCCGTATAGGACTGTCACCAACTGGGCGCAACTACCCGACGGCAGGAAGTGGGGGTCGACTTCGGGCGTGGCGATCGGTCCTGACGGCAACATTTGGACGTATGACAGGTGTGGCGGAAATAGCTGCGCGGACTCGAGCCTTGCGCCGATCCTCGAGTTTGAACCGTCGGGCAAACTCCTGAAAAATTTTGGCGTAGGCATGTTCATACTTCCTCACGGCATCTCCGTGGACAAAGATGGAAACGTGTGGGTGACCGACGGAGTCGGAGGAATCGCCACCAGTGACGACGTGGGCAAACACGGAAAGGGCCACCAGATTTTCAAGTTCAGCCCCGACGGAAAAGTTTTGATGACGCTCGGCAAGGCCGGCGTCCCCGGCAATACTCCGGACACATTCAACCGGCCTTCGGCTGTCATAGTGGCTCCGAATGGCGATATTTTTGTCGCGGACGGCCATGGTTCTCCGCCGAATTCGCAGGTCAACGCGCGCATTTTGAAGTTCTCAAAGGATGGGAAATTCATCAAGGAGTGGGGGAAGCTGGGATCGGCTCCCGGCGAATTTGAAGTGCCTCACACGCTGGCCTTCGATTCCAAGGGGCGGCTTTTTGTCGGCGACCGTTCCAACAACCGCATCCAAATTTTCGACCAGGACGGCAAGTTCCTCGCCGAGTGGAAACAGTTCGGCCGGCCGAGCGGGATTTTCATCGACAAGGACGACACTATGTATGTGGCTGACTCGGAGTCCACAGACAAGCCGGGTTACGGATATAACCCGGGATGCATGAGGGGTATTCGGATCGGCAGCGCCAAAGACGGTAAAGTAACGGCCTTCATCCCGGATCCGGCCCCGAAGGGTGCTTCCAGCGCGGCAGAAGGCGTTGCGGTGGACCATCAGGGCAACGTGTATGGAGCCGAAGTCGGCCCCATGGATTTGAAGAAATACGTCAAAAAGTAAAATAGGGCAAGCTGTCTGGGCGCCATCTCTGAGTCATAGAATTTGAGACGGATGGTTTTGCGTTGACACAACGGGATGGCAATGGGATATTCGCGCCAATAACGAGGTGATCCATGAAAGGTAAGGCTTTCCATTTTCTGGCGGTGACGATCGGTCTGGCCCTGTTGTCCACTTCGGTGCCGGCGCACCACGGATCGTCGGTCTACGACACGAAATTGACCACGTACAAGGGCACAGTCACCGATTTTCAATTTATGAACCCGCACACCGAAATCTGGTTCGATGTTACTGGCGCTGACGGCAAAGTTGAAAAATGGACCGCCGAAGCTCCAAGCTTGACCACCATGTCCCGGCTTGGATGGAACAAAACTCTATTCAAGCCCGGAGACCAGATTACGTTTGTGGGCAACGTCGCGAAAAGCGGCGCGAAAATCATACGCCTTCGCAAGGTCGTGTTTCCGAATGGCAAGGAAACCGTGATGGATCGCGGCGAGGATTACGCGGAGTAGCGACCGCCAGGGAGTTTCAGGTATGCGCATTTGCTTATTGGCATTGATGCTTGCGGTGGTAGCCACTACGCTCGCATACTCGCCCGGAACATTCGCTCAGACCGCCAATTCAGGTGCAACGAAAGCCGGGGCAGCGGCTCCGCCTGCGGACCTGTCGGGAGTTTGGCGGCGATCGCGGCGCGCGCCTGACAAAGCTCGCAAGTACACCATTTATGAGCTGGCGTTTTCCATTTCCAGCGAGAAGCCGCCGATGACTCCCTGGGCCGAAGAGAAATTCAAGACCAACAAGCCGAACGTCGGGCCCAACTCAGTTTCCATAGGAGAATCAAACGATCCCATCTTGCAATGTTTTCCACCAGGAGTCCCGAGGATCTATCTCATTCGAGGCGAGCCGGTAGAGATTGCGAACATCCCCGGCCGTGTGTTGATGCTCTTCGAGTACGACCATTTTGTGCGCAATATCTACACCGACGGGCGCCAGCATCCCAAGGATTTGAATCCGTCTTGGATGGGAGACTCGATTGGCAAGTGGGAGGGAGATACGCTTGTCGTGGACACGGTGGGTTTTAACGACAAGACCTGGCTCGACAATGATGGGCATCCGCACACCGAGGATCTGCATGTTGTGGAGCGCCTGCGGCGCGTGAACCATGACACCTTGACGATTGACACGACGATCGAAGACCCGAAGGCGTACACCAAACCCTGGGGAGGGCACGCAACCTACGAACTGAAGCCGGATTGGAATCTTGGAGAAATGGTGTGCGCGGACAATGTGACGTACGGCGACATGCAAAAGAAATCGGAGGGCTCCAAGTAGGCTGACCGATACTTGATATTGAAAATCTCAAGACGTTTTCGTGGGCCAGAGTTGGACGGGCTTCAGCCTATCGGTTTAGATTTCTCACGTGCAAAGGCGACAGGCTGACCAGGCTGCGGAAAAAGCCGGGTAGCACAGCCACTCTGGGCTGTGTGCCTTTGTTAAGTGCTGCAAAAACCGCACAGCCAAGAGTGGCTGTGCTACAAAAGCCTACCCCGATTCGCTCACCTCAATTGCCACTCCTCAATGCCTGCTTTGCCGGAGCGCTGACGCGCGCGGGAACGACTGCGCTCACTCCCGCCTGGATGCCGTTGGGGCCGACGGCTAAAAGCGACTTGTCGTTTTGCGGGCAAGACCAACTGGAAACGCTGTTGGCATTGCCGCTTCCCTTGTAGTGAGCTTTCTCGGGAAACTTGCAGAGCGGCATGGTGCGGTCCACTGCGTTGTTTGTCGAATGCGTCGCGGGTATCGCGTCGGGGGCGATTCCCTTTTCCACCCATTGCTCGAGGGCGCTCAAAGTGTCGAATGAATTTGGACCCGCGCCTCCGACACAGTGCTGCATTCCGGGCACCATGAAGAGTCGCGCGTTCTGCTGGACTTTTTCGTAGCCTCCATTTTCTTGCGCGAGGTCCTCGTAGAACCAGATGCTGCTGTAGGGAGAGATGACCAGGTCGTCGTATCCGTGATAGATCAGCAGCTTTCCGCCTTTTGCGAAATAGGCGCTATAGGCCGACGGATCGTCGGGAACATCGGCGGCAAGGCGTGTGTACACGAGGTTCAGCGCATCGCTGTTCACTACGCCGTTCTTCTCGATCATATTGTTCATGTCCTTTTCAGCATCGTAGTAAGCAAGTTTCATCAGAATGTTCTGGGCGAGGGACCAATTTGCGGGAAGCGCGGCGTCGCCCCACGGCCTGGCGGATTTAGGATCGGCGGGCGGCGTTTCAAGGTAATTCGTTGGGCCGCGAACCGTCATGTTGTCCTGCCCCAGGTTGCCCACGGATGCTCCGGGATAAATCAATTTGCCCTGCTCGTCGCGTACAGGGCTCATGATCAGCTTGAGCGCGTCGGCTTGCTTCTGCGAGAGGGTTTCGGGAACCAGCGTGTCCGGTTGGAACGTGCACTTCGCCGGATTCTGGATGAGGCCGTCGGCGACGCCGTCCACCTTGTCACACTGTTTCAGGATCGCGGCGTTGACCGCCTGGAATTTCGCGGGAGGAATGTAGCCGTCAAGCAGCGCCTTTGTATTTTTTAAAGACCATAGCGACGTGCCGACAGGATCGAGCCAGGGCGATCCGGAAATGATTCCGTCGTAGTCGCTGGGGAAGCGCGCCGCTTCGATGAGGCCCATCTTGCCGCCGTTGGAGCAGCCATCGAAATACGAGCGCCGGATCGTTTCCGCGCGGTAGTAATTCTTGACGAGTTGTTTCGCGGCGAGCGTCACGTCATGGACGGCGCGGAAGAAGTAGTCGACGATTTTCGGCATGTCAGGCGCGCCCGGTGCGGAGTATTCCCAGGTCGGGTTGGCTACGAGGTGGCCCGTATCCGTAATCGCGGTGGCATAGCCTCTCGCGAGGAACACAGCCTGGTCGGCGGGATTCGCCGAAGTGGTGAGAGAACCTGCCAAGCCGCCGACTCCGCGGAAGACGAATTTCTGGTTCCAGTTGGCTGGAAGCATGATCTCGAAATTTGCGGACCCGGGATCGGCATCGTCCCCGGAAGTGGCAACGGAACCCTTCACGTCGCAATACTCGGGGTTGGGCTCGGCCGCAGGCACGACGGTCGCGGACGCAATCGTCATGCTGGAAACGCCAAGGGCGGTGAGGGCCGATGCGCTGCAATCCGCAGCCGACGCCGGAATATTTGCAAACGCGGCGCAGACTAGCGCTGCAAGTCCAAACCACAAAATGACTGAGTGAAACCACCCAAAAATTTTCGCGCGAATTTTCATGTGCGTTCCTCCAGAGCAGCTATCGTTGTCAGAGAGTAGTCCCAAACGGGCTCTTCTGTCACTAGCCAGAATTTTTTAACGGCATGGAACTAACCGTCCCGCGATTGGCAGCAGCCCGTTCGCTCATTGCTTTTGAGGCTTGCAATGACTTAGGATTAGGCCCACGTCCGATCCACCAGGTTGAACAATTCGATTCAACCTGCGTGTGTGTGAAGAACAGCTCTTTCCAAGGGGCGCGCTGTCGCGGAGGTGAAATCTTGACCCAAAACAAAAATCAGCGAGAGGATAACCGAAAAAGTATGAACAAGAAATTCTGTGTGCGCGATGTTTCCGGGATCCTGGGACTACTGGCAATGACCATCGTCGCGCTCGGCATGAGTGCGCCGAGCCTGCACGCGCAAGCTCCGGCGGCGGGTCCTCCGGCGCCGGCGCCGCTCGCGGCCGACATGAAAGGCAAAACCGCCGATCAGTTCTACAAAAAAATCGAAGCGCTCAAAGGCATTCCCGCCGACCAGGTTCACCCCGCGATGGAGTACATCACAACCGCGCTGGGAGTCGGCTGCGGATATTGTCACGTGATCGGCCATTTTGATGCCGAGGACAAACGCGAGAAGCACGTTGCGCGGAGCATGATCCAGATGACCATGGCTCTGAACAACACCGTGTTTGATGCCAAGCGCGAAGTGACGTGCTACACCTGCCATCGAGGCGCGGCCAAGGCCGCGTCAACGCTGTTGCTGACTGGTGATAAGGCGCCGACCGAGCCGAGTGCCATGGAAATTTTCCCAACCCTGGCCCTCAAGAACTTCTCGAATCTCGAACCCGGCATGTCCCCGACCAAAGCGCCTGCAACGGTAATGTCAGGCCCGGCGCCGGCGCCGAAACCTGCCGCCGCTCCGGCCGCACCGCTTCCCTCGGTGGGAGACGTTTTCAACAAGTACGAGCAGGCCCTCGGCGGCGAGGCCGCAGTAAGCAAGATTACTGCTCTCTCCTTTAAAGGAACAGCTGACATGCTTGTTCCCCCGCCCCCGGGGCCTCCAGGCGGGCCACCGCCGCCGCCCCCGATGATGGGGACTGTTCCGGCGGAGTACAACGTAAAGGCCCCGAAGGGAGTCATTTCCGTTACATTCCCCGGCAGGCCCCCTGTGTCGACAGGCTACGACGGTACTATCGCCTGGCATAACACTCCGATTCGCGAAGATACGGGAGACGAGATGCGCATGCTGGTCGAGCTTGGTGAAAAGTTCCCCGGTCTCGAATTTAGAGACGGCCATACCAACGTCCAAGTCGACGCAATGGAAAAAATCGGCGACCGCGATACGGTCCGCGTCGTGGGCACACGCAAGGATGGCTTCCCCGTCCTCGACCGGATTAATTTCGACGCGCAAACCGGATTGCTCGTGCGGTCCTACACAACCATGCAAAGCGTGATCGGTTCCTTCCCGGAGGATACCTTTTACGAGGACTATCGCGACGTCAGCGGCGTCAAGGTTCCCTTTACCATGCGCGTCGTGAGCGCGGAAGGAAACCGAACCTATAAATGGTCGCAGGTCGAAGCCAACGCGCCGGTGGAGGATGCTAAGTTCACAAAGCCGTCTCCGCCGAAGCCGCCCGCGGACTAACGATACCTGCATTCATCCGTAACGAAGCGCGCCGCAGCGCGCTTCGTTACGCTCTTCATACGTAACTATTCGCGCCACACAAATCCAAACCAGATAAGTGTGCGAGCCCCGCGGGATCGCCTTGCGTTTGAGCGGATCCTGACGTATCCTCCCGCTCCATGAACACACTACTCAGCCTGCTCGACTTTATCGTACTCGTGTTGTTGGTGATTCACGTTCTGCGCCGGGTATCGGAGGGTCTGCCTAAGGGCCCTGGCGCTACAATCCTCATGATCTGTCTTGCCTTGGTGGTTGTATTCTTTGCGACCGTCTCGCTGACCGTTTACATGGGGCTCGTCGACGCCGCCGATTCGCTCATGCGGGTGGTCCTGCTCGCATTCGTAGTGGGGATGGCGGTACTGGTCGGAGTTTCCTGGACAAGCAAACCGGTCGCCTAAGACCGTTGCGATTCCGGGGCGCATCGCTCAGAACGTGAACTTGGCGGCGAGCTGCATCAGCCTGGGCGCCGCTGAGTTCTGCACCTTTCCGAATAGCTGCGTATTGTCCACGTCGCCGTTTACCGCCGCCGGACCGAAGAATTGTACGTGGTTGAAAAGATTGAACACTTCCAAGCGTAGCTGAAGCACTTTCCCTTCGCGAATTTCAAAATTTCGATGCAGCACCGCGTCCGTGTTAAACATGCCAGGCCCGGAAAAGTATCGCCGCGCCACATTACCCGGGGTACCTGGGGCATTATCCACGAAAGCGCTGGAATCGAAATAATATAGACCGTTGGCTCGGGGGTTAGAGTTGATCTTCAGAGGCTGACCGGTGTCAGGCAGGTCCAAATAGCGATTGTTGACGCCATTCGGGCTGCTTCCCTGCAAGGAGTTGTCGCCGTTCGTGCTCAGAGTGACCGGGAAGCCGCTGGCGGCGCGAGTAACGCCGGAAATTTCCCAGCCCTCCAGCGCTCGACGAAAGCGATTTGACAGACGTTGCAGCGGCAGCCGGTAATCGTAGGTTGCCACAAAATTGTGCTTCAGATTCCAGGCCGAAAGAGCGCGCGTAAAATTGAAATTGAAAGGATCGACGGCATCGGAGATGGATGAAGCCTGGTCGATGGACTTGCTGTAGGTGTAGGCAAGGGAATAGGTCAGGCTCTTCACTGAAGTTCGAACGGTAACTTGCAGTGCGTTATAGTTCGAGTTTCCGATACTGCCGTCGTAGTCGTCGTTCCCGAAATAATTTCCCGCCGTCACGTTGCTGTTAATGAGGTTCGGGTTCAAGCCGAAGCGTGTACCCTGAAGGACCGTGCCTGCCGGATAAGTGACGCCGCCAAAGGTGAACTGCTGCGCCAAATTGTAATTCGTGTTTTCACCGCCTGGGCCGCAAGATGCCCCGACAGAAAGGATGCCAGGCTGATTGAGGGCCATGCAAAGCGCCGGATTACCCGGATTTGCCGAATACACAAGAAGCAGATGGTGACTTTCCGACCCGGCGTAGCTGATGCTCAAGACGGTCTGCCAGGGCAATTGGCGCTCAAACGAGAGAAAATAATCCTCGGTATAGGGATAGGTATTCCACGGTGGAGGCGCGGTCATGCCGGACTGCGGGTTATAAATATTGTTGAACGGGATGGGATTCGGATGGCTCGCCCTGGCATTGAGCGGTGGAAAGGTGAGCGGATACGGCGAAGCCGCGATCGTGCCGTCCGCCAAATTATAGGGCGCGGCGAAGAGTCCGTTGAAAACCGTGCCGCTCAGACCATAGGGAGGTTGGGGTTCGTCGACGCCGAGCGTATTTCCTTCAATGACTGAGTTCATTATCCCGTAGCCCGCGCGGATGCTGCTGCTTCCGGGACCTCCCAAAATCTTTCCTAAAAGCCCGCCACTTTTGTCTGGCGAGTACGCGAGGCCGAACCGCGGGGCAAATCGAAACTTCTCCGGCACCAAAGTATTCGGAATGCCGGGGTCTGTCGGATAAACCAACCCGGGAAATGCGTTGGGATACACCTTCGATTGTTCCCCGGGATTAAAGGTCGGCACCTGATCGTATTTTTCCGACCAATACTGCATCAACTCCACGCGCAGCCCATAATTGAATGTGAGATTTGACTTGATGTGCCAGGAGTCCTGCCCATACCAGGCCGCGTATTTATGGCGGGGATAGTAGGACGCTGAGTCCTGCTGGTTAAATTGGTTCGGTGCGCCGATGAGAAAATCCGCGAAATTATTGCCGGTCTGGTAGCCGTCGAATATAAATGTGCCATCAAATATCGCATCGGGAATCACATTGACCTGCTCGAAGCTCACTTCAAATCCGCCCTTGATCGTGTGACTGCCCAGGACTTTGGAAAGGCTTTCGTTCAGCGAAAACGTGTTATTGGCCTGGTTCACATTGGTGATCGGCACTCCCATAACAAAGTCGCCCTGGAAAACTGTGTTTTCGACTCCTTCGAATTGGGGAGCCAAGGGCAAGATGCCCCCCTGGGCTGGATTTGTATTGAAACCCTGGGAAGCCAAGCTAACGCCAAGCCCGCCGGACGGCTGGCCCACCACGTTATGGCTTCGCATGAAGCTGAAATGAGCTTCGTTTACCCAGGACGTGCCGAACGTCTTGGTATTGCTCAAACTGACCAGTTGCGAATGGCCGAAATTGATGCCACTAAAGCCGGGAATACTCGCGCCGCCCTGTCCGCTCGGAAACGGGTTGATGACGTGATAGTAATCAAAAAAGTAGTAGGCGGAGAAATTTCCCCAGCGAATGGAGTTCGTATCCATGCGGAAGCTGGCTTTGTCGTCGCGCAGCCTCTCATCTCCCTCGCCGGAGAACGTGTTTGGGCCGTCATTGGGCGGCGGGATATATTGCAATAGGTGCTGGGCCGGAACCGTCCAGGCGCTCTGCGGGATGATGGCGTTCGGAAACACACACTGCGAGGAAGATGTGCATCCCGGTGTGCTCGGCGTGGCCGGTATGTAATACGGCTCGCCTGAAGAAACAGGGTAACCCAGCGAATTTTGAAGCTGCGCCGCCAACCCCGCCCCTTGTACGAGGCCCGAGATGCCCGTGTCCGCGAAATTGCCCTGCAGCTCCGCGGCGCTGGGGACATTGACCAATCCCGTCTCCAAACCTTCGACGGTCCGAGTTCCTTGATAATCTCCAAAAAAGAAGACCTTACCTTTTTTGATCGGGCCACCGAGCGTGCCGCCGAATTGATTTTGTTGATAGGTGTCCCTATGCGTGGCAAAGAAGCTCTTCGCATCGAGATCGGTGTTGCGCAGGAACTCGAAGACGTCACCGTGAATCTGGTCCGCTCCATTCTGGGTCACCACGTTCACGATGCCGCCGGCATAGTTACCGTATTCAGGGTCGAAATTGTTGGTCAGCACGCGGAATTCGGAAATAGAATCCAGATTCGGAATGATCGCGGTGCCGCCGTTCATCAACTCCTTGACGTCGGATCCGTTGACGAGAAATCCGTTGGCATCCTCCCGTTGCCCGTTGATGGATTGGTTTCCTGCATTGAGGTTGCCAGAAGGCGTGATCGCCACCGTGACACCCGCCATGACGACCGAATCATTCGTCTGCGTCGACATGGGCACGATGCTGGGTTGAAGCGACAGTAGATCGGTGAAGCTCCTTCCGTTCAGGGCGACTGCCGTTATCACCTGGCCGGTTTCGACATCGCCCATTTGGGTGCTCTGAGTCTCGACCTGCACCGAAGTGGCGGAAACGACAACCTCTTCCGATTGCCCGCCCATGGACAACATGATATCCGCTCGGAGCTGAGAATTGACGTCTACGACGAGGCCGGTGCGCTTGTAGGGTTCCATCCCTTCGTGAATGACTTCAATCTCATAGCGGCCGACGGGCAGGGCGGTGAAATTATAAAAGCCATTGGCATTGGTCTTGCTGGCCTGTTGCACCGTGGTGTCCAGGTTGAGGGCGGTCACCATGGTGTCCGGAATCACGGCTCCCGTTTGGTCCGTTACCGTCCCCGAAATGCTTCCTACAGTGTCCGCCCGCGCGACAATTGCAAGACAGGGGATCAGCACCAAGGTCAGAAGGAGACGCACAAGCCGCGCCCTGGTCGTCAGCAAGCAGAAGGATCTCATGAGTGAAAAATTGAAGCCGCTTTTGTCCGAGTGCGTGCTTAAATCCATGCCGGAACTCCCCTGTAAGTTCGTTGACTCGTTAATTCCCTATTGCTTGCTTCTCAAAATCATTTCCAAATATGCGTGCCTGGTTCTCATCAGGAAGGCCTCTCTTTACCGTTGACCACCACCTTCAACGCGAATCCGGGACCTGAAGTGATGCCAATAGGAACGTCATTCCTGGCGGGGTGAGTTTCAATCGTGACCTGGTCTCCGCGCTTCAGCATATCCTTATCCCATCCCCGATGAGTCATGGTAAACGTCGAAGCCATTTCAAGAGTCCAATGCCTGACATGGCCTTTGTCATCCGTCACATCCAGATAGGCCAGACAATGGGGATTGGACCAGTCGAAGGCCGTTATCGTACCCGTCAGCACAATCGTTTTCTTCATGTCGTAGTTCGTAACGCCGTGGTGGGCAGAAATCGAACTCGAGGCCAGCGCAAAACCAGCGGCCACCACAAAGAGACTAAATATCTTCCTTCTCATGAAACACCTCCAGCGCTTGCAGTGTCGCACACTATATGGCCCTGAGGTGTCGAGTTCGGTGACGTAAGTCACACTCGGTGTTGTTTGAGAATTTTCGCTTCGCCCCGCTACACGTAAGCGATCCAACGTCCTGCGGCTACGATCCCGAACCACAACAAAATCGAAATCAATCCCGCAGCGCGGGCGCCGAGCGGCGCCACCGGATCGTTCTCCCACTTGCCCACACTCTTGTAGGCGATCTCGTGGAATACGAATGCATTGAGCCCAGCGACCGCGATCAGCAGCATTTTGATGTCGAACCCGAAATTCCCGTACATTTTGGTGGCCTCGGAGGAGAAGAGCAGGAGTCCTGTGATGACCTGAATGAGGAAGCCCGCCCAGGCCCAGGGCAGAAACCGCCGCGCCAGCTTGGAAACCGGCTCGTCGCGAAACGTCAATCCCATCAGTCGCAGATCCAAAATTGAAGTGGCGCCTACGAGCAAGATGATGCCGAAAATATGAACGGTTTCTATGACCGGGAACAGCCACAGGGATTCCCGAATGGACGTGCCCACCATTGTTTGCTCCAGCCATTGACAAATCGAAATAATCAATTGCATTTTTTAGAGCCTCTCCACGATTCAAATTTGCGGGGCTACACCTGCAACATGTTGCAGCTTTGCCCCCTGCCTTGCCATTCAACCTGGATTACGTTCCGCCCGGCCCCTCGAACGTCAGTTCCCTGCCATTGGGCAGAACAATTTTCTCGATCCGCATGTTATTTGAGCCGTCGCGCGCGGGATGTCCGGTCGCTGTAATCATGTCACCGGGTTTGATGGTCCTTTTATCCCAGCCTTCCCGAACCAGCATGTTCGGGCTCGTGCCTTCCCCAATCCACATTTCGATTTTGCCCTTGTCGTTCTTCACGTTCAGAAAGAGCTGAGCGTGGGGATTCGAAAACTGGAAGGCGGAAACGGTTCCCATGATGGTTGCCAATTTCGTCTCATCGTACGTGGCCCGCCCGTGATGTGCGAACACCGGGACGGCAGCCACCAGAAAACCAGCCATAAGGGCCACAGGGAAAAATGGCCTTCCCTTCATAAACACCTCCAATCTATTCCCAACGCTGCGGTCGGAAGATCGCGAGCTGTTGCAGCGCGCCACAATGCGAGAGTTCTCATGATTTCCCCAACGCTCACTGGGCCGGTTTGGGAAGATAAATTGCATGGCACCCTTCGCAAGTATCATCAATCTTGTTTCCGATCTCCTCAAGCCCCTTAGAGTCCTTGGCGTTTGCGGCCTTGAATGCCTGCGAGCCCGTATCGATCAGGGCCTTCGCGTTCTTCGTCCAATCTCCCTTGTCCTTGGCGCGCCCCGGCAAAAGCAGGAGGTTGCCGGCTTCGGCTAGATTCAAGGCGCTATTCTGCAGAGTCGCCCACTCTTCGGCTGTCTTGGGAGGATCAAATTGAAATTTGAAAACAACGTCGGAAGTAGGCTTGACAATTCCAAGCATGACCTGGCGAACAGTTCCCACCGGTTGAAACGCGGGCGCCTGGGCCATCGCTTCCCCGGCACAAAAAAGAAACAGCACGCCCGACACTCTCACAAATCGCATCGGATCTCCTCGCTTAAAGCGCGATCTTCGCCGGCCTTTGGCCAAGCGCACGGCAATAATCATGAGGCAATCGAGAATCAAGCGGGGTTAAATCGGAGTAAAACCTTCTTAACATCGATTTAATCGGATTCCGTGCCGGTCAGCCCGCGAATTTGTACCCGAAGCCAACCACCGTGAGGATGAACTTGGGATTCTTGAGATCGGGTTCCAGCTTTTGCCTCAGCCAGGCAACGTGCACATCCACTGTCCGAGTGGAGGGATGAGCGCCGTAGCCCCACACTTCGCGTAGCAACACCTCGCGGGAGAGTGTAACGTTCGGATGTTCCACAAAATAACGGAGCAACTGAAATTCCTTGGCGGACATTGGCACAACGTGTCCGTCGCGAGTGACTTCCGTGCTCCTCGTGTCAAGCGTGATGGATCCGAATTCGTGACGAGCCGGCCCCACTTCCGGGACCGTGGCCGCGCGCCGGAGCAACGCTTGGACTCGCGCCAGTAGTTCCGACATTTGAAACGGCTTGGTCAAATAATCGTCGCCGCCGGCTTTCAGTCCGGCCACTTTGTCTTTCGTCTGGCGGCGAGCCGTCAGCATGAGGATGGGCGTGGTCGATCCGGCCTTTCTCAGTTTCTCGCACACGGTCAACCCATTCTGTCCGGGCAGCATAAGATCCAGCAGGATCAGGTCAACCGGCTCGCGCATCGCCATTTCCAGGCCGGTCTCGCCGTCCCGGGCCGCGCTGACCTCATAACCGTGCTTGTGCAAGCGGTCGCGAAGGGTAGTGACCAGGCCCGGTTCGTCCTCGATGATCAGGATTTTCGCAGCCATGCGCTTTTTCTCATTTGTTCGATGTAATCCAAAAATACAATTTCAAAACTCAAATTTAGGATTGCAAATTTCAATTCCACAATTTGAACTTTCAAATTTGAAATCTGAAATTTCAAATCCTTCCACTATGCGTCATTTCGATCCGTCCGGTCCGCCGAATCCGCCAGCTGAAAATGCAGGACCACGACAGTGCCCCGCCCGAGTTCGCTCTTCACGCTCACTCGTCCGCCCATATCCTCCATCATCCGCTTGACGAGATAAAGGCCGAGGCCCACACCGCGAATCTGATTATCCCGGACGGATTGAACGCGATAAAAAGGCTCGAAGATATGCGCAAGATCCGCGGAAGGGATTCCAATCCCTTTATCTTCCACGCTGATCGCCACTTCTGGTTTGGAACCAGCCGAATCCTGGTAGGCACGGATCGCGATCCACTTGCTCGAATTCGAATATTTCATCGCGTTGCTCACTAAATTTTCGATGCAGGTGATGGCCGCGGACGGATCGGCCACGATGGGAGGAAGTTTGTCGTCGATCTTTTTGGCTACCGTAAATCCGGCGTCGTGCAGACTGGCTTCGGACGTGGACAAGCTCTGAGAGACGATGGGAGCAACTTCGACCGGCTCCATCTCGTAGCCAGACAGTCCGAATCGGCCCGCGGTAAACAGTAAAACTTCATCCACCAAACGCTCGAGCCGGCGCCCTTGTCCGCGAATCAGCCCGCCGTATTCCTGCATCTGTACGGCGTCTTCCACAACTCCATCCGCCAGGTTCTCCGCCGCAGTATTGATCACGGCCAAAGGAGTGCACAATTCATGAGACACGCCTGCAACAAACTCCATCTGCATCTTGGCAAGCGCCTTCGAGCGGCGCGCCCCGGAAAAAATGAGCGCCATGCTTCCCGCCAAAATTGCGAGCAAGCCCAGACTGATGGCTAGGTTGCGGCGCCTCCAAGATGCAACCGCTTCCTCCAGGGATCCGGCGGGATGCTGAGCGACCAATTGCCATTGCTCGCCCGCGGCGCTCGCCTGCAATGGAGGGTGCCCTCGCCTTCGCGCTTCCTCTCCGACCAGATCAAACAGATTGACGGCCGCATCGGTGGAAGAAGTTGCGATGGGGAAATTTGCATCCGACAGAGTAAACCGTTTGGTAGGGCGGATTGGAGGTCCGAACGGATACGATAAAACTTCTCTGACCCGACGCGCCAAAATACCGGTCAACGAGATCGGGAAGATATTCTTTCTCGAGATATTCCCGGTTCAACGCGACGATAAGAACGCCTGCCGCGTGAACGCCCAAACTCGAATCGTGTCCACTGGGCGCAATTTGAAAAATAGGACGAATCAAAGCCGGCGCGTCCCCGAAAAACGTCCACGGATAGTAGACAGCCTCCCGGTCATCGATTGGCGATGAAACAAATTCGCCGCGCTCGGTCAGATAACGATGCAGCGATTCCAGATCAGATGGCCAGGCTGCATTTTGGAAACGATTGTCAGCTTGACTGAAGGATTCCAATCCCGCCTCATGGGAGGAGCCCGTCTTCCAGATATATAATCCTTGAACTAATTCGGCATGGGCACTCGTTCTGGCCCAGCTCGCTTGCTGGCGTACCACGTGGGATTCGACCGCGGATAGCTCCGCTTCGGGATCGAGCTCGAAACTTTCACAGAGTTGCTGGAAATCGTAAGAAAATTCCTGGTCGAAATTCCGCACGCTGGTCGCCAGCGAATTTCTCAATCGTGTTTGTTCGGTTCGGCTGATTTCTCCCGTCCACCGGTATTGGTAGACGGCCAGGACGGAGACGACAGCGATCATCACGAGGACCGCGATCAGCTCCACGCCGAATCTTTTTTGCCAATTCATCGAATTCCATTTCCAGGAAGTATCATGACCATCGATTGCCGGGCCACGAGCGGCCGCGGTTCCTACTTCCGCGCGCCTGTCCTGTCGCCGGCACAAACATATTCCAGCAGGCGCCAGCTGGGCCTAAGCTTGAAAACCTGCTGGCCGGTCCAGGGTTTCTTGTACGCTTTCGGATCGTCGATCGTCAGGTCGTCCTGCAAAGTGTCACGATCGACGCGCCGGATGCGCTCCACGACATGCAAGACGTCGGAATGCGGATGCCCCACCTGATCGAGCCAGGTCTTGTCGTTCAAACCGGCGGTGTCCACGACAAGAGTGTTTTCTTCCCACCAGCCAATGGAGTCTCCCATCCAGGTCAAATCCAATTCCTTCGGGTGTTCGCGCCGGTCCAAATAAATATGGCGAATGTAGTGGTCGTATTCAAACAGCATAATCACTTCGCCGGAGACCTGAATGACCTGCATCGGAAACGGAATCAGCATGATTCTCGGCACGCCCGGAGGCAGGCAGTTCAGGATCGGGTCCTCCGAATCAGGAGTGGCGCGAGGCCCATATCCCGGCTTGACGCTTTTGTATTTCTCCTCCGCCCACGGCTGGAAGGGAGGCTCTTGGGAGCTAAAAGTGACGGTGTTTTGGCGTTCCATCCAAACACCGGAAAAGTCTCGCGGAGAAAATCCTGGTTGCGATTTCGGGACGCTGCGAATTGGGGACGTCTGCGCGAAGAGGGTATGAGCAAGAACAAAGACACCCATCAGAGTGAGGCTCGCCAGAATCCACCGGCCGCGTAACTTCACACTCTGATGTCCGTTCAAATCACCGGCCACAATATCGCCGCGGAACACACGAATCTGGCGCCTTTCCTGGTTTCAATCCACTCAACTTATCACCAGATTCGCGAAATTACGAGATTCGAGTGGCCAGAACCGATGGCTGCCGAAGCGCTTCGGAAAACTAGCGAGTCTCCCCGCGAACGCTCAACACCGGGCAGAGTGCACGGCTCACTACTTTGTACGCCGTCGCCGTTCCGAGGTGAGTTCTCGTCCCGGCAAGCGTGGATACCGGCCTGATTCCAAGGACGATCAAGTCGACACCGAGCTCTTCTGCTTGTTCCAGAATTCTGTCGCCGGCGTCTCCGGACTCAACAAATGCCTTCGGTTCACACCACAGGTTTGCTTCCGGCGGCACCAGCGCTTTCAAGCGAGCCATAAGGGAAGCTTCCTCATAGTCGAGCACTGGGGTCGGGACAACATTCATTAGATAGAGGCGCGCCTGATTTTCTTGGGCGAGCGACACCGCATAAGGAAATGCGGCCAGGGATGCGGCAGTAAAGTCGATCGGGCACAAAATCGTGTGGATATCCGCGACGCTTCCCGGTTCTCCCGAAACGTTCGGTCCGACCGTAAGAACCGGACATGTGGATTGACGGAAAATTCTTTCCGCGACCGAGCCGATCAGAAGCTTGCTGACGCCGGCGCGCCCGTGAGTCCCCAGGACGATCAAATCGACATTCTTTTCTTTCGTGACAGTGGAGAGCTCGTCCCAAATGTCACCCCTTCTCAAATCGGTCTCGTGGCGAATCGCACCGAGCCGCCGCCCAAGCTCCTTGGCGGACTCATGCGCTTCCCGAAGCGCTTGCGCCGCGAGCGCCTGCACTTCGATCGTCGGAAAGTTTCCCAGGGGCGGCGGTGCGATCACGTGCACCCCAAAAATCTTGGATCCGTATTTGTGAGCAATGGACAGGGCGAACGGGAGGGCTATATTCGATTCTTTGGAAAAATCCGTAGCGAACAAAATGTTGTCAAAGGTTACGATCTTGGAGGCTCGTTTGTGTCGTCATGGCCGGCCTCCCAATCCACAATTTCTACAAAATCAGAATATCTGCCTCATGCAACCCGATATGTGATCGCCCTCACGTTCCCGAGTGTGTCCGGTCACACGGCCCTTATTTCGATTCGCAATTTCCACCCGGCACAAAAAGTCAGGGCTATGCCCTCACCGCTGGAACCGGCTCGGGCGCCTTGCCCGCGGAACGATGGTCGGAATAATGGATCACCCGATCGTAAGCGTCTCGAATCATGTCCTTGAGTGGGATCACCGTGCCGTTCACGCGCTGCTCGTCCAGCAGATCCAAGTCCACATCCGAAATGACCATTTGTTCCTGATTTACGGTTCCCTCGGCGGCGATTCCGTCACGCGCGAAGAAATAATCCGAAGGCGTGAAAATACCGGCCTGGCCATAGTGAGTGGCCATGCAGGGCACGTCCGGCAGGTTGCCGACGGTTCCGGCCATTGCAACATAGATTTGATTCTCGCTGGCGCGCGCCTGTGCGCAGTAACGAACCCTGCAAAATCCTTGACGCTCATCCGTGCAGGACGGAACGAAAAGAATTTGCATCCCCGCTTCGGCGAGGACTCGCGCCGCCTCGGGAAATTCCACGTCATAGCACACCAGAATTCCGATCTTGCCGTAATCCGTGTGGTAGCAATAGAAACCATGGCCCCGGCTCACCTGGTAGGAGTCTTTTTCGGTGGCGGTCAGGTGGACTTTTTTCTGCCGAAACACCTGGCCGTTCGGCGTAAACAGATGGGCCGCATTGAACAATTCCCCGCTTTGAATCACAGGATGCGTTCCGCCGATGATGTAGAGTCCGTTTTCCTTCGCCAGCCTCGTAAACAGGGCCTCATATTCGGGCGTGAGTTGCGCCAAGCGGCGTACCGCTCTAGCTGGACTTGGGTCACGCAAGAAACTGAGCAACTGCATCGAGAAATACTCCGGGAACAAAACAAATTGGCAGCGGTACTCTCTTGCGCTGCGCACAAAAAATTCTACCTGGGTGGCGAATTCCTCAAATCGGCTGATGGGGCGCAACAAATATTGCATGGCGGCGATCCGCACGCGCGACCTACGTGACGGGGTAGCCATGGGCTCTTCCACACGCTCTCCGAACGCTTCCTGTTGCTCGCTCGTTTGCAAACTTATGGTTGCCACGTACTCCGGATTGAGCCACTCCAGCAAAGTGGCGAAACCGTGGGACTGCTTGTCTTCGAGATACTCGGGAACGACATCCAGCACCACCATCCCGTTCGCGAGCTGGAAACTGAGCGTCGGATCCTTCCGTTTCCCGCTGATCACCTCCGTCACATATTCCATGGGCGTCATTTCGCTCGAAACTTGCGCGTACCCCGGAATCCGTCCTCCCGTTAGCAGCCGTTTCAGCCCATGCTCCCGGACGAGCTTCTTGCGCCTTTCATAGAACATCGATCCGATGCCCCGCCGGTGCGCGGCCGGATCGACCCCCATGTCGGCCCCGTAGAGAGTCTTTCCAAGCGGATTGTGAGTATCGAAACTCCCGCTCCCGGTGATCGTGGACCATTTGGCATCCTCGGAGTAGTCGTCCCAATCGATGATGAGAGAACTCGCCGAGCCCAGAATCTGCCCGGTCTCGTCCGTTGCGACAAGCTGTCCCTCCGGAAAAACAGCGAGGTGATGCGCGAGTTCCTCTGCTTCCCAGGTTGGCATCCCGGGAAAAGCCTTCTGCTGCAGTTCGACTACTTTGGGGATGTCGCTGAATGTCATCTGCCGAATGACGACGCGTGGGTTATCGGAAACCATGGGCCCCTCCTCCCTTCGCCAAGAGATGAAAGCCACTTCTTCCGACGGGGTTCGGAATTCGTGCCTGCATATATCTTCCTCGGCAGCACGGCAGGGCGTATGTGACAACGCTCACTTTGGGTGGTGACATTCGTCACGACTAGGTATTCGACCCCCCTTAAGTTTCTTGTCGAATGAATCGTTAAAGCAAAAACTGGCTGGTCTGGTATATAAGAACCTCGAGGAAGGGGAGGGCCCGTTCCATTCTCGTCGAATCCCAAGAGAGCAAAGAGTCCGCGGAAAAGGCCCTCGTCGGACTTACCAGTCAGGAGGCGCAGGAACGACTGTCTCGATTCGGCCCCAACGATCCCACTCCTGTGCGTCGCGGCGCTCTTATCCAGGAACTCCTGATCCTGTTCGTCAATCCGCTGGTAATCCTGCTCCTCGTTGCCGGCATTGTTTCGGGCTTGTTAGGCCAGAAGGCCGATGCCGGAATCATCATCGTCCTTGTCCTTCTCGGTATCTCCATCAATTTTGTTCAAACCTATCGTTCGCAGAGGGCGATTGAGCGGTTGCGGGAACACGTCAGCCTGAGCGCGACCGTTCTACGTGACGGGAAATGGCAGGAGATAAAACGGCATGAGGTCGTCCCGGATGATTTGATTCGGCTTTCGGCAGGTGACTTGGTTCCCGCTGACGCACGCCTTGTGCAGGCGCGCGATCTATACCTTCAACAGTCGGCGCTGACGGGCGAGTCGATGCCGACCGAAAAGCACGCCCTTCCCGGTGAAAAAGATACCGAGGGAACGCCGGATGCCCCTGATCTAGTCTTTCTAGGGACGTCGGTGGTGAGCGGAACCGCGGCCGCGCGTGTGCTCAAGACGGGGCCCCAGACGGCCTTCGGCGCCATCGCCAAGCGCTTGGTCGTCCGCCCGGAAGAGACCGAATTTGAACGGGGACTTCGGCGCTTCGGGATGCTCATCATGCGCGTCGTGTTTTTGCTTGTGCTTTTCATCATTGTGGTGCGACTCGCTCTTCACAAAGATGCCTTCGAGTCATTCGTATTTGCCGTCGCTCTGGCTGTCGGCCTGACTCCCGAATTTCTTCCCATGATTACTTCCGTGACGCTCGCCACCGGCGCGGTGCGAATGGCCCGAGAGCAGGTGGTAGTCAAACACTTGCCCGCAATTCAAAATTTCGGAAGCATCGACGTGTTTTGCAGCGACAAGACAGGGACGCTCACGAAAGGTGAAATGACCCTGAGTCGCTCCCTGGACGTGCTCGGGCAACCTTCCGATCGAGTCCTGGGACTGGCCTATCTCAACAGCAAGTTTGAAACCGGGATTCGCAGTCCGCTGGATACGGCGATCTTGAGCATAGAACGAAATGACATGGGGGACTATCGCAAGATCGATGAAATTCCCTTCGATTTCACGCGCCGCCGACTTTCCATCGTTGTGGAACGCGACGGGGCGCACGGTATCGAGCGGCTCCTCATCACAAAGGGCGCACCGGAAGGAATCCTCGAAGTATGCGATTCCTACGAAGAAGGCGGCCAAATCCGGGCTGTCGATTCAAGAACACTCGAAGGAGTGAATAAGGTCTACAAAGACCTATGTTCGGAAGGCTTTCGAATCCTTGCCGTGGCGTATCGAGTTGTCCAATCACACGACGGATTCACTGCACAGGACGAACACTCGCTCATCCTGGCCGGCTTTCTTGCTTTTGCCGACCCGCCGATCGAGGATGCCGCCGCTTCCGTTGCCGCCATGGAACGCGATGGTGTGCAGGTGAAGATTTTGACGGGGGACAATGAACTGGTTGCCCAGTACATTTGCGCTCAGGTGGGCTTGGCATCCGGTACGGCCGTCCTCGGAAGCGAACTCGACCAGATGAGCGACACGGCGCTTGCCCACGTGGCCGAGGAAACCACCATTTTTGCGCGCGTTTCCCCCATGCAGAAGCTGCGCATCATCCTCGCGCTCAAGCATCGCGGACACGTCGTCGGCTACATGGGCGACGGCATCAACGACGCTCCTTCGCTGCACGCGGCGGATGTGGGGATCTCCGTTGGGACAGCGGTGGACGTCGCACGCGATGCCGCGGATATCATCATGCTCAAAAGCGGGCTGGGAATTCTTCACCGCGGCATCATCGAGGGGCGCAAGGCTTCCGCCAATGTGCTGAAGTACTTGCTCATGGGAACCAGTTCGAATTTCGGAAACATGTTCAGCATGGCGGGGGCGTCGCTGTTTCTGCCGTTTCTTCCCATGCTATCCACGCAAATTCTGCTGAATAATTTTATGTATGACACGGCGCAGATCACGATCCCGTCGGACAATGTGGACGATACCTATATCCGCACTCCGCAACGCTGGGACATGCGTCTGATTCGGAATTTCATGATTTTCATCGGGCCGATCAGCTCGATTTACGACTTCCTGACTTTTTACGTGTTGCTGCATTATTTCCATGCGAGTGAGCCGCTGTTTCATACCGGATGGTTCGTGGAATCGCTCGCAACGCAGACACTCGTCCTCTTTGTCATTCGCACAATGGGGAATCCGCTCCGCAGCCGCCCAAGCCTGCCTTTGGCTATCACGACCGTTGCGATCGTGGCTATCGGAACATTACTCCCCTATTCGCCACTTGCCAGGAATTCTCGGTTTTGTGCCGCTTCCGGCGCCTTATTTCGCCTTCTTGATCGTGTCTGTCATCACCTACTTGTTTCTGGTCGAGCTGGCAAAGCGCCGTCTCTTCGGAAAGTCAGCGCGACAAATCTGAGCCTGCGTTGTGCGCTCTAGTCGTACGCCTCATGCGCCGGCACAGCTTCCTTTTTCTCTTCCGGCTTCTCGGTGAGTGTCGCCTCCGCAAGCAACAATACGCTGGCCACGGAAACCGCATTCTCGAGGGCGATGCGGACCACTTTGGTAGGGTCGATGATTCCGGCTTCTACGAGGTCCACATATTCGCCGCGAGCGGCGTCAAAACCGTAATTGCCCTTGCCGCACCGCATCCGGTCCACCACCACTCCTCCGTCCACGGTGGAATTCTCCGCGATCTGACGCGTGGGGGCTTCGAGCGCGCGCCGCAGGATCATAAGCCCCGTGCGCTCATCTCCGGAGCAATTGGCTTCCTCCGTATGAACGGCTTCGATGAGCCGCAGCAAGGCAAGTCCTCCGCCCGGCACGATCCCTTCCGCGAGGGCCGCCTTTGTCGCGTTGATCGCGTCTTCGATCGCTTCCTTGCGGTTCTTCATTTCCGCTTCCGAGGGCGCACCCACTCGAATGACGGCGACCCCTCCCGACAGTTTTGCCAGGCGTTCCTGCAGCTTTTCCTTGTCGTAGTCGGAGGTTGTCTTTTCAATTTGTTTGCGCAGTTCGGCGCAACGGCCCTCGATTGCGGCATTGGAACCGTTCCCTTGAATGATGGTGGTCTTATCCTTGTCGATCAAGACGCGCTTTGCCTGTCCGAGTTCTGCAATCGTGAGGTTTTCGATTTTCAACCCGAGTTCTTCGGCAATCAGCTGGCCGCCCGTCAGGATGGCGATGTCCTGCAACATTTCCTTCCGCCTGTCGCCGAACCCGGGCGCCTTCACGGCGGCGGAAAGCAGCGTGCCGCGCACCTTGTTCACTACAAGGGTCGCCAGCGCTTCGCCCTCGACGTCTTCAGCGATGATCAAAAACGGGCGCCCTGCCTTCGCGACTTGCTCGAGAAGCGGGAGCATGTCTTTCATATTCGCAAGCTTCTTTTCGTGCAAAAGGATCAAGGGATCCTCGAGGACGACTTCCATTTTCTCGGTGTCCGTAATGAAGTAAGGTGAGATGAATCCGCGGTCGAATTGCATTCCTTCCACAACTTCCAGCGCCGATTCGGTCGTTTTCGCCTCTTCAACCGTGATGACTCCCTCCGCTCCGACCTTCTCATACGCCTCGGCCACCAGTTCGCCGATGGAAGGATCGTTGTGCGCCGAGATCGTGGCAACTTGCGCCTTCTCAAGCCGGCTGGCGACGGGCCGGGAGAGGCCTTTCAAAGTCTTCACAGCCGCAAGAAGCCCCCGGTCGAGACCGCGCTTGAGATCGACGGCGCTCGCCCCCGCCGCCAGGTTGTGCAACCCTTCCGCGAAGATGGCATGCGCCAGAACCGCTGAAGTGCTGGTTCCATCGCCGACGGCATCGCCCGTGCGCTCCGCTGCCTCACGGATCATCTGCGCTCCAAGGTTCTCTTCCGGATCTTCGAGCTCGATTTCTTTTGCAATGGTAATCCCGTCATTGCAGACAAGCGGCCTTCCCCACTTCTTCTGGATCAGCACGCATTTGGACTTTGGACCGAGGGTGATGCGCACAGCATCGGTAAGCGCGGAAGCGCCGGCCAGAACTTTCTCTCGCGCTGCGGATCGGAAAAGTAACCTTTTGGAAGCCATAAATCCTCCTCACGAAATAAAAGTGATTCACCCGGTTTGAGCAAGGCTCTTCAATGAAAAATGACGGGAGAACCACTCCGCTGCAACCTTCGCCACTTCTTCCAGTGCTCCTGGTTCCTCGAACAGATGCGTGGCTCCGGGAATGACAATCAGTTTCTTTTGGCTGCATCCAAGCGCAGCCAAAGCTTGCTCGTTCAAGTCGATGACTGGCCCGTCATGGCCTCCAACGATCAACAGTGTTGGTGCAACCACGGCCCCGAGAGCATCTCCCGCCAGATCGGGCCTACCGCCGCGAGAGACGACGGCGGCAACCTTGTCGGATAGCTGGGCGGCAGCTACAAGTGCCGCGGCAGCCCCAGTGCTCGCACCGAAATAGCCGACGCTTAGTCCGCGCAGGTCTGGCTGGCGCAAGGCCCACGTTGTTGCCCCGGCCAGCCGTTTAGACAGCAACGGAATGTTGAAGCGAAGCAAAGAAGTTCGCCGGTCGATCTCCTCTTCGCTGGCCGTGAGCAAATCCATAAGCAAAGTGCCAATCCCGTGCGCCTGGAGCGTTTCGGCGACGAATCGGTTGCGGGGGCTGTGGCGGCTGCTCCCGCTCCCGTGTGCAAACAGAACAATCCCGCAAGGATGCGGAGGGAGGGCCAGATCCCCCTCCAGGGTCGCCTTGACTAATTCAATGAAAACCGGGCGCTCGTTGGAAATGTATTGATTCACGCGGGTGGGGGTCATGGATGAACTCCTTTTCGAACGCTCCGGCCCGTTGGATCAACTTTGTGAGGGCGTTGATCACTGTTGCGCTGGAGCAGGGTCGTCACTTCCTCGTCCGACACTTGTGAAAAATCGTCGTAGAATTCGCCAATCGCATAAAAGGGTACAGGCGTATCCAGGCAAATCAGATCGTCCACCTCGGGTCGGAGATGCCTGCACGTCGAGGCGGGAGCGATTGGCGCTGCGAGCACAATCGACGCGGGGTTTAACTGCCGTAGTGCAAGAATCGCGGCGCGCGTGCTCGCGCCTGTGGCAATGCCGTCATCGACGAGGAGGATCGTCTTGCCTTTGAGATTGAGAGGAGGGCGGCCGCCCCGATAGATCCGCTCGCGACGATCCAGCTCTTGTCTCTGCTTCGCCGCGATCAGTTCAATCTCCAGATCGGAGATTCCGGCCTCCTCCACAATCTGCGGGTCAACTACTCGAATTCCCCCAGTTGCGATCGCTCCAAAAGCGAGTTCTTCGTGCCCCGGGACACCGAGCTTCCGCACGACAAACACGTCCAACGGAGCTTCCAGTTCAGCAGCCACCTGAAAGGCTACAGGAACTCCACCCCGCGGTATGCCCAGAACAAGAACATCCTTTCGCCTGGCGTATGCGCCAAGTTTCTTCGCAAGCCTGCGGCCGGCGTCAACACGATTCAGAAAGTTCATCGCCGTGCCTCCGTTCCGCCTTCTCGGCCTCATAGACTCCCTGAGCGGCGGATAGCCTGACTCCCTACGCTGCAATTTTCAGCTGGAAGTACGGAAAGGCCTATGACATCCGTCACTTTTTCGTGTGACGCAGGCCACACTCGCAAGTCCCGAATCGGCACGGGATGACAAGAATCACTAGGTCTTGTGACGCAGCGCATAGCCGCCAAGATTGCAAATGGTTAGAAGAGATAAGGCGCGGGGGGCTGACATCATGAATCACGCAAGAGAAGTCCAACAACCAATGACCATATCGGGATCTGAGCCGTGGAGGCATAATTTGAATTCATTTCGCACATCGTTGCAGGTCACGTTTCACCATATTTTGTTTGCCACGGATTTTTCAGCCACGGCAGACCGCGCGCTCCCATACGCCGTGGAAATGGCTAGAAGATCCATGGCCACCATTCATGCTGTACATGTGATTTCTCCGGACGGCTCTCCTCTATTGCCTCCCACGGATGGGGCTGAAATCGCGCATGACCAGGAAGAATTTCGCGCACGGAAGAAGAATCAGCTCGAACTGGAATTGCAGGAGCTTCCGCACGAAATTCTCTTTCTCATGGGCGATGTTTGGGAAAATCTTGAGGACGTGATCAGAGAAAAGAATGTGGACCTGCTGGTGCTCGGCACGCATGGAAGGTCCGGAATTGCAAAGGCGCTTATGGGGTCGGAGGCCGAGAAAATCTTCCGGCAGGCATCTTGCCCGGTTCTGACCGTAGGGCCAGGCGTCGCTCCCAGGGCCAGCCACGCTGCCGCTGCGGAATTGAACAGCATTCTCTACGCGACGGATTTCAGTCCGGAATCGCTCGCGGCTGCGCGTTTCGCGATTTCATTAGCCAAGGACCATCGCGCGGAACTCATCCTGCTGCATGCAACGAGAGACGGGATAGAGGGACAAGAAGATCTTGCGCTCGAGACTTTGAAAGATGTGGTGCCGCTGGGCGCGGGTCTGTTGTCCAAGCCATCCTACCTTATGGAACACGGTGCTCCAGCCGATGCGATATTGCGAGCCGCGAAAAAAACGCATGCGGATTTGATTGTCATCGGGGCACGCGGTGTCGAAAAACATCTCTCCGTGACGACTCACTTTTCAGATTCGATTGCAAGCACCGTTGTCGCCAATGCGGGCTGCCCGGTCCTGACTGTCCACAGTTGAATTCTTATCTACAGCGGTTATGCCGCGGAAACGAAATGAGAAAGGTTTTCTTTGGACGACTCTTGATGGCGTGGTTTTATTCTTAAGGTTATTCCCGATTCATATTCAAATACATACAGCCCTGCACATTCTCCACAAAGCCAAAAATGTCGGATTAAGGTGTGGTTTTCTACGGTTTTGCCATTGGCCGAATTGCCGGAAAACCGGATCAACCGGCCTTCGCGATAGTCAAATGGCGCTTCGCACTTAGGATTGCAGCATTTTATGAGCATTTGGCCTCCCTTCCATCGTGCGATGCAATTTTCTTCTCCCTACCATGGAGGGCGGGCACCGAATGAAACGTTGCCCACCCCCTAAATTCTTTTTTGTTTCTAATCGGCCGCCTTCGGCTCAATTCGCACGCTCTTTGCGTGAGGTGCTTTGGGAAGTTCAATATTGAGGACGCCGTCCTTCAACGTCGCGTTGACTTTGGTGCCATCCACATCTGACGACAGGTAAACGGATCGAAGGATCTCATTCGCGCATCGCTCGGAGTAGATCGTCTTTCCTTTTGTGCTCTCTTCCTTGGATTCGTGTTTGCCGGCGATCGTGAGCCGGTTCCCTTCTACGCGGATGTCGAGTTCCTTGGCCGTGAATCCAGGCACATCGGCCCGGACGGTCAGGGCTTCGTCGGTCTCCGCAATTTCCAGATGGAGCGGGTGAAGAATTTCGGACTCGGCTTGGAGCCAGTCCGACAAATCACGGCCGAACCACCTGCCATTGTTATTGAAAATTTCAAAGGCTCTTCTTTCGATCGAATCGAAAACTTGTTGGAACCGATCGATAGCATTCTCGGTTCCGGTCTGTTTAGCGACTGCCGAAGTTTTGACGGGTTGCATTGCGGTTGCAGTTTGCGGGGTCATGTTAATTCTCCTTCAATCTATCCGACTAATGTGGTTGGCGGCGCTGCCTTTAGAAAAGCGGGAGCCAATTCATTGGCGTGCCAAAAACATCATTTCCGCCTGGCGAACGCAACCAATATTTTGGTTCATACTCTTGCATCTTGCGCCGCATTTCTGTGATTCAGGTCACAATTCGATGAAATTTACGTCACGATTGGAATTGTTTGTTAAAATAACCGCGTTGGGTTATCCGTCATTTTTGGTGCCCTCGCATCTCCAAAGCACTTGGGTTGTAAATGTGTGACTGCGAGGTCTGGTCTGGATTGTAGGAATCGGTCGACTACGCAGTTGACCTGGAGAAAAATGAGCGGGCCATCTCCCAGCATACCAGAATCACCTGAACCTCACACCTTATTCGAGAAGCTATTCGAGGCCTCTCCTGACGCCATCGTTGTAACTGACGCCGAAGGCCGGATCACTTCGATCAATTCGCAAGTCGAGCGGCTGTTTGGATACGAGCGTCAGCAGCTCGTCGGCCAGTCCGTGGAAACTCTTGTTCCCGAACGATTCCGCCAAGCCCACCCAGGCCACCGATACACCTACAAATCCCATGCGAGCGTACGCCCGATGGGTGCAGGTTTGGAGCTCTTTGGCAGGCGCAGGGACGGAAGCGAGTTCCCTGTCGATATCATGCTAAGCCCAATGGAGACAGCGGAAGGCCGCGTCGTGATCAGCGTC
The DNA here is from genome assembly GCA_963768275.1 of uncultured Acidobacteriota bacterium. Taxonomy (GTDB): domain Bacteria; phylum Acidobacteriota; class Terriglobia; order Acidiferrales; family UBA7541; genus Palsa-360. The sequence continues at coordinate 216,070 of CAVYHH010000023.1, forward strand.
ATCCGCGATATTTCCGATCGAAAGAAGGCCCAGGAAGCCATCCGCCGCAGCGAGGCGCAATTCCGCGCGCTGTTCGAGTTCTCACCCGACGCGATCATCGCGAGCGATAGCGATGGCCGGATAACGGAGGTCAATCCGAGGGTGGAAACCACGTTCGGCTACCAACGAGGCGAACTCGTGGGCCAATCCATCGATATCCTCGTTCCCGAACGCTTTCGCCAGACGCATCCCGCCCGCCGCAAGGAATATGGCGCCGCTGCCCGAGTCCGTCCCATGGGCGTGGGTCTGGAGCTATATGGCAAACGCAAGGACGGGAGCGAGTTCCCCGTCGACATCATGCTGAGCCCCATGGAGACAGCGGAAGGCCGCGTCGTGATCAGCGTGATCCGCGACATTTCCGATCGAAAGAAGGCCCAGGAAGCTATCCGCCGCAGCGAGGCGCAATTCCGAGCGCTGTTTGAGTTCTCGCCCGACGCAATCATCGCGAGCGACCGGGAAGGGCGCATCACCGAAGTCAATGCGCGAGTGGAAAGCATGTTTGGCTACCAACGAGGCGAGCTCGTAGGCCAATCCGTTGATATTCTCGTTCCAGAGCGGTTTCGCCATACTCATCCGGCTCGCCGCAAGGACTATGCCTCCGAAGCTCGCGTTCGCCCGATGGGCGCGGGTTTGGAGCTATACGGCAGGCGCAAAGACGGAAGCGAATTCCCCGCGGACATCATGCTGGGACCGGTAGAAACAGAAGATGGACGAATTGTATTGAGCGTGATCCGTGACCTCACGGAAAAGAGACAGGCCGAGGAGGCCTTGCGCCGCAGCGAGCTGCAGAAACGCTATCTGGAAGAGGAACTGAACACCGAGGCCAGATTTGAAGAGATCATAGGCGAGAGCATGGGCCTGAAACGAGTCCTGAAACTCGTGGAAACTGTTTCGACGACTGATGTCACCGTACTAATTCTGGGAGAGACAGGAACGGGCAAAGAGGTGATCGCGAGGGCCATTCACCAGCTCAGCCCCCGGAATGAGCACGTCATGGTGAAATTGAATTGCGCGGCGATTCCCGCCGGCCTCCTGGAAAGCGAATTGTTTGGCCATGAGAGGGGCGCATTTACAGGAGCCGTCGACCGCAAGATCGGCCGCCTTGAGTTGGCGCATGAAGGCACACTCTTTCTCGACGAAATTGGCGATCTCCCCCTGGAACTTCAGCCGAAGATCCTTCGAGCACTGCAAGAGAAGGAGTTTGAGAGGCTTGGAAGCAACAAGCCGATCCCGGTCAATGTGCGGCTCGTGGCCGCGACCAATCGCGATCTTGCGAAAATGGTGGCGGAGGGACAGTTTCGAAGCGACCTCTATTACCGGCTGAGAGTTTTTCCAGTCCTGCTCCCGCCCCTTCGCGAGCGCCGCGAGGACATCCCTCTTCTGGTTCGCTACTTCGTCGATCGCCACGCCCGGAAGCTGTATAAGAAAATTGAAACCATCCCGGAGGAAACCATGCGGGCCCTCATCCGCTGGGATTGGCCGGGAAACATCCGTGAACTCGAGAACTTCATTGAGAGGGCCGTCATTCTCACCAGGGGGCCGGTCTTGCGCCCTCCCCTTGGCGAGCTCGAGATGCCGGATGAACCCAGCCCTGTACGAGAATCTTCCCTGGAAGCCACCGAGCGAGAACATATCCTCCGCGTCCTCCGTGAAACTAGAGGGAAGATCGGCGGTTTGGATGGGGCTGCCGCTCGTCTTGGCCTCATCCGTACTACGTTGAACTCCAAGATGAAGAAGCTTGGAATCGAGCGGAAAGACTATATTTAGTCAGTGCTGACGATTAGTCGCCAGTGATCTTCGTCACTTAGACCTGTGCGCTAGCCCACACGTAGCACCCTTCCCAACTAAGCCATTGTTCCAGAATGGGATACCTCTAATCTCCCTCGGATCAAAGATTTGGCTCCTGGATTGCCTATAAGTAGGCGTAACCACAAAGGATCAAGAGAACCAGTGAGAGTGACGATACACCAAGCGGATGGTGAGGGTGTAACCATGAAGATCGAAGGGAAGATCGCCGGGCCTAATGTTCCAGCGCTGCAGCAAGCGTGGCAGGTCTTGGCGCCTTCCCTTGGAGAAAGAAAGCTTCTGGTGGACCTTCGAGGGGTTACGCGTATCGACGGAACAGGCCGTGATCTGCTGGCCGACATTCATGCCGAATCGGGGGCCGACTTCCTGGCCGACACGCCGCTCACGAAACATTTCGCGGAAGAAGCGCAGCAGGGCATTCGCACGAGATCCGAATACTAAGCTGAGGAGGCAACAATGAAAGGTCCATACGGATTAGAGCTGAACGATGGTTGCAAGAATTGCAAGGTGAAGGGCTCAGGATTCTTTTGCCAGTTGCCACCCTCCGCGGTAAAGGACTTTGATGCGATCAAGTCGACGGCCACCTATCCAAAGGGCGCCCTGCTGTTCGTCGAACGACAGGACGCACGCGGGGTCTACGTCCTGTGCGAAGGCGAGGTGAAACTCTCCATCAGCTCACCGGAAGGCAAGACCCTGATCATGAGAATCGCACGGGCAGGAGAACTGCTCGGACTGATGGCCGCCATGGCGGGCCTGCCCTATGAAGTGACGGCCGAGACGATCCATCCTTGCCAGGTCGCCTTTGTGCGCCGGGAAGACTTCCTGCGCTTCCTGGGAAGCCATCCCGAAGCCTCTCAAAACGCGGTGAAGCAGATGAGTTCTCAGTACCGGGGCGCGTGCGAACAATTGCACACGATCGGACTCTCGGCTTCCGCGCAGGAAAAACTCGCGCGGCTCTTGCTCACGTGGTCGGAAGGAATCCAACAGACGAAAGAGGGCACGCGAATCAAGCTGCCGCTGACGCACGAAGAAATCGCGGAATTCATCGGGACGACTCGTGAGACGGTCACGCGCACCTTGAGCGATTTCAAGGTACGCCATCTGGTTACCATCCAGGGATCAACTCTCATGATTCCGAGCCGCACTGCTCTCGAAAGCTTTGCCAACGCATAGAGCCGGAAACTTTTCGAGGCCGCGCGGGAGTGGGTTTGTTGGAGAATCCGCTCCTGCACGGCCTCATTTTTTAGGAAAACATCCCGGCAAATCTTCGCGCGGCAGGCAATTTCGGGCGCAGGGTTGGCATTCTCTCCCACCTCAAAATTACAATCCCTCCCGTTTAGCTTACGCCTCTACTAAAACAGCTTGGTGCTTCTTCACTTGGCCACGCTGGCGGCGAGCAAAGTCCTGGATGCGGCGTCCCGCGGCTTTGAACGCATCATGAATCACCAATTGAAGATCCGCGTGCGCCGACTTGGATTGCGCGTGACTCGAAGCAGCCAATTCTCCATTCACAGTAGTCCTGTGGATCGCAACGGGCACGCGTTTGATGACAATTTCCTTCCCGGGCAAAGTCAGGTCGATCCGAATATGGATGGGTTTGCCCTTCTTGTGATGGCGGTGCGGGACCTCAATGGCCACGCGACACGCGGTGATGCGATGGTAGAACGTTTCGAGTTTCTCGGCCTCTGCGCGAATCCAGTCTTCTACTTCGGTGGAATGTTTCATATTGCGAAATGTGACTTGCAGCGGAAGCGTCATGGCCGTCTCCCTTGAGCGAGTTCTTTCCACAAGCTCCAAAAGCATTTTTGCCGATCCATGTAACATCGTTATTTTGGCTGAAAATCTGCATTTAGATGTGACGGGCATCACTTTTGGAAGTGACTAGACACACTGCGCTACAATATGGATGTCGTCCAAAATTAGCTTTGAGTCGCATGTTCGTTGAGCATGGGCCCGGCAACCGGAGGCAACTATGAAGTTCGGAGTGCTTGCACTGGACTATGACGGGACGATCGCTCGCGACGGCGTTCTTGATCCCGAAGTACGTTCCGCCATCGCCGAGGTCCGCAAGCGTGGTATCGCTGTCGTCATCGTGACAGGCCGCATCCTCGCGGAACTGAAGCAAGTAGCGGGAGATCTTCACTTCGTGGACGCGGTGGTCGGGGAAAATGGCGCGGTGATGTGGTTCGCGAACGGCCACACAAGACAGCTCGCCTATTCGACCTCCATTCAATTCCTTCAAGAACTCGGGCGGCGCGGCCTCGAATTCAAAGCCGGACAATGTGTGGTCGAGTTGGACGCGGCCGCCGCACCTCAAGTTCTCTCCGTCATTCGAGAATTGGAGTTGCCTCTCGTCCTGCTGTTCAACCGTGGCCGCCTGATGGTGCTTCCCCAGGCCGTCAGCAAAGGCGCGGGCCTGCGTGAAGCGCTCGCAACGCTTCGGCTGTCGGTTCACAATGCCATCGCCATTGGAGACGCGGAGAACGATCACGATCTGCTGGCGACGTGCGAGCTCGGCGTGGCGGTCAGTTGGGGCAGCCGCCTCCTTCAAGAAGCCGCCGACGAAGTGTTGCAAGGTGACGGACCAACTTCGGTGGCCGCGTATATCCGACAGGCCGCGGTGAATCTGCGGCTGCCTCCGGAAAAGATCGGACAGCACCGGTTGTCGCTGGGAACCGCGGAAGACGGCCGCGAACTGACGCTTGCCATTCGCGGCTTCAACATGCTCATTGCCGGCGATCCCCGTTCCGGGAAGTCCTGGGTGACGGGGCTGATGTGCGAACAGATGATTCTGCAAGGGTATTCGGTCTGTGTGATCGATCCAGAGGGCGACTACCGCACGCTGGAAACATTGCCGGGAGTGGTCGTGTTCGGCGGTGAAGATCCGCCGCCGGAATTGCCCGACCTCGCGCGGGTGCTGCGCCACCCCGATATGAGCGTGGTGATCGATCTTTCGCACGCGCCCTATCAGGAAAAAATGAATTACATGAAATCCCTTCTGCCGATGCTGGCGGCGATCCGGAGGAATACCGGCTTGCCGCACAGGATCGTTATCGATGAAGCGCATTATTTTTTACATGAGCCGAATGTCGGTGAGTTGCTGGACCTCACGCTTGGCGCCTACACCCTCGTCACTTACCGGCTGACCGATTTGCACCCGAATCTTCGCAATGCATTGGAATGCATCATCGTGAAGCGCACGACCGAGCCGCGCGAAAATCAAACTTTGATGACCATGCTTCAAGCAAGAGGCGATTGCTCCACGGTCACGTCCAATCTTGCGACGCTGGGCTTGGACGAAGCTGTTCTATTGCCGGGAATGCGAGAAACCGGCGGGCAATGCCTGAAATTCAAATTATTCCCGCGTTTGACGTCACACGTCCGGCACAAGGCAAAATATCTCGATGTGCAATTGCTCGTGGAGCAAGGATTCTGGTTCACGGATGACGTTGAGACGGTTGCCGGTCCGGCGCGAACGCTCAAGGATTTCCTGACGCTCCTGAAACTCGTTCCGCCCGGCGTTCTTACAGGACACGCCCTCCGGGGGGATTTCTCGCGATGGGTCGCGGATGTATTCCACGATCACGCACTCGCCTCGGAGATCCGAAAAGTGGAGCAGCGCTTTCGCCTTGGCCATATTCACGATCTCACCGAGTCGATCGCCAAACTAGTCCAGGAACGTTACGAATTTTCGGCGGGACGCGCCGGCGAACCGCAGGTTAGTTCCCCTTCTCATGGGCTTGAATCGCGGAATGCACTTGCGGCGCATACCGGCAACGGCTAGATTACGCGCCGCAATATGACTTGATGAAATGAGCCCTTGATTCGTCCCGCCAGCGAATTACCAGGTGCATGCGAATTTTGTCCAGTTCCCAGTTTTGTTAATTCCACGCACCCGTTTGCCGAATTTCGATCCGCGCATGCAGAGACATGAAGTATGATAACGGCTAAATGCGCATGCGCTGGGTGATTGTCAGCCTCTTATTCTTCGCGACCACGATCAACTATTTGGACCGCGCGATTCTAGGCGTGATCCTTCCGGAGATCCGCGACCAGTTCCACTTTGGCCTGCAAGCGTATGGCTTGATCCAGATGTTTTTCCAGCTCGCTTACGCGGGGGGATCGCTCCTCGGCGGCTACCTTCTCGATCGCCTCGGCACACGCATCGGTTACGGTATCGCCGCGACGGTGTGGTTCCTGGCGGCGACTCTGAACGCATTCGCGGGCAGCGTGCTGCAATTCGGCGTGTATCGGACCGTGCTGGGATTCGGCGAATCCGCCAATTTCCCCGCCTGCAGCAAGGCCGCCGCGGAATGGTTCCCTCCCGACGAACGCGCCACAGCCATGGGAATCGTGAACGCGGGCACTAACCTGGCCAACATTTTCGGGCCGCCGCTATTCATCGTGATTGCTTTGACGCTGGGGTGGCAGGCGTGTTTCGCCATCATGGGCGGGCTCGGATTTCTGTGGCTGCCGTTTTGGTTCCTGACCTATCGCCTTCCAAAGCACGCCGGCGCGCCGACGACGCCGGGCGCAAAGCTCTCCATCAGCGAGGTGATGAAGTACAAGCAGGCCTGGGGCTACGGCCTGGCGAAGTTCCTCACAGACCCCGTGTGGTGGTTCTATTTGTTCTGGCTGCCGACGTATCTCACGGACGTGCGCCACTTTACACCTCATCAGCGCGGCAACGCGCTCATGATTGTGTACAGCATTTCGGCGGTCGGCGCCTTGATGGGCGGCGTTGTTTCCAGCTTCCTGATGAAGCGCGGATGGACGGTAGGCAAGGCGCGCAAGATGACGATGCTGTTTTGCGCCGTGGTCATGCCGGCGTGCACGCTAGGCGTCGTGGTTCAGAACGCGCAATTCGCTGTCTTGCTCTTCGGTTTGGCCACTGCGGCACATCAGGCGTGGATGACAAATCTTTTTATCTCGCCCGCCGATGTTTTCCCTTCGCAAGCCGTGGGCAGCGCCAACGGATTTGGCGTGTGCCTTGGAGGACTCGGCGGCGCGCTATTTTCGGGAATCATTCCGGGGACCGTGATCCCGCATGTGGGCTACGTTCCGGTGCTGATGGGCATGAGCTGCTTTTATATCATCGCGTGGTTCATCATTCACCGGATGATGGGCGATCTCGAAATGGTCACGCTGCAGTTAGACGAACCTCGCACCGCTTCGCTCGCGCCTTCTCGCGCCTGACCTCGCGTCACCTGGCGCTAGATTACGTCGTTGCAGCCGCCATGGATTGGCCGCCGCTGCGCCGACGGCGCAAATTGGCAACGACCAGGCGGATTTCGTCGTATGTAAAATCCTCCGGCAGGGCATCTTTGATCGGCGAGAATCTTTCCAATCCAATATTGGTAGTCACGGCTTCAATCTTTATTTGTCTCTCTTCTGCGACCCAGCCTTCTTGAAACTCCAATAATCCGCGCTCTACAAGATCCGAGACCATGCTGACAATCGTCGACCGTCTTCGCCCTCGTATCACGGCGATTTCATCCAGGGTCTTGCCTTCCTCAATCAATTGAATCGTTTCCTCACTTGGGCTGATCCTCTTGTCCGGAACCGCGGCCCGCGCTCCACCGCTGAATCGCTTCAGCGCGTCGATAATTTGGCGGCCGTACAGTTCAGCCTTGCGTTCGCCGATACCGGTGATGTGCAAAAGGCCGGCAATCGAGCCGGGCCGGACTCGGCAGATCTCATCAAGGGTAGTGTCATGAATCACAACATAGGCCGGGACATTTTGCTCGTTCGCGGTTTCTCTTCTCCATTCCCGCATAAACTCACGTAAGTCGGGGTCCACTTCCAAAGCTTCTTGCGCCCGCGCTGGCGCGGTCGCGGGCCTTTCCCACGAAAGCCTCGCCGGCGGAGACAGGGGTGGAACGGGTCGCGCCTTGGAATGCTTCCGTTTGCGAGGGGTTTCCACCACTGGCGCGGACAGCCAGGCAGGCTCGTAACCGCAGACATCGCAGGCCCCGCAGGAGGTCCATTTCTTGTTCTCGCCAAAATGGCCACAGACACGAAGATGGCGGCAGATGTCCGACTCCACAAATCCGCGAATTTCGTGATAGCGCTGCCAGGCGCGCTCTTTTTCTTCCGGATCGGTGATCTGGCCGATAAAGTATGCGTGCAGACCCGCATCTTTCTTCTGCCAGAGGAGAACGCAGTCCGCGGGAAGGCCGTCGCGGCCGCCTCGTCCCGCTTCCTGATAGTACTGCTCGATGGATTTTGGCAGCGAGAGATGGATCACGGCGCGCACGGCGGCTTTGTTGATGCCCAGGCCGAATGCGATCGTGCCCACCATCACTCGCACTTCGTCCGCCATCCAGCGCTCCTGGTTGCGTCTCCGATCGGCGGCGTTCATCTGGCCGTGATAGCCAATGGCGGGGATCCCATTTTCCTGAAGTAGATCCACTGTGGATTCCACCGTCGCGATCGTGGGCGCATAGACAATGATGTTTTCGTTTCCGTAGCTTCGCATCGCGCGCAGGAGGAGTTCCGTTTGAGAGCTTGCGTCGCAGGCCCGCACGACGTACCGCAAATTAGGGCGGTGGAAGCTGGCGATGTATTTATCCGGCGCGCGGAGCTCGAGCTGGCGAATGATGTCATGCCGCACGCGCTGCGTGGCGCTTGCGGTGAAGGCCGCGATCGCGCGGTCCGGAAAATGAGCGCGAAGGCGGCTGAGCTGGCGGTATTCCGGCCGGAACTCGTGTCCCCATTCCGAAATGCAATGCGCTTCGTCAATCGCGAAGAACAAAACCGGCACGCCCTTCAGCCAGTCGTTGGTGTCCTCGCGCGCCAGCCGTTCGGGGGAAAGGTACAGGAGACGATATCCGCCCGCGCGAGCCTTTTCGATTACTCGAGACTGCTGCGCCGGCGGAATCGAGCTGTTCAAGAGCGCCGCCGGAATTCCCATTTGGCCGAGCTGTGCGACTTGATCTTCCATCAGCGCGATCAAGGGAGAGATGACGATGACGGTCTTGTCCGGCGACATTGCGGCGGGCAACTGGTAGCACAGCGACTTCCCGCCTCCCGTGGGCATGACGACGCAGGCGTCGCGCCCTGCCAGCAGGCTGCGGACGATGCTTTCCTGCAAGGGGCGAAACGCGTCGTATCCCCAATAACGGCGCAGGGGCGTTAGCAGATCAGGCTCGGAATTCACGGCAAGAGTATAAGGCTCCGGAGGGATTCAGTCCATCTGTGAGTTGGCATCATTCGTGACAGAGACTCTCGCGCTTCGATTTTCACCAGCAGCGACTGGGATTCAACGTCACTATTTCCGTGAGTTTCTGCCTACTGGATCAGCGCCGCCTTGTCGAGATCGGATACTCTGAAAATGAGGATGGCCTTCTTGCTCCCCTTTGGCGCCGTCCCGTAGGCATTCGTGACATTGATATTTTGCGCCGCAAGCTTTCCGGTAAAGTTGGCCAGACTCCGGGCAAATTCGGCAATTCCACGTAGAGCACGTCGTGCTCGGTGTAGGAAGTATGCTCGCGGTCGAGGGCTTTTTTTGCCCGCGTGAAATCGTCCACGACGATTCGCACAGCTCCCTGTACGCCCGACGTCGTGCAACTCATCGCCACGATATTCACTCTTGCATCGCCAAGAAGCTTCGCAAGGTGAGACAGTGTCCCGGGCCGGTCCTCGCAGATGATGCTGAGCTCGCGCTCCTTGCGTGACACAATCCGTTTTTTTGCCATGGCCCTTTCCTTTTGCTCTTAAGCTAGCAGCCTTTGAATGTTTCGAGATGTGATTGCCGTCACAAGCCGACGTGCGCGCCGTCATCGCTGCAAAATGCATTGTCTTATATATTTTGAACTGTCGACAGCACATCGAGGCTCATGCTTTCAAAGAAATGTCGGCAAGCGCCACTGAATGGGCCGGGAGGCGAGTAGATCCGCAAGACCCGATATTCGAGGAAATGCGAGGTACACGACAATGAAAACCAAAGTAGCCCGAAAAGCGATGCACCACGCGAAACCGTTTAGGAAAGTCGCACGCGGCAAGAAGCAAGCTCGTGCAGCCGCACCCATCAACAAGAAAGAGACAATCCAAACCCCTTCAGCGGAACCAGAGATGGTGGTGGCCACATTTGAAACTCCAGTTGAATTCGTGGAGTTTGACTTGGAACCGGAAGTTGAGGTGATCGAAGTATTCGAGTTTGCGGTGCCCGGCGGCGAGGGCAGGGCTTGAACCCGGTCCAGCTTCTAGAGTCCTGTGGATAAGACGACTCGGAAGCGCGCCTTTCCGCTTAACATTCGTTCGTACGCCTCGGTGGCGCGCTCGAGAGGGAAAATTTCGGTGAGGGGTCGCACGCCGGTTAGCGAACAGAATGCGAGCGTGTCCTGGGAATCAATCGGTGAGCCGGAGGGCCAGCCGCTGATCGAGCGGCGCCCGGCAATCAAAAGTCGTGCCGCAATTTCTAGCGGTTGATCGGGATTGCCGACAAGAATTGTCTTGCCATTGATTCCCATGCCGCCCAAGACTGCATTGAGCGCTTTTCCGCTGGTGACCGTGGAGAGGATGACTTTGGCCCCGCCCATTTTTTCCAGTTCGGCAGCAACGTTTTGGGATTCACTATCGAGGTAATGTTTTGCGCCGAGCTTCTTCGCGAACGGCTCTTTCTCTTTTCCGCGCGCGATAGCGACGGTCTCAAAACCCATGTTGGCCGCAAACTGAACGCCCAAATGACCTAGACCGCCGAGGCCCAGAATGGCAACGACGTTACCCGTCCGCGCACCGCTATTTCGCAACGCATTGAACGTGGTGACGCCGGCGCAGAGGAGCGGAGCCGCATCCGTGGCGGAAAGCCCGTCGGGAATCCTGGCCAAAGCCGCAGCGGAAATAATCATGAAATCGGAGTAGCCACCGTCGCAGGTGAGACCTGTAATTTGTCTCCCTTTGCTGCACGTCACAAAATCGCCGCGGCGGCACGAATCGCAGAAGCCGCAATGCCCGCCGTGCCAGCCTACCCCGACGCGCTGTCCTACTTCCCAACCGAGAACGCCTTGGCCGATGGCGTCAATCACACCGGCGATTTCGTGTCCCGGAACGCGCGGGTACGTGATGCCCGGCCGCGAACCTTCCTTGGCGTATTCATCGCTGTGGCAGATGCCGCAGGCTTGCACTTTGATGCGCACCGATCCGGCAACGGGTTCCGGGACTTCGCGCTCCACCAGTTGAAACGGTCCCTTGGCAGCCGGGACTTGAACGGCGCGCATCTTGGGCATGATTCCTCCGGGGTGAGATGAATGTGATGAGAAAACTGGACGGCGGGACTGGCAGCACAGGCTTCATAGGGTGCGGAAAAAATGTCTTCTTTTGTCATTCTGAGCGAAGCGAAGAATCTCTCTTCGATTTAAGTATAAGCAACAAACAAGGAGAGATTCTTCGCTTCGCTCAGAATGACTGCGCTTTGAGTTTTTCCGCAGCCTGTGGGGGCAGTCCTTGCAGTTGCCAAAACCCACAGGCTGAAGCCTGTGCTACTAAATTATCATTGCGTGACGCTTGTCTTTTCGGTCTCGCCCTTGGCGGCCGCGGCGCGCAGCCTGCGCAACTCGGCGTGGAACACTATCACGCTCATCCACATGCCGAGCGGGTGCGCCCCCGCCTTTACCAGCGGGTGAACCGTGCCGTTGCGGAATTTTTCGATGTCTTCGTCCTGCAATGTCTCGAGGACTTTGGATTCCTCCAGAGGCAAACCGTACTCGGCCGCCACCGAAGGTATGTCATTGATCAGGCGCACGCGCAGGCTCGGCTTAAAGCGCAAATCGTAAAGGATCTTGTTCAACTTGTAGGCCGAAGGCGAAGGATGTTTGTAGAACTCATATCCTTCCGAGCCCTTGAACTTGTAGGTGGCCGGACCTTTGGTCCCTTCCTCGGAAAGTTTCCCGGTCCTCTTGTCCGGCAGGAAGCGCATCACGGCGTGGCCGTGGTGCCAGGTGGGCTGGTACGTAATGAGTTCGCCGGGCTGGTCGCCTATCATTCCGAACATGATCATCCAGGAAAGCATTTCCGTATTCCCGACGACATCGAGCTGCTCCGAAGTGAGGCTCAACAGAGCTTCGTTATTCCCCTTTTCCATCTGGGCGATGGCCCAGTAGTCAAACTCAAAATCGGGCTGCGGGTATTTCCACGTGCCGGGAAAGTGCGACATTCCGCCACTGGCAATAACGGCGACGCGTTCGGGCCGGGCGGCGATCACTTTGGCTATGGCTTTCCCAAGTTGTGCGCATCGCCGAGCGGTCGGTAGGGGCGGCAAGTAGGCGTTCACGAAAATTGGGACGACCGGGATCTTACGGCCTTCGATGACCCATTCATACACGGCCGCAAACGCATGGCCGAGGATCGCGTCCTGCGAATACGCCATGTCGAAGTCCTCGTTGACCAGCTTGTCGAGCAGGTCTTCGGCGAGCCCCTGGTGCACCGGGAGGTCGTATGTCTTGCGGGCAAATTCCGCGCGGGCGCGCTCGCCGGACATGATGGCGAACGTAGGAACCGAGGACAGGAAAAAGGTCTCCATGTGGTCGTTGCCGATCACGATGGCCACATCCGGCTTGGTTTCGTCCAGGTCCTTGCCGAGCAGGCGCATCGCCGCAACGTCCGCGTCGAGCTGAGCGAGGTCTTCACTCGGCGGCCGGACAAAGAGTTGAGGTGCGTGTACCGTTCCGAATGCCGCTACGATTTTCCCCATGTTCGTTACCTCGTTTTCATCCGAACGCGCATGCGTGATCTATGCTCGCCGCTCTAGTCTTGGGCTTTGCGTGATTCGCTCCCGATCAGCGCTGATGGTTTGATTGTGCGGAAACTGCCACAGTTCGTCAAGAAAAACTGTCTGACAACGGGCGAATTTCAACGTTTGGTTAAGCTTCTCACCGCTAGTTAGTTCATGTAGCGCCCGCCTTCAGGCGGGCACCTGCGCGATTGCCCGATGCCAACCTAAAGGTTGGCGCTACAATGGCCCGGGAAAAAAATCCCCGCAAGCCCAGCCGATCTTGATGGAATGTTCAGAAGATCCCCACCCTTGAACAAACCGCAGGGATGGGGGCACCCAGCGGTCGGTTTATTTCATCATCTTAATGAACGATTCAAAGTGTCGAATCATCCAAATCAAGAGCACGAAAAATCCCACTGGGAGAACAAAGAAGAAAACCCGGAGAGACGTCGATTTAATCGGCACACTGAACACGCGCCAAGTTCCTAAGAAAATGCTTAGATTCCCAGTGATCGCAGCGAACAGTAAGGTGACACTAATCCCCACCCCAATCCCCAGGCAAGTGAGGACGTAGGTCAAAAAGTTATCAGGGACGCTCACTAACACCAATCCTTGCGTTCAAGCTGAAGACTGGTTCATGCAGTTGCCGCAATGCCTTGCCGCTGAATTTGCTTTGCCAGGCGCGGATAGACTTTCAACGCATTGGTCTCGAATATATTCTTCTTATCTTCCGCGGTGAGGATTGTCGATCCATCGATGTAGCGCCGCGTGTCGTCGAAATAGTGGCCCGTTTCAGGGTCGATGCCCTTGACGGCGCCGACCATTTCCGACGCGAAGAGGATATTGTCCGAGGGGATGACTTTCGTCATGCAATCGATTCCCGGCTGGTGGTAGACGCACGTATCGAAGTACACGTTGTGGAGCAGGAGTTCCTTGAGCGGAGGGCGCTTCATATCCTGCGCGATACCGCGATAGCGGCCCCAGTGATACGGCACCGCGCCTCCGCCGTGCGGGATGACGAATTTCAACGTCGGAAAATCCTTGAACAGGTCGGACGTCAGGAACTGCATGAACGCGGTCGTGTCGCCATTGATGTAGTGCGAGCCGGTCGTGTGAAAGGCGGGGTTGCACGTGCCCGTCACGTGGACCATCGCGGGGACTTCCAGCTCCACCATTTTTTCGTAGAACGGGTACCACCATTTGTCGGTGAGCGGCGGTTCCTTCCAGTAACCACCGGAGGGATCGGGATTCAGGTTGCAGCCGACAAAACCCAGCTCCTTGACGCAGCGCTCCAGCTCCGGAATGCAGTTTTCAGGAGGCACGCCGGGCGTTTGGGGCAGCTGGCATACTCCAATGAAATTTTTGGGATAAAGATTGACGATGCGATGAATCATGTCGTTGCAAATTCGAGTCCAGGCCGCGCTCAATTTCGCGTCGCCGACGTGATGGCCCATGGCGGAAGCGCGCGGAGAAAAAATGGTGACGTCGGTCCCGCGCTCGCGTTGAAACTTCAGCTGCGCGGGCTCCAGTTTTTCGCGAATCTGATCGTCGCTGATCTGCGGCGGATCGGGCACGTTTGAGGATTCCTGGAACGCGACGATTTGCCGCTTGCGGAACTCGATAAAGGCCGGCGGTTCGGAAGTGTAATGCCCGTGACAATCGATAATCATCATGATCTCCGGTAGATGATGCGAAGCGAACTAATCTAGCACACAATTTGGCGGGTGTGGTTTGCGAGCCTGAGAGGCGCAGGCTTCAGCCTGTGGGATTTGGTTGCAGTGACGGCGACCGTGGTCCGACCAAACTCCGACAGGCGGAAGCCTGCGCCACTCAAGCCGAGGCTCATTTGACATTGTCCTCGCGAGTCGCCAGAATTCGCCTTTGCTGCCAAATCCACAACTGCAATTTTCCAGGCAAGGGAGACAAAAATGAAAGCGATCGTCGTGCACGAATTCGGAGCGCCGGAAGTGATGAAGATGGAGGAATTCCCCACGCCGAAGGCGGGCCCGGGACAAGCAGTCGTGCGCATTCATGCCGCAGGCGTGAACCCGTTCGACACGTACATGCGCGCCGGCACGTATGCCATCAAGCCGCCGCTGCCCTACGTGCCGGGCGGCGAGGGCGCGGGCGTGGTCCACTCCGTCGGCGAGGGCGTCACAAAATTCAAAGCGGGCGATCGCGTCTATGTGGGGCATCCCGTCACCGGGACGTACGCGGAATACTCGCTGGCACTTGAATCGCAGCTGCACCGCCTGCCCGATCGCACAACCTTCAATCAAGGCGCGGGAATTTACGTGGCGTGCGGTACGGCCTACCACGCGCTCTACCATCACGCGGATGCGCGCGCCTCGGAAACTCTGCTGGTGCACGGCGCAAGCGGCGGCGTGGGAATCGCCGCGGTGCAAATGGGGCGCGCGCTGGGCATGACGGTGATCGGCACGGCGGGCACGGACAAAGGCCTTGAGCTCGTGCGGCGCGAGGGCGCGCATCACGCGTTCAATCATAAGAAGCCGGGATATACGGATGAGATCCTCAAAGCGACGAACGGCCGCGGCGTGGACGTCGTCCTCGAAATGCTGGCGAACGTAAACCTCGCCGCCGATCTCAAACTCATTGCGCGATTCGGGCGCGTGATCGTCATCGGCAGCCGCGGGGACATCTCCATCACGCCGCGCGATCTGATGGCGCGCACCTCATCGGTGCGCGGCTTCGTCCTCTGGGGCATCTCGGAAGCCGATGAGGCCGACGTTCACGCTGGCCTCTACGCGGGCCTCGAAAACGGCACAGTGCGCCCGGTGGTCGGCAAGGAACTTCCACTTGGAGAAGCTGTTCGAGCCCACAAGGAAATCATGGAGACAGGCGCGCAGGGCAAGACCATTTTGATTCCTTAGGTACTCGTAGGACAGGCTTCAGCCTGTCGGGTTTCGCGTGGTCCTTAACGAATTCAAAGCAGACAGGCTGAAGCCCGTCCTACCTGAATTGTATTCTCGCAATTTTATTGGTTCGGTCGTAGGGCAGCCAGACCGTCGGCGGATTCGTGCTGCTATCGACCTGGATATGACGGATTTCCGTGCCGCGGGTCGGAAGCGTGAATTCCGTGAATTTTTCCGTGGCGGGATCGAACTTCGCGATGCGGTCCGAGTTGAGCATGGTGATCCACACCGTGTGATCTTTCTTATTGACCGTCGCAGAGTACGGCTGGCTGAAGCGGTGAGGCAACGCGTACTCGGTCACTTTTCTGGTCTTGGCATCGATTTTCGCAAGCCGGTCGGCGAAGAACTCGCACACCCAGATCGTGTCGGTCCCCCAATCGGCGGACGAACGGCGCGGCCCCTTCTCGAGCGGCGTCGCCGTGTTTGGCGTAAGGCCAAGACTGGCCGAAAGTTCGCGGTCCTTCGCGGTGACTTCGTAATCCTGCGCCGCCAGATAGCTCAACGCCAGCTGGTCGATCTTTCCCGTGTGCGAATCCACCACCACCATGTCGTTTCCGCCGGGCTGCGAGACCCAAACTTTGTCCTCTTCATCGGCGGCAAGGTCGTAATTCGCCTTTCCCGGACGAAGCGAGTAGTTCGTATATTTTCCTGTCAGCGGATCCAGCTTGAATGCTCCTTCGCGATCGGGGGACCATACGTTCCCCTGGGTGTCCAGCGTGATAAAATCGCCTGACGATGGAATGTCTGCCGGCCGGGGATATCTGAAAAACTTGCCGGTTTCGGGATCGAACTTCGTTGGAGCCCCTTCCGTCCCATTTGCAAACCAGATGTTGCCCACTTTATCGAAGACCAGAGCATGCGAGGTTTCCGCGGCATTGGCCTCATCCGCCAGCTTGTACTCGGTGATCTTCCCCGTGAGAGGGTCAAGTTTACCGAGCGTGCGTTCCGGCGTCGCATCGTCCGCAAACCAAACAGATCCACCTTTGTCGACCGCGACATCGTGGGCGGCTCGCCCATTCCACCGGGACGGAGTTCCCTCCGACCAGTCCGTGCCGTTGTGCTCCATGATCCAGCCCGGCATGTCGGGCCGCGACAAGTCATACTCGGTAACCACAATCCGGGCCGATTCGCCGGTAGGACGCGGGAGGAGCTTCAGATTGAGCGGAGAATTTCCGGGGCCGCGGACGCGCCCCAAGTATTCCGCGAGCTCCTGCTTGTAGGCGTGTATCACGGGATTGGGCTTCGCATCTTCGGGTGCATATCCGATGGACAGCATTTTTTCCATCAAAGTGATCACGGCGCCCCAGCCTGCCGCGTCAAACCGGTTTTGCAATAGAAAGCTGACTTGATGGCATCCGCTGCAGTTGTTGATAAATACCGTCTTCATGCGGCGGTCATCGGGAGTATTCTCCGGCAAACTCGCGGCCCACTCGGTGCCGGATAGCTGTTTGTGGAAATCGCTGAGGCTCGCGAGCGTCAAATCCACTTGCTTCTTCGCTCCGCCGGAGAGACTCGCATCCGCTTTGGAGGTCTCAAAACTAACCGCTTGCGCCCAGACCTTGTACTGGCCGCTGCTCATCGGCGGAAAATAATATCGCCCGGATTCGTCGGTGTACACCGTGGTTGTAAACGTCTCGCTCACGCCGCGAGCGGAAACGCCAACCCCTTCGAGAGGCTTCCCGTCCGATGATTTTACGGTCCCCGACAGAGCGCCTGTCATTGGCGCGGACTGGGAAAAACCATTTTGTGCGCAGAAAAAAAATGCGAGCGACACAAATAAGGAAAAAACTATGGAAAGAGCATTCTTTCTTGGCACAGAGCGCCTCCACCCATCTGGAAAAAGAATCTACAACGTTTTCAAGTACGCGATCAGGTCGTCCACTTCTTTCGGCTCAAGCCCATATTGAAAACCAGGCATATCGGGCCCGCCCTTTAAAATAAAGCCTCGCAATACTTTCATCTGGTCGGGGGTGGCATCCTTAAACTGGCCACTCAGGCCTGGTCCAATGACCGGCGGAGATCCAAATTTAAGTTTTCTGGGCAGGTGGCAGAGCGAACAACGTTGCAGAAACAAACCTTCTCCACGCCTCGCATCGTCGCTCAGCTTTTCAGCGCCGGGCGGAGTCGCGGCAGGTTTACTCTGTGCCGGCAAAGTTGCCTCTCCACCACAATATAGAGCCGCCAGCCAAAGGACAGTAATGATGATCATTCTTATTTTCAAGATGGATATACCCTCGTCTTGCAGGTCTCGTTCGCCCGCGGGGGCGAGTCTGGACGGACCCTCTGTACTGCTACCCCAGTCCCGTGTCAAGAAGTAAGATACGCCATTTCGGCCGGAATTTTGCAATCCTTTGCAAGCCGTTGCGAGGGGATGAGCCACCTTTTCGCTGGAAAAATCATCAGATTTCCTACGTAGCGCGTGGAGAATGTGGCAGGCTGTTGATGGAACTGAGTCAGCGGAAAAATGTTGTGAAATGGGGAACTCACCGGCAGAGTCGTACGCGTAGAATCATTTGCTTTTATTTGAACCGGGAGGGATGGGATTTGAACCGAATCTTATTCACGGCAGTGTTCCTTCTAGGATTGGCGGCGAGCGTCTCAGCTCAGAGCCTCCCCAAATGGGAACTGTATGGTGGTTACTCGGAAGATCTGGCAGGTGCAGGGATCGCTGGGCAGAGACAACTTCCGACCAACGGCGTGCAGGTGGAATTTGATCGGGTCGTCACCAGCTATTTCCGGATCACCAGCCAGTTCAACGCGCAGTTCGCGGACCACGTGGTCAATATAGCTCCTCCCCCGCCTCCCGGCGGCGAGCACGTCAACAGCAAGGAACTGCTCGGCTTGTTCGGCCCGGAGGCCACTTACCGCGGCCTGAAGAAGTTCGACATTTTCGGCCACTATCTGATCGGCCTCGCTTATGGGCGGGATAACCAATTCCCTGTGATTCCCACGGCCACTTACACCACCTGGGCCTATGCCCTGGGCGGCGGCGTTGACCTGAAGCTCGGGCGCAGGGTTTCGGCCCGGCTGTTGGGGTTCGATTGGATCACGACACATTTCCCGGTGAATAGCCCGGAAGCCCAAGACAACTGGCGCCTAACCGCCGGATTCATGTTTCACCTCGGCAGATGAAGCCTTGACTGCCATTTCCGTAGACGAGGCAGACCTTCCTCGCTGAACCAGCTAAGCCATTTCCATATCCTACTTTGCAGGAAGGTATTCCCCCCAGCCAACACGCAACCCGAACGTATCGGTGCCGGGATTGAACTCCGTAATTTGCGCGTCGGAGATGTGAAAATAACGGAAATCAATGCTCCAATGATATTTCCCCCGAAGAATGTTAAAGCCAATCGCGCCTGTAGGCGTGAAGTTGAAGGTATTTGCACCGAGTGGCACCTGGCGCGTAGTGATCAAACCGCCGCCGCCCAGTTCGATGTAAGGCGAAATTCGCCGGCGTGGCTCGAAATTCCACTTCATGATCCAGGGATCGAAACCAAACCCATACGCATGGCCACCAGGCTGAAACACCATAACGACAGGAAGCGCGTCCACGGCGTACTCAAACCGGCCGCGCAGAAGGCCTGGACCATGCGCATCGGTCAGAATCCAGCCGTAGCGAAAGCCTACATTCCAGACGCTATTCCCCAGCGTGACTTTTGGAGTGCCGATCGGATCGCCGCCCGCCCCCGTCCAAATCTCCCATTCCTGGCCGCGTTCGGGCCCCCGATCACCGGTAACCGGCGTCGTTGCCGATTGAGCGCTTGCCGCTGGGGCGACCAAAGATAGCAGAGTGAATACACTCAGAAGTGCGAGTATACCGTCGCAAATTGCCAGTCGGGATGACATCACTGATTCTCCGTATTGACGCACAAGCAACTCTAACACAACCCAAATCCTGGCCCGGGAATCTAATCAAATGGGATAAGAACGCATGTGTCCAGCAATTAAGATTTAGTAACTATCTTCCATCAGAAATCAAGTCTCGATTCCCGCTTGACAGGCCCTCTTCCCATGATCAAACTTTTAATGGGCTTTTTAGCAGTTGCCATCGGCCCCAGTAATACGTTTGTTATCGGCTGTGAATGAGCCGAAAAAGGAGGGCCAAATCCCTGTTTTGGCTTCACGCAATCGATTCCATAGGATCTTAGTGGTATTTCTCTCCACTTTATTCTTGGTGGTCGCCGGAACCCTGCTGGAAGGATTGCTCGTCAAGCTTCCGATCCTCTCGAAGTGTGGCGATGCCAACGAGCGGGTTGGCGTGATCCACATTCATACCAGAGCGTCCGATGGCAGTGGGACGGTGGCGGAAGTGATGGCCGCCGCCGAAAAGGCAAATCTCTCCTTTATCGCGATCACCGATCACAATGTCGCGATGACGGAAAGCGACCTTGCCGAAGATCCGCCGGACCTGCCCATCATTTCGGGAGTGGAGGTCGGCACGACTGCCGGGCATTTCCTCGCGCTTGGTATTCCCCCTTCTTGGGTTCAACCGAAGACAACGGATGACCGTACTCTGCTGGCCGCGGCGCGGGCCGTGGGCGCTTTCCGCATTCTCGCCCATCCATTCCATCCGCATACTCCCTGGACCGACTGGAAGACGTCTGATTTCGACGGCATGGAGATCTGGAACGAAGACGCCGCCTGGCGCCAAAATAATTTCTTTGACCTGATGGATGCGCTGCTTCTTTATGGAGAAAATAACCAACTCGCGCTCGTGAGATTAGCGAGTACGCCGGAAGAGAACTTTGCAAAGTGGGATGAACTTCTCCAAGAGCGGCCGGTCGCGGGCATTTGTGCCGCCGACACGCATGCCCGGATCCGCCTGGCGTTTGGCAAAGACTGGCGGTTCCCTGGCTACGTGCCATCCCTCGAGGTGGCGCGCGAACACGTGCTGCTTCCTCCGGACGCGGGCAACGGCAACCCTGCGCTCGCAAGCGCCGCCGAACTCGTCGATGCGCTCAAGAACGGCCATTCATATTGCGGACTGGATTCGCTCTACCCTGCCGACGGCTTTTCATTCCGCGTCTCGAGCGGCAGCAGCTCTGGCGGTCCCGGTGACTTTCTTCACTGGACGGGAGCCGCGCGCATTCAAATTTCCACCCCTTCCGGCGCAAGCCTCCCGTTGATCAAGGTTTTTCGCGACGGGCGGAAAATTGACGAAGAGCAGACCCGGTCCATCGACGAGCCCATCACCGGCCCCGGCCGCTACCGGGCGGAAGTTTTTCTGCGCCAGCCCGGCCTGACCGGGTTGCGGCGCTGGACCCTCTGGGTGTTCACAAACCCGGTTTACATAACCGCCCAATAGGCAAAGCCGCTTTTAGCGAATCTCGTTACTGAAAATGGTTGAACGAACCCCAATCTTGAATTTGAATGGCTGCGTGCTGTCTTGCGGTATACTCCTGCCAAGGCCCATCCTGGGCGGATCATATTGTCCGTGGAGACTGAAATGAAAAAGATAGTCTGCGCCGCATGTTTGGCCTTCCTGCTTGCAACTTCCGCGTACGCCTCGCCGGGAGGCGACATTTCCGGAATCGTCAAGGGCGAGGACGGCTCTCCGTTTCGAGCAGCCTTTGTGCGGGCGCAAAATGTAAAAACCAAGATGCTGATGATGGTTTTGACGGACAACCAGGGCCAGTATCGGACCGACAATCTTCCCGCAGGGACTTATGAAGTCTGGGCTACCTCGACAGGCTACAGGAGCGACCCATCGCGCCGCACCGATATCACCGTGCAGGACGGGAAAACTTCATCGGCCAGCTTCACAATGAAGAAAGGCGCGGTGCAGTGGAGCCAATTGACCAAATATCAGGCGGGAATTCTGCTGCCGGAGGCGAAGGGAAAAGATGTGGTCCTGCAGGAATGCTTCAATTGCCACGCCATGAGCAGAATCGGCGTGATGGGGCGCGACCGCGACGGTTGGCTCGAAGCGATTGAACATATGCGGCAAGTCGGAGTCGCCGATATAAAGCCGGACGTCGCCGCCCAGGTGTCTGAGTACTTGAGCACGGTTTTTGGCCCCGATGCCGAGACGCCCGCGTCGCCGGCTCAATTGCCGCAGTATCAAAAGGTCAAGCAGGAACACGACTACTTTTCCGACGACGCCCTGAACCTCGTGTACGTCGACTATCAATTGACGGGAGAGCCGAAGGATCGTCCGGGGACAGGAAAGCCGGACAAGGATGGAAACATTTGGATGGAAATGGGCGGCGGATTATCGAAGCTCAACCCCGCGACAGGCGAGCTCCATACGTGGAGATTGCCGGACCCCACTCGTCCATTCATTCATGAAATTCTTCCCACGGCGGATGGTTCCGTCTGGCTCACGATTGAAAGGCAAAATGCGCTCGCGAGATTCGACACGCGCACGGAAAAATTTGAAGTGTACGTTCAGCCGTACGATGGACCGCCGCCCGCTGAGATGGAACCCAACGCGCCGTGGCCCAATCTGCGCCATACCGCCGGAGGACAAACCGGAGCCCCGCGCAGGCATACCGCCATCACGGACCTGCAAGGAAATATCTGGAGTTCGGGCCGCCCCCTCAGTAAGTTCGACATCGAGACCAAGAAATTCACATTCTTTCCCGAAGTCCCGGACATTTACGGCATCGCCCTGGACAAGGAAGGAAACGTCTGGTTTGCCGAGTTCAACTCCCGGGATCATCACAGCATTGGCAAAGTGGATGTGAAAACCAACAAAATCACGAAATGGACTCCGCCGGGCTCAGGCACAAGGCCGCGCCGACTGAAGATCGATTCGCAAGGCATGGTCTGGTTCGGTGACTATTTTGGCGGCAACCTCACCCGGTTCGATCCCAAGACCCAGACATTCAAGGAATTCAAGTTGCCAGGACCAATGCCGACCCCATATGGAATCGGCGTCGATCACAACGACAACCTCTGGTACGCGTCCATGTACACGGACGTGATCGGCAAGCTGGACCCCAAAACCGGCAAGGTCATCGAATATCCCACACCCTACGGCGAACGCGGAACCAGGGACATGTTTGAGGATACGCAGGGACGAATCTGGTACGGCGCGCAACCCTACGGAAAAGTTGGCTACGTGCGCCTGCGCGCGGATTCGGCAAAAGCCGTCGCACAGAAATAATTTACCCGTAGCGGATTTCAACAGGCGATTTCATGTATCGCTTTTTGGAAGTTACGTCTGCTTGAAAACGCGGCCGTCTCGTCGCGCCAACGACAAATCCTCGCCCAGGGAATTCGCCAACTTGGATTCCATTCGATTTGACCGGGTGGGCCGTCTTTGTTCGGTGCAGCAAATCAACTTTGTAACAGGAGGATTGAATATGCCACATCGCCTGAAACAGTTCTTTATTTGCGCCGTGGCGATTGCCGTTTTGGCCACGAGCCCGCTTACCGTGCTCTCGCAAGAAGTGATCATGCAGAAGGCCATTTCTCTCGACCTGGCGCACGCCATTGCCCAGGCGGCGCTTGACGATTGCCGCTCCCACAACTACCACCCCGCGATTGTCGTGATTGACGCCAGCGGAGCCATCAAGGTGCTGTTGCGCGACGACGGCAGCGGCCCGCAGAACGCCGATACCGCGCGCCGCAAGGCCTTCACCGCACTTGCCTTCAAAGGGAATTCCAGCGATCAAGTCAAAATCTGGGAAACGCAGAAGATTCCCAACATCGGTCCGGACAGGGTTGCCCTGGCCGGCGGTGTGGCGATTAAGTCTGGCAACGACGTAATCGGCGCGATCGGCATCGGCGGAGCCCCCGGCAGCGAAAAGGACGAAGCCTGCGCGCTGGCCGGCGTCGCGAAGTACGCGAACAAGCTGAAGTAATGGCGGGCGTGGAAGGCAATGGGAGTTTAGATTTGGCGTGCTGCATCCCTCGTGTTTTGCGAGGAGAGTGTGATACCTGCTTCGGCCAAATCAGCTTTTGCAGCCCAAGATCAACGGATCAAGCTGGCAGAGCGAGCGCGTTTTGCTCCCGGAGAGGATAGTCGCCGCTTCGTGCGCAAGGCGACGCGAGCGGATCGGACTTCAAAGCGCACACCTTCCGCGCGTTGCAAATAGGCGACGATCTCAAACAAGTTGCGAGCCTGAGGGTTCCCTTTGGGCCCGAGCATCCGCATCAGACTTTTCGCTGAGCGGCGGGTAACATCACTTAATTTGGTAAAGCCGACTGTGGCATTGATGAAATCGCGAAGGATGATCTTTCCGGTTTCCACGTCCCCCGAGAGAAAGTTTTCAATTCCCTCCCGGAGAAGCGCCTTGCGAAAACCAGGATCACGCTTCACGCGCGCTCGGATTGTTTCCTTGAAATCTCGCGTCAAAGCCATCGTGCTCACTCCTCCGCCCCTTTTCGCAGTTTGTAGTCTCACCATCGGGCCAGCGCAGTATTGATATCCACCTGTTGACGTTTTTTCGTCCCGCCGCCGACAAGAATTACAACTCGCTCCCCATCTTTGCCGAAGTAAATTCGATAGCCCGGGCCAAAATCAATGCGGTATTCAAAAGCACCGGACCCAACGCCCTTGGCCTTGGACAAATTACCCTGTTGGATACGGGCGAGGGCGGCTGCCACCCTGGCCGCCGCTTCCCTGTTCAGACGATCGGACCAAGCGGCAAACGGGCTGTGTCCGTCCTGATCGAGATACTCACGCACTTCGATCATATTTGATGGTAACATATACGATACCATTGTCAAGTGAGGCGCTGTCAGTTCAATGGCTTCAGTCGTCAGGATCGACGCGCTACGATACCGTCATCGAACTTTCGTAAAGATCGATTTCGAAAGGATCATGTGGACGCCCTTGTTGCCGTCGACGACTTGGGTGATGTGAAGGTCCGCGGCGACGCTGGCCAGCATGTAGGCGTCGTCGCGCGTCATGTGTTTCTCCTGCATCAGGAAATCGATCATCTCGCGGACCGCCATCTTGGTCGCTGCGGTAAGATCTTCGTCCAGCCCCATGGTGATGAATTCGGCGGGCGTTTCGGCGCGCGGCCAGCGGAGACGCATGTCCTTGCGCACGACGAACTGGAACGTGCCGACGAGTGAAGTTTCCATCGCGGTGATGTCCACCTCTCCATCGCCCTGGCCCGCGTGGCCGTCGCCCGCCTGGAAAAGCGCGCCGGGCGCATGAATCGGGAGGAACAGCGTCGTGCCGGCGACCAATTCCTTATTGTCCAGGTTCCCTCCATTGACCCATGGCGGAGCGCTGCTGATGCGTCCGGCGCTCGCCGGCGGCGCGACTCCCATGCTTCCGAAAAACGGGTGCAGCGGAATTTCGATGCCGTCGCCGAACTGCGCGATCATGCGTTTCTCGTCCAGCGGGATCACTTTCACGCGCTCGTAAGGAAAATCCTCCGGCAGGAATCCGCGGCCCGGCGAGAATGCGTTCAACGCATAGGGAATCGCCAGGCGAATCTTCTGGATGCGAACCTCCAGCACGTCTCCCGGTTCGGCGCCTTCGACGTAGATCGGGCCGGTCAGCATGTGAGGACCCGGGCCGTGGTCCTTCACCTGTTCATAAATTTCGCGCCATGCCGGTTCCACACGGTCCGGCCAAAGGCCGGCGCTCTCGAAGCGTTCGCGGCTGGCGGTGACGAGCGTCTGAATTTCCACTGTGTCGCCGGACTTGATCCGCAGCGCCGGAGGCGTCTTTGCGTCGTAATAGCCCCAAGTCGCGGTCTTCGGCGAAGGCTTCAATTGGTAGGAATCGCCGCCCGGCCGCGCGGGTTGTTGCGCGCGCAAGGGAACGGCAAAACAGGCAAACAGAAGAACTGCCGAAAAAATGAATCGCGTCATTGTTTGGTTTCTCCTCGCGCGAGACGCTGTACTATGATGGGCCGCAAGAAACGGCATCGATGCAAGGCGATCGTCAGGGATTATAGGGGGATTTTTCATGAAAATGCAGTCGAATACAATTTTTATAACGGGCGGCACTTCGGGCATCGGAAAGGGGCTCGCCGAAGCATTTCATCAATTAGGGAACCAGGTCATCATCAGCGGCCGCCGCGAGGATCGTTTGCGAAGCATCTGCGCCGCAAATCCCGGGATGAGGCATTTCGTTCTGGACGTAACCGATCCCGCTTCCGTACGGAACACCGCGAGGAAGGTCATGGAGGAATTTCCCGCCCTCAACTGCGTCTTCAACAATGCCGGCATGCAGAGGAGACACAATTTCGCGTCCGGAAAACCCATCGACGACGCGGCCATGCTCGCGGAAATTCAGACCAATCTGCTTGGCTTAATCCGTGTGTCCGCCGAATTCCTGCCGCACTTGAAAAATCAGCAAAACGCGACCCTGCTCAACGTTTCATCGGGACTCGCGTTTGTCCCTATCGCGGTTTTCCCGGTGTATTGCGCCACGAAGGCTGCGGTGCATTCGTTCTCGCTTTCGCTCCGGCAGCAGTTGAAAAACTCGAAGGTAAGAGTCATCGAACTCATTCCTCCCTATGTGGCCACCGAACTCGGCGGAGTTTCCCAGGCGCCGGCTGGGGCCCTTCGACAAATGCCTCTGGAAACTTTTATCGCTGAGACGATGAAGGAACTTGCTGGGGACGCGGACGAAATAGCGATTGGCGGCGCCAAGAACCTGCTCGTCGCTTCAAGCCCGGAGAATGTAAAGAAGATTTTCGCCGGAATGAATCACTAGCGTCTGCACTCCATTCAGAAGCACGGGCAAAATGTTTTTTTCAATTGTCTCAGGGGTGAGGCGTTGCGACTGTTTCGGAAGACTCTTTCAAGGCAGCGCCTCCTTGCGAAAGGCTAAGCTGCTTCGATGTCGTCCCGGCCTTCAGGACCGCCTTTTGTGTGTCTGTCAACATATCGAGGAGAACCCCCCGGGGAATGCTTTTAATCAAGGGGTCGACCAGCCAAGCGAGCATCGGGGGAACGGTTCGGGTTAATGTGATCGATTCGTTTTGGATGTATACGCCCCCGTCTTTTTCCTCGATTCTCCAGTAACTGTAAAGGCGCCACATGTATCCATGATCGTTCCCGTCCGTGCGCTCGTGTTCGTTTGAACTGCCTGGATTCTCCACTTCCACAATGCGCGTGGAGCGGGATGCGCTTTGAACCCGTGCACTTCCAATTTGTGTGTTGCTGACGTCAAAATAGGCGTCCAAGACGACCGTGACAATCGACTTGCTATAAAACTGAAGGTAAATCTTCGATTGATTTCCTTTCTGTTCGATTAACTTCGCTCGGCGAATTTCAGGTTTGTAAATTTCCGGCTCGCCATTGTAGTCGTTCAGGACGGCGAGTGTTTCAGAAAGTGTACCCTTGGGGATGAACATCACTCCCACCCAGTGATGGACCAGGCCATTTGGAATGTGAATCGGGTGATCGTCTTGCTTCGTATGCAGTTCTTCGATATAAGCCTGGCCGCGTTGAAGCTGATTGTAAGCTTCCTTCCGTTGTAAATCAGGCAAGCGATCAACGACCAGGAATTGATTGAGGCGTACATCTTCGCCCATCCGTGCTTCCGTCGCCGCGATGTAACGGTCAAACGCAGCAACCGTCTCCGGCTTCAACTCGGACGCGCGCGCTGAGCTTCCAAACAGCGCGAAGAGAATCCAGAACACCAGAACCAATTTTTGCAACTGCTTGGCGAAATGACGCGTGGACTTGCGGGTTTGCGAGTGCCTCAATGGATGGCCATCCGGTCTTGAGGGGCTGCTTTCGCTGGCGCACCTTCCATTATGTCATATCGTGCAACCGAGCTGGAGCGGGAAGGGGCTACGACTTGTCTTTCGAACGATCCCAAAGATTCGGCAACTCGGTATTCGAATAGCCGGAAATGAACGTCTTGCTCGTGCCGTCCGGTTCGTACATGGATCGCCGAACGGCTCCAATGTTGGCTCCATAAACATGAATGCTAACGGATGGCCGGTCATCAAAGGCATTCGAGACGCGATGGAAATCGCCAATCGACGGCGAAACGGCGGTGACTTCGCCTTTTTCAAGCCGGACAGGAGCGCCTAACTCCGCGAAGCCTCCATCGCTTCCGCGGGAATAGCTCTGCTCGAATTCCGCGCCGCGCAGGATGCCGACGATCCCCCACACAGTGTGGTCGTGGATCTGCGATTTCTGGCCGGGACCCCACACAAAGCTCACCACAGAGAACCGTTCCCGTGAATCCGCATGCAGCAAATATTGCTGATACCCGGTCACAGAAGGCTCCGCATAGCGGGCGGGCAGCCAGTCATCAATGCCGACCAATTCCTTCAGCAGACGCGATCCCTCGCGAAGGATGCCTGGCTCGCCGGGCTCGGTTTCTACCAAATTGCTGATCGCTACGACGAAATCTCGCAGCCGCTCGATGCGGGGCGAAGCAATCACAGTCTGCTGGGTGGATGCCATATTCTTGTTCCTTTCGTTTCTGCCGAATGAGTTGCATTGGATCAGCCGTACAATGATCGCACTTTCCCGTGCCTAAATAACACGAGAACTTCCCTTCCGCGCCTGCCGGGCTCTATCGACAAGTTCGCCTTCGTCTCGCTTCCCGGCGCCCCACCATTTCCGCGCCTCGTCATAGTCTTCGGGCGTATTCATGTTCTTCAATACCAGAGCGCGTGGATCGAGCCGGCGCCATTCGCGCTGGTAGACAACGTCCATGCGAAGCTCTTCGATCACATCGGTAACTTTTCGCGCGCCCCGCGCGAGCGCGGCCGCGATAGGCGCGCTGCATTCGCGCCTGTAAACCGCGGCGAGCGGCTCGAGTCCGCGCCCGGTTTGAGGAATGACGACCTGCCCGCGAGAGCGGATCGCCCGCGAGAGCAGCCATTCGAGCCACGCTCTGGAAAGGTAAGGCAGGTCACACGCGACGATCAGGTTCCAGGGCAAGCGCGTCGCAGCCAAAGCGGTAGAGATCCCCGCCAGTGGCCCGCGCCGAATTCTTTTGGATCTTTGACCGCCAGTGTCTTGATCCGCAATCGCGTGCAACCCCATCGCTGCATACCGGCGGGGCGGCCCAACCACGGTTACGCAGGCAACGAGCGGCTCGATCAGACGAGCTGAGTGAACGATCAGCGGGACGCCGCCAAAATCGAGAAGACCTTTGTCCCGCCCCATGCGCGAGCTTGCGCCACCCGCAAGAATAAAGGCTGCGACTTGGCGGCGTTTCATGATCGTCCCGCAATCTTACGACTGGTTCCGATGCTTGGCCAGTCCGCCGAAGACGGACGCAACTGGGCCGCAAAATTCGCGGGTGATAGAACTAAATCGTGTCCTCTAAGTATTGCCAATGAAGGGCCGGCGCCGCCTTTTCAATACGCGTGCCGGTTGATCAGTCCCGAAACAATCGTCATCAGGATAATTCGCAGATCGAACATGAAACTCCAGTTTTGCAGGTAGTACAAATCGCAAGCCACGCGCTTCTGGATCGACGTGTCGCCCCTCCATCCGTTCACCTGCGCCCAGCCCGTGATTCCCACTTTTAGGGCGTGGCGGTGGTTGTAGCGCATGATCTCTTGCAGGAATTTGTGAACGAAGTGAGGGCGTTCGGGGCGAGGGCCGACCACGCTCATTTCGCCTTTCAGCACATTCAGGAATTGAGGAAGCTCATCGAGACTCGTCTTCCGCAAAAACGCGCCGAACCAGGTCCTGCGCGGATCCGCAGCGGTGGTCCATTGAGTGTCCGTCTCGAAAGTTGGGCTTTCGTGCATAGTCCGAAACTTGTACATCCGGAATGGTTTTCCGTTCAGGCCGACACGCTCCTGAACGAAGAATACGGGCCCAGGCGAAGTGATCCGAGTAATCGCGGCGATGAGAGCGAAGATAGGAGAAGCCATAACCAGAACAACGGACGAAAAGCAGATGTCAAAGATCCGCTTTAGCAACGCGTAGTCGAGCGACTCGTTGGGAGTAGACGTCAAATCCAGCATCTGAATCGTGCCCAGTTGAAACAACCGCTCGCGGACGACGATCCCTTCTCCCAGGTCCACAATCGCCCGAGCGGGCAGACAGAGCTGATCGAGCGCGCGGACGATGGCAGGCATGCGCGAGAACCGCGCAGGTTGAATGGCAATCACGGCTTCGTCAATGCCATGTTCCGAATTCAATGCGCTGAGCTCGTTCAGTTCAAAAATCCTATGATTTTTTACACGGATCCTCTGCCCCGGCAATCGCACGAAACCCATAATCTGGCACGGAGCAAAGGACAAGCTCTGCAGCTTCTTGGCCACTTTGAGCGCGAACCGATCGGCTCCGACTACGAGCAGGCGCGTCGGTTCCGCCAAGTGCGCGCGGTTGCGGCATAGAATCCGGAACAGGGCATGCACGATCAGAGTGAGCGCGAGAAGCGCCACCACATCGGAAACGAGCAGGCCGCGCGGGAAGGCGCCGTTGCGGCTGAAATAAAGCGTCGCCAGCAGCACGAACGTCGCAGCGATGCACGCGGAAGACGCCTTGCGCACGCCGGTCCGCTCGCGGAACAACTCATCAAAATTCGTGACGCGATTGTGCTCCGCGAAAAGCGCCCAGACGCCAGTCCCGAACAAGATTTGGTTGAAATGCCCGTGCACCGAATAGTGAACGGCCCGGCCGAGATAAATGGAAATAGCCACCCATACACTCCAGCCGAGCGCAAACGCTGGGACCGGCAGCGAATACACTGCGATCTTAAGAAACATTCGGTACAGCTTAAGTCGCATGATCATAGCGGCGCACTCTCAAGAATGTAGCGAATCAAGGAACCGTATGTTTCAAAGCGATCCGCAGCTGGGGCATCCAGAAATCATTTGCCGGGGGAGTTCCCTGGATGAAGCGCGAAGCGTCAAGAACTCAAACATTTCACATCACTATAATTGGCAGCCGGTGGGACGCCTGTTGACGGCGCCGGCAGACGCGGCGGATTGCCCGTTCCCCCTCCCATGCGCCGGTTCCGCGGATTGTGTCGCCTCGGGCCCACTCTCGCTCGCCGATGCGTACACGGCGCCGGTGGGCTGCAGTTCTTGCCCCTGCTATTGCCCAGAGCACGTGGCACCCAGCGACAAGATCGTTATAAACAAGCTGCTGCAACACGCCCGCCTATTAAACAACGTACGATTCCTCAATGCGTCGCAATGAAGGCCGTCGTCGCGGCCGCCTCCGCCAGTTGCGCCACGGCGATCAGGTTTTTCCAGTTGTTCGAACCGCCGATGGCCTTTTCCGGAACCACAATGGCATCGCCCGGTTCAATGACCGTGGAAAGGACCCCGCCATTCCACAGGGCGCTTCCCTGGCTGCTCACCACGGCGCCACTCGCACGAATGATGAAAACCATCTTGATGTTTCCCTGGTCGGTCGGGCCGCCCGCTTGGCGCAAATACCAGCGCGCATTGCGGCGCGGCCGGTAGGTGAGCGCGTTCGAGTTGTATACCTGGCCGCTGACGATGACGAACTCCGGCCGCTTGGGAATATACAAAGAGTCGCCGCGGCGCACCTCGATATCATCCGGAGACCCTGCAAAGCGCGCCAGGCTGCCCGGCAGCCGCACCACGAGCCGCCCGGGCACGGGCGCCTGCTGGAGCGCGGCAATCTCGGCGTTGCGTTGCGTGAGAGACTGCTGGGCAAGCGCCGCCTGATCCTGGGCGGATTCCTGTATGGAGGTCTTGAACGAGGTCGACTCCATCCTTATGCGTTCGATCAACTCTTCCCTGTTTTTCTGCTCGAGCTCGCGCACATCTTCCCGCTCGAAGACGGCCCCTTTGGGATATGCGGTGGGCAGAAAGCCTCCGGCTCGCGCGAGCACCGAACTCAACCGCTCGCCCGGACGGATTCCGTAGCTGCCGGGATGGGCTACCTCTCCGCGGATGGTGATTGATGCGCCCAAATCGTTCCACCCGGAGATTTGGCGAATGGTGAGCGTGTCTCCGTTGTGCAGCGTCAAGTTCTCCGTGGGAGCATCGGCCAGGGCTGCGGAAATGCGCACCTCGTGATGAGCCCCGTTCCCTGCGCCTCTGTTCTGGAGCGGGTATTCGATGAGGTCGGCCGCCTCTAGATCGGCGCTGTTCTTGAACCCGCCGCCCAAGCGAATCAGATCGCTGACGCGCATGCCCTGGGCGAGCGGGTAACGTCCTGGCTTCATGACTTCTCCCTGGATATTCACCGTGGCCGGGTCGGCGGCGTCCGGGTTGCGGTGAATCAAGAGGCGATCCCGCGGCTGTAGAAAGATGTTTTCGACCGGATCACCCGCGAGGGCCTGGCTCAGGCCGACGCTGAGGATCTTGAACTTGCCGTCCGGCGAATATCGGAACACCTGCGCATCGGCCGTCTGCGCGTCCGGAGTTAGCCCTCCAGCCAAATGAACGGCGTCCGCGAGGCGGATCTGGCCGGACGTTTGGTAGGTTCCGGGAACGCGTACGCCGCCCCCTACGGAAACCGTAGGAGGATTTTCGAAATCGAACCGGCTGAAGATTCGAACCGTATCCATGGCATGAAGGGCGGGTGACTGAGCAGGGTCGGCCAGAGCCTCCGCCAAATCGAAGCTTTCCACGCTCGGATGAAAGTCCGGGGCATTCAGGCGAATGATTTCGGCGTATTGGGCGGCGGGTTCCGGGAGCAGGTCCTTGTAGGAAGAGAGGACGTCACTGAGCCGCATCCCGGCGCGATAGGAGTAGCGGCCGGGCCGCACGACGTGACCTTCGATAAAAATGGCGTCTTGGTTATAGGGCGCAATCGGGTAGATTCGGATTCGATCGCCATCGCGGATTTCAAAGGACTCGAGTCTCTTGGTCACCTCCGCGGCGTTTTCGATTTCCGGGATATCCACGCTCAGCATCGTTTGCTTGTCGTGGGCCACCATGCGCTGCACTTCGACGTGCCCGAGCGCCGCGGCGGGAAGAAGGCCGCCGGCAAGCTCGAGCACGCTGGCCAGCGTGTTTTCATCCCGCAGTTCGTAGATCGCCGGACGGCGCACCATTCCCTCTACCGTCACTTCCGGACCGATCGGCGGGACTTGCACGGTGTCTCCATTTTCCAGCCGCTGCAGGTCCGCCTTCACTCCGTGCAGGAGGAGGTCATACAGATCCACGGTTTCGACGAGTTGCGCGCCGCGATAATGCTTCAAAATCCGCATAGACCCCCGCGGCGTCGGTCCGCCCGCGGCGAACAGCGCATTGAGCGGCGTGGAAAGAGAGCTGATGTCGTACGCGCCGGGATTCGCGACATCGCCGACTTCATAAACACGAATCGTGCGTAGACGCGCCAGGGAAACATCCGCGAAAACTTCCCGGAACTGAGTCCTCAAAATCTGCTGCACGTTCTGCTGCACCGCCGCCAGGCTCTTTCCGCTCACAAGGACCGGGCCTACCTCCGGCAGGCTGACTCGGCCCTCGCGATCCACCACGCGATAAAAACGCTGCGACACACTGCCCCAGAGATCGACCGACAACCCGTCGCCCGGTCCGACCACATAGTCCGGCCCGGCCGGCAGGTCCATCGGAATCAACTGCGAATCGCGCGTCGCGTTCTCAAACACATCCGCGCCAAACCGCCTCGGCGCGACGGGCCGGGGGACCGCTTGCACGTACATGTCGTAGAGCGAGGGAATGCTTTCATAGGGATTCTTCTTACGAATCATTCCCGGCGGTTCGCGAAATGGAACCTCGGAAGATCGTGGGCGCACAGCGGTACCCATCGGTGCACCCGGAGGGGCGAATGGAAAATTCTCAGTGCTGCCCGTTCCGCTCATGTCCGGCAAATTGCCGTTCGCGGAGTTCGTTCCCACACCGTAGGCAGCGAGCAACCCATCGCCGGCGCTCCCGGCATTCGAATTTCCGCTCGCCAAGACCGGTCCAGACAGGCGGTTCGCTCCCGCGGTTTCGGAACCAAGATTCTCCAGGGGACTCAGATTGATGCTATTGAAGGGCTGAGCGGATTCATAGGATCCTGGCGATGGAAGTTGGGAGAACCGGCTAGCAGGATCTCCTGCCGTTTGCGTCAGTTGAGCGCGCAGAATCCGACTTGGGTCTTCGCTTGGAAGACTGGGAAAATTCGGCTCCGGCGAAGGAGCACCGGAAGGCTGCTGTTCCGGCCGAGATCCCTGCCCGGAACTTCCCGAAGCCGGTGCGCGTATTTGCGAAGGATTGCAGCCTCGATCCAATTGCGGATCGCACTGCGCATCATCCCGCGGACTTTGGATTCCCCGCTGATGAACCCGCGCCAATTCTTCTTGTTGTTCATTTTGCGCGAGCCATCTCACTCGCTCCTGCAATAATAATTCGTGCTCTATCCCGGAGTCCGAGTCAGGATTCAGTTTCGGAACGAGATACCCGTATTGTTGGACGAGGGCCGTGGCAATGGACCGAAATTGAAGGTCCGTTTCAAGCCGGCGGAAGATGCCGTCGCTCGACAAGTCCGAATCGGTGACGATCTGCCCATGCTCGGTCGCATCCCTTGCGACCCAATGTTTCAACTCGACTATGAGCCCCGCGTCCTTCGCTAGTACCGCCTTGATTTCCGCCGCGGAGGCCGCCACTCGGCTCTGGTTCTGCAGCGCCAAATCCGAACCGGTCGTCGCGGTGTTCGTCTGCTCCTGAGCACACGCCGAGGGTGCGTTGCATACATACAGGAACAAGAAGACAGCGATCACAAATACGCTTTGTCTCTTTAGTGACCGCCGACGATCAAGAAATCGAGTTCTCATACGCACGTTTAGGCTCCTGTGCCGGTCAACTTTTGAAACGCGAATTGGAACGTGTTATCGGAAACCCTCGTCATCGCTAGCAGTTGATTGTAAAGAGGAAAAGGAAAGCACGGATGAGGCCAAACAATACCTGGGACTAACCTATTCTAGATGTGCCGTTAAGGATGCTCGGCGCGAAGAGCAATTTCGCTTTGAATCCCAGTTTGGAACGTGAGGAAGATTGACTAAGCCTAATCGGGAATTCTTTACAGGGATTTCCAATCGAGGCAGAGGCGGCTGGTCGCCTATCCTAATAAATCATGCGGGAATGCGCCTTCGCTACTTGACCTAGTTTGAAGCGCGGCACTATAGAAACGCGATGGCGCGGCCAGCCAGAGCCACGCCCAACCAGCACATCAGCGACAAACAAGCCGCCAGTTTGCCTAAACCCGAACCTTGCCTTGCGCTGGATGCGATTGCTTTCCGGTGAAGCGTGAAGTGAAGGGTCACGGCGCAAACTAGAAATACCATCTTAAAGAAAAAAGGAGAGCTGCCACTGAGTTTTACGGCTTCCGACATGAACAAGGGGATGCCGGTGACGATCATGGAAGCCACTCCGAGCAGCGTCCACGGCCCAAGAAATCCGGCAAGCTGCGAGACGGATTGCCGCCGCATGCCGAAACCCAGCAAACGCAAATCGACGATCACCAGGGTTCCGATGAGCATGCCGAGCGCCATAATATGAAACGTTTCGTCAATGGCAAAGAACCACTGGGCATGCTTGAACCAGCTTCCCGGCAAGGTATTCTCGCACCGCCAAAAAAACCATGCGGGTAAGAGCCTTCCAAATGTCACTTCGCCCACCTCTCAGGATCCATCGGCATCGAACGCGCCGCCAGCCGGGCGCTCGTTAGAAATATGCGGTCCATCGTCCCGCGATCACAACGCCCAGCCACAAAATGAGGGACAGGATGCCTACCATTTTTGCGCGCCAAGGCATATTCCGGTCCCAGTCGTCGACGTTATGCATGACTCTCTTATGAAAGTACAGGACATTCAGGGCCGCGAGGATCAGCAAGACCACTTTAATGCGGAAGGCCACCGTGTTGTAGCACTTCAGAGGTTCTGAAAGGATAAGAAGGCTTCCGCTGACGAACATGACCGCGAAACCTCCAATCGCCCAGGGCTCAAGCTGTTCGATCACATCGGTAACGGGCGCTTCGCGCATGGCAAGTCCCAGGAGACGCAAGTCCAGCCACATGATCGTTCCAACCGAGAACCCCAGCCCCAGGATATGAACGGTCTCAATGATAGGAAAAGGCCAGTCGCTTTCACGAAGGTAAACGCTTAGGGGGGTATCATTGAGCCATTGGACGAAGCTAAGAAAATGAGACATTGGGGTATGTAGACGGCGCCTCTTTGGCTCGTTCCACGAGTCCATCGAACAGCGAAAGCAGGCCGCCGCGGGACCTACTTTCTTTTTGAACCTGACGCTCGCTCCACATTCGCCCCCCTTGGCGCGTCACTTTGCAGCTCTCTCTTTAGCTTTGCGTTGGTCTGACGCAACATATGCCAGGGTCAATCCTCTGTCAAGATTAACTGAGCCTCAACCTACGTATGGGATCAGAACCGCCGCAGTAGCAACACCTAGCCACAACAAGAGCCTCTGCCAAGCCCGCAACTTTAGCCACGGGAGGCGTTTCCGGTGCTTTCTCCCACGCCGGCGCTTTTCTTTGAATCAGAACATGAAGCACCAGTCCCAGGGGGATTAGCAAGCCGAGCTTGGTCAGAAATGCGATGTTGGTGAGGTAGGTCTCGGCTGAAATTGAGAAGAGAAGAAATCCTCCCGTGATGGCGATGGCAAATCCAATCCAATTCCAGGTAAATAGCACATCGGAGAGTTGCAACGGCGGGGTCGATTTTTTACCGGCTCCAAGAAGACTGAGATCCACGGCGACGATGGTCCCAATCCATATCGACAACCCGGTGAAATGCGTCGCCTGAACCAATGGATAGGCCCAATCCGAGGCGGCGATGGCCAGGGCATATGGCCTGTTCTGCAACCAGTGTCCGAAAATAACCAGGGAACCGTCCATTCGACTAGACCTCCCATTGCCGTTGCTTCGGGCCGCACGTTATCCGACGCCGGTAAGAGCGGGAACCTCCACTCCAGCGATGATTGCTCCCACCCATAAACCAATCGAAAGGACGGCTAATAATTTCGCCCATGCGGGCATTGCCGGCAACTGATTCCACTTGCTCACTTTTTGCTGGACGATGATGCTTGCCACGATGGCCAACAGGGTCACTCCCATTTTGTCGTAGAAGATGTCGTTACGATAATAAGCAGTCGCGGAACCCGCGAACATAAGGAATCCGGACAGGAAGTTAAATGCTAATGAACCCCAAATCCAGGGAAAGAGCCGGTCGGCGAGCTGCGTTGCTTCCTGCCGGCGGCCCACCAGGCCAAGAACGCGCAAATCCACGATCACCATCGATCCGACCAGGATAAACATGCTGAAGTAATGGACGATTTCCACGGCGGCGGCGGACCAAGCCGTCCCGTTGATCAGAGCGATAAAGGAATTGTCTTGCAGCCACCTGCAAATGTGAAGAAGCATAATTCAACAATCCCCCGGCGGGACCGTCACCGCCACTTTGGCGCATCGAAATTGCAGCGGCACGCTAGTGCGCGGCCGCCTTCTTTACGTTTTCAGGAACTGGAAAAACCAGATATGGATTATTGGCGTCCAGCGTCTTTACTTTGATGTCCAGCAAAGGATGCCCACCCTGTTTCCGAACGATATGGCCGGGAGATTTGACGTCAGTCAAGATCTCCCCATGATCCGCGTAGTCGGAATATTCCGTTTCGGTATTCAGATCGGTGAGCGCCGGATTGTCGGCATGGGTCTCAACCTTTGCGATTTCATTCTGGGCGTCCAGCGTCGCCTTGACCATCACGTCAGCCAGTTGTCCGCTCAGGGGAAACGTAATGACCGTGGCGCCTTTCTCGCTCGAGACCTTGGTCTTGTCGCCCGCAGCCAAGGCGGCTTTGATGACGCCGTAAGGAAGAATCCACAGTTGAAGGAGACGATTGTTGACCGCAGCCATGGCGGGAGTCGCCGTGCCCTTTCCCGCGACCAGACCTCCACCGACCTCGGACTCATCCCAGGCGTATGTATCCCGGACCACCTCGAACGTATGCTGCGGCGCGGCGCCGCCAGAACCGGTGCGCGTCATTTCCACGCGCATGGCAGGCGGATTGTATCCGAGGGCTACGTGATAATCGGTTTTAAACGCTGGACCTGGTTCACCAGGTTTGCTCGATGGGCCAGGGCCGTAAGTCGTGCCGCTGCCCCAGATTTCCACCGTGTTAATCACATCGACTTCGGGGAGCCGTTGGCCTCCAACGCCCGACCATCGAGCGAGACCCACAGCTTCGGCCGCAGTCTTCAGAGTCTTGGCGACGTCGGAGGGATTCGATCCAGCTGGGTTATCCGCTGCTCCGGCGGTCGCGGTTTTCGCGCCGGCACTTGCTTTCGAGCTGTTACTTTGTCCGCGTGCAGACTGGAAAACGAGCGTCGCAAGAGCCGCGACTATCAGCGCCCTTTTCGCTAACACATTTATCATTTCTGTTCGCGTAGGCATGCGGCCTCCATGTGCAAACTGCCGGGGACTGAGCGTGACAATTTTTTCTAGTGATGTTCTTTGGTGACCACGTGAGCGAAATCCCTCTCGCTGCAAGGCAGCGCTTCCGGCAGTATCGCCTTGGGATCGGGATTGAGAAGGACTACGCGCGGAGTCGTGGTCCAGGGCTCGAGCAGCACGTCAGGATCCTCAACGGTCGCCGTCCAGGTAAGCGTGTTGCCGTCGCGGTGAAAGCGTTCGATGACATGCATGTTTTCGCTGTGGAAGTAGCCACCGAGCTGGTCAAACCAACTGGTGCTGTTGAAACCGATGGAGTCGACCACCATCGTGTCGCCTTCCCAGTGGCCGATCGATTCCCCGTTCCACGTCCCATCCAAGTCCTCCAGGTTCGTGTGCTTTCGGCCATCGGTAGGAATCATGCGATAGCTCGTGGCGGTGGCGATCAAGCCGCCCTGGCCCGGATAAACGAAGACCAGGTACTTGGGGGTTTGGGCGATGTAAGACGGAACACCCATGCGTGGAACTCCGGCTGGCATGCAGTTATTCGAGGGATCTTCTTCATTGGAATTCGCGTCGAAGTCCTTTACACGCTGCCAGTATTGCGGCTTGTAGATCGGCCGATTGGACCCCATGCGGCGAAGGAGCGTGGCCGCGCGTTCGTTCTGCTCGTTATCCTGCCGTTTGCGGTTCTGCAGCGGCCAAGTGGCAATCTGCACGCCGCTGTGAATGTCGCGGGTCGAGTCCGGCCCGACTTCGATGCCAACGTTGTGCATTTGATTTGGGACGCCCAATAAATTGTCGGCCAAGCCATTCCAGAGCCCCGTCAAATCGGGATGTCCATCCGGAGTCATGGGTGTGGGGCCCGTCGGCGTCGGCGGCAATGTGTTTTCATGGTCCATGCGCGGACCGCCGTTATTCTGCGCAAAAATCGCGGCTGGAAGCAGGCACAGCAATGCAGCGGTAACAATGATCCTGTTGAATCGAAAGTGAAGCGTCATGCTGGAACTCCTTTCCATGCTCAGTTGCCGTTGGGGTCCGCGGCGAACTTAAACACACGGCCATCCGCCAGCTTCAATTCCTGGAGAAAACCGGTAGTCGAACCATCCTTGGCAGCCAAACCCGAGGCGGTCACTTCGTCGCCAGGCTTCAAACCGCCACGATCTTCCCTGCTCATTCCGGCCCGGCGAAGCGCGCCAGGACCGCCAAGCTCGAAGGCCCATTTCTGAACTTTGCCGTCGGCGCCCGTAACATTAATGGTCAGGTAGGAATGCGGATTGATCCACTCCACCTTGGCAACCGTTCCGGAGACCGTAAAAGTTTTGTGGATGTCGAACTGAGCTTGGACGGAATGGTGCGCGGAGGCCGGTCCCGCGAGTACCAAGGCCAAAAGCAAAAATGCTCCGCTGATTAAAGCGTTCCTGTCTATATGATACATCGTATTGCCTCCGTTGCTATCTTGACGCGTGCATTGCAGTTTTCGTTACAGGAGAATGATTTGTTTTCATTCTAACTCTTAGCTCGCACGGGATACAACGAATTATGCTCTGACCTCCCTTATTTGTGGACGGAGATCGTATCGGAGTAGGACTGGATGTACCGGCCCAAGGTGATGACAGTAAACCACAGGAACAGAGAGGTCGCGGCAATAAATTTGGCGAAAGGCGGCGCGTCGTCTCCTGGTCCCAAACTTTCCACAGAATCGAAAGCGCCGGTCAAATAGAACGCCGCCACATTCAGTCCAAGAAGCATGATGGCCAGCATCTTGAGCCAAAAAGCCCAGTCGTAAGTGTAATAATTGCTCATGCCGGTAAAAGCCAGAATGCCGGTTACAAGATTGATGCCGAACCCAGCCATGGCCCACGGGACCAACTGGTGCAACGGGTCTATCGGAATCTGCTTGGCAAATCCCAACATGCGCAAGTCCAGGATGCCAACCGTTCCGATCAGCAGGGCCAGCCCCACGAAATGCATGTCCATCATGAAGGCCCACCACCACTTGCTGGCCGTCATCAGTTCGGCAAATTTATCGGGCGATGGCTCGAACCGGTGCACCATCTTCGAGGGGACGGAGCTTTCCGTTACTTCCTCGTGGCCGGTCCCAATCTCAGGGTGGCGAATGTCGCCACCAGTGGTGCCGACTCTGGCCATCAGGCCCGCCGTCACAATCGAAAAAAGCAGCACGGCAGATAAGCTCCAGTTCCAGCGCGCCGTGCGTGATGCCTCATGCGACTTCCAGAGTGCTACCAGGGACAAGGCGCCGGTGATCTCCATAAAAAGCAGCGCCAGCATCGCCGCGCCCTGGTGCCTTTCGATCATGGTTTCTGAAACGCCGGGGAGCTTCTTGATTGCGCCCTGCGCTCCATTACCGCTAAAAAAGACCAGAATCGCCAGCAGCGCCATGGCCGGGAAAATAATAAGGCTCGCGCGCCTGAGGTCTTCGTTTTTTCCGAACAGTGAAATGAGGAGCAGGCCAAGGCCGACCAGCGTGCCGATGATCGGAAAATGATTCAGCAGCAGATGGAGATAGACAAAATTCATTCACCGACCCCTTCGGGAAACCTCTTACGACGGGTACGTCAGATACTTGTACGTGTAGGCCAGCAAGCGGCCCGCTGTAATCGCTCCGAACCACAGGATGAGAGACCATTTTGCCAGTGTTGCGCCTCTGGCCATCATGTCCGCTTCACTTAGACTTGTGTCCGCAAACACCACGGTCTTAAGCCGCTGCATGACCCATACGGCGAAGGCAATCACCGCCAATTTTAAATAGAAGTCCCAATTCGTCAGTGACTTTGTCGGGTAGGCGATGACCAGCAGTACGCCGGTTACGGCATTGATCGAGAAGCCGATCCACATGATGCGGAACAATCGCTGGAGCGGTGCGAGCGGTATGCCGCGCGCAACTCCAAGGAGCCGCAAATCCACCACCACATTGGCGCCGACCAATAGCGCCAACCCAAAGGTGTGAAACAGAAGAATGAAATAGAACGCAAAAGGCGATTCGGATTCCCGCAGCCAGGTGCTGAAGCCGGTGTCTTCGATGGTTTGCAAGAATAGAGGCGGGGCCAAGCTCAACTCCTTAACCGGGATTTTGTCGCAGCCCTTCGCTCCGCACGTCGCACACGATCATCCCAGTCCCAATGCGGATTTCGCGATAGTAAAGAGACGCCGTTGCCTGAACGCCGGTTTCAGTAGGGTTTCTGGAATAAAGATCAGAACGAAACGCAATTTCTCCGGGTCCCAGGTATCCTGCAGCAAGTCAACCTTGATTGCACATTAGCCGGTGAATAAGTACGCTCAACCTTCCATCATGTAGGGGTCCTTGTACATTGCTACCACGAGGACCCCTGCAATTCCGCACGCCTTAGAATTCGATTCTCAGCGCGAGCTGGATTTCCCGTTGGTTATTCGGCAACTGTTGTGTAACCTGTCCTGCACTCGGGCTCGGGGTTTCCGAGAACGGGGTCAGGTCAGATGAGCCACCCGAGAATACAATGGTGCTCATGTTAGCGCCGCTGAAGTTTGGGTGGTTCAGAACGTTGAAGAATTCCGCGCGGAACTCCAGCGTTCCGGCTTCTCCCAAGAAACCTAGCTTGGTGTCCTTGACCAGCGAGAAGTCCCAATTCCTTTCGGGCGGCCCGTTCAAGATATTGCGCCCAGCAGTCCCCAATTGGCCAACCGTGTTCGAACAATTTGTTAACCCGGGTCCAGTACATTCTGGCGCGATCGAGAACATGGCCGGATTGAACCATTGGTTGGGATTGCCGGTGATGACTGTGTTTGGGTTGTAGACTTCCGGCGTGTAGGCGCACGGATTACTGCCAGCCGCCGGCTGTCCCGGCTGTGATGTGCAGGGGTAGGCCGCCAGCAATGCCGCAGTGTTTATGTTAACCCTGTCGCCCTGTTGGGCTTGCGCGACGCCGGAGTTTGAGCGGTTGTTAGCGGTAATCGGCGAAAATGGTTGGCCGCTTTGGATACTTATGATGCTGCTCATGTACCAGCCGTTCGCCACCTTGGCCAGAACTCCGCTATCCTTCGTCAAGTTCGGGAGGTGATACAGCACGTTAATTTCCCAGTTGTTACGGATATTAAAGCATGCCGGCCCCCTGTCTACGCTTGGATCGAGCGGATAAACGCCCAGCAGGCCACCCGAAACGATGCAGTCTTGAATGTTGGATTGGCCTTGCGTTTCATCCGTCACCAGGCTACGCGTATAGGCGCCTTGGAATTCCAATCCATGGCTGGTCTGTTTTTGCATCACGACTTGCAGCGCGTTGTAACGAGAAGCTGCGCTTGTGGCGACATTGATATTGCTGCCGAAGTTTGGGTTGAGGTTGTGGTAGTTCGGAGAAGTAGTATCCCAAAACGGCACTTTGCCGGCGACGCAGACGCTGGCGGGATCGCCGCAGGGCCCAAAAGACGTAGGGACGATCGGATTGCCGTCCCGAACCGTGGGCAGGTGAACTCCGTGGTTACCCACGTAGGCCACCCCAAGCGCCATGCTCCAGGGCAACTGCTGCTGAACGCTGGCGTTGTACTGGATCATATAGGCGCTCTTCCAGTTGTAGTCAATGAACGTGGGAGTGAAAACACCAAGAGTGGTTGGCTGGTAGGCGTTCCTCACTTGATCGGGGATGGGCAGTGGAAACCCCGTATTGTTACCGCCAACGCAGCCCGGGTCTCCCGCCTCCGGGAGCGTGTAGCATGTCCCTAAGGTGTGCTCCCAATCCGTTGTCGTGCAGGGGGAGGCGCTCGATGAGCAACTAGGCAGGATATCGACCAATCCCGCATAAGGCAGAGATCCGTTAGCGGTTTGTCCGAGGGCCGTTCCGATGTTCCCCATGTCGTAATAGATTCCGGTGCCGCCACGGATGGCAGTCTTTCCGTTTCCAAAAAGGTCATAGGCAAACCCAACTCGCGGGCTGAAGTTTTTCAACGAGTTGTTCTGGATGACGGGACCCGGTGTGAACGGGTCGGTGAAGTCGTTTACCAGCCTAGATTGCCTTCCGTTCAACTCATGCGGTGTGTTCATGAATTCCCAACGCAACCCCAAGTTTACGGTCAGCCGCTGGGTTACGCGCCAGTCATCCTGGCCGTAAAGGCCATAGGTATTGAAGATGAAATCCCGGTTTTCCGTGGCAAACGTGGGCGCAAACTCGACTACGGCGGGTATGCTCTGCAAGAAATCAGATAGTTGATTGTATTGGAGTTGTCCATTGAAGGAGTTGGTGGCCTGGCTTGCCTCATTGAACCGGTTGATCAGTACACCGAACTTGAAGGCGTGTTTTCCACGGGTCCAATCGATATCGTCGCTCACAGTGTAGATGTTCTGTTTGTTGAACGTTGTGGGGGCGGCATTGACGGAACCGAACTCGGAATAGGCACCCCCAGCCGTCCCACCCATGTCAACAACGCCGGTGGAAAAACCCGGCACAAGCTCGGGCCCTAAACCATTGTTGGGCAGCCCGACGTCATCCAAATTGATGGCTGCGTGGGTGCGGCTGTAGGAAATCCGGACGGCATTGAATACCGTCGGCGAGAAAATGTGATTCTCAGCCAGCGTGAGCCACTGGTTTCGCGCGGGCACTATCTCGCGGAAGTAGGTGTAGTCGCCAACTGTTTCATTCTCAGCCGCATTGTCAATCGTATAGCGGCCAAACAAAGTGTCTTTGTCGGAGAAAGTGTGGTCCACACGGATCTGTCCGTAATTCTCTCCCAGAGTGTCATGGTCGCTGCTCACTTGAGAAGGCGCTCCTCCCGGATTCGCGAGATTGGGCAGAGGTACGAGCGCCAGCAGAGGAGCAGTAAACGGACTAAGCGTCACTTGGGTGATCGGTTGGCTGTTAGCGTCGGTGTCAAATGCAAGGTCCGGGCATGCCGCCAGGGTGATTACCGTGCCAGCGCCAAAATTGGGCGCGTTTGCGGGCGGGTGGCACCCCGCTGAAGGGACAACGTTGTTGATGGGTACTCCCAAGGTTTGCCGAATTCCTTCGAAGACAGCGTAGAAGAACGTCTTGTCTTTCTTTATGGGGCCGCCAAATGCTGCGCCAAATTGGTTCTTTCGAAGTGGCGCGATCGGGACGCCCGCCTGGTTGGCGAAGAAGTCGTTAGCGTCGAGCGCATTGTTTCGGAGATATTCGAATACGTCGCCGTGGTATTGGTTCGTACCGCCTTTGCTGACAGCCACCATTTGGCTGCCCATGGCTAACCCGTACTCAGCCTGGAAAGTGCCGGCAACGATCTTAAACTCCCTTACGCCATCCATACCCAAGGCATTCCCAGACTCGCCGGCCACCGGACTGCGGCCCAACATGGTCTGCAAGATGGCCCCGTCCAACGTAAAATTATTGGACCGCGGCGGAGCTCCGTTCACGCTAAAGGTGGTGCCCTGCGAGTTCCGTTGGTTCTTGTCCTGGTCGACGCCCGGTTGGTAGAGAGCCAGGTCAATATAGTTCCTGCCGTTCAGCGGCAGCTCAGTCATCTTCGTTTCATTGATCGTGCCTCCGAGAGTGGCGTCCTGGGTATTGACCATGGGCGCTTCCTCGGTCACGACGACCTGCTGGTCCGCAGATCCGACTTCGAAATCCAAGTTGATCACCGCTTGCTGAGTCACTTCGAGGGTGATGCCCTTTCGAGTCACCGTCTTGAAACCAGGATGCTCTGCTCTCACTTCATAGCGACCCACAGGCAGTTCCGGCGCTCGAAATTCTCCGTCGTCACTGGTCTTCACGGTCCGCACGGTGCCCGTATCCACGTTCGTAATCGTCACGGTGACATTCGGCAACACGCCGCCGGATGAGTCCTTGGCAACGCCCAGGATGGTCGCCGTAGGCAACTGGGCGACAACCGGAATCGCCAGCAAAATCAGCGCTGCAACCGAAACGATGCTCAGGCACAAACTCTTTCGATATATTCCCATGTGGCCTCCTCTGACGTAGCCCCCCAACGTTTCCCCACCATCGCGGGCTGCACATCCGCGGGAATGCAAGTAGACACACACTTTCGCTGAACCACAATTCCGGGTTAA
This sequence comes from uncultured Acidobacteriota bacterium, assembly GCA_963768275.1. Classification (GTDB taxonomy): domain Bacteria; phylum Acidobacteriota; class Terriglobia; order Acidiferrales; family UBA7541; genus Palsa-360. The sequence goes on from CAVYHH010000023.1 coordinate 260,814, forward strand.
CGAATTGCTACATTTAATCATTCTATGAGACACATCAGGCCCGACAGCGCACTCCCAGTTGGGTGGAGACTGATCCCAATGCCCACATCCTGTCAAGAGAAAAAACACAGTATCTCGCAGTGATATTGAAATGTCCGGACTATAGACAATAGTTAATTGCATTTTGCCAATTCTTTGCATGCAAAGAAATTGGCGCCGACGAAGACTCTTAGCCCCGGATACGAAATCACGGCCGCGGGACTCGAATCGAGAAGATCGATGGGGGCTTTAGGGGAGCGGGGCCAAATGAGTTTGTGTGAGAACTCAGAATGGGCACGTTTTTGTAGCGCCCGCCTTCAGGCGGGCACTCTGGAATCGAGCCGATGCCCGCCTGAAGGCGGGCGCTACACGAACCAGAACCGAGTTCTCACTCAGACTCCAAATTCCCAAAAGGCGCTAGCAGCAGTATTTTCGAGGCGGACAAAATGATTGGCAAGCCCAACTTACGCTAGGTAGTTATGAACAAATCGGACTCGGACCCGCGATGGTAGGAGGGGATGGATTCGGGACAGCGGAACATTCGTCTAGTAGCTGGAAGATTGTGCATGCACACCGCGCGAGGGCTCCCGCTTACGAGGCGCTTGGGGCCGGTAGATTGTTCATAATCAATCTGACGTCATGGCGCGGGTCATTCACGAGTTTCCATTCATTATTGATGATCATCGTGGCTCGTTCGGCCGCCGTGTATGCGAGCCACTTGGGCGTGCCCGCAACGCTGGGATTGCCGGTGTGCGCGAAAGCGGCCCATGCGCCGCTCACTTTATCCGCCAAAGGCTGAAGCTCAGGACCGTTGCCGACCTCTTCCGGCTGTTCCTCAACATTATTGAAGACGAACGGAAGCTCAACGGTATGCGGAGAGTGCCGCTTGCCGCCCTCCACGGGCGTTTCCCAAGCGAACAGGTACATATAAACCGGCGCTTTGCCCTGCGCGGCCTTGCGCTCGGCCTGCGTGATGGCCGCCGTGGGGAACGCGGTGATCAGGAAGTAGATTTGGCTGGGCGACGCATTAGGCATCTCTTTCCGGTATAGGTCGATCAGCTTGTCTGCCGCATCCCCAAACCGCGAAGTCAAGCAAGTGCGCATCCCCGCTTCATCCAGCGAAAAAAGTGGGGAGTCAGGCTGTGTGAAAAACGTGCCCTCGGTATTGACTGTCCCGACGATCAATGGCACGTCGGCGGAAATATCCGGGGCGGCCGGATCGAAAGGATCGCGGGGAAGGGCTCGGCCGTCCACCACTGGGGCGAAGTTGAAAGGAGCTGATCCCGGAGCCGATCCGCGGTTATCGATGGCCGAGAGCAGGCGATCCACAGGGAGCTTTTGGAGTTCGTCCACATGGTTTGGCTGTAGACCCAGCTTGGCGAGGACTCTCTGTGTCGTCTTGTTGGCTTCGTCGCGATGGATTCCCGTCAAGAGGGAACCGCTTTCGATGATCGCTTTGTGGAACAGGCCTTTGGCGGGCGGCATCGCGAGCAGGGTGCTGATTTTCAAACCGCCGCCGGATTGGCCAAAAATCGTGACGTTGCCGGGATTTCCGCCGAAATGCGCAACATTGTCACGCACCCACTCGAGTACGGCTACCATGTCGAGCAGTCCGGCATTGCCAGAATCGGCATATTTCTCGCCGCCCGCATCCGCCAGATACAGAAACCCAAAAATATTGAGCCGGTGATTCACGGACACTACGACCGCGTCCCCGGAACGGGCCAGGTAGTTGCCGTCAAAAGCGTGCGCCGAGCCCGCACCTGACGTAAAACCGCCGCCGTGCAACCAAACCATGACCGGCCGCTTTCGTCCGTCATTCACGCCGGGTGTAAAAACATTCATGACTAGGCAATCCTCACCCTCCACGGCCGGCTGCCTATGATTCAGAATCAGCGGGTTCGGCGGGCCGCCCAGTTGTGGCGCGGTCGGACCGTTCTGGAAAGCTTCGCGCACTCCGGTCCACGGCTCCGGCTTGCGGGGAGGCATGAAGCGGTTGCTCCCCGCCGTCGAGGCGCCGTAAGGAATTCCTCTGAAAATGTGGGTCCCGCCCTGAAGGACACCGCGAACTTTTCCCGCGGTCGTTTCCACGATGGGCCCTTCGTATTTTGACGAAACGTCGACGCCCAAGGCCGCAGCAGGAATCAGGCCACTAAAAAGAGCGCCGGCAAATGCCGCCCCACCGCCCAGCAGCGAGGACTTCATCAGCGCCCGGCGCGTGAAATTTGTATTCAGAACATCGTTCCGGGGATTGGAGCTGCTTTTTCGGTGCATGGATCTGTCCCCCGTTCTTTTGCAGCAGAGTTATTTTCGAGACTGAAATCGGAAAATCCTTGGACAAACTGCATTTCAAACTTTGCTGATTGCAGTGGTATCTCACGCTCCCGAACTAAGGAAATATTGTTCGCGGGAATCATTCGCTTGTGGTCAGTCGAATGCGCAACTTCACGAATCGTGCCTTCACTTACTTCTCGAAATTGCTGAAGTCCAGATAGTCACCCGAGCAAGAGATTTCTCCCAGCTCCCAGTTTGGCCTAAGCTGGTAATAAAACGTCGTCGTCCAAGGCTTCGCCAGCGCCTTCGGGTCTTCCATGGTGATGTCGAGTTCCATGTGATCGAAGTTCACGCGCCGGAAGCGCTCGATGACGTGCAACTGGTCGCTGTGCGGATGGCCGATTCGATCGAGCCAGGTCTTGTCGTTAAATCCGACCGTATCCACAACCAAAGTTGTATCACCATCCCAATGGGCGACCGAAGTTCCCATCCAAAGGGGATCTGGATCCTTTGGAAGCGGGCGGCCATCGGTATAAAAACGGCGCACTACGTGATCATACTCGTAAAGCATGAGGATATATTTGGGCGTTTGAACGAATTCAAATGGGTAAGGGTGGAAATAAACCCGCGGGACGCCGGGAGGGTCGCATCTCGTGAGCACCGGGTCGTTCGTCGTCTTAAGAGTGAACTCCCCTCCATTGGAGGGTTTAGCTTCCGCGAGCTTGGCCGCCGCCCATGGCGTCAACTCCGGAGGATCTTTTGTAAAAGTGTAGTTGGTAAAACCACGCTGCGAGCCGGGAGGATTGCGCATCATCCATACACCGGTTAGATCATGCTTAGGAGCAGGCGCTGACTCGGCCTTAACCGGCACGTTGCGATCCGTTGTTTGGGCCGGTGTCTGCGCGCCCAGAGCGCTCGAAAGGAGAAGTGCCGCGACCATTGAGAACATCAAGTTGCTCAAGCCCCTGCGCACTTTGGTCCTCCTATTCGTTGCTGAACCGTACACCCTGGCTTCCTGGGACTGGTACCAGTTATTCCTCAAAGAGGTGGAGTGCTTCTCCATCGGGCCCGATGAGCTTGTTGATCCACATCGTGTGCGGGTCGTCTTTGGCGACATAGCCGCTGGCCGTGATGGAGTCGCCGGGCTTCAGCGTGTGCTTGTCCCAGCCGGCCCTGGACAGTTTGTTCGGAGCGGTCAGTTCGGCCTGCCACTTTTCGACTTCGCCTTTGTCGTTCTTCACGTCAAAAAAAAGTTGAACGTGCGGATTAATAAAACGGAAATCGGTCATCGTTCCCTTGACCGTGACGATATTCTTCGTATCGTACGCCGCCGTCCCGTGGTGAGCGGACATCGGCCCCGAAGCGATCAGAACAGCGGCAACACCCATTAACAAAACGAGTAATTTTTTTCTCATGGAAGCACCATTGGCGCTCATCCTCTCACCGCTTCTTGCAATTTGTCAATTCCCTGTTTCAACCTTGGCCGCCGGCTGGCAACCAAATGAAATTCTGAAGCGTGTCTCGAAACTCCATGGCGAGTGAAGCACATTGACATCCTGTCGCGTCGTCAACTAGACTCCGCGCAGTTGCCTGCCGATTCTCGAGCACACAGTGGACGGAGGAACATTTCATGTTGATTCGCAAGAGATGGAACGATTTGTCCGCCGTAGCGATCCGCCTTTTCTGCTTCTTGATTCTGGTGGCTGTTCCGGCGGCTCGCGCGCAAAACGCGCCAATTTATGAAGTCGATCCTTCCTGGCCCAAGCCGTTGCCGAACCATTGGCTCATGCAGGGAGTTCCGGTGATGGTCACGGATAAGGACGACCACATCTGGGTGTACAACCGTCCGCGGGACATCAACCCCGATGAGTCGGGAGCGGCGACAAAACCTCCGCGCACGGATTGCTGCATCGCTGCACCCGCAGTCTTGGAATTCGACACGGCGGGCAATCTGATCAAGGGCTGGGGCGGTCCTGGCTACGTGCCCGGCTGGCCGGCGGAGGGAATCGAAAGGCCGGGCGCAGGCGCCGAACACGCGATCCTCGTGGATCGGGAGGGAAACGTCTGGTTGGGAGGAAGCGCGCGGGGAGACAGCATCCAAAAATTTACCGGCGACGGAAAATTTCTGTGGGACTTTGGCCATCGCGGACCGAGAACGCCGCCGGGGCAGCAGGCGCAACCTTTGAAGCAGAACAATCAGGACACCGATACTTTTCCGGGTGGGATTTTTTTCTTTGATCTGGACGAGGACGCCCACGAACTCTACATCGTGGATCAGAAGCGCGTCCTCGTGTACGACATGAATAGCGGCGCGTTCAAGCGCGGCTGGGGCGGCCACGGCATACCCTTGAGCGAGATCGACAATGATCCTACTCCGCCCTATGACTGGAAATCGGGACCGCCTCCCGACCAGAAGCAATTTGCGCCCGCGCTTCACTGCGTCCACATAGCGAATGACGGGCTCGTCTACATCTGCGAGCGCGGTGATGACAGAGTTCAGGTATTTACCAAGGAGGGCAAGTTTGTTTCCAGCTTCTTCGTGCACCCCTCGACGCCGGCTCGCGGTCCCGAATGTGGCGGCCCCGGCAGCACAACGTTTGGAATGTGCGGAACAATTTACAATCTCACCTTTTCCCATGACCCGCAGCAGAAGTACGTGCTGATCGCGGACGGCACCAATGACAAGATTTGGATCCATGACCGCAAAGACGGCACCTTGGCGGGCTCGATCGGCGACAACGGACGCATGGCGGGACAGTTCCATTGGATCGATGCGATCGCCATGGACTCCAAGGGGAACATCTACACCGGTGAAGTGGATACCGGAAAACGCGCACAGAAATTTGTCCTGAAAAACGGAGACGGAAAAGCGCTGCCGCATCCCCACGAGTAGCCGCCAATGCAAGATTCAAGGTTCGAAAATGAAACGGGGAAGAGGGTCTTTACAACTAACCGTCGTATTGCTCGCACATCGCGCACGTTTTTGTTGCGGCTCGGTTGCTCTGTGGCCCTCTGTGATTCTCTGTGACCTCTGTGTTGTGCCTTTCGGAATCTAACACAGAGGACGCGGAGAAAGGCCACAGAGAGCACAGAGAGCTAAACAGAAAAGGGAAGGAATACAAATTGGAAACAGCAAGATGGACCAGAACCTGCGCCGCAACGATCGCGCTTTCCTATTTTGGAATTCTCGCCGCAGTTCCGGTGGCGCATTCACAAAATGCTCCTGTATACAAAGTCGATCCCTTTTGGCCCAAGCGGTTGCCAAACAAGTGGAGCATGCAACAGATTGTCGACATCTACGTGGACAAAGAAGACCACGTCTGGGTGATCAATCGCGCGTCGGACGCGAGGCCCGACGAGTTGGGCGCAGCCACAACGCCGCCGCGCACTGAATGCTGCGTCCTCGGGCCCGAAATCGTGGAATTCGACACGGATGGCAGCGTCCTCAGAGCCTGGGGAGGCAAGGATTACGTTCCCGGATGGCCAGGGCGATTGCAGACCCTCGGCGTCGATCGAGATGAGAACGTCTGGATTTCCGGAACGATGCCGGGCGACAGCATCATCAAATTCACGAAAGACGGCAAGTTCCTGTGGGACTTCGGCCATCGCGGACCCAAGGTGCCGGCATCGGAAGTAAAACAGAATAATCAACAAACGGACATTTTCCCGCCGGGAATCGCCGCATTCGAGTTCGACGAAGACGCACGTGAGCTCTACATTCCCGACGGATTCCTGAACAAACGCGTGTTGGTGTACGACATGGATACAGGCGCGTTCAAGCGCGGCTGGGGTGGCAAAGGAACCCCGCTCAGTGAAATTGACAACGATCCCACACCGCCCTATGACCCGTCGGGTCCGCCTCCGGATCAGAAGATGTTCGCGCCCGCGCTTCACTGCGCCCACCCCTCGAAGGACGGATTCGTCTACGTCTGCGAGCGCGGCAGCGACCGAATCCAGGTGTTCACCAAGCAGGGCAAATACGTAAAAGAATTCTGGATTCACCCCTCGACGCAGTCCCGCGGCCCGCACTGCGGAGGCATCTGGAGCATGACCGATCCCCCTTGCGGGACGATCTACAATCTGACTCTTTCGACGGATTCACAGCAGAAATACATCCTGGTTGCGGACGGCACGAACAATATGGTGTGGATCCTCAATCGCGAAGACGGCGCTCTGGTGGGCTCCTTCGGAGGCAACGGGCGGTATGCGGGACAGCTCCACTGGATCGATTCGATCGCCATGGACTCCAAGGGAAACGTCTACACCGGCGAAGTGGAAGACGGCAAACGAATTCAGAAATTTGTCCCCGCGAAATAAGACCGGAAGGCCCGACCGCATCCCCGCGACGATGGCGAGACTCTCTGCCTCGAACATACCTGCAAGATAGAGGTCGAACGTGTAAGCGTCGCCTACCCTTGCACGATCCCTTCCATGACCGTGCTGCGGGTTTGGACATGAGACGCCCAGCCGCAATTGATGCTGAGACTACTCTGTGATAACAAGTGCATGCCGTCTCTATTTGATTGAGACGACGCCAACTTAATGACACCACTTGAAAAGTTTCTCCACGATGTTAACGAGATTCATTCATCACGCGCTGCTGTGGATGAAACTCCTTACTATGGTTCGCTCGAAACCCTATTCAACGAAATCGGCAAGACGCTAGAACCCCGTGTACGCTGCATCATCCATCCGAAAGATCGTGGTGCTGGCCAACCAGACGGCGGTTTTTTCACCATCGAACAATTCGACAAGAAAGCTGGCCATGAGCTCAAACAAGCCCAAATTCCTTCGCGAGGAGCCATCGAAGTAAAGCCTCCGCGTGAAGAAGCCGCGCAGGTTGCATTGGGTGAACAAGTCGGACGGTACCTCGCGCGCTATCGCCAGGTCGTTGTCACAAATTTGCGGCAATTCATACTTATGGGCCACGACACGGATTTTAGACCTTGCATCCTTGAACCATACGAACTCGCCGACAGTGAGAAAGCATTCTGGGCCTCCGCCGCGCACCCTCGCAAAACCGTTGACTTGCACGGCGTTCGTTTCACGGAGTACCTCAAGAGGGTAATGCTTCATGCCGCGCCCTTGGACGCGCCCGAGGATGTCGCGTTCTTTCTCGCTTCCTACGCGCGCGAGGCGCTAGCCCGCATCGAACTTGTCGGCCTCGAACCGTTAAAAGCCGTGCGCACCGCCCTCGAAGAAGCTCTCGGCCTGAAGTTCGAAGGGGAAAAAGGCGAGCACTTTTTTCGCTCTAGCCTGGTCCAAACGCTCTTTTACGGTGTCTTTTCCGCCTGGGTTTTATGGGCGCGTAAGCATCCGCCGGTTTCCAAAGATCGCTTCGACTGGAATCTAAGTGCGCGCTTGCTGAAAGTTCCCGTCATTCGCAAACTGTTCCATGAAGTTGCCGAACCGGGCCAGCTGGAAAATCTCAAACTCAATGAAGTCCTCGACTGGACCGCCGCCGTCCTGAATCGTGTCGACCGCGCTAGTTTCTTCGCCAAATTCCAGGAATCACAAGCTGTTCAATATTTCTATGAGCCTTTTCTTGAGGCGTTCGATCCCGAACTCCGCAAGCAGTTGGGAGTTTGGTACACCCCTCATGAAATCGTGCAATACATGGTCGCTCGCGTACACACAGTTCTCCGCGAAGAACTCGGCCTTGCCTACGGCCTCGCCGATAAGAATGTCTTCATCCTCGATCCTTGCTGCGGCACCGGCTCTTTCTTGGTCGAAGTTCTCCGCAAAATCCACGCTACGCTTCAGGAGCGCGGGAACGATGCCCTGATCGCCAGCGACCTGAGGGACGCCGCCAAGGGTCGTGTCTTCGGATTTGAAATCCTCCCCGCTCCTTTCGTCGTCTCGCATTTACAGTTGGGCCTGCTGCTCGACCAATTGGGCGCGTCCCTCTCCGGCAGCGAGCGGGCGGGAGTCTACCTCACGAATGCCCTAACGGGTTGGGAGCCGCCCAAAGGCCCAAAGCAACACCTGATTTTTTCTGAGCTAGAAGAAGAACGGGATGCCGCCGAACACGTCAAGCAGAATGTTCCCATCCTCGTCATCTTGGGTAATCCGCCTTACAACGGCTTTGCCGGTGTGGCCGTCAAAGAAGAGCGAGCCCTGACAGACTCTTATCGAACGACGAAGAAAGCTCCGGCACCTCAAGGCCAGGGTTTGAATGATCTCTACGTTCGATTCTACCGAATGGCTGAAAAGAGAATAGTCGAAAAAACAGGAAAGGGGGTTGTGTGTTTCATATCAAACTATTCTTGGCTTGATGGTCTCTCCTTTACAGCCATGCGCGAACGGTATCTCGAAGTGTTCGAACACATCTGGGTTGATAATCTTCACGGGGACAGAATTATTTCCGAATACGCGCCAGATGGCCAGACAAGCGAAACTGTATTCGCTGTGCGGGGTACATCACCCGGGATCAAGATCGGCACATCGATTTGCCTCCTATCCAGGTCAACGGTAAGCAAGAAGCTCGGTCCTCGTTCAGTCTTATATCGAGATTTCGATGAAGCAGATGCAGAAGACCGCCGGGCTCACCTTCTTGCGAGTATTCAAGAACCGGCAGGTTCGCCCAAATATGAAAAGCTCAAACCCGTATTGGAGCTCGGGCTCCCGCTCAAACCACTAGCCGCTTTTACAGGCTATCTCGATTGGCCCCTACTACCAGACCTGTTCCCTGTGTCATTTCCCGGAGTGCAGACGAGTCGCGATGACCTCCTCGTTGACGTGTCGCGAGAAAAACTGCTTAAACGCATGGAGAGCTATTTCGACGTGAGCGTCAGCCACGAGGAGATGCGGAACGCTGCGCCGACCGCCATGAAGGACACGGGGCGGTTCCAGGCCGAAAGTACGCGCGACTATCTTCGAAAGCGAGGCTTCCTTCCGAAAAATATCGTGCCTCACCTTTATCGCCCGTTTGATACACGATGGCTCTACTGGGAACCCGAAACCAAACTCTTGGACGAGAAACGAGCGGAATACTTCGCGGCTGCGGTGCCCGACAATGTTTGGGTAGCTGCCGCACAAAAGAACCGCAGAGACTTCGATCCTCCGGTCGTTACATCAACGTTGTGCTCTCGCCACGTTGTCGAGCGAGGCGCGAATCTATTTCCATTGTATTTCTCTCGCCCGCAGGCATCTTTGCTTCAGGAGCAAGGATCAGACGGAAGGACAAAAAACATCAGCCCAAGCGGGGAAACTTACTTGAACACACTCCACGCGGGCGAAGCGGACCTTTTTTATCACGTCCCAGCGGTACTCTACAGTTCGGCGTACCGGACAGAGAACTCCGGTGCCCTCCGTCAGGACTGGCCCCGAATCCCTCTCCCAATCTCCAAAGAAGCGTTAGCTGTTTCCGCAGATCTCGGTCGACGGGTCGCCGCTCTGCTCGATACTGAGCCAGGAGTCAAAGCGATAACCGTCAGCGAAACCCGCCCTGAATTGAAACTCTTTGGCACGGTAACTCGCGTAGGCGGGGGCAATCTCACCGATTCCGATCTCTCGCTTACTGTAGGCTGGGGACACCTCGGCAAAGGCGGCATCAACATGCCTGGCAAGGGGAGGCTCGTCGAGCGCGATTACTCCAAGGCCGAACGCGAAGCTATCGCTTCAGGCACAAAAGCCCTCGACCTTTCCATTCAGCAGATGCTCTCGGTTCTCGGCTCAGATACATGCGACGTTTACCTAAACGACGTTGCTTACTGGTCGAACGTACCCAAAAACGTCTGGGAATACACCATCGGCGGTTATCAAGTCATTAAGAAATGGCTGTCCTACCGCGAAGAAAAGCTCCTCGGTCGCCCGCTGACCAAAGACGAGGTCCGCTACGTTCAGGAAATGACCCGCCGCATCGCGGCGCTCCTGCTTCTGACACCAGCCCTCGACGCCAACTACCAGGCCATTAAAGCCAACACGTTTCCGTGGGAGACCACGTGGAAGCAGCGAAAAAATTGAGACGCTAATTCGCTCAATTCTCTTACGTTTTCAGCCTCGGAAGCAATTCCAGCGCGTTTTCGCGATTGATGCCGCGCAACTCGCTCTCGCTGAATCCTCCGTTGTCAATCAAACCCTGGCTGACGGCCAGCCCCGAGCCGCCGCCCAGAGGGAAATCGGTCCCGAACACAATGTGCGATGCCGGAACGAGCTTCTTGAAAGACGGCAGCGTGTAGGGATTAAAAGCCTGCGCGGTGTCGTAGTAAAATTTCTGCAACTCGTAGATCAGGCCTTTCGGAAGCTTCTGCGCGACTCCGTTGAGGCGGCTGGTAATGTACGGCACTGTGCCGCCGCCATGAGACCAGATAAAGCGAATGTCCGGGCAGCGCACGACTGTGGCGTTGGTCAGCAAACTCGCAATCGTGCGCGTCGTATCGAAAACAAACTCCAAACCGCGATTCTGCCCATCGGAAAGAACGGTCTGCGTGCCGCACGCAGCACAATAGGGATGGCAAAACACGACCGCCTTCCGCCGGTTCAGCTCATCCATCAACGGAGCGAATGCGGGGTTGCCGAGGTACTTGCCTTGGTAGCTGGAAAGCACGCACGCGCCGTCCGCCTTGAGCGCATCGAAGGCGTATTCGAGTTCGAGAAGGGAACCTTCGACATCAGGAAGCGGCAGCGTGGCGAACAAGCCGAAGCGGCCCGGATAATCCCTTATCACCTTTGCCGCGTAATCATTGCACTCTCGCGCCAGGGCGCGCGCGGCGGCGTTATCGCCGAACCAGACTCCCGGGTCGCTGATCGAAATGATCGAGGTGGCCACGCCGCCTTTATCCATTTCATCGATTGATTTTTGGGGCGTCCAATCTTGCAGGCCGGCCTGGTTGACCCCTTTGGCGGTGCTTTCGGCAATCAATTTGGGCACGGTAAAGTGGTGGTGCGTGTCGATCCGAAAAGGACGCGGCGCGGATCCCGTTTGCGCCGCGGAGCCGAATTTCGGCAGAACGGCCGAGGCGCCCAACGCGGCGATCCCGTAGAGAACGTCCCGCCTCGATACCGCGCCGGGATTCAGGCGGTCAGTCTTACCATCCAGATCGTGAACGCTCATGGGGGTTGCTCTTTCATCTGTGAATTTATTGAATACTCACAGAAACGATTTCTAGGGTCTCAAGTGACAGGACAATGCGCAGATCATACTTACCCTCCCCTGCTGATTCAAGTACAACTATTTCTATTCGGAAAAAGGTATCCAGCTAAATAGGTTTGCAATTACTTTCCCACAATGCAAAGTGGAACGATGCGCTTCCGCTAGCTTTTTGCTTTTGATGTGTGGTGTTCCTTGGTATACGATCCCGCCGAGGAATGGATAAATATGAAAAGAATTTCACTGTACGTCCTGTGTCTATCTTTAGCGATCTCGTTGTTTCAGTTCTCGGCGCGCGCGCAATCTCCGACCGCCGGTGGAGTCATCAAGCTGGATCCAAGCCTCGACCAAATTTTTTCACCCGACGCGAAACTGGAACTGCTCAAAGGCGAGGGCGCTTTTGAAGGCGGCGAGGGCCCTCTCTGGATTCAAAAGGGAGAGTCCGGATATCTCTTATTCAGCGACGTCGGCGGAAATCGCATCTTCCAGTGGACTCCCGGCTGTTTCAAATTCCCCTGTGCGCCCGAAGGCAAGCTGTCCGTATTTTTGGACCACTCCGGCTATGCGGACCCATCGCGCGTTGGCAGTGTGGATGCCAGCGGAGCGCACCTCTACGGCTCAAACGGACTGACATTAGATCGAGAAGGCAGGATCGTGCTGGATGCCAACGGCGACCGGGCCGTCGAGCGGCTGGAGAAGGATGGCAAACGGACCACGCTGGCGGATCACTATGAAGGAAAGCGGCTCACTTGTCCCAACGACATCGTTGTCAAATCCGATGGCGCGATCTACTTCACCGATGGCATGGCCGGATGTCTCCCGAAACGGGAGGATGATCCCGCGAGGGAGCTGCCCTTCCACGGCGTGTACTCCATAAGAAACGGCAGCTTGCAACTCCTGGATAAGGACCCAGGAGATTTGCCACCGAACGGCATCGCATTTTCCCCGGACGAAAAAGTTCTCTATGTCAATAATGGAGGGCCGGCTCCGAATCAAAGGCAAATTTTTGCGTACGACGTCCAGCCTGATGGAACGGTCAAGAATCGGCGGCTATTTATTGACTTCACGGGCGAAAAAGGACCTGGCGGCCCCGATGGCATGAAGGTGGACGTCATGGGGAATCTTTATTCCACGGGAATGGGAGGCGTGTGGGTCATTTCACCCGCGGGCAAACGCCTGGGACTTATTCCCGCTCCGGAGGGAATGCGGTTTTCCAATTTGGCATTTGGGGATCAGGACAGCAAGACCCTGTACGTTGTCAGCCCAAAATCATTGTGGAGAATCAGGCTGAAGGTTGCGGGAATCCGACCGCTATGAGAACCCGCACACGTAACGAACTTTTCCGCTTCGCTTGTTAGTTACGATCGTCGTTTACCAGATGGCTATAGTCGTGGTCTATGCAGGGTGCTTCCTCCAAGGCGTGTCCGCCTTGCAGACCATGGATCAGGTGGCGCTCGATTACCCACGGCCGGGTGAACATCTTTGGATCTTCGATCGAGATTTGCCAGTCGATCATCAAACCTTCCCGCGTCAACTTTTCGACGACATGCATGGCGTCGCTGTGAATCGTGCCGTTCTGGCTTAGCCACGTTTCATCCACGAAATTCGTCACGTCAATGACCATCGTGTTGCCTTCCCAGTGCCCAATCGAATCCCCGTAAAACGAAGGATTGAGTGTCGGGTCATGCTCCCGGCCATCCGTCGAGATCACGCGAAAGGCGTTTTGTTCCGAAGAGTTGACCGTGTCGTAGAGGAAGACGATCTCATTGGGAACCTGGACGATTTCAGTTGGCGGGCCGACGCGCGGAAAACCTTTTGGGGCGCACTTGAATGCCGGGTCTTCATGACTTTGATGCGCGCCCAGGTATTTTACCTTCTCGAGGACCTCCGGCTTGTAGGGAGGCAGATTCGCGCCTTCCAGCCTATGCTTCAGTTCGGCGACCTTATCCGGTGGCTGAACGGGACCCTCTTGTCTGCGCTGCGTGTAGTGTGTCTTTCCGTCAGCGCTATCCGTTCCAGAGCTGACGGCGTAACCCCAACCAGCCGGCGCCCAGAATCCGGTCAGATCGGGATGTCCATCGGCCAAATGAGGAGTCGGGCCTTTCCTTGCGGCCTCTACCGCTTCCGGAGGAGGCTCTCTCCAGGGAAGTCCCGTTCCGTTCGGGTCCGCTCCAGCGAAAGGTTGATCCTTGTCAAGGCCATAACCGGTGGGGACTTTCTTCCCTTGGGTGGGAGTAGCTGCGGTCTGCGCGGCGGCATATGCTGGAATTAGGCAGACAGCAGCAAGGGAGAGTCCCGCAATTCTGGCGCAGCCAACGAAACGGAAATTCATTTCCCACCCCCGTTCAACGACGTTCAGCCATTCGGTGCATGTCAACCCTATTCCAACGATTCGCAGAGCATACCGTCATTGGAGGAACTAGTAGTTCTTGCCTTCACTGTCTGCGGCGCTGCCAAACACAATAGTGTGGCCGTCCGCGAAGTGCACGGCCTTCAAAAGTCCAAGGTGTTTGGTGCCATCCTTGGCCACGGAGGCATCGATGGTGACGACGTCGCCCACATTAAACATGGTCCTGAGCACCCCAGCCCTACGCAGGTTGCCTGGAGGGCCCGTCTCGAACGAATACGGGATCACCTTGCCACCCTCGTCCGCCACGTCCGCGTACATATACACATGCGGGTTGATCCACTCGAGTTTTGTAATCGTGCCCTTCACGGTAAATGTCTTTGAGGTATCAAACTCCGCTGTGGCGGAGTGATGAGCAGGCGCTGGAATCGCCAGCATCAGCAATCCGAAAGGTACAGCCAAAACGCGACGAAGATTTCGAGTCATAGATATTCTCCCGTCTACTTATCGCCACTCGATTCTTTGCTCTTTAGCGATTTGTATTGGTCCACATCCTGGTTGTTCGTGCAGAAGTATTCCAGCAGATCTTCGTGGCCGAGCGTCCAAACACGAGGCGCGGACGTCCAGGGCTTCGTCAGAACCTTGGGATCTTCGATCGTCACCTGGTAAACGAGATAGTTCATGGACGGGCGGCTGATTCGCTCGACGACATGTTCCTGGTCGCTGTGGAACCACCCCGTAAAGTTGTTCCAGGTCCGTTCGTCGAGCCCGACCACATCGATGACCAGCGTATCTCCGTCCCAGTGGCCAACCTCGTCACCGTTAAAGGATGGATCCGGCTCAGGATTATGCGGGCGGCCATCCGTGTGGACCACGCGCCAATTATTGTTCAGCTCATCCAACTGCGCGAATAATCCTGGCGTTTGAATTAACTGGAATGGATACGGATCAATCAAAAACATCCCCGGGACGCCGCGTGGCAGACAATTCACGGACGCTCGTCCCAACTCATAATCCGTTGTGGTCATCGCCTTGATCTTTGCCGCCGCCCAGGGCTGGAACGGTGGCGGCTCCTCAGGCGTTGCTTTGGCGTCGAATTGCTTTTTCAAGGCAGTGTTGAAAGTAAAACCGCCAGCAGTTCCCGGGAACCAAACTCCGGAGAGATCGGGATGGCCGTCCGCAGCGCGAGGCGCTGGTCCGCCTTTAGGCATTGGCTGGGGCTTGGACTTCGCGGCGCCGGGTTCTGAAGCCTTTCCTTCCTGTCTGTCCTGGGTCGCGGATGGTAAGACAGCCAAGCAAAGGAGGCCCAGCACGGCTCCAGCACGGATACCGTAATAAGCGAGGCGTCGTTTCATCTGATCCCCTCCCTTTTTGGAATGCTTAGTAAAGCATCATGGAATGTTCGTCGCGGATGCCTCTAGCCCGCGAGATATGCGCCGCCGCTTCAGGATTGAAATCGGAGTCGAACGCTCGCTGCCGGATCGCCAGGCCTGCAGGCGTCAATATTCCTTTGCGTTCTCGCTAAATTTGCCTTCGACATCCTGTCCGATTCTATGCACCTGGCCATCCGCCAGCTTGATGGTTTCGGCGGCGGCGCGATTCTTGACGCCATTCTTGGCGAGACACGCCCTCACGGTGACCGTCTTGCCGACGTTGTCGGTGAAATCTTTTCTCTGCGTTCCGCTCCTCTTCAGAGTGGAAAGAGAAACCGTTTCAAATGTCCACGAGGTCACGGTACCGCTGGCATCCTTTACGTCCAGGTGAAAATATCCGTGCGGATTTTGCCATTCAAAACTCGTAAACGTGCCCGTGAGATCCATGCATTTATTCGCATCGAACTCGGCCGCAAACGAGTGATGAGGGGCTGCGGGAACCGCCGCGGCAAACAATCCAAGAACCGCCACCAGAACACCGGCGAGTCTGCGTTGCATGATTACCTCCTTGAACGAAAGAGATCGCCAAAACCGTTTGATGATCAACTGGGATATATTGCGCGTACCGTACCATATGGGATAAAGGTTTTCAATGTCCGAATGTTTGATGGACGGAATTGTGCGCCATTCCGCATAGCAAATCCTCGATACCTTGCGCATGAATCGCGGGAATTTTCAAAATCTGATCTAACAAAAACCGCACGGTGAACTGAATTCACTCCAGCATTTCCTGGGACCGCCAGAGCCTTGTGAAGTGGATCATGAGGCTTTGCTGAATGACGCTCTCCTCTACTTGGAGCGTTTGGCGGACAAGAGGAACTCATTCTTGCCCATTCGAATGGTGCCGTCAAAATCATTATCGACGTCGGTGCCGCGAACCGTATATTTCTTGTCCCCGTCCGTGACCGCGCCGAGAAAAATCGCTCCGCTGAGCGAACCTTCCAATGCCGCGTCGCCATTCTTGGTCTTCACCGTGCCAGTGATTTTGTCGCCGTTCTGACTCACAGTCCACTGCTCGGTCAAGATGCCCTCAATCGTGCTGTGGATCGTAACCTTCCAGCTTCCAACCATGTTGGCGGGCGGCGCGGCTGTGGCGGCTTCGGAAATTTCCGAACTCGGAGCAGCCGTCTTGTCGTAGGGCGTATTGTCGTGTTTCATCAGATGGGTCTTGTCGTACGGGATGCACATGGTCGGCCGGATGTAATCGTCCGGAGCGGCAAGCTGCGTCTGGCGAGGAGTCATCACCCAGGGCTTCGTGAACATGACCGGATCATCCACGGTGGCTTCGTACGTGATCACGTTTCCCGTGCGGGTCCAGCGTTCGACCACGTGCAATTTGTCGCTGTGCATCATCGCCAATTTCGGACCGACCGTGCCGGAGCCCAGCCAGGTTTCGTCATTCAGCCCAACCACATCCACGACCAGCGTATCGCCTTCCCAGTGGCCAATCGAGTGCCCCACGTAGGAGGGATCAAAATCTTCCGGATGCCCGCGTCCATCCATGTAAATGATCCGAAAATACGGACCGGGCCGGTCTTCGTAGAGGAACGCGATCACTTGAGCGTTCTGCACGATCTGCATCGCATATCCGCCCGCGCCACGGAGCGACCCGCGGGGAACTCCGTACGGTTTGCAATCGTATTGAGGGTCGAGCGGCGAGGCATCGCCGTACATCGCGTCGCCTATGGCCTTGACCTTGGCCATGTATTCGGGCTTGTAAGGAGGGATCTCGCAGGATATGCAGGTGCGATCCAGCATGTTGACCTTGCCGTTCTGAGTCTGCCTGACCCGCGTATTTCCTTCTTCTCCGCCTCCTCCGTTTGCTCCTCCGTAATCGAAAAAGACGGAGCCATTTTCCGCCCGCTTGACCACGTGCTGGCCCGGTTTTTCTTCGACGGGGTCTCCATGATAGATGTCAACCAGGTTGTAGAATCCGCTGAAGTCCGGGTGGCCATCCGGCGTGCGCGGCGTTGGCTTACTTGCCGCTGCCGCAGCAGACGCCGCAGCCTGTCCTGATTGAGCGGCAGCGGAAACGGGCAGCAAAGACAATAATCCGATAGAGCACGCGGCTATCACGAAACCTAGAATCAGACGACTGTTTGAACTACGAGCATTCATGGCTTGATCCTTATCAGGCGGGATCCGAGGAGAGCCCGCACGGTTCGAGCGGGATATTGTCCGGCGCAAATCGAACTTATTCTCCGCCTTGTCTGAACACGAGAACGTGCCCATCGGAGTGATACTTGATCTGTTTCAGGAATCCCCAGTGCTTGGAGCCGTCCTTCGCAGCGAGGCAAGTCACGGTGACAACTTCCCCGATTCTCCAGTCTTCTCTGTGCACGCCGGCGCGGCTGTACGTGCCGGGAGGATTTCCCTGGCATCCCCAGGTCTCCACTTGGCCGGTCTTCTCGTCCTTTACTTCAAACCATGTCGCCGTGTGCGGATTGACCCAGTCGACTTTTGTCAGCACACCCGTCGCGGACCATTCCTTGTCCGGATTGAATTCCGCTGTGAATGAGTGGTGCGCCAAAGCAGGGAGCGCCGCAAGCAGCACACCGAAAAGCCCAATCAGGACAGCGTGAGCTCTGTGCCTCATTTTCTTAGCACCTCGATGCTCGAAACCTTGGATACCAAAGATTCTGATCGTCTGACACATCACTGTCAAGAAAACTGTTCGCCCATGAAACTTTAGCCTAGCGGCTGCCCGCCAATACGGGCACAAATTTCTGGATTCGCTTGGCTTGCTCCACTTCTCCCGTGTAGATGTTCCCATCCGAATCTATCCCGACCGCATTGATCCAGTGGAACTGCCCGGCATATTTGCCGTTCGTGCCAAACGATCCGAGCGTTTTGCCGCTGTTGCGGTCAAGAATCCACACGTGGTTGTTCGTTCCGTCGGCCACGTACATATATTTCTGCTCAGGATCCTTTGAGAAAACCATCTTGTAGGTGGTCCCGCACGGAGGCATTTTTGTGTTGGGTGGCAGGCCGCCGCAATCCTCTCCTCGGGAGGGCGTGTTGGGAGACACGTAGAACTCCTTCACGAACTTGCCTTCCTTTGTGAACACTTCGATGCGGTCCTGGCCGCGCTCGCCGACATAGACCAGACCGTCCTTGGAAATCTCCGCAAAGTGCAGGTCGGGCACGAAGTTCTTTTCATCCGGAGGCGGCGCACCAGTCCACTTGTAGGGGGGAATCGGGTCATTGGAAATTTCGCTCAGCGGCATCCCGTGGCCGCCCCAGCCGCGCTTGAATGCTCCGGTGTCCATGTCATACACCAGCACCCGCTTCCAGTTAATCAGGTAAATCTCGTGGGCGTCTTCGTCGAGATTAAAACGTCCTTTGGACACGAGGATATCGGTCTGCTGATCGTTCTCCTTGAGCGGCGGCGAACCTTTCGGTGGCCGGTGATCGAAATCCCAAAGCAGTTTTCCATCATGCGAAAATTTGAGGATGCTGTCTTGCGGCGCCGTTCCGCCGATCCATACGTTGCCCTCCCGGTCGACGATGATGGTTTGCAGCGCGGTGGGCCACTGAGGAATGTAGCCGGGGCCGCCCCATGAACTGACCACGTTTCCTTCCTGGTCGAGCTCGATGACCTCGGGTCCACGAACGCAACAATCAATCCGTGGCGGGTTATCGCCTCCGCCTATTTCGTCGCCGTCGGCGTTCGCCCCGCGATTCAAAAACCAGACGTGGTTATTCTTCTGTTCCACGTAGAGGCCCGTCACCTGCTGCATGCTCCATCGATTGGGCAAGGGCTTGGGCCAGAACGGGTCCACGCGGAAGATGGGCGCGCCCTGCGCATCCACAGCCTGTTTCAGCGCTTTCTTCTGCTTCGCTTCCGAGCGCCCGACGCCAATCATCGCGAGCGCCAAGACACAACAGATTCCCAGCAATGCGGCAGACACCTTACTTCGTTCGTTGTTCACATTCACAGGACTCTCCTCCACTTCGCACGAAACCCCTCGCGTTATTGAACCTGGTAAACGTAGACTTCGCCGGGCGCAGTTCCCTTTGGCGGCACGGCCACAAAAAGCCGAGACAATTGAGGCACCAGAAGTCCCGTCTTCGCGCCCGGGCCTGAGGGAACATTCCCCAGGGATTTGTAATGGTCAGGGTCGGTTTCCTGGTACACATCGACTTCGCCCGTGCCGCCGGAAGTTGCGTAGATGCGCTTGCTTGCGGGATCGAACATCAGGTCGTCCACTCCCTTTCCAACAGGAACCGACTGGAGTTCTTTTCCGGACTGGCTATCGAAGATCACGATGGCTCCGCTGCGGCAGCCGACGAAGAGACGATGCGCGGATTCATCCAGCGCCATCGTGGCGTTGCCCTTGCCCAGTTTGACCGGCCAGACCGTAGCAATTTTGTTTGTCTTGCGGTCGATCACTTCCACTTCGTTCTTAGCCGGATTATTCAAGAAGAGCCGGTCGCCTGACTTTTCCAGCGACATGGCTTCGAGCGTATCTCCGTCCACCTTGATATCGGCGAGCTTAGTGGCCGCGGTGGTATCGACAACGCTCAGCATCGTAAACGTTTCGTGCGCATTGTCGCCGCCGTTATCAATATAGAGGTAGTGCGTGGCCGGATCGTAACCGATGGAATCCGTGTCGACCTTGAGCGCAACCGTTTTCACCAGATCGTAAGTCTTCCCGTCATAAATGTTCAGCACTCCCTTGCCTTCATCCGTAATATAAATGCGCTGGAGGTCTTCCCGGTACAGGACCGCGTGCGGATGATCGACCTTGATCGCGCGGACATATTTCCCGGTGGCTAGATCGAATACGAGAACTTGCGCCGCTTCTTCCCCGACGACGAACAGGCGATTGCCGCCAATATCTATTCCAAGATGATCGAACCGGCCTTTTACCGCAGCCGGCATGTCATATTTGGTGGCTAATTTCAGAGGAGCGGCAGTCTGAGCTGCAACGAGCTGCGCGCCCAGCAAGAATGCCGCCGCCAAAAATAGTTTGATTCTGTTCATTCGTCTCCTCTCGTTTTCGCTCCGAGCGTGGAATATTCCTACACAGTACTTCCAGCAGGAATTTCCGATTTAGGATATTCGTACGCGCATCGTACGCTTCTCCTGCATCGGATACAACGAATTTGCCAAGAGGGGAGACGCTGGGACCACAGAACTCTGGCAGATGTGATTCCCAGGCGGACAAGTACGGCCTAGAGGTTGGGCTTGGAACACGCGTTGAACGCAGTGTAGAGCGTTGCAAACCCAATTGCATTCGTAGCTGAAAGTTCTGGTAGGGGCGGTGGGGATCGAAATTGCATCTCCAAAAAAATAAGTCCGCGGTTGTCAAAGGCGTAGCAATACTTCCCCCACTTCCAATTGCTGTCAAATGGTGCCAAGTTCATCGTTCGCAAAGAACCCGACAAATGTCCAAAGTCCTCAGATATACTCTCGCCTCTGAAACTCTAGATTGGAGACAACGATGACGGGACCTACTCCCGAAAAAGTCATGCAGATCATTACTGGCGGTTGGGCAAGCAGCATCCTCGGTGCGGCTGCTCAGCACGGCATATTCACCGCCCTGGAGGGAAATCCGGCGACCGCGGAGAATGTTGCCAAGAAAACGGGAATCTCGCTCCGCGGCGCCCAGGCTCTGCTCGACGGCCTTACGGGTTTGGGCCTTCTAACCTTATCCGAGGGAAGGTATCAGAACAGTCCGGACGCCTCCGCATTTCTCGTGAAGGGCAAACCCAGTTACTTCGGGGGCCTGGCTGAAGTGTATCTTCAGGACTTCCCAACCTGGCAGAACCTGCCGACCGCCGCGAAGACCGGACTGCCGAGCGCCCAGAACACTTCCGAGGTCGCGGACAATCCGTTCTGGCACGTCCTGGTTCCCGCAATCGCCGCGCTTTCCTTTCCCGTCGCACAGTTGGCGGCGGAACGGCTGGGCATCGCCAAGGCGGGCGCGGTGACTTGGCTGGATGTCGGTGGCGGCTCGGGGGTCTGGTCGGCGGTCTGGCTGGGCGCGAACAAACAGGCCATCGGGACTCAGCTCGATTGGCCGAACGTCAACAAAATCGGCCGCGAATTCGTCGCGAACTTCGGAGTCGCGGATCGCTTCCAGACGATTGACGGGGATTTCCACACCACTGACTTCGGCTCTGCAAAATACGACTTCGCGATCTACGCCCACATCGCGCACATGGAAGCACCGGCGGACAATCTAGCGACCTTCCGCAAGTTCCGCAAGGCGCTTAAACCCGGCGGGACGCTGGTGGTCAACGATTTCGTCCTTAACGACGATCGGACGGGCCATCCGTTCGCGATGTTGTTCGCCTCGCAGATGCTGGCGGTGACGAAAGACGGGTTTACGTACCGCCAGTCCGATTACCGCAAATGGCTCGGTGAAGCGGGATTCAAGTCGGTCGAGATCGTTCCGACGCTGACGCCCTCGACGCTGGTGTTCGCGAGCTAGTGCGCGGCACTGCCTTCCGAACGAGCGACTTGGCGGCCCGAGCGTACGAATCATCTTGTTTGTGTGCGAAAAGAGAATATTATTCAAATCATGAAGGATGTCCGCATAGGGTCCTGGAATCCTTGTTCCAGTGGGGCGATCTCCCTGCGGACCGGCAGCACGCCGAATCCGGGCTGGTATTGGTTTGTGGCCATTCTGAATTGGAAACAACCCGCATTTTGTGCCCTGGCCATGGCGATTTTGGCGTTTCCGTGCCCTGCGCAAAAGGGCGGCTATCCGGGTTCGTCCGGACCTAACCACGGTGCCGCTGGCGGAGCGGTCGTGAGCGGGCGCTTCCCACCGATTACGTCGCCCCAATCCACGTCAAATACTGCATCGCTTTCAAAGAGCGGAGTTTTCACGGACGAGGATTGTCTTCCATGGAATGTTTCCGAAAATCGAGACGCTGCCGTCAGTCTTACGAGGCTGACGGTGCCCTCGAAGGCCAGAACCGATTACGAAAAAGCATGTGATTCGAACAATAAGAATGAATTCAAAGATGCCGAACTGCACGTGCGCGGCGCGATTGATAAATTTCAACCCATTGCGGCGTGGGTCAGTGGGGATGGTCCTTGAGGAGCAACATAAGGGATAGAAGCCCGCGATGCTTGTGATCATGCCATGACCATCGATTCGAAATACTTGCCGGCGTATCTTTGCCTGGCGGAGTTTTCGGCCCGCAATCGAGAATGGGAGCAAGTTTTAAATCTGTCGAACCTCGCCCTTGGCCTTAATCGGGGGGCGATGGGTACGTTATTAATACCGCGCGGCGGCTTTGTTCCATATGAAAAATCCTGTGGAGGCAAAGAAGAGCGCGCTACAAGCGTCGGAGATTGACGTCAATCACAACAACATGCCTCTCTATTTTCTCCTTGCTCATATCTATGAGGCCGAAGGGGACAAGATCGACGCCGAAGGCCAGCTTCGGCTGATCCTGAAACACCACACCGACCCGCAACAAGAGGGTGCCGCCAAAACATTTCTAGCCAAGCTGGAGTCGCAACCGGACACGAAGTAGAGGCTAGCTTCCAAGTGGAAGGCGAAACTCACGAACACAGACTATGGCGTTGGTTGATTCCCGGAACAAATACGGACCGCCTAGACGAATCGATCGCCAGACAACCCAATTACCGGCCGCCCGTCGCTCCCGGCTTGACGGTGACTTTCACCTGACCATTCGTCCAGCAGCACTGGAATCCGCCGCCGCCGTCCCCGGACCAATCGTTGGCTACCACGTGCAACACGTACTCTCCGGGCTCGCTGAACGTAGCGGTCGTGGTCGCCTTGCCGCTGAAGGCGGGGGCGGGGTTCCACTTGCGGTCCGCTTTTTCGACCGAGGGCTTGCTATTGGCGAACTTCACGGCGCCCGGGCCCCGGAACTTGCTCCACGTCACCGTCACGGGAGGAGAATCGGGGGCTTTGCCGCCCTGAAATGTTTTGGCATCGTCGGCGGTCCAAAGGTTCAGCGTGACCGGATTCGGCATCGTCGTCTCGAGCGCGATACTGATCCCGCGCGGACCCTGTACCGACGGGCCTGCTTCTTCAAAGCTGATGAGCGGCGGGGTGTTGCCAATGCCCACATCGGAGAAGGGCGCGATTTCCCACCGGGCATCCAGGTGCGCAGGGACTGCAGTTGCCTGGCCGTTGGCGACGATCGTCCAAGTGAGCTTCTGGGTCCCGAAATTCTCGGGTACCGTCACGGTGAAGACGCCCCACTGCCTTCGAGGCAGAAAATGCGTGGGCTGGCCCTGGTCGGCGGGACCCGGCTCCATCCGGTTATTGTCGCCGATCGGGATGTCCAGCTCTTCTTGCATATTCCGATTGAAGTACCCAAAAAGAAGACTGTAGCTGCCGTCCGAATTCTTGAACCAGCCCTCGTAGGCGGCCGTCACGTTCTGACCCGAGGTGTGCAAAGGCTCCATGGGCAACTGTCCGGATTGCCCGTTCACAGGCAGCGCGGCCCACACGAGCGCCCAGCTTGCGAGCAGGATGGCAAGATACCGAGATGTTACCGGCGACCGCAGCGAGTGCATCCGAAAATACTCCTTCTCATTTTGCATTGTGTTCCGGAATACCGACATCCCGAACCCAAAATGAGAAGCAGCAACTCTGAAAAAGTTGCTGCTCCTCCCAGCCTTTCGAGTTCCGAATTAATGGCTGTGCATCATTTCCGGCATCGATTGGCCGGGTTTATGCGTGGCGGCCCATTGCTTATAGTCGTCTTCGGTAATGTAGGTGACGTTCACCCAGGCGTGCGCCATTTCGTCGACCGTGCGCTCGCCCCAGCCGACCCACTGGTTCGGGTCGGGATTGTTGGGGTTGGCGGCAGTGTTGTCATGCCAGGCGGTGATGCGGATTACCGTGCCCTTTGGGAGCACCGGCGCCGCGTCCTCCGCGTAAATGTAGTTATTCATCCAGTTGAATTGGAAGCGGTCGACGTAGCTGAGCATCTCGGTTGTGCCGTCCGGCAAGATCGCTTCCATGGACATCGCCTTGCCGCGCAGATGCATGTGCGGCTGAAAGTTCTCAAACCTGGCGGGCTCCTTCAGCACGTGGAAAGACTGAGTCTCGGTGATCGAGTTCGGAGGAATATCCAGCACGCGTCCCTGCTGGTTCGCGTGAAATTCCATGAGGCGCGTCCGGTACTTCGGCGTCACGCCCTTGGGATAGAGATAGATGCCCAGCATGACGTCGTCGCGAACCTGTTCGCCGACGGAGTGGTAGTGCACATCCCAGCGAATTCTTGCTCCCGGCAGCAGCAATTTGCCGGTATTGGAAGGGTAGACGTCGAATTGTTTTCCGATCGCCCATTCCATCAAGAGCCCTCCGTCGTTGCGCACCGCCTGGGCAGCGGGCCCGATGCCGTCGTCGTCCGCGGCGCTGCTGACGCCCGGTTCATCCTGCAGCAGCTGGGCGAGGGCATGATGCGTGACACGGCGACCCGCGGAAGTCCCCGGCCGCATTTCCACCGCGCGCACCCATCGCGGCTCGGTCACCGGGAGTACGTCGCTTAGCGGCTTCCACCAGGCGTCCTGTCCCAGGGCCGGCACAGTGTAGGGCGCGGATTTGACAACGATATCCGGCTGGCCGAACTGTTCGGCTAGCTGCCATCCTTCATCGCTCGGCCACATCTTCGGGGCCGGCATGTCTTTCGGGTTCCCGGGCGCCTTGCCCGAATCGACCCACCGGACGATCGTGTCAATCTGCTCATCCGTCAGCGAAGTGTCGTTCTTGAATTTCTGGATTCCAACCGTTCGGTCGAGGTGCCACGGCGGCATATTTCGGGTGGTCACGCGGTCCTTGATTTTTTCCGCCCACGGGAGCGTCTCTTCGTAGGTCACCAGCGACATCGGCGCCGCGGTTCCCGGATGGTGACACTCCTGACACTTTGCCTGAAAAATCGGCGCGACGTCCTTGGCGAACGTCACCGGCTTGCTGGACGCGCCTCCGGCGATCGAAGGGTGCGGCAGCATCAGGAAAGCACCGAGGCCCAGCACGCCCACTCCGATTCTCCGCCACATCGGACCCTGGAACTTGGCATTGATCATGACATGCTCCTTCCGTCTGACTGGTTTACATCTGACGATTTGGGCCTGTTTAACCCGAAGTTGCTTTTTGGTTTCCCGTAGCCCCACTTTACACCTCTCCAAGGGGCCCAGCGTAATATTTTTTTGGCTTGGTCCAAGAGCGCCATAGGACGGGGGCCCGCCTTTCGAGATGTTGCGAAAGGGTGAGATTCTCTGGTCCTTGCTAAGGTAGGACCGGCGCCACATTTGCCTGCTGCGGCGAGTCATAAAACATCCACCGTGGCGCCTTTGGGAAAATCGTTCGCATAGACGTGGCCTGCACATTCCCCGCCGGTGAAATTTCCATCTGCCACTGCTGCACCTGCGGGTGCGCGCCATCGGTTGTGACCACACGGCTCAGCGTGACGCGGTAGCGCCCATCTGGTTCGATTTCGGTTCTGGGCGCCAACTGGGACGCGGTTTCCGCATCCAAAAAACCGTGCCACCATCGTGAATACGCGTCGATGGATCTCCACGCTTCGTCGTACGCTGTGAAGTAATGCCGCCCGACGGACTCGCGCAGGGTGTCCTGGTCGAGCACAACCTCTCCCGGCCGGAATGGGACCGTAGTCTCCAGGAAAAATGCCGCGAAATTCGACAGTTCGGATTTGGAGAGAGACAATGAAAGTTCCGACGCGAAGCGATTGAACTCCGCAGCAACGTCCGCGCGTTTTTCCACGCTCTCGAAGCTGTAGAGTTCGTAGGCTTCTTGTCTCCGAGCCTCGACGGCGACGATCCATGTCCACTGTCCGTCGTAGCTGGCCTGGGACGGTATCTCCACCTGATAAAGAAAGAGGCCTTGGCTTCCCCTTCGTTGGACAATGGTCGAAAGCAAATACTCCAGATCGGGCCTGCGCGTTACTTTGACCAGCTTGGCGTCGACTCCCGACACCGAACGCGGGAGGGCGAGCGAGGCGGTGTCTCTCACTTGCTCGATGCTCAACGGCGTCCATGTGCCTGAGCGCGCCTCTGGACTGGCCTGCTGGGCACCGCACGGTTGCCAGAATCCGAGCGCAAGAAACAAAATCGCAGCCGCGCGGAGCGGCCCGGCATTTCCAAAAACGTCCCGACACCAATGCGAAAGTCTGGGGCGCATGACTCGCCCTCCCTTCCTTTCGACACATAGCGGGGACGCGCTAGGATACGAATTGCGGAGGCCCCGATATTAAGGTTGAGGCGGGGCCTCCGTCAAGCCGGACAGTATGAACATCATGTTACATTTTTGTATCGTGAAGTTTTGCGTAACTACGGAAACGTGCGGAAGTCGGTTCTTAATTTGTTAATCGCCGGTTTATTTTGTGTTTTGCACACTTGCTTCTTGAATCCCAAGGAAGATCGAATCTAAAATGGATAAGCTCAATTTCAAAAGCTCAAGTATAGTTTCGGTGTACTGGTGGTGGTTCGTAGCGTAAGCGCTATGGGCGTAAGCTTCGACGCCGGCAAGGTTGGATGCAACGGTCATAGACAACAGCGGCCCGATGATTGGCGTCGCGCGCCTGCACTCCAGAACACCGACGACCCAAAAAGGCAGGCCCTGCTTCCGGCGAAAGGGAGGTGAATCCGTGACGCGGAAATTACTGGTAATGGTTGTTTTAGGTGCGATCGTAGCAGTAGCTTGCCGGCCGGCGTTGGCGCATCATGGCGCGGCGGCCTACGATGTCAGTAAGACGGTTACGATAAAGGGTACTGTCAAGCAATGGGTTTGGAGCAACCCCCATTGCCTGCTCTTCGTAGACGCGACCGAGGACGGCGGCCAGGCTGTGCATTGGATCCTGGAGACGCAAAACCCGCTGAGCATGGCCAATCTCGGCTGGGCCAACGATTCCTTCAAGCCGGGCGACCATATCACTCTCACGGCGACGCCCGCAAAGAACGGCCGGCCCATCGGACTCATCGTGGACGTCGTGCTCGCTAACGGCAGCAAGCTGGGCGCGAGGAATATCCTTTTAGATCAGCCAAAAACAGACGCGTCCCCGAAACAGTAAGCGAGCGCACTGTCGCAATGCACAAAGGAGGAGATTTCGTTATGACAATCAGCCGTGCCGCCGGCAAGGCCCTCATCGTCGCCCTGCTGGTTGCGCCTCTTTTGCACTCGCAAGTCGCGCCCCCACCCACCGAGAAAGTTACGCCGCCTCCTGCGGTCCCGCCTCCTCCCGTGATACAGGACGGATGGCATCGATCCTTTCCGGGCCGGGCCGAGCAACGGCAGAAGCCCGCTTCTGCTCCCCGCCATGACATCGGCGGAACTTGGGATCCGGGTCCCACCAGCGGAATTCAGGTACTGGGCGCGGCCGCCAGGCCGGACGACGGCAATCCGGCGCATCAGCCGCCCTACACTCCTCTCGGTCTGGAGATGTTGAAGCGAACCAAACCCTCTGCCGCGGACCGAAGCGTTCTGCCGGGCGAGACCAATGACCCCATCGTTCTGGGTGATCCTCAAGGAATGCCTCGCGAAGACCTCTACGAGCTTCGAGTGACTCAGATTGTTCAGTCGCCGGAGAAGGTTCTCGTGCTGTACACCTACGGCAGAGTCTGGCGGGTGATCTGGACCGATGGACGAGACTTCCCCAAGGATGCGGAGCCGAGGTGGTTTGGGTATTCGATCGGCAAGTGGGTGGATGATACGACGCTTCTCGTCGAGACACGCGGGGTTGATGAAAGAACCTGGATCGACCGGGCGGGCCGCCCGCACACCGCGGACATGCGCGTCTTGGAGTGGTTCCATCGCGTGGATCACGATCACTTGGAGCTGTCGGTGGAGATTGACGATCCGAAAATGTATACCAAGCCGTGGGTCGCTCTAGACAGATTGCCTTTCGACATGCGGCCGCCCGATTTCGATGTTCGCGAGATGATTTATGCCCCATCTGACGTCGCGGAATACAACAGGCTTCTCGGCAATCCCGTGAGCGATACAGACAGACACTAGGGGCGCGCTTCCGGCACGTGCACTCCGCGATTGCGGATCCCAAATGTGCCGCGGGTGACTCATCCTTTCGCGACCTTGCCAAAGGGTGGGAGTCCTTGCTGCTTGCTGATGAAATCCTCGACTGAGCTTCGAGCCCAGTTTGTTTGGAATTGGTAGGGGCGGTGGGGATCGAACCCACGACCTTCGGCTTAAAAGGCCGCTGCTCTACCACTGAGCTACGCCCCTAACGTTTTTAGTTCAAGTACGGAATGCGCAGTGGCTTCCCGTTCTTACCGGTGGGAAGATTCAGCTTGCGGCCGCTCCAGTCTACCATCTCCCGCGCCAGGGAGTACATGCTGCCCTTGCGCGCCGTCGCAGACGGTCAGGGTGTTGGGGAACGCTGAAAAGGCCAACTGAATCGCGGTTCCGGCGAGGGATTCAAGACACTCCGTCGGTTTGCCGCGAAGCGAACTTCTCGGGCAGAGCTAGAATCGCGCGAGGCCGGCGCAGATGAACCGAAAAGGGGGTGATATGTGATGCCAGAAGAGGATATGAAGGTTAAGGATGTAAGGCTGCCCCTGCGTGATTTGGAGACCCCCAGAGTAACTGGTTAACTATTTACTCTTTTAAGCTGTTGATTCGTGTTAGCTCCCGCCCAGGCAATTAACTCCTTCAAAAAAGCGTTCTACTCTTCTTCCAAAGCCAAAACCGGGGCTCGATTGAAAACGACTTCTTCAACCTTTGTTCCGTTTTCCCCGCGGGCGATCTGCACGCAATTCAGGAACCGGCGAGCCAATTCACGAATGCGATTCGATTGGCGAAGAGCGACCGCTTCCCAGGGGATCAGAGCCTCGCCGATGCCAAGCGCGTCTGCTCCGGCCGAAATGTAACCGCTCGCGGTCTGCCGATTCACGCCGCCGGCCGCAATTAGCGGGACTTGCGCCAGCGGAGTTTTCAGGGCTCTGATGTAGTTCTCGCCGCCAACCGCCACGCAGGGGACCACTTTCACAAAGTCCGAACCGGCTCGCCATGCCGCTATCACTTCTGTCGGGGTCAACGCTCCGGGAAAAACGACGACGTCTTCCCTCACGGCGTATTCCACGATTTCCAGAATGAGCCCGTCCGTGGTCAGGAACTGCGCCCCTGCATCCACGCATCGGCGCGCGGTTTCCGCGTCCATGACACTCCCTGCTCCGACGATCATTTCCGGCGCATTTTTTACGAGGTCGGAAATGACGCGAACGGCTCCGGGCACCGTCATGGCGATTTCCGCGATCGGAATTCCACCTTGCAAGATAGTTTCCGCAGCGAAACGAGCGTCTTCTGCGGAAGGGACGCGAACGGAAGGGACGATTCCAATTTTCTGGATCTGTGCGCGCACATATTTACGATTCATTGATCCCTCTCTCCGCACTCGCCGCATTTCAAAGCCTGCTTCAGATTATGACGAGTATGGGAATAGGATACACCTCCTTTTGCGCCACTCCATTTATTTTTTGTTTATATCCAGCCCATCGAGAATCCCAATGGATGAATACCGCTTCGGACGGGGCGTACGGCTCAGCTTAATACTGAGGCTACCGCGGCGCTAGGCTTCTTCTACCTTGTCTGTGAGATTTTCAAAGATCTTGGACAGAGGATTTCGTTCCTGACGGTCGATGCTTTTTGTTGGGAATGCCGACCGCGGGCTCCCTCCTGCGCCTTTAAGGGCAATGTTTTCAATCGCTTTCCGAGGACCTTCTGGTATACGCCGCCAAGTGAGCCTTGCCGCTTTTCACAAAGTCCAAGAATCGGCGCGCCAACTCACCGATCCGAGCTGACTGGTGAAGCCGGACCGCCTCGCTGGGGATCAGTTCCCGGCCTACGCCGATCCCAATAGCTCCAGCCAGGATCAATTTGGATGCGCTCTGTTGATCCACGCCACCTGAAGCGATCAGTGGAATATGAGGGAACATCACATGTAGCGATCCTATGTAGGCTGCACCGCCAAGCTGGGCGCACGGAACGACCTTGACGAAATCCGAATTCGTCTCCCACGCGCTGATGACCTCCGTAGGCGTCAGCGCCCCCGGAATCACGACCACGCCCTGTTTCGCCGCAAACTCGATCACTGCAGGATGGAATCCGTCGCTAGTTAAGAACTGCGCTCCCGCGTCAAGGCACTGTTGCGCGGCCTCTGGATTCGTCACGCTGCCCGCTCCCACGACAATGCCGGGAACACCCTTGGCCAGATGCGAGATAACCATCGTGGCTTGAGGCACGGTTAATGCGATCTCCACAACGGGAATCCCGCTCTGAGCGACTGCCTGGGCGGCGAATAGTGCATTCTCCGTGGAGCGCTCGCGAACCGCGGCAATGACGCCGGTTTCCTCGATCCAGGCACGAACTTCTTGTTTAGTCATGAATCTGACTCCTCAGAGCTGGCGTCCCGTGACTCAGCCCGACGTACGTTCGAAACCAAATGCTTGAAAGACCGGACCAATTTCTTGCCCTGGGATGGCTGCGCTTCGAATCACGGCAAGTTCCTGACGCCCACTGCTTCGCGGAGCTGCTCGAGCGAAAGCAAGTACGAAGCGAGCGTCTGGCGGTAGCCGAGTTCCGCGGCGCGATAGCTGCGCTCGGCGTCCAGGAAAGCGAGCAAGGGGATGCCGCCCCGGTGGTAGGCGTAATCGGCGATGTCCCGGGACCTCTTCGCGATGTCCCGGTACTTGTCCCGATACATCATGACCATCCTGTCGTTCGATTTCAGCCCTTCGAAGGCATCTTTTACGTCAGTCAATACCTGGCCGTTCGTATAAGCTTGGAGTTCCTGCGACTGCGTGATGACCGAGCGGGTCCGCGCGATTTCGCCCTGGTTGCGATTGAAGATCGGCAGCGGAATGCTCGCAAAAAAACTCATGTCATTGAGCCCGCCGTTGCGGGTGTAGTTCGCCTGGACGGTTACGTCCGGCTTTCCATCCGCCTTGGCTAGCACATAGCCGCTATTCGCCGCGGTAACGCCTTGCACGGTAGCACGCAGATCGGGCCGGTTTTGCAAGGCCTGCATTTGCAGGTCTTCGAGGTTGCCCTTCATCGGCAGGTAATCGAACGCGTCCACAACGTCGTAATCTGCGCTCACGGACTCGTAGCCCAGCTGTTGCCGCAGGTCCGACAGCCCCTGCGCCCTGGCCAGTTGCGCCGATTCCAAGTCGGCCTGGAATTGCAGCAACTGAACTTCGATCATCAGGTAATCGTTCTCACTGATCCCGCCGGCCTTGAATTGGAATTCGCCTATATCGACGGTCTGCTGGAAGCTTTTCAAATCCTGCTGCGCGAGATCGATTGTCGATTCCGCCAGCTGCACATTGACGAAGAGCGTCGCCACCTGATACGTCAGCCCGCGCTCGTTGTCCGCGACTAGTGAGCGCGTTTGGGCCGTCACGTCTTTCGCCGCTTGATAGCGGGCTTGCCGCTTGTGGCCGCGCTCGATCAGATAGCTGACGCCGGCATCGATTTCGGTTTGGGTGGAAAGGTAATTGCCGGTCAAGTTGCTCGGCGAAAAAAACGGCAGGTATTCCCAGTCCCCGATGAGGTTGGGATTGGGCCTGAAGTTGGCCGTGACTTCCTGCGCCAAGCTCTGGTCGATCGCGGTACGCGCGGCGATCATGTTGTGATTGTGCTGGAGCGCCATTTGAATGGCTTCGTCCAGCGTGATCCGCACGGGCCCCCTCGTGGCCTGGGCGAATGCCGGGGGCGCGGTCAGGACGCCAATGACCACGACGCAAGCGGCCAGGCCGGCGTAATTATTCCAAAAGTTACGAATCATTCGATTAGACTTCAAAGTTCGCCTCCGCTTCCGGCAGCACATCGCCATCGCTCGCAAACCAGACATAGAGCGTGGGCAGGATGAAAATGCTCATGCACAGGTCGGCGATAAGCCCTCCGACGATTACGATGGCGAACGGCCGCTGCGAATCGGATCCGATGGCATGCGAGAAAGCCGCCGGCAAGAGGCCAAACGTCGCCACGAGCATGGTCATCATGATGGGACGCAACCGAAGAACTGCGCCCTCCACAGCGGCATCGACAACGGTGTGACCGTGAGCGCGGAGCTGATTGATGTATTCGAGCATGATGACGCCTGTCTGCACCGAGACGCCGAAAAGCGCCAGAAACCCGACGCCCGAGGAGACGCTGAAGAAGGTATGGGTAACCAAAAGAGCCACCAGGCCCCCGACGCGCGCCATGGCCACCGTGACCAGAATCAGCACGGCCCATTTCGCCGAACGAAACATGGTGTAAAGAATGATAAATATAATCAGGATCGTGATCGGAATGATTACCAGTAATCTGGCTTCGGCTCGCTTCTCGCTTTCGTATTCTCCCGCCCACTCGATGTGATAGCCACGCGGCAACTTCACTTTCTCATTGATCTTGCTTATGGCTTCTTCGACGGTGGACCCCAAATCCCGGTCGCGCACTTCGAACCGAATGGCAAGATAGCGCGAGTTTTTTTCGCGGTAAATGTCGTAAGCCCCGTCTTTGACCTGCACTTTGGTCAATTGCGCCAGAGACACACGCTCTCCCGAAGGCGAAAGGAGACGAATATCCTGAATCGCTTCTTTCGTATCCCGATATTGCTTCTGGTAACGCGCGGTTAAATCGTAGACGGCCTCTCCCTGCAGGACTTGGCTGACCGGAAAGCCGCCGACGGCGGTTTGGATGGCGTCTTGTACATCCGCCACATTGATGCCAAATCGCGCAGCCGCTTGACGGTCGACGGTGAGATTGAGATTCGGCTGGCCCGTATCGCGCTGAAGCCCTAGATCTTTGACTCCCGGAATCTGGGCCATAACCTCCTTGATCTCTTCCCCCTTTTGCTCGAGAACATCCAAGTCGGGCCCAAAAAGCTTGGCTGCAAGGCCGCCTTTCGTGCCGGTCAGCGTCTCGTCCACGTTATCTTCAATGGGCTGGGAGAAATTCCAGAAAGCTCCCGGAAATTTCGAAACCTCGCGATTCATCGCGGCAATCAGCTCAGTTTTATTCTGATGAAAAACAGGTCGCCATTGTTCCTTGGGCTTCAAGTCCACGAAATACTCCGTATTTCCGAATCCTCCAGTGTCGGTTCCGTCGTCGGGCGCACCGACTTCCGACACGACCGTGGTGACTTCGGGAAACGAAGCGAAGACGAGCCGACACTGAGCCGTGAAGCGCTCCCCTTCCGTGAGACTCGTGCTGTTCGACAGGGCACCGCGGGCCCAAATCGCCCCTTCATCCAGGTGAGGCAAAAATTCGGCGCCGATAATGCCGCTGAACGTGAGGTACATAGCCACCACGAACGCGCCCAATCCTACGCCTATGGTGACCCAGCGGTGGTCGATGGCCTGCCGGACTGCACCGCGGTACCATTTCGTCAGCGATGCGATAACCGGGTTGTGCCATTCCTTGACTCCCTTGCTGAAAAACCAACTGCTCAGAACCGGTGCGATAAGGATCGAGTAAGTCATGGCGCCGAGAAGAGCGAGCGCTACGGTCCAAGCCATCGGCCTAAATAACCTGCCTTCCAAACGTTGGAGCGTGAAAATCGGCAAGTAGGCAGTGATGATGATGGCAATGGCGTAGAACACGGGCCGTTGCACCTCATGGCATGCTTCGCGGATGGCTTCCCCAGGCGATTTTATGATCATCGTAATCCGTCCTGGAGGGGTACCATTGGCGGCGGACTCGGCCGATATGTTTCTCCGGTTCAGGTGCCGGACGATGTTTTCGACCATCACCACGGCGCCGTCCACCATCATTCCGAAATCCAATGCTCCCAATGAGAGAAGATTGGCGGGAATCTTGCTCAAATCGAGCCAAATCGAAGCGAACATCAGCGAAAATGGAATCGTGATCGCAACGATCAAGGCGGCGCGAACGTTGCCAAGGAACAGAAGGAGGATGATGGTTACCAGAATCATCCCTTCCACCAGGTTGTGCTCCACCGTGTGCAGGGTGTAATGAAGCAGGTCGGAGCGGTCCAGCATGGGTACGACCTTTACACCTTCAGGCAGGATGCGGTTATTGAGTTCTTGCACCTTTTCATGAATCGCGTCGAGCGTGGGCCCTTCCTCGGCGCCCTTTAGCATCAGCACCATGCCCTGGATGACGTCGGATTCATCCACGATCACGCCATCGGGACGATGGGTCGCTCTGGCCATGTGTCCCAATCGAATTCTGGGACCCATCTCGACGACCGCGATGTCCTTGACGCGAATCGCCGTCCCATTTTTTGTCGTCAAGACCGTCTGCTCGATATCTTGCAAGTTGCGGTAGAGTCCTAGAGCGCGGACGTTCATCTGCTGCAAGCCCGTCTCCACAAAGCTCCCGCCGGCATTGATGTTGTTATTGGATAGCTGTTGCTCGACTTGACCGATGCTCAATCCGTACGATATGAGCTTGTTGGGGTCCACCCGCACTTGATATTCCCGAGCCGTGCCCCCGAAGTCGGAAACGTCCACGACATCCTTAACGGACTTGAATTCCTTGAGCAGGACCCAGTCTTCGATGGATCTTTGTTCCATCAGGTCGTAACTCGGATTTGTGCTTCGAATCGTGTACCAATAAATCTGACCCGTCAGGCTCCAATCCGTTCCGATTTGAGGCTGAACGCCGGGAGGCACCGAAACTAGGGTGAGTCTTTCAAGGACTTTCTGGCGATTCCAATCGTTTACGGACGAGTCGTCAAAGACGAGCGTCAAGAGTGATAGGCCAAAGATGGACTCGGACCGCATGATCGAGAGGTGCGGAATTCCGTTCACCTGAATTTCGATGGGGATGGTGACCTGTTGCTCCACTTCCTCGGCGGAACGCCCGGGCCATTGGGAGATAATATTCACATAATTGTCCGAGATATCCGGATAGGCCTCGACGGGCATGTCGTGGAAGGCCAGCATTCCGGCGAACACTACCAGGATCGCGGTGGTGATAACCACGAACCG
Organism: uncultured Acidobacteriota bacterium; assembly: GCA_963768275.1. Classification (GTDB taxonomy): domain Bacteria; phylum Acidobacteriota; class Terriglobia; order Acidiferrales; family UBA7541; genus Palsa-360. The sequence goes on from CAVYHH010000023.1 coordinate 295,889, forward strand.
GTTATTCAACGCGAAATCTACGAGTTTCCGAATCATCGTTTTTTCCTTTAGCCTCCGAGTCCCGGGTTACTCATTGTCGATCGCATTTTGGATCGTGGCCGCGTTGGACACGACCTGCTGGCCCGGCTGCAGTCCGGTCAGAACCTCTTGCATATTGTTCGGCAGTTGCGCGCCGCTGGTGACCTCGGTCCGACGAAATTTTCCCTGTGTCGGGATGAAGACCCAGTCGCGGTCATGTAAATGCAGGATTGCGGACGCGGGCACCGACGTGAAGGTATGCTTCTCACCACTGAATAACGTTGTGGTGGCAAACATGCCCGGCCGCATCATCCCGCCCGGGTTGGGTACTTCGATGCGAACCTTGGCGGTGCGAATATTCGGATCGAGAATGGATCCGATGTTGCTGACCTTGCCCTTGATAACTCTGGCGGGATAAGCGGTCAGCTTGATGTCGGCGGGTTCCCCCAAGCGCACATTGGCCATGTCGTTTTCAAACACATCGCAAACGATCCATACAGTGGTCAAATCCGAAATCGTGAAGGGGTTCGGAGAGGAAAAGGCTTGCACGCTCGCTGCGTTCGTCACCTCCTGATCGGTGATCACACCCGTGATGGGCGCAACGATGTCCACGATACCGTTTGGCTTGTCGGGATCGTTGCCCAGGAGGCGAAGATGCTCGGTCGCAGTCTCCAGAGTAGTCTTGGCGTCGTCTTCGGCGTCCTGCGCGACCTCGAGGTCTTGCTCCGCCATGGCGCCGTGTTCATACAGGTCCTTGGTTCTTTGTAACTGCTTTCGCGCGAGAAGCTCGTCGGAGACGGCCTTGCGGTAGGCGTCGAAGCCTCCCGCCACGTCATCGCTCCGAATTCGGAGCAGGACTTGGTCTTTCTGTACGGTGTCGCCGAGGCGTGCGCGGATGTCTACCACGCGGCCGGACGCCAGCGTAATTACGGGCACAGTCCGCGCGATGTCCGGAAGCACAACTCCGGTGGCGACCAATTGCGATGGTGCTTGGTATTGAGACGCCGTTACGATCGGATACTGCTCCGGATGCTCCACGGCGAAAAGGGTGACGTCCACTCCCGGAATTACTTGGGCGGGCGGCGGCGCTTCTTGCGCCGCAACATCTCCCTGCCCTTTTCCGCAGCCGCCAAGAGCCAGCAGGGACGCCATGGAGATTGCGAGGAGTCCGAACTGCAGATTTTTGATTTTCATGAACATGACCTCTAATCCTCCGCGTCAAACTTTCATTTTCATTCCTAGAATCGGCGCACAAGTGCCCTTGCCGGCGCGGAACAGCACGCCCGCTTCACCCGCATGCCTGGCGCACAAATTCATTTCGCGCGCTAAATCGCTGTTACGAGAGGTGGAGCTCTTCCCGGACTCGATGCGTGGCCCAATCGATTCGTAACTGTTTGGGTGAAAGAAGAAAAAAGGCATTCCTGCAACTGCGGATCAAACAGTCTTCTGCTATTTGGAAGGTGGACTGCCTTGAAACCCGAGGACATCAATAGTGCGAACGTCTGAGAATCACGCCTTCGCGAACCAAGATCCTCACTCGACGAAAAAGAACTCGGATCCGGGCCCGACACGGCGACTTCAAAATGTTCGTGACCATCGTTCACGAGGACCGTGGGAAGCCAGCGGAGCAGCGCCGGTCTCAGAACCACGTCGTTTTGAACTCTATCTCCCGTCATATCGTGCATCTCGACCTGAAGTCCGCCCGGAGGAGCCTTCACGATGACAGACTGCTCGGCGCCCGAGGCGAGATGCAATTCAACGGTGTACTTGGTGTACCCGGCGGAGGGCTGCTCGATCACGGTCGCTACATCCAGACTGTGATCGCCGTCAAAGTCCAGGAAGTAATTCTTGGTTTCGGAGCGATCGGTCGATTCAGAAATTGCGCTTCCGCCAATGGCGGAGAGATTGGTTCCAGCGTTCGCGTGATACGAAGCGCCGCTCGGCGCCGGAGTGCGATCCAAGCCGGCGAAGCTCAGCGCCAGCATCAGGAACAAGCCCGCGGTCCACGCAGCGTCCTGGCTGCGCATGAATCCGTATTTGGCAATAAGCTTCATCGAATTTGTCGAACGCCTTGAAATCGCGCGCCAACCATTCCCCGCCGACGCGACAGCGAATCCAGCAGGCAATTCGTCGCGAACGCCATCCAACGCACTAATTCAAGTGTTCCGATCACGAGCACGAAATACATAGGTTCCTTAATAGTTCAAGCTTGATAAACACGTCGTAAGCGAATCATAAAAACATTCATTGAATTTTTGTTTCTCGCAAATTCAAAATTCAACTGATCATCTAAGTCTGCGCTCAGAATTGTTATTTTTTGCAAATTCCGCCTGCGCGGTTGGCCGCTATGAATACTCGACCATTCTTGCTGTGCCTCCTTGTGACCGGCGTGAGTTGAGGCCGCCGTGGCGGCCTCAACTCCCCGAGAATGAACTGCGGCAAGTCCATCCATTGCATTTCCGATTGCCGTAAGTTGGTTGTTCTTTGGCCCCACGTTGAATCGCAATGGATCGATCCTCTGTAAGGCCGTGTACGGTTGCACTAGAACTTCACCATTACGCCCGCACCAAGCATGGCTTCGTCCTTGCGCAGGTCCGGCTCCCAAGCATGCCAGTTGGCGGCTCCCGCAGCTCCAATCGCCGGATTGGCGGCAGCTTGCGCGACGCATGACCTATCGACTGCCCCGTTGGTGTTCGCGATGCCGCCGTTGTCCGCTTCGAATCCGGCCCCCGTCGGACTTAAAAAAGTATCCGCGAAGTTTGTTCCGTTGTTAAATGTGCCGTTCGTGCAAGCGTAAAGTTGGGGAGAACCGTTGAGACCGCCTGGAGGCGTAATTCCGCCGTGGCCACTCCAATATGGCACATTCGAGTGTCGGTAACCGCCCTCCAGCCACCAAGTGATCCATGTTTTGGGCATCCAGTGGAGTGTAACGGTGCTGTCCCACATCGTGGCTGCCTGCCCAGGGTTTGCCGTGAAGTAAGGACTTCCGGAAATTGCGTCCGCGCCGTTGATTGGCGGCAGCAAGGTAAGATAACGGCCAGCGTTGGCCATCCGACCGCCACCGAGCGTAATGGCGTATTTGTCCTTGTCGAACCAGAAGCGGTTATAGAGCATCCAGCCGGCAAAGGAGTCTTTGGGGCCGCTGGGCCCATTATGGTAGCAAGTCACGCCAGGACCATATTGGCAGCCGAGGTCGCCGGTGAAGGACATCGCGATCTTGGAAAGGCCAGTGCTGTCCGGGTGGTTGTAATAACGGAGCAGGACGCTGTCATCAGTGTGTATACGGGATACTCCTGGGAGAAAGAGATTGTCCGTGCCCATGCCGTAGTTGTTGAACACAAACCCGAGCCACGGCGTTGGACGCCAGAGAATCTGGCCTCCAAAGCCTAGGCGGGCATTGAACTTGTTATAAGACTGCCAGCCGTTGATGATCCATGGTTCGATCTTGAGCTTGTTTGTGGGGAACCACTGGATACGCAAGCCGTTGAAGAACCATGGCGTGTTCGAGGACACGTAGGAAGGTTGGTAGGTCCAGTTGTCAAAGTTGTAGTAACTGAACAGGCCGATATACGACACGAAAATTCCTGCATCGATGTTGAGCCCATGGTTGACGTTGAAGTGATACCCGCCGTAGGCCTCGGAAATATATTTGTAAGCACCCCGAACGTCCCATGCGCCTACTCCTGCGCTGGCGTCGTTGCGCGGCGTCGTGGTGGCGAACATGCCGTTCATCAAGATGATTCGGCCGCGAACGTCATGCCAGTGGAAGTCGCCGCCGAAGCTGGCCTGCTCGACCTGAAACTCGCCGGAGCGGAACACCTCGCTCGAGCCTCCCAAAGTGTGGTCGATCGGATGATTGAAACTGAAATCAAAGTAAGTGTCGAACCGGATTTCCGGAGTGAAGAATTTAGTGTCGAAGATCGGCGTAGTCGCCCGGCTCGTGCCGTTCATCCATCCGTAGTCTGCGTACGCGAATGGAGTAAAGTTGTCCACTCCGCTCGTTTCTTCGGGCGCCTGGAGAGCCTCTGGAACCATCGGTGCTGGAGGCGTGTCAGGTTTTGGAGCGACTGCCGCTGCAGCCGCCGGTTGGTCCGTCGCCACACGACCCTTCAATTCCGACTCAAGCTCGTCGATGCGCCTTCGCATCGCGGCCAATTCGTCCGCAACCGCAGCGGGGATTGGTTGGCTGGAGGGGGTTTCGGCAGTCTTGGGTGTTTCGCTGGAGGTTGCAGCGCTAGTTGCCTCCGCCGTTCGGACGGTTCCCTCGGAACCCCCTTCAGCAGTGGGTTGAGGATCGGCCACGCGCAGGCTAGCCGGCTCTGCGCGATAGTCGCCGTTGTAGGTCCGGTACCCGCTTCCCGAGTTTCTGAGTATTGACGCGCTCCGGTCTGATTTGAGCGAGATATCAGAATTGACTCTCTTTCCCGGAATTACGTCGACCTCGATAATTCCTGTCGAGGCGTACCCGTCAATCCTTGCGCTCATTTGATAGTGGCCCGGCTTGAGACTCTTGAAGGTATAGCTGCCATCTTCGGCGCTGACAGTGGAGCGCTCCACGTCCACATCCGCGTTGAGAATGACAATCCTTGCACCAGCCATGGGCAAGCCGCTCGGATACCGCGCGACCCCGTAAACGTCACCGGGAGCATGGTCCGCGCTAAGGACGTGTGTTTCCGGCTTCGCCTCGCTATCAAAGGTACTAAAATTACTATCGGCTGAACCCGACCCAAAAGGCGTTCCAGAAGACATCCCCGGTTGTGAAGGCACCCCCGTCTGCGCCCGCAATGGGACACTGAACAAGAGCACGGAAAATTGAACCATCACCCCGGCCGATAATATCCCCCTCAAAATCGGTCTTCGTTTCATATACACCTTCCTCATAAAATTAACTGCTGGTCTGCAAACTAGGGGGTCGCGCGTCAACGGCGCATAAAGGGATTGATTGAAACTTTGATTGCCAGACATAAACGAATTGATATCCATCGAACGATTTCCTTTCGCGCCGCAATGCGCCGCGGTACATTTCGTCCCGCCCCGCCTGCGTTTTGTGAAGGTCCGCAACCTGTTCCCCATTGAAATCCAATGAGGTATGAGCGGTTGCGAGCCCTCTTCCTTCTTAACGTTCACGAATCCAGATTAGTTTGAGGATAATAAGGAACGCATAAACGATCTGCGCTATTCAGATAAACGGTGATAAACAGCGGCGTGAAAGATTTGTATTCCATATGGCTGGTTGCATTTCACGAGTCGCGAGGACAGATGCTACCTGGGGCGGAAGGACTGGGGCGAGAAGCACTGCGGAGAAGAAGCGGAAGTGATGCCAGACTGCCAGCTATTCTTGCGGGACCGTCATCAGGCGTTTCGGCCGTGCGTTCTCTTCTTGGAGAACGTCCCGGCTGAAACGCTCTGAGCTTTGTTTCATGACGCTTAGTTCTTGGCAGGAGCGACGGAGGTCGCTTCTACCGTGCCCATCAGCGCGTATGAGGCGGTCGGTTCGTCCGTGTTCAGACGCCCGGCGACGGTCACGTCTTGACCGGACATTTTCGCCAGCACATTCTTGTCCCCTGTCAGGCGGTAGATCTTGTTTCCGGAGACAATGGTGTACTGGCCGCCCATGAAGTTAGCGCAATACTGGATGGTCTGGGCAACGCTCATCCCTTTGCGCGGAGTTACCGTGCCACCGCCGAATCTCGAACAGCTCACTTTTCCGGTGATGGTCACATTGTCTGAATTAGACCTCGTGGACGATTGGGCCGCCGGCGCCGCCAACGCCGCGAACGGGCTGGCGAGAACAGCGAAAAGCCCTGCGTAAATCGCTACTTTTTTCATGGTGGCTCCTTTGTAGTCGCTTCCCCTTGTGAAAATCCGACGAACTGATCCACTAGAATCATTTCGATCGTGCCGCTTGGTTTGAGCCAGAGCCAAACCATTGTGGCAATGATCAAAACTCTCTTCGCAGATGCGTTCATCGTTCACGTAAACGAATGTAAACAATCCGGAGTCAACGAGGCATAAACAATGCGTACGAATCGGGTAAACAGATAAAGAATTGTAGACACAATCGAAAGGAATTATTCGGGTGTCTGGAGGCGGTACCCAACAAATGGTTCCGTTAACAAAAATTTAGGCTCTCGTGGGGAAGCCTCTATCTTCTTCCTCAACCGGTTAATGAAGACGCGCAGGTATTTTCTTTCGTCCACATGCTCGGAGCCCCAAACTTCCCGCAGAAGTTCCCGGTGAGGGATCGTCCTGTTGCGGTGCGTGGCAAGATAGAGGAGCAGATCGAATTCCTTGGAAGTTAGTCGAATGGGTTTGCCGGCGACGATGACTCGTCGCGACTCAAAATTGATTTCGACATCATCCAATTTCAGGCGGGTCACTCCGGAAATTTCCAGGGAAGGCGTTCTCCTCAATACAGCCCGAATACGGGCCAAAAGCTCTCCCATGGCAAACGGCTTGGTTACGTAGTCGCAAGCCCCGGCATCCAGCGCTTCGATCTTGTCCTCACCGGCCTCACGGACGGTCAACATGATGATTGGCGTAGAAGACATCGCGTGGACTTCCCGGCAAGTCTCCACGCCCGATATCCCCGGCAGATTAATATCTAGGATTATCAAATCGTACTTCTCGGTACGGGCCAGCTCCAGGGCTTGTTCGCCCGATCCGGCTTCGTCGACTTCATAGCCCTTTGCATCCAGCGTCGTGTGCATGACGCGACGAATCTGCGGGTCGTCATCCACGACCAGGACACGGCCTTCGTTCGGTTTCATTCCCATTCTCGGAATGAAGCGCGTGTATGGGAGACTCGAAGCCAATTTGCCTCCGCCTCTGATCGCCAACTCATTTCTGTTTCAACGCTCAGAGACAATTTCATTTTGTTTTCACCTTCCAAATATGCCGGGCTTAGGCTTCATTGAAGACCCGATAGCCAAAATCAACTTCCACGTTTTCAAGAGATAGAAACCTCGTTTGCCCGCACATGGAAGATGTCGCATTTAGGGTAGGACGCAAATGGTCAACAACACATAAACAAACCATATGGGCGAAGTTAATAGGCGTATATGCGTTGGAAATAAAATTTCTATACACGTCAGTGAGATGAGTTCTCCTGAGAGAGCAACGCATCAGTTAAGGAGGGCTTTGGCAGATTCCTGTGAGCAAAGGGAGGAATCTCTTTTGAATAATTACAGGGATCCCTCGCCCTTTACTCCTCGGCAATACATGACGGTCTTGCAGAATGTCCCAGCAACACGGTAAACAATGCATAAATAAGAAATCTAGATCACATAAACATAAATTGACGGTCCATTTCCCCCAATAAATTGTTCCGACTGCAAAAAACCTTGGGCTAATATGAAGCGGTGTCAAGACAACTGTCCCTTCAGGCGGGCGGGTGCATCGCGAGTATCGCGGCGGTTGGTCTCATTACGATCGTTTACCGGCATGAGTTCCTTTACATCAGGTTGACGACCATCGTCTTGACTTACCTGCTCGCGGTGCTCGTTGCTTCTGCCGTGTGGGGCCTCGGAATTTCCGTTTTTATGTCTCTCATCTCAGCGATGTGCGTCGATTACTTCTTCTTACCGCCCGTCGGCACATTCAATATTAACGATCCTCAGGATTGGGTCGCTCTCCTTTCCTTTCTCATTACCGCGGTAATTGGGAGCGATCTATCCACGCGAGCGCGCCGCCAGGCGGAGGAAGCCAAACGGCAGCGTAATGAAGTCACCCGACTCTATGATTTCAGCCAGCGTCTTTTGGGAGCACGGAACCGACTCGAGCTGATGAACGAAATCCCCTTTCAAATTGTTGAGCTATTCCAAGTCCGGTCTGTGGCGTTTTACCTCTTGGCGGGCAAAACCGTCCATCGTTCAGCGACTGGCATTGTGGAAGTGGAGGACGCTTGGCTAAAAGGGGTTCAAGCACGCGGTGCCTTCGAGGTCGACCTAGTAAAGGGTCTATTCTGTAGCCCTGTGCGTCTCGGCGCGCAATGCATTGGCAGCATTGGCATCGCTGGCTCAACGATATCGCCGCGAACGCTTGAAGCGATCGCCACACTTATTGCGGTCGCGATCGACAGGGTGCAGGCGATCGAACTTCTGAGCAAGACCGAGGCAGCGCGAGAGAATGAACGGCTCAAGTCGGTCTTGCTCGACGCCCTTGCTCATGATTTCAAGACTCCGCTCACGTCGATTAAGGCGGCGGCCACTAGCCTCCTAGAAGATCTGGAATTCAATAAGCGGCAGCGAGGGGAACTTCTGGTCGTCATCGATGAGGAATGCGACCGGATCAATCGGGTGATTGGCCAGGCGATCGAAATGGCTCAGCTGGACGCCGGCGAGGCCAAGCTTCAACCGGCGCCGCATTTCGTAAGCGAACTGATCACCGCGGCGCTGGAAGATTGCGAGAGCGTCCAGAAGTCGCGTCCGATCCGAACCGAAGTGCGGCCGCAGGACGCGCGAGTGTATTGCGATTTATTCTGGGCCAGAAAGGTCCTCGGCCATCTCCTCCGAAATGCGGACCTGTACTCCTCACCGGGAGAGCCCATCACGATCACCACCGAGGAAAAAAATGGATTTGTCATTTTTCACGTCGCGGATTTGGGACCAGGAATAGAGAAATCGGAAATCGATCAAATTTTTTCCAAGTTCTACCGGGGCAAAAGCCAGCGGCACCGGGTCCCCGGGACTGGGATGGGCCTTGCCGTTGCCAAGGCAATTGTCGAAGCCCACGGAGGAACCATCGGGGTCGCCAGCGAAGTAGGCCGTGGATCGGTCTTCACCTTCAGCTTGCCAATCCAGCCGGTGACGAAGGGCGCACAGTGAAGCTCCCGCCGATCCTTGTAATTTCTCTCTAAACTCTAAGTCGCTTGGGCCTGGCGGGCCTGCTCCGGCAATTCCAATCGGTATCCGACCCACGGTTCCGTCAATAAATATTTGGGAGAACTCGGGGACGCTTCGATCTTTTTCCGCAACCGGTTCACGAACACGCGAAGATATTCCTGCTCGCCTCCGTAGTCGGGGCCCCAGACTTCCTGCAGCAGTTCCCGGTGAGTAATTGTTTTGTTTGCGTGCGCGGCAAGATAAAAGAGCAGGTCGAACTCTTTCGTCGTCAGCCGGATTTGCTTGCCATCCGCGACGATTCTCCGGGCCTCAAAATCGATTTCGATATCGCCCAGTTTTAATTGCTTGTCTTCCATTCCCGCGGGAAAACTCGTTCGCCTAAGCAGAGCGCGGATTCGCGCCATCAATTCGGACACGCTGAACGGCTTGGTCAAATACCCGTCGGCGCCGGCGTCGAGCGCCTGGACTTTGTCACGCTCCGCGCCGCGCACCGTAACCATGATAATGGGGAGGTCGGACGCAAGGCGAATCTCACGGCACGTTTGGACGCCGGAAATGCCGGGCATATTCACATCGAGAAGCACGAGATCGTACTTTTCCGAGCGGATGAGGTCCAGCGCCTCATCCCCCGTACGAGCGTCTGAAACTTCGTAGCCCTGCGCGACCAGGGTCGTGCGCATCACGCGCCGAATCTGCGGCTCGTCGTCCACCACCAAAATATGTCCCATGCTCATTTGACACCTCTGGTCCGCAGGACGGCCGAATCTGCTGGAAGCCTGTCTGCACGAGTAAGGTAACCCAAAAGCGGTAAAGAGCGCGTAAACATTTCACAGACAATATCTAAAGACTTTTGTATGAATGGTTTGGCATTCCTTCGCCCTCTCAGGGGGCGCGACAATCGATGGATCTCGAAACTCGGGGCGTTGATTTAGGCTAGCGTGCGGCGGCGGTTACGGCACCGGTAGATGTCGACTTGATTGAGCTTTGCGAGGCGTGAAGCCAAAAGAGGCGGGCGTGGTAAGCGCCCGCCTCTCCGGCGGTACTGAAAGAACCGAGGGCCCGTCTGCCTGATCGGCAGAAGTTAGAATTTGAACTTCAGGCCCAGTTGGACGTCGCGGTTGGCACCCGAGCCGAGGACCGGGTTGCCGGCAGCTTGGTCCGGGGTTTCGTTGGCTAGGCCAAGGACGAACGCGGACGGATCGTTGTTGGCCAAGTGCCCTGAATCCACCTGCCCGAAGAGGGGATGGTTGAGCACGTTGAATAGCTCGGCGCGGAACTCTGCGCTAAACCGTTCCTTTATTTTAAATTCCTTGGTAACCGAAAAGTCCCAAGCACGATAATTCGGGTTGCGGAAAAGGTTCTTTCCATTGGTCCCGTATTGCCCGTAAGGGGGAGGAGTCAGGACAGAGTTGCCCACCGCGTAACAACCGGCGTTGAACAGAGAGGCATAGCCCAGCGTCCCCACAGCTCCTGATTGCGCGGTGCAGGCGGCATTGTTGATTGCAAATGCGGGATCGGTAGGACCGAGAGGGTCACTCGGGTCCGGCGTACCAGGCTGGAAAAATGGAATCCCCGCGGGAGTCGCCTTGAAGTCATTGGTATTGCCGTGGAAGTTCCAAGCTTCTCCCCACGCGTTGGGATTGTTCACTTCGTTGGTTCCGCTCCAATCGTTCGCAGTATCCTGTGCAGACCAGGGGGTCCCAGGCTGTATGGTTACGATGGAGTTGATCGCCCACCCTTGCAGCAGCTGTGCCGGCGACTTGATGCCGGGGAGTGCATAGTGCGTCTCCAAGGTGAACCGATGCCGGATGTCGTAATCGCTGTTCCCGTAATTCAGATCAGGGAACGTGTTGTTGAGCGGGACCGAGCTCCCGAAATTTTGAGAAACGTCGTCCAAACCGTGACTGTAGGTGTAGGAAGCGGTGAAAGACAAGCCATGGGACGTCCGCTGCGTCAGGCTGATCTGCAAGGCGTTGTAGTGAGACCTATCCTGGTTCGATAGTTGGTCGATGTAGGAAATGTATGGGAACTTCGCGCCGTTTGGTCCCACTTCAGATTGGTCGGGCAGGTTCGTGGCGCAAGTCGTTGGGTCAAGGGCACAAGCAGCTAGTCCGGCGGCCGAATACCCTGAGCCCACGGCTGGCGCGTTGACGTCTCTCGTCCCATAAATCTTCACGCCGTGGTTGCCCAGGTAAGCGACATCCAGGGAGAGGTTATTCGTAAAGCTGTGCTGAATGTCGATGTTCCAAGTTTCCACATAGGGAACGCGTAGATTGCGGTCGTAGGAGGCTGTAGAGCACGGCGCTGGCTTAGTGCCGTTAAGGGCAAAAAAGGGTGATGTGGAAGGGTAAGTATTGAGCGGAATCTTCTTCCCGTCCCCGCAGGCGACAACGCCGGAAAAGATGGCCGTCCCGGGATCGCCGGGAGTGGGGAGCGTGTTATTCTGCCACCCGGTGGTCAAACCGGTTGTGAGGGGGTTGACCGTGGCGGCTGCAATGTTGCCGGTGCCCGCCACGCAGTTGCCATTCGTGCAAATCGCGGCTCCCGTCGGAACCTTGCCGAGGCCCACGGCATTGCCGCCAGAATTCAAAAACGCGGAAGAAGGCACGAATTCATACAACATACCGACCCCCGCACGGATCACAGTCTTCTGGTTGCCGAAAACATCCCAGGCGAAACCCGCCCGAGGCGACCAATCGCGGTGATCGGGGTTGTAGGGTGCAGCGATCCCGTCCCCAACCTGCACAAAACCGTTCGGGGAGTTGGGATCGAAATTGCCCAACTGGTTGTTGGCATCCGCCCAAACTGTGCCGAGCTCATAGCGCACGCCGATGTTGATTGTGAGCTTCGAGGTCGCGCGGTAGTCGTCCTGAATGAAAGCGGCCATGTGATTAGTGTGGACATCTCGAATTGGGTCGCCCACGAAGATGGAGGACCCTGACCCTGTGTCTCCTAAGAGGAAATTTTCAAGCGCAGTGCAGCTGGGGGCCGGGGCGCAGACGTCTGTATTAGTGTTAAATGCGGTACCGGTACCGCCGCTTTTGAAGTTAACTCTCCCCTTGGCGTTGCTGGTTGCGCCCGAAACGGTTTCCACGTAGGTGTACTCGCCGCCAAACTTGAAGGCGTGTTTGCCGTGGAGGTAGGACATGTGTTCGAGAAACTCTAGATTTTGGTTTGGCCCGACGAACTTGGGCCAGTTGCCTCCAAGGATCGTGAATCCCGAAACGCTGACCTTCGGGAACCCGTAAAAGAGAGGGTTGGTTACGCCCGTGTTCATGGCGAAGCCCGTCGGGATTCCGTTCGAGAGGCCCCACGGGGAAGTCGGATTCGCATTATGGTCGACCGAGAAAAACGGCAACCGGTAGTGCGTGTAACCCACCTTGGCTTCGTTGACAATCGAGGAGTTTGGAGCATAGGTCCAGCTTCCCGAGCCCACTCGAGCGTTCACGGGAAATAGAGACTCGTAGAATGCCGAAGCGATTGCCGATGGGTTGTCATCCCAGGTGCCTGAGCCATCGCCGATGAAAAACATGCCGCTCAATGTGCTCTTATCGTTGGGGTGGTAGTCAACCTTGGCCAAGCCGTTATATGTACCGTTCACGTCCGACGTACCCTCCAAACCGCTGGGAACGACCTGTTTTTGAAGTGGTGCTGCAAACTGGGTCCCAAGGTTGTACGGAAACACGTTCTCGACGGAACTGGAGACCTGCGTGGGCGTGCAACTGCCGGAAGGGAGGCCCGCCAAGGTGGCGCTGAGCGGGGCCACGTTTGCCCGGCCAATCGCGTTGCAGGCATCTACCATGCTATTGGCGAAATCACCGCCAAGGGTAGCATCCACGGGCGCGAAGATCGCGGCGGTACCTTGCAAGTTCAGCAATTGGGCTTCATATCCAACATACCAAAACAGCTTGTCTTTCAGAACGGGTCCTCCAGCTGTGGCGCCGTATTGTTCGAACCCCAGCCCCGGCGCGGCCTGGCCCGGTGGATTGAAGAAGTTCAAAGCGTCCCACGAACCGGCGCGGCCAAAGGCGTAGGCCGTGCCGTGCAGGGAGTTGGTGCCGGATTTCAGCCCGACGTTGATGGCGACTCCGGGCTTCCAGCCTACTTCCGCCTTGGGATTCTGCTGGATGTTGAATTCCTGGATGGCGTCGATGGGCAGAAGGGTGGCCGCATCGCCCGCGGGAGCGTAGCCATTGAGGAGCTGCTGGCCCTGGCCCCATTCATACAAGTTCAAGCCGTCCAGCATGAACATGGAATTGCCAGGCCGCAGGCCCATGCTGGACTGATTGCCTCCGCCGCCGCCCGGTTGATTGACGAATCCAGGGCGCAGCGTGAGCAAGTTTACGAAGTTGCGGCCATTCAGCGGGAGGTCAGAGATCTTTTGAGTTTCGATATTGCCGGTCAGTGTAGCCGAGGTGGTTTCCACGAGCGGGATCTCTTCGGTTACGGTAACCGTCTGGGCTTGCTCACCAGGCTGCATGGTGATGTCGATCTTGGCTTCTTGACCCACGCCGATGTTCATGCCTTCGCGCGTGTACGTCTTAAACCCCTTGAATTCGACTCGAATCCTGTACGTGCTCGGGTCGAGATTCGGGGCAGCGTACTCGCCGGCCTCGTCGGTCGTCAAAGTTCGGTTCACGCCTTTAAGCGTATCCGTTACGGTCACTGTGGCGCCCGCAATCGAGCCGCCCGATTGGTCTCGAACGGTGCCCAGGATGCGGCCTTGATTGGATTGCGCGTACAGCGAAGCGGAAATCAGCAATACCCCGACCATTGAAGCCAAAACTTTTGCAGCATTCGCAATACTTCCACGCCATGACACGCAGAGCACGGAAAGGTTCATATGCCACCCCTTTTTAAACATCGGTTGAAAATCTGGCCTGTGGATACACCCTCTATGAGCGCGTGTTTAGCACCTGTTTGAGCTGGATGTCAATGTATTTCTTTTTTGAATCTCGTGGCGAGTGGAAAATTCGGGTGTTTCGCCAGCATGGAATGCAGAAAGATGCCTCGCGCTCCAAGTGGAGCGTTCACTGCATGGAGGGCAAAACGGGGTGGAGTCCAAAGGCTTCGTTTTCAAACATGTCCTCGCAAATCGCTTCCCCCGCGCGGGCGTCCGGCCTGATGCGGAACGTTCTAGGCGTCGCATCCCAGGTCTTAGTGTAGGCGATCGGGTCGTCGATCGTGAGGTTGAGCTGCAGGGTCTTGTCGTCCACGCGCCGGAAACGCTCGATGAGGTGCAGCTTGTCGCTGTGCGGGTGGCCCATGCGATCGAGCCAATTGATATCGCTGATACCGACTGTATCGATGACGAATGTATCGCCATCCCACTTGCCGACCGAGTGCCCCATCCACGTGGGCTGAAGATCCGCAGGGTGCGTACGCCCGTCGGTGTAGATTTGGCGTATGCTGCGACCGATGAACATCAGCATGCGGTCCGGCAACTCGACGATTTGGAACGCCGCCTGAACGGCTGCATAAATGCGGGGAACGCCGTTCGGGAGGCAGCTGTAAGCGGGATCATTCGATTGTTCCACTGGGTGCGGGCCGAACGAGGGCTTGTTGGCTTTGAATTTCTCTTCTGCCCAAGGAGTCATGGGAGGTTCCTCCCCGATCAAGGCATAGTGGTACCAAGGCACGCCTCGCGGCGCTCGTAACGCCCAAGTTCCAGACAGACTCTTAACTGGAATTGCGTTCTGGCCCTTTCCCGGTCCCTGCTGGGTTGCATCGGACGGTTCGTCCGATTGAGCGAGGGCAGCGAAAGAGAGTGCGAGCGTGGCCGCAGGATCATCAGCGAAAAGAATAGGCGACGCATTCGAAGCTCCATTGTGGTACACTAGAAAACTAAGCAGTCAGTAAAATCAATCCCTCGAGGGTAACATCGGCCTCAGTCCAAACGCCTCGTTGATGAAAATATCCTCGCAGGCTCCCCGCCGGCGCGCGCGCTCGCGGCCGGAACTGGAAAACTTTCTTCGCCATCCAGGGCGCCGCGTAGGCCTTCGGATAGTTGATCGTCATCTCCAGTTCCAGCGTATTGGAGGACGCGGCGGAAACGCTCCACGAAGTGCAGCGCATCGCTATGTGGATGCCCCATCCGGTCAATCCAGGTTCGGTCATCGATACCGACAGTGTCGACGACGAACGTGTCTCCCTCCCAACTTCCAATCGAATGGCCCATCCACAGCGGATGCAGGTCCTTGGGATGCTGCCGTCCATCTGTGTAGATTTGGCGCACATTCTGCCCAAAGAGCATGAGCGTTGGGCTGCTGAATGATCTGCATCCCGGCGGCGATGGCGGCATAGACTCGAGAGCACTCGGCGGGAAACAGCCGTAGGCCAGATCGTCGAATCTTTCTTCCTGTACGGCCGAAGGAGGGTTTGTTAGCTTCGAATTTCGCCACGCCAGGGAGTCAGGAAAGGTCTTCTCCTCGAAGCGTGTAATTCCACCAGCCCCCATCATCGTTGCCATAAACGCTTTTCCGAAGTTCGCCGACGGGCGGGCGGCTCCCCAAGTCCGGACAAATCGTGGACCCGTTTTGGGCTGTCCTCCCGCCATTTGCGATGGCGCCGGTTTTGGCTCCCCGCCCATTGGCCAAACATCACCAACGGAAGGCCCCGGTGCCGCTGCCAATAGAACCGAATAAGTTAAATAATTTCGCAAATCAGCAACTCCGGTCTTATAGGCGGTCTACTAGTTTTTCCTGCTCGCACATGCCTTCCCAGCCAAGACTCAGGCCCGGCTGCAATTGGAAGCCCGTTTGTCATAGAGGGCTTGGTGTACGCCCTTTGGATCCTCAATCGTAATTTCATCGCTGAGGGTGTCGTGGCTGACGCGCCGTATCCGCTCGGTGACGTGCAGCGCTTCGCTATGCAGATGGCCGGCTCGATCCAGCCAAGTCTTGTAGTTGGAACCGATCACGTCGATGACCAGGGTATCGCCCTCCCACTTGCCGATGGAGTCGCCCATCCAGAGCGGAGGATCCAGAAACCTGGTTCATGCGCGCGCCCATC
>CAVYHH010000024.1:0-243194 GCA_963768275.1 uncultured Acidobacteriota bacterium
GCCGGATTTGCATTTGACATAGCCCTCCCTTTTACCTATACTTGCCGCTTCGTCAGGGATTGTTTTGCCCTGTAGTGAAAGGGATAGTCTTCGCGTCCCGGAACAAAGCGCGACGGAACGGGACAAGAAGAGCGGCCGGAATGGGGCGCCAGCCCCGCAAAGCCGAGTAACCCTCTCCGCTTCGACCAGAAAGTAGAATCTGCTCACTGGGAGTAGTGCGGAGCTTGTTGTCGGGTTTCTCCGGAGTCGCCACTGTACCCTTTCGTTAACTGAACTCCACGACACGCCGCATGGCGGAAATCCGCACTGTGGAAAGTGAAGTGAAATCTAGCTCGTTTGAGGGAGAGCCGTGCCGACGTTCGCACAACTGGTACGATCCGGGCGCGATCAGATCCGGACCAAGACGAAGTCTCCTGCGCTGCAGGGATGTCCGGAAAAGCGCGGCGTATGCATTCGCGTGTACACGCAGACGCCCAAGAAACCCAATTCCGCGCTGCGAAAAGTGGCGCGCGCCCGTCTGACCAACAGCATCGAAGTCACGACCTACATTCCCGGGATCGGCCACAACCTGCAGGAGCACTCGATCGTGCTCGTGCGCGGCGGCCGCGTGAAGGATCTTCCCGGCGTGCGCTATCACATTATTCGCGGAACGCTCGACGCCGCCGGCGTGGAGAACCGCAAGCAGGGGCGCTCGAAATATGGCGCCAAGCGGCCCAAAGCCGCGGCCAAGTAGAAGAGCGGAAACGAGGAGAAGAAGCGAATGCCCCGTAAAGGATTCGTTCCACGGCGCGAGGTCACCACCGATTCCGTGTTCGGCAGCGACCTGGTGCAGAAGTTCATCAATTCGATGATGTGGGATGGCAAGCGCTCGACGGCGCAGCGGATTTTCTACGGCGCCATGGAACAGATCGGCCAGAAAACAAACGGCGATGCGCTGGCGACGTTCAAGAAAGCCATTGAGAACGTCAAGCCCGTGCTGGAAGTGAAGACCCGGCGCGTGGGCGGCGCGAACTACCAGGTTCCGGTCGAGGTGAATCCGTTCCGCCGGCAATCGCTCGCCATCCGCTGGCTGCTGCTCTACGCGCGCACGCGCTCGGGCAAGACGATGACCGACAAGCTGGCCGAGGAACTGATGGATGCCGCCAACGCTCGCGGCGGCGCGATGAAAAAGAAGGAAGACGTGCACCGCATGGCCGAAGCCAACAAGGCCTTCGCGCACTATCGCTGGTAAGCGGGCTGGTTCTTAAGTTTTCTCACGCCAGGCAGTAACGGGATTAGGGTGGTTTAGCAGGCTCAGGGGAGAAAGTCGCGGTAATCCAGATATGGCACGTAAAGCACAACTCGCGGAAACACGCAATATTGGGATCATGGCGCACATCGACGCCGGGAAGACCACGTCGACCGAGCGCATCCTGTTCTATACGGGTGTGACTTATAAGATCGGGTCGGTCGACGAAGGCACGGCCACGATGGACTGGATGGAACAGGAGCGCGAGCGCGGCATCACGATCACGTCGGCCGCGACGACCGCTTCCTGGAAGCGCAACGGCACCGATTTTCTCGTCAACATTATCGACACGCCCGGCCACGTGGATTTCACCGTGGAAGTCGAGCGCTCTCTGCGCGTGCTCGACGGCGCGGTCGCGATTTTTGACGCCGTCCACGGCGTGCAGCCGCAATCGGAAACCGTCTGGCGCCAGGCGGATAAGTATCACGTCCCGCGGCTTGCGTTCATCAACAAGATGGACCGTCCCGGGGCGGACTTCGAGGGCGCCATCAAGACCATGCGCCAGCGTCTGGCCGCCCACCCGGTGGCGATTCAGTGCCCCATCGGCAAAGAAGATGTTTTCATCGGGGTCATCGATTTCCTGGAAGAAAAGGCGATCATCTGGCTCGAGGAAACTCTGGGCGCAAAATTTGAAGTCTTTGACGTCGCCAAGCTGTGGGACCCGGCGTTTCTCGCGGCCCGTCCGGATGTCGCCGCCGCGCTCAAGTTTTCGGCATTGGATGAGACGTATTACAAAGAGCATCGGGAAAAGTCGGTCGAATACATCGCCGAGCACGATGACTCCTTGGTCGAAAAATTCCTGAACGGCGAAAAGATTTCGGCGAGTGAGCTTCGCGCTTCCATTCGCCGTTCGACAATTGCGCTGAAGCTCGTTCCCGTGCTGGCCGGCTCGGCGTTCAAGAACAAGGGGATTCAGCCGCTGCTCGATGCGGTGGTGGACTACTTGCCTTCGCCGCTGGATGTTCCGCCTGTCGAGGGCACGACCGCCAACGACGAAGTGGTGCTGCGGCGCGCGAGCGATAGCGAGCCGTTTTCGGCGCTGGCGTTCAAGATCATGTCCGATCCGTTCGTCGGACACGTGACCTACATCCGCGTGTATTCCGGCGTTCTGAAGGCGGGCAGCTACGTCTACAACTCCACCAAGGCCACGCGCGAGCGCATCGGGCGGCTCTTGCGGATGCACGCCAACAAGCGCGAAGAAATCGACGCCATTTACGCGGGCGATATTGCCGCGTGCGTGGGCCTGAAGAGCGTGACCACCGGCGACACGCTGTGCGATGAAGACAAAGCCGTGGTTCTCGAAAACATCGTGTTCCCCGCGCCGGTGATCTCGGTCGCGATCGAGCCCAAGACCAAGGCCGATCAGGACAAGCTGGGCAACGCCATGCAGAAGCTGGCGCAGGAAGATCCGACGTTCCGCGTGCACAGCGATCCGGACACGGGACAGACCATTATTTCCGGCATGGGCGAATTGCATCTGGAAATCATCGTGGACCGCATGATGCGCGAGTTTGGCGTGCAGGCCAGCGTGGGACGCCCGCAAGTCGCCTATCGCGAAACGATTCGCAAGAGGGCGAAAGCCGAAGGCAAATACATCAAGCAGACCGGCGGCCGCGGCCAATACGGCCACTGCGAGATCGAAGTCCTTCCGCTGCCTTCCTCGGAACACGAAAACATGCATGAGATGTCGACCGATGAGCTGGACGTCTTGGCCAAACAAGTCGGCGGCTCGGGCGGCAAATGGCGCTTTGACAAAGAGCACCGCATGCTGTTCATTGACAAGATCGTGGGCGGCTCGATTCCCAAGGAATTTATTGCCCCGATCGACGCGGGCATCCGCGAAGCCATGGAAAACGGCATCCTCGCGGGCTACGAAATGGTGGACATCGCCGTCCTGCTGATCGACGGCAGCTACCACGATGTGGACAGCTCCGAAATGGCGTTCAAGATTGCAGGCTCGATGGCGTTCAAGGAAGCCTGCGGCAAGGCTCATCCGGTGCTGCTCGAGCCGATCATGAAGGTGGAAGTGGTTACCCCCGAAGAGTACATGCCGCAAGTATTCGGGGACTTGAATTCGCGGCGCTGCCAGATTCAGGGGACCGAGAGCCGCGGCGGAGCGAACATCATTCGCGTCGAGGTGCCGCTCGCCGAGATGTTCGGGTATGCCACCGATGTGCGCAGCCGCACGCAGGGCCGCGCCAGCTTTAGCATGCATTTCTCGCACTATGCGGAAGCCCCGACGTCGGTGGCCGAGGAAGTCATCTCGAAGACGACCGGAAGGGCGACTCGCTAGCGGCGAAGCAAAACGATTTTCGGGCCAATAGCATTCGGATTCCAACGGACGCACGAGCGAACGCACACGCTGAGGAGCGGACAGAGCAATGGCGAAGGAAAAATTCGAGCGAACCAAGCCGCACCTGAATATCGGGACGATTGGGCACATCGATCACGGCAAGACGACGCTGACGGCGGCGATCACCAAGGTGCTCTCGAAGCACAACCCGAAGGTGGCGTTCCGGGCGTTTGATTCGATCGACAACGCGCCCGAGGAACGCGAGCGCGGGATCACCATTGCGGTGTCGCACGTGGAGTACGAGACGGCGAACCGTCACTACGCGCACATCGACTGCCCGGGGCACGCGGACTACGTGAAGAACATGATCACGGGCGCGGCGCAGATGGACGGGGCGATTCTGGTGGTGGCGGCGACGGACGGGCCGATGCCGCAGACGCGGGAGCACATTCTGCTCGCAAGGCAAGTAGGCGTGCCGTCGATCGTGGTGTTCATGAACAAGTGCGACGCGGTGGAAGATCCGGAACTGCTCGAGCTTGTCGAACTCGAAGTACGCGAGCTGTTGAAGCTGTACCAGTTTCCCGGGGACGAGATACCGGTGATCCGAGGCTCGGCGCTCGGGGCGTTGAACGGCGAAGAGAAGTGGGAAAAGCAGATTGATGCGCTGATGGAAGCGGTGGACAAGTACATCCCGCAGCCGGTGCGGGATGTGGACAAGCCGTTCGCGATGCCGATCGAGGATATATTTTCGATTTCGGGGCGCGGAACGGTGGTGACGGGGCGCGTGGAGCGCGGCAAGGTGAAGGTGGGCGAGGAAGTGGAGATTGTGGGCTTCCGCCCGACGATGAAGCGGGTGGTGACGGGAATCGAGATGTTCCGGAAACTGCTCGATGAAGGCATGGCGGGAGATAACGTGGGACTCCTGCTGCGCGGGACGGAAAAGGAAGAAGTGGAGCGCGGGCAGGTGCTGGCCAAGCCGGCGTCGATCACGCCGCACACGAAGTTCAAGGCGGAAGCGTACGTGTTGACGAAGGAAGAAGGCGGGCGGCACACGCCGTTCTTCACGGGCTACCGTCCGCAGTTTTACTTCCGCACGACCGATGTGACGGGAGATGTAAAGCTGCCGACGGGCGTGGAGATGGTGATGCCCGGGGACAATGTAAGCGCGGAAATCAGCTTGATCACGCCGGTGGCTTTGGAGAAGGGGCTGCGCTTCGCGATCCGCGAAGGCGGCCACACCGTCGGCGCCGGAGCGGTTACGGAGATTGTCGAATAATTTATGCCAGCCGGAGAAAAAATTCGCATCCGTTTGAAGGCCTACGATCACCGAATTCTCGACCAGTCGACGCGCGAGATTGTCGAGACCGCCAAGCGCACCGGCGCGAACGTCGCCGGACCGATTCCCCTGCCCACCACGATCAACCGGTGGACGGTGCTGCGCTCGCCGCACGTGGACAAGAAATCGCGCGAGCAGTTTGAAATGCGCACGCACAAGCGCCTGATCGATATTCTCGAGCCCACGCCGGACACGGTGGACGCGCTCATGAAGCTCGATCTGCCGCCCGGGGTGGACGTGGAAATCAAGGCCTTCGGCCGCGAGCACGGCGGCAAGTAGGGCTGGAAGTTGGAAGTTAGAAGCTGGAAATAAGAAGAACCAAAGGCTTGAAAAGCAAAGAGGCGGGAAAGAAAGAAGAGGCAGGGCAACTTCGATGGCTGTGAACGGAATACTCGGAATCAAGCTGGGCATGGCTCAGGTCTTCACCGACGACGGCCAGGCGGTGGGCTGCACGGTGCTCCAGGCCGGCCCCTGCGTCGTCGTGCAGCGGCGCACCAAGGAAAAAGACGGCTACGACGCCGCGCAACTGGGACTTGTCGAATTCATCAAGCCGCAGCGCGTCACAAAGCCCATGGCCGGGCACTTCAAGAAGGCCGATGCCGCGCCGATGCGCCGCCTCGGCGAAGTGCGCCTCGAGGATTCCGCCGATGAAACCAAGATCGGCGACCGCGTGCTGGTCGACCGCTTCACGCCGGGCGAACTCGTGGATGTGACCGGCATCAGCAAGGGCAAGGGATTCGCAGGCGGCGTCAAGCGCTGGCACTACCGCGGAGGCGACGAGACGCACGGATCGATGCACCATCGCGCCCCGGGCGGCATTGGCGGAAGCTCGTTTCCGTCGCGGGTCTGGCCGGGGCAGCATTTTCCCGGGCACATGGGAAACTCGCGCGTGACCGCAAAAAACCTGCGCGTCGTGAAAGTGGACACGGACGAGAACCTGCTCCTCGTGTTTGGCTCCGTGCCGGGTCCGGTGGGCACGTACTGCTTGATTCGCAAGGCACGCAAGGCGAAGTAGCGAAAGAAAGTTTGTAGAGAACGTTTAAGGACGCGACGACGATGGCGGTAGTGGACATCAAGAATCTGGAAGGCAAGAACGTCGGGCAGATCGATCTTCCCGACGCCGTGTTCCGCGCGAAGGTGAACCCGAACCTGCTGCACGAAACAGTGCGCTGGTATCAGGCGGCGCAGCGCGCGGGAAC
This sequence comes from uncultured Acidobacteriota bacterium, assembly GCA_963768275.1. Taxonomy (GTDB): domain Bacteria; phylum Acidobacteriota; class Terriglobia; order Acidiferrales; family UBA7541; genus Palsa-360. The sequence continues at coordinate 6,117 of CAVYHH010000024.1, forward strand.
GCACAAGACCAAGGGCCGCGGCGAAGTTTCGGGCTCGGGCAAAAAGCTCTGGAAGCAGAAGGGCACGGGCCGAGCGCGCGTCGGCTCGATTCGCAGCTCGCTCTGGCGCAAGGGCGGCACGGTGCACGGTCCGGTGCCGCGCAGCTACGCCTACCGGCTGCCGCATAAGATGGTTCTGGGCGCGCTGCGCTCGGCGCTCTCGGCCAAGCTGGCCGACGAGAAGCTGACCGTGGTGGACGCCTGGCAACTGGAATCGCACAAGACCAAGCCGTTCCGTGAGGCGCTCGGCCGCCTCGACGGCGCGACGAAAACAATGCTTTTGGTGGAGATCGCGGCGAACCGCAATCTGGAACTCGCCAGCCGCAATCTCGAAGGCGTGAAGCTCGTCGCGCCGCATGCCTTGCAGCCCTACGATTTGCTTCGGCATGACCGTTTGTATCTCTCGAAGGACGCGGCGGTGCGGCTCGGCGAAACGCTGGGACTTGGCCCGCGCAGCGCAGCGCCTGCCGCGGATATGGTCACTATCGAAGCGGCAAAGCCGGCCGAGCCCGCCAAGGCAGCAAAGCCCGCGGCCAAGGAAAAGAAGGCGCCGGCAAAGAAAGCGGCGGCGAAAAAACCGGCCGCCAAAGCAAAGAGCAAGGGCAAGAAATAACGCCCGGCACGTAAACGCGGGATTCGAGCGAAGGACGAGGCCATGAGCATCAGCGCATTTCAAGTGATTCGGCGGCCGATCATCACCGAGAAGGGTCTTGGCGTGAAAGAGACCCAGCACACGGTGGTGTTCGAGGTGGCGACTGCCGCGACGAAGACGCAGATCAAGGAAGCCGTCCAGAAAATTTTCAAAGTGAAGGTGGCGGGCGTGCGCACGGCGATTTTTCACGGAAAATTTCGGCGCCGCGGCCGCGCCGAAGGCCACCGGCGGGACTGGAAGAAGGCGTACGTCAAGCTGGCGGTTGGCGAGAAGATGATCGAGTACGCGGACAATTTGTAGTGTAGCCCGGGGTTTTGGCGGCGGGCGCCCCTTATCTTAAGAACGGGGCCCGCAGGCTGGGGCCCGCGGAGCGTGCCTCGGGCGCGAGCTCTGCTTTGAGCCCGCCGAGTAAGAGGAAGAGAGTTAATGTTATGGCACTGAAAACGTTCAATCCGTACACCGCATCGCGGCGCTTTATCACGATGCTCGATAAGAGCGAAATCACCAAGCAGACGCCCGAGAAGGCGCTGGTCGAGCCGAAAAATCGCACGGGCGGACGAAACGCGCACGGCGAGATCACCATCTGGCATCGCGGCGGCGGGCACAAGAAGCAATACCGCTCGATCGATTTTCGCCGCGAGAAGAAGGGCATTCCCGCCCGGGTCGCGGCCATCGAGTATGACCCGAACCGCTCGGCGCGGCTGGCGCTGCTGCACTATGCCGACGGAGAGAAGCGCTACATTCTGCATCCCATCGGCCTCGAAGTGGGAATGACGGTGCAGACGGGCGAAGGCGCGGACATTTTGCCGGGAAACGCGATGGCCATCCGGGCCATCCCTCCCGGAACGCAGTTGCACAACCTTGAATTGCAGCCCGGCAAGGGCGCGCAGCTCGTGCGCGCGGCGGGCGGCTCGGCGCAACTGTTGAGCAAAGAGGGAGAAATCGCCCTCGTCAAGCTGCCGTCGGGAGAAGTCCGAAAATTTTCGCTCGATTGCATGGCGACGATTGGCCAGGTCGGCAACCTCGACCACGAAAACGTGACGTATGGCAAGGCCGGGCGGACGCGCTGGCACGGACGCAGGCCGACGGTGCGCGGCGTGGCGATGAACCCGGTCGACCACCCGCACGGCGGCGGCGAGGGGCGCGTGAAGGGCAACCATCCGCAAACGCCGTGGGGATTTTCGACCCTGGGCGCGAAGACGCGCCACAACCGGCGCTCGGATCGCCAGATTGTGCAGCGTAGGAAGCCGTAAACGGCGTTGGCAAAATTTGGACCAGAAGCAAAAATACTCAGCCTGGCGCGGCGGGTATTTGAGGGGAAGTCGAGACAACTATGATGAGCGCATCACGAACGAGACGATCACGACCAGCGGCACGCCGGGTGGCGCGGACGCGCAAACCCGCGCGCACGGCGCGTCCGGCGGCAAAGCCGGCCAAGCCCGTCAGCCGCTTTGCACCCGTGGTTCCGGTGCAGGTGCTGTACCGGCTGTGCAAGCCGGGATGGGCGGTCACCGTGGAAAAGACGCCGAACGCGCAGGGCACCCGGTTTGTGTGCCCGTTCTGTCCGGTGTCGCACCGCGTTCCCGGCCCCGTGCGGGGATTCCGCAAATTGCGGCGCGCGCAGTGGGTCAAGTGCCGCCGGGTGGAAGAATAAATAGGCGAAGAAGAAGCAGAGCCGAAGCGTAGGGAGAAACAATGGCACGTTCGCTAAAAAAAGGCCCGTTCATCGACGACCACCTGCGTATCAAGGTGGAAGGGATGAACGCGCGCAACGAAAAGAAAGTGATCAAGACGTGGTCGCGCCGGTCGACGATTCTTCCGGACATGATCGGCCACACCATCGCCGTGCACAATGGCAGGAAATTCATTCCCGTCTACGTCACCGAGCAAATGATCGGTCACAAGCTCGGCGAATTCGCTCCCACGCGCACCTTCAAAGGCCACGCGGTGAAGGCGGCCCTTGAACGCGCCGCGGGAGTAGCGGGAGCGCCAGGAGCGCCGGGCGCTGCCCCAGCGGCGGGCGGAACGGCACCAGCCGGAGGCGGCGCGCCGGCAGCGCCGAAGTCATAACCCATGGCCAACGAAACTTTGCACGCCCCGGCAATTGAAGCAGTCGCGATGGCGCGGCACGTGCGCATGTCGCCGCAAAAAGTTCGCCTGGTCGTCGACCTGATTCGCGGGCGGCGCGCCGAAGATGCCCTGCAGATTTTGCGCTTCACCATGAAGCGGGCGTCGCGTGACGTGGAAAAAGTTCTTCGCAGCGCGATTGCCAACGCCGAGCGCAAGGCGGAAGACGCCGGCGCGTCGCTCGACGTCGACCACTTGTTCGTATCGAACTGCTACGTGAACGAAGGCTCGCGCTGGAAGAGGCTGCGCCCGGCGCCGATGGGCCGCGCGTTCCGTTACCAGCGCCGCACGGCGCACATCGTCGTGGGCGTCGCCGAGCATCACGTCGCCGCGCGCGAGCGCGTCGCCGCGGCCACGGCGGAAGCCGAATCGCAGAAGGGCGTCGCCGGCGCGGTCAAGAAGGCCCGCCAGGCGCTGGCCGGAAAGAAAAAGCCGGCCCGCAGGCCGTCGAAGAAGTAGCGGAGGAAACCTTGGGACAGAAGACACATCCATACGGATTTCGCCTCGGCTACAACAAGCCCTGGAAGTCGCGGTGGTACGCCGACCGCGATTACGCCGACCTGCTGCACGAAGACGTGAAGCTGCGGGAAACGTTGAAGGACCGCCTGAAATCGGCCGGGATCAGCTCGATTGATATCGAGCGCGCCGCGAACAAGCTGGTCGTGCGCCTCTTCACCGCGCGCCCCGGAATCATCATCGGGCGCAAGGGCGCGGAAATCGACAAGCTCAAGGGCGAAATCCAGAAGCGCACCAAGCGCGAAGTGCATATCGACATCCAGGAAGTGCACCGGCCGGAACTGGACGCCACGCTCGTCGCCGAGTCGATCGCCTTGCAACTGGAAAAGCGCGTCGCCTTTCGCCGGGCCATGCGCAAGGCTGTCGATTCCGCGCTGCGCTTTGGCTGCAAGGGAATCAAGATTCGCGTGGCCGGGCGCCTGAACGGGGCGGAAATCGCACGCAAGGAATGGTACTTGCAGGGCCGGTTGCCGCTGCAAACCCTGCGCGCTGACATCGACTACGGCACCGCCGAAGCTCACACGACGTACGGAGTCATCGGCGTGAAGTGCTGGATTTACCAGGGGGAGAACGTTCCCCAGCGCGGCGTGAAGAAGCCGGAAGCGCAGGCAGTGGCCGTATAACGGCGAACGGCGGGAGTTGCGCGCAGACGATCCGCCAAAAGGCTTGAGGGACGACGACGATGTTAATGCCAAAGAAAGTGAAGTACCGGAAACAGCAGCGCGGGCGGCGCGCCGGAAAAGCCTGGCGCGGCAGCGATCTTTCGTTCGGCGATTACGGACTGAAGGCGCTCGAACCCGCATGGATCACCGACCGGCAGATCGAAGCCTCGCGCGTGGCCATCACCCGGTTCATCAAGCGCGGCGGAAAACTGTGGATCCGAATTTTTCCGGACAAGCCGTTCACCAAGAAGCCTGCGGAAACCCGCATGGGCAAGGGCAAGGGAGCGCCGGAAAAGTGGGTGGCGGTGGTGAAGCCCGGCCGCGTCATGTTTGAGATGGCCGGCGTGGACCTGGCCACGGCGCAGGAAGCGATGGAGCTGGCGGCGCACAAGCTGCCGATTCGCACGCGCTTCGTCAGCCGCGCAGGAGCGCTCTGATGCCGAAGCGAATCGAAAAATTGCGCGATCAGGATACGGCCGAGCTCAACGAGCGGCAGAACGAGCTGGCCGAGCAGGTATTCCGGCTGCGATTTCAGCTCTCGACCGGGCAGGCCGAGGCTGTCACCAAGCTGCGATCGGCGCGGAAGGATCTGGCCCGCGTCAAGACTCTGTTGCGCGAGCGCGAATTGAGGAAAGCAAATGGTTAGCGAAACCGCAGCCGCACCGGCGCCCGCTCGCCACGAACGCCAGGAAGTGACCGGCGTCGTGACCAGCGCGAAGATGGAAAAAACGATTATCGTGAAGGTCACGCGCATGGTGCAGCACAAGCTGTACCACCGCGTCATTCGGGTCTCGAAGAAATTTTACGCCCATGATGAAGAGCGCAAGGCGAAGCAGGGCGACACGGTGCGAATCGTGGAAACGCGGCCGCTTTCCAAGCTGAAACGCTGGCGGCTCGCCGAAGTCGTGACGCGCAGCAAGCGGGCCGTATAACCGGCGCGAGAGAATTGCGGGCGCGGGCAGTCGCCGCGGCGACGAGCCCGCCATTTAGAGGACAACAGCCATGATTCAGATGCGAAGCTGGCTAACGGTGGCCGACAATTCAGGCGCGCGCCAGATCACTTGTATTTTGCCGCTGGGCGGCGATGCGGGCAGCCGCGCGGGCCTCGGCGATGTGATCACCGCGGCGGTGAAGGAAGCGGCGCCGGACAGCGCGGTCAAGAAGGGCTCGGTGGTGAAGGCCGTGGTGGTGCGCACCCGCAAGGAGCATCGCCGCAAGGACGGCACCTACATCCGGTTTGACGATAACGCGGCGGTGCTGATCAATGACGCGAACGAACCGGTCGGCACGCGCGTCTTCGGGCCGGTCGCGCGCGAATTGCGCGAAAAGAATTTCGCGAAGATTGTTTCGCTCGCGCCGGAGGTCTGGTAATGCCTGTCAGAAAACGGATGGAAATCGCGCCAACCGCGGCGGGAATTAAGCGGGGCGATCAGGTGCGCGTGATGACCGGGCGCGATCGCGGAAAAACAGGCCGCGTTCTCGCGGTGAATCCAGGATCGCGGACCGTCATGGTGGAGCACGCGGGCATGATCAAGCGGCACACGCGTCCCAACCCGTCGCAGAACGTGAAGGGCGGCATCGTCGATAAAGAAGGGACACTGCCAATCTCGAACGTTCAGCTGCTGTGCCCCGCATGCAATAAGGGCACGCGGATCGGCCACAAAGTTTTGCCCGACGGAACCAAGGAACGCGTCTGCCGCCGTTGCGGCAACACGCTTGAGAAGTAACCAGGAAAAAAAGGGCGTAAAGAAACGGAAACGGAAAGAGACTGAACCAGGCAGAGACTGGACCGGATAGAGACTGAAAATGATGAGCCGAATGCACGAACGCTATCGCAAGGAAGTGGTCCCCGCGCTGTTGAAGCGCTTTGGGCGGAAGAATCCGATGTCGGTGCCGAGGGTCGCGAAGGTGACCGTGAACATCGGCATGGGCGAGGCCAGCCAGAACGTCAAGCTGCTGGACGTTGCGGTGGTCGAACTCGGCCAGATTGCCGGGCAGAAGCCCATCGTGACCCGCGCCAAGAAATCCATCGCGAATTTCAAGATTCGCAAGGGCATGCCCATCGGCTGCTGCGTCACGCTGCGCGGCGACCGCATGTACGAATTCCTGGACCGGCTGTGCAACGTGGTTCTGCCGCGCGTGCGCGATTTCCGGGGCCTGCCGCCGAACGCGTTTGACGGGCGCGGCAATTACACCATGGGCCTGCGCGACCAGCTGGTGTTCCCCGAGATCGACTACACGCGGGTCGACAAGATCAAGGGGCTGAACATCACGCTGACGACCACGGCCAGGAACGACGAGGAAGGCCGCGAACTTTTGAAGCTGCTGGGCGTGCCGCTGCGCGCGCAGGGCGATACCGGAAGGAATTAGAGGAGAAACGATGGCTCGAAGCTCGCAATTTGCCAAGATGCGCAGGAAGCCGAAATTCAAGATTCGCGTGCGCAACCGCTGCCGCCTGTGCGGCCGCCCGCGCGGATACCTTCGTAAATTTCAAATGTGCCGCATCTGCTTCCGCGGACACGCGCTGCTCGGGGAAATTCCCGGAGTCGTGAAGGCCAGCTGGTAGGAGCGCCGACAAAAAATTATGCAAACCGATCCCATTTCTGATTTGCTGACGCGGATTCGCAACGCGGCCAAGGCCCGCCACGCGCGCGTGGACATCCCCACCTCGAAATTGAAGGTCGAAGTGGCCCGCATCCTGAAGGAAGAAGGCTACATCTCGACCTACAAGCTGATCGAGGAAAACAAGACGCGCAAAACGTTGCGGCTGTTTTTGAAATACACGCCGGACAAGCGCAGCGTGATTACCGACCTGAAGCGCGTCTCGAAACCCGGCAGCCGCCGCTATCTCGGCTCCAGCGGAATCCGGCCCGTCGTCGGCGGGATGGGCATCAGTATCATGACCACACCCAAGGGCGTAATGACCGGCCGCGCCGCGCGAAAAGCGCATGTGGGCGGGGAAGTGTTGGCCGAGGTCTGGTAAAAATTCAGTAGCAGACGGCAGGAGAGTCATCGAGCTATGTCGCGAATTGGAAGAAAACCGATTGCCGTGCCCGCGGGCGTGAAGATCCAGCTCGCGCCGGGTTCCATTGACGTGCAGGGGCCAAAGGGCAAGATGAGCGTGAACCTTCCCCGGGGAATTACCCTCGAGCAGAAAGGCGCCGAATTGCACGCCATCCGCCAGAACGACGATCAGGCGGCGCTGCATGGTCTCGCGCGCGCCCTGGTGGCGAATGCAGTGACAGGCGTCACGACGGGATTCAAGAAGGAAATGGACATCGTCGGAGTCGGATACCGCGCCGAGCTAAAAGGAAAAATGGTCAGCTTCGCGCTCGGCTATTCGCATCCCGTGGAATTCCAGATTCCCGAGGGAATCCAGGTGACCGTGGAAAAGCAGACGCACCTGACCGTGTCGGGGGCCGACCGCGGCAAAGTCGGTCAGGTCTGCGCGAATATTCGGGGCTTGCGGCCGCCCGATCCGTACAAGCAAAAAGGCATTCGCATTACCGGCGAGCGCTTGAAGAAGAAGGCTGGAAAAGCGGGCGCCGCCACGAAGACGGGCGCCTAGACCGGACGCGGGCTTTTTGTGAAGCACGCTTGAAAGAGAAGAAGGAGAACATCGTGGCAACGGAACCAGTCCGAAAACTTTCTCGCGACGCGCATCGCCGCCGGATTCATTTGCGCGTGCGCACCCGCGTGACCGGCACGCCCGAGCGGCCGCGTCTTTCGGTGTACCGCTCGAACGGGCACATCTACGCGCAGGTCATTGAAGACCGCAGCGGACGCACGCTTGTCTCGGCGAGTTCGATTGACAAGGAAACGCGCAAGGAACTCAAGGGAGGCAACAACGTGGCGGCGGCGAAAGTGATTGGAAAAAAGATTGCCGAGCGCGCCCGCGCGGCCGGGATCGAACAGGTAGTGTTCGATCGCGGCGGATACATGTACCACGGCCGTGTGGAAGCCCTGGCCGCGGCGGCCCGGGAAGCGGGGTTGAAATTTTAACGGGTGCGGGCTGTCCGTACAGCCTGCCATAAAAAACTTATGTCCAAACACATTCTCAGGGAAACACTGGCGGTCCGGCGAAACATCGAGGTCAACGCCAACAGCTTGAAGGACCAGGTCGTGGCCATCCAGCGCGTGACCAAGGTCGTCAAGGGCGGCAAGAACCTCAGTTTTTCGGCCCTGGTCGTGGTCGGGGACCAGAATGGCAACGCTGGTTTCGGCATGGGCAAGGCGCGCGAAGTGCCCATGGCCATCCGCAAGGCAATCGAGCAAGCCAAGAAAAATTTGATTCACTTGAATTTGAAGGGCACGACGATTCCGCACCAGGTCCTCGGACTCTATGGCTCGGGGCAAGTGATGCTGAAGCCGGCGCCCGAAGGGACCGGAATAATTGCCGGAGGTCCGGTGCGCGCCGTGATGGAGGTTGCGGGAATTTCCAACGTGCTGACGAAATCCATCGGCACGTCGAACCCGCATAACGTCATCAAGGCCACGTTCGACGCGCTCTTGCGCTTGAAAGACATCGCCAAGGTCGCGGAACTGCGGTCGAAGACGGTCGAGGAACTCACGCGCTGAGTGCGCCGGGACGGTCACGAGCTATGGCCAAAAAAACATCGGGAATGCTGAAAATCAAGTGGGTGCGAAGTTTCATCGCCTGCCCGAAGGGCATGCGGCAGACGATTCGCGGCTTGGGATTCCGCCGGATGAACCAGGTCGTCGAGCGCGCCGATACGCCCGCCACTCGCGGGATGATACTCAAGGTCCGGCATCTGGTGGTCGTGGAAGAGTAACTGTAAGATGGACGCATTGCTTGGGAATCGCTCATTGAGGACAACATGGCTGTGAACCTTTCCAATTTGAAGCCGCCGCGCGGATCGCGGCACCGCAAGGTGCGCGTGGGACGAGGGATCGGCTCGAAGCTCGGCAAGACGGCGGGCAAAGGCAACAAGGGACAGAAATCGCGCAAGGGCTATTCGCGCCGCGCCGGTTTCGAGGGCGGACAGATGCCGCTCCGCCGCCGGATACCGAAGCGCGGATTTCATAATCCGACGCGCATCGAATATGCTGTCGTGAATGTGGAGTCCCTGGACATTTTCCCGGCGGGCACGACGGTGACTCCCGACCTTCTGATCGGGTCCGGACTCATCCGCCAGGTTCGCGCCGAGATCAAGGTTTTGGGAGACGGCGAGCTGAAGAATTCGCTCACCGTGCAGGCGCACAAATTCAGCAAATCGGCCGAGGAGAAAATTACTCGCGCCGGTGGCAAGGCTGAGATTTTGTCATGAACCAGTTTTTTGAAGCATTCGCCAACATGTTCCGCATTCCGGACCTGCGTAAGCGTCTCTTGTTTACGCTGGCGATGCTGGGGGTGTACCGCCTGGGCGCGTTCCTGCCCACGCCGGGAATCAATACGGACGTTCTGGCGCAGTTCTTCGCGCAGAATCAGGGCTCTGTGCTCGGCGTCATCGACCTCTTCAGCGGCGGCAATTTCCGCCGCCTGACGATTTTCGCGCTTGGCATCATGCCCTACATCACGGCTTCCATCATTCTGCAGTTGATGCAGGTGGTCTGGCCTTACCTCGAGCGGCTGCAAAAAGAAGGGGAACTCGGCCGGCGCAAGATCACGCAGTACACGCGCTACCTGACGATCCTGCTCAGCGTCGTGCAATCGTTTTCCATCGCGGAAACCTTGATGCGTACCGGCGGGCCGAACAATCAGCCCCTGGTGTACAACCCGGGAATCGCCTTCGTGCTGATGACGATCCTGACGCTGACGACGGGTTCCGCGTTCATCATGTGGCTCGGCGAGCAAATCACCCAGCGCGGCGTCGGCAACGGGATGTCGCTCATCATCTTTGCGGGAATCGTGGTCGGACTTCCGCGAGCGGTCGGCGATCTTTTCGACAAGTTCCGCACGGCGCAATGGGGGCCGTTTACCGGCCTTGCGTTGCTCTTGCTGGTCGCCATGATGATCGCGGTCGTGGGCGTGATCGTCTTTGTGGAGGGCGGGCAGAGGCGCATCCCCGTGCAATACGCCAAGCGCGTAATGGGGCGCCGCATGATGGGCGGCCAGATGACCTATCTCCCGTTGCGGGTCAATTCCGGCGGCGTCATCCCGCCGATTTTCGCCAGTTCTCTGCTCACGTTTCCGGGCACCATTAATTTGTTTCTGGGCAAGAAATTCAAGGCCTTCGACTGGCTGGCCACGAACCTGGCCTGGGGCGAGCCCTCGTATGTCCTGGTCTACATCACGCTGATTATCTTGTTCGCCTTTTTCTATGTCGGGATCGTCTTCAATCCCACCGAGCTTGCCGACAATATGCGGAAGTACGGCGGATTCATCCCGGGCATACGTCCCGGGCGCAACACATCCGAACATATTGACCGTGTCCTCCGGCGGCTGACATTCGTAGGTGGGGTCTACCTCGCGGCAGTTTGTCTCTTGCCGGAGTTCCTCATGGCCGGCGTTCACCTCCAGCATTTGCCTCTTGTCGGAACGTGGTTTGACAATCATATGTGGCGCTTCGTTCTGGAAGGGTTGAAAGTAAATTTCTATTTTGGCGGCACCTCGCTATTGATCGTCGTTGGCGTGGCGATGGATACAGTCCAGCAGATCGAGGCCCAACTGGTGATGCGGAACTACGAAGGATTTGTGAAGAAGGGAAAGCTGCGTGGCCGACGTTACGGCTGACCGTGGCGCGGTAGGCGTTCTGCAGGGACTGGGGCGTGCTGTGATCCTGCTGGGCCCGCCGGGGGCCGGCAAGGGGACGCAAGCCCAGCGCATCGCGCAGCGGTATCAGTTGCCGCACCTTTCGACCGGGGACATGTTTCGCGACAATATCCAGCGCGAAACGGAACTCGGCCGCAAGGCGAAGCCTCTTTTGGAGCGCGGCGAGCTGGTCCCCGACGAAATCGTCCTGGGCATGGTCGAGTCGCGCATCGACCAGCCGGATTGCGCCAAGGGCTTTGTCTTCGACGGTTTTCCGCGCACGCTGCGGCAAGCGGACGACCTGGAGCGAATTTGCAAGCAGCACCATCTTGGCTGCACCGTCGTTTTGCACATGGTCGTAAACCCAGCTTTGCTGATGCGCCGGCTGACGGGCCGAAGAATCTGCAAGGCGGGCGGGCACATCTATAATATTTACGAGCGCCCGCCAAAGCAGGAAGGCATTTGCGACCTCGACGGAAGCGAGTTGATTCACCGCCCGGATGATTCCGAGGGGGTGATCAGCGAGCGATTGGCCGCCTACGAGCGCCAAACCAAGCCGCTCGTCGAGTATTACACGCGGCAAGGGCTTCTGAGGCCCGTCGACGCGATGTCCATCGCGGATGTGGTCACCGAGAGCATTGCCAGGATTCTGGACGGAGCGATAGCGCATAAATGATTGTCTGCAAGTCACAGGCGGAGCTGGAAAAGATGCATCGCGCCGGCCTGGTGATCTGGGAAGTGCTGAACGATTTGCGCGGGATGTCCCGCCCGGGAGTGAGCACGAAGGATCTTGACGAATACGCGGAACGCAAAACGGCGGAGCGGAAGCTTCGCCCGGCGTTCAAGCATTACCGGGGTTATCCCGCGACGCTGTGCACTTCGGTCAATTCCGAGGTAGTGCACGGGATTCCGTCGAAGTCGCGGGTTCTTCAGGCCGGCGACATCATTTCGCTCGACTTTGGCGTCGAATGCGAGGGTTACTACGCGGACGCGGCGGTGACGGTTCCGGTGGGGGAAATTACTCCCGAATTGAAGAGGCTCCTGCAAGTGACCCGGGAATCCCTGGATCTGGCGATTGAAAAGGTGCGCGTGGGAAACCGACTGTCCGACATTTCGGCCACGGTTCAGGAGTGGGTCGAGCGGAAGAACGGCTACTCGGTCGTCCGCGATCTCTGCGGCCATGGCATCGGGACGCACATTCATGAGGAGCCGAACGTGCTCAATTATGGCGAACCGGGCCGCGGCCCGCGCCTGCAGGAAGGAATGGTCCTCGCGATCGAGCCCATGGTGAATATTGGCAAACCCGACGTCCGGGTGCTCGATGACGAATGGACCACCGTGACGGCCGACGGCACGAAGTCGGCGCATTTCGAGCACACCGTCGCGGTGACCTCGAATGGACCTTGGGTGTTGACGCGTCCCCGGGAAATGCAGGGACCCTCTTGGTAGGGGGCGCGAGAGGGCACATGGGCAAGAGACCCGAACCGGAAAAGCGCAAGGCCGACGCGTCCAATCCGAAGGAAGACGCCATCGAAGTGATGGCCACCGTGATCGAGCCGCTGCCGAACGCGATGTTTCGGGTCGAACTGGAAAACAAGCATCAGGTGCTCGCGCATATTTCCGGAAAGATGCGCAAGAATTTCATTCGCATCCTGGCCGGAGACAAAGTCGCGGTGGAGCTTTCGCCGTACGACTTGACGCGCGGCCGCATCGTGTACCGCTACAAATAGGTTTTGGCGAGGAGCAGGAAATGAAAGTTCGGGCATCGGTAAAAAAGATTTGCGACAAGTGCAAGGTGATCCACCGGCGCGGCGTGGTGCGCGTGATTTGCGTCAACCCGAAGCACAAGCAGCGCCAGGGCTAAAGTTACGGATAGATCCGCGGAATTGAGGAGCACGCATGGCACGTATTGCAGGAGTTGATCTGCCGCCGCAAAAGCGCATCTGGGTCGGCCTGACGTCGATCTATGGAATCGGGCAGCCGCGCGCCCGCTCCCTGTGCGCCAAGGCCAACGTGGAAGAAACCAAGAAGGTCAAGGACCTGACCGAGGAAGAAATCAACCGGCTGCGCCAGGCCATTGAATCCGAGGGCCGCGTCGAGGGCGATCTCCGCAAGGAGGTCCAGATGAATATTCGCCGGCTCATCGAAATTCAGTGCTACCGCGGCCTGCGCCACCGGCGAAATCTCCCCGTGCGCGGCCAGCGCACGCACACGAACGCGCGCACACGCAAGGGACCGCGGAAGGGCGCCGTCGCGGCAAAGAAGAAGGTCGCCGCGCGCAAGTAGCCTAAGTAGAACAGGCTTCAGCCTGTTGGTTTTCACTAGGTAAGCAAGTACAAAGCGACAGGCTGAAGCCCGTCCTACAGAAAGAATCGGCAGTTTTCAAGCGAGGGTACCGACTTGGCAAAAGAACCGCAGCAGGACGCCGGCGCACAGGCGCCGGCAAAATCAACGAAGAAGAAAAAGGAATTCAAGAAGAAGCGGGAGAAGCGCATCGTCCCGCACGGCGTGGCCTGCATCCAGGCCACCTTCAACAACACCATCGTCACGATCTGCGGCCCGGACGGCCGCACCGTGTCGTGGTCTTCCGCCGGATCGATCGGCTTCAAGGGATCGCGCAAGGGCACGCCCTACGCGGCGCAGCAGGCGTCGATCTCCGCCGCGGGAGTGGCGCGCGACCAGTACGGCATGAAATCGATCGAAGTGCGCGTGAAGGGCCCGGGCTCGGGACGCGAGTCCGCCGTGCGCGCGCTCGCCTCGGCCGGATTGCACATCGTGCACATCAAGGACGTGACGCCGATTCCGCACAACGGCTGCCGTCCCCCGAAGCGCCGCCGCGTCTGATTTCGAGTAGCACAGCCACTCTTGGCTGTGCGGTTTTCGCAGGCTGAAGGTTCCGCGCACAGCCCGGAACGAAGGCGTGCGCGGTTTTTAAGCGAGTTCCGAAAGCAATCGAGAAGGAGAAACGAATTTGGCACGTCATCGAGAAGCGGTTTGCCGGCTCTGCCGCAGGGAAGGGCAGAAGCTGTTCTTAAAAGGCCTGCGATGTTTTACGGAGAAGTGCGCCATCGAAAAGCGCAACTTCGTTCCGGGGCAGCACGGCCAGTCGCGGCGCGTGAAGAAGCTCGCCGGTTACGGCCTGCAATTGCGCGAAAAGCAGAAGGTCAAGCGCACCTACGGACTCCTGGAGCGGCAATTCCGCAACTACGTGGAAAAGTCCGAGCGCGCCCAGGGACCAACGGGCGAAAACCTGATCGTCATGCTCGAGCGGCGTCTGGACAATGCGGTATGGCGCGCGGGCTTCGCCAGCTCACGCTCCCAGGCGCGGCAGATCGTTCTGCACGGCCACGTCCTGATCAACGGGAAGAAGGTCAACATTCCCTCCTACCTGGTCGACGTCGGCGAGGAAATTTCTCTCAAGGACAAAATGCACCAGAACGCCATGGTGCTCGAAGCGCGCAACGTGGCGCAGAGCCAGAACGCCGTGCCCTGGCTGGAAATCGACCGCGACACATTCAAAGCCCGCGTGGCTGCGCTGCCGAAGCGTGAAAACGTGCAGACGCCGCCCATCACCGAGCAGCTCATCGTCGAGCTGTACTCGAAGTAGAAACGGCAATTGCGGTGCGCTCGAAGTAGAGGTGGATGAGAAACGAAAGCGCGTCGCAGGAGATTTCAAATCTCAAATTTGAAATCTCAGATCCCAAAGCTGAACCGGGGAATTTGCGAACGGAGAAGTAAAATCTCAAATTTGAAATTTCAAATCTGAAATTAGTGATTCCGGACCAAGATTCGATGGCCTCGCACTCGCGGGGAGGAAGGACTTAACAGATGTGGAAAGGTTTTCAGAAACCAAAGCGTTTGGCGACCGAACTCGAGTCGCTGACAGACAAGTTCGGAAAATTTTCCGCGCAGCCGTTCGAGCGTGGATGGGGCACCACCGTGGGAAATTCTCTTCGCCGGGCTCTCTTGAGCTCGATTGAAGGCGCGGCCATCACGGCCGTCAAGATTGAAGGCGTGCTCCACGAATTCTCTTCGATTCCCGGAGTGGTGGAAGACGCGACCGACATCATTCTGAACCTGAAACAGGTGCCGCTGAAGCTCAACAACGACCAGGCCAAGACCATCTTCGTCAACGTGGAAAATCCCGGCGTCGTGACTTCCGCCATGATCGAGGAAGACGCCGACTTCGCCGTGCTCGACAAGACGGTTTACATCGCCACGGTGAACGAAGGCGGCAAGCTGCAGCTCGAAATGCGCGTCAAAAACGGCCGCGGCTACGTTTCCGCCGACCGCAATTTCGACGAAGACCTGCCCATCGGCTACATCCCGGTGGATTCGGTCCACTCGCCCGTGCGCAAGGTCAACTACGCGGTGGAAGCGGCGCGTCTCGGCCAGATGACCGACTACGAAAAGTTGTCCCTCGAAGTGTGGACCAACGGCGCGATCACCCCGCAGGACGCCATCGGCCTCGCCTCGAAGCTCATCAAGGACCACATGAGCATCTTCATCAATTTCGAGGAACAGCCCGAAGTGGTCGAGGAGTCGGTCGAGTCCTACAACGATCCGCGCGTCGAGCATCTGGACCGCTCGGTCGAGGAACTCGAACTCTCCGTGCGCTCCTACAATTGCCTGAAGAACGCCAATATCCAGACCATTCGCGAACTCGTGCAGAAGAGCGAAAACGAAATGCTGAAGACCAAAAACTTCGGCCGCAAATCGCTCAACGAAATCAAGGAAATCCTGAACAAGATGGGCCTGAGCCTGGGCATGAAGTTCGACGAGCACGGCCGCATCATCTGGCCGCCGCTCCCCAGCCAAACCGCACCCCTGACGCCGGAGGAAACCGCGGGCCTGTAAGAGCCCGGGGCACTCAAGCATGCGACACCGCAACTACGGATCGAAACTCGGACGCCAGCCGGCCCATCGCCGCGCCACGCTCCGCAACCTCGTGACCAACGTCATCGAGAAGGAACGCATCACCACCACGGTCACGCGCGCGAAGGCCGCGAAGCCGCTCGTCGAGAATATGATCACGCTCGGCAAGCGCGACACGCTGCAATCGCGACGCCAGGCCGCCTCCTATCTCATGACGCCGGGGGCCACCAAGAAACTCTTCGCCGACATCGCTCCGCGCTTTTCCGATCGCGCGGGCGGCTACACGCGAATCATCCACGCCGGCTTCCGCATCGGCGACGGCGCCCAGCTCGCCATCCTCGAACTGCTCGGCTCCAAGCTGAAGAAAAAAGAAAAGAAGGAAAAAACCCCAGCGCCCGAGACAGCCGAGGAAATAAAAGAGGAAGTGAAGGGGAAGGCGCTGAAGTAGGAGTGACTGGTGATCGGTGAATCGTGGTTCGTGGTGCATGAACCGTGGTTCGCGATTTGTGACTTGTAATTCGTAATTTGTCTAAGCCTTCGATTTTCCTCTCCGTTAGAAAAATAGGGAGACGTTTTCGCGCCAACGGCGCGGAGGATGATAGCCCGGGGCAACGCCCCGGGTATCGTCCACCCCTTGATCGTCCGCCCTGAAAGGGCTCTCATCAACTAGCGTATTAGTAGCAATTCCCACGTGACGACCAGCCCACGCATGATGCGCGGAACCATCGCGCCGGAGACTGGGCGAATCCTCGTGGCTCCGAAAAGCAACAGGCCACCGCTGCCGGCGGCCTGTTGCACTCTAAATCCGTCATGTTGCGGTCTAGCGATTGAAAGGAACGACCAGGGAATCGTGCCCGAGGATGTGGCCGTCCATGGCCTTCATCACGTCCGCTCGCGTAGCCGTTTCCGGCAAGTCCACCTTGGTATCGAGTGCGAAGATATCGAACGCGTAGTGGTGCGGCAGGGGAACATTTTGCGGCTGGCACGGCGGCAGATAGCCGATGATGCCACCCTGGCCCGGATTGCCATTGGTCTGATGACTACCGTCCGGAAGATCGGCGGTATTGGACGGAACACCCTGCGGGAACTTGGTCGCTGTAGCGGGGATGTTCCACACCATCCAATGCAAAATGTCGTCGAGTTTCTTTTGCGGACGCGGTTCCATGTCGTGGACGATCAGAGCGAAGCTCACCGTGCCTCTCGGCGCGTTCATCCATTGCAGGGCCGGCGACACCGCCTCCGTACCGGCGGCGCAAGTGAATTGCTGCGGGAGCTGCGAGCCGTCGACCATATCAGGACTCATGATGCGGAACGGCTGCGGAGGAGCTCCCCCACGCCCGGGAGCACCCGCACCCGGTCCGGCAGGCGGAGCGCCGGCATTCGGAGGAGCCTGCTGTGCGAGCGAAAGACCCGCACTTGCGATCGAGAGAAGGAATGCCGCTGCAACCAATGAAGCTATCTTGCGCATGCCATTTTTCTCTTTCTCGTCAGTAATAGATGTAGGCGGCGCCGGCGCTGACGGCCGACGTGTCGTCCTGCTTGCCGTTGACGCCCTTGGCGGCGCTATTTTCCATTGTCGCGCCGGCGGCGAGCACTTTGCCGTCGCCATTAAGCGCAACCGAGATGCCGAACTCCGCGGCGGGCTTGGTGTTGGAAGCCTTGACGTAGGCAGTGGGATTCCAGGTCGTGCCGCTGCGGGTGTAAACGTAGACCGCGCCGGAATCTTCCATGGAGGCGTCAGACTGATCCCCGTTGACGCCCTTGGCGCCGCTGTCCTCCAGGTGCGAACCGATGGCAATGGTGTTGCCGTTCCGGCTCATGGCTAAAGCCCATCCGAATTGGTCGTTCTCCCGCGCATTGAAGGCCTTCTCATAAGCCTGTTGCGACCACTTGCCTGCCGCACGCACGAAAACGTAGGCCCCGCCGACGGAGTCCAAAAGGTCATTCTGGCCGGCATTGATTTGGCTGAATTTATCTTCCACGGAGCCGGCGAGAATGGTGTTGCCGTCGTCGCTGATGGCCAGCGAGCATCCGAGGTAATCGCCTACCTCGCCGTTCGTGGCGACGACGCGCATTTGCTGCGACCATGTCCCCTTGTTGCGCGTGAAGACGTAAACGGCGCCTCTACGGCCATCGTCATTGTACGCGCCCACGCCGAGGGTGTCGCCGTTGCCATTCAAGCCGACGGAGTAGCCGAACAGTAAACCGGGCGCGGTCGTGTTCCAAGGCTTGACGTAAGCCTGTTGCGACCAGGTGTCGCCGCTGTGGTTGAAGATGAACACCGCTCCGGAATCCGGTGCACTGGTGTTCTTTTGGTCGCCGTTGATGCCCGTGGCGTTGCTGGGATCGCTGGTCTCGCTCACGGCGAGTGTGCTTCCGTCACTGCTGAGGGAGACCGCGTAGCCGAACTGGTAGCCGACATCCGGCCCGCCGGTGTTTGACGATTTCAGGTAGGCCTGCTGCGACCAGGCAGCGCCGGCGCGCGCGAAGACATAGACGGCGCCCGCACCCGGCATCGAACGGTCGCTCTGATTGCCATTAATGCCAGTGGCCGAGCTAGCTTCTCCGGAAGAGCCGACGGCCAATAGGTTGCCATCGGCGCTCAGGGTCAGGGAGTTTCCGAATTGAGCGCCTTCCGCCGTATTCGAGGCCTTAAGGTAGGCCTGCTGCTTCCAGCCCTTTTTGTCTCGAGTATAGACGTACACCGCGCCGGAATTTATCGCCCGGCCCTTGGAGACGCCGTTGACGCCATTGGCGGCGCTGTCCTCGGCGATGGCGCTGACCGCGAGTGTGTTGCCGTCGGCGCTGAGCGCTATGGCGTAGCCGAACTGATTGTCCTTGCCGGTATTGGAAGCCTTGATGTAGGCGATCGATTTCGGCAGCCACGTTTCTGTCGGCGTTGTGGTGGCTTTCGGAGGTTGCGGCGGGCCGCTCATCCGAGTATGCGCTTGCCCGAAGCTGGAGTTGACCGGTGCACACAAGGCTGCCACCGTCAGGCCCACCACCAGCACACCCTTCTTGCTGCCCCTCATCGCACAACTCCTTCAGGCAAGCGCCGGACAAAATAGCGAACTACCGCAGGGCCCCGGCGGGAAAGGGAGCCACTTCGCGTCACATCCCCACCGCAAAGAGAAAGCGCGATCTCGAAGACGACCCTAGTTCGCCGGTGCTGTCGGCGGGGCTTGCTCGGCCTTAATACTGTTGTGGATGACTTTCCCCGTGTCCGTCATGGTGATCTTGCTCTCGTGAGAAAGGTTCATGTCGCACGAGCCGTTCTTGTTCCGCGGACCAACGATGGTGATTTTGTCCCCAGGCTTCAGCGTGTCACGATCCCAGCCATCGCCCCTGCGCAACGCGTTGGCGCCGCCGAGTTCGGCATGCCACTGTTGCATGGCGCCGTTCTGATCCTTCGCTTCAAAAATAATTGCCGAATGCGGGTTCTCAAGCTGATATTCCAGGACAGTCCCTTGTACGGTGTACGGGTGTTCCTCGTCGTAGCGGCCTGCAAAACCATGGTGCGCCAGCGCGGGACTCGCGAGCAGCAGAGCCGCAAGCGACACGAAAAAAGACGCCATTCGCTTATTCTTCATTCGATTACCCCTCCCTCATGGGTGAGCGTTTCTCATAGGTGCGCGTCAAGGCCATCACTCGGATATTCGCGCGGTCATGTTCATACAAGCGCCATGATTTCATTTGGGCGATCCGGAACCTGCCTTCTTTCCAGACGTTACACCAAGCCCTTCGGTTTCTGCAATCTCAGCGCCCGCGCTCCTAACTCCTTCCTCATGTTCAAACCGCCCTTTACGGTTTCCCGCCGGAACCTACGGCGGCTAAAATTTTGTATGGTCCGAGTTTGGTACCTGCGGGGATTGGCACGGGGTTTGAGACGGCTGAGTTTACTCGATCCCGGACCGATAAGGTAACGGAATACGGGCAACACGGAAGTAATCCGTTCGACCGCCAATTCGACATTACTTCATCAAGCCAAAGCCTTTCGGGTCAAGGAGCCGATGTCTTTATGAAATCAAGAACGGGACTTTCTCAGCATTCGGCATTTCCCAGCGAATAGGGTAAGGAGGCGAAGCACAAGCATACCCGCCCGCCATGTCCTTCGAAAATCGCGCGAGCGACGGAGTTCCTTGCTGTTTGCTACAGACGTAACAGTCGCGTGGCGTTTCCTTTTAAGATGCGGTCGCGCTCCACAGCCGGAAAATTGAACTGCTCGACCACCGCGCTGGGATACTCGATGTCGTGGGCGTTGAAGCTGTCCGTGCTCACAACAATGCGATCGGAGCCCACGATATCGATCAGGAAACGCAGCCCCCAGGATGGTACGTAAGGTAATCGTAATGGAATCGCCGGATGTATACTTGAACGTCTGCGAGAGCGTTTTTCCTACATTCGCTCCATGTGATACTGAAATGCTCCACGCGCCAACGCAATAGGGGAACGCGCTGCCGCATGCGGCAACCGATGTCGAGCTAGGATATTTGTCCAGTGTGCTGGTGCTAATGAATTTTGTTGCCAGCACGGCGTGGTTGAACGCCGCATCCAGCCGGGCCGGCGGCGCTTGCATAGCGGGTCCGTGTTCATATTGTGAAAAACCAGCGGGTAGCCAGCTCTCGCAACGGGCCAGCCCGGAGCGAAATCCGCTCGAAAACGTAATCTCGGCCTGCGATGGTGTCTCCAGATGACCGCGCGCGCCGGGCTGCCGGCATGCGGTCCAGCTCCTCATGCACAGACCCGCGTCGGTGATGGGCGTCGATGAGGCGACGAACGATCCGGGTATTGGCTGCGCTCGACCGCGGCACGTTGCCACCTGAGCCAGGCCGCGGCCTGCCGGAGTCACCAGGCCACCCGCATCTCCGGACAGAGCCAGTAAATGCATTTGCACACCGTGCTCGTCCATCCACAGAGCGCTGCTCCAGGTCGCCCTCCAACGGATCGATTCTCGCAACAGGCTTGCCGACGTCGGCCAGCGCCGTATACGTCGGCGACAGCCAGTGCGTAGCATGTCGATGGACACGGGACGGCGCCAGGACGACGCCGGCCGCGCCGCCCACCAAGACGCAGACCCGCGCGCCGCGCGGGCGCCGCCCAACGCCCGCGCCGTGAGGCCACGGATGCCGAGCGGGCTCAATAGAACGCCAGCCCCACGATTTCGCCGAAGCCGAATTTGTACCCTCCGTTTGATTCAACAAAGATCGACTCAGCCACCCGCAAGTCCTCCGTAGGGGTTAAGAACGCCGGCGACCTACCCCCTTGCTTGCGACACCCCGCCGCACGAGCCGCTCAGGGGCAAAGCGCGACAAACGAAACAAAGAGAACGAGACAACACAAAACCAACTCACAAACACAAACAAACCAAAAAAAAACTAAAAAAAAAAAAAAAAACGCAAGATCGTCCTCACCTGTCACCAATCACTAATCACCAGTCACTCCCCCACGCGACAAGTGCCAAAGCCACAAGACAACCTGCGCCACCGATGCTCCGGCCGTATCCAGCAGCGCATCCCATGGGGACGCCGTCCGGCTGGGCACGAAGGATTGATGAAACTCATCGAGGGATGCGTATCCCGCCGCGAGTACAACCGCCCAGATGGCCCAGCGCAGCTTCCAGCCGCGCTCCTGTCCACGCAGCGCGCGCATCAGGAAAATGCTGAAGATGAAATATTCCGTGAGGTGCGCCGACTTCCGGATGATGGCGTGCAGCAATTTGAGAGTTTCGGCGCTCGCTTGCGGAATCAGCAGATGCAATACCGGAATGATGAATCGAGAGGTGTGCTCGCTGGAAAATATATCCGTCGAAAGGAAGGAAATCAGGCAGGCCCAGGCGATGGCCGGCAGCCAATTCTTCACGCGAATCCAGAGCCGCACCTATTCGACCTGGTAATTCGGCGCTTCGCGCGTAATGATCACGTCGTGAACGTGGCTCTCGCGCAGCCCCGCGACCGTGATGCGCACAAAGCGGGCGCGCTCCTGCAATTCGGCAAGCGTGGCCACGCCGCAATATCCCATTCCGCTCTTGAGCCCGCCGACGAGCTGATCGACCAGCGCGCTGAGCGATCCCTTGTAAGGCACGCGTCCTTCGACGCCCTCGGGCACGGATTTTCCGCGCGGCGCGCCTTCCTGCGCATACCGGTCCGCCGCTGCCGAACCCGCCTGCATCGCACCAAGAGAACCCATCCCGCGATACGATTTGAACGTGCGCCCTTGATAGAGAATTGTTTCGCCCGGAGATTCCTCTGTCCCCGCAAATAATCCTCCGAGCATCGTGACCGCCGCGCCCGCCGCGATGGCCTTGCTGATGTCGCCCGAATACTTGATGCCGCCGTCCGCGATCACCGGTGCGCCGGTCCCTTTGGCCGCGCGCGCGGCTTCCAGGATGGCCGTGATTTGTGGAACACCCGCGCCCGTCACCACGCGCGTCGTGCAAATGGATCCGGGCCCGATGCCGACTTTGATCCCGTCGATGCCCAGCGCGATCAAGTCGCGCGCGCCTTCATAAGTTCCCACGTTCCCGGCGATCAATTGCATTTCGGGCAGCCGGCGCTTGACCGCGCGAATCGCCTCCATGACGCGCGCGGAATGCCCGTGCGCCGTATCGATTGCAAGCACATCCACCTTCGTGCGCGCCAGGTCCACGGCGCGTTCCAAAAAGTCTCCGGTCGCGCCGATGGCCGCGCCAACCATCAGACGCCCCTGCCCGTCCTTGGCCGCGCTTGGGAAACTCCAGTTTTTTCTGGATGTCCTTCACCGTAATCAATCCCTTGAGGTTGAAGTCGGCGTCGACGACCAGCAGCTTCTCAATACGATGTTTTTGCAAGAGGCGCTCGGCCTCTTCGAGCGTCGTGCCCACCGACACGGTCACCAGATTGTCCTTGGTCATGACGGCGCTGACCGGCTGATCGAGATTTTTTTCAAACCGCAGATCACGGTTCGTCAGGATGCCCACCAGGCGAGCCCCTCGCGTCACCGGCAGTCCCGAGACGCGGTATTTGGTCATGATGTCCATGGCCTCGCGAACCGTCAGCTCCGGCGAAATCGTCACTGGATCGACGATCATTCCGCTCTCCGAGCGCTTCACCCGGTCGACTTCCTCAGCCTGGCGGTCGATGCTCATGCTGCGGTGCACGAAGCCGAGTCCTCCCTGCCGCGCCATGGCAATCGCCAGGCGCGATTCGGTGACGGTGTCCATCGCGGCGGAAACGAGCGGAATGTTCAGGGAAATCTTGCGGGTCAGCTGCGTTTGCGTGTTGACTTCGGTGGGCAGGACCGAGGATTTTCCCGGCACCAGCAGCACGTCATCAAACGTCAATCCTTCGAGGATCGGTCCTTCCATTCACTTCTCCTTCATCGATAAAAGAGCGGTAAAAAAACAGCCCCCAAATACAACACAGCCCAGCGGAAGGCCGCTGGGCGGACTATACGGGAGTAGGCGCGACAGCCGCGTTTCATGAGTGAAATTTCATTCTATGCGCGCCGCCGCGCGAAATCAAGCGCGCCAAGAACTCCGCGAGCGACTTTTATTTGAGAATTTGCTGTGTTCGGCGCGGGGCCAGCCATACCAACAGGAGAAAGATTGCCAGCCGCGTCGTAGATCGGCATTCGCCGTAAGCGCGAATGATGCGGATCGGGACAGGGACTGTTGAAAACTGTTCCTCCGAACGGTAGGCGAAGGCTCAACACATACCTTGGGGCTAATGAGATAACGGACGATCTTTGGCGTCAATACGCTGTCGGCAACGGCGAACGATATTATCGCCAGCGGCATCGCAAGGAAGATCGCCAACACAATCTTTCGTCTCACGGTCGAGATCATATCATTTGTGGTAGCCAATCTATTCTATGGGCTTGGGAGATAACGTAGAATAGAGTTCGAATGAAGACGTTCGAACCACACCCGCTCTTGCGCAATCCGCACGCGCAGACGCTCGCTGCGTCATTCCTGCCGCGGCGATTTCCGCGCTTGCCGCAAAGCGTCCCCCGCGATTTCGAAACCGAGCCCGGCACTCGAATTCGAGGCGAATGCCACTGGCAGGCCGTCCCGCGAGAGCGGCCGACACTCGTGCTGGTGCACGGCCTGGAGGGCTCCAGCGAATCCGGATACATGCTCGGGCTTGCGGAGCGTGCTTATGTGGCCGGGTGGAACGCCGTGCGCTTGAATCAGCGGAATTGCGGCGGGACGGAGTCCCTCACTCCCACGCTTTACAATTCAGGGCTTTCCGGAGACTACCGCGCCGTTCTCGCCGAACTGATCGAACGAGATACTCTTCCCAGAATATTCGTAGCCGGATACTCCATGGGCGGCAATCTGGTGCTGAAGATGGCCGGCGAACTTGCGGGCGAGGCGCCGCCCCAGTTGCGCGGCGTCGCGGGCGTTTGCCCTTGCGTTGACCTCGGCATATGCGCCGACGCAGTCGGCCTGCCGCGAAATTTCATCTACCAGGAGCATTTTGTGCGCAACCTGAAAAAGCGGATGCGGCGCAAATCGAAACTATTTCCAGGAGAATTCGATCTGGGCCCCATGGCCCGCGTCCGAACGCTGCGCGAATTCGACGACAAGATTACGGCGACCTATTGCGGCTTCCGTGACGCCAACGACTACTATTTCCGGTCCAGCGCATTGCGTGTCGCGAGCGAAATCCGCGTGCCCACTTCGATTGTGACCGCGCAGGACGATCCCTTCGTTCCGTTCTCGAGTTTTTCCGATCCCGCGATCGCAAACAATGCACACATCCGCGTCGTCGCACCCGAACACGGAGGCCACTGCGCCTTCCTCTCGCGCTACGCGGGAGACGCGCGCTTCTGGGCCGAAGCGTGCGTCATGGAATTTTTCGCAAGCCACGATTCACGAACCACGGATTCCGTTGCTTCCCGCGGGCCGAGCTCCATTACGCCTGCGTAGGGCTGAGTCGAGTAACCCCCCGAGATGAATGATGTTTAAGTTGACAATCTTTATGGCATAATGATAACCAATCAACTATCGGGGGCGCGGTGCCCCTGTTCGGGATATGTCGGAAGTCCCATTCTGTCTCAACGCGGCCTTTTCGTCTTAAGATCCGCGCCCTGCGATTGCGGAGGTTGCCCATGGCGAGCCGGAAAGTCTTTTGCCACTTGCTTATTTTCACCGCACTCCTATTCCAAGTCCCGCGTGCGGCCGCGTTCGACTGGGACCCCGTGACGGATGCGCGAAAAAAGCATGAAATCGAACCCGCTCGATCCCGGTGCGGGCGCCGTGGTGCTCTTCAAACGCGGGCAAATCGACGTCATCGAGAAGTCCAGCCTCTTTTGGACCACGCGGACGCAGACCTACGTCCGCATTAAAATATTCAATGACGCCGGGCGCGACGCCGGAAACGTTTCGGTGGAGGATACCAAGTTCGTGCGAATTTCCAAAATCGAAGGGCGCACGATCCTGCCTTCGGGCGAGATTATCCCGCTGGATTCTTCCAAGGTGTTCCGAGGCACGGCGTATACCGAGGGGAAAAACTTCGCCATATTGGAGTCCAGTTTCACTTTCCCGTCCGTGCAGCCGGGAGCGATCATCGAGTATCAGGTCGAGGAGAACGAGGATTGGTTTTATCCTACCCCCTGGATTTTCGATACGCACGAGCTCGGGACGCTGCAATCCTCGCTGAAGGTGACGATTGGTCCCCGGCTTGCCATGCAGCAATTTCCTCTTGAAACCACGACGAGCAAAATTTCGATTTCACGGAACGAAACAGTGAAGGGTTCGCAATTCGATTTCTCCGTCAAGAATTTGCGGCCGATCCTGAGCGAGCCTTTTTCCCTGCCCTATCGAGACCTGGCTACCATGATCCTTTTCACTCCGAGCCAGCTGGGCTTTGGAGGGGACGTTTATCCGCTCATTACCAAATGGGACGACGTCGGCAAGGAAGTAACGGAAGAACTGACCAACATGATCAAGAGCGATAAAGAGATCAGAAACAAGGCCAAGGAGCTGGCGGAAAAACTCCCCGATCCGCGGAAGAAGGCGGAAGCGATCTACAAATATCTCCAGCAGAACATCACGTCCAGCAATTTGGCGGGCATCTATCTGGGCCGGCCGGCCGATGATATCCTGAGCGCCAAACGAGGCGATCCGGATGAAATCAATGCGTTGTTTTACCTCATGCTCAAGGAAGTCAAAGTCGATTCGGACTTGGTCTTGGTCGCCACCAAGAACTGGCAGACCCTGGTGGGCGGATTCCCGAATCGCAGCCAGTTCTCCAGGATTCTTACGCGCTTGAATTTCAAGGATGGCGCAGTGTTCGCCGATCCCGCCGATGCGGCGGCGCCCTTCGGCGAGTTGCCCTGGTTCGATCGGGACGTTCATGGTCTGGCGGTGAAAGGGAGCAAGATCCAGGAAACCGCGATCGCCGCCGGGACGGTCGATGACAATGTTTCCACTGGAAAGACGACGATGCACGTCGCCAAGGACTGGACGTCTGAAGGGGACACCGAGATCGACTTGAAAGGCGCGGAGGCCATCGAATTTCGCGCCGACCTGATGGAGACAGCTCCCCAGAAATTGGAGCAGCGCTTGACCGATCTTTTCGCCTACGGCAATTCCGACGCCGAGGTGACTCAAATCGCGCATCCCGAATTTCGCGACTCCTCACAGCCCTTCGTGCTGAAGGCGCACTTGCGGGAAAAACTGACGAACGAGTCCGGCGTCGGAGGGCTGCTGCTCAATCCCTGGATGGGGGATCAGTATCAGCAGCCGCGGTTCACGACCAACGTGCGCCACTCCGCAGTGCGCTTCAAAATCCTGAAAAGCGGATCAGCACGAGCACATGGCAACTGGCGCCGGAGATCAAAGTCGAGCAACTGCCCAAGGAAGTTAAAATAGAGAACGACTTCGGAGGGTTTTCTCGTTCCTGCACGCAGAACGACGCCACGGTGACCTGTACGCGGACGTTTTATTTGAAAAAAGTGCTGTTGACGACTAATGTCGAGTATTTGAATGCGAAAAAATTCTTCGATGAGATTGCCAAAGACGATCAGGAAGTCATCGTTCTCCGCGAGCAGTAGCCTCGCCGTATTTGCGGGACTCTTGCTGGGCGCGCTGCTTCTGTGCCTTGGAGGCCCTTCGATCGGCCGGGCCGATTCCGTGCCGGACTGGCTCGCGGCGGCAGGCCGCGTGGACCTCGGCCATTTCGGCGACGGCAGCGCCGCGGTCATCGTGGGGAAGTGGACGGATTTCAACGTCGACGCGACGGGAAGGTTTGTCCTGACGGAACGCATGGCCCTGCGAGTGCTGAACCGGCGATCCGCGGAGCAGTATCTGAACGCTGTCGGATCAGAGAATAACGACACCAAAGTCACGTCCATTCAAACCTGGACGATTTCTCCTTCCGGGCATGTCATGCAGTCGGGGAAGAAGGATCTGATCACCGCGGCAGATTTCGCGGATTTCGAAGTCTTTTCCGACGATCGCGTGAAGATGATCAAAATACCCGGTGCGGAAGACGGATCGCTCGTCGGGTATGAAATCATGAGTCAGGGCCACATTCCGATCAGCGGCCGCAGGTTCCAGATGGAAGACGAGATTCCGGTCCGAGTCAGCGAATTGCACGTTTCCGTGCCTTCCGGCTCGCTGCGCTGGTTTGTGAATCATCCGGACCGAGTGGGAGTCGTCAGCCAATCGTCCAACGGGGCCGCGTTCCGGTCGGAAAATCGCCCCGCCATTCCCGATGAATCCGATGCGCCGCCTTTCTCTTCGCTCGCTGCCGAAGTCTTCGTCAATTACGATCCAAAAGGGCCGTCGGCGCTGCAATCCTGGGAGGAGGCGGGACACTCCTACCACACGCTCTTTGACAATGGCGAAAAGCCGGAAACGGAAATTGCCTCGCAAGTAGAGAAACTTTCAACCGGTGAATCCGATGCCTTGTCCAAGATCGACGCTCTCTACACTTACGTTTCGCGCCAGATTCGCTACGTGGCGATTGAAATCGGCGTTGGCGGCTACCAGCCGCATCTTCCCGCCGACGTGTACAAGAACAAATATGGAGACTGCAAGGACAAGGCGACCCTGCTGATTTCCATGCTCGATAAAATTGGATTGCGCGGCTATCCCGCGCTGGTTGGAACTCGCGGAGACGTGGAAGCGGACCCCGCGGCTCCCACACTGGCGACGTTCGATCACATGATCGTGGCGTTGCCTGTTCCCGCCAATTTGCGGCCCGCGGTTGAAAAGTTTCCCGCGTACGATTCGCGAAACCAAATCCTCTGGATGGATCCGACTTCGGAGACGGACCCGCTGGGCCAGCTTCCGGAAATGGATCAGGGCGTCTTCGCTCTGATCGCCTATCCGGAGCGCGGCGATCTTCAACGTATTCCGCAAGCCCCGGCGGAACTGAATGGATCTGAATACGCGGTGAATGTTCGCCTGCAGTCCGACGGAACCGGCGCCGCGGATGTCGACGCCAAATACTTCGGCGATTCCAATGCCAGACGCCAAATGTTCTACCGTGGGCGGTCGCAATCCGAGATCGTGAAGGCATTCGAGGAAAGAGTGACTCGCTATGTAAATCAGGCGTCGTTCCGACAGGCATCCATCTCGGGCACGGAAGACAATCCCAAGCAGATCACCGAGAAGTTTTCTTTTGCAGGAAATTTTGCGACTGCGTCCACGGGGGATAGCTGGTTCTTCCAGCCTTTAATTCTCAGCGGGATCGCCGTTCCCGAAGTTCCCCCCAGGCCTCGCCAGCTTCCCTTGGATGTCGGCACGCCGTACCATGTGAAATGCGTTTATCGCCTGGAATTGCCGGTGGGAATGCGCATCGAGCGCCTGCCGGAAAAGACTTCGATCAAGTCGGAATTTGGCGAAGTAGCGATCGAGTATTCGATGAGCGGAAATGTTCTGGTCGCGTCGCAGACGGTGTCTTTCGCACAAAGCCGCATAGCCCCCGAAAAGTATCCGGATTTTCGCGACTTCGTAAACTCTTACATTCGCGCAACCAGACTGCGGCTTCGCGTTGTGAACACCACTCCCTGATACGAGCGCTCTCCTGGGAACGCCATTCTCCTGAATGGCGTGACGCAAATCGTCCGCCGCGGCGGAGAGATTGGCGTGGCCGGGATTCAACCCCAACAATTATTTTCGCTATCTGCCGCATTCGAACCGGCTCGCGGCAATTTATGTGTGGACATGAATGAGATGCCAATGTAAAAGCGTGACAGCAACGACGGGTCCTGGATGCGGGCCGTCGCATTTTTTGCGGCGATTCTTCTTGCGAGTGTGGATCCGCTGCGGCGGAGAGCCCGCCTTATTGGAGGATGAAATGAAAGTCTGGATACGTGCAGGCATAGCATTCTGTGGATTGTGGATGGCCATGGCCATCTTGCAGACCGCCGCATGGGCGCAGGAAAAAGGCGGCGAGAAGAGACCGGCCCCTACGAAGTCGTGACGGGCTGGCCACATCCCCTGGGCCATCCCGGATGGACCTGGGGATCGCAAGGCGGCGTTTTCGCGGAGAATCCCGATCGCATCATCCTGCTGCAGCGCGGCGAATTGCCGGTTCCCGAAAAGGCGCCCGAGGGCTACACGGGAGGCTACGGCGCGTTCGGCATTCCGGCGACGCAGGGCAAGCCGCGGCTGGAGAATTGCATTCTGATCTGTCGATGCGGACGGCAAGTTGATCGAGGACTGGACGCAGTGGGATCATTTGTTTGCCGGCGGGCGCGGGCCGCACAAGGTGCAAGATCAGCCCCTACGATCCGGAAAAGCACGTCTGGATCGTGGACGACAGGTGCAGCAGGTTTTCGAATTCACGCACGACGGCAAGCAGCTGGTGTTGACGCTGGGCGAGCGGCGTTCGGGGCTCGGACGACAAGCACATTCGCCGCCCCACGGACATCGCGTGGCTTCCCGACGGCACGTTCTTCATCAGCGACGGATACGTGAACAGCGCGTCGATGAAGTTCGATAAGAACGGAAAGTATCCTCATGACCTGGGGCACGAAAGGCACCGGGCCCGGCCAATTCGATCTGCCGCATTCCATCGACATCGATGCGAAGCGCCGGCGTGTACGTCGCGGACCGATCCAACAGCCGCATCCAGATTTTCGACGAGAACGGAAAATATCTCGACCAGTGGGACAACATCCGTTCGCCCTATCACATCATGATGACCGCCGACCAGCATCTGTGGGTTTCCGACGGCGTCAACAACAAATTCCTCGAAGTACGATTTGAACGGGAAGCTGCTCTATTCCTGGGGCACGTACGGCACGTTTCCCGGCGCGTTCTGGGGCGTCCACCAGTTTGCGGTGGATTCGGCGGAAACCTCTACGCCGCCGAAACGTTTGGCGGACGAACGCAAAAATTCCGTCCCAAGAAGGGCGCCGATCCGGCAAATTTGATCGGCCAGCCCGGAAAAGTTCCCGCGTCTTGATTTTATTTCAGTCTTGCCGCTACGGCGGGAACATCCTGGGATTTATCTAAAGGCTGAAAGGGTGGAACAGGCTTGCGCTCCCGGTGAATGCCGGAGGCCGTGAGTCCGAGCATCTGAAGCCTATAGTTTTCCATTTTTTTCTCAAACCGGTCTTCCCCGATGCGAAAGCGCACGACCGATGACAACACGCAGGAATACTTGCGTTGAGGATCTCCGGCGGCTTTGTAAATCACTTCAGACAAACTAATCGGCAACGTATCCCCAGGTATGACCATCTGACGAATTTTTTGAATCTCATGAAAGGATGGCTCGGCGGTCTGTTCTTCCGCGCTCAAACCGCTAAGAAAAATCTCAATTTCTTCCGCCCATATATTCCTTTTGGATCCGTTTGCAAGCAGGAGCGAGAGTGACGCCATGCCGTCGAGTCGAGTGAAGCCGATGCTGGGGCGGAAACCCGCGCTCCGGTCCGTCGGATCCGCGGCATTCTTCCGCGCCAGAAGCGCAGCATGGTGTAACCCAATGCAATGGCGAAGACGAGCGGAGAGTTGCGCGCATGATGATCATCAAATCCACGGCTCCCTAAGCCGCGTGCCAAAGACCGGCCAGTGCCGATCCGCAAGACAGTCCCACACCGAAATTTACGAATCCTAAGGATATATAGCTTTTTTTCTAATCCCGTAAATGCAGGCGAATTCCCCTGTATCCAGCTCGCCAAGACCACCGCCATCGGCCAGGCGGACAATTTCAAGCGTGGCCCATCAATTAAGCAACTCTTTCAATACCAACTACTTGCATGTCAGAGGGTTGGCCTTGGAAATGCGGCGCAGAAATATTCACCGTCTTTATGAGTTCCTTATGAAATTTAATGTATTTATTTATGTCGTGAAACCTGTCGAAACCTTTCCAAGGGGCCGATCAGTGTCGATAGCGGAAAGTGCGGAGATGTTTGAGACGGTCCGCGTTTTCGGGCTCAGCCCCCGACTTGCGCCCTTTTTCGATCTCGAGGCCTGGGTGTTCCGTTCGTAACAACATAAGGAGAAAGCACCCGCGGCGCTCGCAGCGTTGCAGAGGGTACCAGTCTAAACAGATATGTCCACAAACCAAATTCCACAGCCGTCCGATGCGGCTCAGAAATCCGCTCTTCCCAAAGTCGTGATTGCCACGACCGCCATGCTTTCCTTCATTTCCTTCTGGCGGGCGGCCGCCATCGTACTCAATGACCTCGGCTCGTCCGCCTTCTATGCGGGCGCGATCGCCGAGCAGGCCATCGGCAAGGCCGCTCCCTGGTTCATTCTGGCCATCATGCTGTTCGCCTACGCCGTGCGATCCATGTACATCGAGAGCTGCAGCATGTTCGTGCGCGGCGGCGTCTATCGCGTCGTCAAAGAGGCGATGGGCAGCACGCTCGCGAAGTTTTCCGTCTCCGCGCTGATGTTCGACTACATCCTGACCGGGCCCATCAGCGGCGTTTCCGCGGGCCAATATCTGACGGGATTTTTGAAC
Organism: uncultured Acidobacteriota bacterium; assembly: GCA_963768275.1. Lineage (GTDB taxonomy): Bacteria > Acidobacteriota > Terriglobia > Acidiferrales > UBA7541 > Palsa-360. Next base: position 37,605 of record CAVYHH010000024.1, read on the forward strand.
GAGCTGTTCGTCCGCTTGCACGTCAATCTGACTTCTTCCCATCAATTCCACCTCGGCGGTCTTTGCGATCGCCGTCACGATTTATTTCTGGTGGGAGAACATCAAGGGAATTCCGGAGTCCAGCGGAAAAGCGCTGCGGATCATGTACGTGACCACCGTGATGGTGGTCGTGATGATTGCCTGGTGCATCCTGACCGTTTGGGTGCGGGGCGCGCATCTGCCGCCACTGCCGACGCACGCCAATCTGACGTTTGCGCCGGAAGCCCTCGGCTGGCTGCGCCTCAGCAGCTTGCCGCATACCGTCGCGCTGATCGGAATCCTCATCGGTCTCGGGCACTCCGTTCTGGCCATGAGCGGCGAGGAAACGCTGGCCCAGGTCTACCGGGAAGTCGAGCATCCCAAGCTGCCCAACCTGGAAAAGGCGGGGCTGGTCATCTTCGTCTACAGCCTGATTTTCACGGCGGGCGTTTCGTTCTTCGCCTCCATGATCATTCCGGACGCGGTTCGGCCCCAGTACTTCGGCAATCTGATCAGCGGCCTGGCCATGAATTTTGTCGGGCCCTATCAACTTGAGGCTGGCCTTTCAGGGGTTCGTCGTGATCGTCGGCGTCCTGATGCTGGCCGGAGCCGTGAATACCGCGATCGTGGGCTCGAACGGCGTTCTGAACCGCGTCTCCGAGGACGGCATCCTCCCGCACTGGTTCCGCCACCCGCATCCGCGGTTCGGAACTTCCTATCGGATGCTCAACCTCGTCGTGGGCCTGCAGCTTCTCACCATCATCCTGAGCCGCGGAGATATCTTCGTTCTCGGCGAAGCCTACGCGTTTGGCGTGATGTGGAGCTTCTCGATGAAAGGGCTGGCGGTGCTGGTGCTTCGGTACAAGCAGCCCGGGAAGCGGGATTTTCGCGTGCCGCTGAATTTCACGGTGGGCGACGTGGAGATTCCCGTAGGGCTGGGCTTGATTACGCTGGCGCTCTTTGCCCTGAGCATCATGAATCTCTTCACCAAGCAGGTGGCCACGATTGCGGGCGTGGCATTCACGCTGATTTTTTTTACCGTGTTTGAGATCTCCGAGAAAATCACTCTTAAGCATGGCGCCAAGCACCAGGAACTCGACATGTTTAACCTGGAGTCCGACGGGGAACTGACTCCCGCCGCTCTGGGCGTGCGTCCCGGGAACGAGCTGGTGATGATCCGCAACTCCAACGCGCTTTACAACCTGGGCGCGGTGCTGGACCGGATCAATCCTCGCCAGCAAGACGTCGTGGTCCTTCACCTTCGTGTTCTTGGCCGCGCGGGCTCGGGCGGACAATGAACTCGCGCAGGAAGATCTATTCAGCGTAAATGAACAGGAGTTGTTTACGCGCGCGCTGTCTCTGGCGGAGAAGAGGGGAAAGTCCATTCATCTGGCTGTTGCGCCCGCGACGGAAAAGTGGGAAGGAATCCTGCGCGCGGCGCAAAATCTTCAGTCGTCCACAATTGCGCTGGGATTGTCGTCCTGGAGAGCGATCGCGGACGAGGCTCGCATCGCGGGCCTGGCATGGGAGGCGCTTGCCCGAACCGAGGCCCAATTTGACTCTCGAAATTTATTCGCCCGACGGCCAGGAAAACGTTTTCTATCTGGGTCCTCACGCCCCGCGGCTGACGACCAAGGAAATCGATCTGCTCCACGGGATCTGGCTCGAACTCAGCAACGAAGTCGCGCCCGAAGAACTGCATCACCACGATGTCGTGCACATCGCGCTCGAGGAACTTCGCAAGAATATCCTCAATGGCCGGCGGGAAGAGATTATCGACGCGCTGCGCCAACACCTGGCCGAAATTCGAGACCGCCGGAACTCCAGTTCGTAATTCGGTGTTGTGAAATCCGTAAACGCCAATCTCCCGATTGGCGTTTTGCACGAAGCCCGCACCAAACAGGAGATTGGCGTTCCCAGGGATACCTGCTAACCCCGTCCCCGCCAAAAAAAAGGCCTTGACAAGCACCCTCAATACTGTAATTTCTGTATAGACAGAAATGACAGATACTTCCAAATCGCTCTCCCCCGCCGCCCAGAAGTTCATCCTCCACTGGGGTGAAATGGGCACTCGCTGGGGCATCAATCGCACCGTCGCGCAGGTCCACGCCCTGCTGTTCCTTTCCGACCGGCCCCTTGCGGCGGAGGAAATCGCAGGAACTCTTTCCGTGGCGCGTTCCAACGTGAGCACCAGCCTGCGCGAGTTGCAGGGCTGGCGCATCGTGCGCGGCGTTTCCGTGTTCGGCGACCGGCGCCAGCATTTTGAGTCCATGAAGGACCTCTGGGAAATGTTCCGCGTGATCCTGGAAGAGCGCAAGCGCCGCGAATTTGACCCCACGATCGCCGTGGTGCGGGAGTGCGTGGCGGAAGCCAAGAAATCGGGCTCGACGGACGCCTACGCGCGCGAGCACATGGAAGAGCTGCTGGAATTCGTCGTTCTGCTCAGCGCGCTGTTCGAGGAATTCCGTAGTCTCTCGCCGAGCGCACTGAAGGGAATGGTAAAGCTCCGCGGCGGGCTTCGCAAGCTGCTGCGCGGCTGAAAAGGAAAAGGCGGGCGACCGCCTTTTTTGGTGGCTCATGATTTCTCTTAGTTCAGAAATGACTGATGCGAAAGGAAGGCATGCTCCCCGCGGCTGGGTTTTCTTCGACCGCGATTGCAGCGTCTGCACTTCGCTCGCCCGCCGATTTCGCCGCAGTCCTCGAAAAGCGCGGCTTCGGCCTCGCGGCTTTGCAGGACCCGCGCGTGCAAGCCCTTCTCGCTTGCCGCCCGAGGATTTGCTCCGGGAAATGCGCGTCGCCACAGCCGACGGCAAAATTTACGGTGGCGCCGAAGCCATCGTTTATCTCGCCGGGCAAATCTGGTGGGCCTGGCCGCTCTATGCCGCAGCAAGATTCCCCGGCGTCCCGCGCATTCTCGATGCCTGCTATCGCTGGTTTGCCGATCACCGGACATGCTCGTCTGGATTTTGTTCCATTCCCAGGAATAGGACCCAGAACGATGTTTTTGGACACTCAAAAGGAGAACGCCAATGAATGCGGTCATTGTTTCACTGAGAAAGCTTCTTTCGTCTATGAGTGATACACAGGAACTCGACGTTGTCACAGGAGCGTTCGGCTACACCGGCAAATACATCACGCGGCGCCTCCTGGACGCCGGGAGGCGAGTTCGGACAATCACCGGTCATCCCAAGCGCGCGAACTGCTTCGGCAATCAAGTTGAAATCGCTCCCATGGATTTTAGCGATCACGCAGGTTTAGTTCGCTCGCTGCGAGGCGCTTCGGTTCTCTACAACACGTATTGGGTGCGATTCAATCATGGCCGCGCGACCTTCGACGAGGCCGTCGCCAATTCGCGCGTACTGATCCAAGCCGCCAAGGAAGCCGGGGTCCGCAAAATCGTGCACCTCAGCATCGCCAATCCTTCGCTCGATTCGCACCTCCCGTACTATTCGGGCAAAGCCCAGGTCGAAAAAGCGATCATGGATTCAGGACTGTCCTACGCCATCCTCCGGCCCACGGTCATTTTCGGCATCGAAGATATTCTCATTAATAATATTGCGTGGTTCGCGCGCCATTTTCCGTATTCGCGATTCCCGGTTCCGGCCGATACCAGCTCCAGCCTATATTTGTGGATGACCTCGCGGAGCTGGCGACAATAGCGCTCGCCAAGAAAATAATTTGGTACTTGACGCCGTCGGTCCGGAGATTTTTACTTTCGAGGACCTTGTCCAGAATCGCATTGGCAGTTGGCGCCAAGCCTAAATTCATTCATGTGAGTCCGCGCGCCGCCCTTCAAATGCTTCGCTTCGTGGGGCCCTTTATCGGCGATGTGGTTCTCACGCGGGAAGAGATCGAAGGATTGATGGCGGATCTGCTGTGTCGAAACAACCGGCCACCGGGCAGACGCGATTCAGCACGTGGCTCGCTAAAAACGCCACCGTTCTTGGTAAACGGTACGCCTCGGAACTTCAGAGGCATTACCAATGATCGACGCAATAAAAGCTGCCTTTAACAGAAAAGACTTGAGGTGCTGTTCATGAACGAAGCGAGCGCGAGGGAAAATGCGTCGGTTGGCGTAAGACATGGCTCGCATTCTGGTGGAAGCGATTGGCCGGGTTGGATTCCTCTAATTCTTCTCCCCGCTGTGGGCATGGCGTTTCAGGCATATCTCGAGCCGTGGTGTTTCATGTGGATGCTTGCCATGGCAATTTTCTTCGGCTGCAAATGGCAGAGTTGGTGGCAGGTCCGGACTATTTCCGGCGCGACCATTAGCAGAAGCTTTGGATTTCTGTTTGGCTGGCCGGGCATGGACGCCGCAGCATTCCTCGATCCCGAGCAGCGCGCGCAAAGACCGGAAGAGAAGGAATGGTTATGGGCAATCGCGAAGACTGCCTTCGGTGCGTTGCTGGTGTGGGGCGTTGCGCGGCGCATTCCGGCGGGTCGCGAACTCCTTGCGGGTTGGGTAGCCATGCTGGGAATTATTTTGGTCCTGCACTTCGGCACGTTCCACATTTTGTCGCTTCTTTGGCGATCCGCCGGAGTGGATGCGCGCCCGATCATGCAGGCGCCGCTTTCGGCCACATCGCTGAGCGATTTCTGGGGACGCCGGTGGAACCTGGGCTTCCGCCAGTTGACGCATCGCCTGATTTTCCAGCCTGCGCGAACCCGAAGCGGTGTCGCAACCGCGACCCTGTTGTCATTTTTCGCTTCGGGAGTCATCCACGATCTTGTGATCTCGTTTCCGGCGCGCGGCGGATACGGATTGCCAACTTGCTATTTTGTCCTGCAAGGCTTGGGTATTCTGTTCGAACGGTCGATGATGGGAAAAGGACTAGGACTCAGTTCCGGCATTCGAGGCTGGTTGTTCGCCGTGTTTTGTGCTGGCGTCCCTGCTTTCTTGCTCTTCCACCCGTGGTTTGTGCGTGGCGTGATCTTGCCATTACTGACGGCCATAGGCGCGCGTTAGCGCCGGAAAGGAGCCTATCCATGTTGAAACTTATTGCCACATTATTTGCCCTGCACAATGCCGAAGAAGTTTTCGGCGTCGCGCTGTGGTTTGCGGGCATCGGGCACTTCTGCGTTCTAATTGCCAGCTTTCAGGTGCCGGCAAGGCTGGGCTGGAAAGAGGATCTCCAGAAACTCACTTCGTTCAACCGCAAGCTGATGTGGGTCCACGGCGGATTCGCGGTGCTGACAATCATCGCATTCGGAACACTGACGCTTGCGCTGCATGCCGAATTGCTTCGTGGCGACCGCGCCGCGCTGGGCCTGGCCCTGTTCATCGGCATCTATTGGGCGCTGCGGATCGTCGTCGACTTCGCCTACTACGAACACAAGGACTGGCCACGCGGCGGAAGCTTCCTGATGGGCCACATCCTGCTCACTTCACTTTTCGCTTTCCTTTCCGTCACGAATTTGGGGCTCGTTACCTGGAAAGTCTGGACGCTCTAGCTACCCCATGTCATAATCATGACAAGGCAATTTTCCACAGAAAAATAAAACATTCCACAATTTTTCCACAGGCCGGATGGAATATGATACCGCCTCTAAATTGCACAGGAACGCAACGAGCACAACTCCAAGAGGAGCCTAGATGAAAGCGATTCAAGTCCCGAAAACGGGAGGAGTGGAAGTCCTGACTTTCCTGGACATTCCGGCTCCGAAGCCAAAGCCCAACGAAGTGGTCGTGAAGATCGCCGCGGCGGGCGTCAATTATATCGACGTGTACTTCCGCGAGGGCCGCTACCCCGTTACTCCGCCATTCATTCTTGGCCAGGAAGCCAGCGGAGTGGTCAGCGAAGTGGGCAGCGACGTGAAGGATTTCAAGGCGGGAGAGCGCGTCGCCTACACGGGGATTACGGGCGCGTACGCGGAATATGAAGCCGTGCCCGCGGACCGACTCGTCCGCGTTCCGGCGGGCATCACCGACCATCAGGCCGCTGCGGCGATGCTGCAGGGCATGACCGCGCACTACCTGACGCACAGCACGTACCCGCTGAAGAAGGGCGACATCGCGCTGATCCATGCGGCCGCGGGCGGCGTCGGGCTGCTTCTCGTGCAGATGGCGAAAAATCTCGGGGCGCGCGTGATCGCCACGGTGAGCACCGAGGAAAAGGCCAAACTGGCGCGCGAAGCCGGCGCGGATGAAGTGATTTTTTACACCAAGCAGGATTTTGAGGTGGAGACCAAGCGACTCACCGACGGCAAGGGAGTTCACGTCATTTACGACGGCGTGGGCAAGACCACCTTCGATCAGGATCTCAATGTTCTCCGCCCGCGCGGCTATCTCGCGCTTTTCGGAGCTTCCAGCGGGCCCGTGCCGCTGTTTGACTTGAACAAGCTGGCGCAGAAAGGGTCTTTGTTTATCACGCGTCCCACGCTGGTTCACCACATTGCCAGCCACGAAGAGCTGCAGCAGCGCGCCACGGATGTGTTGAACATGATCGCGTCGGGCAAATTGAAGCTGCGCATCGAGCATCTGTACCCTCTGAAGGACGCGCAGCAGGCTCATCGGGATTTGGAAGGAAGAAAGACGACCGGGAAATTGCTTTTGATTCCTTAACGATGGAAAGAATTGAGAGAGAGTCACTGCCCGTGCCCTTGCGGCGAGACCGCGTTCCTTGCATGCAAGGGTTGCATCCATACTCCAAGTGCGTTAACATATCTGTTAAATCGGCTGGTACTCGGCCTGACCTTTGATTACAAGTTTCAAGGAGCCTCATGGCCCGCGCAAAAAGTGTTCACAAACCTGCCCCCACAAACCTGGCATCGCTGATCCGAGGCCTTTATGGCCGCGTCGCCCGGCAACTGAAGGTGGACCCCTCCTACGTGAGCCGTGTAGCACGTGGAGAACGCCAATCCGACGTGATCGAAGCGTCTCTGGAGCGAGAATTGAAGCGCATCATGGCCATGGTCGGAACAAACCATAACGGGGCGGGGCGCCACCTCGCAAAGCGCTCCCGTGCGAAGACCAAGAAAAAAAGAGTAATGTAAGGCCCGAAGCCGCTTCGCGGAACCAGCGCTCGCGCAACGATCAGACCGAATCTGCGAGCTATTGTTGCTGCTGGGCGGGTTGCTGTGCACGCTCGACGATTACAGGGGACTCGGGCGCCGAGACTTTATTTTCACTGAGTTGCTCGCGCCCGTCGTCGTCGATCGCCGGCCGCACGCTCACGTCCACCGAAAGCCTCTGCCCCGCATGGCCCTTGTACACTCCGCGAACCGGCGCCACATCGCCATAGTCGCGTCCATACGCAATGCGAACATGCTGCAATCCCAGCGGCTTCCCCAGCGTCGGATCAAGACCTATCCAGCCTGAATCCGGCAAGTAAACTTCCGCCCAGGCATGCGACGCGGATCCCCCGATCACTTCCTGCAATTTGGCGTCGGGCGATGCCGCGCTTTCCGGCACCAGGTAGCCGGAGACATATCGCGCGGGCAGGCCTCGTTTGCGGACCACTCCCAGAAGCAAGTGCGCGAAATCCTGGCAAACTCCCGCGCCATACCGCGAGGGAATCCTGGATCGAAGAATTGACGTGCGTCGCTCCTTTGACATACTTGAATTTTTCGTGGATCAGGAAGGACGCCTCCTTGACGAATCCCGAAACGGTGCCATCGCTGCTGCGGCTGGCCGCGTCGATGAGTTCATCCAGCTGCGGCACATGAGGGACGTATCCCGTCGGAATGATGAAGTCCAGAAATTCTTCCTCCAACTCCTCGCGGCGATCTTCGAGTTCGGAGAGTTTCATTCCGCCCGTTGGCAGCGCGGGAATATCATGCGCCAGCACGACGGACTCCGCTTCGATCTTCAGGTGGTGGTGCTCGGGAAGAATGTTGAATTGATGCACCCAATTCCCGAACGAATCGCGGTAGGACGTGCCGCGCGAAACCGGGTCGGTGAGAAGGCGGAACGACAGGCAGCTTTGCGTTTCGTCGTGGATCGGCCGCAGGCGGACTTCGTTGTAGCTTTCCGAAACCGGGCCGTCGTACCGAAATTCCGTGGCGTGCACGAGATGATATCGGTTCATGCGACCACCGCGTAGTAGAAGTAGTTTCGGGCAATGTCTTCGCCGATCGCGCCGCACATCTGCAGCATGTCGTTCAAATAGGAATGCAGGCCCAGCTGAAAGATTTCCGTGATCCGGTCGTAGCGCAATCGTTCGAGAACTTTTCCGGTCAGGCGCTCGGCTTCATTCGCGTAGGAGCCCGCGCCCGTGCCGCTGATGGCGCGCAAGCCCGGACTGCACTTCGGTCATGCTGAAGCGGATCGAGCGCGGATGAAGCGGGTGCATGATCAGCATTTCCGCGACTTTTTCCGGCTCGATCGAGGAATGATATTTGCGGTGGTAGGCCTCGTAGGCGCCCACGGATTTCAGCACGGCCATCCATTGATGATTGTCGCCGCCGCCGATTTCCGCCGGCGCGTCGTACAGGATGTGATACTGCACGTCGACGAGGCGCGCCGTCATTTCCGCGCGCTCGATGAACCAGCCGATGCGCAGAAATTCCCAGCCTTCGTCGTGCGGCAGCGTGGCGTCGGTCACGCCGTGAAACCGGTGGCTGCCGAAACGGATGGCGTCGCAAAAACGGTGCGGCCCCGCGGCCATTTCCTCGTCGGGGTTGAAGCGGTTCACGGTGAAGTAGAAGCTGTTGATGTCTTCCCACATTTCCCGTGAAATATAATCGCGAATGGTGCGCGCGTTTTCGCGCGCCTTGGTGATGCATTGCACGATGGAGCTGGGATTATCCTGGCGAAAGGCGAGAAATTCGAAGACGGCGCGCGCGTCGGCTTCGCCATACAAAGACCGGAAGCGCTCCTCTTCTCCGGCCATGACGATCAGCGGATCCCAGTGCAAGCGGTATTTGTCCTTGGATTGCTCGAGCACGGTGTGGAAATTCACGTCGAGAATGCGCGCGGTGTACTCCGCCCGCTCGATGTAGCGAGCCAGCCAGAACAACGATTCCGCGATTCGCGACAGCATCTCAGTCTTCTCCGAAGAGGACCCAGGTGTCCTTGCTGCCGCCGCCCTGGGATGAATTCACAACCAACGAGCCCTGTTGCAGCGCCACGCGAGTCAGCCCTCCCGGCACGATCGTGACTTTCTCTCCGTCGTAGAGGCAATAGGGACGAAGATCCACGTGGCGGCCGGCGATCGATCCGTGCGCCGGATCGTAGGAGGGCACGCGGGAAAGCGGGAGAACGTGTTGCGCGATGTAGTTTCGCGGGTCGGCCTTGATGCGCTGCTCGAAATCTTCAATTCGTTCCCGATCCGCCGTCGGGACCCATGAGCATCCCGTAGCCGCCGGATTCGCCCACGGCTTTCACGACCAGTTCCGGCAGGTGATCCAGAACGTACGCGAGGTCTTCTTTCTTGGAACACAGATACGTGTCCACGCTCCTCAGAATTGGATCTTCGCCGAGGTAGTAGCGGATGAAAGTGGGCACGTAGGCGTAGATGGCCTTGTCGTCGGCGACGCCATTGCCCACGGCGTTTGCCAGCGCCACATTTCCCGCGCGGTAGGCGCCCATCAAGCCGGGGACGCCCAGCACGGAATCCGGGCGGAAGGTGAGCGAGTCCAGAAACTCATCATCCACGCGCCGGTAAATCACGTCGACGCGCTTCAGGCCGTGAATGGTTTTCATGTAGACGATGCCGCCATCCACGATCAGGTCGCGGCCTTCGACCAGTTCGATGCCCATCTGCTGCGCCAGGAAGCTGTGTTCAAAATAGGCGCTGTTGTAAATGCCGGGCGTCAGCAGGGCGATTTGCGCGTCGTTTCCTCCGCGCGGCGACAGGCTGCGCAGGATCCGGGCCAGCTCCGCGGGATAGTGGTTGACGGGAAGAACTTCGTACTCCTGAAACGCGTCGGGGAAAGTGCGCATCATGACCAGGCGATTTTCGAGCACGTAGGAAATTCCGCTGGGCGTGCGCACATTGTCTTCGAGGACGCAGAATTCGCCGGTCTTGGAATCGCGCACCAGGTCGATGCCGCAGATGTGCGTGTGAATTCCGCGCGGCACTTCGATCCCGATCACTTCGCGCAGGAAATGTTTGCAGGAATAGACGAGCGAACGGGGAATCTGGCGGTCGGCAAAAATGCGCTGCTTGCCGTACACATCCTGCAAAAATAAATTCAGCGCGACGACGCGCTGCGCCAGGCCGCGATCGATGCGCTGCCATTCGGAATTCGGAATGATGCGGGGAATCAGATCGAAGGGAAACAGCCGTTCCGTTCCGCGCCCGTCGCTGTACACCGTGAACGTAATTCCCTGAAGAAGAAAGGAAAGGTCGGCGTGCTGGCGGCGCTCTTCAAACTGCGCCGGCATCATCGCGCCAAGCTTCTCGAAAATTTTGGCGTAGTGCGGGCGTGGCACGTCGGGCGCCGAAAACATCTCGTCGTAAAACGGCCCGACCTGATAATCCCCGAATAGCCCCTGTAAAGGCATTTTTGAAGGCACTGAGGCCATGGACCCACTGTAACAAGAGCGCTCTCCGTTCAGTGTACGAAAGAATCTATCGGTCCTATCAGAAATCCGATGAGCAGGCTTCCAGAGAGTAAGTGGACGAGAGGTCCGGTCGCCGGTCTTGATGCGAACGCTGGTCCGTGTGCCATTCGCAGCGAAAACATAAGAATCTTGTAAATGTATTATAAAGAATCACTTATGGGGTGGCGTTCGGCCGTTAGATTTGGTATTGTTCCGAAATCAATCCTATGAAAACACCTAAAAATCTGTTTCTGCTATGCATCGCTTTGATTCTTTTTATTTCGCCGTCATCGCTCGCGCGAACACGCACGGCATGGGAAGCACCGCGGCAATTTTAGTCGCGCCGCATATTCACACCGACGCGGAACGCATTGCCGAGTTGGAGCGGAAAGTTGCGGAAGCGAAAGGTTCGGCGGACAACGCCTGGATGCTCATGAGCGCCGCGCTGGTGCTGCTGATGACCGGGCCGGGACTGGCATTATTTTATGGCGGGCTGGTGCGAAAGAAGAACGTGCTGGCGACCATGATGCAGAGCTTCGCCATGATGTCCCTGGTCACGATCATGTGGGGCCTGTTTGGATACAGCCTCGCGTTTGGGTCGGGGAACAGTTTTATCGGCGGATTCGAGTATTTGTTTCTGCGCGGCGTGGGCGGAGAGCCGAACGCCGACTACGCGGCCACGATCCCGCATCAGACTTTCATGATTTACCAGCTGATGTTTGCCGTGATCACGCCCGCGCTGATCACCGGCGCCTTTGCCGAACGGATGAAGTTCAAGGCCATGTTGGTGTTCATGGCTCTCTGGTCGGTCGTGGTTTATAGCCCGATGGCGCACATGGTGTGGGGCAAGGGCGGATTGCTGAACGCGTCTCTCGGCGGCGTATTTCCCACGCTGGATTTTGCGGGCGGGACCGTCGTGCACGTGACTTCGGGGGTTTCCGCGCTGGTTTGCGCGCTCTATCTTGGGAAACGTCTGGGCTACCCGGACCAGTCCGTGCCGCCGCATAGCGTGGTCTTGAGCTTTATTGGGGCCTGCCTGCTTTGGGTGGGCTGGTTCGGATTCAATGCGGGCAGCGCGCTCTCCGCCGGCAGCCTGGCATCAAGCGCGTTTGTGGCAACGCATTTCGCCGCCGCGCGGCCGCAGCGGGTTGGACCTTGGCCGAGTGGAAGCGCAGCGGGAAGCCGAGCGCGTTGGGAGCGATTTCCGGCGCCGTGGCGGGCCTGGTGGCGATTACGCCGGCGGCCGGATTCGTCAAGCCAATGCCCGCCATGGTGATCGGTTTCATTGCGGGCATTCTGTGCTACCTCATGGTTGCGAAAGTGAAGGCCCGCTATGGCTATGACGATTCTCTCGACGCGTTCGGCGTTCATGGGGCGGGGGAACGATCGGCGCGATCCTACGGGAGTTTTTGCGGTCAGCGCCGTCAATCCCATCTTGAAGGATTCGAATGGAAATGTGCTGGCCTCGGGCCTCATCGAAGGAAATGCGCATCAACTCGTGAATCAGCTGGTTGGCGTGGCGATTGCCTGGGCGTTGGGAATCGTCGGGACTCTGGCCATCCTGTTCGTTGTGGACAAGCTGGTTGGCCTGCGCGTTTCGCCGGAGCAAGAAACTCAAGGGCTGGACCTTTCGCAGCACGGAGAGGAAGGATACAACTGGGAGACTTCCATGTAGCTACTGGTTTTTCGGCCGGGGTCGTGCCATTCTAGCGGGCGCGATTCCTGGAAGAGACAGAAAAGCGGGCATGCCCACACAATCCCCACTCAGCAGTGAATTGCGGGAGCAGTACGAGGCTGAATCCGCGCGGCTGCAGCACGATTTTTCCACCACAAAAGATGGTCTGAAATATCTGCGCCAGAGATCGGCGCTGGTGGAATCCATCGCGCTCCGGCTTTGGGCGCAATTTGTCGCTTCCTCGGGCTTTGAAACCTCCCAGATTGTATTCGCCGCCGTCGGAGATTTCGGCAGGCAAACTCTTTTCCCCTATTCGGATATCGATCTCATTTTCCTGGCGGCAACGGGAGAAGCGGCGGAAAAATTCAAGGACGCCATCCAACGGTTCTCGCAGGGAATGAACGAGATTGGATTGAAATGCAACGCGACGCCGGAATTGTCTCGGAATTCATCGAATTCGATTCCGATCATGCGGAGGCGATTCTTTCCCTGCTGGATTGCCGTTTTCTCGCAGGCGACCAGGAACTGTTCTCGAACCTTCGGAACCGGATGATTCCCGAAGTCATGGTCCGGGAGTCGCAGGCCCTGGTCGAGCGCCTGGCGGAATTGACGCGCAACAGCCATCGCAAGTTTGCGAACACGGTTTTTCACCTCGAGCCGAACGTGAAGGATGGTCCGGGCGGCTTTCAGGACTACGTCACGCGCGCTGGCTTGCCGCCATTTCCGCCATGGAAAAGCAGCATGGCTGGCCGGAATCCGAGACATTTTTTTCTCCCGCGATCAAACTGCGATGGACTCGGCGCTCGCTTTCTTCGCATCCGTGCGTTGCTTCCTCCATTTCCGTAATAAACGCGACCACAATCTGCTGACCTGGGATGCGCAGGACGAAGCGGCGGCCCAGAAAATCGGAACGCCGAATGCCGATATCCGCAACGCCACCGATTGGATGCGAATCTATTTCGGCCATGCCCGCGCCGTCGACCACATTTCCGGACAACTGCTCGAGGAAATGCCCGCGGCGCAGTCTCTCTTTTACAGGCAGCTGGAAACCTGGCGAACAGGTTTTTCCGATGAGGATTTTTCCGTCGTGGACGGATTGATTTTTTTTCAGAAGCCGGAGAATTTGTCCGATCCGGGTCTTTTCTTCCGCACGTTCCGGCTGATCGCGCAGCGCGGCTTCAAGCTCAGTCCGGCGGCCGAGCACCAATTGGAACAGGCGAGGCCGCTGTTGGCCGCCGCCCTTCCGAGTGGCGGCGATTTTTGGCGTTTTTTGCAGGATATTTTGCCGGAGCTGCATGCGGCGGACGCGCTGCGCGCCATGCACTCCCTTCATCTGTTGACGCTGTTCCTGCCGGAGTTGCAGGGGATTGACGCGCTGGCCGTGCGCGAAGTTTCTCATCGTTTCACGGTGGATGAACACACGCTGCAGGCAATTGAAAATTTGCACGGCTTGCGGCAATCCAAATTCAAATGGGATGAACGCTACGCCGGAATCCTCGGCGAGCTGGACCAGCCGGAATTGCTCAATCTGGCGATCCTGCTGCATGACACCGGCAAGGCCGTCACGCTTCTGGAGCACATTCCGGCCAGCCTGGCGATCGCCGGAAAATGCCTCGAACGCCTGGAACTTCCCGCAGCCGACCGGGAAACCGTGCTCTTTCTGATTCAGCACCATCAGGATATGGGCGCGGGGCTTCGCCGGGACATCTTCGACCCGCGCACCGTGGCGCAGTTCGCGGAAAGTATCGGCAGCCCGGAACTCCTGAAAATGCTTTGCCTGTTCACGTATGCGGACATCAAAGCCGTCAATCCGGAAGCGCTCACGCCATGGAAAGCGGAGGATCTCTGGCAGCTTTACATCGGCACGGCCAATTATTTCAACCGCAGCGTGGATGAACGCGTCCACGGGGATGCGAACGATGAAGTCCTGAACCACCTTCGCTCGCTGGCCGCCGCGGCGGGGAAGAAGCTCCAAACATTTCTCGATGGTTTGCCGAGGCGATATCTTCGCACGCATCCCGTGGACGAAATTCTGCGGCATTTCGAGATGGCGGGCCGCCTCGGCCAGGATCCCGTTCAACTGGCGCTGAAGCGCACCCGCCACTGGTACGAATTGACGGTCGTGACCAAGGACCGGCCACGCCTCTTTTCGACCGTGGCCGGAGCGCTGGCCGCCTGCGGCATGAACATCGGAAAAGCGGGCGCCTTCTCCAACGCCAGCGGCACGGTCGTGGACACATTCTCCTTCACCGACCGTTACCGGACGCTGGAGATGAATCTTCCGGCATGGGAGCGCTTCAAGACCACGGTCCACGACGTGCTTTCCGGAAAGCGCGACCTCAAGCGCATGCTTCGCGAGCGCCTCGAAGTGGAAAAAGATCAGCCCGGAAAAAGTGCCGGAACACTCCAGATTCAATTTGACAATGAATGTTCCGCGCACAGCACGCTGATTGAAATCATTACGCAGGACCAGCCCGGCCTGTTGTACCGGATCAGCTCCGTTTTCGCCCAGCAGGAATGCAACATCGACATCGCGCTGATCGACACCGAAGGCCAGACCGCGATCGACGTGTTTTACCTCACCTCCGCGGGCGGAAAACTCTCCCCCGAACATCAGGAACGACTGCGCCAGTCCCTTGCCAAAGAACTCTCCGGTCGTAGGACAGCCACTCTTGGCTGTCCCGCCCAGTCTCGGCAGGGCAAAGGCGGACAGCCAAGAGTGGCTGTCCCACTACAATCGCAAACCCTTTGATTTAATTCATACACACAATATTCAAAAAAAGGTGTATGCTGTTTATATGGGCAGAACAAATATTGTGCTGGATGAGAAATTGGTTCGTAAGGCGCGTAAACTCACGCGGCTCAAAACAAAGCGGGAGATCGTCGAGCAAGGCGCTCGAATTGCTCGTGCGCTCGGAAAGCCGCAAAGGCATTCTTCGTTACTACGGAAGCGGGATTTGGAAGGGTGATCTGAAGCGCTTGCGCCGGAATCGCGCGTGATCCTGGTTGACACTTCCGTCTGGATCGATTTTTTCAGCACCTCTCCAGGCCGCGCGGGTGATGAATTGCGGCGCATGATTGAGGAAGCAGAACCTTTTGCCTGACAGGCGTTATTATCATGGAGATCCTGCAAGGTCTCAGGCGAGATGTAAATCGCATGGAGCATTTTCTTTCCATGTGGGACATGCTGGAGCCGCGTGGTTTCTCAACTTACCGCGAGGCAGCGTCGATTTCGCGCGCTTGCTCGCTCGAAAGGCATCACCCTGAAAACCATCGATACTCTGATCGCTGCGATCGCTATGGAACACCACGCGAGTCTATTCAGCTTGGATAAGGATTTTTCACGTATCGCGCGGATCACACCCCTTCATTTGTATCGCCCGCCTGGACAGACACCCAAGTCAGGAGCGACTCAAACCGCGCGACGCCCGATGTCGTATTTTCTTTCGCCTGCAACCCTCATCCAATGCAACCATTTCGGCGTATAGTAGTCATATAATGGAATGAGTTAAGGCACAGCGAGTGCCTGGAGGTATATCATGCTGGTCAAGCGATCCCCTGACTTGAAGTATTCGGACATAACTCCCCGCGACATTTACCTGAATCGCCGCAAGTTCCTCTATGGAATGGGGTTAGCGGGCGGGTTGGCGCTGGCCGGGAAGAGCCTGGCGGACCTGGTGATCCTTCGGTCCGCGCCTACGCATCCACAAAACTTGAGGGCATGTCCGGGAGTCCATTCAGCACGACGAGAAGGTGACGCCCGAGCAAGTCGTGACGACGTACAACAATTACTACGAGTTCGGCACCGAAAAAGGCGATCCCGCGAAAAACGCGCAAAAATTTCTGACCTCGCCGTGGACGGTTTCGGTCGAAGGCGAAGTGCGCCAAGCCGCGCAAGTTCTCGATGGACGAAATCCTGAAGCTTGCGCCGCTGGAGGAGCGCATCTACCGGCACCGCTGCGTGGAGGCCTGGTCCATCGTCGTGCCGTGGATCGGCTATTCGTTCAGCACGCTGGCGAAGCTGGTGGAGCCCAACGCCGAACGCGCGCTTTGTGGCCTTCGAAAGCTATTTCGATACGAAGCAGATGCCTCTGTGGAGGCTACGCCGGGATTCAGCTGCCGTATGTGGAAGGACTGAGGCTGGACGAGGCCATGCATCCGCTGGCGCTGCTCTGCGTGGGCATGTACGGCGAAACGCTGCCGAACCAGGATGGCGCGCCGGTCCGGATGGTGATCCCCTGGAAATACGGATTCAAGAGCATCAAGTCGCTGGTCAAAATCAAATTCGTCAAGGATCAGCCGCCGACAACCTGGAACATCACGAACGCCCATGAATACGGCTTCTATTCCAACGTGAATCCGAAGGTGGACCATCCCCGCTGGAGCCAGGCCAAGGAGGTCCGCCTGCCCGGGTTCTTCAAGAACACGCCGACGCAGATGTTCAACGGCTACTGCGATCAGGTGGCCAGCCTCTACAACGGCATGGACCTGAAGAAGAATTACTGAGCGGACATCAGACCATGAATTCGATTCTGACCAGCAAATGGACGAAGGTAGTTGTGTTTCTGGCCTGTCTGGTCCCGCTGGGCTTGCTGGTCTGGGAAGCGTTTCACCGGCGGGCTGGGCGCGAATCCGACGCAATTTCTCGAGCACGCCACCGGGGACTGGACGCTGCGGTTTCTGGCCATCACGCTGGCCATTACGCCGCTGCGGAAAATTCTTCGGCTAGCCGCAATTGATCCGTTTCCGCCGCATGCTGGGCTTGTTCGCGTTTTTCTATGGATGCTGCCATTTCAGCATTTACCTGACGTTTGACCAGATGTTCGATCTTCACGGCATTTGGGCGGACGTGATGAAGCGGCGCTACATCACGGTGGGATTCACGGGCTTCGTCCTGATGATCCCGCTGGCCGTCACTTCCACGGCGGGATGGATTCGCCGGCTGGGCGGGAGGCGCTGGCAGATGCTGCATCGTGCGATCTACTTGACCGCGATTGCGGGCGTGATCCATTTCTTACTGGCTGGTGAAGTCAGACGTCCATTTGCCTCTTGAATATGCAGCAGTTATGGCGATTCTGTTGGGCTGGCGGGTGTATGACCACTATTCAAAGGCTCCTCGCCGCGTGCCGGCCGCGATTCCGGCTCGCAAGGAACAGACTTCGGTCGCGCCGGATTAGCATAAGTTCCGGGATTTGAACTGTGGCGCAGGCTTCAGCCTGTTGGGGTTAGTCCTTGCTAGGACCAAAACCCACAGGCTGAAGCGTGTGCTACTTGGGCCCCTGCGAAATTTGCGTTTTTCCGCCCCGCGCGGCTAGAATAGCTCCCCCTGGCGATCTCTCAGAAGGGTACTGGTTTCCGTTTTGCCGCAAACGCATTCCGCTACCGAAGAAAAAGTCGGCCTCCCTTATTGGGTGGACCGCGTCCTCGAGGAACATTCAAACGTCGGCGGAGCATTGCCTGCGGAGCCCATCCACGATCTGCGCATTTCCTTGCGCCGATGCATCCTCATCGCCGATGTAATGATGGACCTCGATCCGGGATGCGACTGGAAGGCCATGCGGAAATCGGCGCGGCGCACATTTCAGCGGCTCGGGACGCTTCGCGACACGCAAGTCCTGACGGAATGGATCGAGAAGCTTGGCACGCCGGGCGAGGCTTCGACGGATGTGCTGCTCGAGGCGCTGAAAAAAAAGCACGAACAGGACCGGGCCGACGCGCGCGCGGCCATCCGGGAATTTGACCGCAAGCAATGGCGAGCCTGGCGAAGGGAATGTGCGAAGCATTACCGCCATGTCGTGTCCGACCGCGCCGCTTGCGAGTCGCTGGTCCTGGAAATCTGGGAAAGTGTCCGTGACTTGCATCGCCGCGCGCAGCGCAGCCGGAGCCTCCTCGCCTACCACCGCCTGCGCGTGGGGCTGAAGAAGTTTCGCTACGCCGTCGAGAATTTTCTGCCGTCGATGTATCCGGGTTGGGCGCCCGATCTGAAACTCCTGCAGGATTTGCTGGGAGAAGTTCACGACCTCACCGTTCTCGATCAAATGATCGTGAAGAGCCGAAGTCTCTTCGAGGAAACTGCCTTTACGGCGTGGCGCGCGAAGGTGGAGGAGGAGCGATCGTCGCGGCTGCAGCAATATCGCGCGAAGATGGCGGGAAAGACGTCTCCCCTGCGGATCTGGCGCGAGGGATTGCCGGCGGAGAAGGATTTGCGCTCCGCTGGACTCGCGCGGCTCGGCGAATGGGCCTATTTCGTGACGCCTGATTTTCCCCGTGTTCGCCGGACGGCGCGGTTGTCCTTGCAATTGTACGATGGCTTTGCGAACTGCGGACTGATCGGAAAGGAAGCTCCGATTGAGGAGCGATTCATTCTCCACGCGGCGGCGCTGCTTCAGGAAGTCGGGCGTTTCAAGAAGGCCAAGGCCTACCACAAAGAGTCCTACCGGATGATTCGCAAGATTTCTCCGCCGCCGGGCTGGACAAAAAGAGACCTGGAGTTTGTCGCGCTCGTCGCGCGGTTTCACCGTCGCGCTTTGCCTTATCCGGATCACGAAAAGTTAAGGGTTTACGAGTTGCCGTTGCGGCAATCGCTGATCCGGCTGGCCGCCATTTTGCGCTTGGCGAATGCGTTCCAGGCAAAGTCGTACCGGGCGATCCGCCGCCTGCAAGTCGAAAATGGCCCGGGTTTCCTCGTGATCCGCGCCGAAGGTTTCCGCGATCGAGATCCCATCAATTCCAAATTGTCCGTCGCAAGACGCTTCCTGGAATTTGTCTTCCAGCGCTCCGTGCACATCCTCGCGCCCGGAACGCGAATGATGGTTCCTCGAATCGTGCGCCCGGCCACGCGCAGCGACGCCGCTTAAGTAGCATTAAGTAGCACAGGCTTCAGCCTGTGGAATTTAGTCCTTGCAAGGACCAAACCCCACAGGCTGAAGCCTGTGCTACTAAAACGCGAGCCGCAGCGAAAACTGCATATCGCGTGGATCGTTTGCGCTGGTAATCGCGCCGAAGCTCGTGGAAGTGCTGAACGTCCTGCCAGCTCCGACAGGGGCGTTAAAGTTCGGATGATTGAAGAAATCAAATACGTCCAGCCGGAACTGCAGTCCTCATATTCTCGCGAACAGGAAATTCCTTCTGAACCGTCGCATCGAAGTCGTCGAGGCCGGGCCCGATCACAATGTCACGGCCCGCGTTGCCGTAGGTGAACGGAGCGGGCGCCGTAAAGCAGGATGTATTGAACCATTCCAACGTTGTTTTTGGACCGCTGTTTGGATTGCAAACCAGATTCGGCCGTTGGGATGGCGCGGACAAGGGTTCTCCGTTGTTGGCGACGTCTGTCGAGCAGATTCACCGTAAAGGGCGCCCCGCTTTGCAGCGTCCAGATACCCCCCACCTGCCACTCGCCAAACGCGGTGTGGACCCACCCTCCCGAATTTTTCAAGAATGGAATCTGATAAAGAAAGTTGGTGACGAAACGATGCCGGTGGTCGAAATCGGACAGTCCCTTTTCTGCCGCCATGTTGGCTGGATCTTGAGGAAAGTTGGGCTCGGCATTGTCCGGCCCGGGGTTGGAGGCGTCGTCCAGCGCTTTTGACCAGGTGTAGTTGGAATTGAGGGTCAGGCCCCGCCAGAGACGTTGCGTGAAAGTCAGAGCCAACGCATGATACTTTTCCCAGCCGTCCCACGTGACGCTCGGGAAACCGCTCATCTGCGGGATGTGACGCACGTGAAGTGGTCCCGCGCTCAATGCATTGTCCGGGAAGAGATTCTGGTACGTCTCGTTGTCGGCATGGACTGTATACGAGCCGATATACTGCGCCTGGATTGAAGTGGACGAAGAGAGGCTTCGCTCGACCGACAGGTTCCAAACATTGTTGTACTCGATCTTGAAATCGTGGTTGATGTTATTCGCGCTGACCGAGCCGTTCGCCGCGGCTGCCAGAATGTTTTCTGTCCCGCAGGCAGCCCCCCCGCACAACGCGGCGCTATTCGTCACCGTTTTGGCAAAATAAAATGGCAGGTTCAGCGCGGCGTTTTGAATAATGCTGTACGCCGCTTGATTGGTATAGATTCCAAATCCCGAACGGATTACCGTCTTGTGGTCCGGCAGAGCCCAAGCCAGCCCTATCCGTGGCGCCAGCCGGAGGGGACGGCCCTGAAGCAGGCTGTTGTTCCAGCCGGCCTGCGAGGAAGTGACGTACGGAATTGGAATATTAGCCAGCAGAGCGGACGCCGCCGGCGAGATTTGACCTTGACTGTTGCTGGCGATGACAAATTCCCCGCCGGGCACGAGTGTATTTATGATAGCCATGTTGTTATTCGCATCGGTAACATTCTGGTTGTACTCGTAGCGGATGCCGATATCGAGCTTGAGGCTGGGAGTGATCTGCCAGCCGTCCTCAATGTAGAGGTGCGCCCAGTTGGTATGCCCCAGCAAATTTCCTCGCCCTTGTGATTCACCCGCCCCTTGATTCGGATCCCCCAGCAGGAAATCCCCCAGGGAATTGCCGGTCCATTTGCCGGTGAAACTAAAAGTCCCTCTTGCATTGTTGGCGTTCACCGGCTCAACATCGAGGTGGAAAAAATAGCCGCCAAATTTCACCGTATGGGTTCCATGGTGCCAAATGGCGTTGTCGTAGAGTTCGTAGTTGTTGTCCCTGCGCGACACGTACTGCGTCGATTCGCCCAAGGTTGAAAAGCCGGTGATGGGCACATCAGGATAGCCCGTGTCCAGTGGGTTCGAGCTCACTCCTTGCAAACCCGTGTGTGCGGCGAAATTGGTCCCCGCATTCGGGCTGATTTGTCCCCCGCCGACCCACATCCAGCCAAATCGCACTTCGTTGATCCAGGAGGTGCTGAAGATGTGGGTCCAGGTCGCGGAGAGATTATCGGTATGGGTTCGCAGGTCGTACCCAAAGCCCGGCAACAGCGTCTCGTTCAGGGCTCCCAATCCAAAGGGATCGAATTCGTTGTCATCAAAAATCGAACCGCGAACGAAGACGCTGTCGGAGGAATCAAAGGTATGATCGATCCTTGCGTCGTACTGGTTGATGCCGATCGTGGACAGGTCCGTGGCGCTCGCCGTGGCGTTCGGAGCGATGATCGCAGGGAAGCCGCCCGGAAGACCCTGAGAAACTTTGGCCAGAAGGGCTTGCGCCACAGGGTCAATCACGGGGATCGTATCGTTTGGGAACGGCGTCCCCGTGCTCGGATTGTTAACTGTAATGCCCGATCCTGTGAAGTTCCCGGAGGCTTCCGCCGCGGTCGGAACGGTGAACGTATCGGTAAGAGACTTGCGGACCCGCTCGCCCTCGTAGTCGGCAAAGAAAAAAGTCTTGTCGCGCTGAATCGGCCCGCTGATCGATCCGCCGAACTGGTTCTGCTTGAAAGGCGGCTTGGACTGCGTGGGTTTTACGAAGAAGTTCTCCGCGTCGAAGATGTCATTCCGGACGAATTCGAACACGCTGCCGTGGAAGCCATTCGTGCCGGATTTTGTGATGACATTGATGATCCCGCCAGACTTTCCGCCAAATTCAGCGTCGTAGGAAGTTTGATTGATATTCACTTCCTGAACGTCGTCCACCGAAGGGCTCAGAACCAGATTGTTGAATGCCTCGTCCGTCACGGACACGCCATCGACAAGATATAAGTTATGCCCGCCGCGCTGGCCCAGAATTCCGTAGGTCTGTCCCGTCTGCTGCAGCGCCGATCCTCGCGTGCCTGACGGCGCGGTCGTCACCCCAGGCGACAATGCGACCAGATCGATGAAATCGCGTCCTTTGAGGGGAAGGTCGATCACCTGTTGCTGCTCGATCGTGTCTTTGATGGCAGCCGATTCCACCTGCAACAAACCGGGCATCACGCTCACGGTCAAGGTTTCGCTTTGTTCTCCGAGTTCCAGGGTGAATGGCTGGCGGAGACGGTCTCCGGCATGCACCTCGATGTTGGGCTGCACAATCTGCTTGAATCCCTGCAAACTCACCGTCAAGTTGTATTGCCCGACGGGAAGCTGCGCCAGCAGGTATTCGCCGGAGCCGTTCGTTTTGGTCGAATATTCCAGGTGCGTGCCGGCCTCGACAGCCGCGACGGTGGCGTCGGGGACGACGGCGCCCGTAGGGTCCCGGACGATCCCATCGATTTCTCCCGTGTTCATTTGACTGAACGCGGACGCCCTGCCGAACACTAGAATTCCAATCAGAAAAATTGCCGTGCGGACAATGCCTGTGAATTGCCTCAGCACAAGAGGGCCTCGACTTCAAGAGCAGCTTTCTGCTTGCAAGTACTCGGGTGAGATATCGAACCGGGACGATCTCCGCAAATGGCCGACACCCAAAGAGCCACCCAACCATCCCGCGAAACGAGCACTCCGAATCCGCGAATTTGAAATTACACCGAAATTGAAATGGGCTGCTGTAAGGATGTTGTAAAAAGCCCTGAATTGCAGGAGGAAGAGAAATTGCCGCGTGAAAGCGCGAATGAGGTGAGGCAGGAAAGGTATCTAAGTTAAATGCAGGCTACTGGTTAGCCGCGGAATCGATCAGGAGGAAACCGCCTCGGTCGTCTTGCCTTCCAATTGCCGTACCGAGTCTTCCACACAAGGCAAATGGAGCGTAAATGTGCTGCCGCGCCCCGGTGCGCTTTTCACCGTCACCTGGCCTTTCATCGCTTCCACAATGCTTTTCGCCAGGGGAAGACCCAGGCCGGTGCCGTGAATTTGCGCGGCCGTCACGGAAGGGCTGCGATAAAACGGCTCGAAGATGTGCCGCAATTCCTCGGGAGCGATTCCGATGCCGCGATCCGAGACGCTGATCTGAATTTCTTTTCCAGTCAATCCATGTTCGATGAGCCGCGCCTGAATTCCAATCCACTTTTGTTCGCTGCCGTATTTCAGCGCGTTCGTAATCAGATTCTGCACGCACTGGGAAAGCGCCGGGAGATCGCCCACGATCCGCGGCAAGTTCGGCTCGATTTGTTGTTCCACGTGGAACTCCGCCGTTCGAATGAGCCCCGCCGTGCCGGAAAGCGCGGCATCGAGAATCTCCGGCACTTCCAGCGGACGCAGGCTGTAGCGCTGCTGGCCTTCGCGGATCGCGGCGAACAGCAGGATTTGCTCGACCATTTCGAAAAGTTTCCTGGCCTGCGCGCCGATCACCGATCCGTATTGTTCGAGCTGCGGTTTTCCTTCCACCACGCCGTGGGCGATATTCTCGGCCGCGGAGCTGATGACGGTCAGGGGAGTCCGCAGCTCGTGGGAAACCGCGGTGACGAAATCCATTTGCAGCTTGGCCAGCCTCTGCGCGCGCGTGCTCGTAAAGATCAGAATCGCCATGCTGATCACCAGCAGCAAGAGCACGCCAAAACTGATCGCCAGGTCGCGGCGGCGCGAATCCGCGATGAACGCTCCGAGCGCTCCGCCGCGCCGATGCCTCACGATCAAGCGCCAGTCCTGGTCCGCGCCCGCTTCGCGCAAAAGGGGAAACCACGTGACCGCGACCGATGCCGCCGGCCCGTTTTCCTGCGACGGCGTATGGAAAATATGGATCGGAGATCCTTGCCCGTCGCTACGCATTCGCCCGAAGATATCCATCGTCCCATCCGCGTCGGCGATTTCCGCGTTGCCAAAGCCCGCGTCCGATGTATAGAGAGGGCTTCCCATGTTCCTGCCGGTGGTAACGGCAACCTGATAGTCGAGCCCTTCCGTGCCGCGAAAGTATCGCTGCGCGAGGCCCGGAAGAATATTTTCCTGCACATCATTCCGGTCCAGCGCGATCACGATCCAATCCGCGGCGTTACTCGCGGAATCCTGGCGGCCGGCGGAGGCGGAAGAATTATGCGCAACGGAGCGGACGAGCGCAGGGATTCGCGGCTCGAACTGCCAGCCCGCCAAGGGCCCGCCCGTATAAAAGCGGTTTGCAAATTCCGCATTTGGGTCCAGCGCCACGGCGGCATTCGTTCCCCCGGATGAGGCAGAGGAACCATCGGCGCCGGGATTGGGCGCGGACTGCTGAAGTTCTTCGCGCAATTCCCGGAAATTCGATGGCCAGTCGCTCGGCTCGAAGCGCTGGCCGGAAGGTGTAAGGCGAAGTACTTGCGCGGCGGGAGCCTCGTCGAACCGCAAAATGTATAGCCCCGAAACGAGATTCGGATTCGCCGTTGTCTTTTTCCAATCCACGTATCTTCGCGCGTACTGGTCCCAGTCATCCGCCGTGCTGGACTCTGGATCGACGCGCAGCGCGACGCAAACTTCCGAGAAGACGCGGAAGAAATCCAGATGCCAGTTGATCATGGACATCTGCAAGCTGTCGGCGAGCCGGATGCTCGTCGCTTCGCTGACCTGGTTGCTCCAGCGGTATTGCACCACTCCCAAAACGATCACCACGATCACGGCGAGAATGATGATGACTGTCGAGAATTCGCGCTCTTTGATGTGAAATTTCATAGTTCGCCGGCTAAGCCTTGAACTTGTAGCCGAACCCCTGCACCGTCAGGATAAATTTGGGCTGTTTCGGATCGTCTTCCAGTTTTTGGCGCAGGCTGGCGACGTGCACATCCACGGTGCGCGTATACATATCGGCGCTATAGCCCCACACTTGTTTCAAGAGTTCCTCGCGCGAAAGCGTCGCGCCGCGACGCTCGATGAAATACCGGAGCAATTGAAATTCGCGCGCGGACAAATTCACGGGCTTTCCGTCCCGCGTGGCCTCCGTTCCCATCAAGTCCACGTGAATCGCTCCGAAATCCAGACCGCCGGTTTGAGGCGCCGGGCGAATGGGCGCGCGCCGCATCAGCGCTTCGACTCGCGCCATGAGTTCCAGCATGTTGAAGGGCTTGGTGACGTAGTCATCCGCGCCGATCTTCAGGCCATTGACCTTGTCGCTGGTCTGCCCGCGGGCGGTGAGCATGAGAATCGGGGTAATAAGTCCGGCCTCGCGTATCCCCTTGCACACGTCGAATCCGTCACGCTTGGGCAGCATGACGTCGAGGATGATCAGGTCAAAAGGAAGTTGCGTGGCCTTCTCGAATCCCTCATCCCCATTGGCGGCGTAATCGACCGCGTAACCTTCGTTCCGCAGCCGGTCGCCGACGGTCATCTGCAGCGCCTGTTCATCCTCGACAAAAAGTACGTTTCCGCGCATCCGAACTCACCGCCAATGCGTCCAACTTACGTAGCAGGACGTGTGCCCAGTAACCTGAGGGTACGCCTATTCATGCTGAATTCTTGACACGTTTTCTCGCAGAATGCTAGCCTCGATAGGTTAGCACACCCTCCGTCAGGTAGACGGAGGTCCCAGATGAATCCAAAGCGCACCCCAAGCCGCACCCCAAGCCGCCCCTATGTCGCTTGCCTCCTCTTGCTGTCGGGCGTATTGGTTCTCGGCATTATCCAATGGAGTATTCTCCCCATTTTGATTGAGAATGGACCGGGAACGGGCACGGCTGTTCTGGGAGTGTCAGCAAGCCACACATCGAAATTTGCGGCTCCGTTCAAATGTCTGTTCGGAGATGGGCTGAATCCGTGCCTCGTGCAATCGAGGATCACCGTGCGGAGGATAGCGTCCAGGATTGTTCGTTTGCCGGATGCTCCGATTTCCGGCCAGGATGATTTTTCCCTCACCCACCGCCCCCTGCGCGCACCGCCTTCCGCATCATAACAAGCAGGGCCATGTCCCTGCGGTGATTCCCGTTGAAAAACTAGCGTGGACTGAATTGTTCCGGACGGCGGGTCATGCCGTCGCGCCAACGCAGAAAACAGTTCAGCAGCCGGAGGAGCCCGCGAAATGGCGACCGGCATGAATTTGGTTCTGGGCGCCCGGAGGTTTTATGCGGCTATTTTCTTTTCAGGAGATCTGATGACCTCAAACCACTTGGAGCCGGCTCTACTGGAAGAATTGCGGCAACTGGATTCTTGCACCGTAGCCAACGCGATTGAAACCTTCGGCGTGCGTTTGCGCAATTCTGGATTTGCCGATTCCACCGTCCGCTGCATTTTTGAAGATTTTCCTCCGCTCGTCGGCTACGCGGCCACCCTACGCATCCGCACTGCCGATCCTCCCATGGAGGGCGATAGCTACTACTACCGGCTCGACTGGTTGGAGCAAGTATTGAGTGTCCCGGCGCCCCGAGTTCTTGTCGTGGAAGACTTGGATCACAACCCCGGTCTCGGTTCCTTCATCGGGGACGTTCATGCCAACATCTTGCGCGTGCTCGGATGCCTAGGCGTGGTGACAAATGGAGCGGTCCGCAACGTCGAAGCTGCCCGGGAACTCAACTTTCAAATGTTTGCTCGAAACCTCTCGGTTTCCCACGCCTTTGCTCACGTGTTCGATTTCGGAGGTCCTGTCCAGGTTGGTAATTTGCAGGTGCGGCCGGGCGACCTGCTGCATGGCGACCGGCACGGAATCCAGACCGTTCCGATCGAGATCGCGCAAAAGATTCCCTCTGTAGCGCGGAGGATGAACGGCGAAGAGCGGGAGCTCATTGAATTCTGCCAATCCGGCGCGTTCACGATCGAAAAACTCCGCTCGGATGTGGCTGCGCTTAGATTAAAGAGAAAGAATTTAAAGGACTGAAACAGTGATGCGAGATCGTGGAGGTTATCCAGTGAGGCGTAACGATAGAATCTGGGGTTTCCATATTTTGCTAATTTTTTCCACTGCTCTCGTCGGGTGTGGCGAGGGACGTAAGGCGGCCGCCGACGATGCGGCAAACGCTCCAGCAGCCGCCGTCGTGAAAGTGGCGCGAGGAAACATCGCGGACAACCTGGAGATCGCTTCGGAATTTCAGCCGTTTCAGGAAGTCGACGTGTACGCAAAAGTCTCCGGCTACATCCAAAAACTTTACGTCGATTACGGAACTCACGTGAAGCAAGGGCAAATCCTGGCCGTATTGGAAATCCCGGAACTGCAACAGCAATTGCAGCAGGATGAGGCTTCCATCCACCGCAGCGAACAGGAATTGACGCGCGCCCGCGAAGATTTAAACCGCGCGCAATCGGCGTATACGGTCGCGCACCTTACCTATACGCGCCTCGCCGACGTGCAGAAATCGCGCCCGGAACTTGTTGCCCAGGAGGAAATCGACGTTTCAAAGGGCAAGGACATGGAAGCGGACGCGGACGTGTCCGCGCAGAAAGCGGCGCTGGCCGGGGCCGAGCAGGCTTTGCTCGTCGCCAAAGCCGCGCTCGGCAAGGATCAGGCCATGTTTGACTACGCGCGCATGACGGCGCCATTCGACGGCGTCATCACGCAGATTTACGCCTACACGGGCGCGTTGCTTCCGGCGGGAACTTCCTCGAATAAGGGCGACTCCGCGCTTTGCCGCTTGTCGCAAAATAGCCTGCTGCGCCTCGTCATTCCCGTTCCCGAAAGAGCGGTATCGAATATACAGATTGGCGAATCCGTCGCCGTCAATGTTTCCGGCATGGACCGCGCCTTTGAAGGAAAAATTATCCGCTTTTCCGATCAGATCGATACGAACACGCGGACCATGCACACCGAAGTGGACGTTCCCAATCCCAAATACGAACTGGTCCCCGGAATGTACGCCTCCGTGAAAATTCCGCTCCACTCGGTCGCGAAAGTTCTGACCGTGCCGATTCAGGCATTTCAAGCCGCGGGTGAGGGGAAGGGAATCGTGTTGGTTGTGAGGTCCCGGCAACAAGATTGAACGGCGCGAAGTGGCAGCGGGTTTGCAATCCGCCACGGATGTCGAAATCACTTCCGGCCTGCAGGAAAACGAAACCGTCATTTTCGGGAGCCTGGGGCAATACCGGCCGGGCGAAATCGTCGCACCCAAGATCGTTGAGCCCTCGCGCATGGAAGGGGAAAAATAAATGCCATCCTTTGCTGTCCGCCATCCTTATCTGATTGTCGTCTTTTGCCTGTTCGTGGTTGTGTTGGGATTGACCAGCCTGGCGCGCATGCCGGTGGATATGTTTCCTCCCATCAAGATCCCCGTCGTGCTGGTTGCGACTTTCTACAGCGGCATGCCTCCCCAGCAGATCGAAGCCGACATCACCGATACCTTTGAGCGGTTCTTCACGCTGGCGAGCGGCGTGGACCACATGGAATCGCGGTCCTTGCCTGGAGTGAGCCTGATCAAAATTTATTTCCAGCCCGGCACGGATGCCGACGCGGATGTCACATCGATTTCCAACCTGGCCATGGCGGACCTGCGAAGACTCCCGCAGGGAACACTGCCGCCCGTCGTGCTGAAGGTGGACGCCTCAAGCTTGCCCGTATGCTTGCTGACCGTGGAAGGCGAAGGATTGAACGAGACCCAGCTTCACGACTATCTGCAATATCAGATTCGCAACCAGATCGCGGGCGTTCCCGGGGCAACCGTTCCGCCGCCCTACGGCGGGAAATACCGGCAAATCATGGTCTACGTGGACCCGCTTAAGTTGCAGGCGCACCAGTTGAGTCCCATGGACGTGGTTCGCGCGACGAACGCTTCCAACTTGATCTTGCCGGCCGGCGATGTGCGTCTTGGCCCGATCGACTACAACATCTACACCAACGCACAGGTCCCGGACGCGAAGGCCCTCAATGAGATTCCCCTCAAGACCGAAGGTGAAAAATCCGTTTTTATTTCCGATGTGGGGAAAGCAGTGGATGGCTCCGCCATGCAATACAACGTCGTCCGGGTCAACGGCCAGAAGTCCGTCTACGTGGCCGTTCAAAAGCAGGGAGGGGACACCAACACGATCGCCGTGGTCGATGGAATCAGGAATGCCATCAAAGACCTGCGCGATATTCCCGCTCAGCTCCATACGTTTGTAACCTTCGACCAATCGGTGTTCGTCAAGGAAGCGATTTCCACGGTGTTGCGCGAAGGCGGAGTCGGGATTTTTCTGACCGGCCTGATGATTTTAGTTTTTCTCGGGAGCTTTCGCGCCACGGTCGCCGTTTTCCTGTCCATTCCGATTTCGGTGTTCATCACATTTTTCATTCTGCACAGCGCCGGAAAATCCATCGACGCCATGGTGCTGAGCGGGCTGGCGCTCGCCTTTTCGCGGTTGATCGACGACTCGGTGGTGGTGATTGAAAATATATACCGACACCTGGAGATGGGCGAGGAGCCGGCCGTGGCGGCCGTCAAAGGGGCCAACGAAGTCGCATTGGCGGTTCTGGCCATCATGCTGGTGGCGGTCGTGGTGTTCTTCCCAGTGACGTTCCTGTTTGGCGTGAGCGCGTACTTGTTCGGCGCGCTGGCGCTTGGCGTCGTGCTCGCGCTCTTCGCCTCCTATTTCGACGCAGTGACGGTCGTGCCTCTGTTCTGCGCCAATTACCTCAAGGCCATTCACGAACACGCCCACGCTGAGGAGGGAAAGAAAAAATCCTGGGGAGCGAGGTTCCATGCCGGATTCAATGCGAAATTCGAGGTCATGCTGAATTTTTACGAAAAGTGGGTCCGCAAAGCGCTCGAACGCCCCGGCCAGGTAGTGGTGGGGTTCCTGATATTTTTCGTTCTGTGCTTTCTCCTTTATCCATTGATTGGCGTTTCGTTCTTTCCGCGCACTGACGCCGGCCAATTTGTAATCAACGTGAAGGCGCCGACGGGAACGCGCATTGAGCTGACCGAGGACTATGTGAAGCGCGTGGAAAATATCGTGCGCCAGGTTGTTCCGCCCAAGGAATTGGAAACCATCGTTTCCAATATCGGCCTGACGCCGGACCTTTCTTCGCTGTTCACGCCCAACGCCGGAATGCATACTGCGTTTGTCCAGGTGGGCTTGAAGGAAGACCACAAGGCCAGCAGCTTCGCCTACATGGACGAGGTGCGGGCGCGCGCCGCGTCGCAAATTCCAGACCTGCGAACCTACTTTCAGTCCGGCGGCTTGGTGGACGCGGTGCTCAATCAAGGCGCTCCCGCACCGATCGATGTTCAGGTGAGCGGCGCGGATCTCGACGCGGACGGCCGCATCGCCCAGGACCTGGCGCGTCAATTCCGCGCGATTCCTGGAATTTCAGACGTTTACGTTCCCCAGGACATGGATTATCCCGCGCTACAGGTGAACGTGAATCGCGCTCGGGCCAGTGAACTCGGGCTCAGCCCTCAGGAAGTCATAGATAACCTCATCACGTCCCTGACGTCGGACGCGATGATTGCCCCTGGTTACTGGGTAGATCCCAAGAGCGGCAACAATTACTTCGTGACCGTGCAGTATCCGGAAAATCAGGTGCATTCGATCCAGGATTTGAAGGCCATGCCCCTGCGCGGCGTAAACCTGAAACTTCCCACGTACCTCAATCAAGTCGCGGACGTGAGCGTAGTCCAGTCCCCCACCGAAGTGGACCACTATCAACTGCAACGATCCGTGGACATTTATGTGGCGCCCACCGGAGAAGATATCGGCAAGCCCGCCGCGGCGATCTCGAAAATTATCGCCAACACGAAACTGCCGGTGAATCTTCGCGTCAACATGCGAGGGCTGATCATTACGATGCAGAATTCCTTCCGAAGTTTCGGGATCGGCCTGATCCTCGCCATTTTGCTCGTGTATCTGATTCTGGTCGCGCAGTTCGCATCGTTTACCGATCCCTTCCTGATCGTGCTGGCTGTGCCGACTGGGCTCGTGGGCGTCCTGATCACGCTGGCATTTACGGGCACTACGCTGAACATCCAGTCGCTGATGGGCATCGTGATGCTGCAAGGGATGGTGGTTTCCAACAGCATTCTGATCGTGGACTTCGCCAACGTTCTCCGCGGCGAAGGACGCAGCGTCGTTGAAGCGGTCGCGCACGCCTGCCGCATCCGTTTGAGGCCGATTCTGATGACCTCGCTCGCAACCGTCGTCGGGCTGCTTCCTATGGCGTTTAAGCTCGAAACGGGAAGCGAAGCGTATGCGCCGCTCGCGCGGGTCATCATCGGAGGCCTGATCTCTTCCATCCTGCTGACCATCTTTGTTGTGCCCGCGGCGTACCTGTTGATCTACCGGCGCCGCGAAGCATCGGCCGGCCCTGCGGTCATGGAGGAGGCTCATTAATGCGTGATTCCAGGCGATTGCTGCTATCCGTATTGATTTCCGGCGTTGCTCTGGCCGCAGTCCCCTGCGAGTCGCAAACTCCGCCGCCGTATTCAGCTCCGGCTCCGGCTCAGCCGCCGGCGCAGAATCAAAATGCACAGCGTCTGACGTTGGCGGAGGCGGAAAACATCGCCATCCAGAACCATCCGCAGATTCAGGCGGCAACGCAATTAGCTTCCGCCGCTGCCGCGCAAGTGAAGGAGGTTCAATCCATTTATTATCCCCAGGCGAATGGCGCTGCCACTGGAGCGTATGCGGAAAGCAACAGCCGCATTGCCGCGGGATTTCTCAACAGCCCATCGGTCTTCAACAAGTTTGCCGACGGCGTGTCCGTGAGCCAACTCGTGACCGATTTCGGGCGCACGCACGAGCTCTCCAAAAGTTCGCACTTCCACGCGCAAGCGGTGCAAGAGAGTGTCGTCACTACGCGGGCCGACGTGCTGCTGCGCGTCAACTTGTCTTACTTCGGCGTCATGAAGGCACAGTCCGTCCTTCGAGTCGCCGAGGAAACCGTGAAGGCGCGGCAGCTCGTTGCGGATCAAGTCAGCGCGCTGGCCAAGAGCAGCCTCAAATCGGGCCTAGATGTGAGTTTTGCGAATGTGGACCTGGCCAGAGCGCAGCTCCTGCTGGTGCAAGCTCAGAATGATTTGCAGTCCTCGTACGCGCAACTTTCCGATGCGCTGGGCTATTCGGACCAGCGAACGTTCCAGCTTGTCGACGAACCTTTGCCGGGTTCTCCCCCTCCCGATGTTGCGCCGCTCATCGTCGAAGCGTTTCAGAACCGGCCTGAAATCATCAGCCAGGGGTTGGATGTGATGTCAGCGCAAAGCTACGCCACCGCGGAACGCGATCTCTGGTTTCCCACGATCTCGGCCGCAGGCGTGACCGGTCTCGTCCCTTATCGCCAAGACACTTTGACCAGCCGCTACGCCGCGGCCGGTTTCAACGTCAATGTCCCTATTTTTAACGGGCGCCTCTTCAACGCCGAGCACACCGAAGCGACGGCCCGCTCCCACGCGCAGGAGCAATTCCTCCGCGACCTTCAAAACCGCATCGCTCAGGACGTCCGCACCTCCTGGCTCAATGTCATTTCCGCTTACCAGCGCCTTTCCCTCACGCAACAACTGCTGGAGCAGACCACGCAGGCTTACGATCTGGCGACGGGCCGTTACCAACTGGGCTTGAGCTCGATCATCGAACTCAGCCAGGCGCAGTTGAATTTGACCGAGGCTCAGGTCGAGCAAGTCAGCGCGCAGTACGACTACGAAAGCCAGACGGTCAATTTGAATTACCAGTTGGGACGAGTGAAGTGAATAAAAAATGCCGTCTCCGCGCCGTCTCCGCGCTTGACAACCCGATTTCACGCGCCCTATGCTGAGGCCCTTGAAAATAGCCATCGGTTCCGATCACGCTGGATTTGAGTACAAAGAAAAAATAAGGGCGCTTTTGACTTCGCTCGGGCACGAAGTCCGGGATTTCGGCACGTTCAGCACGGAGCCCGTGGACTATCCGCTGTTCATTCGTCCCACCGCGGAAGCGGTGGCCCGCGGCGAATTCGAGCGCGGCATTGTGCTCGGGGGATCGGGCAACGGCGAAGCGATGGTCGCCAACAAGGTGCGGGGAATCCGCTGCGCGCTTTGCTGGAATCTGGAAACGGCTCGCCTCGCGCGGGAACACAACGACAGCAACGTTCTCTCGCTCGGCCAGAGAATGATTCCCGAGGATCTGGCTCTGGAAATCGTGAAGGTATGGCTGCTTACGCCGTTCGCGGGTGGGCGGCATATTCGCCGCATTGCAGAGATCGAATAAGACAGTCAAACGCTTCCAGGGGTGATCATGAAGACGTTCTTGAAAATATTCCTCGTGGTTGTGTTGTGCCTTGTTGCCGTGCTTGCCGTGGGGATTACGGCGACGATTGGCTGGCGTCCGTTCATCGGCCCGCGTTCGCGCCCGCTGACCAATCGAGTGTTCGAACGAACCCCGGAGCGCTGGTCGCGCGGAAAATACATTGTGGAAAGCCAATCCGTGTGCATGGATTGCCATTCGCCTCGCGATTGGACCAAACACGACGCTCCAGTCCCACCCGGCATGGAAGGCGCCGGCCAGGATATGTCGATATTGAAGGGCTTGCCGGGCCGTGTCGTGGCGCCAAATCTCACTCCCGATCCCGAGACCGGCGCAGGCACATGGAGCGACGATGCCCTGGCCAGGGCGATTCGCGAAGGGATCGGGCACGATGGCCGTACGTTATTTCCAATGATGCCCTATGAACGGTTCCGGCAAATGCCGGACGAGGATGTGGCATCGGTCGTCGTGTTTTTGCGTTCGCTGCCCCCCGTTCGAAATCCCCTGCCAAAGACGGAAATCATTTTTCCAGTGAAATATCTCATCCGGAGCGCGCCTCAGCCCGTCACGGACCCCGTTCCTGCTCCCGATCTTTCCGATCCTGTAAAGCGGGGCGCGTTCCTGGTGAACATGGCCGCTTGCGGAGACTGCCACACACCGGTGCATAATGGCGAGCCGCTCCCGAACATGGACCTGGCCGGCGGGCAGGTCTTCGAAGGCCCTTGGGGGAGAGTTGCCACTGCGAACCTGACTCCCGACCCTTCCGGCATTCCGTACTACGACGAAGTCCTGTTTTTGCAGGCGATTCGAACCGGATACGTCAGGGCGCGGCCCTTGAATCAGATCATGCCCTGGCACATTTATGGCGGCATGACGGATGAGGATTTGAAGGCCATTTTCGCGTATTTGAAAACGGTCAAGCCAATCCATCACGTTGTGGATAATGCCGACCCGCCGACGATGTGCGTTGTGTGCGGATCAATGCACGGCGGCGGCAACAAGAATCAGAAGAATTAGCCTGGAGTTTTCACCGCGACAGTAGGACAGGCTTCAGCCTGTCTGGTTTTGATTTTCGTCCACTTCACGCGCAAACCAGACAGGCTGAAGCCTGTCCTACTATTGCCCGATGACGAGCACCGAGAACGTGCCGGGGATCACCAGAGGTCTTGGCCGCGGGTTTTCAGGAGTCGGGGCCGGGCGCGGACCAAATTCCGCGGCCGCCACATATACCTTGCCGGTTTTTCGATCGACGGCCATCGTTCGCGCCCCCGCTTGCGTTGGCACGTTTTCGACGAGCTCATATTGGTCTGGAGATTTCTCCCGGAAAATTGAGAGAGCGCCGTTCGCGCCCGTCGAAAAGTAGACCAGCCCCGTCTTCGGATCGAACTCCGCCGCATCGACGCCGCCGCCGATCGGGTTCGTCGCGACGATCTTTCCTGATGTTGCGTCCACCACGGCCATCATTCCGGCGCCCCGGCATCCGATGAAAATGCGCGAGTGGACTCGATCCATGTCCATGCTGCTGGGCGCCTGGCATGGAGCGGTGGGCCATGTTTCCAGCACTTTCAAATCCTTCGCATCGAGTTTCAAAAGAGTGTTGCGATCCTGCATGTTCAGGAAGACATGTCCGGATTCGTCGGAGGCAAGGTGTTCCGTTCTGCCGCCCAGGTTCTCGATCGTGCCGGCGATTTTGCCGGTTTTCGCATCGATTGCGGTGATGCGTTTGCTGCCGCGATCCGCGGTAAAGATGCGTTTTGTTTCGTGGTCGTAAATGATTCCGTTCGGGTCGTCTCCCACCCTTACTTCGCCGATCTTCGCGAGGGTTTTGAGATCGAAAATCACGACGGAGCCGGGATTGCTCACACTGATGAAGCCGCGTCCAAATTCCGACGCGATTGCAGCGCCGTGCATGTCCGGCCCGCCAGTGATTTTTCCGACGATGGCCCCGGTATCGAGGTCCAGGACGACGATCTCGGTATCATGCGAAACGTACAGACGGCGCGCATCGCTATCCGCTGCGACGTAATCCCATCCCCCATCGCCGGGGATTGGAATTTTTTTGATCAGATGATAGGCGCCGGCGGCGGCCATCGCGATCGTGAATGCAGCGAGAAAGACCAACGCCCCCGCAGCAATCCGCAGGATCCCTGCTACAGCTCTCTTCATGGCAACTTTCCTCGATTGTGAGTTTAGAAGCAGGCCCCTGAGAACAGCTACTCTAGCAGCGGCATTCTAATCCACTGCGGGAAGTTTGGAAACATCCCAGCCGCCGCCGAGCGCTTTTACGAGGAGAACGGTGGACGTCAACCGGCGCGTCAAAAGACTCACGGCGGTCCGTTCGTTTGCCAGCGCGGCGCTTTGCGCGGTAATCACGGTCAGGTAGGTGTCGAGTCCGCCCTTATACCGGTTGGTGGATTGATCGAGCGCGCGATTTGCGGCGGCAACCGCGGCGTCCTGAGTCTTGGCTTCCTCGTCGAGGACTCGTAGATCGGACAGAGAATCCTCAACTTCCTGAAAAGAGACGAGCACCGTCTGTTGATAATCCGCTACCAGCTCGTCGTAACTGGCTATGGCCTGGTCGGAAACCGCGCGCCTTCGCCCGGCATCGAAAACGGTCTCCGCCGCGGACGCGCCGATGGACCAAATCGCGCTCGGCCCCGTCAGCCAATTTGGAAATCGCCCACTCTCGAATCCTCCCACGAGCCCCAAAGTGACGGTTGGAAAAAAAGCCGCACGGGCGATTCCGACCTGTTCGTTGGCGGAGGCGACTCTTCTTTCTGCCTCGGCAATATCGGGCCGCCGTTCCAGCAACTCGGACGGCAAGCCGGGAGGAGGCACCGGTGGAATGGCGGGCGAGGGGGCAGGGTCCAAACTGAACGAAGAAGCAGGCTGTCCGATGAGGACGGCGACGGCGTGTTCAAATTGGTCGCGCGACGATGTAATGTCAATGTCCTCGGCGCGCGTTTGTTCGAGCTGCGTAGCGGCCAGGTCCACATCTTCCCGGGAAGCGACACCGCCCTGAAAACGGCTCTCCGTGAGTTGCAGAGCCTTGTCGAAAGCGTCGACATTTGTATCGAACAGCTGCTTCTGCGCATCCAGTCCGCGCAGGGTCAGATAATCCAGCGCCAGTTCCGCGTGCAGGCTAAGGCGAATCGTTTCCAAATCCGCGGCCGAGGCCTGCGCCAGCGTGCGGCTGGCTTCCACGCTTCGCCGGACGCTTCCCCAGACGTCCGCCTCGTAAGAGACATCTCCCGAGAGGACTATATCGGAATAATTGACGGGAGCAGTGCCGCCGAACAGCGCTTTATTCTGGGACTGGCGGTTTTGGGACCCTGTTACAGCGGCATTGACAAGCGGAAACAAGGACGATCGCGTTTGCCGCAACACATCACGCGCTTCCTGATACCGGTCCACGGCGGCCCGCAGAGTTTGGTTGGAGACGTTGACTTTTTCTTCCAGCGCATTTAACTGCGGGTCCTGAAATATCTCCCACCAATTTCCTTTTTGCGCCTGGTCGCTTGGCTGCGCCGTTTTCCAGTTGGCATTTTCTTTGTACGCGGGCGGAATTTGCGTCGTGGGCTTTGAATACTTCGGCCCAACCGAACAGCCGCCGATTAGAAGAAATCCCAGGGAAAGAATCGGCAACATTCGCAGGTGAAAGGCATCTCCATTCCGAAAAGAACGAAGAATTTCAATCAGCCGGACCATCAAGGTTTCCTCTGTTCAGGAGCCGGCGCTTCGGCAACTCGGACTACCGCGCCTTCTGTCAGCGAGTCGGAGGGATTCAAGACGACCGACTCATCGCCCTTGAGTCCCGCGACGATTTCGATCTCCGTTCCAAAATCACGGCCCGGCGTAACCGGGATCAAGGAAATCGTCTTGCCGTTTTTCACAATCGCCACTTGCAAGCCCGCGGATTTGAAAATGGTCGCATTCACGGGGAGGGTGTACGTGTTCACGGGGGAAGGCAGCTTGAGGTGGACTTCGACGTAGCTTCCCGGTTTGAGCAGGCGGGCGGAATTGTCCACGTCGACTTCGGTCAATAAAGTGCGAGTCGTGTTGTCAATGGCCCCGGAACTCCGGACGACGGTCCCCTGGAATCGCTTGCCTGGGAATTCATTCAAAACCAGATCCGCGTGCAGCCCGGGCCTGATCTGCGGAGAATCGAACTGCGGCACGTTGACATAGACGCGCAGCGGGTTCATGGCCGCAATGTGAAACAGTTCACGCGCCGTGCCGCCGCTGCTGCCGGAATCGATCAGCTGGCCGATATCGGTATTGCGCGCCGTGATCATGCCGTCGAAGGGAGCATAAACTTTTTCAAAGGCTTGCATGTCCTGCAACCGCTTCACATTAGCCTGCGCCGATTCGACCGTGGTCTTGCGAGCATCGTAATTTCCCGTGGCATTGTCGACGTCCTGCTGCGCAACAGAATCCGTTTTCAACAAATCCTTGTAACGCGCGGCGGTGACTTCCGCGAGGTTCATGTTGGCCTGGGCCGTGGCAAGATCCGCGCGGGCCTGCTGCAATTGCTGATCCACTTCCGGCGAATCGATCTCGGCCAGCAGTTGTCCCGTTTTTACATTCGCGCCGATATCCGCGTACCACTTCTTCAAATATCCATTCGTCCGCGCAAAAATGGGGGCATCCGTATACGGCTGCATGTCGCCGGGGATGACAATTTCTTGCTGCGGCGCGCCCAGCTTGGGATGAATGACGGAGACCGTCGGGACCGCCAGGTCTTGCGTCTCTTGCGAGAGTTGTGCATTGGCTTTGCGGCGGCTTGAAATTCCCCAGAGCACAACCAAAGCGACGACAACCACCATGAGCACAAGCATCACGGCGCGCGTCACGTTGCTGCCCGGAGCGGGCGGGCCGCCGTACTTCGCTCGCTCGCCGGCCGGCGCTTCCGCCGGTTCCCGCTGATTGGTAACAACCTCCATCTGGTCCTCCGAGAATCGGGTGCGGGCTGTCGCCGCGGCGACAAGCCCGCCTGAAAACTGGTCTTGACTACTCGCCCGGGATTTCAATTTCAGCGGATTGGCCCGGGTTGTCGCGGAATCCGTGAATCAAACTGTACACGGACGGCACGAAAAGAAGCGTCGCAACCGTCGCAAAGATCAAACCGCCAATCACCGCGCGTCCGAGGGGCGCGTTCTGCTCGCCGCCTTCGCCGAGGCCAACCGCCATCGGCAACATGCCAATGATCATGGCCATGGCCGTCATGATGACCGGCCGAAAGCGCGTAAACCCTGCTTCTTCCGCGGCGTGAATCGGGTCGAGCCCTTCCTGAACCCGCTCCTTTGAAAAGCTGACCACCAGAATGCTGTTCGCGGTGGCCACGCCCATGCACATGATCGAGCCCGTAAGCGCGGGCACACTGATCGTGGTGTGCGTCACGAATAGCATCCATACAATTCCGGCAAGAGCCGCCGGCAACGCCGAAATAATGATAAACGGATCGAGCCAGGACTGGAAATTGACGACGATCAGCAGATAAATCAGAAGAATCGCAAATCCCAGGCCGGCCAGCAGCCCGGTGAACGAGCTGCGCATCGTGTCGATCTGGCCTCGAACAAAAATTTGCGAGCCGCGCGGCAGGCGGCTGCGGTTTCGATTAACGATAGCGTCAATCTCCTTGGCTACTCCTCCGAGGTCGCGTCCTTGCGTCGCCCCAAAAATGTCGATCATGGTCTGAGCGTCATAGTGAGATACCGTCGCCATTCCTTCGCCGCGGGAAATTGTCCCCAGGTTCGAAAGCTGCTGCCAGGGCACTCGGCTCCCGCCGCTGCCGCCAGTCACAGGAATGTTCTCAAGGTCTTGCAAGGACTGGAACTCGTACTGCGGGGCCTGCGTGGCAACGAGGTAGCTGACCCCGGACTTGGGATCGAGCCAGAAAGACGGCGAAGTCTGAAAGCTGCCGCTCAACGAAACCAGCAGGTTGCCGGCGACATCCCGCTGCGTAAAGCCCGCCTGAAGAGTCTTGGTGCGATCCACATTGATGTGCAGCTTCGGCTGGTTGAAGGGTTGCTGGATTCGCAAGTCCGCTATTCCTGTGACCGAGCTCAACTGTTTCATCAGATTGGTCGCGAACAGGTGATTCGCATCGACGTCGCGTCCCATGATTTGAATATCAATCGGAGCCGGGAGGCCGAAATTCAGGATCTGGCTGACGATATCCGCGGGCGGGAAATAAAACATTACGCCGGGAAATTCCCTCGCAAGTTTCAGACGCAAATCATGAATATACCCATCGGTGGGGTGGTGGTTCGCGTTCAGGGAAATCATGATGTCGGCGTCTTCCGGACCGATCGGGGCCGACGTGCTATACACGTAATTGTATGAACCGTAGGGAAGTCCAATGTTGTCAATCACGCTTTCAATCTCATTCGCCGGAATTTGCTCGTGGATCGTTTTCTCCACCTCGCTGCAAAGTTCCGCGGTCTCTTCAATGCGAGTGGCTGTTGGCGCGCGAAGGTGCAGCTTAATTTGCCCGGCATCGACGCTCGGGAAGAAATCCTCGCCCAGCCACGGGTATAAAGCAAACGAAGCAACGCAGACCGCCAGGAAGATCAGCGGAAAGATCACACGGTGCGCGAGGCACGTTTTCAGGATACTCCGGTAAAAGTTCCTGAGTTTTTCGAATTGCAATTCGAAGAGCCCTTGCAAGCGTACCAGTAGATTCCTGCTCGCCAGGGCCCTTTCCAACGATTCTTCGCCGTGGGCTTTCAGAAGGTACCGGGCCATCGTCGGTACCAGGGTGCGCGAGAGCAAGTAGGATGCCAGCATCGCGAATACGACGGCTTCGGCCAGCGGCACGAATAAATACTTTGCCACGCCCGTCAGGAAGAACATGGGAACGAACACGATGCAGATCGAAAGCGTGGAGACGAACGCCGGCACGGCGATTTGCTGCGCGCCGTCCAGGATCGCCTGAATAATTTCCTTTCCCTGGGCGAGGTTTCGATTGATATTCTCGATTTCCACCGTGGCGTCATCCACCAGTATGCCGACTGCGAGAGCCAGGCCACCCAGCGTCATGATGTTGATGGTCTGCCCGATGGCGCTCAGGACGATGATCGACGTGAGAATGGAAAGTGGAATGGAAATGGCGATGATGAGTGTGCTGCGCCAGCTTCCCAGGAAAATCAGGATCATGAGCCCGGTCAGGACGGCGGCAATGACTGCTTCCCGCACGACACCGTTGATGGAGGCACGGACAAACAACGATTGGTCGGCGATCGGGCGAGCCCGAAACTCCGGCGGCATGCCCGCGAGGACAATCGGCAAGCGTTCCTTAATCTTGTTGATGATGTCCAGAGTCGAGGTGGCTCCGAGCTTCATTACGGTCATGAGCGCGGCTCTTTGCCCGTCCACCAAGACAATGTTCGTCTGCGGTGGATTGCCGTCGCGGACGTGCGCGACATCCCGAATGTAGATCGTGTTCATGCCCACGGCCTTGATCGGCAAGTCGTTCATTTCTTCAACGGTTTGGGGGCTCGCGTTTAAGTCAACGTCGTCTTCCTTGGTGCCGATTTTTACAGTGCCGGCCGGCAAGATCAGGTTTTGATTTCCGATCGCGGCGACCACGTCGTTAGGCGAAAGCCCTTTGGCCTGGAGCGCGGGAATGTTCAGGTCCACCTGAATCTCGCGCTGTTTGCCGCCGTACGGGTTCGGCATTACGGCTCCCTGCACCGTCGCGAGCTGCGTGCGCAGGAAATTCGCCGCCAAATCATTCAACTGCTGCTCGGAAAGGCCCTTTCCGGAAATCGCCAGCTGAATAATCGGGACCGAGGACGCGTTGTAGGCCAGGATGAACGGCGGAATCGTTCCCGGGGGATCTTGCCGGACGGCGGATTGCGCGATCGCCGTGACTTGCGCCATGGCCATATCAATACGCACGTTGGGGTAGAAGAAAATCTTGATGGCTCCGAGTCCGTTCAAGGATTGCGATTCGATGTGCTCGACGTCGTTGACCGTAGCGGTGAGTCCGCGTTCGAAACCGACGACAAGCCGCTGTGATACATCCTCGGCTGAAAGCCCCGCGTACCCATAAATGACCGCGACAATCGGGATATCGATGTTCGGGAAAATATCGATGGGCGTCGTGTATACCGCCAGCGTCCCGAGGATCAGAATCAGCAAAGACATCACCACAAAGGTGTAAGGTCTTCGCAGGGCTAAACGGACAATCCACATACCGGGCTCTTAACTCCTTGGCCTGCCCGCGCCGGGCTTTTCCGACACCAGCGCGAAGATCATTGTAAGCGATACCAGCGATTGCATTTTCAGTCCGATTTCCGACGCATGAAATCTGGTCTTCGCTGGCGAATCTGAAGTTTACTTAAGGCCTGCGTTTTCATCCCCAACTCGCGTCTCCCGGAGGATTTGCCGAGGCGCGCCTGCCGTACTATCTTCAGATGCGAAAGCTCAAACTCCCGTTACAAATTCGTTTTCTCAAATTGGCACTGCACCCGGCGCCTACCCTGCCTGGGCGCAGCCTGAAAAAATTGAATCGAAAAAAAGGCCCAGAACCCGGCGGACATCGCCATCCGACAGCGTCTTGGGGTCGAGCAGGTGTTCAAGCAGCAGCCCTTGCGAGACCGCTCCGAGGCAGGCCGAGGCCGCTGGGTAGTCAATCGGAATGTTTTTCCCGAGCGCTCCCATGATTTCGGAAAACAGCTCGCCGAACGAGGCGCGGATGCGGCGGTGCCGGCTCCGCAGCCGGGCGTGCGCCTCGGGGTGACGCAGGGCAAACTGCTTGAATTCCATGGAGATCAGGACCAGGCGGCGGTCCGTGGCAAGTTCCGCATAATGGGTTCGCAAAGCCATGAGTTTTTCGACAGGATCCGAGTGGCGCCGGACGACGCTCGTGAAGGACTCGATTCGCTCCCGCACCCATTCCTCGAAGAGGGCAAAGAAGATGTCTTCCTTGCTTTTGAAATTGGCGTAGAAAGCGCCGCGGGTATAGCCGGCGCCGGCCGCGATGTCTTCCAGGCGGGCCGCTTCAAAGCCGTCCTGCGCGAAAATGCGCTTGGCGGCGTCCAGCAATTTCCGGCGGGTGGCCCGGGTGCGCTCCGCCTGCCGCGTGCGGGAGCGGGCCGCCAAGGAGGGGCGCCCCCGGCTCCTCTTGCCGCGTGCCGGCATGGAAAGTTGCCTCATACTCGCCGCGTGCTTCCCTTGACAGGATACATACGTGTATGTATCTTACTTGGGTGTTTTCGGCTACGCAAGCCTTAATTGCAAAATCAGACCACCCGCCTTGCCTCCCCCTTGGATAGCGCGTACCGAGTGCGGCAGGCGCGGCTGGTTAATCCTGAAGAATCGAGCGGTTTCCATGCGAATTTCCTGGTTTCGTTTCTTCTTTCTTATCATCGGCATACTTGCCCCGGCGATTTATGCCGCGGCGCAGACCGGCCCATACCAGGGCAGCGCGAGCGCGGGGCCTCCCTCCGATCAGCCGCTCTCACTTTCTCTCGACGCAGCACTGAAAATGGGGCTGCGCTATAACCTGGGGGGGATTACCGCGGAGCAGTCCTCACAACGCGCGATAGGGGAGAACATTGTTGCGCGGAGCTTGTTGTTCCCGAATTTGTCCGGCGGCGTTCGGGAGAACGTGGAACAAATCGATCTGGCCTCCTATGGTTTCAAATTTTCGTTTCCTCCAAGCCTGGGGATCCATTTTCCGAGTATAGTGGGCCCGTTCAACTTTTTCGATTTGCGAGGCTACCTGACGCAACGCGTCGCCGATCT
Source organism: uncultured Acidobacteriota bacterium (assembly GCA_963768275.1). Classification (GTDB taxonomy): domain Bacteria; phylum Acidobacteriota; class Terriglobia; order Acidiferrales; family UBA7541; genus Palsa-360. The sequence goes on from CAVYHH010000024.1 coordinate 80,403, forward strand.
GCAGGCGATCCACTCCTACCAATCCGCTCGCGAAGCGCAACGAGCGGCCGAGCTTTCCGCGGCGGACGCGCGGGAAATCGTGGTCTACGTCGTCACACAGGCGTACCTGCAGGTGCTCGCGGAATCCGCGCGCGTCGATTCGGCCAAGGTGCAGGTGGATAACGCCCAGGCAATCTTCCAGCAGGCGTCGGATCGCTTTACGGCGGGCCTCAGCGCAAAAATTGACATGACGCGAAGCCAGGTCGAGTTGCAAACGCAGCAGCAGCGTCTGACGGCGGAGCAGGCGGATTATGCCAAGCAGAAGATCGGGCTCGCGCGCTTGATTGGATTGTCGCCCGGGCAGACCTATTCGCTCGCGGACCAACTGCCGTATGCGCCGCTCGAAAATATAACGCTCGAGCAGGCGCTCACCATGGCCACGCAGAACCGTTCCGACCTGAAAGCCGCGGAAGCGTCGCTGCACGCCGCCGAATTCGCCCGCAAGGCGGCCGTGGCGGAGCACTATCCCACGCTCGGCATCGTCGCGGACTACGGAGTGATCGGCATAAACCCAGCGAATTCCCACGGAACCTTCGACGTGAGCGGCCAGCTCATGTTTCCCATCTGGGCGGGAGGGCACACGCACGGAGATATCGTTGAAGCGGATGCCACGTTGAAGCAGCGGCGCGCCGAATACGAAGACGTGCGGTCCCGTGTGGAAGCGGAAGTCAGAAACGCCTATCTGGATCTCAACGCCGCCGCGGAGCTGGTGCGCGTCGCGCAAAGCCGGCGTGAACTCGCGCGGGATGAACTGACCCAGTCGACGGACCGCTTTTCTTCCGGAGTTGCCGACACGGTCGAAGTGACGCAGGCGCAGGAAGTGGTGGCCAGCGCGGAGTCCGACTACATCGCGAATTTGAACGCCCACAACCTGGCCAAGGCCAGCGTGGCCCGCGCGATCGGCCAGGCCGAAAAAATCATGCGCGATCTTTTGAGGAGCCAATAATCATGGCGGTTGACCAATTGCAGCAATCTAGTGCACCCCGGCCTGCCGAGCCTGCCGGGAAATCCAATGATCCGAACGAAGCGGGCAGCAACGCCGAGGGGCGGCGCAGGACGCTTCTGTTCGCGGCCATCATCGGCTGCGTGATTCTTGTGGGGGCGGTTTCATTCTGGCTGTATTCCCGCACCTACGAATCCACCGACGACGCTCAGGTGGACGGCCATCTCAGCGGCATTACCGCGCGGATCGATGGCGACGTGAAAGCGGTCCATGTGGAAGAGAACCAGTCCGTGCAAGCAGGAGAATTGCTGGTCGAGCTCGATACGCGTGATTTCGAAGTCGCAGTGGAACAGGCGAAAGCACAGCTTATGAAAGCCCAGGCGAATGAACGGGCGGAAAATCCGAACCTCCCGATCACGCAGAGCACTTCCGAGACCAGCGTATCGACGAGCCGATCCGAAGTAGCCAATGCCGAAGCGGCCTTAGCCGCGGCGGAGCGGGACCAATCTGCCGCGCAGTCTCGAGTGCTGGAGGTGGAGGCGAATAACGCCAAGGCCCAGGCCGACGTCACGCGCTACAAATCGCTGGTGGACAAGAGCGAAGTCTCGCGGTCCGATTACGATCAAATGGTGGGGATTGCCAAAGCTTTGGCGGCTTCCGTAGATTCGGCGCGCGCATCGGCCGAGGCCGCGCAAAAGGTCATGGACCAGCGCCGCGCTCAACTGGACCAGGCGAGCAGCCGGATGGAGTCGGCGCAAATCAATGCACCCAATCAAGTCGCCATTTCCAAGGCGAATTTGCAGTCCAAGCAGGCCGAGGTACAGGCGATGAAAGCGCAACTCGACCGCGCGCAACTCGATCTCAGCTATTGCAAGATCGTTGCGCCCGTGGCGGGAGTCATCAGCAAGCGAACGGTCGAAGCCGGCGAACACGTCAGCAAAGGACAGCGGCTCGTCACGCTTGCCGACCTGGGCAATTTGTGGGTGACCGCCAATTTCAAGGAAAGCCAACTGAAACAAATGCATCCCGGCCAATCGGTCACGATTTCCGTGGACGCATTCGACCAGGATTTCGATGGGACCGTCGAAGCCATGCCCGGCTCTACTGGTTCGGTCATCAGCTTGCTTCCTCCCGAGAATGCGACAGGCAACTACGTAAAGGTGGTCCAGCGCCTGCCCGTCCGCATCCGTTTTAAGCCGGGCCAGCAAGGCCTTGACCGCCTGCGCCCGGGAATGTCGGTCGTCCCTAAAGTTTGGTTGAAGTAAGTAACACAGACTTCAGTCTGTGGATTTCCATTTGATCTTGGCTAGCGCGCGCGGCATGGGTTCACCAACGAACCCCCACAGACTGAAGTCTGTGCTACTCGAAGAATCAGGAAGAAAAGCGTGACGGACACACTAGAAGTTCCCTGGAAGCCAAAGTATAACCCGTGGCTGATCGCTCTGACGGTCACGATGGCCACATTCATGGAAGTGCTCGACACCTCCATCGCCAATGTGTCCTTGCCGCATATTGCCGGCAACCTCTCCGCCAGCCAGGTAGAGTCCGCCTGGGTGCTGACGAGCTACCTGGTTTCCAACGCGATCATCCTGCCGATCAGCGCCTGGCTCTCCACGATCATTGGCCGCAAGCGCTTCTATATGGCCTGCGTTGCGCTTTTTACGACCAGCAGCTTTCTATGTGGGCTTGCTCCGAGCCTGGGGATGCTGATTTTTTTCCGAATCCTGCAGGGCGTAGGTGGGGGCGGTCTCCAGCCAAGCGAGCAAGCCATACTTGCCGATACGTTTCCCGCATCCAAGCGTGGCATGGCCTTTGCCGTTTATGGAATGGCCGTGGTGCTCGCTCCGGCGATCGGTCCGACGCTCGGGGGATACATCACGGACAACTACAATTGGCGATGGATTTTCTACATCAATGTCCCGATCGGCTTGCTGTCGCTGTTTCTGACGAATCGCCTGGTCGAGGATCCGCCGTTCCTGAAGCGCGAGCAGGAGAGAAGACGGGGAATCCGCGCCGACTATGTGGGCCTCGGGCTGATCACCATCGCCATCGCCAGTTTGCAGATCGCGCTCGACAAGGGGCAGGAGTCCGACTGGTTCTCCTCGCATTGGATTACTTCGCTGGTGATCCTTGCGGGCTATGCCTTTTTGGTCTGGATCGTCTGGGAGTGGCACCATCCGAATCCCGTGGTGGACATCCGCCTGTTTAAGAGGCGCAATTTTGCGACGGCGATGTTTTTCAGTTTCACGGTGGGGATCGTGTTGTACGGCACGACGTTCATGATTCCGCAATTTCTACAGGTGCAGTTGGGATATCCCGCGGTCCTCGCTGGAGAGGCCCTGGCCGGCGGAGGTTTCATCATGATCATGGTGTTGCCGTTGGTGGGGACGATGGTCTCGCGAGTCGATCCGCGCAAAATGATGGCCTTCGGTTTCGTATCGATTTCCGCGGCGATGTACTACATGTCGAGCCTGGTCAGCCTCACCATGGACTTCCGCGCGGCATTCTTGATGCGCACGCTGCAGATGTTCGGACTGGCGTTCATCTTCGTCCCGCAGAATGTCCTGGCGTATGTGGGCGTCCCGCGCGAAAAGAACAACCAGATTTCTTCCATGAACAGTTTCATGCGCAACGTCGGCGGAAGCATCGGAATCGCGCTCATCTCGACCTCGATTGCGCGCGTCGCTCAGCGGCGCCGCTATTCGATGGTCGCGCACACGACGCCCGGAACGCCGCAGTACGAGAACCTCGTGTCCGGGCTGGCCCGGACTTTGCAAGGAAAAGGAGCGGGCAGCGTCGAAGCCACTCGCCAGGCGCACGGGCTCGTATCGTTCATCATTGACAGGCAGGCGACGACGATTGCCTACGTCGAAGTGATTTCCATTCTGGCAGTCATAATTCTTTGCCTCGTTCCATTTCTCCTCATCATGAGAAGAAACCGGCCAGCAGTGGGAGACCAGGCTGTCATTCACTAGGAACTTGGTAGCACAGACTTCAGTCTGTGGGTTTCCAACTGATCTTGGCTAGCGCGTGCGGCCTTGGCTGCGGAACGAACCCCCACAGACTGAAGTCTGTGCTACCAATTCGGTTATACTGTCGCAGCTCTCAGGCCGAAAAAATTCGCGCGAGGACGGGATTCACGTTGTACCCCTTCATTCACATTGGCCCATTGACGCTCGGCTCGTATGGCCTGATGGTGGCGACCGGGCTGATTTGCGCGTTTTTCATTCTGCGCGCTGATTTCGCGCGCCGCGGATCCTCCGCCGACGCCGAGGCGATTATCGGCATTACGGGCCTCTCCGGCCTCATCGGTTCGCGGCTCTACCATCTTCTGGAAAGTCCCGCCGAGTTTTTCGCCGATCCGTGGCCGCAGCTTTTCAGCACCATGGGTTTCGCGTTTGTCGGCGCGATCATCGGCGGATTCCTCGCCCTCGTGCTTTTGGCGAAGCGCTTCCGGATGTCGCCGCTGCTGATGCTGGACGCTGCTTCCCCCGCTGCGGCGATGGGTTACGGCATCGGGCGCATCGGTTGCCTGATTTCCGGCGACGGCGATTACGGCATCCCAACGTCGCTGCCATGGGGAATGAGCTTTCCGAATGGCATCGTGCCCACCACGCAGCGAGTCCATCCCACTCCAATTTACGAATTTCTGGCAGCGGGTCTGATTGCCTGGATCCTCTGGCGCCTTGGCGCGCGATGTTTGAAAACGCATGCCCCGAACGGAATCATTTTCGCGGCGTATCTTGTCCTCACCGGGATCGCGCGTTTTCTCGTTGAAATCATTCGAATCAACCCGCGCTCATTCTACGGGCTCACGAACGCGCAGGCGGCGAGCGTGGTTTCGATTCTCGCGGGCGTGGCCCTGTTCGTTTATCGCCGCAGGGCGGCCCCGCAAAAGATCCGCGCTTGACGGCTTGAGCCGCCTCGCTTACCGTCCATGCAGACGCTGGTGCGACAGGCTTCACGCTGTCGGTGTGGTTCAGGCAGGTACGAACCCCCACAGACTGAAGTCTGTGCTACTTGCCCGGAGGCGCGCGATGGCACGCCCACTTGGAGTCACAATCCTCGGCGCAGGGATGATTTTTGCGGGGCTTGGATTTGCGGCCACCGGCATCATCTTCTTTTTCATGGGATCGACCGGAGCCACCGCGACCGCTCCGGAAAACGGCGCCATGGCCACTGTGATTGCCGCGCTCGGCGCCGCAGGAGGAGTCCTCTTTTTGCTCTTCGGCGCGCTGCACGTGGTGCTGGCGATTGCGATCTTCCAGTTGCGCAACCTCGCGCGCATCCTGACGATTTTCTTGTTTCTGTTGATTGCTGCCGGAGCGTGCCTCGGATTGATCGCCACGCTGCTGAGCTACAGCCATGTCGCGTTGCTGTGGAACGTTTCCATCCTCGTGGTGGATTTGCTGGCGCTCTGGTATTTGTTGCGCCCTGCGACAAAGGAAATATTTTCGCGAGCCGTTCGCAGCTCCTGATTGCAGGCCTGCGCCTGCTGCCCAGCGCGCCGCGAGGAAAACTGAGCCGGTCCGGGAAGGGAAGATTCAATGCCTCCAAGAATCAAAACAACAGCCGTCGGCAGCTACCCCGTGCCTTCCTGGATGGTCGGGAACACCTCGCGCCTCGTTCTCCGCGACGCCATCATGACGGTCCTCAAAACTCAGGAATTGGCCGGCCTGGACCTCGTGACCGATGGGGAGCTCATGCGATTCGACCCGAGCCATCCGGAAACCAACGGGATGGTCGATTATTTCGCGTCGCAAATGGACGGCATTCGAAAGGAATTCACCCTTTCGGATTTCGACCGCTTCCGAGCCGACCGCGCGCCCGGCTTCAAGCTTCTCACCGCGGGCATGGCCGTTGGCAAAATCCAGGAAGGGACGCTCAACCTGCCGAGCGACTACGAGTTTGTGCGCGTTCTGACGAAGGCGCCGCTCAAATTCACATGCACCGGCCCGCACATGCTGTCCAGAGTTCTCACCAACTGCTATTACAACGATGTGGCCGACCTGGCCATGGATTTGGCGGGTGTACTTCGCCGCCAAATTGAGCTGATCGAGGCGGACGTGGTGCAGCTGGACGAGGCGTGCATCGTCGGCTTTCCCCAGGATGCCCCCTGGGCGGCCGAAGCGATTAACCACGCACTGGATGGCGTTCTGAACGAGAAGGCCGTCCACATCTGCTTCGGCAATTACGGCGGGCAGCCGATGCTCAAAGGATTCTGGCGCGATCTCATCCCGTTTCTAAATTCGCTGCGCGTGGACCACCTGGTGCTGGAGTTTGCCCGGCGAGGTTACGACGAACTGGCATTTTTTTCCGACCTGGATCCGAAGATCAGCCTTGGGATTGGCCTCGTCGACATCAAGGACAACGAAGTGGAAACCCCCGAACTGATCGCGTCGCGCATCGAGAACATTGTGGAAACGCTCGGGCCTGAACGGCTTCGGTACGTTCATCCGGATTGCGGGTTCTGGATGCTGCAGCGGAGCGTCGCGGATCGCAAGATGCGCGCGCTGGTGGAGGGAAGGGATTTGTTCGAAGGACGATTGTGACGGAGCTTCCGGCAAACAGGCGAACGGGGCTGCGCATATGGCCAATCTATCGATAACAGATGACGACAAGGCCGGGGTTCGAACGGCTTTATTCAATCATCTGGCTGGAATCGTAATCATTCCCACTTTGAAAGCTCTTCTCGGCCGCAGGGTCTTCGATCTGTTTGGCGTTTTGTCGGACCGTGTGGAACTCGATCAGATCGTAAAACAGACGCACGGCAACCGGGGTTACCTGCGAGTGGCTTTCCGCTTGTTGGCTTCCTGCGGCTGGATGGAGGAACATGTCGGCCGGAACGGCGGCAATGTTTCTTACTCGCTGACGCCCAAGGGCCAGATCGCGACGAACATTGCCTCCGCTCATTGCGGCGAAGTGATTTCCTTCCTCCCGAAGGCGATTTTCCTCGAGGATTTTTTGTTCGGCAAATCCGACGAGGCCATTCTTCCGTCACTCGAAGCGCTCGTTCAAAAGGCCAAGACGCATTGGGGGCTGACGGCCCGTGGAGATCCTGTCGAGGCAGAAGTGTGCCGGCAGGTTCGCCAATACCTCGACGGCGTTCTGGTGGGACCGGTCATGGTGTCGCTCGCTCGCGGCGGAATTTTGGAAAGGCTTGCGCAAGGGCCGGTGCAGCTGGATTCGCTGCCGGGCAATCACGCCAGTCTTGGCTTGGTGTTTGACTTGCTGATCGCCCAGGGATGGATGGCGCGTGAGGAGAATCGTTTTTGGCTCACGCCCATCGGATCCTATGCGGCGCAGATCGCAACGTCTTACGGCGTAACCGTCTCGTATCTTCCGCTCTTTGAGGTTGTCGGTACGCTTCTTTTCGGAAACCCGCGCATCGCCCGCGTCGATGAGACCGGCTCCGAATTGCTCGTCAACCGGGGAATGAACGTGTGGGGCAGCGGCGGCGCTCACAGCACGTATTTCAAAAAAGTGGACGAAATTATCGTGGAGATTTTCAACCGGCCGATCGAACAGCAACCGGAGGGCATCTGCGACATGGGATGCGGGGACGGCAGCCTGCTCGAGCATCTGTATTGCGTGATCAAGAGCCGAACCCTTCGCGGTACTGTCCTGGACAAGCATCCGCTCCTGGTCGTCGGAGTGGATTTCAATAAAGTGGCCCGCCGGATCACCAAACAGAGATTGCGAAAGGCCGAGATTCCCAACCATTTTGTCATTGCCGGAGATATCAATCGTCCGGCGCTTTTGGCGGGAGATCTCGAGGCGCTTGGGCATGACGTGCACAGCTTGCTTCACGTGCGCTCGTTTCTGGATCACAACCGGCCGTATTTGCGGCCGGCGAACTATGTCCGGGGAACGAGGACCGGACAATCCACCGGCGCATTTGCTCACCTGGGAGAAGAGATTCCCTGCGATGAACTGGAAGAAAACCTGGTCCGGCATCTGCATCGCTGGGCGCCGTACGTTGGCAGGTTCGGACTGCTCATCCTCGAGCTTCATACTTTGCCGCCGCAGCTCACCGCCGCGAATTTGTCGAAGACACCCGCGGTGGCGTACGACGGAACGCATGGATTTTCAGATCAATATCTAGTGGAATTGCCGGTATTTTTGAAATGCGCCCGCGAAGCCGGATTGCAAACCGATCCGCGATATCAATGCAGGTTTCCCAATTCGGATTTAGCCACGGTGAGCATTAATTTTTTCACCGCCGTGGCTTGATCGACTTCGGGTTTAGGAGGGCCGAGCTTCCGCTCGGCCATGCAGGTAGTCTTTGATTGCTTTTTTGTAGCGCCCGCCTTCAGGCGGGCACTTTGGAGTCAAGCGGATGCCCGCCTAAAGGCGGGCGCTACATGAACCAAAACAGTGTTCTCATACAGCCTCTTCAGCCCCTGAAGCTTCAGGGGTTAAAACCCCTGATCGAACCGCGCTCTTCGTCGGGACTGAAGTCCCGACCTTCTTGGTCACTGCGCGCTTGCGTCTTTTGATTTGCTTATTTCTGCTGCGATCTTCCCCGATGCGTCTACAATTTCAACGGGGCCGTATTTCTCTAGAACCGGCTTGATCTTGCTGGCGTCCCCAACAGCGACCACCTGCATCGTCGCCGGATTGATGTATTTCCTGGCCACGCGCTGGATGTCGTCCGCCTTGATCGCTGCGATTTGCGCGGGATATTTGTCCCAATAGTCGGCGGGGAAATTGTACGCCTTGCGTGTGATGGCGTAGCCGATGAGTTGCTGCGGCGATTCGAGCGAAAGCGCAAAACGCGCAACGACCGAGCGTCGGGCCGCGTCGAGTTCCTCGTCGGGCACTTTCTCGTCGCGAATGCGATTCAGTTCGCGCAGGAATTCGGTCATGGCCCCGTCGGTCACTTCGGTGCGCAAGTCGCCCCCTGCCGTCCACGGGCCGGCATATTTTCGCGCAATCACATTGCTGTACACACCATACGTGTAGCCTTTTTCCTCGCGCAGATTCAAAAACAGGCGGCTTGCCGATCCTGCGCCAAGAACTTCATTCAAAACCACCAGTGCCGGATAGTCCGGATTCGTCCGATCGATGGCTAGGTTGCCCATCAGCAGCGTGGTTTGCACCGATCCGGGCCGGTCCACCAGAAATATTTTCTCTTTGCTCGCAGGCGCAGGACCGGGAGGGAACTTTACGCCCGTCTTCGTTCGCTGCCACTCCGCCAGCCATTGGCGCAGCTTGGGAACGAGCGTCTCCGCGTGGACATCGCCCGAGATGGCCAGGATCGTGTTTTGCGGCGCGTAGTGCTTGTCGTGCCAATCGGCAAGCATCTCCGGCGTCAAGGAATCGAGAGACTCCGCCGTGGCCGATACGACCGCCGCGGGATACGTTCCGTACAACGCGCGGCTCATCGTTTGATTCGCCAAAAATCCCGGTTGCGAGCGCTGCTGCAACAGGGCGGACTTTGCGCGCGCCTGGTATTGCGCCAGTTCATCGGCGGGAAAACTCGGGTGCACAAGTACATCCGCGGCCAGAGCGAACCACTGTTCGAACGTGTCCGACAATCCCGAGGCGGCCACCACGGCTGAGCCGGAGCCGAATCCAGCGGATGCTGAAAGTGACGCGCCCAGGGAATCGACTTGCTCGGCAATTTGCTTGCTCGTGCGTGTTTTCGTCCCTTCAGCCAGCAGGCGCGCGGTCGCCCCGGCCAGGCCGGGCACGCCCGCTGGTTCGTACATCGGGCCCGCGCCGTCGATGTCGAACTGCACCGTGACCAGCGGAAACCGATGATCCTCGAGAATCATCAGGTTGATGCCGTTCGGTAGAGTTGTTTCGAACGGGCGCGGCAGCTTGACCTTCAGAATGTCTTTCGACACGGGAGCGCGATTCAGCCGCTCGACTTTGCTCGTGGGGAGCGACTTGTCGTGGGCTGGTTCACCCTGGCTCCATCCCGTTGCCGCTAAGGCGGCCGACAGAATTACCGCCGCTGCCGCATGCCGTGAAAACCTGATACTCACTCTGTGTCTCATCGGTATCCTCATCGCCCTTACCGGGCGAAATCCTATTCGGCTTTATCGAGGCGGCCCGGCTTGCGCCTTAGGATTGGTCCATACGACGGTTCGCTCGGTTGCGCCCAGATACTGCCGGGCCACGCGCTGAATGTCGTCGGGCGTGATTTCGCTGTATTTTGCGAGAACCGTGTTGATCAGATCCGGATCGCGGAAATCCACGGCGTACTGCCCCAAAGTTCGCGCGCGGCTCATCGTGCTGATCATGGACTGCGCCTGCTGCAGGCGATCCTGAATGAGGACTTTTTGCATTTCCGCGGAAGTGACGCCATCGGTTTTGACGCGCTCGAACTCCTCATAAATCAGCTTCTCGACCTCGCTCGCGTCCTGTCCGGGCTTGAGCATTGCGAAAGCCTGAAATAGAGCCGGCCCGCGCCGGAAATCGACTCCTCCGGCCACTTGCAGCGCCACTGCCCTTTCCTTCACTAATTTTTGATACAGCCGAGAGGATGGGCCGCCGAACAAAATATCGCCAAGCATGTCCAGCGCGTAGAAATCCGGCGTGTTCGCCGGAACCGTTTTGTAGACGATGTCGAGCCGCGGCAGGCGGGCGAAGGAATCTTCGACCGTGGTTCTGCGTTCGGCGGTCTGCGCGGGTTCGGACATGTCCACGGAGGGAGGCGCGGGCTGCTGCGGGATGTCTTCAAAATATTTTTTGATTTTGGCAAGCGCTTCCGCGGACTTGAAATCGCCGACCAGGGCAAGGACGGCGTTGTTGGGCGCATAGTACGTCTTGAAAAACTGCGCCACGTCATCGAGGTTCGCCGCGTTCAGATCAGCCATGGAACCCATCGTGGAATGTTTGTAGGCAAAATTATCGTAGGCGAGGTCTTCGAGAATTTCGTCCGTTTTTCCATAAGGCTGGTTGTCCATGCGCAGGCGCCGTTCTTCCTGGACCGTGCTGCGCTGGTTGTCGAGATTCGCCTGCGTGATTCGCAGGGCCCGCATGCGGTCGGATTCGAGGAACAGGGCCATGTCGAGTTGATTGGCAGGCACGCGCTCGTAATAATTCGTCAAGTCGTCGCTGGTTGTGCCGTTCACGTCGCCGCCGTTCACGTGCACGAGGATCAGGTGTTCGCCTTTGCCCACATTCTGCGAGCCCTGGAACATCATGTGTTCAAAGAGATGCGCGAATCCGGTGTGTCCGGGCTGCTCGTTCCGCGACCCGACGTCGTAGACGATGCACAGTGACACCGTGGGCGCCGCATGGTCTTCCGAGAGCACCACGCGCAAGCCGTTCTTCAGCGTGTATTGCTCGATGGGAATCTTTACGTCCTGGGCCGCGGCGGCGGCTCCGGGCCGTGCAGGACGGCTTCGCGGCGCTGCGGCGATTGCGACGGCCGCGATTCCCAAGGTCAAAGCAAGCCCGGCAGTCGAAAGGATTCTGAAACGCTTCATGTTGTACTCCGGCCAAACGTATTTCCGGTAGACACTCTATCCTACTTTCAATAGACGCCCGCCGACACCAATTGTTTCATCCCACGTTGCGAAGTAGGACGCGGAACCCCGATATCGCATCAAACGCCTCTCCGAGGTAAACTCTAGCGTCCATGGAGACCGGTCCCGAAGCGAATGTCATTGAAGTTCTCTCCCTTACGCGGCGATACGGCTTGCTGGTTGCGGTCGATCATCTGACGTTTTCCGTCGCCTCCGGCGCGACCTTTGGATTGCTCGGGCCGAACGGGGCGGGGAAGAGCACGCTCATCAAAATGCTGACGACGCTGCTGCCTCCCACGGAAGGCACGGCAAAAATCGCCGGCTTTGATCTGGTCAAGCATCCCGAGTTGGTGCGAAAGAAGATCGGGTACGTCTCGCAGATGCTGTCGGCGGACGGCGATCTGACCGGATACGAAAACCTGCTGATTTCCGCGAAGCTTTACGGGATGCCGAGGGCGGAACGCTCGCGCCGGATCGCGCAAGCCCTGGAATTCATGGACCTCGCGCACGTCGGCGGCAAACTCGTGCGGCAATATTCCGGCGGAATGATTCGCCGCCTCGAAATTGCGCAATCGATGCTGCACCGGCCCAGCGTTTTGTTCATGGATGAACCGTCCGTCGGCCTCGACCCTTCCGCAAAACGGTCCGTGTGGGAACGGATCCGTGAACTGCGCCGCGAATTCGGCACGACCATCCTGATGACCACGCACGACATGGAAGAGGCCGACCACTTGTGCGACATGGTGGCCGTCATGCACCGCGGCGTGCTCGCCGCGATGGACACGCCGGCGGCGCTCAAGGCCCAAGTCGGCGCGGAGGCCTCGCTCGACGATGTTTTCATTCATTTCACCGGCGCCACGATTTCCGAGGGAGGCGAACTGAAAGATGTCGCTCGCACACGAACCACATCTCAACGCCTGGGCTGAGCCGTTCCCCGGCGCGAATTACCTGCGCCAGACTATGGCCGTCGCCGAAGCCGATATTCGCAAACTCATTCACGATCCCGTCGAGCTTTTTACGCGCATGGTGCAGCCGGTTCTCTGGCTGCTGATCTTCGGCCAGGTTTTCAACCGCACGCGCGCGATCCCGACGGGCGGCATCAGCTATCTGGATTTCATGGCGCCCGGAATTCTCGCGCAGAGCGTCCTGTTCGGCGCGATCTTTTATGGCATTTCGCTGATTTGGGAGCGGGACCTGGGCATCGTCCAGAAATTTCTAGTGAGTCCGGCGCCGCGCAGCACGCTGGTTCTCGGCAGAGCTATTTCATCGACGGTCCGAAGCCTGTGCCAGATGGTATTTGTCTATCTCTTGTCTTATCTCCTGCACATCCAGCTTCGGTTTGGAGTCCTGGCGCTGGCAGGGGTTGTCCTGGCCGTGATGCTCGGCTCGGCGATTTTCTCGACATTCTCCCTGATCGTCGCGTGTCTCGTGAAATCGCGCGAACGGTTCATGGGGATCGGACAGGTGCTTACGATGCCGCTCTTTTTCGCGAGCAATGCGATCTACCCGCTGACGCTGATGCCGTCATGGCTGCGCGTCGTGTCCAAGGTGAACCCGCTCTCGTATCAGGTGGATGCCCTGCGAACCTTGATGATCGTGGGGAGCAGTACTTCCTTCGGCCTGGGCAAGGATTTCCTGATGCAATTCATCGCCTTCGCTGTGCTGGTGGCCGTGGCGACGAAGCTCTATCCGACGATCGTCACTTAGTGGCACAGGCTTCAGCCTGTGGATTTTGGTCATTGCAAGGACGAACCCCCACAGGCTGAAGCCTGTGCTACTAAATCCTCTACCACAACAATTTCAAACTGAACTGCACCTGCCTTGAAGTAGTGGACGTTTGCGTAAAAGTCCCCGCGACGGGCGACGCTTGAGCCGGCGTTGCCGTGGCCGAAGTAAACACGATGAGGTTGGGCGTATCCAGGTTCACCCGATTCAAGAGATTGAAAATCTCCGCGCGGAACTGAAGGTTAAATCTCTCGAAGAGGTGCGTGTCCTTCAGAACGGAAAAATCCCAGGTGGCAACCCCGGGGCCCGTCAGCACGTTTCTTCCCACGTTGCCGAAGGTTCCCTGGGCAGGGACCATGAACGCTTGCGGATTAAACCATTGGGTCGAGCCGCCCAGAATCACGGGGCCCGAGAAAGCGGGATTCCAGGATGGCCGGACGGGATTTTTTGAATCCCCGTCGTTGGAAGGGTTGAAGCTCAGTTGGGGCGTGAAGGGAAATCCGGATTGGATTGTGACGATGCTGTTCAACGTCCATCCGCCGGCGATGCCGTTTTCCCAGCCGCTTGCACCGTTCAGCATTTGCTTCCCGTTTCCGAAGGGAAGGTCATAGCTGACATTCATCACTCCCGCATTTCTGACGTCGTACGTAGCCGGACCCCAGTCGCCGCGCACGTTCACAGGATCTGCTACCAGGGCCGGGGCGTTGGCTGCCGCGGTGGCGTTGAGGGAATCCCCATCGTCGAGGGCCTTCGACCATGTGTAAGAGCCACGGAATGTCAGACCTTTGCTGAATCGATGTCTCACGTCCACGGTCATGGCGTTGTACATACTGTCGCCCTCGGAGAACCAACTATAGGTGTTGGCGAGGTTGGGGTTGGCAAGCGCGCACTTTGCGGGACACGTCACCGTGGGAGGAATGTTCGCGTCGACGCTGAGGAGCTCATGATAGCCGTGCGAACCCACGTAACCCACGCTGAGCGACGTATTCGGCGAAATTTCCTGTTCGATTTTTAAGCTATAGGAGATTACGGTCGGGGTTTTCATGTTCGGATCTACTCCTCCCGGCGCGAGTTTTGTTCCGGCAGGCGACGCAGTGCCTCCGGATACCGGGACGATGGGAAGCCCAATTGGAAACGCACTGAGGTTCAGGTTGGGGATGGTATATGTCGGATTAAATGGCGCGTTCTGATCGGTCCGGTACCCGAGCGCGTCCTCCAAATCGTTGTAGATTCCAAATCCTGCGCGCACGACCGTCTTGCTCCCGATGGGGCTCCACGCCAGGCCGATTCGCGGTTGGGGCAGGAACCACGCGTTATTGTTGGTGAAAACCCGGCTGCCGATCGTCGGCTGCGTGTTGATTACTCCATTCGTGAAGGTGTAATTGGAGGCCCGTCCATTAGCTTCGTTCCAGCCCGTGGAGTACTCGTCCCGGAAGCCCAGCGAGAGCGTGAAGGCCGGGCTCACTCGAATGACGTCCTCCGCATAAAATGCGCCGAAGAGCGAACGCCAGCTGAGCGGCGTCGATGCCGGATCGATAAGGAAACTTCCGGTGGCGGTGCCGAAGTTGAAACTTCCGCTCAGGAAGGCTGACAGGCTGGGAAAAGTGGCCTGTCCGTATTGACTGAGCGCGATATTCTCGTTGGACTGGAACCGTTGGAACCACACTCCAAATTTGAGCTGTTGCCGTCCCTTGGTCCAGGCCGCTTGATCTTCATAAGTGAATAAATTTCTGTGGAGGTCCAGATTGCTTCCGTTGTTGCTGCCCGCAAGCGCGATCTGGGCCGCTGGATTCGACGCGGCGCTGCCTCCAACCACCACGGCGCCAACAAACGGAAGACCGCTCAAGAAGGGGGAGACCGTGGCCGCCGCAGTCCCGGGGGTAGGCTCCCCCGTGAAATAATATCCCGCGCGGGAGAAACCGACGCGAGCGGTGTTGAGGAGCGTGGCGGAGAAGACGTGCGTTTCTTCGATGCTCACAACCTGCTCGCGCAGGGTCGTCGCATCCGACATGAACGGATTGATATACGTGGCCGTCTGATCCGCGCTGTCGTCCACGGTGTAAACCACGCCGAGCGAGTCCCTGTCGGAAAAGATATGATCGACACGCGCGGTGCCAAAATCTTCCCGGATCGTTTGCAGCGGATTGGCGAAATTTTCGGCGATGCCGGTGGGCGTGCCCGGATTGGTCGCCTTGTTGAGCTGGTCCGGCCCGTTCGCCACTGGCCACAGGTTCAGCAAACTGTAAATCTCATTGAGGCAATTTGTGTTTTGAGGTTGCGCCGCGGGGCAGCTGGATCCCACGACCACGGGGGCTCCGCCGTTCGAGTTGACGGAACAGCCCGCAACGCCTATACAGCTTCGAACAGCAGCGTCGGGAACAAACGCCACGCTGGTCTGATGAAGGCGCTGCCGGAATCCTTCATAATTTGCGAAAACGAAGGTCTTGTCTTTTTGGATAGGCCCGCCCATGGACCCGCCAAACTGGTTGCGCCGGAAAGGAGGCGCGGAACCCGGGTCGAAAAAATTGGGCGCGTCGAGAACATTATTTCTCAAATACTCAAAGATGGACCCGTGCCATTGATTCGTTCCGGATTGCGTGACGATCGTGACCTGGGCCCCGGGATGCTTGCCGTATTCGGCGCCGTACGTATCGCTCAGCATGTTGAATTCGCGAATTGCGTCGACTCCCAGCATTTGCCCGCTGACGCCGCCGGGCTGCATGTTGTTTTCCGCCGCGCCCGTGAACTCGATTCCGTTGAGCAAAAACATGTTTTGCTGCGGCCTGTTTCCCGCCACCGAGAACATGTTTGCCGCCGTCGAGTTGGAAACGCCGATCCCGCCGGTTTTCTCCGACGTGAAGAGGACCACTCCGGGATTGAGCGTCATGAGTTCGTCGTAGCTTCTTCCGTTCAGCGGAAGATCCTTCACTTGCTGCTCACCCACAAACCCAGAAATGTCCGCGGGCGTCACGCTGACCACGGGGGCATCCGCGATGACCTTGACCTGCTCGGCGACCTGACCAAGCTTCAGCGTCACGTCGACGCTGGCTTCCTGCCCGACGACCAGATGAATCCCGCCGCGCACTTGTTCCTGGAAGCCCTGCTTCGTGACACGCACTTCATATTCGCCCACGGCGAGCGAGGGCACCCAGTAGTGGCCTACAGCGTCGGTCACGGTGCCGCGCGCTTCCCCGGTCTCTACATTCTTAGCAGCAACGGCCGCGCCGGACACCGTCGCACCGGCAGGGTCCGTCACTCTGCCGGATATGGCGGCGGAGACTTGCGCTCGAGCCGGCGTTACGGACAGCAGAACAAACGCCAGGCAGCCGCCGGCGAGAGAGAACAGATACCTGGGAATAGCGCATTGGGATGAATGGCTCCCAGAATTGCAGACAACTGACCTGACAAAACGACCCATGAAACGTTCCCCCTGAAGCGCCCTGGTGCGGGCGGTATTTAGATAGTTCCGGTCAATCGCTCCGCAAACGTGAATGGATGGTTGATTTAATACAATCAGAATCGATATGTCAAATCGACTTAATACGAATAAGAAGTATATGGATTGGTGTGGCCGCGGGCCAAAAATCGTACGGTCCATCGCCCCTGCCGATGTCCGACTGCCCACGTGCAGAGCCGGCCGTTCGATTCGAGCGTCCGGAATTCGTATGGATATGGCTAATTCATAGCCAACTTCAGCCGATTTGACAGTTAGGCGGAAAAATCCGAAGCTTGGCCCGGACTCCGGGTGTTCCCGGGTCCTACCGGCGGAAACGAGGGAATTCTATGTCTACGAAACTTTCGGCAAGGAACCAGATCGAAGGCAAGATTGTGGAACTCGAAGTGGACGGCGTCATGGCTCACGTGACGGTTCAAGTGGGCAAGAATCTGATCGAAAGCGTCATCACCCGGCGAAGCGCCGACGAAATGAAGCTGAAGGTCGGCGACCGCGTGTCCGCCGTGATCAAATCGACCGAAGTCATGCTGCAAAAGGGCTGACGCTGCGCCGACGCCTTATTCGATTCCTGGAGGAAAGGAAATTCTCATGCGCCGTATTTTGCTTGCCGCTCCAATTCTGTTATTGCTCGGCTTTTCCGCGTGGGCGCAGCAAGCCGCGCCGCCAAAGCCTTCGTCCGGCCCCTCGGATTTCAAGATCGGCGGCGCAGTCACCACGCCTCTCGACTTGACGGTGGCGGACCTCAAGGCCATGCCGCGAAAGACGCTGCGCGTGGACAACGCCCACTCGAAGAAAACGGAAGTGTACGAGGGCGTGCTGGTCGAAGACCTGCTGCAAAAGGCCGGCATGCCGCAGGGCGAACAATTGCGCGGTCAGGCCATGGCGACATACGTTCTCGTGGAGGCTGCGGACAACTATCGCGTTGTGTTCGCCCTCGAGGAATTCAATTCCAGCTTCATGGATTCGGAGATCATCGTGGCGGACACGCTCGATGGGGCGCCCATTCCCGGCGCTCTCGGGCCGTTCCGGCTGGTTGCCCCTCACGAAAAGCGCCCGGCGCGGTGGGTGGAGATGGTCAAGTCGCTAACCGTTGTACGGGTGCCATAAAGTAGCACAGACTTTAGTCTGTGGGGTTCCGTTCGGAATCCTGGATGTTCGTTCGAGCCAAATCCAACATAATTGCTAGATCCAGTGGAAACCCACAGACTGAAGTCTGTGCTACTTACTCGTTCTTGAACACCGCCCCATCTTTCATCACGAAGGAAACTTTGCGCACAGCTTGGATGTCGTCCAGGGGATTTTCCGGCGTGGCGATGATGTCGGCGGCGAGGCCCGGCCGGATCGCGCCGCGCTCTGCGTCGACGCCGAGCAGGCGCGCCGCGTTGATCGTCATCGCTCGCAACGTGTCTTTCGCGGGCACGCCGGCTTCGACCCAGGAGTCGACATACTCCGCCGCCAGCGTCCCGCGCGTCTCGCCGGGGACATACACGAAGACGTCCGTGCCGAACGCCATGGTCACGCCAATCTGATAAGCGCGCTTCAGCCGGTCCACGAACACGGTGTGAAGTTCGGGGAAGCCGCCTTCGCGCGCGGCCCTCTCGGGAAAATCCGTTCCGACCAGGACCACGTGATTCTTTTTCGCCAGTTGCAAATCTTCATTGGTCATCATTTCGCCGTGCTCGATCGAATCGACGCCCGCCTCGGCGGCGTTACGCGCGCCGGCTCGCGTCCAGCAATGCGCGGCCAGCTTTAATCCGTCGCGGTGCGCCTCTTCCACCATGAAGCGGATGTCGTCGGCGCTGTAAATATATTTCTGATCGTCGACGACGATCTTGATCACGGTAGCGCCGTAATGAATATTTTCGCGGATGGCCTTGATCATTTCGTCGTGCGTATCCGCGAAGGCGTATTCCGGCGTGGCGAGATCGCGCTTCTCGGGCTGCAAATGAAATTGCCCGCCGTAGGGCGCGATGATGCGCCCGGCATTGAGCATGGTGGGGCCGGGCACGACGCCGCGCTCGATGGCTTCGCGCAGAGCCGTGTCCGCGTAATTTCCCGCGTTGCCTACGTCGCGAACCGTTGTAAAGCCCGCCGCCAGCATGTCCCTCGCGTTCGCGACGCCTTCAATCGCACGGTAGGGCGTCGGGTCGAGCAGCGTGGTGATGAAATAGCTGTTCCCATCACGGCTTCTCTTAAGGGTCATGCACAGATGCGTGTGCGCGTCGAAGAGGCCGGGGAGGACCGTCGATTTGCCGAGGTCGATGACTTTTGCATCCGCGGGAATCGATACATTGGCGCCGACGGCTTCAATCCTCTTTCCGCGCACTAGAATGATTTGATTCGTTTCCGTTGTGCCTTTTTCAGGGTCGACGAGCTTGCCTGCCTTGATGGCATAGACGCGGTCCGGTCCGGGCTGCGGGTATTGCGCTGCCAGGATCGGCAACATCCCGGAAACCGAAACGAGTGAAACCAGGAGAAACCAAACCAGGACCAATCGCCAGCGCATAGATGGCTCCTTGACGAACAGGGAAGGAATGTTGCCAGAAATTGAATTCTGTGGGAAGCGATGGACAATCCACAAATAGTTCACGGGGCTACGCGCGTTTGGGTAACGCTGCTTTGATGTCCACTCGGATGTACTCATACAACTGGTCGGTGACGTTCACACCCATGTGTTGCGCTTGCGATCCGTTTCCCCACAAGACGTGTCCGGCTTTGTTATGGGCTTCCTCGGTCTTGCCGTTTTCCAGGGTCTGATGAAGATTTTGGTCGGTCATGAAAATGATGACCGAGCCAAACGGATGGTTGTGCATTTTGACTTTGTCGCGCCCGGGGATCCGGCAGCGGATCACGCGGACGTACTCGTTTTCAAATTCCAGGTGGTAATGTTCCGGATCCGCGACCGTGCACTCGTGGGACATGTCCACGCCCGGCTCGCGTGGCGCGGGGCCAGAATTCTGAGCGGCCTGAGCGGCACTCGCCGTGCCCAGCGCGGCGGCAAGAGAAGTTCCCGCTGCCGCTTTTACCAGTTCTCGCCGGTTTAACATTCGCACCTCATTTTCAGCGGATGATTTAGAAAATCGCCGTACAAGACTCAGTGGTGCAGGTCTCAGAGCTTGTGTGAGAACTCGGTTTTGTTTTATGTAGCGCCCGCCTTCAGGCGGGCATCTGCTCGATTCCAAAGTGCCCGCCTGAAGGCGGGCGCTACAAAAACGTGCCAATTTTGAGTTCTCACACAGTCTCTTCAGCCTGTGGATCTTGGTTGTGCCTGGGCGCGATTTCCTCGCAACACAACTCTGGCCGTGAGCCATGCGATGACATCGCTCGCATTCCGGTCGGGCGGAAATACCGGATAAAAGACATGCTCTATCTTTCCGTCGCGGATCACAAGCGTCAAGCGCTTCAGCAATGTCATCCCGCTTGTCTGGAAGGTCGGCAAGCGCAACGCTCCAGCAAGGAGAAGGTGTTCGTCCGAGAGAATCGGAAACGGAAGTTGCAGGCGATTCGCCGCCTCGCGCTGATAGGCGGTGTCCTGCGTGGAGAGTCCGAAGAGATGATCGACGCCAAGAGCTTTCAAATCTGTAAAATGATCGCGGAAAGCGCACGACTGCGGCGAGCATCCCCTCGCGCCGGGGATCAGGTCCCATCCGGGAGGGTTTTCTATGCCGGGAATTCCCGTCCGGGGGTACGCATAGACCACAACCAGGCCCGGCAGAGAGGAGAGATCAACGCTTGTGCCATCCGTGGCAGCTAACGGGACGGAAGGCACTCGCATTCCCACAAGGTGAGATGCCGCTCCATCATCGACCGGACTGGGTATCGCTGACCAATCGGGAGCATCGATGCTGCTTTTCATCGCATCCTTCGCCGCGGAATTGTTGTAGGTCGCCTCTTCAGAGGCGAGGGTTTTGCGCGCCACGAGAAAACAAACCCCGCCTCTGAAGAGGCGGGCTACAGCAAATCGACTAGAGCATCTGCCGCAGGACGTACGGCAAGATGCCTCCGTGACGGTAATAATTGACTTCCTCGGGCGTGTCGGCGCGCGCGACGGTTTGGAACACAGTCTCTTTGCCTTGTTTGTCGCGAGCGCGAACTTCGACCGTCATTCCCGGGGCGAGTTTTGAAATGCCTTCGATCGTGAACTCCTCGAACCCGGTGAGGCCGAGCGACTGCGCCGTATCGCCCGCGCGGTATTGCAGCGGCAGAACGCCCATGCCAAGCAGGTTACTGCGATGGATGCGCTCGAAACTTTCCGCGATCACGGCGCGCACGCCGAGTAGCAGCGTGCCTTTCGCCGCCCAGTCGCGCGACGATCCGGAGCCATATTCCTTGCCGCCGAGCACGATCAGCGGCACGCCCTCTTTCTGGTATTTCATCGACGCGTCGTAGATCGACATTTTTTCGCCGTCGGGCTGGTGCACGGTCCAGCCGCCCTCTGTGCCCGGCGCAAGCTGGTTGCGCAGGCGAATGTTGGCAAACGTGCCGCGCATCATCACTTCGTGGTTGCCGCGGCGCGCGCCGTAGGAGTTGAAGTCCACCGGCTTGACGCCCTGCTCGATGAGCCACTTTCCTGCCGGACTGTCGACGCCGATCGAGCCCGCGGGCGAGATGTGGTCGGTCGTGATGCTGTTGCCGAGCATCGCGAGGGCTCGAGCGTTGCGTATGTCCGTGAGCGGCGCGGGGCTCTTCGTGATTTTTTCAAAGAACGGCGGATTCTTGATATACGTGGACTTTTTGTCCCAAGCGTAAATATCGCCCTTTGGCACTTTCAATCCCTGCCAGTGTGCATCGCCTTGGAACACTTCGCCGTACTCCTTGTGATACATCGCGGTCGTGACGTTCGCGCGCACGGTGGATTCGATCTCCTGAGGCGAGGGCCAGATATCGCGCAAGAATACCGGCTTGCCGGACTTGTCATTGCCGAGCGGCTCGCTGGCCATATCGAAATCCATGCGACCCGCGAGCGCGTAGGCGACCACCAATGGAGGCGACGCCAGATAATTTGCGCGCACGAGCGGATGGATGCGCCCTTCGAAATTCCGGTTTCCGCTCAGTACCGAGACGGCGACGAGGCTGTTGTCCTTGATGGCCGCGCCAATGTGCTCTTCGAGCGGGCCGCTGTTGCCGATGCAGGTGGTGCAGCCGTAGCCGACGAGTTGGAAGCCCAGTTCATCGAGATATTTTCCCAGGCCCGCGGCCTTGAGGTAATCGGTGACCACTTTCGAGCCGGGCGCGAGGCTGGTCTTCACCCAGGGCTTGCTGTGCAGGCCGCGCTCAATGGCCTTTTTCGCCAGGAGGCCGGCTCCCAGCATCAGGGATGGATTCGAAGTGTTCGTGCAGCTGGTAATGGCGGCGATGACCACCGAGCCATTCGAAAGCTCGAATTTGTCGCCGTTGTTCCGCACGGCGACGTGCTTTTGCGCGGCGCCCTCGAGCGACTTTTCGAACATCGATTTCGATTGCCGCAGCGGGACGCGGTCCTGCGGGCGTTTCGGCCCGGCGAGCGTAGCCTCGACGGTTGCGAGATCCAGTTCGAGCTTGTCCGTGTAGATCGGGTCCGGCGTGGCATCGGTGCGGAAAATACCTTGCGCCTTCGTGTATTCCTCGACTAGGCGCACGCGGCTTTCGGTCCGGCCCGTGAAGCGCAAATAAGAAAGCGTTTCGGCATCGACGGGGAAGAAGCCCATCGTCGCGCCATATTCGGGCGCCATGTTGGCGATCGTCGCGCGGTCCGGCAGGCTCAGGCTGGACAGCCCTGTGCCGTAGAATTCCACAAATTTTCCGACCACGCCCTTTTTGCGCAGCATTTCGGTGACGATCAGCACGAGGTCGGTCGCGGTTGTGCCCTCGGGCAAACGGCCGTGCAGCTTGAAGCCGATCACTTCGGGGATCAGCATCGACAAAGGCTGGCCGAGCATCGCGGCTTCTGCCTCGATGCCGCCGACGCCCCAGCCGAAGACACCGAGACCGTTGACCATGGTGGTGTGCGAGTCGGTGCCGACGAGGGAATCTGGGAACGCCTGCGTCTTGCCGTCTACTGTGGCGTCAAACACGACGCGCGCCAGGTATTCGAGGTTCACCTGGTGGCAAATGCCGGTATCCGGCGGGACGACCTTGAAATTGTTCAGCGCTTCCTGTCCCCAGCGCAGAAAAGCATAGCGCTCGACGTTGCGTTGAAATTCGAGTTCCGCGTTGAACGCGAAGGCCATGTCGGAGCCGAACTTGTCGACTTGCACCGAGTGGTCGATCACAAGTTCCGCGGGCAGGAGGGGATTCACTTTTTTCGGGTCGCCGCCCAGCGTGCGAATCGCTTCGCGCATGGCGGCGAAATCGACAACGGCGGGCACGCCGGTAAAATCCTGCAAGAGGACGCGCGCGGGCATGAAGGAAATTTCCTTCTGTGTAGCGGCATTGGGATCCCAACCGGCCAGAGCCTCGATATCTCCAGGGTGAACGAATCGCCCGTCCTCCTGGCGCAAAAGATTTTCCAGGAGTACGCGGAGCGAGAAGGGAAGTTTCGAGACGTGCCCCACTCCCTTTTTCTCAAGTGCGCTCAATCGAAAAATTTCGTAGGATTTGCCATCCACCTGAAGCGTGTCACGCGTGCCGAACGAGTTTTTGGATGCGGGAGACATACGGACTGTATTCCTTTCTCGTGTGTTGCAGGGCTCAATCATAACGCATCCTGATGCTCCGCGCAGCCCGGCAGTCCGGGAAACGTATTCTTGCATGCGGGATTCGGCTGCGTAGCCTGGCCGTAGCGGGTCCGGCGAGCCGGGGCGGGCAACGCTCTCAAACTAAACAGATTTCAATTTTACTGATAGAATCTGTGATACCATGCCCGGCGATCCTCTCAAAAGGAGACGTTCATGAAAAAATTGATTCTCGCGGTTCTGGTGGTTGCATGCGCATTTACCATTTCCATGGGTACCAGCGCACAGGATGCCCCGAAGACGCATACGATGACGGGATGCTTGAGGGCTGGAACGGCCCCCGGCAGCTACTATCTCTCCGATCTCGAAAAGGGACCGAAGACAGTCGGAATCGTATCGTCGGATGCCAACCTTGCCCCGCACGTCGGACACAAGATTGACATCACCGGCACAGCGGTTCCTCCCGCTGACGCTGAGGCCATGAAGGGCGTTGAAAAGGCCCCTCACTACATGAAGGTGACGGCCATCAAGATGGATTCACCGACCTGCCCGTAAGGGTCTAAAATTTCCATTTTCGCGGTCGTCGGTCTGTCCGCAGCACGACGGTCCGAAATGGTCATGACTTTCCACCTCGTCCCGGGCGGCCCAGCCGTCGGGACGAGGCGTTTGTCTGCACAGCTGCTCCTCCGCGATCCGCTTCGGTTAGAATGGCAATGGGCGCTCGCATAGCCGGATGAACATCCTTCTCATTTCCACGTATGAACTGGGCAGACAGCCGTTTGGGTTGGCTTCGTCTGCCGCGTGGCTGCGCGCACGCGGGCACGATGTTTCATGCCTCGATTTGACCCGCGAAACGCTCGACGAAGAGGCAATCCTCGCCGCGGATTTGATTTCCTTTTATGTGCCGATGCATACCGCTACGCGGCTGGCGGCAGGCCTCATCCCGAAAGTCCGAGAAAGCAATCCGCGCGCTCACATTTGTTTTTACGGGCTCTACGCACCGGTGAATGAGGATTATTTGCGCGGCCTCGGCGTCGGCACGATTCTCGGCGGCGAGTTCGAGGAAGGTCTGGCGAGCCTCGCCTCGCGCTTCGAGCGCGGCGCGCCGAATGGCAACGGCTCCGGGAAGCAACAGGAGCCCGTGATTTCTCTCGCGCGGCAGAAATTTCTGGTGCCCGACCGCGCGGGCATGCTGGAGCCATCGAAATATGCGAGCGTGGTAATGCCCGGCGGCGAGCATCGCGTGGCGGGCTCGACCGAGGCGACGCGCGGGTGCAAGCACCTTTGCCGGCACTGCCCCATCGTGCCGGTGTACAACGGCGCGTTTCGCGTCGTGGAGCGCGAAGTGGTCCTCGAAGATATTCGGCAGCAGGTAGCGTCGGGCGCGCGGCACATCACTTTTGGCGATCCCGATTTCTTCAATGGTCCGGCGCATTCGATTTCGATTGTGGAAGCGATGCATCGCGAGTATCCGAAACTTAGCTATGACGCGACGGTCAAGATCGAGCACCTGCGCAAACATGACGCCCTCTTGCCGGCGCTGCGCGAGACCGGGTGCCTCTTCGTCACGAGCGCCGTGGAATCGGTGGATGACGCAGTGCTCGAAAAATTTGACAAGGGCCACACGCGCGCCGATTTCACCGCGGTCGTTGCGCGCTTCCGGGAATTGGGCATGACGCTATTGCCCACGTTTGTGCCGTTCACGCCGTGGACCACGTTCGATGGTTACATGGATCTGCTGGACGTGCTCGCGGAACAAGGATTGTCCGAAAACGTGGCGCCCATTCAGCTCGCCATTCGACTGCTGATCCCGGCAGGCTCGCGCCTTTTGGAATTGCCCGAGGTAAGCGCGATGGTTGGCCCATTCGATTCCGCGGCGCTCGTCTTTCCCTGGGAGCACGAAGACGCGCGCGTGGATGCACTGGCGTGCGAAATTTCGCAGCTCGTGCAGCGCGGAGATAGCCTCAAACTTTCGCGGACGAAAATTTTTTCGCACATTCGCAGAGCCGCGCATGCTGCCGCCGGGAATCGCGCAATGAATGGCATCGCGCATTCTGTGATGAAGAGCGCGCCGGTGCCGTATCTCGACGAGCCCTGGTACTGCTGCGCCGAACCGATGGACGTTCAGTTCGTCTCCATCGGAAAAGTAAAGGAAACAGTAGCCAAGGCGGATCAATTTGTATAATGCGACTGGAAACCAGCTGGTCCAATTTCAATTCACCGCTTCAGGGGCTAAAGCTCGGTTTTATTCGGATTTTATGTCCCGGCTAAAGCCGCGACCCACAAGAATTGTCCGTAGGCCATGTTTGTAGGGCACGGCTTTAGCCGTGCCGCTATATGGCAAGGATTAATGCGGCTTTAGCCGCTGGCCTTTATGAGCTCAAGTTGACCGCCTTTTGGCGTCTTGTTGAAGGCCAACAAAATCGAAAGGTGCAGAAGCAACTGAAGCAACCATATGAGTAGACTACTGATTCTCGCGAGTAAATTGGGTTACCAGACGCGCAGCTTCGCGGAAGCCGCGAAAGCGTTGGGCGTGGATGTGGTGTTTGCGAGCGACCGCTGCCACCAACTCGAAGACCCGTGGGCGGACGGCGCGATCGCGGTCCGCTTCGACGATCCTGAAGAGGCGGCGCGGCTCATCGTAAAACAATCGTTCGTGCGGCCCGTGGATGGATTGATCGCTCTCGGCGACCGGCCGACGGCGACGGCGGCGCACACCGCGCGCGCCTTGGGATTCGCCTACAATTCTCCGCAAGCCGTGGAAAATTGCCGCAGCAAATTGCGACAGCGCGAGGTCTTGCGCGATGCGGGACTCCCTGTGCCCGGATTTTTTTCTTTCCGGCTCGACAAGCGCCTGGAAAAAATTCTTCCGCGCGTCCAATTTCCGTGTGTCGTCAAGCCGCTGCGCCTCGCCGCGAGCCAGGGAGTGATTCGCGCGAATCAGCCGGAAGAATTTCAGGCCGCCGTTGCGCGGATCAAAAATCTCCTGGAATCCCCGGAAGTCAAGGTCACGCGGGAACCGGAACTCGACCAGCTGCTGGTGGAGCGCTATATTCCCGGCTCGGAAGTGGCCGTCGAGGGATTGCTCACGCGTGGAAAGCTGCGAATTCTCGGGGTTTTCGACAAACCGGACCCGCTCGAAGGGCCGTATTTTGAAGAGACCCTCTATGTCACGCCCTCGCGCCTCCCGGACGAAATATACGACCGCGTTTTGGATTGCGCCGAACGCACGGTTCAGGCTTTGGGGCTCACGCACGGCCCGGTTCACGCGGAGTTTCGCATCAATGAAAAAGGGCCGTGGGTGCTGGAAGCGGCGCCGAGGCCCATCGGCGGCCTGTGCGCGCACGCGCTTCGATTCGGGCCGGAACGCATTTTCCTCGAAGAGCTTCTCGTGCGTCACGCGCTGGGCATGCCGGGAACGGACCTCGACCGCGAAGACGACGCTTCTGGCGTAATGATGATTCCCGTGCCCAAAACCGGCGTCCTTGAAAAAGTGGAAGGGGAAGAGCAAGCCCGCGCCACGCCCGGAATCGAAGATGTTCAAATTACGGCGCGACTCCACGATCTCATCGCCGCGTGGCCCGAGGGCGCGACGTATCTCGGCTTCCTCTTCGCACACGCCAAATCGCCGGCCGAAGTGGAAGCCGCCCTCCGCCAGGCGCACAGTCAATTGAAATTTGAGATTGCCGAGCGATTGCCGGTACAGCATCCCGTGACAGGGACGGTTTAAGTAGCACAGACTTCAGTCTGTGGGTTTCCATTTGATCTTGGCAGGCGTCTTGACCTCGCAGGCGAACGAAGCGCACGTATCGTGTTTTTTTAGGAAACGGTGGGTGAACGGAGGCACGGCCCGAGCATCGTTACAGAAATCCACAGACTGAAGTCTGTGCTACTCAGCCCTTCGCCTTGGGCGGAACGTATCCTTCCGGCAGCTTGGCGCCTTCTCCAAAGAAATACTGCTCCATCTGCTCTTCCATGATCTTCTGCGATTGCGGGTCGAGCGGATTCAGCCGGTACTCATTCACCAGCATTTTGGAATATTCGATCCACAGCTTCCAGGCATCCGCCGAAACGTTCTCGTACACGCGCTTGCCCAGCTCTCCCTTCCAAGGGATGCGTTCGAGGCCGGGCATATCCTTGTCAAACTTCACGCAATGGACTATGCGTTGGCCGGGCTTCGCAGGCGCGCTCGGAGCCACGGGGTTTGTCGGGCCACAGGATTCATCCGCCATCTGCATCCTCCACTGGAGAACTTAGGGAATCTGTTCCCATCTACGATACTGCAAGACCGGGAGAAATCCAAACCCGCGGGGTTTGCAGATGCAAAGCCAAGCCGCCCGAAATAGATTTTCGAAGAGTGCAGCGTTTCCTGGCCCGGTTCGCTTACAATATCCGGGTCACGCGGTCGGCTCTGAGGGGGCGCGATGTCGGACGTCACGGCGCTGTTTTGGGATGTGGGCGGGGTAATCCTAACGAACGGCTGGGACCGCCGCTCGCGGGCCGCAGCGGCCAAGAAGTTTGGTTTCGACTGGGAAGAATTTGAGGACCGGCACGACCTGGCATTCCCCGCGTTTGAAACCGGGCGCATCACCCTCGATACCTACCTGCAGCGCACCATTTTCTACCGCAAGCGAAGTTTCACTCGCGAAGAATTCACCGATTTCATATCCGCGCAGTCGGCCGAATTTCCGGACTCGCGCGCAGTCTTGTCCGACGTGGCCGCGACCGGAAAATATCTCCTGGCAACCATCAACAACGAACCGCTGGAAATTAACGAACGCAGGATCCGCGAATTTAATTTGCGGCGCGAATTCAAGGCGTTTTTCAGCTCCTGCTACTTGGGTGTCCGTAAGCCCGATGAGGGCATCTACAAACTTGCGCTTGAAGTGACCCAGCGCGATCCCCAAGAATCCGTGTTCATCGACGACCGGGAGCTGAATCTGGAATGTGCGAAGCAATTGGGGATGCGTACGATTCATTTTCAGAACGCGGCGCAATTGCGGCAGGATCTGGCGGCGAACGGCATAATAGTGCCCGCAGTGAATCCCAAAACGTAGCGGCGGAGGCGAATATGGAACTCGGAATGGTGGGGCTGGGGCGCATGGGCGCGAACATGGTCGAGCGGCTCGTGCGCGGCGGACATCGCGTCGTGGGTTACGATCGCGATGCCGGCGCCGTGGCGCGCGTCACGTCCGCAGGCGGCGGAGGCGCGGATTCGCTTGAAAACCTCGCCGGCAAGCTGGTGGGGAAGCCGCGAGCCATTTGGATCATGGTCCCGTCCGGCGCGCCGGTCGATGAAACGATTGCCGCGCTGATTCCGCACCTCTCGAAAAATGATATTCTGATCGACGGCGGCAACAGCAATTACAAAGACACGCAGCGCCGCGGGGTGAGCCTGAAGGCGCAGGGATTCCAGTTTGTGGACGTAGGCACGAGCGGCGGAATCTGGGGACTCAAGGAGGGCTACTCGATGATGGTGGGCGGAGACAAAGCCGCGGTCGAGTATTTGCGCCCGCTGCTGGAAACGCTCGCGCCGGCGAAGGACCAGGGATGGGGACGCGTCGGGCCGTCCGGGGCGGGCCACTTCGTGAAAATGGTGCACAACGGCATCGAATACGGAATGATGCAGGCCTATGCCGAAGGTTTCGCGATCCTGAAAAAGAAAAACGAATTTGCTCTGGACATGCACCAGATTTCGGAAATCTGGCGGACGGGAAGTGTCGTGCGTTCCTGGCTGCTTGATTTGCTCAGCATCGCGCTGAAAGAAAACGCCGAGATGGCGGGCATCGCTCCTTACGTCGCGGATTCGGGAGAAGGCCGCTGGACGGTGGCGGAGGCGATCGATCTCGACGTGCCGGCCCCAGTCATCACCTTGTCGCTGCTGCAACGGCTGACGTCGCGCGATTCCGATTCCTATTCCGACAAGCTGCTGGCCGCGATGCGGAACCAGTTTGGCGGCCACGCCATCAAAGCGGCCGCGAAAAAGTGAGGGCGCGAACATGACACCCAGCAAAGGCGCGGTGGTCGAAGCCGCCGAACCGGTAAATAGTAGTTCGGTCTCTCCGGCCGATCCATGCACGATTGTCATCTTCGGGGCTTCAGGCGATCTTTCGCGCCGGAAGCTGGTCCCCGCATTGTACGGCCTGGCCGCGCAGAATTGCCTGGCGCGGCGCTTCGCCATCATCGGCTTTTCGCGCACGCCCATGACCGATGAGGCGTTTCAGAATTCGGCCGTCGATTCGGTAAAAAAATTCGCGGACGCCAACACGCTGCGGGAAGCGGAGTGCAAGGAATTTGCCGGCGCTCTGGCTTATGTCGCGGGCGAGTATCATCATCCGGATGCGTTCGAGAAATTAAAGACACGTTTAGAGGAACTGGACAAGGCGCACAAACTGAACGGAAATCGGCTCTTTTATCTCGCTACGCCCCCGGATGTCTATCCTGGAATAATTGAACAGCTTGACAAAGCTGGCCTGGCGAAGAACCCCAACGGGAAATCCTGGACCCGGATCATCATAGAGAAGCCGTACGGCCGCGATCTGGCCTCGGCGCGAAAGTTGAATCAAACCGTGCTCAAGGCCTTCGACGAATCGCAGGTTTACCGCATCGATCATTACCTGGGGAAGGACACGGTTCAAAATCTCATGGTGCTGCGGTTTGGCAACGGCATCTTCGAGCCGCTGTGGAACCGGAACTACGTGGACCACGTGCAGATCACCGCGGGAGAAACTTTGGGCGTCGAGCAGCGCGCGGCGTTTTATGAAACCGCGGGAGCGACGCGCGACATGATCCAGAGCCACGTCCTGCAACTGACTTCGCTCGTGGCCATGGAGCCGCCGGCGGCCTTCGATGCCACCGCCGTGCGCAACGAAAAAATCAAGGTCCTGCAATCGATCCGGCCATTCACCCCGGAAAGCATCAAGAGGGATATCGTCCGAGGGCAATACGGGCCGGGAAGCGAGTCTGGAGATTCTTCCTTGCTGAACGGGTACCGCGAGGAGCCCGGCGTGGCAAAAAATTCGGCGACGGAAACATTTGTCGCCGCAAGCCTGCAGATCGACAACTGGCGCTGGGCCGGCGTCCCCTTTTATCTGCGGACCGGCAAGCGCCTTCCCTCGCGCGTCACAGAAATCGCCATCCAGTTTCGCCGCGCGCCGCACCTGGTGTTCCGCGGCCAGGATCTATCCTCAAATGCTTTGGT
Source organism: uncultured Acidobacteriota bacterium (assembly GCA_963768275.1). Lineage (GTDB taxonomy): Bacteria > Acidobacteriota > Terriglobia > Acidiferrales > UBA7541 > Palsa-360. Next base: position 110,899 of record CAVYHH010000024.1, read on the forward strand.
GCTGAATGTCCAGCCCGACGAAGGAATTTCGATTTCTTTCCATGCCAAGCTCCCTGGGCAGGCCATGAAATTGAAGACGGTCACCATGGATTTCAGTTACCAGGCGGAATTTGGCGGAGGCGAGCGATCGGCGTATGCTACGCTGATTAATGACTGCATGCGCGGCGACGCCACGCTTTTTGACCGCGCCGATGGCGTGGAAGCGGCATGGGCCCTGGTGGATCCGATTCTGAATTATTTTCAATCGAATAAGCCCAAATTTCCAAACTACGCGGCGGGCACCTGGGGCCCACACGAAGCCGACGAATTACTGGAGCGCGATGGCCGACACTGGCGGAATTCGTAAAGGCGTCCCCTCGGAAATTCTTCCTGGCGTGTACGTGTATCCCGACGCCGCTGAGGTGGCGCGCGGCGCGGCGCGTCATTTCGTCGACTATGCCTGGCAATCGATCGCCCGGAATGGAAAGTTCATGGTCGCACTCTCGGGCGGAAATACGCCCCGGCAGATGTTCCAGCTATTGGCGTCCGATGAATTTCGAGGCCAGGTGGATTGGGCCAAGGTGCATTTTTTCTGGAGCGACGAGCGCGCGGTTCCTCCCGCGAATGCCGAGAGCAACTACGGAATGGCGCGCCGCGAACTGCTCATTCGAGTTCCGGTTCCCGAGGGCAACGTGCATCGCATGGAGGCCGAAAAACCGAGCATCGGCCGCGCGGCCCACGAATACGAGGAAGTTCTCCGGGAGAATCTCGAACTGGATGACCGCGGATTCCCGCGATTCCATCTGATCTTCCTGGGACTCGGAAAAGACGGCCACACCGCCTCCTTGTTTCCCGGCACTCGCGCTCCCCGTCAAACGTCCCGCTGGGTCAGCACTCCGATGGTAACGAAGCTGAACATGCGCCGCATGACGCTGACCTTGCCCGTGCTCGATGCGGCCTTGCGCGTCGTCTTCCTGGTCGTGGGTTCGGAAAAAGCGGAAATCCTGCACGCCGTGTTGCAGGGCCAGTCCGATCCTCCCTATCCCGCACAGCTCGTGCAGCCGCGGGATCTCGGGCAAAAGCTATTTCTCGTGGATAAGGCCGCGGCGGCGAAGCTAACGCCTGGCGCGCCCGACAAAGCCGCGCCTCAGGCCAAGCCGGCGGGAACTACCCGCGGCAGACCGGAGAGAAGCACGTGATACTGGCTGGGGACATCGGCGGCACCAAGTGCAATCTGGCACTATACGAAATCCGCGGCAATTCCCACCGAAAAATCATCGACCAGAGGTATGAAAGCCGCGAATTTCCCACCTTCGATGAGATGATTTCGAAATTCCTGTCGGAAACCCGCGCTGAAACAAAAGGCGCCGGGAAGCACTACATCGAGGCCGCGGGATTTGGCGTCGCCGGGCCGGTGATCGATCACCGAGTGAAGGCAACCAATCTTCCCTGGATCGTCGATCGCGCTACGCTTGCAAAGCAACTCGGAACGCCGCACGTTGTCCTGCTAAACGATTTGGAAGCCACGGCTCATAGTTTGGCCCTGATGACGCCATCGGAGCTTTCCACTCTCAATAAAGGCACGCCTTCGCCACAATCCACGCAGGCCTTGCTTGCCGCCGGCACCGGATTGGGAGAGGCGATTCTGTTTTGGGACGGCAAGCAGTACCTGGTGGCCAGCTCCGAGGGAGGCCACACGGACTTTGCGCCGCGCACGGAACAAGAGATTGAATTGTTGCGCTACATGAAGAAGCAATACGAATTTGTCAGCTTGGAATTAATCCTTTCAGGGCGCGGCTTTCGGACCATCCATACCTTTCTTGACGCGTCCGTGCAGCATCCTTCCTTTGCAGGGCCGGAAGCGGACGCCGCCCCCGAAATTACGCGCCTCGCTCTTGCTGGGCAGTGCCCAATCTGCGTCCAGACCCTCGACCTGTGGGTGAGTCTGTATGGCGCCGAGGCGGGCAATCTGGCGCTGAAGGTTCTCGCGCGGGGAGGAGTCTGGGTTGCCGGCGGAATTGCGGTGAAGATACGCAAGAAGATGGAAGACGGCGCGTTTTTCCGGGCCTTCTGCGAGAAGGAAAAGTTTGGCGCCCTTTTAGCGCAAATTCCGATTCACATGGTATTGAACGAAGAGGCGCCGCTCATCGGCGCGATGTCCCAGGCAATTCATGCAGCGGGAATCCGTTCCGCTTAAGGATTTCCGGCGGATTGCACGCGGCCCGCAGCTTCAATCTCGATGCCGACCTTGTCGCTGACGCGCAAGAGGAAATTGCTCGGGTTCTTCAGTCCCCACTGCACATAGGGAATTTCGATGTGAATCGTGATCTGCATTCCCTTGCCATCCGCCTTCACGTCGATCGGAAGCTTCACGTCATGATCCTGTCCGTGCAGGCGAAACTGGCCTGACACTTCCACTTTGGAGTCACCCTCCGCTGCGACTGTGCCGGTGATTTGTGTCGGCGTAAAAACGATTTCCGGAAATTTGGCGCTTTCGAGAATTTCGCGATGCATCTTCTTGTCGCGGCCGCTGTTGCCGCTGTCGCCGCTGGTGGCGTCCACGACGATCGCGCCGCTGATTTTGCCGCTGGAAGGATCGAAACGGATCGTGCTGCTCTTGAGAGCGAATTTCCCATGAACGGTGTGGAAGTTTCCGTCAAGGGAAAATTCAATCTTCGTCTGGGTGGGGTCGAGTTGAACGATGGATTCCTGAGCTCGGGATACGGGCGCGAGAACCAGTGTGGCCAGCGCCGCGAAGGCGACGAGGAGGAACGGAACGGAGAATCGACGAAGAGAATGGATTTTGCGAATCATAGGCGCTAGGTCCGTAGGAATTTCCAGCCGAAGCCGGCGATTTCAGCCATGCCAACCGAAGAAAGCGGCATTGTCTCCGCGTGAATCGCCAGCAATTTTGAAAACAAGCACGGCGTTTCCTGAAACAAGCGAATGCTTCTGCGGCGGATCCAATCACTTCCAGCCATCAGAAGCATGAGGCGCGACATCGCAATGGGCACGGCGGCAATATGTTTGTGAGCGTGTTGATAGTGGGCCAGATCGCCCAGCCGCATTGCCTCCGCCAGAGGCATGGCTTGCTGAAACGAGAGGCTGAGGCCGTGGCCCGTCACCGCGTCCACCGTTCCCGATGCGTCTCCGACCAGCGCCACGCGCCCCCGCGTGACGGCCGGCAGGATTCTCAAGCCTGTGGCGTCGCCTATCTCCCTGGTTGTCTGAGTCGCTCCCCGCAATTTTTCCGCAAGAACCGGGAATCGCGCCAGAGCTTCCTCAACCCGCAGCGCGGGATCAGGCGAAAGCACGGCGACGCCAACCTCCTGCCCTGGCATCGGCGTGATAAATATCTGGCAATCTTGCGACCAATGAACTTCAATTACGTCCGACCATGGCCTCACTTGAAAGTGGCTGCAAAAACCGAATCGTTTCCTTCGGGCGATGCGCGGATCGAGTCCTGCCCATTTGCGTACCTGCGAATTCTGGCCATCCGCGCCGATGAGCCAGCGGTAGGAAAATCTTTCTTTTGCCGTCGTCACAGTCTCCGTATCGATTTGCATCACTCGCGTTCCCCAGCGGAATTCCACTCCTGCCTCGACTGCATGGTTGACGAGCAGTTGGTGCAATTTTACGCGGCGCACGGAAAAGCCCGTTGCGCCCGCAAAATCCGCGCGCGCGGAATGTTCCCCGTCCACAAACCGGATTCCACGGAATGAAAAGATGCTTTCCGGCGGGAAGGATATGCCGAGCCTTCCGAGAGCGGCAACACCCTGGGGCAGGATGCCCTCTCCGCAGGGCTTATTGATCGGGGGAATTCGGGCGTCCAGAACCGTTACTTGCAGGTCGAGTCTTCGAGCCGCAATCGCCGCAACGATGCCCGCTGGTCCCGCTCCGACAACGATGACCTCGCTTTGTTTCGTCACAATTAGATGATCAGATGCCAGCCTGTCGGGCGAAGTTGTTCTTCGGCCCGTCATCTGGTTGTAAATAAATTGTCTCGTCCATGGATTCGCGAAATATGTTCGCAATGCAAGCGCGGCACTCAGGCCTCATGCTCGAGCGCGGCGCGGGCATCCTTCAGTTCTTTTCTCTTCTCCGCGTCCATTTTGGGGAACGAGAGATCCAGACTCTCCATCGCGCTGATGGCGGCTTCCGCCACGACCAGGCGCGTGAACCATTTATGATCGGCTGGAACGACGTACCAGGGGGCGTGTTTCGCGCTCGTATTTCGGATCATGTCCTCGTACGCCCGCATGTACTTCTCCCAATGTTGCCGCTCCAGAGCGTCGCTCATGGAAAATTTCCAGTTTTTGTCCGGATCTTCCAGCCGTTCGAGGAACCGCTTCTTTTGCTCCTTCTTCGAAAGGTGCAGGAAAAACTTCAGCACCACGATCCCGTTTCCCGATAAATAGCGTTCGAACGCGTTGATGTCTTCAAAGCGTTTCTGCCAAATGTTATCCAAACAACATTTGCGTGGGAATTTTCTCGCGGGCCAGCAATTCCGGATGCACGCGGACGGCCAGGACTTCCTCATAGTACGACCGGTTGAAAATGCCGATCTTTCCCCGTTCCGGGAGCGAGTGCGAGGTTCGCCACAAAAAGTCGTGCTGCAATTCCTCGGCGGAAGGTGTCTTGAACGAATTGACCTGGCATCCTTGAGGATTGACTCCGGACATGACGTGTTTGATGGTGCTGTCTTTTCCTGCGGCGTCCATGGCCTGGAGGATCATCAGAATGGCCCAGCGATCCTGGGCATAGAGTTTTTCCTGAAGCTTGGCGAGGCGAGCGATCCCGCGTTCGAGCGCTTCTTCGGCGTGCTCTTTGGATTTCAATCCGAGCGTGTCCCCCGGATTGAAGTCCTTCAAGCCGGAAATGCGATCCATCTGCGACCTGGAAAGGCTTCGCAAATTCGCGTCGTTTCATGATTGCGCTCATATCCTTCCTGACGGATTTCTCCCGCGCGTTTCACTTCTGTTTGCCGGGGAGCCGGACGACGATCCCGTCCAGCTCTTCCGTCATTTTGATCTGGCAACTCAGCCGGCTGTTCGTTTCCGGTCCTTCCGCCGCGATGCTCAGCATGAATTTCTCATTGTCTGTCGCAGGTGGAATCCGGTTCAAGAACGAGAGATCCACATAGACATGGCAGGTGGCGCACATGCAATGTCCGCCGCATTCGCCCAGGATTCCATCGACCTTGTGATTCAAGGCAGCCTGCATGACCGACATCCCGGAAGGCACATCAATCTTCCGGGAAATTCCGCTCGGCGAAATATAGGTGACGATGGGCATCAAGAATCCTCTTGCATGGTCTGCGTTGCGCGGTTGCGGGCCTTAGTGTAAATGCCGCCGGCGAATCCTGTCGAGCTTTCCTGTTCTTCCATCCCAATTTGCTCTGTCGTCGGGCCAATACATAGAAACCAATAAAGTGAAAGGACAGGTTGCCGATAGTACTTCACGTAGAGCATTCACCCCCTCCCGATTCTGTCCCTCAGGACAGCAGATTTCGCAGTCTGAACAGAATAGTGTCTGCCTCCATACGGAACGTCTTGGGGGCCGGTTAACAGTGTTTGCTTCAAAGGAATTTCATTTCTCTCAAAAGTGCGCCGCCTGTCCTGACCTGTACAGAGAAGGGTCGAATAGTTGTCACTAAACGTGACTAGCAGACGGCGGGATTTCGATTTTGCCATCGGCTTTGCGGTGGGCCCAAGCGCGGTAGAACGCTCAAGCCTCGCTTGGCACTCACAGCTTCCCAGCTCGCAAGAAGGAAAGGGAGGGATAGCCATGAAACAAGTCCAAGTTATTTCGCCAGGCCACGCGGCGTGCCACACTGGGAAGGGGAGCAGAAGCGCGAAGCGAAAATTCGTGCTGCGCAGTTTATCTCTGCTGTTGTTTTTCCACGCGTTTGCCATTGGAACCGTATACGGTCAAGCCGTCGATCCAGGACCGCGCGGCGGATCGGTCGGAGCAGGGCAAGCGATTGCCGGACTGAGCGCGGACCAGCAGCGATTCTTCGCGACCGCCATGTCGCAGTTCACGGAAATCCAGGACGTGCAGGACCCAAGTCCGGGCAACGGCGGACTCGGGCCCACGTTCAACAGCAATTCATGCGGCTCATGCCATTCACAGCCAGCGATCGGCGGGACAAGCCCGAGCACGTCGGCCTATCCGTTCGTCGGACCGAACCCGCAGGTGGCCGTCGCAACGCTTATGGGCGCGGCCAACACTCTCCCGTCCTTTGTGACGCTGGACGGTCCGGTGCGCGAAGCACGGTTCAAGTATTTCTACTCGTCCACAGGTGACGGACAGTTCTCCGCCTTCCGCCGCAGGTTCGGAGGCCAGCTCGATACAGATGATCCTGACGGCGGCGTGCACGATCTCTTCACGATCGCTGGACGCTCGGACGCGCCGGGGTGCGTGTATCCGCAAGAAGACTTCGCTCGGGCGCAGGCGGACGGCAACCTGGCGCTGCGGATTCCCACGCCAGTGTTCGGCGTCGGGTTGATCGAAAACATTTCGGACGCCACGATCCTCGCCAACCTGGCGTCCACGTCAGCGCGGCGCGCGGCGCTCGGCATCGGCGGCGTTCCGAACCGCAGCGGCAACGATTTCACGATCACCAAGCTCGGCTGGAAGGCGCAGAACAAGTCCGGCCTGGTGTTCGCCGGGGAAGCCTACAACGTCGAAGTCGGCGTGACGAACGAGATGTTCACGAACGAACGCGGCTTCGGCGGCGTGCCTCCACCGGTGTCCTGCCTGTTCAACCCGACGCCCGAGGACACGACGATCTTCGTACCGAACGATGGCACGGACACCACAGTCGTAAACAGCGACATAAACGACTTCGCGATCGTCATGCGCTTCCTCGACCAGCCAACGCCGGCATGCACCGGCACAGGTTGTTCGGCTTCGATTCAGGACGGAGTGACGCAGTTCGCCAAGGTCGGTTGCGCGATGTGCCACACGCCGTCGATGACAACGGACGCTTCGGACTTCGCGCCCGCCGGGCTCAGCAACGTACGGGCGAATCTCTTCTCCGATCTCGTGCTGCATCACATGGGCGAGGGATTGGCGGACGGCATATCGCAGGGCAATGCCGGACCCGATCAGTTCCGCACATCGCCGCTGTGGGGCATCGGGCAACGCGTGTTCTTCTTGCACGACGGGAGAACTTCTGACTTGCTTCAAGCGATTCAGGCGCACGCCAGCCCGGGCTCGGAGGCGAATACCGTCATTCACCAATTCAACGCCCTCACCACCACCCAGAAGCAAGATTTGCTGAATTTCTTGCGATCGCTCTGATCCGTGCGGGAGGGCCGGCATGCGAGGATTGAAATTCCTTTGCATGCCGGCCAACTCCGGAGAAAATAAACTGTCGCGGTAACCACTGCTGGTTCGCAGGTCTTCCTCAGAAATTTTTCACCACAAGTCGCGCGACTAAATCAGGACCCGGATAGGGACAGGTATTCAACAGGACCAAATGCCAGTCCTGCGCTTGCACCTAAATCTGTCCTCCAGGCCAGCTTACTTCAAAAATCAAAATGGAATAACGTCTGCCTCCGTACGTGAGGCTTTGGGGGGAGAAAGCCGCATTGGGTTCGCGTGAATTCCTGTTGCTCCAAAACCGGGTTGCCGCCTGTCCTGCCTTATGCAGAGGACGGGTCGACCGCCGGATGCAAGACAATTTGGTGGACGAAGGATTCGATCCCTCGACACCCAATCCCGGAGGTGGGCTTAACAAGGTTCCATGAACCAAGCCTCGATCGGCGGTCACCAATTCCCAGTCCGCAAAAATCAAGGGGGAAATTGCTATGAAAAAAAATGTGGAAGTTCGGCCGGGCAATCCGGGAAACGAAGCTGGGAACGGTGACAGTAGCTCAAAACGTACACTGATTCTGCGCAGTCTGTCCGTGCTGGTTTTGTTTCTCGCGTTTGTCTTCGTAGTGCAAGGACAGAACTCCGCGAAAGACCCGGGACCCAGGACCGGGGCGCCCGGCGCAGGGAATGCCATAGCGGGGCTCACATCTTCGCAGCAGGCCTATTTTACGGACGGCCAGACACGGTTTCAGGAGGTGGAATCCGTCCAAAACGGTAAGAACAACGGTCTCGGGCCGACTTTCAATTCCAATTCATGTTCGAGCTGTCACGCTCAGCCTGCTTTCGGCGGAACAAGCCCGTCCGTGAACCCGCAAATCGCGGTCGCAAATCTGGATGGCGCGGCCAACACGATTCCATCGTTCATCACCCTGAACGGCCCGGTGCGTGAAGCACGTTTCAAATTCGCGACCGATGCGAATGGAAGGCTCACCAACACGCCGGATGGAGGCGTTCACGGCCTCTTTACAATTCAGGGGCGCAGTGACGCCACAAGTTGCCAGATGGCCCAGCCGAACTTCGAGCGCATGCTGAATGAAAACAACATTTCCTTTCGCATCCCCACGCCCACTTTCGGCTTAGGGTTAATCGAAAGCATCACCGAAGATACGATTATCGCCAATCAGGCCGCGGAAGGTGGCGGAAAGCAATTCCTGGGCGTCTCCGGGACGCCCAACCGCAGCGGGAACGACGGTTCCATCACGCGTTTCGGCTGGAAGGCGCAAAACAAATCCCTATTGATGTTCTCGGGGGAGGCTTACAACGTGGAAATGGGAATCACGAACGAGCTTTTCCCGGACGAACGCGGATATCCTCCGGCGAAGATCCCGGCGGGATGCCTCATCAATCCAATTCCTGAAGATACGACGAATTTCGACGTCACATCTACTGTAGCGGGTCCGAGCGACATCGTAGGCTTCTCGAACTTCATGCGCTTCCTCGATCAGCCCGCGCCGTCCTGCACGGGCACAAGCTGCTCCCAATCGATTCAGAACGGCAGAAATCTCTTCATCAACGTCGCCAAATGCTCCGTTTGCCATACTCCGAGCCTGACGACAGGCACGTCGTACGTCGCAGCTCTTAGCAACGTCCAAGCGAATCTATTCTCCGATTTGCTGCTGCACCATATGGGTTCGGGGCTGGCCGATGGCGTCTCGCAGGGAGGAGCAGGCCCGGATCAATTCCGCTCGGCTCCGCTCTGGGGACTGGGCCAGCGGTTGTTCTTCCTGCATGACGGGAGGACTTCCGATCTCATGCAGGCCATCGAGGATCACGCAAGCCCCGGCTCGGAAGCCAACATCGTCATCCGGAATTTCAACGGTCTGACGGAAAGCCAAAAGCAGGACATGCTGAATTTCCTGCGCTCGCTCTAGATGCAGTCCAAGGACTGGCTTGCAGATCTCTTGTAGCGCACGCCTTCAGGCGGGCATTGGATTGACTTCAAAATGCCAACCTGAAGGTTGGCGCTACAAAAGCCGGACGTCGCAGGCCCCTGCAGGCCAGTCCTCTCATGTTTTGACTCGTTGCCTTGGGCTACGTCTTTCCCCAGACTCTGCGCGCGGTGTCCACCACGAGCTCAAGTTTCTTCCATTGCTCGTCCACGGTCAGCAGGTTGCCGGCAGCTGTGGACGCAAAGCCGCACTGCGGGCTGAGGGCCAGGTTTTCCAGCGGCACGAACTTGGCAGCCTCGTCGATCCGCCGCCGCAATTCATTTTGCGATTCCAGTTTCGGCGATTTCGTCGTGATCAAGCCGAGCACGACGCTTTTTCCTTTTGGAACCTGGCGCAGCGGCTCGAACCCGCCGCAACGCTCGGTGTCATATTCGAGAAGAAACCGATCCACTTGCAACTGCCCAAATAGCTTTTCCGCGATGGCGTCGTAGCCTCCCTCCGCGAACCAGCGGCTCTTGTTATTGCCCCGGCAAACATGCATGCCGACCGTGGCGGTGCTGCGCGGCACTTCGCGCAACACGGCATTGTCCCCGGCCACCGCGTTTTCAAGTTCCTTGTCCGGGTTCCGGCCCGACTGCCTCATTTTCGCCCGTTGCAGCGGATCGAGGTAGTGGGAGTAAAACGGCGCGTCGAACTGAATATACTGGACGCCCTCAGAGACCAGCCATTTCACATCGTCGCGAACGATTTCCACGAGATCTTTCAACAGGTCGGCGTGCGTTGGATAAAATTTGTCGGTGATGCCCGCCTTATAGCTGGCCAGCATGAAATTCGAAGGCGCGGGCAGAGTCACTTTGAACGGCCCGTTCGTGTGCTTTTTCAAGAAGGGAACTTCGTAGCCCGTCATTTTTCGGACCTTCCGGAGTTTCGCGCCGGCGGCAAGCGCCGTGCTCCCTTCCACGCCTCCGCCCGGCCCTTTCCATTCCAGGGGCACGCGTTCGGAAACAAAGCCCTCGACCGCTTCCGCCATGTCGGTGAGCCAGGAGCCTCGCCGCATTTCGCCGTCGGTCACGACGTCCAGCCCGATTTGGCGTTGCTTTTCGAGGACTTCAAGAATCGCGCGGTCTTCGGCGGCGCGAAGTTGCTCCAGCGGGAGGCTGCCCGCGGCATGCGCCGCGCGAGCCTGCAGCAAGTACGGCGGGCGAAGCAAACTGCCAATATGTTGCGCACGATAGGAAGCAGGCATGTCGAATCATTTCCTCGTTTGATAGAAGCAATGAAATTTGTTCATTAGTTCGAGAAGCAGCGCAACAATATCGGAGGCAAAAACGGACGTCAAGCAACCCCATCCACTTTGTAGGACAGCCACTCTTGGCTGTCCCGCACCACTCCAGCAGGGCCAAAGCGGACAGCCAAGAGTGGCTGTCCTACAAGCACCCGGATCATGAGAAAATTGACGCAAAATTCCTTAGCGGTGATTTTGGGATTTGTTGCGGAATCCGGCTGCGTTTGGTCAATCCAATTTTCGCGCGAGTTCGTCCAGCCAGACGTCCAGTGTGGAGCGTTGCTCGGCGGTCAACCCTCCGAACACCACGCCCATGCCGAAGCCGGCATGCGTGTAGATGACCGAGCCGGAAAACTCGCAAGTGCTGCAGCCGTAGCGAATGCGAATACGCACATCGGTCCCTTTGGGAAGCGGGTTGATCGAATCGATGTAACAGCCGCGCGCGCTCAATTCCGAGACGCGCGCGTGACCTTTCATTCCTGCGATTTCGGCTTCGGCGATGAACGCAAAACGAGGAGTCGTTCGAGCCACGGTGTAGGGGGTGTCGCTCATTGTGTCGTCTCGCTCCGATGGGAATTTGGCCCAGGACCCTTCCTTCCATTGTACGCAGGGGAAGAGTGCCGCGCGTGGCGGCGCGCAAAGGATTGCGAAAGAGCTAGCTGTCCTTTGGTACAGGTAGGACCTGCACCAGGGATTGGGGCAGGATTGCACTATTTCTTGGCCGCGGTATCGGGTACAGGCAGTACCTGATTTTCAAAAAAACTCCAGCGACTCGATGGTTTTCGTAGCGCCGGCGTCCCGCCGGCTCCGTGCCTCATTACTCAGCCTGAACCCTGCCGGCAAGATGCCGGCGCTACGAAGCAAACGGACGATCAGGATTGTATGGCCCGCGGCACGCGTGCTAACATTCCGCCCGCTGAGGGTGGAAAACCCCACAGGAGTGAAATATGAAATCGATTATCAGTATTCTTGCTTGCGCCGGCATGCTCTCGTTCGCGGCGGGCGCGCATGCGCAGAAGGCGCGGCCGGTTCAGACGTTTGATACGTCCGCAGGACCGGTAAAGATTACGCCCGTGTACCACGCGTCGCTGGAGATCGAAGCCGGCGGGAAGATCATCATCGTCGATCCGGCCAAGCCGGCCAATTTCGCAGGGCTGCCGCAAGCCGACCTGATCTTGATTACGGATATTCATGGCGACCACCTGGATCCGGATCTGATCAAGGCCGAAAGCAAGGCCGGCACCGAGATTATCGCCCCGGCCGCGGTCGCCAAGACCGTGACGACCGCCAAGGTCATCGGCAATGGCGAGAAGACAACCTGGGGCGCTTGGACGATCGAAGCCATTCCCATGTACAACACGACGCCGACGCGCGGCCCCAAGGCTGGCACTGTGTTTCACGAAAAAGGGCGCGGCAACGGCTACGTGCTCACCTACGGCGGCAAGCGCTTCTACTTTTCGGGGGACACCGAAGGCATTCCCGAAATGCGCGCGCTCAAGAACATCGATGTCGCGTTCATCTGCATGAACCTGCCCTACACCATGACGCCGGAAGAAGCCGCCGACGCGGTCAAGGCATTCCATCCCAAGGTGGCCATCCCCTATCACTATAAGGGGCAAGACACGATGGTGTTTAAGAAGGCGTTGGACGGCACGGGAATCGATGTGCGCTTGCTGGACTGGTACCCAAGCTAGCAAGGCGGTTTGGAATTAAGTAGCACAGGCTTCAGCCTGTGGGGTTTGGTCCTAGCAAGGACGAACCCCCACAGGCTGAAGCCTGTGCTACATAAACCCCCAGCAGGCTGATTTATTTCTTGGCAGGAGGAACTTCGGCCGGTTTCAATTCGCCCGCGGTTTTCCGGATGTCTTCAACAGCCTTCGCGTCCAACTCAAACAGCGCCGGCCCATCCGCTCTCTTCGCGAGGTAACCGCTTCCGCTTTTTGAAATGTCCACCTTTTCGACGCGCTTGCCGTCCTTGGAGGTCGCCGTCACGGATAGCGTGGGGCTCGAAAACCCGGCCGTAGCAAATTTCGTAGCCGTTAGCGTCCGAATCGAGCGCAAGAATTCCTGCACGCTCAAGGGATCCATCTTTTTTCCGTCCGACCACCAGTCCTCGCCGCTGCGTGTCAGGAAATATCCTTTCGATCCGTCGCGCAGTTCCACCTTGTCCGGATCCTGATCCGCGAAATCGAAGACCCTCTTCTCGCGAAAATCCTCCGCATCCTTGTTGACCGCGTCGCCCAGCTCATTCGGCACTTTATACACGCCATCCATCGCGCTCGTTTTCGCGTAGTAGCCGTCCGCGGCTTTGCGAATTTGAAGCTCCTGCGACCCGGAGGCGTCCGTGGCCTTCAATGTGGCGATCGGGGCGCCCGAGGCAAAGAGGGAAGCGGCCTTCTTCATGTCCGCGTCCGAGGTGCTCGGGTCCATGGTTGCCGTGCGCAATTTTTCGATGATCGTTTCCATCTTGGAAGTGTCGCCGCGCAGATTCGCGGGACTGCGCACGGTCCACTGCCCGTCGTTGGAACCAAAACTCATGTGCAACTTCGCGCCATTGATTTCCACGCCGGAAAGCTTGTCGAAATCGACAGGCATGAGCCGCTTGTCGCGCAGGTCTTTCAGGCCTTTGTCCAAATTCGTTTTTGTGTTTTTGGGAACCGAATACACTTTGGATTCGCCGGAAACCATGACGTATGCGGAGTCGCCCGTAGGAGTCTCGTCGCCGACCAGGAGGGTATGTGTCTTTCCGTCTTTTCCTGTGGCGGACACCTGGGCCTCGGGTTCCGCCAGGCCGAATTGCTTCAGGTCGGCGGGTTTTTCCTCGATGAGTGTGGCGCCATCCATCGGCGACAAATTGTAAAGAATCGTAGAAACGGAATCCTGATCGGCGACCAAAGATTTTGGCGAAGTGATTTTCCAATTCGACGCGCCGACCCGGTTGAGAACGACGTCGTCGCCGTCCTTTTTCTTTACTTCCAGCTTGGAAATATCATCCTGAGTCAGGGAAATAACCTTGGCGTTTGTCGCGCTCGGCGCGGCAGTCACGCTATCATTCGCGGGCTTGCGATGATTGGACCAATAAAGCGTCGCGGCGAGCGCTGCCAGCACAACGGTCGCCAAGAGGAGTTGTCGCATCTTCATCATGTTTTTGTCTCGCGGTGAAATGAATGAAATCGAAGTTGCCGCTATCTCCTCCGCCACCACACGGAGAGACCTGCCAGCAAAAGCGCTCCCGGCAAGAGGAACTGGCTGCTGAGGCGGACCCAGTTAAATTGCGCCCCGGTCATGTTGACCTTGCGATCCTCCGGCGGTTTCGGCCGGATGGAGATCAAGTCTTCATCCGAGGAAAGCCAATTCATCGCGTTCATCGCCAGGTCGCTGTTGCCGTTGAACGAGAGGAATGAATTCGCAACCCAGGAGGAACTCCCGACGACGACGAAGCGTCCCTCTGAATTTTCCTTGTCGGTTTTGTAGGTTCCGGCGGCGGCGATGGTCAGTGGGCCATGCGTGTTCTTAGGATCGTTGGGATTCACGTTTGGTGTATCGAGTTTGGTTGTCGCCAGGCTCGAATCCGAAGATTCAAACAGCTTCTGCACGGTCGTCTTGTCCGTGTTCTTGATCGTCAAGGAACGAGACAACGGAAACCCCGTGGCGGTGCCTTTCATTTCGTTCACGATAGGATGCGGATCGTACGTGGATACCAGAGCGATCGTCGGACCAACTCCAAACAATTGGCCCACCGGGCTCAAGTCCAGCAAAAGATTTTTTTCCGCACTGACGCCCCAGCCCTGCAAGACATTGTCCAGCGCATCGTTATCCCCGGTGGGACGCCCGATCTTGAGCGGCGGGTCCAGCAAGAACATGGCGCGCCCGCCGCCTTCCACATATTTCTTGATGGCGTCGACTTCGGGCTGCTGGTAGTCGCTCTTGGGGCCGCCGACAACCAATACGGTGCAGTCCGTGGGAACTTCCGCCTTTTCCAGCAGGCTGATGGACTTGCTCGTGTAATCATCCTTGCTCAATAAATCTTTGAGATGCGATAGGCCCGGGCGATCCGTGTCGTCGATCTGGCGTTCGCCGCTTCCCGTCACGAAGCAAACATTGCGCGTATTGCTTTTGAGGTCCCGGATGATCGCTCCGGTCACGTCTTCCTCGGTCATGTTCTTGGCATCTTCTTTTTTCGCGCCAACTTGCACGACCGTGGTGCCGTACTTGGTGATGCCCGCGGCGCGCGCCGCCTGCGGATTCTTGTCCGGATCGACGTATTCGAGATGGACCTTGGGCGAAAGCGTCGCGTAGCGGTCCAGCAAATCCTTGCCGGTTTGGAACCCGGTCGTTTTGTCGAAGTAGGTGATCGATATGGGTTGCGTCAATCCCTTCACGATCTTGGCGGTCTGATCGGAGAGGCTATACCGCTTGTTCGATGTCGAGTCGTACGACTTGTTGTAGCGGTTGGCCAGAACGTTGGCCACCGAGACGATGCACAGGATCACGAGGATATAAAACGTTACATACGCTGCATACTTGGTTTGTCGTGCTTCCATCCACTTGCGATTCACTTACGACCTCCACCGCATCGATTCCATCGAGCGCGCCGTAAAAAACAGTCCGAGAAAAATAACCGTGACGTCAAAGATGACGTCCTTCGTGTCGAGCAAGCCTTTAGCGAACGAATCGAAGTGCGTAATCACGCACATATAGGAGAGCACCTGCGCCCACGTCGCGTTTTCATATTGGCTGACCCAGCCTAGCACCCACAGCATCAGGCAGACACCAAAGGTCACGGCGCCGGCGATGATCTGATTTCGCGTCAGCGTGGAAATAAATGTTCCAATGGCGATCAGGCCGCCGGCCTGCAACAGCAGGCCCAGATATCCGATGGCCAGCGGCTTCCAATCGGGATTGCCATACCGGAACAGGAACAGTATGTCCAGCACGGTCGAGAGCAGCATCAAGGAGTACATGATCACCGCGGCAAGCCATTTCCCGGTGATCACTTGCACGTCGGTAATGGGTGAAGTGGCAAGCAGTTCGATCGTGCCGCTGCGCTTCTCCTCGGCAAACAGGCGCATCGTGATCAAGGGGATGAAAAACAGCCCAACCACATTGATATTGGCGAGCAGCGGCCGCACCACCTGCTCGTTGATGTTCATCGGAAATTGCTCGCCTTCCAGCGTGGCTTCCATGGCCATGTTCACGAAATAGCCCACGGAATTCCAGAAGAAGAAGCCGAAAATGACGGCGAACATGACGAGCAAAATGTAGGCGACCGGAGACACGAAGTAGCTGCGAAGTTCCTTGCGGCAAATGATCCAGATGTTTCTCATGATTGCTGTCCCCCTGCGGCCACGGCTTCCATTTCCGCGGGCGCTTCCGATCCAGTCAGTTGGAGGAAGATTTCTTCCAGGCTCAAGGCGGCGGGCCGAAGCTCGTTCAAATCCCACCCCGATTCAACCACGGCGCGGGCCACGTCGCCCCGAACGCCGCGGTTCTTGGTCGCCTCAACTTCAAAAATGACGCGCTTCTGGCCGTCTGCCTTGGCGACGACGCGGCTCACCCCGGCAATCTGCTCAAGCTTGCGCTGGACCGCGGCGGGGTCCAGGCTGCCGTTACGCCCCGCGACTTCGACCAGGACGGATTCTCCCGAGCGCGCGCGCTGTTGGAGATTGCTCACTGAATCGGTGGCCACGATCTTGCCCTTGTTGATGATGATGACTTGCTCGCACGTCTGGCTGACTTCCGGAAGGATGTGCGTGCTCAGGATGATGGTGTGGTCCCCCGCGAGGCTCTTGATCAGGTCGCGCGTCTCATTGATTTGCTTGGGGTCGAGGCCCGCCGTCGGCTCATCGAGGATTAAAACGTCGGGATTGTGGATGATGGCTTGCGCCAGGCCCACGCGCTGCCGGTACCCTTTCGAAAGTTTCCCGATGATATTGTTTCGAACGTCCGCGACCGCGCAGCGCTCGCAGGCGTAGTCCACGCGGGCGCGCAAGTCCGCTCCGGACAGCCCCTTGAGCTGGCCGACGAACGCCAGGTACTCGGCGATTCGCATCTCCGGATAAACCGGAGGAGTCTCGGGAAGGTAGCCGATGCGCTTCTTCACTTCGAGGGGTTGTTCGAGGATGTCGAACCCGGCCACCGTAGCCGTCCCGCTCGTTGGAGTCAGGAAGCAGGTGAGCATGCGCATCGTCGTCGTTTTCCCGGCGCCGTTCGGTCCGAGGAACCCGACGATCTGGCCGCGCTGGACTTGAAATGAAATTTGGTCAACGGCGGTCGTGTGTGCGTACTTTTTCGTAAGTCCATTTACTGTGATCATAAGGATTCTCTATGAGACAGACGCATAGGAAACAAAAACAGTTGCACAGCCGCAGATTTAGATTGCGAGGGACAATTTTAAGAATCTTCCCGGCTCCCTGTCAATCCTCAACATTACGTAGCTGAGATCGAGCAGAGGCACGAGCCCACCGCACGAGACTGAGAGTGTCTTACGGTTCCCGAAGAAGCGCCAGCATATTTATTCGCGGCAAAGCGGCCACAGGTTGCCGGGGTTACCGTTTTCCGGGGCCAATTAAATATGACCATGGTATAATGACCATAGTTGCATAGGAGGTCGGGCATGAAGAAGATGGCAGCGGGCTCCTTCAAGACCAATTGTCTCGCCGTCATGGACGAGGTGCAGGCCAAGCACGAGACGGTCGTCATCACCAAGCACGGCAAGCCGGTGGCAAAGCTCGTCCCGGTGAACACAGAGAAAGACGAGATCTATAATTTCCTCAAAGGCAAGGGCGCCCTCACGGGAGACGCCGTTTCCCCAGCGCTTTCTCCGGATGAGTGGGGCGAACTCAAGTGATTCTCGTGGATACGCATGTCGTGGCCTGGCTGGCGTTTGACCAGGATCGGATCTCCCGGAAGGCCAGAAGCGCAATCGACGACGCGCGCAAGAATGCGGACGGGCTTGGCAATCTCCGATATCACTTTGTTGGAATTGGCCACACTCGCAACGAAGGGCCGGATCCACCTCGACATCAGCCTCGAATCGTTCCTGCAGGAAGTCGAGTCTCGTTTCGTGGTTCTGCCCATCAGTGGCCGGACATGCGCCCGCGCCATGGGACTGCCGGCGACCTATCCCAAAGATCCCGCAGATCGCGTCATCGCGGCTACGGCGCTCGTCGAGGGGCTATCCTTGCTTACCGCCGACCGGGCGATCCGCCGGTCGAGGACGGTTCAGACGATTTGGTGAGAACCAATGACTCTTCCGCGAGGGCGCCTCAGTCGGAAGTCCGCTCCGTTCTTTGACTTACGCCCTGATTCCCTTGATCCAACTTTTTAGAAAGTTTCTCTTGTCCGGCTTGGTCAATTTCTTCCAGCAACTGCCAATCCGCGCGCAATTCGTTGCTCGATATTCTGGGAGCACGGCTGTGCGCCAGAGTCTGTTTCAAGCGAGAAACCAGAAGGTCCCTTTGGAGTTCCACTGGGGCGTCTTCGCTCCGTAGGTCTCTTCGCGTAACACCCAGTTCCACGGTCTCGTTCCCGTCAGGAGCTTGCAGAACCGGGAGCCCTTCCTTGTCGAATTGCGGCTGAGCCTTCTCCACGAATTTTCGCCACGTTATTCCGCCGTCGCTTGCGTCGCTATCCGCGCTCGCGGCTGCCACGGTTTGCAATTCTTTCAAGTAGAATCGCTTCTCCTCATTCGTCGGCGCAGCGTCGGGGTCAGCTGTAACACTAAATACGACCGAATTTCGCGCGGGGCTGAACCGATCGCCCACCAGGTCCGCCGTTATCACACCTCCGCCAATGAATGGGTGGAACGCAGCGAGGACTACAACATATTTTTTTGCGCGAAACAGCGACTCGAGAACGCCGCGAACCGGCCTGCTCCGCTTCACGCTGCCGGGAACCTGGGGAATGACAAAATGCGTGAATTCCAAATCCCGATGATGCTTGCTGTACCTCACGAGCGACTTAGCCGCATGTTTCGGCGTGCTGACGAAGAGATCCGCCATGGAGCCGCGCGACACTGATTTCGGGTAATAGAAATCGAGGACTTCGCGAACGAAGTCGGCGCAATTGCGGGAGACGACCTTGTAGGACTTAACATTCGGCCGGGAATTGAGCCAAGCGATCAAAGCATCATCTTGCTCCGGGGTAGTTTCGATCTCGAAGCCATAATTCATGCGGTCGTAAGAGGAGCCTACAAGCTGGTACCAGTCTCCCTTGGGCATTTCGCCGCCCGGAGCATCCGGCGCGATGGCTTCCAAATGGGCGCGGCGGTATTGATCGCGAAGGAATGCCACCAACTTCGGGTCCGCGTAGAGAGGAACATCTTCCGGATTTTCGACGGCGTACAGGTATGGAACGAGCGGGATCGCGACCCAGTCGTAACCCGCGATTCGCGTGTAGCGGCTGATGACTACGCCGTGCTCACCGGGATGGCAGCGACGCAGGGTGACGGGAGTCGCGGCGCAGACACGCGTCAGGTAGACCGCGGTGTGGCCGGTTCCGGCTAGAGCTCCGTCGTAGCTATAAGGCTCTTCGAGAAGCACAGTTGCGTTTGCTCGTGCCTCCGGCGTAAATCCGGCTAGCACAAAGAACAGGACAACTGCCAGGCTCGACCATTTAATTTCTGCCCACACTTCTAGCCCCTTTGAGCTGGGCATATGGTAGGAACACCGACTGGGCCAATAAAGTTGCCCGCTGATCTTCCGGGGAATCCTGTATAAGCCACATCCAAAATGCCTTACGAGATGGGCGAAGGCCGGACCGCTCCGCCGGTCCGGCCTATCGCGCATTGTTGGCCCATGGATCAAGCGCAATCAGGCAGCGAGCTTGGTCGTCTTGCCGGCGAGCACATCGACTTTTTCCTGGAAAATCGTCTGGCCGGAGGGGTCGCGAAGCTCGATGTTATGAGCGCCCGGGCGCAGAGGAAACGTTCCCAATTGCCGCACCGTCCCTGCGTAGCCGCCATCGACATACACGCTCGCGTCCTTCATCTTCGTGTCGAACTTTACTTTCCCCACGTAGGCAGCCTGCACTTCGCCGTAAGGGGCGAAATAGGCCGGGCCATACCAGCCGTAGTACGCCGGACCGTAAAATCCAGGCCCAAAGTAACCGCCGATGAAGACGCGGGGGTGAGCCGACGCAACCGGCACGAAAATCGCCAGCGCCAGAAGAACCATCGCGGAATATTTCCAATAGCGAGTCATCTTTCCTCTCCTTTACACTCCGGTTCTTACTTTCAATACCTTCGATTGCGAATAGTGCATGGCCGATACCAAAGGCGCCCAAGCGCCTCTGGAATTTTATAAGTCAATTAGTATCAGTCAGTTATAGCGAAACACAGCGATTCGCGGCCAGGCTCAATTCTCGGACGACTGGTGGTTTTCGCGCAGCGGGTGGTGGTTTTCAACAAGGCGCGCTAGCTGCCTGGGGACTCCCTTTCACCCTACTAGTCTTACCTACAAAGTGAACGGAGGTACAGGTGACTGCCGGGTCACACTCCGTCCTTTTTGATACTCAGCATGTCAGCGCAAACATGCGATTCTGCATCTTAGTTGGGTGATGTTTACTAGGAACCCCAGCCTGGATCGGTGCCCACTACATGAAAATAAGAATGGTATTGGCGATGGCAAT
Organism: uncultured Acidobacteriota bacterium; assembly: GCA_963768275.1. GTDB lineage: Bacteria > Acidobacteriota > Terriglobia > Acidiferrales > UBA7541 > Palsa-360. The sequence goes on from CAVYHH010000024.1 coordinate 131,062, forward strand.
TGCGGTCGCGGCGCTGGCTCCCTGCTTTCCAGCAGGCGCCTCCCTCGGCGGAGATATGACGTCGGTTCGTGACGACCAAGCGAAACTGCAAGGTTCTCTGCAATCGACCTCCAAAGACACCTACACCGTGCACGAAATTCAAGCCGCGAGCGGAGTCGTGGTCCGTGAGTACCTCTCGCCCTCGGGCGCCGTCTTCGCCGTGGCGTGGCAAGGCCGCGCTCACCCCGACTTGCATCAGGTGCTCGGGGCGTACTACGACCAGTTCGTTCAAGCCGTGAAGGCGCACCGCGCGCAGCATCACGGCCTGGGCCCGGTCGTTATTCAGTTGAACGGTCTCAATGTGCAAATGAGCGGCCACATGGGTGCCTTGTTCGGAAGAGTCTATCTACCCCAGAGCGTGCCCGCGGGCATGCGCGCCGAGGAGATGCGATGAGATCGCGGCGTTCCCGAATCATTTTGGCTTTTGCGGTGGCCCCGGCACTGACGTGGACCTTCGGCTGCGGCTCTTCGAGTCCGTCGAACTCGAACTCGGGCGGCGGCGGTGGGACGACGAACAACGTGCAGGCCATATCGGTGAACGGGGGACCGGAAGCCGAAATTGCGGACGGCGCTTTCACCAGCGTAACGGTTTGCTCGCCGGGCAGCTCCACCAATTGCCAGACCATCAGCGGAATTCTGATCGACACCGGATCTTCCGGCCTGAGAATCATGTCCACCGCGCTTTCGATCAACCTGACGCAGCAAACCAACGGCAGCGGGGCCCCCATCGTGGAATGCGCCCAGTTCGCCAGCGGCACCACATGGGGTCCGGTTCAGACCGCCGACGTGAAGATTGCCGGTGAAGCGGCTAGCTCCATGCCGATTCAGGTCATCGGATCCGCCAGTTTCCCGAACGTGCCCACCGGGCCCACCGGCTGCCAAGGCATGACCATGGACACGGTGCAGGAATTCGGCGCCAACGGCTTGCTGGGAATCGGCCAGTCGATTCCGGATTGCGGTGCGGCCTGCAACTCTCCCTCGGTCACGGGTGCGTATTATGCCTGCCCGAATACTGGGTGTATTAACACGACGGAAACCATCTCCGAACAGGTACAGAACCCGGTGGCTGCCTTTGGCACCGACAGCAATGGAACGATTATTGAGTTGCCCGCCGTCTCCACCCCGGCAGCCACGCTCAACGGCTCGCTCATTTTTGGGATCGGGACGCAATCCAACAACGGCCTGGGAGGCGCGACCGTCTTTGGAACCGATGATATGGGCAATTTCAACACCACTTATAACGGCACCACGTATCTGAGTTTCCTCGATAGCGGCTCCAATGGCATCTACTTTCTCGACACACCCACTACGGGACTGCCTGTCTGCGCGGACGTCAACATCAATTTCTTGTACTGTCCGACGTCGAACCAGACCATTCCCATTGTAATTACAGCGCAATCGGGGACAAACGGAGCCAGCGCCTCGGCCTCATTCGTCGTGGGGAATGCCGGCGTCCTTCTAGACGGCAACAACGCCGCGGTCAACGACATCGCGGGACCCATGTCCGGCTTGGTTGACCTTGGATTGCCGTTCTTCTTCGGCCGCAACGTCTACACTGGCATCGCGGGTAAGAGCATCTCGGGGGTGGGCACCGGCCCTATCACGGCCTACTGAAGTTTCCATCTTTATGCCGGCGTTATTTTTGGTCCAGCGTTGAAATGCTGCTGCAGCAGAAGCGCCGCTTGAAGAATTCTCGCATCTTGCCCGAGGTCGGCGGTGAGCTGTAGTCCGAGAGGGAGTCCACTCGCAATCGGCATGGGGATCGACACGGCCGGCGTTCCGAGGGCTGTCCAGGGCGCGTTCATTCTTGGATCGCCTGTATTGGATAAACCAAGTGGCGCAGGTCCAGTCGCGGCAGGAGTGAGAATCACCGGCGTGACCTTGAAGATCTCCGCCATTCGCACCCTGCTTTCCGCGAGGTATCGCCTGGCCTCGTCGTACTGTTCCGAGGAAATCTTCAAACCATCGCGGATCAAGTTTGCCAGCGGCTGGTCCAGCCGGTCGCCAAACTCCTTCAGGCGCGCCTCATGGAATCGAGCGCCCTCGTAAAACATTTCCACATCATTCGCTTCGTCGAGTTTCTTGAGAAACGCGGAAATATCGACTGTCTTGATCGCGATGCCCGAGCGGCGCAACAACGACAACGCCTGCCGGAAAGCATTCGCCATCTCCGGCTCGCATTCAGGAATCGGTTCGGGCGCTCCGAACGCGAATTGTTCTTCGCCGCCTGCAGGATGTCCCAGCGCTTTCCAGAGTGCCAGCATGTCCGCAGGCGTGTGCGTGAAAAGACCGAGAGTGTCCAGGCTCTTGGACAAGGGCAACATGCCCTCTGTGGGCAGAAGGTCGTAGGTCGGCTTGAATCCGGTAACGCCGCAATAGGAGGCGGGCCGGATCATCGAGCCTCTCGTTTGCTCCCCAATTGTGAAGGGCACCATACCCGCGGCGACTGCCGCGGCCGAACCGCTCGAGCTGCCGCCCGGAGTGTGCTCGAGGTTTCGCGGGTTCCGCGTCGGCCCCGCTGTCCGGTACGCGAACGCAGTGGTCACAGTCTTGCCGAGAAGGATCGCCCCGCGGCTGCGCATCTCCCGAATGATTGCGGCGTCCGCGGAGCCGAGGCGGCCTTTGTAAAGCGGCGAGCCGTATTCGGTCGCCATGCCCTGCGTCTCGATGATGTCTTTAGCGCCAAACGGAATTTCAGAGAGCGGGCCGTCCGCCGTAGACCTCTCGGGCTGCACCTGGACCCAGGCGTGAATCGACGGCTCGAGTTCCCGGATGCGTTGCAGGCAGAGCTCTAATCCGCGTTTCCGGGTATCACGATCCGCTTGCAACCATTCGGTGAGGGTTTCCATGCGAGTGGATTCTACAGCGGCCATGGGGCGCGGCGGCAAGGCGGCAAATCTCGAAATGCCTGCAGCTGCGCCAACAACTGCGTTGGCCTTGATGAAATCGCGTCTCGTGTATTTCATGGCTCGAGTGGGCTCATCTTACGCCGCGGGTTCGGCTGGTACAAGAACCGCTCTCACTTTGGAAGCGGCAGTAGAGGTCGCTGATGCCCGGGGCGTCACACAGCGCCCAATTTAGGGGGAGCAATAAAATCTCAAGCTAAAATGAAGATTACTTTCGTGTGGGCGAAACGCCGGCGGGTTTCCGAACCGATTCGTCATAGGCGTTGTGCTCGTCCTGGACGCAGAACCACTCTGAGAGTTCCCAGCCGGGCTCCAGTTTGTGGAGTTTGGGAGGACTTACCCAGGGCTTCGTGTACGCTTTGGGGTCGTCCATGATGATTTGCATTTCCAAGGTGTCGTGATTGAGGCGCCGATAGCGCTCTGTAAGGTGCATCTGTTCACTGCGCGGATTCCCAAAGCCGTCCACCCACACCTTGTCGTTAAAACCAATGGTGTCGACAACGAATGTGTCTCCCTCCCACTTTCCAACCGAGTACCCCAGCCAGCTGGGATCATGATTCTTGGGAAGCTCTCGCCCGTCCGCCCAGATGGTGCGCCAGGCGTGATACTCCTCGAAGAACATGAATACTCTGCCGGGAATCTGAACGATCTCAAATGGATTGGGAAGAATAAGAAGTCTTGGAGGACTATCCGGCTCGCAGCGCAAGGATGGGTTGCCCTCCTCGCCAGGCACAGCTCTGGGACCCGTCACGGGTTTCGCGGCATCGAATTTCGCCTGTCCCCAAGCCGTCAAGGGAGGGCGCATCTTTTCATCGACGCCGTTCATTCCAGGGACTCCAGGCCCGGCGCCGGAGGGATATTGCATCCACACTCCAGACAGATCATGCGAGAGGGCGGACGGCTCAGCCTGAATTTTTTCCGCTTCCCGTGGCTTGCCGGTCTGAGCGAGCATGATCGGCGAAAAGGCCAGCACAGCAGCAATCGAAGCAGTGAACGGAAGTCGCATATTGATTACCTCATGCCGCCTTGGAGATTTTGACTGGCATCCTACGCTGAAGGTTCTCCGTATGCAATGCTCTCGGCGATTGGCAGCATCCATTCGTCCTTGGCATGGACAGTTAGCTTGCAGATTACAGGCAGTTGTACTATAGGGAACTAATAGAAGTCGTGTGTCTGAATAAAGGAGTGCCGTATGAACACGAAGCGAGCAATGTGTGTTGCCTGGGTTGTGGGTGTTCTAGCCTTTTGCGGCCCCCTGTTCGCACATCACGGGAATGCAACTTACGATACGGGCAAAACGATCGTCCTGAAGGAAGCAACGGTTACCAAATTCGTCTGGGCCAACCCGCACACCTTTATCATGTTCGACGTGAAAGATGAAAAGGGCAACGTCTTGCACTGGGTTGGAGAATCGGGCAGCCCCGCGTCTCTGAGTCTGCTTGGTTGGAGCAAGAGCGCGCTTCATCCCGGAGACTTAATCACTGTTTATATCTATCCGTCCAAGAATGGCAATCCTGTCGGCCGCCTCAACAAGATCGTGCTGGTCGATGGCACGACGTTGAAGGATAGCGCCTTGGGATATCGCGACCCCGAGTAGCGTTACGATCGTTTGACCTTTACCGCGGCTGTCTATTTCGTGAGTTCCAGGAACCATGGAGGCAGACTCTGGAGGCAAGCTCTAATTGACTTGGAGTGTGAAAATGAGACATCTTTTGATATTCCCACTCATTGCCCTGACGGCGCTCACCACATTTTCATCCGTTGCACTGGCGCAAGAAGTTTTTCAAAGGCCGGGAGAACCGGAGCAGCGTCCACCGAGTTTGTATCAAAAGATCCAGGGTACCGGACCCGGCGGGCCGGCTCCGCGTCGCGATTTGAGCGGGTCTTGGACGGGCCCCCTCGAACCCAAGGCAGGCGATGTTCCGCCAATGACGGCCTTGGGGGAGTCACGATTCAAGCTGAACATCCCCGACCCTTTCAGCGCGCGCTCTAACGATCCCTGGGCGACGTGTGATCCGTTCGGTTTTCCCCGCAGCGCGACGAACGAGACAAGGGGAATCGCGTTCGCTCAGATGCCCGACCGCGTCGTGATCATGACTCAATTCCAGAAGGTATGGCGACAGGTGTGGATGGACGGGCGAGAACTTCCCAAAAATGTGGGCGCCAAGGGCGGACCAGATTCGAGGTGGTACGGATACTCGGTTGGACATTGGGACGGAGACTACACGCTCGTTGTCGAGACGACTGGTGTGGACGACTCAACCTGGGTCGATCGACGTGGCTATCCGCATAGCGTCGAAATGCGCATAGAGGAGCGCTACACGCGCGTGGACCATAACGATCTGGAACTGACGGTGACGATCGACGATCCGAAGATCTATACCAAGCCTTTCGTCATCGCGACGAACAAATTCAAGTGGATACCAAATCAAGAAGACGAAGAGCAGCTCTGCGTCCCGTCGGAGGCCATTTCGTATCTCAATACAGTAGCCATACCTGCCAGCCAGGATCGGGCTACCGACAAGAAATAACGGCAGCACATTCTGTTACCCATGTGTCCGGGGTGGACCCGGGAAAAAATGGCGCGCCCGGAGGGATTCGAACCCCCGACCCTCTGCTTAGAAGGCAGATGCTCTATCCGTCTGAGCTACGGGCGCTTCGGCGATCATTTTCATTTTAAACCGTTTCTTGATCTTGTCTCAAGTGACTTGAGCTTGACTGTGCCAGACCTTCGCCAAATCCCCGCATCGGCTTCGTTCCGTACCTTTGAAGCTGGCCAACGCTGTGGAAAACAGACGGCGGAATTTTTTCCAGAATAATATCTTACAAGAATCCAGTTCGCCATTCTTGGCTTGCAGTGTTACGGCGTCGAGCGGATTTGCCCGCGAAGAAGTTTTTTCGGAATCTGTTTTCACCCATTCGGCCTTTGTACTAGAGAAGCGCCTGATTCCAACCGGTCCGGTACCTAGAAGCGCTTGTCGAATCCAGCGAGTTTGGGAATGAGACGCTTTCATTTCCGTGCCACGAGTTGCGGGCGAAGGATCCAGTTTTCGAGACCGAGACTATTTTGGGTACGAAAGAGCCGATGAAATACGCCTATCTGGAGTTCAATGGCGCCGATCATGGGAAAGTGTTATCGCATTTTATCTATAGGCCGTTGAAATCGCAGGCGGACGGAGTCTTGGCGAGCCAGAGGTCGGAAAATTGACGAGGAAGGGGCTGCAACCATCGATTGTAAAGAATTGTTAATCCTCGCCCCAAACCCCCCGAGAGCCTTGACGCGCCTGAATGACAATGATAAGAAAACGACACAATTTTTAACTCTTTGTTCAAAATTTTGAATGAGCTTTCGGCGAGATCGGGCCCCCGGGATCAGGTCGGTGCGCGGGTGCAATCCGGTCTTGCTTCTAAGCGAAGGAGAGTCGATGGGTGGTCTCAAGGTTGTGGCAGTGGTTTGCCGAATACTCGGTGCAATATTGCTGATCGCGGCGTTCGTTTCGCCGTCCGCGTTTGCGCAAACCTCGCAAACAATTCTGGGAACGGTAAGGGACGCCTCAGGCGGCGTGGTGGCGGGCGCGAAAATCACCGTCCACAACACGGAAACACAACTCACACGAACGCTCGCAACGGGGGATGACGGCGCCTATCGTTTTTCGGGATTGCCGACCGGCCACTATGACGTAACAGCCGAGAGAGACGGGTTCAAGACGGCGACTCAGAGAGCCCTCGTGCTCGATGTGTCGCAGGAATTGGTGACTAATTTTTCTCTTGAAGTCGGGTCTCCGACCCAGACGGTCGAGGTGAGCGCCGAAGCCCCGGTGGTGAACACCACCAGCGGTTCGCTCGGCGGTCTGGTGAACGAAGAGAAGCTGGCCGAGTTGCCGCTGAACGGACGCGACTACCTCGACCTGACTCTGCTTCAGCCCGGCGTCTCGCAAACCAGTTCCGTGGTCAATCTTGGCGGCGGAACCCAGGGCGTCATTTATAGCAGCAACGGCGCGCCCATCCGTTCGAATAACTTCCTGATCGACGGCGCGCCCATGCAGAACATATTCGGATTCAATGCCGCTTCGGCTTCCGGTTCCACACTCGGGCTGGACGGCATTCGCGAATACAAAGTGATCACCAGCGCCTTCCCGGCCGAATATGGGATGACCATGGGCAGCCAGATGACCATCGTGTCCAAGGGCGGCAGCAACCAGTTCCATGGCGACTTCTTCGAATACTTGAGGAACAGAGTGATGGACGCGAGGAATTTCTTCGATTCCTCCCAATCAAACTGCTTGGCAAACGGCAGTCCTGCGTCAGACTGCCCGCGGAGCCCGGTCTATCAGCGGAATAATTTCGGCGGCGCCTTTGGCGGACCGATCAAGAAGGACAAGACTTTTTTCTGGGGTGTCTATGAAGGTTTGAGGCAAGTGAAGGGCAACCCAGTGGTTACCAAGGGGATTAGCGGCCAGTGTGTGGCGGAAGCCATGGCCCCCGCAGGCGTGACGAGTTTCGCAATTCCGGGTAACGGCTCCAAGACCTACACCGTACTTGGCAATCACACCGTGGATAGCGCGTGCGACCCGGCTTTGACGGGTCCCTTTGGGCCCACTATTTCTGTGAGCCCGACCATCCAGCAATACGTTGCGCTTTACGATCCCGCGGACTCCATCTACACGGAGGTTTCACCCACCAGCGTGAATTACGGCCAGATGCGCGTCGATCAGAATTTTGGGGATAAGGACACCATGTTCGTCCGCTACACGATCGATCAGGCCGCCGAAACTGTCCCGGGCCCGGGATTCGGCGCCACTCCCTACGGTTTCAAGGAATTCAATGATTCCTGGACCAGCCGGGACCAGTACATCACGGTCTCTGAGACTCATACCTTTTCCGCAAATTACCTCAACACGATCCGCCTGTCCTTTAGCAGAACCAATGTGCCGACCAACTACATCAACAACAGCTCGGCGACGGGCGTGTCGACGACCAGCTGCACACCCGAACCCACCTGTACCTCCGGCAACGATGGCGGCAAGGATGTTACCTTCCTTGGCGGAGGGAATCCAATGGGCCTCGTCGTCATCGGGGCGGCCGCAACGGGAGGCAGCTCGGCGCTCACCACCATGGGTCCGGATTTTGCAAGCCCGAATTATCACCTGCAGAATGTGTGGAGTCTGGGCGATGACTTCTACTTTACGAAAGGGAAACACGCCTTCAAGTTTGGATTTTTGGGCAATCGCGTGATTATCGTTGACGGAGAACCCGTCTTCGGGCGAGGCGTGGTGGATTTTATCGGTTGCGCACCGTCCGTCGTAGCCCCTCCGTTTGCAAATAACGGCGCCGGCGACGCGCTGGATTGTTTCCTCGCCAACCAGCCGACATTAACAATGGAAGTCCCCCCTTCAGATGGGACTGCGAGCGCGCCGAACCTTATTACGCGGCGTCACTACCGTTACCAAACCTACGGCATGTATGCACAGGATGACTGGCGCGCAACCTCGAGGCTGACATTGAATCTGGGCTTGCGATACGAATTCAATACCGTGATGAACGAGGTGCATGGCATTCAGAACGCCCTATTAACTCCAACGGACACAACGCTGACGCCGGGCCCGTCGATGAAAAATGCTTCCCTGCATAACTTTGGTCCACGCGTTGGATTTGCCTACGATCCATTCGGGAAGGGCAAGACTGCAATCCGGGGCGCCTTTGGGATCTACTACGATATTTCCACCATAGGCGATACCACTTTCCCGGAAACGGTGGGCGATCCTCCCTACCGCACAACGAACGGCTTTAATCCTGCCCCCAACGGTTTCACTATGGCACCCGGCTGGATCACGAACCCTGCGTATGGCGGCATTTTCACCCCGTTGGCCCCGTGCGCCGGCGCCTCTTTGACCACCCCTTGCCCGGGCGCGTTTCCCGCTCCTGGAGCAACGAACTCATTCACGGGGTACGAGCCTTATCTCCCTTTTAATGAGATTGCATATAATCAGCGCCAGCCGACTTTGTATCAATGGAACCTGTCGATCGACCAACAGCTCCCCGGCGGCATCGGATTATCGGTGTCCTACGTTGGAACCCGTGGCGTGCATCTCTGGGGGAACACGGACGAGAATCCCTGCCAGCCCACGAATGTGTCTGGAAGTCAGACCATTTTCGGAGATGTTCTTCCCAACTCGTCTATCAATTGGGTGAGCACTCCCTTTACCTTCAGTAATGGTCCGAACCCGGTCCCGATCGGAGAAACAGAGTGCCCGGCGGGAGGCGGCAACCAATCACTTCCCGTTGGAACGGCAGGCGGCCCCGTCTATCACAACAACAGCATACTGGGAGCCAATCAACCGTGTCCGTCATATTCTTTCGCAACCGGGATGACCCCTTATGGGTACAGCAATGGTCCGGCTGGCCAATCGAACGACGGCAGATTCAACTGCAGTTTTGCCGGCTTGGTAGACATCGAGACGAATTCGCGATCGTGGTACGACGGTCTCCAGGTGACTCTGAATAAAAAGCTGGGGCATGGCCTGGAATTCCAGGGTTCGTACACATGGTCCAGGGAATTGGATACCACGAGCGGCCAGCTCTTTATCGACAGCGAGATTCGCAACCCGGCTGTCCCTCTGAACTTCGACAAGGGCCCGGGCATCACGAACGCGCCTCAAAACTTCCGCTTTAACATGCTCTACCACTTTGGGACCTGGAAGTCCGACCGCTTCGCCGCAAAATTCGTGAATGGCTGGTGGATGGGGAACATCATCTCCGTCCAGAGCGGCTACAGCTTCACGCCCTCGGATGCCCAAGAAAACGAGGAGAACACTCTCTCGCACAATAATGGCGGCTACGAACGCCCCGATATGGTGACCGCGTCCAATCTCCAGTGGGCGTTGTCGCAAAATCCCAACGCTGTCGTCTATAATCCCAAGACCGTATACACCCACCAGGCCAACCAGTGGTACAACCCCAACATGTTCACACTCATGCCTTGGGGAGATCTGCCCGATGTATCGCGGGGTTTCCTGACCGGTCCAGGCCTGATCAATTGGGACATCTCCTTCAACAAGGACACCAAGATCAGCCGGCTTGGGGAAGCTGGGAACCTCCAATTTCGCGCGGAGATCTTCAACGTAGCGAACCACCCGAACCTCATTCCGAATACAGCCACAGGCAACAGCTTCTATAGCAGTTGCGGCACGATCGGGAACAACCCCGCGAATGGATGCACCGGCGCCGGAGCGCTCTTCAGCGCCAGAGACGGCCGCGACATTCAAATTGCTTTGAAGGTGAACTTCTAGCCTATCGCAATTTCTTTTCGATCAAATTCCCGGCAGCGGGCCGGCTTCGGCCGGCCCGCTGCCATTTTTACTTTGGGATTTTCCGCGCTGAGGGTGATTTCTGGGGGTAGGTGGCGCGGGCTTCAGCCTGTGGGGGTTGGTCTTTGCAGGGACGAACCCTCACAGGCTGAAGCCTGTGCCACTCGGAATAGCTCCATTTTATTTCTTGGTGAGTTCGTTGTAGACGACTTCGGTGAAGCCGGGGGAGTTGAATGGCCCGGTCGGAGGCTCGTCGGGACCGGCAGTCCGCTTGATCTCTTGGAGTGACTTGCCCGCCGCAAGCATTTCTTTGATTTTATTGCGGCGCGCTTCCACAGCGGCCAGTCTTGCAACCAATGCGGATTTTGTCTGCAGGCCTCCGTGACCCGCAACAAACGTGTTGGCGTCGATGGCCACGATTCCTCTCATGGTAATGATCCACCCTTCAGTCGTCCCGCCCTTCTGCGCGTGAACCAGCGCGAATTGCGTCAGATCGACCATGTCGCCGCCAAACACAATTTTTTCTTCCGGAAGAATCATGACCAGATCGCTGCTGGTGTGCGCGGGAACCCAGTGCCGGAGCTGAACTTTCACGCCATCGATGGTGAGGTCGAGCTCTTTGTCGAACGTCTGCGTGGGAAGATAATCCTGCGGGGCCGGCATCTGTGAATTCTTCGAGGCTTCCATCTCTTTCTTGCAGTTTTCCTGGGCAATGATAGTCACGCCCTTCGGGAATCCGGCAAGGCCGTTGACGTGGTCGCCATCGCTATGCGAGAGGATGACGTGCGTCACCGGCTTCGGCGTGATCTTGGCGATGGCTGCAAGCATCTCGCGAGCCGAGTCCGCCGTCATCTTGGCGTCAAAGACGATCACGCCCTCCTTGCCGACGACGAATCCGGTGTTGCCGCCCGCACCGCCGCGCGTCCAGTAAACGCCATTCCTGATGTGATTGACCGAAAAAGGCTCGGGCGGCGGCCCTTGCGGGGCGGCCGCTGCCGCGACCGCGATGAGTCCCACAGCCATTGCTAAGCCAACTGCCTTGATTTGATTTCTCATTGAAAAAATCCCCCTTGTCATCTCCTTGGCTTTTCATCAACGCATTCCGTTCAAATTTCATCTATTCCGGACCGAATGCCAAGAGCACGTTGCCCGGCTTTACTCCCGAGAAGAAGGCATAGCCGGAATTGGCAAAGAGCATCCCTCCGGCAACGGTCGCTCCGGGGGCGCCGAATGATCCTCCGCGCGCGGGGACGGCGTTGACGGTCGCGAATTCGCGGGCTGTTTCGTATTCCCAGAGAACCTGGCCATTTTCGGTGGAAAGCGCCAGCAGGCGTCCATCCCAGCCGCCGGTGAATACTGCGCCGGGAATTACGCTGGCTGCGGGCGATTGTCCGGGAAATCCCGGCAGATCCGAGTGCGGCGAGATGAGCGGCGAAAACCAGACTTGTTTGCCGTCGGCGATTCGCAATGCGACCATGCCGCCGGTCTGGAGTCCGTAATACACGTTTTCTTCGTCGGCGGCGCCGCCCCAGCGCAACAGGCCTCCCGCGTCGGGCGGCTGCTTTGCCAGCGATACCTTCCAGATCAGCGCTCCGTTCTGGTCCGGGTCGAGGCCAAAAATATTGCCGCTCTTTGCCGCCGCGATGAGTACTCGCCTCCCGTTGGGCAGAGTTCTTAGGATGGATGTCGACGACATGTCCCAATCCGGACCCAGATCTTTGGGACAATTCTCCGGAGGAGCGGAAACGTCACAGAGGCGCAAGAAAGAGTCGTTCTTCGTGTCCTGAAAACTCCACAAGATTTTTCCCGTATCCATGTCAAGAGCCATCATGGCGTCGGAGGTCTTCGCGGCGGGTTCGGTTTCCGAGTCGCCGGTCCCAAAGTAGATTCTTCGGAGCTTGGCGTCGATGGTGGGCGAGTTCCACACCGAAGCTCCCGCGGGAGCGTAGAGCTGCATGCCCTTAGAGTTTTTCCGCGTGGGCTTCGGCTGCTCGGCAATCGTGTAGGTCTTCCAGATCTGTTTACCCGTGTTCGCATCCAGCGCCACAACGCTGCCGCGGAACGTGCAACAAGGATAGTCCGCGGTAGCCGCCGAAAATTCTTCCCACGAGGACACGGGCACGTAAAGGCGGCCATTATAGAGCTTCGGAGCGCCCGTGATGCGCGCGGTGAAATGCGTCTCAGCCGGGGTCGTCCAGATTTGCTCGCCCGTATCCGCATTCACGGCGTAGACGTTGCCCTTCATGTCCCCAAAATACACGGCGTACTTCGCTGTGCCGCGCCCTTTGACCGGCCCAATGCTGACGGCGTTCCGCATCGAGCCTTTGGCCTGGTACGACCAATGGACGCAGCCCGTCCCCGCATCGAGCGAGTAGACGTAGCCGATGTCGGAATTCACAAACACGCGGCCGGAAGCGATCGCGGGCTGCCCCCACGCGGACACGCCGTTTGGATAACCGAACGCCCATTTGAGTTTCAGGTGAGCAACCTGATCGGCTGTGATCCCAGCCCCACTGGCCGGCTGGTAACGCGTGTTGGTCGGGTCGACTCCCCACCCGCTCCACGCCGGGCCGGCAGCGGGATCGCTCATCGGCGGATTCGATGCGCAGCGGTTCGGCATGTTCTTTGAATCTCCCGCTTCGCCTCCGTGGAGCGGCCGATTGCTCAGCGCTTCGGCCACGCGGATTTTTTCCTCATCGGTTAGTTTTTGAGCCTGCACGGCCATCGGGCCTGTCGTGATTGACTCGTAGATCGCTTCGGGAGACATCGTCCGCAGCGTGGAGACTTCCGGCGCGTGTACAGCGGAATCCGGATTGCCGTGGCAAGACATGCAATTCTTCTGGAAGATTTCATAGCCCATCTCGGTGCCGAGCGTGCGCTGCTGTTGTTCTTGCGCCCGGAGCCGTCCCGGCGCAATCGACAGAAGACACGCGATCATTCCCAATTGCAACCACACGGACAGATGGCGTTTCATCGCAGAATCCTTCTTCGCCTCGCGGAGAAAATTGAAATCGTGCAGCGAGCCCTGCGGCCGCTCGCTGAGAAGTTATTCGGGAACAAACGCAAGCAGCGCGTTACCCGGTATGCCACCCTGCACTCCAATGTATCCGGTCCCGACGAAGAGCATGCCCCCGGCAACAGTCGGACCCGGCGCGCCCATGGAGCCGCCCTTGGCCGATACTCCGTTCACCGTCGGGTAGTCCCGGACCGTGTTGTACTCCCACGCGACGTGCCCGTCCTCGGCGGAAAATGCGCGCAGCCTGCCATCCCACGCTCCGGAAAACACCACGCCCGGTATGGCCGTCGTTGCAGCCGACTGGCCGGGCCGGGGCGGCTCACCCGGCGTATCCGCAGGATTGAGCGGAGTAAACCATTTGCGCTCGCCAGTGCCCAGATCGAGCGCGACCATTCCGCCCACCAGGTTCAGTCCGTAGTACGCGACCCGATCGTCCGCCGCGCCGCCGAAGACGATCAACCCCGCGGCACCCGGCTTTTTCTCAGCGAGCGCCGCTTTCCAAATCGGCGCGCCCTTCTTATCCGGGTCCAGCCCAAATACATTTCCACTTTTCGCCGCGACAATCAGAACTTGCCGACCGCCCGGTAGACTGCGCAGCATCGGAGAGGCAGCATAATCCCAATCCGGCCCCAAATCCTTCGGACAGGGCTCGCCTCTGAAGGCCGGGCCGCAGCCGAGCATCCATGCGTCGTTCTTTGTATCCTGGAACGCCCATTTTAATTTGCCGGTATCCATGTCGTAGGCCACGATGGAGTCCGTCATTTTCGCGGCGGGCTCGGTGTAAGCGTCGCCAGTCCCGACGTAGACGGCACGACGCTTGGCATCCACCGTCGGCGATCCCCAAATTGCGCCTCCCGCCGGACCATACAGCTGCGTACCAATGGAATTTTTCCGAGTGGGCTTTGCGGCTTCCGGGATCACGTAGCTCTGCCAGATTTTTTTCCCCGTGCTGGCGTCGAGAGCAACCAGGGTGCCGCGAAATCTGCAGCAGGGATAGTGCAGATCGATGGAAAGCGCTTCTTCGCCGCCGGAAATCGGCACATACAGTCTTCCCGCATACAGTGTCGCCGCGGCCGTGATGTGCGCCGAGGGTTGATCGTCTGCTTGTACTTTCCAGAGCAAGTCGCCCGTCTCGGCGTTCACCGCATAGACGTTGGCCCTGCCGTCCCCGAAGTAGGCCGCATATTTCGCGGAACCCTGTCCCTTGACCGGGCCGATGACGATCGCGGTCCGCACGCCGGTCTGCGCTTGGTGTGACCAGTATACGCATCCGGTTGCCGCGTCCAGCGAATAGATGTAGCCGATATCGCTCGCCACAAACACGCGACCGTTCACGACCGTGGGCTGCCCGTAGTTCTGCACTCCATTCGGAAATCCAAAGGCCCATTTCAATTTGAGCCGCGGCACCTGGTCCGCGGAGATACCGGCCGCCTTCGCCGGCTGAAACCGTGTGTTCCCGACGTCGTTGCCCCATCCATTCCATCCCGCGCTCGCGTCTGGATCGCCGAAGGGAGGATTCGATTCGCAATGATTCGGCATATTCTTTGCATCGCCCGCGTCTGTGCTGCCCAGCGGACGCCCGCCAAGGAACTCTGCCATGGCGCGTTTCTCATCCTCGGTTAGATCATTCGCCTGCGTGGCCATCGGGCCCGCGGTCAGCGCCGAATAGACCGCCTCAGGGGTGAGCTTCATGAGCGTCTCCCGGCTCGGTGTTCGCCCTTCGGAATTTCCAATCTGGTGACAGCCCATGCATTTGGCGATGAAGGTCTTTTGGATGAGTGCGCCCGCTGGCGGCTTGTCCTCTTCTTCTTTTTGCTGCGCGCATGCGTTCGAGGCTAGCCATGTGAACCAGATCAGTCCAATGCTGACGAGCGCCCAACGATGACGCATCATGTGGAACACCTCTCTTCTCGCGTGGATATTAGCGCACCGGACAGTATCGTCTACTGTGGAACCGGCAGTTCGGTTCCGTCCCCCAGGACGACCTTCCGGAGTCGCATGCAGGGGTTGCCATTCTTGCAGCGATTGCCTTCCACCGCTTGCAGCTCTGTGCCGGGTTTCAAGGATTCTTTGGTCCAACCGTTGCGGAACAGGATGTTCGGTGTGGTGCCCTCGGCATGCCAGTGTTCCACTGCGCCGTTTGCGTTTTTGGTGTCCCAGTAAATCTCAATGTGAGGGTTCACAAACTCGAACTGCGTCACGGTGCCTCCCTTCACGGTCGTCGTCTGAGTCATGTCGTAATCCGACGCGCCGTGATGAGCGAACACGGGAAAAGTAATAGCGAGGACTGCCACCGCCAACGCGAAGACTGGAAATCTGCTTTTCACTTGGCTCCTCCGAAACGGAATCATCCATTCAAATTCGGCTGCAGGCGCGTTTCTTTCACATCCATGGAAACGCTCTGGCAGTTCCTGCTCACCGAACACCGTCAAAATAGCCGTCGGGATAATACTTTTTCAGCTTGTCTGTCCATTCGTCTTCGCAAACGTATTCCATGACGTGCCAGCCTGGCTTCAACCTGTAGGTCTTTTGGATCGTAAATGGCTTGACGTATGCTTTGGGATCATCGACCGTGACCTGTTCATCGAGCGTATTGGCATCGACGCGCTTGAAGCGTTCGGTGAGGTGCATATTCGGCGTATGCGGATGCCCGAACAGGTCGACGAAGGTTTCGCCGCGCAGCGCAACAATATCCACGACCAGCGTGTCGCCCTCCCAGTGGCCAATCGAATGGCCCATCCAGCTGGGGTTCAGATCCTTGGGGTGCTCGGCCGTATCCAGAAAGATGTGGCGCGAGAAGTGGTCGTTTTCCAGGAGGATGACGATCTGGTCGGGCATCTGGAAAATTTCGATCGGCACGGGCTCATACATGTCGCGCGGCATTCCCAGAGGGAAACAATCCCTCCGCGGGTCCATCTTGACGCGGTCGTCACCCAGTTTGGTGTAGGCATCGAACTTTGCCTGCGCCCAGGGGGTCATCACCATGTCGCCGGGTTTTACGGTCCCGCCGATCCGGTCGCCCATCCATGTCCCGGACAAATCGCGAGGCGAAAAGAGTTTTGCCGGAGCAGGCGCCTTGTCGCTCTGAGCGAAGCTGACGCAGGCGCAGGCCAATACCCAGACTCCAGCCAAAATTAAAGCGCTCCGGCGGTTTCGCACTGTGCATCTCCTTAAGTCATTTTCCATGTTTTTACGGGGATGGCGGATAGCGATCCGCGAAAAACTGCGCGCAGCTCAATTCTCGTTCCCGTCATGCAGCAACCCTCTCGCTGACTTGTCTTTGTGAGACGAGATTGTACTTCCGCGGCGATTGGGTCCGTGTAAAGAATTGTTAATCGTGAATTGCAAAATTTGAGATGACTACAGCTTTCCTTGGAGCGAGCCTGGGAACGTCATTCTCCTGAATGGCGTCTTTCAAACCGCCCGCCGCGGCGGGAAGATTGGCGTTTCCGGGACGCGAAGATCTTCGGGTCCAGGCATCCACTTTACATTTCTTTGCACGTATTTCCGGTGCGGCGCTCGATTTTCAACTTACAATACCTGAATCATGGCCCCCTCCGGCATGAACCAGAGCCAAGGTGGAAGTGTGTCGCCCGGGCGAGAGAATTCCGCCGAAAAAGCCGCTCAATCGCAGCCTCAGCGGATTCTCCTCGTCGATGATGATGTGGAATTATGCCAACTGCTCACGAATTATCTCGCCGATGACGGTTTCCAATCCGTGGCGGTCCACGACGGAATCGAAGGATTGGAACGGGCGTTGAGCGGCGAATTCGCCCTGGTGATTCTTGATTTGATGCTTCCGGGGATGGCGGGGACGGAGGTGCTGTCACGGATTCGATTGCGATCGAGCTTGCCCGTCATTATGCTAAGCGCAAGGGGTGAGGACACCGACCGCATCCGGGGACTCGAAAGCGGCGCCGACGATTATGTGCCGAAGCCGTTCAACCCGCGCGAACTAAGCGCTCGCATTCATTCCGTTTTGCGCCGGGTCTCCGCCGCCCAGAATCCCGGTGTCGCTCCTCCTCCTGAGCGCGTCCTAATTGGAGACGTAGAGCTCGATGCGGGCTCGCGGTCCGTGAGGCGAGGAAGCAGGATCGTGGATGTGACATCGGTTGAATTTGATCTACTCGAAGCTTTTTTCAAAGCGCCCGGCCGTGTGATTTCGCGCGAGGAATTGACAAAGGTAGTGCTCGGACGAGAACTTGGCGCGCTGGATCGGAGCATAGATGTACACGTGAGCAATTTGCGGCGTAAACTCGGACCGACGGCGGATGGCGGGGAACGGATCAAGGCAATTCGCAGCGTGGGCTACTTGTACGTGATGCCGAGCTGAGGACGACGCAGGGAGTTTCAAGATGCGCAGCTTGTACATGAAGATTTTTCTGTGGTTCTGGCTGGCGATGCTTCTCGTCGGCGGAACCCTCGTCTTTGCCACTTACGAAACTCAATCCGAGATATTTCAGGAAGGCGAGCAGGCCAACGACCGGGCCCTTACGCCGCCCTACGCCGAACGCTGGGCCGCGGTTTTTGAAAAGCACGATATGAAGACCCTGGCGGACTTCAACGCGCATGCCAAGGGAATCGGCTCGCGAGTGTATTTCTTTGATGAGGATGGGACGGAGCAATTCGGTCAAACGCCCCCGCCGGATGCGGCTGCGATTCTGCGAGCTGCGGGGGACAACGATGAAACGCAAGTGCGTTGGGGACCGACCCAAAGGTATGTCGCGCAACGGACCTTGGGGCCCAGTGGAAGGCACTACATTCTCCTGGTGCAGCTGACTTCTCCGTTTGTGCGACTCGTCTTGGGCGGCCCTTACGTGCAGATTCTCCGGCTGATTTTTGGCGCAATGGTAGGCGGTCTGTTCTGCCTTTGGCTGGCGCGATATATCACGGCGCCGGTCACCGAGTTGCGCTCGGCCGCGCGCGAACTCGCCAGCGGAAATCTAAGCTCCCGCGTCGGAGCCGCTGCGCTGCGCCGGAAAGATGAAATCGCCGATCTCGGCCGCGATTTCAACCAGATGGCGGAGCGAATTGAATCGCTGATGTCATCCCAGCGCCGCCTGATTCAAAGCGTCTCTCATGAATTGCGGTCGCCGCTCGCGCGCCTGAATGTGGCGCTGGGGATTGCGTACCGATATGCCGATCCGAGGGTGCAAGCCCCGCTGGAGCGCATCGAGCGAGAAGCCGGACGGCTGAACGAACTGGTCGGCAACTTGCTGAAGCTGGCCCGGTGGGAGAACGGCATGGGTCCGATGGAGAAATCCAGCATCGAGATCGATGCATTGGTGCGCGAGATCGCCGGGGACGCCGATTTTGAAGCGAGGAGTCTGGATCGAGCGGTGCGGGTCGATGTTGCCGAGGCCTGTTCCATCGAAGGGGTCCGCGAACTCTTGCACAGCGCGATCGAGAATGTGGTTCGCAACGCCGTGAAATACACACGCGAAGGGAGCGAGGTCGAGGTCAGCCTGGAACGCGTTTCCATCGGTTCGGAAAATAGCGCCGTGATCCGCGTGCGCGATCATGGCGATGGCGTTCCCGAGGAAGCCCTCACAAGCATGTTCAAGCCGTTTTACCGTGTGGCGAATGCGCGGGAGCGCGCCTCGGGCGGAACGGGTCTCGGACTGACCATTGCCGAGACGGCGGTCCGGCTGCACGGCGGCCAGGTCAAGGCGGAGAATTTTCCGGCGGGCGGCTTGGTGATCGAGATTCGCCTTCCTCTGGACGCCGGCGCGGAAACGAAAACGCCAGAAGCGCGCGCGGAGTTGCACGGGGCATTCGCGAACTAAGTAGCACAGACTTCAGTCTGTGGGTTTTCTCAAGCAAGCTGAAAACGAAAGATGGAAGAGCCTGTGTGATAGCACTTAATTCAGTGTCACGTTCTTTGAGCCCGAGTTCCCGGATCATCTAATAATTCGTGTTCTCCGCGGCGTACACTTTTTTCCCGCCGACGAATGTCGCCAGCGGATGCGTCTCGAGAAGTTTCTCGTCCGGCACAGTCAGGATGTCCTGGTTCAGGACGACGAAATCGGCCAGCATGCCGGACGCGATTGAGCCCTTCACTTTTTCCTCGAACGTCGCGTAAGCAGGGTTGACGGTAAAGATGCGCAGGGCGTCCTCGCGGCTGATTTTTTCATCACCGCCCACGATCTCTCCCGCGCGCGACTTGCGAGTGACGTAGAAATAGAAGGGAATCATCGGATTGTTGGGTTCCTTCTCGATGGGTTCGGCCCTCCATAGTCGCTGCCGCCAATCACCACCAGCTTGCGATCGAGAAATTCGCGCACTGGGTTCTGATGTTCGAACCGCTCTTTGGGCAACTGGACTGGAAAACCCTGATTGTAGCCGGCGTCCTGAATGGAGACGATGAGCCCCAGCTTAGCCATCCGGTCGATCTGCGCGGGCGTTGCGAAGGGAACGTGCTCAACGTACCAACGCTTGCCCTTGATGGAGCTTTCGCGGTCGGCGGCTTCGTAAGCATCCAGCGTGTTATTCGTAGCCTCATCCGGCCCCGTTCCGCGGGCGGGATCGAAATTCACGTGCGGTGCGGGCCTCCAGCCGAGACGGTTGATTGCCAGCGCCAGGTCGGTCCATGGTCCCACCGCCATGGAGCCGGGCGTCCAGGGCTCTTCTCCCAAGGAGTCCATGCGCATCCAGTGATCCCCGAAGGGAACGGCAACGCCCCATAGTGCAAGGTTTTTTGCGGTATTGGCCTGGTCTGGAAACTCAATCCCGACAGCGACGCGTAGCGTAAGTTTATCTTGCTGCCAGAGCCGGAAGTACGCTCGGACCGTTTCGGGCCACACCGCCAATTCGCGAATGCTGGTGATCCCGAGGGCGTTCCTTTCCCGCATGCCTTGAGCGATCGTCTCCGCCTCGGCCGCTGGAGTCCACGGAGGAAGCAATTTGTCGATCAGCAGGACCGCCTGCGGGTAGGAGGGAGTACTTCCATTGGGTTCGCCGGCCTCATCAGTTCGGAGTTTGGCCCCTTCGAAAGTCGGGTTCTCTTTGGTGATACCTGCAAGCTTGAGAGCGGCGCTGTTTAGAGCGCCGTTTCCCCGCCGGAAGCCGACGACGACGATCGGCACATCCGCCGAAACCGCATCGAGGTCCACGCGTGTGGGCGCGGAGCGCAGGGCCCAGCCGGTGGTCGTAAACACGACTTCGCCGGGCTTGGCCTTGGCCACAGCGGCACGGAGACGGGCCTGCATTTCGGCAAGGGAAGTCACGCCGATCATGTCGACGCCATGGCGCAAGTACTTGTTAGCGGCCCACAGATGGTCGTGGTTGTCGGAGAGGCCGGGGATCACCGTGGCGCCTTTCAAGTCAACTTGGCGCGTGCTTTTGCCCGCCTGGGTCCTGATCTTGGCGGTTGTTCCCACGGCGATGAATTCGCCATCCTTGACGGCGAAGGCCTGCTCCACGCTGAATTTTGAATCCACCGTGACGACTTTTCCGTTGTAATAGATCGTGTCGGGCGTGTTGCTTGCTTGTCCAAAGGCGATGTTCGCCACGGCGAGCCATCCCGCTAGCAGAAGGAATCGGCAACGCATTTGATTACTCCTTCCAGTTGAAGTCTTTTTCGGTTCGTTGGAATTTGCGGAAGTCCTGGAAATGAATTGCCCGCTTGTGGGGGCAATTCAGCACACCCATTTCCTCTCATATCAGAAAGGAATCAAGATCTGAACCCACAGAAGCTACACGCTTCGGAGTGGACGATAAATAGAGAGATTCATAAGTTTTGTAAAGACCGCGACACTTGCCAGCCTCCTTTCAATCGTGTAAAGAATTGTAAACGCAGCGGTTGAGGTCCTCTGGGATTCTTGACACGCGGCGCGATGTAAAGTAATTTTCCAGCTACTCATTAGCGCCAAAAAACGCAGCTTGAACGGCCATTTTAGTCGCATTTCAAGCGCCTACTGGCTCAAAGGCTACTACGAGATCGGCAAGCGAGGGCGCATGGCGCGCAGCCATAGAAATTTAAGCCTTCGCTTAAGAAGTGTTTGAAATGACGCGCTCCTTACTTGACGAGGTAAGCGCACTTTACGAGGGTAACGCCATGCGACACAACTTGAACTTGAGTTTCCTGGTCGTAGCGGCCCTTCTGACGCCGCTCGCGCCCTTTGCTCACGCGCAGCAAGCACAGACGGGGCCTCCCACGCAACTTCGCAAGGTCAAGGATAACGTCTACGTGATCGAAAACGCGGTCGCCAATTTGGATAGCATCAGAAAATACGGCGGCAACGTTTTGGTCTACCTAACGCCTGAGGGTGTACTCCTGGTCGATTGTAAGTTCGAGCCGATGCATGACGACATTATCGCGAAAGTCAAATCGCTGACGGACAAGCCGATCAAGTACGTCATCCTCACCCACAATCATGCCGATCACGCAGGCGGAGCGGCGAAGATGGCCGCTTCGGGGGCGACCGTCATCATTTCGACAGATGACTTTGAGAATCTGGCCAGGGCGCCCAATCCAACGTGGTTGCCCGATGTGAGCTACTCGGGACGGGCGCAATTGCACCTGGGCGGGAAAACAGTGGAACTGTACGAAGTTCGCGGCCACACCAAGGGGGACACGCTGGTCTATTTTCCAGCGGAACGCATCGTTGAATCGGGCGACCTTTTCGCCACGGTCGAGGAGCTTCCTTACATTGTCGATTACACCGGCGGCGGCAATTGGACAGACTTGAGCGACGAGATCGACGAACTGCTGAAGTTGGATTTCGATCTGGTGGTTCCGGGGCATGGACCGCCCGTCACGAGACCCGATGTGGTGAAGATCCGCAATCGAGTGGTGGCGATCCGGGAGCGCTTTCGCGCGTTGAACAGGGAGAATAAATCGGCGGAAGAGATCCGCCAGACGCTCCTGAAAGAGTTTAATTGGGGAAATGAGCCAGCGCCGACGATGAGCATTCCGGGGATGATGCAAGAACTGCGATAAAGACGATGCCCATAATTATTTTCGGGAGTGCGCGACGGAGTTTGAGTCTCCGAGATCGGTAATAAACCTGAGAATTAGCGCACGCGGAAGCGATCGCGGCAAAATCGCTTACGCCGCGGGCCCTTACAAGCGTCTCGAAAATGATCGTCAAAAACGTCAGAGGGGAGCCCCTAAATGCATGATTTTCCGCAGTCATTACTGCTTGACAGTCCCTAATCCCTGTGACATGTTTCGGCGATATTAAGAAATCGTTTAACAATTGGAATTCAGCTGTAGCGCGCTGGCTGAATCGCCGGGGGAGCAAATGAAAAGGCCTGGAATACTCAGACGATTGCTCTGGCTGATCTTGCTCGCCGGTGTCCCCGCGTTTGGCCAAAACACAGAGGGGCCGTCTGCGTCCGTGTTCTCCCTGTCCGGAACCTGGGCTCCCTACTTCCACGAGGATTTGCTCGAGCGCGGGAATGGTCCCGAGTTGGACAATTACGTGGGGCTACCCATCACAAACGGCGCGCGCAAAATGGCATTGAGCTGGGATCCATCGCGCATGACGGTGGAAGAGCATCAATGCCAAGTGCACGTATCGCCGTATATGAACCGCAGCCCCACGCGACTCGAATTATGGGAGGAAAGAGACCCGGAAACGCAGCGCGTCATTGCCATCAAGATGTACATCAGCAACTACCAAGAGACGCGAACGATTTGGATGGATGGACGCCCTCACCCGCCCAAGGAAGCCGCACATACGTGGATGGGCTTCTCCACGGGAAAATGGGAAGGGCCGGTTCTGACCGTCTATACCACTCACATTAAGCAGGGATTTGTGCGGCGCAACGGCCTGCCGGAAAGTGATCAGGCCACGGCGATCGAACACTATATCCGGTACGGGAATATCATGACGCACGTCGCAATCGTGACCGACCCCGTTTATCTGACCGAGCCGTTCATTCGAACCAATGATTACGCACTTGCGCAATACACCCCATCCAGTTGGACCTACTCGTGCGAACCCGTCGAAGAACTGACCGGCGCCCCCAAGAACAGGGTGCCGCACTATTTGCCGGGGGAGAACCCATTTCTCAACGAGTTTGCAAAAAAATACGGCATACCGCTGGAAGCGGCGATGGGTGGGGCCGAAACCATGTATCCCGAATACCAGCTGAAATTGGAAGAGATGATGAAAACGCCGGCCAAAAAATAAAGGCGAACCTGAAGCAAACCGGGTGAACTGAAAAGTGCTCAAGCCATCGTCGATCGTGCCGCGAATCGTCCCGATGCTCGCCATCGCCGCCCTGATGGGAACGACCGTTCTGGCTGAGGTTGCTCTTGCTCAGCAGACCCAGACTGCCGACAGCGGAGAGATCTACGTTTTGCCCGTGCAAGGGAAGGTCTCCATGCTGGTGGGCGCGGGAGCCAACATCACTCTGCAGGTGGGGCCGGAGGGTGTTTTATTGGTGGATACCGGGAACGGAAAATTATCCGACAAGGTCCTTGCGGCGATCCGAAAGCTCACCGATAAACCGATTCGTGTGATCATCGATACAAGCGCCGATCCCGATCAAGTCGGCGGCAATGAAAGCATTGCCAATGCGGGCATCACCGTAATCGGCTCGGTTGTCGGCTACAGCTCCGGGGACGTACAACACGGCGCAACGATCATGGCGCACGAGAATACTTTCAACCGGATGAATGGAACGATCCACGGCGAACCCGCATGGCCCTCGGGCGCGTGGCCTACCGATCCCTATTCCGTCGGCCCCAAGAAGCTGTTCTCCAACGATGAGGGAATTGAAATTATTCACTTACCAGCCGCGCATACCGACGGCGACAGTATTGTCTTTTTTCGCCGCTCGGATGTCATCAGCGCCGGTGATATTTTCGTGACCACCAGCTACCCTGTTATTGACCTAAAAAGAGGCGGCAGCATTCAGGGAATCATCGATGGCCTGAACCGTATTCTGGACATGACGATCGCCGAGCAGGAAGTCGAGGGCGGCACCTACGTGATTCCAGGTCACGGGCGGATCTGCGACCAGTTCGATGTCCTGGAGTACCGGGACATGGTTGTGATCGTTCGCGACCGCATCCAGGACTTGATCAAGAAGAACAAGACGCTGGAAGAAATTAAGGCCACCCGACCTACCGAGGATTATGACGCCCGATATGGCGCTACGACGGGGCCGTGGACGACGGATATGTTTGTCGAGGCGGTCTATAAGAGTTTGCAAACGGCAAAGTAGCTTAGGGGATTGAACTGGAGAAGCAGGATGGGTGAAGGAATGGTTCGGCGGAAAATTGCGCTGTGGCTGATGGGAGCGGTGACGCTCCTTTTCTTCCTTCCGGCCGTCCTGCCGGCCCAGGAAGGGACGGTAGGGTCGTCGCTCGTGGATCCGGGCGAAGAAGGAAAGCGGCAGGCATTGGCCGGCACGCCGAAATCGCGCGCACCGGAAGATCTCAGCGGATATTGGGTTTCTCTAGTCACGGAAGATTGGCTCTATCGCATGGTCACGCCGGCCAAAGGTGACTATGAAAGCGTTCCTCTCACTTCCGAGGGAATAAAGATGGCCGACAGTTGGGATCCCGCCAAGGACGAAGCAGCCGGCAATCAATGCAAGGCTTACGGCGCGGCCGCCATTATGCGAGTTCCCGGCCGCTTGCACATCACGTGGGAGAACGATGCGACTCTGCGAATCGACACGGACGCCGGGACGCAGACGCGCCTGCTGCATTTTGACGGACAGCCTGCCTCGACAGGAGCGCCGCAATGGCAAGGATATTCAACCGCTGAATGGCAACGGTTTGGAGGCGGCCGGGGAGTTCCGCTCAGCGGAGGCTATTTAAAGGTCGAGACCACTCACATGCGCCCGGGATACTTGCGGAAAAATGGAGTCCCGTACAGTGGCAACGCGGTTTTGCAAGAATATTTTACTCGCGTGACCGAACCGGACGGCAACTCTTACTTGATCGTCACAAGCGTCTTAAACGATCAGCAGTACATGAACGGAGCTTTCACGACGAGCACGCATTTCAAGAAGCTTCCTGATGCAACGGGGTGGCGTCCCACGCCCTGCAAAGCGAGATAGAGTAACAGTTGGGATTGCTGCAACAGCGGGTCTGTTAGTTCGCAGAGGAGGAAGGACGATGAAACGGAGAATATTATTCGGGCTCGCCGCTGCGATGCTCCTCTTCGGCGGCCGGGTATACGCACATCATTCTTTCGCCGCAACGTATTTTGTCGATCAGGTCATAACTGTCAAAGGGACCGTCACGGAGTTTTTATTCCGCAATCCACATTCGTTCTTGAAGGTGCAGGCTCCGGACGAAAAAGGGGACATGCAGATCTGGGCCGTCGAGTGGGCCGGCGGCGCGCAATTGGCCCAGGCCAATGTGGCGAAAGACACTCTGAAGCCGGGCGATCAGGTGGTGGTGTCGGGCAATCCCGGACGAACGGCGTCGGAACACAGGATCCGCCTCAAGAGCATCAGCCGGTCCGCGGATGGATTTAAATGGGAAGGCATCATCCAGTAGGAGCATCTTTTCGATGTAATGTGGCTCCAGCGTCTCGCCCTTGCTTCTCTAGGCAGTGTCTCGTCCACGGCAAGTTTTCTCCGCATCGCGTGCCTAGTCGTAGGATGCGCCCCACGTCCAGCCATCCGATGGCCGGGTGATCTTCACCAGACGCATCCGATGATCCTCCGCGGTGCGGGAGGGATTGCCGACAATGACGACGCGATCGCCCGGCTTTAGAGTATCCCGCGTCACGCCCTTTTGGGTGAGCTGAACGACGCCGCCCCATTCGATATTCCACCGCACCAGTTGCCCGCTGGCATCCTTGACATCAATCTGGACGTAAGAATGCGGGTTGCGAAATAGCATCTGGACGATGGCGCCATCCAGGCTGATGGTTTTATCCTCGAGATAGGTCGCGCCAAAGGAGTGATGAGCGTCCACGCGCGGTAGGAAGAGGATCGCCGTAGCAAGAACCGGCAGAATCAGCAAGCCACGTTTCATGATTGTCCCTCCCGATCGGATCGAATCGGATTTCATAGTGGATTTTCAGCGTTCCTTTCCGCTGGCATCGCGGATACATTTCAAAGCCGGATCGGTTACCGGACCGCAGCAGTACCTGTCGCACTTCGCCGCCGGCGTGTAGGTGTCCTTAATTTTCTTGCGGAATTCGGGGTACATCGTCTCGGCGCCGCCGAGGACAGCCTCGAGCGGGACGTGATAGCGCTCCGTTACTTCATTGATGTACGGATTTTTTCCCGGCAAGAAGTGGGGCACCGTGCCGTCTTCGAGCCGCTGATCCTCTAAGATGGGTTCGCACGGCTGTGATGTGCGCAGTACGTTCGCGTGCGGGTCCTGTTCCCAAATAGAGGCCATGACGAAGGGTTCGGTAAGATAGACAGGGTCATTGATGATCCCCATGATCGCCAGAATGTCCCCGTGCCGGACGATGTGCTCCACGAGCGTCACTTGATCGCTGCTGGGCACGCCGTTGCGGCGATTGTATGCCGCTTTCACATGGGTGCTAACCGCCGTGAGAGTGTCACCCTGCCACACCCCAGTGGTAAAGCCGGAGTACGGGTGGTAGGCGCTCTTCGAGGGGTGCGGACGGCCATCCATCCAGATCGTGGTGATATCCTTGTCGATCCATGCGCCCATCTTGTAGTCGATGATCCTGCCCGTGGTCGGGTCGACGTCCGTCCAAATATTGAGACCGAATGGGCCGAACACGACGTACGCTGGTGTGTAGTATTCGCACTGGCGTTCCTGCTCGGCTTGCAGCGCAGCCGTGTAACTCAGCGCCTTCACGCGCGCCGCATCGTTGATCGGAATCCCGGAGTAATCGACCAGATCCGGCCCGCGGCCGTGATCGAGCCAATCCATATGGCCACGGTTCGCCCAAGTGCCGGTGAGGTCGACTTGTGCGAACGATGGAACACTTATCAGGGCCAGAACGATTGCGCCCCAAAGAGGCAACGATTTCATGATCTTCATGACGAAACGCTCCGTGTAACGCGTAGCAACTTTCCAGCGGACTGAACAGGTTGCGGAAAAGCTTAGGATTTTGTCATTCCGAGCGGAGCGAGGAATCTCTCCTTTTCTGTGTTTCAATCAAAGAGAGATTCCTCGCTCCGCTCGGAATGACAAAATAAACTACTTTTTCCGCAGCCTGCGAACGCTGCCACAAAAGACTTCAGAACAAAAAATACAGCCCGCACTCGATGCTCACCACTTCGTATTACAAGGCGAAGGATCCCACTTGGCGTCGTCCGGTTCCTTCTTGAACTGAAGGACAGTGACCCATGGCGTTGTCAGATACACCGGATCCGCTACCCGCATGGAGAGCATGATCCGCTGGTCTCCATTCGGCTCCTTGAAAAGATCCCAATATTCGGTCATCAATGCATTCGCACTATACGGAACGCCGTTCTTGCGGAGATAGCCAGGACTCAGGTGGTCGGTAATCACTTTTAAGTTTCCGAATTGCGTTGGCGCGGCTTTAATCTCGTCCTCCTCCGGCGGGCGCCCGCGATCGAGGCCCAGCGGCGTCGGCGTTTCCCACTTCGCAACCGAATCACCCTGCAAGGAAGCTGTGCCCCGGCCCTTCCAGTCGCCGAAGTGAAGCAAGCGAGTCTGCATCCCGTAATCCGTTTCGACCTTCAAGGTGTTTTCATCCTGCCAGGTGATGTGCAAACGCGTGGGACTGTGCATCAACTCAGGGGCGCCGTAAGACTTGCACGCCGCGCCCGCAGCTTGGTCTTTGGCAGGGTCCCAAGTATCGGCAATGCGCTTGGCTTCCGCAGTAATCGGAACTCCGGCGTAATCTCCCTTGGCGGGAGTCACCATCCGCCAGCGCCAGTCTTGCGTAATGACCGTGACCCAGTATCCCGTGAGGTCGATGGGCGCCGCGGGCTTCGCCGTTTTGGGAGCTTTTCCGGCCGCTTGCTGTTGCGCCTTCACCTGACCCGGCAAGAAGAGCGAAAGCGCGAGTGCAGTGATGAACCATGCATCACGCCTTCGCCAGATTCGTTCTGTCATTTCGCTTTCCTCTCACTGAGACCCTTATAAATCGCCTCGATAAACATATCCGTGGTCCACGGTCCCGTGTCGGAGCCATACCTGCCGCGATACGCTTTGGCGGGATCGGCTTTCTTGACCTGGTCCAGGGTCTTTCCGCTGCTGATCAGGTCCTGCACATTGTCACGGATGATGGTGATCATGTCGCGGTATTCGACAAGGTCGGAGTCATCGCAGATCCGTCCATGCCCGGGAATCAAAAGCGTGCGGCCATCCTCCCAAGGGAACGGAATCGCCGGAATGGTGAGTTCCAGCAGCCGATTTAAGGCTGCAATTTCCCCTTGGATGCTGCCGCCTTTCTCTGTGTCGATCACAGGGAAGCGAGTGGTGTCGTAGATGTCCCCGGCGACGATCACATCGGTGTGGCGGAAAAGCACGATGCTGTCGCCATCGGAATGCGCGTCGGGAACGTGCAGCACTTGAATTCCCTCACCGTTGATGGACATCGCGTAACCCTTCTGAAAGGCGTATGTTTTCGACGGCCACAGTTCCTCGGGGAAGGGGGCTACTTTGCCGGTCGGAGCGCTCATTCTGAGCAGCACGTTCTCATGGGCAAGCACGCTTGCGATGCCGCCATTGTTGATGACCTCTTCGGTCACTCCCGACTGTCCGACGGCGCCGGCCAGGATCGTGGCGCCGGCTTTCGCGAGCTTGGCGTTCCCGCCCACCATGCCTGCGTCCCCGCTGGTGTCGATGATGTATCGAATGGGCAGGCTGGAGAGCTTCTTCACTGCCGCCAAAACCTTGTCGGCCATCTCCTCTCTGCCGGCGTTGACCAGGACGACGCCAATCGGGCCAATCTGCACCGCGATATTGCCTCCGGCGCCGGCGATCATGTAAAAGTTCGGGCGGACTTGAAGAACTTCGAGGTCCTCGCTGCTGGCTTGGGGTTGCTGCGCCAGGGCGCTGGGCCCTGCCGCCAAAACAGCGAACGCAATCGCCGATACCCACTTCCATGTCTTCCGAATTCTCACTGACTTGCTCATCCGTTCCTTTCCTACTCGACGAGTACGGACGCTCCTTGTCTATCTTGAATCTCGAGCCCCGCACTAGAAAATCGCGATGGGGTTCACCGGGCTGCCCGTTCCGGTGGGAACACGGAGCGGCGCAACTACAAGCATGAATTCCCAGCGATGCAGTTTCGCGCACATCTCCGCTAAGGCTTCGGGATCCATATCGTCGATGATCGGCATGCCCAGCCCGTTGATAAAGAGCGTGTGAAGCGGGGTCAGCTGTCCTTCCACCACGGGAGGAACATTGTGAATTTCCACGGTCACGTCGCCCGCGGCAAGTGCGACGTCTCGCGCGCGGATCCACGGCGCTACCGTAACATCGAAGCCGGAGGCGGAGTCGATGGCTTTCCACGGACCGACCTTTGCGCGCCGGGCCCATCGGCCCGTCCGGAGGATAATGGCGTCGCCGGGGCCGATCTTCACGCCCGCCATTTTCTCCCACGCTTCGATATCCTTCGGGTAGATCGCGGTCTCGGGCTCCAGGTACGGCACTCCCTTCAGCCGCGGAATATCGATCAGAATGCCGCGCGTGACGATGCCGTCCTTGAGTTGTTCAATCGAGGGGAAGCACTCTTTGGTGTTCAAGGGCCTATCGTTGTAGATGCGGCCATTGTAGGTGTAGTGGCAGAGCGCGTCCTGATGCGTGATGTAGGTGCCGTGGTAGCGGAAAAAATAGGTGTCGGTCCTGAAATCGGGCGCCACAACCTGCTGGATCGGATAGGGGTTATCGGGGGCCTCCTCCGTGCTCAGGTCGTGCGCAATCGACACGGTGGTTCCCGTCTTCACGAGCGACGCGGCCTGTTTGCGTTTCGCGTCCGTGATGAGGTTCATCGTTCCGAGCGTGTCGTCCTTGCCCCAGCGTCCCCAATTGTTGATTTTCTTGAAGAGCTGGTTGAATTCCGCGGCCGACATTTTCGTCGGGCCAGGGAATTTGTCGTCCTGGGCGCGCGCATTCCCGAGGGACATGCTGGCGGCCAATGCGAACACGCCAATGGTTGCCGATGCACTCGCCAGGAATTTGAGTTTCATCGTCGGACTCCAATGATCACACAGTCTTCTTTTGCGATGCCCCGGTGAAGTATGGTCCGTCCTTGCGATTGGCACTTCTCCCAGACAGGGCAGGCATGGCACCCCTGACTGTTAAACGGTTTCTTAAAGATCGAGCCGTATTTTAGGCATACTGTTGCATGAGTCCGGGTGATTTTGCAACCGTGAAAGTGTCCCGGTCTGTCTCCATAGTTTAAACATCGATTTAACTTTTATCGAGCCGGGAGATCATGTTATCTTCAGCGGCATTCTCGGCCGCAATCCCAAAACGCGTGCAATTCACATGCGCGATAGTTGGCATCCAGCGGACCGATGGGAGCGGACCGGCGTTATTCAAAAAGATGATTTTTTGCTGCCGCAGGCGGTCGGTGGACCGGAAAGAGAATTTCTGAGCGGGAGGATTTCCAAAGCTGATGTCTTTTGCCCAATTTCTGCACTGGTTGTCCGGGACGAGTCTCAGCATCGCTCTGCGTGAAGTCGCCTGGGCCGAACCCGTGGTCGAAACCGTTCACGTCCTGACACTCACGTTGTTTCTCGGTTTCTCGGTTCTGCTGGACCTGCGTTTGCTCGGTGTTATTTTTCGGCGAAGGCGGGCGTCCGAGGTTCTCGCGCAACTGAACCCTTACCTTTTCGCGGGCTTTGCGGTGATGATCGTAACCGGAGTTCTTCTGTTTTGCGGCGACCCAGTGTCGTTCTACAGCACGATTTTTTTCCGCGTGAAGATGATCATGCTCGTCCTGGCGGGGATCAACGTCCTGGTCTTCAATTGGACGGTGGGCCGTCGAGTTGTGAACTGGGATCAGGATTTGAACACGCCGATGGGCGCCAAGGTCGCCGCCATCCTGTCTTTGGTGTTGTGGGCTGCAATTATCGCCGCGGGGCGGGGAATCGCGTACGTCCTGCCGCCTCCATGAGGTTCAGAGAGAATGCTCAAACTTAGCGCGCTTGCACAGGCTTTTTGTGCATGGTGCAGCAACTCCTTCTTCGGGCATGGGGTGCGGAATTCCGTATGGCTGTTCCCCACGATCGAGATCCTGCATCTCCTGGGTCTCGGAGTCCTAGGTGGAACGATCTTGATTATCAATCTGCGTCTTCTGGGGATTCGTTTTCGGAATGAGCCGGTTTCGGAACTCGCGAAAGAACTCCATCCGTGGATGACCAGCAGTCTTGTAGTGATGCTTGTTTCGGGATTTTTTCTTTTTTCTTCGGAAGCCGAAAAGCTGTACGGGAACTGGGCCTTTCGCGCCAAGATGACGTCGCTCGCCTTGGCGATCGTTTTTACGTTTACGTTTTACCGCAAAGTGACGCTTTCGGAAGAAAAACAAATTTCGCCAGTGTGGAACAAGGTCGCGGCGCTGGTTTCGCTCGTGCTCTGGGCCGGCGTCGGACTCGCGGGCCGGGCCATCGGGTACGTTTGAATCACTTTGGATGACAGGATCGATGCTGCAACATTCATTCGAATGGCTTCAGCACAATTCGTGGATCGTTGCCATGAACTCCTCGGCCTGGGTGTCCTCTGTTCTAGAAGTCGTTCACTACTTCAGTTTTTTTGTGCTCGTGGGAGCGACTGCGATTGTGGATTTGCGGATTATGGGAGTGGCGGGACGCAGGCAATCCGCCGCGCGCCTCGCGGAACAGGCGTTTCCGTGGATCTGGACTGGATTGTGTTTCGCCGTGCTCTCCGGTTTTATTATGTTCGCCGGGCAGGCCACGGACTATCTGCACAATTCGATTTTTCACAGAAAACTTCTGGTGATCCTGCTGGCAACGATCTTTGGCGCCTGGGTTCAACGCGGCGTGGCCAAATGGGATCAGTCGAAGTCCATGCCGGCATGGGCGAAGGTCGTCGCTCTGGTCTCGCTGGCATTGTGGGTGGGCGCAATTCTCATGGGTGTGGATGTTCCGGCGATTACCGGAGTGGGATAAATCCGCGTTGCGACTTTCGAGAGGTCGCCTCCGATGTATGAATTACTCGTCGCGTGTTGCCGATGGATTCAAAGTACGTCGCTGGCTCAGTCGATCCTCACATCGAGTTGGGCATTTCCATATGTCCAGCTGATCCATTTTACGGGTCTGTCTTTGTGGATCGGGACGAATGCGCTGCTTGATTTGCGCCTCCTGGGCGCAGGCAAAAGGCGCCAAACCGCCTCACAACTTTCCGATGCGCTATTCGTGTGGAACTGGATCGGATTTGGCATCGCCGTTCTCGGGGGATTTCTACTCTTCTCCACCTCTGCCGTGATCTACGTCAGGAATCCCGCTTTTCGAATCAAGCTGGGTGTGCTGATTCCGATTGCACTGCTGTTGCATATAGTGATTCAGAGAAAAGCGCGCGCGTGGGATCGGGAAGATACACCGGTGGGGGCAAAGCTGGCCGGCCTTGCGGAATTGACGCTGTGGTTTAGTGTTGCGACCGCTGCCGTGCTGATTCCGTATTTCTTTGGTCCCGGAGATCTGCCGTAACGCGCGCCCGAGTGCGCGCGGAAACCTGAATAAGAAACGGCGGCGTTGCCGGCGGCGTGACTCCGTGATGGCCAGACGCAGTTGAAACGCCGACCGGAGCCGGTTTTCAAGAGGTGGAAAAGTGATACTGCGGCATTTGTCGTCCGACATCGCATCGAAACAACAACGGTTGACTGGGAAGGTTGCCATCGTTACAGGCATCGGGAGCGGCATCGGGCGGGGGTGTGCACTGATGTTTGCCAAACAGGGAGCGAAGGTGGTCGGATGCGACATCGATTCCCGGGCCGCGGGAGCCACGATCGCACTCGCGAAAAAGGAGGGGCTTTCTATCGAGAGCGTTCATCCCTGCGATCTCACGGATCCAGCGGCGGCGGATAAGCTGGCCCGTTTTGCCGTGGAGCGCCACGGCAGCGTCGACGTGCTATTGAACGCCGCCGCTACGGCGGTTTTCGCCTGGATTGAAGACATGTCCTACAGTGACTGGCGCAAAACGCTTGCCGCCGAACTCGACACGGTCTTCCTTGCTTGCAAGAGTGTCTGGCCTCACATGATCGCCCACGGCGGCGGGTCCATCATCAACTTCGCCTCGGCCAATGCGCATGTGGCCTTGGAAGGCTCTCCGGCTCTGGCCCACTGTGCCGGCAAAGGCGGAGTCCTGGCGATGACTCGCCAGTTGGCGATGGAGGGTGGGCCTCATCTCATCCGCGCGAACACGATTTCTCCCGGGATGATTGTAACGGGCGCTACTCAGCCGGTGCTCGAGCAACCTGGATTTCTGGAAAACGTGCTAAGGAAAAAGATGCTCAAGCGCGTCGGCCAGCCGGAAGACATCGCCTGGTGCGCCACATTTTTGGCTTCGGATGAATCCAGTTGGATCACCGCATCTGATTTTTCCGTCGATGGCGGAGCCACCGCCTGGTAGCTTTTTTGTAGCGCCCGCCTTCAGGCGGGCATCTGCTTGATTCCAAAGTGCCCGCCTGAAGGCGGGCGCTACACGAATCAAAACGGAGTTCTCACTCCTTTGGCGCGGAGTGGTTACCGGCCATTTTGAAGTGTCTCTCCTTCCAACGGAGACTTTGGCAGCCGTCTTTTTCCCGGCTCAGTGAGGCTACGGCTCGCGCGATGAACACCTCTGCATTCGGTGAAACCGATGGCTGCAATCTCAACAATCCATTTCCCTGGTCACTTGTAAGGAACTATTGTCGGCAAGTTCGCGGATGCGAATTTTGAGCGCGATATTTGACCAAGCATCTCCAAAAGGAAAAGCGTCATGTCGAAAGTCTTGCTGTCGCACCTCGCCCACGTTGAGTTGATTACGCCCAAGCTGAATGAGTCCGCGAGATTCTTTGTGGATGTGATGGGCCTGACGGAGGTCAAGAGGACCAACCAGTCCGTCTATTTGCGTTGTTGGGGCGATTATTATCAGTACAGTCTGATGCTCACACAGGGGAGCCAGCCCGCCTTGGGACACGCGGCCTGGCGGTCGGTTGGCGCGGCGGAGCTTCAGGAAGCAGCGAGCCGCGTCGAGGCGGCCGGCGCCAAAGGCGAGTGGCGCGAAGGCTCTTACGGGCACGGCCGGTCGTTTTGCTTCAAGGGTCCCGGCGGGCATTCCATCGAGCTTCTCTGGGAGGTTGACCGCTACGCGGCTTCCGGCGGCCTGAAATCCATTTATCCTGAGCGTCCCCAGAAGCTCACCAACCACGGCATCGCCCCTCGTCAACTCGATCATGTCACCGTCGCCACGAACGATGTGATGCGCGACGCAAACTGGTACCGGAAACACCTCGGCTTCCGTTTCACGGCCTTCGCCGCCATGCACGAAAACGCGAGCCAGGTCGTTTTCGGCACGGTAACGACAAATGAGAAGTCGCACGACCTCGGTCTTGGAGTTGACTTCTCTACTGTTCCGGGACGTTTGCATCATCTTGCTTTTTGGGTTGACTCTGCGGATGAACATCTGCGTTGCGCGGACCTACTGATGGAATCGGGAACGGGCATCGAGTATGGCCCAGGCCGTCATGGCATTGGGGAACAATTTTACCTCTACTTCCGCGAGCCGGGAGGGCTTCGGATTGAGGTCAACACGGGCGGCTACCGCAACTATGTTCCGGATTGGGAGCCGGTAAAGTGGGATGTAGCGGAAGGCGCGAACACGATGTATCGCAATATTGGCATGCCGGATTCCATGTTGGAAGCGTTTCCGCCGGATGCCAGGCCCGCCGTCCCAGATATCGACTTGCACCCCGAACCCGCGACGGTAAACCCCTGGAAGAAGCACGGCTGATTCGGACATTGCGCGGCGGCGCCGCAACGAAACTCAATTTCAATGGAAGAACCTAGTTTCTTGGAACTTTTGTAGCGCCAACCTTCAGGTTGGCATTTTAGAGAATGGAGCAGATGGCCGCCTGAAGGCGGCCGCTACATGCCCCAAAACGGAGTTCTTCTCTAGATTCTGACGGACGATAAATGAAACTGGCGACACTCCGGGACGGCGGTCTGGATGGGAAACTCATGGTGGTGTCGCGCGATCTGAAAAGAGCCGTGATGGGAACAGATATTGTTCCGAGCATGAGGGAAGCGGTCGAGCAATGGGCTGCCGTGCTCCCTGCGCTTCGGGAACGGTCCCTTGCGTTGGAGGCGGGCCGCGCGGGCAGGGCCTTCGCTTTCGACGCCGGCAAAGTCGCTGCGCCGTTGCCGCGAGCGCCGCAGTGGCTTGATTCGTCGTCATTCCTATCGCACGGCAGGCGCATGGTAAAGGCATTCAAACTTTCGACCGCCTCGCTCGAGGTGAATCATCCGTTGATGTATCAGGGGACGTCCGATTCTTTTCTCGGGGCGCGGGAAGATATGGTTCTTCCCAGTGAGGACCATGGAATCGACATCGAAGCTGAGATTGGCGTCATCACGGATTTTGTTCCCATGAATACAAAGAGTCCGGATGCGATCGCGAAAGTATTGCTGATCGTATTGCTGGACGATGTGAGTCTTCGCCGGCTCCTGTTTGGGGAGATGTCTTTGGGATTTGGCATGATTCAATCGAAACCCACGTGTGTGTTTTCGCCGGTGGCGGTTACGCCGGACGAGCTGGGAGATTCCTGGCGAGATGGCCGCGTGCACAGGCGAATGAAAGTTGCGCTGAATGGGCGAGAGATCGGGAACCTGAATTGCGGAGAGATGAACTTTTCGTTTGGCGATCTTATCGCCCACGCATGCCGAACGCGAACTCTGGCCGCGGGTACGATCGTTGGTTCTGGAACGATTTCCAATCACGATGCATCCGCCGGCGTGGCCTGCCTCGCGGAGAGGCGGGCGCTGGAAACTCTGGAAAATGGCGCGGCGAAAACGGAATTTTTGCGCTTTGGCGACCGCGTGCGCATCGAGATGCAAGAGGAAGGGGGAAGCTCCGTATTCGGAGCCATCGATCACAGTTTCATTCCGCTCGAGCCCTAGGCAGTTGAAAGTAGTTGGAGAATACCGTGTCTGATGTGAAAAAAATCTTGATCGTTGGCGGCGGAATCGCCGGACTGGCTCTGGCTGTGTCGCTCCGCGACAAGGGGATAGGGACCGACCTCGTCGAAATCAAGAAAGAGTGGACTGTTTACGGGGTAGGGATTATCCAGCAATCAAACGTCGTCCGCGCCATGGCTCAACTTGGCTTGCTGGACAGTTATTTAGCATCTTCATTTCCGTTTGACAGGACCGGCATTTACGACATTTCTGGAAACCTGCAAGCAATGGTGCCGGGGAAGCGCCTTGCCGGACCCCAGTATCCGGCTAACCTCGGTATTTCTCGCCCCGCTCTGCACGAGATCCTTACCAGTGCGGCGAGGAGCAGAGGCACCGAGGTTCGCCTCGGGGTAACGGTTGAAACGCTGGAAGAGAACGGCAAGCGCGCTTACGCGACGTTCACGGATGGAAGCAAGGGCGTTTACGATCTGGTTGTCGGCGCGGACGGTATCTATTCGAAAGTGCGCACCATGATCTTTCCTGACGCGCCGAAGCCGAGATTCACGGGCCAGGCTGTTTGGCGCTACAACTTTCCTCGTCCTCCCGAAATCGATCACCTCGCGGCATTCAACGGACCGGACGGAAGCGCGGGTCTCGTGCCGCTTTCGAAGGAAGTCATGTATATGTACGTGACTTCCTTCGAGCCGGGCAATCCGCGCATGCCGGCGGATCAGTTGCATCTGCTGATGCAGGACCGCATCAAGCAGTTTGGGGGGTGGATCGGCAAACTGAGGCCGCAGATCACCGACCCGACGAAAGTCGTTTACAAGCCCATGGAAACCGTCATGGTGCCGGCGCCGTGGTTTAAGGGCCGCGTGATCCTGATCGGAGACGCAGCGCACTCCGCGACTCCGCACCTGGGACAGGGCGCCGGCATTGCAATCGAAGATGCTTTGGTGCTGGGCCAGGAGCTGGACTCGAATGATGCAATGGAAGCCCGGTTGGATCGCTTCATGAAACGGCGCTACGAACGCTGCAAGTACGTCGTCGAAAGGAGCCAGCAGTTGGGCGAATGGCAGATGCAGGGCGTCGCGGTAGACAACGGCAAAATCGTGAACGAAATGCTGGAGATCACCTCTCAACCGATCTAAACATCCGGACCATCGCAGGGATGAGAAAGGGAGGCCATTTGACAGGACGAATTGGGGTGAGAAGAGTAGTCACGGGTCACGATAAGCACGGCAAAGCAGTCGTCAGTATGGATGGGGATCCCCCGCAAGTCATCACGAGCGCGATTCCGGGCGAGTTCTTCACCGAGGTCTGGAGGACATTCTCAAGTCCCGCGCCGATAGACAGCAGAGAGGACACCACGCTGGGGCCGCGCAAGATGTCACCTCACGCGATGGGGAGCGTGGTCCGATTGGTGCAGATACCACCGGAATCAGGCAAGCCCATGGACGATGCGGCACGCAAGGCGCACTTCGCCAGCCTGGGTTCGCCGGAAGCCTCGACGGGAAGCGGGAAGTCACGCCACCCTCTGATGCACCGGACGGAGACGATTGATTATGGTGTCGTGCTGGAAGGAGAAATTACACTCATTCTGGATGACTCCGAGGTCGATCTGAAACCGGGGGACATCGTGGTTCAGCGGGGCACCAATCATGCATGGAGCAACCGCTCCGATAAGCCGTGCCGGATTCTGTTCGTACTCCTCGACGGCGCCTATGCCCCTGATACAAAGGCCGCCCTCAAAGGGCGCTAACGCGATGAACATTTTGATTACTGGTGCGGGCGGGTTCATAGGCCGCGTTCTGGTTACGCAGCTGGTGGAGCCGGAGACCTCTCACGCTTTCGACTTCGATTCACTGACTCTGGTCGATATCAGCCTCCCCGACTTGCCGGCGGACTCTCGCCTGCGACTGGTGGAAGGCAGCATGGTCGACGAGCGCATTTTTGCGAAGGCATTCGAGCCACCGGTCGACCTGGTTTTTCATCTGGCGACGATCGCCGGTGGACTGGCGGAAGAAAAATTTGACTTGGGCCGCGAGGTCAATCTGGAATTGACGCTGCGTCTGCTGGAAAAGTTGCGGCTGCAAAGCAACACCCCGACATTGGTATTCACCAGCTCCATCGGCGTCTACGGGCCGTTGTTCGATGCGTTGACCGACAATACGCCGCCGCGGCCGGACTGGAGTTACGGCACACACAAACTCGTAGCGGAGTTGCTGATCGCCGATTACAGCAGAAAGCGCTTCCTCGATGGCCGCTCGGTGCGCCTGCCGGGGATTGTAGCGCGGCCCGCGAGCCCCGGCGGCGCGATGCTTTCGGGTTTTATGAGCGACCTCATTCGGAATCTCGCGGAAGGCAAGCCCTACACTTGCCCGGTCTCGGCGTCCGCGACCGCCTGGTGGATGTCCGTTTCCCGGTGCGCGAAGAATCTGCTGCATGCCGCATCCGTTCCGGTGGAAGCCGTGCCACCCGAGCGGGTGTGGATGCTGCCCGCACTTCACTGTTCCATGGGCGAGATTGTCGATTCCCTGGCGCGGACGCATGGGCCAAAAACGCGCGAGTTGGTGTCCTACCGGCCGCAACCCGCCTTGGAGAAAAAGCTGGCGGCCTTTCCTCCCCTGCAAGTAACGCGTGCGGAATCCGCCGGTTTTCGCCATGACGGTTCCATCGATTCACTCGTAACGCGCGCCCTCGATCACCCGTCCGCGAAAGCGGGCGCGGCCTTCACAAGAGAAAAGTGAGGAAAGAAAAATTATGTTCGAGTATTTTCCAGGCAATTACGTTTGGAATCTCTTCGTCAATATTGCGATGAGCAGTGGAGCGCAAATTGGCGAGGTGGACCAGGCCTGCCGGCCGGCGCTGGAAGCGTCAAAGCGCGGCGAAGATGCGGGAACAAGCGTTTTTATCGAGTCCTGGGTGGCGGTCGGGGATCGCCTGATCCGGATGGCGGAAGAAGATCTGGCAAAGGGGCGAAGCCTGAGCGCGGGCGAAAAGTATCGCCGCGCCGCGGTATATTACGCGACGGCCGAGCGCGCCCATGCGCCGAGAGCTCCGGAACGCATGGGACTTTACAGAAAAGTGCTGGAGACATTTCTAAAGTACGTCCGATATTCCCGCGCACCGGTGAATCGCGTTCAGATACCCTATGCCGGCACGACGCTGGCGGCCCTTTTTGTGAAGGCGGAAGGCGTCACACCGTCATCGCCCGCACCTTGCATGCTCCATTTTGACGGCTTCGACGCGTACAAGGAATTGCTGTATCTCAATGGTTTCCCGGCGGCGATGGGACGCCGGGGCATCTCGACTTTGATTGTCGACCATCCGGGTGTTGGCGAAGCCTTGCGCCTGCAAGGGCTCACGGTCGAACCCAAAGCAGAAATTCCGGCAGGCGCTGCCCTCGACTATCTCGAGACCCGGCCCGATGTGGACAAGAACCGCATCGGGATGGTGGCGCTCTCGATGGGGGGCTACTATGCTCCGCGCGCCACGGCTTTTGAGAAGCGAATCAAGTGCTGTGTCGCCTATGGCGGAAATTTTGATTGGGGCCAAGTGCAGCGCACGCGCTTCAACAATATCGAGGCGGGCCGGCCTGTCCCGCATTTCTGGGAACATTTTAAGTGGGCGCTGGGACAGGAGACCGTGGAAGCGGCACTCGAGTTTGCCGATCAGATCAACCTGCGGGGCATCCTTCATCGCATCGAGGTTCCCATACTGATCAGCCACGGCGAGAATGACCGTCAGATTCCACTCAAGTATGCGCAAATGACCTATGACGCTTGCACGAACAGCCCGCGACGTGAATTGAAGGTCCACACGAGGGAGGAAGCGGCGGCGGAACACTGCAGTCTCGACAATCCGGTCATCGCGATCGATTACATGTCGGATTGGATCGCGGAAGTGCTAGGGGGGCGGACGTCGTGAGGGGCCTGCGACACATTACAGATTGTCCCCACCGCGCCGATGCGCATCGGGTCGCTGCCACTCATTCGAGAACGACCGCTTCGTGATGTTCGACCGTCGGCGGCGCCGCAAAGTAATCTTGTACGTGGCTTCTCCACGTTGCGAAATCCGCGGAATTCCGGAAAGTGATGGTATGGTCCTCGAGGGTTTTCCACTGCACCAGCAGCCGGTAGCGTCCGGGAAATTCGACGGATCTCTGAAGCTCAACTCCCAGGCACCCTTTGGCGCGCATGAAGAGCTCGCGGCTTCTTGATACCCCGCGTTCGAAAGGCGCCTGCGCTCCCTCTTTTACTTCGATCTGCGCGATTTCCAGAATCATTGGTCATTCCTTTCAGCCGAGTGGGAAGAAATTGGAATAGGGGAAAGGCGCTCCCTCATTGCATGTATGAGTCCGAGGATACAAGACCGGACCGCAACACTGCTCATCGGTAAGCCGGATAGTCGAGATCGAAAATGACGAGTTCCCCGCGCGCCGCCAGAAAGCGGATAGTGTACGGCTGGCCGGGCGCTTCTGTGGTAGAAACTCGAAGGAATCCATTGCATGGCAACAGCTTCATCAACGGTTGGCCACGAACGCGAGGCGTCGGCCCTGCAAGGCTGGGTTCTAATCGCTGCCTCCTGGCTTTCCGTGATCGCCTCCGCGGTGATCGCTCCGGTGCTTCCGAAGATTGCCGAAGAATTTCAAAACGCGCCACATGTTGCCGTGATGGTTTCTCTCGTCGCGACTTTACCCGCGCTCTTTGTGGCCTTGCTGGCCAGCCCTTTTGGGATGCTGGCGGACCGGGTCGGCCACCGCCGAACTTTGCTCTGGGGCGTGGGCGTTTACGGTTTCTGCGGGACGGCACCCTATTGGCTGAAGTCGATTGAGGGGATTGTCGTCTCGCGCACGGGCATCGGAATTACCGAAGCCGTGATCATGACCTGCAGTACGGCGATGCTCGGCGACTACTTCCAGGGGGACCAGCGGGAGCGATGGCTCGCCTATCAAACAGGCACCGCAACCATAATCGCCATCGTTATGGTCGCGATAGGCGGGGCGCTCGGCGAAAGCACCTGGCGGTTGCCCTTCACCATGTATGCGTTCGGATTTTTGTTGGTGCCGCTCGTAGCTTTTTTTACTTGGGAGCCGGGCCGTCTGAATGCGGCGGGCCAGCAACCTCTGCCGGCAGAAAGCAAGAAACAGGTTTTCCGATGGAGCGACCTTGGATTCATCTGCCTCATCACAGTTTTTGCGGCCACGGCCTTTTATGTGGTCCTCGTGCAGCTGGGATTCATCTTGACCGAGGACGGATATTCTTCTCCTAGGCTGATCGGAATGGGCGCCGCGCTCTCATCTCTGGCGGTTCCTGTCGGTGCAATCCTGTTTCGCTTGCTTCGGATTCCGGTGGGCGGAAAGCTCGCCCTGAGTTTCACGTTTTCAAGTATTGGCTTCTTCGTAATCGCATTCAGCCATTCGTATACTCCGATCATCGTCGGCGCCGCGATCAATGGAGTCGGGTCGGGCATGGTGCTGCCCACGCTGATTACCTGGGCCCTGTCCAAGTTACCGCCTGAGGTGCGGGGCCGAGGAACCGGGGCATGGCAGGGCTCGTTTTTCTTTGGCCAGTTCGCGAGCCCGCTCATCATCCTGGGGCTGATCCGTATTTCGGGCTCTCTTTCTTCCGCTGTCCTGATCTATGCGGTCGCGTGCGCTCTAGCAGGGGCTGTTGCAGTGGTCCTGCTGTTTCGGGATTCGGCAACCTCAGGTAACGGTCAGATCGAGACGGGATAGTCCTGAGACAAATCTTTAAAGACGAACGTGCAACTCATGGATGTCCAGGCGTCCAGCAGGAACCGCCAACCACTGCGCTCATGATTCCGCCTGTACGAACTCGATGATATTTCCGGAATTGTCTCTGATGAAGGCGTTGGATCCGAACTTAAAATCGTTAACGGAAACGACATCCGCGCCGCGCTGGCGCAGCTCCTCGGCAAAAGCGTGGACTTCTTGCACTACGAAAGCCACGTGTTTATTTCCGTAGGTATGCAGGTCGGCGTGCACATCGGTTCTGTCGCCGGATGGCGTCACCGCGCCATCCACCTCAAACAGTTCCACGTGCATTGTTCCCCTGTGAAGAATCGCTACCTTTGCTGGGATCGCGTCGATCTGGATCCTGCGCAGAACTTCAAAGCCCAGGACGCGCTTGTACCAGGCAATCGAGGCTTCCAGATCCGGGACGCTAACTCCAACGTGATGAAACGCAAAGTCCGTGAGTCCACTTGGCACCATGAGTCCACTCCTAAAGCGCCTGCGTGAGAACGCTATTTTGCAGAGCTATTGTAGCGCCAACCTTCAGGTTGGCATTTTTGGAATCAATCAGATGCCCGCCTGAAGGCGGGCGCTACATATCCCCAACCCGCGCGAATCGCGGGCGATCATCCCGCGGCTACCCTAAGAAATTCTTGTTGAGTTCGACATTTTCTTTCGCGAGATAGGACTCGAACAGGCCGCTCGGGTCGTATTTTGCCCGGACTTCGCAAAGGCGTTTCCAGTTTTCGTCCGAGACGAATTTTGCCGTTCTAGACGTGAAGTCAGAGTCGCCCAGGTACAGTCCATCGCTGATGGCCTCCATGCCCTTCATCTGCTCGAGCAGCCATTGGCCGCAGCGGGCATCGTCCTCTTCCTCTTCCCAGATGGCATAGATGGCCAGATAGATTTCGCTTTGCAGCGAGAGTGCCATGTCGGGCAGCATCCGCAGCGGCGCCATGGAGAACCATAGGATAAAAGAGCGCCGCGTAGGCAATGTAAAAAAAGATTGCTTCATCGCGGGTACGGCAATTGCGGCGGGGGCGCTGGTCCACAGACTGTCGGCCGCGTAGCGGTTCCCCTCGGGGTTCTCGCGCCTCTGTTCCTCGTACAGCTCTTCGACAGAGGTCGGCAGAAATGCTTCTCGAACCAAAGCGCGTTCGATCACCGGACAAGTCTCAAAAGGGGCGAGGGCCTCGCGCGCCTCTTCCACGCTGTCGGCGAAGCAGAGCGCATGCACGACAAGCGAATGCTCGGATCGGTTGGCTTGCTGCGGTATCGGAACCTGCAGGCCCAGAGCGACGGTCTCCACTGTGGCCGCGATCCTGGCGTGCAGGCCATGCAGCCACGCCATGACATCGTCGTAGGCTTCCATGGGATAGATGTACGTACTGCGGGTCAGCGCGCGCGCCAGCGACCGAACGCGAAGGTGAAAGCGGACCACCACGCCGCAGAATCCGGGTCCGGCTCCCCGGGCGGACCAGAATAGATCGCTGTGCCGCGCCGCATCGGCACGTACCAGGTTGCCGTCCGCGGTGACTACGTCGATCCCCACGACCTGTTCGCACGCCCAGCCCCATCCCCGCGCATTCCATCCCATGCCGCCCTGCAGAAGAAACCCGCCGAGTCCAACGTCAGGGCAATGCCCACCCGGAAAGAAGAGCCCGAACGGTTTGAGAAAGGGGTTGAGCTCGCCCCCCGAGACTCCCGGGTTCACTGTCACGATCTTGTTTTCGATATCGAGCTCCATTTCGCACATTCCACCGAGATCGATGAGCAAGGCGTTTTCCCGAACGCTCCATGCCGCCCAGCTATGGCCGCCGGAGCGAACGGAGACCGTCACTCCGATCTTTCGAGCAAGTCGCACGCCAGCGATCACATCCGCGTCGCTCTTGGCAAAAAGAACGGCGATGGGAAAGCGGTCCGGTCGGCGGGCATTGAACACGCGGCCGACGCGAGCCTCTTCGTAGCTCTTTTCTCCGCGGACATGGATGCGGCCCCGCAGAAACGGGGGCAACTCGGCCAAAAGGGCATCGCATTTGCTCAGTTGCTCCAAAGCATCCTTAAGGGTACAGATTTTCTCCGAGCAACTCCCTCTCGGTTCATCGCGCCCTCTGCCTCGCGTGCGAAGTGGATCGCGCCCGCCACTAGAAATCTTTGGGACTCGCCTCTTGTA
Organism: uncultured Acidobacteriota bacterium; assembly: GCA_963768275.1. GTDB lineage: Bacteria > Acidobacteriota > Terriglobia > Acidiferrales > UBA7541 > Palsa-360. Next base: position 175,253 of record CAVYHH010000024.1, read on the forward strand.
AGGGAGACACATCTGGCTTGTCAAAGCGGAAGAATGGATACCCGAAATGGTTGTCACCGATAGCAAAGCTGCTTGAGGAATCGCCGGCGCCGGCCGATCTGAACCAAGATGCGGGCCTAAGCCAAAATTTGAGTGGAGGGCACTGCAGCATCCAGTTCCTGGCCTGCGCTCTGAAGCAAGCTGCGGAACCATCGGTGGGCAGGATCCTTGTCTCGATATTCATGCCACTGGACTGTCTCGACGATCTTCGGCATGGAAATAGGCATGTCGAGCATGCGCAGCGGCAAGTGCCGCGTGTAATAGTGAGCGAGCTTCCTGTGCATGGTTGCGATACGCGAAGTTCCAATCACCAGGTGCGGCATCAGACTGTAATTCATCGCCACAACCTCGACGCGCCGCGTATAACCGCTGCGGCTCAAGAACATGTCGTCAAAGCTCTGGGACCGCTGCTTCCCAAAAAGGATGGAAACATGTCCTGCTTCCAGATACTGCTCGAGCGACAACTTGCGCCCGACCTCCGGATTGTCCTTCCAAACCGCGCAAGCGTACTCATCCACAAACATCTTCGCCGAGGGATGGGAACCGGTCAGGTAATCTTCCGGAAGAATCAGGAAGTCCACCTCTCCACGCTCCAGAAATTCATTCGGCGCATCCGTGAGGCCCAGCAACTCGATCTGGACGGACGGGGCCTGCTGATAGACGCGTCGGATCACCGTTGGCATGAGCAGCGTAGCGACGTAATCCGACAGCTCAATTTTGAAGCGCCGGGTCGACGTGGCGGGATCAAAGTCGGAGGTCTTGTGCGCGACAAGGCTCGCTTGCATCAGCAAGTCCTTGATCGGCTTGATCAAGTCCTCGGCCAGAGGCGTCAGCACCATGCGGTTGCCCACCTGCACCAGGAGCTCGTCTTTAAAGTAGTAGCGCAGACGGGACAGCGCTCCGCTGGTAGCCGATTGGCTCAGGTGAATTCGTTCCCCCGTTCGGGTGATGTTCTTTTCTTCGAGCAGAACGTCGAGCATCACCAGGAGGTTGAGGTCGAGTCCTCCAAAATCCATCAAATTAGCATAGCAGCATTTTCGATGCGTCGCGTACAGACATATGACCCACGTTGTCCCTGCCAATAATTCCGCCTGAGTCGTGAAGGTCTGCCGCGATACGAAGGTGGATCATTCAGATTGAGCGTTGCGTGTGCGCTCGTAGCATTCAAAGTATGACTTCAGGACACGATGCTCTATCCGTCTGAGCTACGGGCGCTATCTGCTTAATTTCTGATATTACATGCGCTTACGCTACTTCCTGCTTCCCTTCGCGAGTACAGGACCGCACGACTTTTGAAACGCAGGTCAGCGTGGCGTGAGAAAACAATGCTTGCCGGTCTCGGCACAGGTCGCGATAGCCGGTGCGATCTTCCTCTCTCCCTATGAGAAAATATCGGCGTGAATAACCTCGTTGGTCTCGTCATCGCCGTCCTCGTTACGCTCTTCTTCGTGCGCAGGTACCTTAAGGAGCAAAAGCTCAGGGAGGTCCGCGCTCATGAAGCCGCGAAGAAGGGAACTTTGCGCTCTGACGGGCCCCAGTCCCAGCATCCGCATATCGACACGCAATATTGCATTGGCTGCGCCACCTGCACGACGGTTTGCCCGGAAGGCGACGTGCTTGCCATGCTCGGGGGGCAGGCCGTCATCGTCAACGGCTACAAGTGCATCGGGCACAGCTTGTGCGCGGAGGCATGCCCGGTCGGCGCCATCACGATGGTCATGGCTAGTCCCAGCATGGGCGCGGACCTGCCTCACCTGACGCCTGAATTTGAGACGAGCGTTCCGAATTTGTTTATCGTCGGGGAACTCGGCGGTCTGGCCTTGATCAAGAACGCCATCAACCAGGGGCGCAACTGCGCCGACACGATCGCATCCAGGATCTCCGGGCTGCGGAATGGAAAATCGAAATCCGACGTGCTGGACGCCCTGATCGTGGGCGCTGGACCGGCCGGCATCAGCGCATCGCTGCGCTGCATTGAACGAAAATTGAATTATCTCACCGTGGACGAAGGTGAAATTGGCGGCACGGTGTCAAAATATCCGCGGCAGAAATTAGTGCTGACGAGCCCGGTGGAGCTACCGATTTACGGAAAATTCAAGAAGACGGAACTGTCCAAGGAAGATCTTCTCGCCATCTGGAGCGAAATTTTGCAGAAAGTCGAATTCAAATTCCGCAAAGGCGAGAAGGTGGAAGATATCAAAAAGGGTGAGGACGGCGTTTTCACCGTCACCACCGCCAAGGGCCAACACCGGGCGCACGCGGTGATCCTCGCTCTCGGCAAGGGCGGAATCCCGCGAAAGCTCGGCGTCAAGGGCGAGGAACTGCCGAAGGTGATGTACCGCCTGATCGAAACGGACCATTATGTGAACAAGAAGATTCTTGTTGTGGGGGGAGGCGATAGCGCCGTGGAAGCAGCGATGGGGCTTGCCCATCAGGTGGGGAACCAGGTGACGCTATCGTACCGGAAAGAATGCTTCACGCGGCTGAAAGATCGGAATGAAAAGAGAATCCAGGAGAGCATCCAAAAGGGGAAGGTCAAGGTCATCTTCAATTCAATGCCGGTGGAATTCAAGCGAAACTCGGTCATCCTCGACGTCAGCGGCAAAGCGCAGGAGATTCCGAACGATTTTGTCTGGATCTTTGCCGGCGGCGAGCCCCCTACGGAATTTCTGAAGAAGATTGGCGTGCGTGTCGGACTTCGTGACATGACGGCCGAGGGAAGCAGCGAGGCCAAACAATCCAAGTTAGTCCTCGTGTGAGCGACAAGTAGAACAGGCTTCAGCCTGTTGGTTTTGAATTAATTTGGAAGAAAACTAAACAGGCTGAAGCCTGTTCTACTTACTGCGTCTGCGTATTTCCTTGGCCGTTTATGGGCGGATGCCCGGGCGGAAGGGAATTGGAGCTTCCGCCGCCGGGGACGATATCGCGAAAGTTGGGCATCGAGCCCGACGATGGCGAAGTTGAATTCATGTGTGGATTTTCGCCCGGCGCGCCCGGCGCAGGATGTTGGATCGAGCCTCCGGCCGGCTGCGTATTTTGCACGACCCACTGGCCATTCTGCTTTTCCAAAGAGTAGGCGACTTGCATCCCCGCGCCCTGCGGCCCTCCCGTCTTGGGTTTGAACTCCACTTGCGCCTGGGCCTGGTTCCCCTGAATGGAAACATTCGTGATGTTCATGTCCATGGCGCCGAGATTCAGCGTTTTCAAGGAAGCAAGGTGCTGATTGATGCCGGATCGTATGGCATCCGCATCGCTTTCCTGTTTCTTGCAGCCGGCGAAGAGGACAAGCAGCCCCATGAAAGTTAGAAAGTAAACAGTGCGCTTCATGCGAGTCTCCCTCTCCTTACCTATAACCCATCCCAAGCACGACGACAATGTGAAGGATGGCGAGGATAGCAAAGGAATAACTAAACGGGCGGTGAACGACGTGCCACAGGTTAAAAACCTGCTTGGTACGGGACAAGAAGAGAATTCGCTTGGACAGGGACGCCTGCTTTCGCGCGGTTTGAATGGCATATTCCAGTTCCGGATTTCGCGTCGGAAAAATGCCAAAAAGCGAGATAAGCCACGCCACGAACCCGGCCGCGCGCAAGCGAAGCCAGGAAACCTGGAAGGGCCGCTTGAGGTCCAGCCAGATCATCCAGCACAGGGCCGCCATCATCGGAGTCCGGGCCACTTGCGCGGGAGTGGGTAGGGCGAACAGTTCGATGAGCCGCGTGCCGATTTTTTCGTGTTTATCTTCCGCGTTCCATCGGAGCTGCACTTCCGCATCTTGAATTTCCTTGATGGTCAGCTCGGCGGCGTTCAGCGTTCTTGGAATCTGCGAATACAAATACCGGCCGATGAAGCCGCTCAGCGTGACGGCGGTCATGATCCAGAACGCCATGCCCGCGATTCCGCCGAATTTAAACGAAGAGTGCAAGGCGATTACAAGCGGCGCCGCCGTGCCCAGGACGACGTGGAAATCCAGCCAGTGGCGCGAATTTCCTTGCCTGCCGAGCCAGCCCCACCGCTTGCGAAGCGGATAAAGGTAGATCAGGAAAAACAGGAGCACGCCAAACACTCCCAGATTGACGCCCACGGGGCCGCTCGGGCGCAGCAGCATGTGCTTCGGCGAAAAGGGGCGGTCCTTCCAGGCCAGTGTGTAGTAATCGAAGCCGTAGGCCGCGAATGCGCCGACAAACGCCATTGAAACGATCCAGGCGATCAGGATTCGGAAGCGATGCTTTCGCTCCGAAGCTTCCTTGCTGAACATCATCGTTGATTGGACGGCTGCGGATTGGCTCATGGCAGTTGACCTATCTCCTCGTGAATGTTGACGTTGAATCTCTTGTAGTCCGTGAACCGGTGCAGGTTGCGCCAGTGCTGGCGCGGCGTATCGACGTCGATCACGGCGGACTCCGCAATCCAAACGGATTCCGCGGGGTCGCGGAAGCTATGAAGCGCGTAATGGACCTCGCTGCGCATGCCCGCCAGGCCAAGATCGCTCAAGCTGGAATCCACTTTGGCCTCCAGCTTCACGATGGCGCCGGATTGGGGATCGATCCAAAGCGTGCCAGACATGGGTAAGGGATAATTTTTCCCGCGCAGACGGAGCGATGCAGGCGAAGATGCGCCCGGAATGGGCGTAAATCGGATCATGGCGTAGGAAAGGCCATCGATCGTTTCATCTCCGGCGGGCTCGAACACATAGCTGGCTTCGTACATGGGATGCGCCACGAGGAGCAGACTGGCAAAGCCGGTGGTCACGAGCAACGTCCGGGCCGGATCGCGATAAGCCGGATTGCGGGTTTCGCGTGTCTCGTTAAATTTCAATGTTCCACTCTCACTCGTGGCTTGAAACTGATAATCGTAGGCGGAATTCTCTCGATAGATGGCATGGCCGCTCCCATTTAACACGACCTGCGTAACAGACTCCTTGCAGGTCAGGTCGGAAAACTTCTCGAAATATTCCTGGACGTGTTTTCGCGCGCGCGCCAGGGCATCGAGCGATGGGGAAGCGTCGACTGCAGCGATCTCACCGGGCCGGGCTTGGGCAGCACAAGTCGCACCCGTCACCGCGAGCGCGGCAACGAGCGCCACGGCGCACCACCATTCCCGCCGAGCTGTGACTCGGGAACATTCAGATGTGGGTAAGGGAATCACGCTCATTTGCGCAGCTTTCCTCCAAACCGGTATCCGAACGTAAAATTCGTCTGCTGGTAGTTCATCGATGTGCCCATATTCCAACCGAATAGTCCTTCAAAAAAGTAGCGCGGCCCGATCGTCCAATCCACGGTGCTGGTAACGAATTTTGAAAACGAATTCGTGCTGAACGCGGAAGTGAGATGCTGCATTCCGCCCTGGACTTGAACGTGGAACCGATCGCCGATGGCCCGGGAGAGGGAAACAAACTGGTAGTCCCCCTGCCCGAAGGAGCTGTTGAATTTGGTGTACCGCATGTCCAATTGCAAACCGGTGTTGCGGATTTCTCCAAACGTAAGGCCATACATCTGGTTCCACGAAGATGCCGTATCCGTGCTGCTCTTGCTGCGGCCCACGTCGGTGGAAATCGAGATGCGATACGGCAGATCCACGCGCACTCCACCGCTCAATCCCTGGAATAGAAATTGATCCAGCAGGCCGGTGGCGATCAGCGCCGGGTCAAACGTGGGCAAATTGCGCAGGTAGTTGTGGTTGAGATCGAATGTCAGCAAAGGAATCGGCTGAAATCGAACGCTCGAAAAACTTTGCGTCAACCCGGTACTGTAGGTAGCGCCACCGAGCGCTGTGCGCGCCGCATCAACCTGAAGCGAATTGAAAACGGAAAAAATGCGGCCCACTGTAATCGTATTTTCGGCGAACGCGAACTCGCGCGCGATGTGCCAGGCGATGCTGGTCGCCGCCAACCCGAACGTGTCATTGAATCGCAGGTGCTCGAAGTCGCCTTTCTCATAATTCACAAAGGCCCCCGCGATATTCTGGTTTGGGGCGTAGCTCCAGGAGGTTGGGTCGGGCGTCGATCCGCCAAACACGCCGGTGGTCAGCCGGCTGGTAATGCGGTAGCCGAAGTACGCTCCGTCAATCGTACTCAAGCTCGGCGCATACGGCAAAAAAAGCCGCCCCACACCCATCGTGACGATGGAATCAGGGTTCTGATAGTAGAGGCCCAGGTGATACGTCCTGTTGAGCAAGTCGTTCAGAGTCGCCGGCGAAGGTCCGCTGGAAATGCCTGAATTCTGCGTATTCAAATCGCCTCGCCAGTAGCCTGTGAAATTCCAGTGCGTGCCTCCGATGCGGCTCATGTCGGCGTCGATCAGGAGCCCTACTTGCCGTGAGCCGACGCCTCCCGGTTCGGAGAGATTTCCATAGTCCAATCCGATTCGGCCGCGTATTTGGTTTCCAATGGAAGCGCCGCTCTTTTCCGGCGCGACGTTAGCCCGAATCTCCTCATCCAAAGGATCTCCGTAGGAAAAAGTGACGACGACAGGATAGTTTTCGGATTCCACCGCGTTGGCCTTGTCCACCCGGGCGTGAACGCTTTCGATATCCAGGTAGGCAATGTCGCCGGCGATCGAGTCTTCACGCGATTTGGTGATTTCGGCTGCCGAGGATGAGTCAGCCACTGAAAAAATGCGCACATCGGCAATAGGCTCTTGTCCCTGAAACCTCACCGCATCTGTCGTTCCGCCGTTCGGGTCGGCGTGGATCAAATGCAGGAGCATCCCCTCTTCTAGTCCCGCGTTTCTCCCGGCATCCAGATAGACAGCCCCTTCGGAAACGTATTTGACGTGGAAAATGTTTACTGCCGATGCGGGAGCGTGCGCAGGTGATGGATAGGTCTCTGAAGCGGACCCGGGGGCAGGAGCCGACTGAGGCTCAAGCGCAGGAGCAGTGGCAGGGGGAGGCGGATTTGCGGGAGCAGTTTGGGTCTGGGCATACTGCGCCGCCTGCGCGGTGAACAGCGCTATTCCAAGCGCCAGGGCGCAATTTAGAATATGCCAACGCCACATCTTCATCCCTTGGTTACCCATTGGGGTGGCATCCCGAGGCGGTGCAAGTCATGGCTCCATAGTTGCCCGCGTTGTGCCGCCCGGAGTCCTTTTGCCAGCTTGATTCCGGCGTGTGGCATCCGTTGATGCAACTAAACGTCACGTAGTTCGTGGCCAAACCAGGAGTCTGATGGCAGGTGGCGCAGGTGGCCCCATTGTGGGGAATCCTCCACCACGAGTGTGTGAATGTCGCACCCGTCCATGCCGTGGTCGTGTGGCACGTCGAGCACGTGCTGGGAGCCGGGAAACCGGACCCTGTATGGTCCGGCACGGACCCGCCCAGCGTGGTGGTGCTTTGCCAATCCGCAGTGTGGCAACTGTAGCAATCGGTCGGCGGCACAGCGGAACTGGTGTGGCAAAGATTGCATGCCACAGTGACATGCGCGCCGGTCAGGGGGAAACCGGTCGCATTGTGATTGAAGACCGCGCCCAGCCATGAGGTCGTGGTGTGGCACGATGCGCAGGTGGTCGGATAACCGGAAGTGATGTGATTCGGTACCGACCCGCCGAGGGTCGTGGTGCTTTGCCAATCCGTAGTGTGGCAACTGTAGCAATCGGTCGGAAGGGTGCCGCCGTAATTGCCATTAACATGGCACAGCGCGCAGGCGACGGTCGTGTGCGCACCGGTCAAGGGGAAGGTTGTGGTGGCATGATTGAAAGTTGAGGTCGTCCAATTCGCGGTGGAATGGCAGATCGAACAGTCTGTCGGGAAGCCGGCCGTGATGTGATTCGGGACCGAGCCGCCCAGGGTTGCAGTGCTCTGCCAGTCGGTGGTGTGACATCCGTAGCATGCAGTGGAATTAAGCGTGTAGTTGTTACTCACGTGACAGGCGGCGCAAGGAGTCGGTGTCGGTGACACGTGCATTCCGGTCAGGGCAAATCCGGTCGTGCTGTGGTCGAAGGTTGCCGTCGTCCAACTCACCGTGGTGTGGCAAGTGGCGCAGTTCGCCGCCGCAAATGTGGCTCCGGCGGCGGAGTGCGGCGGGGCGTTCGTGTTCTGCCAGTCCGTCAGGTGGCAGCCTGAGGTTCCGCATGCGGTCGGGGCGACAAACAAAGAGTAATTGCCGTTGATGTGGCACAGATTGCAAGCGACGGTGGCATGGCTGTTCGTGAGGGGGAAGCCGGTTGAGGCGTGATTGAAAACGCCCGCGGCCCACGTTGTGATGGGGTGGCAGCTCGCACAGGCCGAAGCGGTGGTCGGGAAGCCGGCCGCAACGTGATTCGGTACCGTTCCGCCTATCGTTGCGGTGCCGATAAAAACCGCCTGATGGCATCCGTAACAATCCGCTGAGTTGAGGGTGTAGTTGTTATTGACATGGCACGACGCGCAGGGGGTCGGCGCCGGGGACATATGCGTTCCGGTCAGGGTAAACCCGGTGACGCTGTGATCGAACGACGCCGCGTCCCACCCTGTTGTGGTATGGCAAGTGGAACAGTTCGCCGCGGCAAAAGCAGCTCCGGAAGTGGAGTGCACGGGATTATTGGTTTGCTGCCAGGTGGTCAAATGGCATTGCGAGTTGCCGCAATCGGTTGGAGCGATTGTCAATGCATAGTTGTTGTTGATGTGGCAAAGATTGCAGGCCACGTTCGCGTGTCCATTTGTGAGCAGGAAACCCGTCGCGCTGTGGTTGAAGACTCCCGCGGACCAGGTTGTAATCGGGTGGCATGTCGCACATGCGGATGCCGTCGTAGGGAAACCGGCCGTGACGTGATTCGGCACCGCTCCGCCAATGGTCGTGGTGCTGACAAATGCCGCCTGATGGCAGCCGTAGCAATCCGCCGAATTGAGCGTGTAATTGTTGTTCACATGGCAGGACGCGCAGGGGGTCGGCGCCGGGGACATGTGCGTTCCGGTTAAGGCGAACCCGGTGACGCTATGGTCGAATGCCGCCGCGGTCCAACCAGCCGTCGTATGGCAAGTGGCGCAGTTCGTCGCGGCGAAAGCTGAGCCGGAAGTGGAGTGCACGGGATTATTGGTTTGTTGCCAGGTGGTCAGATGGCATTGCGAGTTGCCGCAGTCGGTCGGCGCAATCGTCAAATTGTAATTGTTGTTAAGGTGGCACAAATTGCAGGCCACGTTGGCATGCCCGCTGGTCAGCAGGAAACCGGTCGTGCTGTGGTTAAACGATGCCGTCGTCCAACTGACCGTCGTGTGGCACGTCGAGCAGTTTGCAGCCGCAAAAGCCGCGCCAGCCGAAGGATGGACAGGATTATTCGTCTGCTGCCAGGTGGTTAAATGGCATCCAGAATTTCCGCAATCGGTCGGGGCGATCGTCAAATTATAGTTGTTATTCACATGGCAAAGTGCGCAGGCCACGTTCGCGTGGCCATTGGTCAATAGGAACCCAGTCGAACTGTGGTCGAACTTGGCGTTTAACCAATTGTCAAAAGAATGGCAGCTCGTGCAGTTCGCAGCTGCAAACGCTGATCCCGCCGATGGATGCGCCGGATTCGTCGTCTTCTGCCAATCCGCGAAGTGGCAGGACGAGCAGGCCGTCGAAAGCCCCACATAATTTCCGACCGCCGCGTTTGTATGGCACTCCTGGCATTCCACCACAGCGTGCGCGCCAAGCAGCGGGAATCGGTTGAAGTGCTGCTCAATCGATTGGACCGACGTCCTCCATCCGAGAACCGTGTGGCACTGCGCGCAGTTCGCGCCGAATTGAGCGCGATGAATGTCGGCGTGACAATTGGCGCAATTCTTGCCAACGTCCGTGAAAACCGGCTTGGTGTGGCATCCCGTGCAGGAAACTTTTTCGTGCATGCCGCGAAGCGGGTACCGCGTGGAGTCGTGATTGAATTCGGGAATGGCGCGAATGGGAGCCCAGCTCGTGTTGGTGTGGCAATTTTCGCAGGGAATGGTGAGTGGGCCGTGCGGACTCCGGCCAGGTTGCCGCTGGGCGTCCACCGGGCGGCCGCAAGAAAGGATAAGAACAAGGAACACGAGCCAACTACCGAGTTGGGCGACGCGCGAAATGACTGCCCCCTAATGCTTTAGCGAGCTCAGACCCTCACGCAAAATTGGGCGTACCGAACTTTAACGTTTCCAGTGACCGTCAAACCACTGAGCCGAAGGCCAGAAAACGGACCTGTCCTTTGGGAGAGGCGCCAACTTTTTCCTGTCTCGACGCGCCTAGAGCGGCCGAACATCCGCCCCATGGCAATCGGCGCAATTCTTTGGGGTGGGTTTATAGAACAAAACCGGCTTGCCCTGGACTTCGCGTTGCAACGCGTGGCACATCGGGCATCCCACATTTGCGTGCGCTCCTGTCAACGGGAATTGAGTGCGCTTATCGTGGTCAAACGTTGAGGGCGTCCAGCGCTGATCCACATGGCAATCTCCACATTTTGTGATTCCGTCCTTGGCGGCGAACTGGCCGCCGTGCGCATCCGTGTGGCAGGCTTCGCAATCCTTCGGCGTTCCCTTGAATTGAATTTCGTGGGTGCCGGGAAGCGCCTTGTGGCATTCGCCGCACGCGGCCACGCGATGAGCCCCGAGCAGGGCAAATTTCGTTTTCGAGTGATCGAAGCTTCGAATGTCGATCCAGGATTTGGTGGTGTGGCACGCTTCGCAGCCCAGCGCGGTTCCATCGGCGCGTTTCAGCGCCATGCGGTCCTTGAATTCGCCCTTATGCGGATCGGTGTGGCAGGCAGTGCAAGTGCTGTCCGAAAAATGGAAAGGCAGAATCTTGTCTGATCTTCCGCCGAGGCCCGCTTTGTGGCATTCGGCGCAGGAGACTGCCACGTGAGCCCCCGTAAGCACGAAGCGGGTGTTCTTGTGCTTGGCGATGGTGAACGTCGAGCGATGAAAATCTTTTACGGTGTGGCAGTCCTCGCAGCGATTCTGGTAGGGCGCGGCGGCGAATTGCTTGTCGTGCGCATCCTGATGGCAATCCGTGCACGCCGCGAACTTCACTTTGTACACAGTGTCTTTTCCGGCCGGCGTGTGACATTTGTCGCAAGCGACGGCCGCATGTTTCCCCTCGAGCGGATAATGCGATGTGGCGTGCTCCCTCACGCCAAATTGCGATGGCTTCCATCCTTCGACCGTGTGGCACTCCGAACACTCTCCCTTGCTCGCCCGCGCCTGGAACTGCCCTGTGTGGGGATCGGGAGCATGGCAATTCGCGCACTGGGCAAAGGCCAGCGTCTTCTTGAAATCGCCTCCGGTGTGGCAGTCGCTGCAACCAACTTTCAGATGCATTCCCAGGAGCGGATATTTTGTTTTCGAATGGTCGAACTGCATCGACGCATTCACTTTTTTCCAGCTTGCCGTCATATGGCAGGATTCGCACGTTCCCTTAAAAGCGCCCTTGTGCGGATCGGTGTGGCACGAGACGCAGGTGTCAAACTTGATCCCGGTGAACTTCACCGTCTTTTCGGGGCCGGAAGGGAAGTGGCACTTCTCGCAGGCCACCTGGGCGTGCATTCCGGTCAGCGGGTACTTGGTTTTCGAATGATCGAACTGCTTGGCCTGTTTCCAGTCGGTCACGTTGTGGCAGCGCTGGCAGTCGGCGCCGAGCTGCCCTTTGTGGACGTCCTCATGGCAGGTCGCGCAATCCTGCGATAGGCCCAGAAAGGACTGCGGGAGGTTCTTCTTCTGAATTAGCGCGCGTTGCGCCGGAACCATGTGCGCCGGGGTATGGCACTTCTCGCACGCCACGGCCGCATGCTTTTCCACGAGTGGATATCCGGCCTGGCGATGATCGAATTGCTTGAGCGACGGTTCCCAGTGGACGAGCGAAAAATCCTCGCCATTGTGCTCGAGGTGGCACCGCACGCAATCTCTGCCATTCGGATTCTTCATCCCGAGAAGCGCGTGGTAGCCCTTATGCGCGGTCAGACGGTCCGCAATTTCCTTGTGGCATTCGAGGCATTTGAATGTCGGCGCGCTGGTTCCAAATTGGTGGCAGGTGTTGCACTGCGTTGAGCCGTTGAGGGATTGATGCGCCTTCGAGAGAGGTCCGGGCGAAATCTGGGCGCGGGCGCCGGCAGCGACGAGCAGGAAACCCGTGAGAACCAGCAGTGTGCCGAGGAGCCGAAGCGTAGTCATGGTCCAAGCACCGCCGCGCTTTGTGCCTGCAAAAGGGAACGGCAACAAACTCCTCCGACGAACCGATTTTGGCTCAACCACTTGCGTTAGCTTGGTCCAAAATAAGCACTCACCATGTTTTCCCCAACGCATGAGCCTACCAGTTATGCTTTTCCAGCAAAGCTGGCCGAAAGGACAGGGAAGGGATGGGTATTGATACTGTTCGTTTATCGCGTGGAGGTTCGAAATGTAGTTGCGGCGGCTACTCGGAGAGAACGAAAGCGATGGCTAGGATGAAAACGGCTTCGAGGCAGGCGCGAGAATTAAAATAAAAGACGCCACTGGCGGCATCTACATTTGAAGTTGGATAAAGACCAAGTAACCGGCCAAGGCCAAGCCGAACAGCGCCACGAGGATTCCGACAAGATCGACCAGGAATCCCGCCGGCTCGAACCTTCCGGCTTCCAACTGATCGCGCGTCCGGCGGTAGCGAAGCAAACCGGCGAGCGTCAGCAACACTCCCGCAAATATGGCAATGGCGCCGAACCAGACCGTGAGCCCCGCTGTCTGGAATGTACGGCCTTGCAGCTGCATGAATTGGCGGATGGCGATGGCGAAACGGCCAATCGCGAAACCGAATACGACGATCGCTATGCCCGTGCGCACCCAGGCGAGAAAAGTGCGCTCGTTTGCAAGATGATCGCGGGCGCGGTTTGAGTTCTCTCCAGTTGCAGGCTGAATATTGCTTCGCGTTGGCTCAGACATTTGTCCACCCGGGAAACGAGTGATGCGATTTCCAGAAGACGCTACGCTACGACACTCTGAAGCAGCGGGCCGATCACGGCGATGTTCTTCACCAGGTCATCCGGGATATTGTGGCGTTGTTTTAAATATTCGGCGCTGTTGTAGGAAACCCAAACCTTGCCTCCCGCGTCCTCCCACACCAAAGCCTTGAGCGGCAGATCGATGGCGAGGGTGGGAGAAGCGACCATCAGGGGAGTGCCCCCTTTGGGACTTCCGAAAATGACGAGTTGGGTCGGGTGCATTTTCATGCCGACCTTTTCAGCCTCTCCGCTGTGGTCGACGCGCGCAAATATGGTGAGGCCGCGCGATTGTAAAACGGAGTCCAGCCGCCTGAGTGTTTCGGCAACCGGGTAAGGACTGCTCAGGTGAACCATTCCGTTGTCTGGAGACGTAGCCATGTCCGTACTCCCTGAGGGTTTTCCAAGTAAATCCCGCCAATCCTACCATGCGCGGAAGAAAGAATTGTCTCTGCTATTGGCCATCAGAGCAGGCCTACGTAGGGAGGGCCGGGGGTTGGCTTTTTTGTCTGCGTTCGCGGCTCGCCCAGAGTCATAATTGGGAATGCTCACCGTTTTCACCATTGGGCACTCCACGCGCACTTGGAAAGAGTTCCTCGAATTGTTGCGCGAGCATGGGATCGAGCGCGTTGTGGACGTGCGCAGCATTCCCAAATCGCGGCACAACCCACAGTTCAATCGCGAGACGCTATCCACGAAGCTGCGCGGCGCCAGGATAAGCTATGTGCATTTGCGCAGGTTGGGCGGATTGCGGCACGCGCGCCGCGATTCGCTGAACAAGGGCTGGCGCAACGCCTCGTTTCGTGGGTTCGCCGACTATATGCAGACGCCGGAATTCGAGAAGGGATTACAGAGATTGATCAAATTGGCGAAAGAGAAGAAGACCGCGATCATGTGCGCGGAAGCGGTGCCGTGGCGATGCCACCGCTCGCTCATTGCCGATGCGCTCACCGTGCGCGGCATCCGAGCAGCGCATATTGTCAGCGGCAAGCGCGTCCAGGTTCACACTCTCATTCCCTTCGGAAGGGTTCGGGGAGATCGCATCACTTACCCTGCTATTGCCTCCGAAGGGGCCGAATCCCCGCACAAGCAAAAAGCCTTGAAAGGGAAACGGCTCACCCGGGGACACCGAGAACCGACTTGATTTCCTGCGGTTTGGTCGTATCCGGCTGAATGACGGAATCGCGGATTTGGGACACCGGCAGGATGAAGAACGGAGCAAACTCCCCTTTCATCTGATCTTCAGAATGTTGTAATACGCTATCTTGAACGATCGTTTACAATAGGTGGGTCGATCAGGCTGATTTGCGGACGCCTGGTTCGGAGTGGTGGAGGTTTTGGGCCATGCGGTACAACGAGATTTTGTTTGTGGCGGCAATTTTCCTCGGTTCCTCAGCGGTGGCACAGGGTCAGCAGGCTTCCACGGCGCCTGCTCTTTCACAACCGGGAAATCAAACTTTCGTAGATTCTGCAAAGGATTGCAGCGTTAGCTCCAACGCGCCACGCGAGGCGGAGCAAGCGGCGGTTCGCGAACAGCGCCCGTCCCAGGCACATTCCGATCCAGCGGTCGAATCAGAGACCGCGGATGCGGCTCCCTCCGCGGTTAACCTGGAACAGGATTTGAAGATTCTCGAAGAGAGACAGTCGGGACTCGCTCAGTGCATTCTCGCAGCCAGTGTGCAAGAACCTGGGCAGGATTCGCACGGGGCATGTTTCGGCGAGCTGCTGATGAATTTCGAGATGCGGCACGACGGAGAGCCGGAGCGGGATATCCCGATTGGACGCTTGTCCGGCAGTTCGGCCTTTTTTTACGAATCTGGAATGACCATCGACGCCGATGGCGCGCCGAATGCCTATCATCCGGACAATAGGGGCCTGGACGACCTTGCGAACGCGGGCACGCCCGGGAGATGGGAAGGATTGGCCAAGAATGCCGAGGGCGAACCCTTCATCCAGGGGCCGGACGATCCGTTTCCGGGCTACTACGTTTCGGCTACGGCGCTGGCCGATCGTTCAAAGCCTGCGAACGATCCCACGCGTTACGTGGATGCGTCGAGGATTCCTTTCGTGGTGCTGCCCGGCGGAATGGCTCGCCAACTGGGAGCGCGCCCCGGAGATTTCGCGGCCGTTTTCAATCAGCGAAACGGCAAAAGCTCCTACGCGATTTTCGGAGATGTCGGTCCATACGACCGAATCGGCGAAGGCTCGGTGGCGCTCGCCGAAAACCTGGGGATTCGATCCGACGCGCGAAACGGCGGCGCGCGGAGAGGCATTCTGTATCTCGTGTTTCCAGGCTCCGGGAATGGAAGGCCGCGTACGATCGAGGAAATTAGTGCGGAAGGGCAAAAATTGCTTCAGGCCTGGGAAGATTCCGTTTCGCCGGTTGTGTGCGCGGCGCAACTGCCCGCTCGGACACGGGAAGGGAATCAAGGCGCAAATTGAAAATCTGGCCGAAAATGCAGGAGGAGCCTGTGAACGAAAAAGCCTTGCGCGAGCATCTCGTGAATCTTCTTTCCGGGCGCGGCGCTCATGTCGATTGGAAGGCGTCGTTCAGCGGAGTCACTCCTAAATTGAGAGGCGTTCGTCCCAACGGGTTGCCGTACTCGGTTTGGGAATTACTCGAGCACATGCGCATCGCGCAGTGGGACATCCTGGAGTTTTCTCGCGATGCAAAACATGCCTCACCGGACTGGCCCGCCGGTTACTGGCCCGCTGCGCAAGCCCCGCCGAATGCAAAGGCTTGGGACAAAAGCCTCAAATCATTCGCCCGAGATCTCGAGACAATGAAAAAGCTGGTCGCAAGCCCCAAAACAGACCTCTTTGCGCAAATTCCCCATGGCACGGGACAGACGATTCTGCGCGAAGCCCTGCTTGTCGCGGACCACAATGCGTATCACCTTGGGCAGGTGCTCACGGTTCGACGAATCCTGGGCAACTGGAAGTAGGATTCGGGCGGGAAACGGTGCTCAAGGCTTTTATTTATTGTTGGTTAGAACTTCACAATCCTTGCTGGAAACTGTAACCCCCTCCCATCGGCTCGCATCTAATTTGACAGGGAGCACGCTGAGGGTTTGTGCGGCCCGGGTACCTGTTGTTCTTCATAGTTCTTCAGGTTTCGATCGTTACACCTCAGCGGCCCGATTCCAAAACCAAAAGGGAGAACAATTCGTTATGTCTCGACGTTCGTTACCACTTTTCCTCGCGATCATGGCACTCACCACAATGAGTGTTTCGGTGTGGTCCAAAAATGAATCAGGCGACACGATTACAACAAACGTAAAGCTGACGGCAACCACGACAGTCGGCACAACGAAGCTTGCCCCCGGCGAATACAAGGTCATCGCTGACGGAAGCAAAGCGAAATTTGAACAGGGCAGCAAGGTTGTGGCTGAGATTCCCTGCACCCTGAAGGATTTCAACGGCAAGATCAACGAAACTACCTTTGTCATCGATAACAACAAGCTGACTGAAATTCAGGTTTCCGGAAAGACCAAGGCCATCGAATTTTCCGGAATGTAAAAGGTGCTTAATGGTTGAAATCGAAATAATTTAGACCTGTCATTTCCGGGCGTAATCGAGGCTGTATTTCAGCTAGGTTGCTCCGAATGGCACGAGATTTCCCGCATCAGATTGGCTGTCCCGTCCTGAAGGGTATGGAGGATTCAGGGCGGGGCGGCACATAATTTCCGTGTTTGCCTGCCTTCTCACGCTTTACATGTACAAACGGATTTCCTGCTACGGATGCTCCGTCAAGTGATACAGCTTCAGCGCGTTTTCGCGCAGGACCATGCGCGCTATTTCGTTCGCGCGCAGGACGGTGATCTCCCCGTCCTGGAGCATGCCGGTCAGCGCGATTCCCAGCGCCTGCCGCGCGGTTTGTGAAGTTTGCCAGCCGATCTCTTCCCAATCGTACGCGCCGCTTCCGGGATACAGGTCCGTTCCAAACAATACTTTCTCGGGATACCACTCGATCCAGTCTCGCAGGACTTCCGCGAGGCGGTGAGGCGATTCGAGCCAGGTCTGCTCGGATAAATCGGTGTACACGTTCGGCTTCATCAGGAGAAAAGAAATTTCACGCGTGTAAGGCCCCGCGCCGCCGTGCAGCAATACGAAGGTAGTTTTTCGAAGCCGCGCGTCGTTCAGGACGGACTCGAGCAGCAACGGATTTGATCCCTGCAAGTAAAAATAACCGCCGCATCCCGCGCCCGTGTGAATGTGCACCGGCAGGCCGAGGCGGCCCGCCTCCGCCGCAACATATCGAAACAAATAATCCTGCAAGCGCGTGTAATTTTCTTTCGCGGGCGAACCGCCATGCGCGTATTTCGCGTAGATGGCGGCGGCATCCTGTTCCGAAGCGGGCTCGAAATCGAGAGACCTCAAATACGCCGCCTCAAATTTGATGGCCACTGCGCCGTCTTTTTTTTGCCGCTCGAGTTCCGGCGTTACCACTCGGGACGCGTATTCGGCAAGCGTCGCGGGCATGGCCGCGACGCCGAGTTCGCGGCGGTAGCGCGCGAGCAGCATGTTTTCGCGGCCGAAGAAAAATTTTCTGTCCGGCGTTTCCGCGGCCAGCGCATCGTTGTTGAGCGGAAAGAGGAGAGCATCGTCGAACGGGACCCAGCGGTAATGAGCCGCATTGAGCCCTCGCCCCATGGCCACGCGGTTTGCGAATTCCACATCGATGCCTAAACGGTCGAGCACCCAGGCGGGATAATTGTCGCCCTGCTCCTGGCGAATTTTATTTTTGGTCGCGAGGAGTTCCTTCACGTGCGCGTCGCTGCGGTCGTTGTATTCATATCCCCACAACGCTTTCCAGGCGGCGAGATACTGGGGATTTTCCGGGCGCGTCATTGTGTTCGGGGGGGTGGGTTCCAGAGGGTCGCAGGGCAGAGCGTCGAATTCATCATCGCGCTCGCCATCGGCCACGACGCGCGGCGGGTGCGAATGGTTGTCGATGGCGCGAATCTTGCGGATTTCCAACATGAGCGCAGGGTCGGGCGCCTGCGCCCGCGCAAAGACGGCGGTTGCCAGAAAAATTGCGATTGCCGCTGAAAATTTCATCTTGTCCGCCTCGAATTACTCCAGATACGCCGCGAGCCAATCGAAAAACGTTTTGTACCACAGCCGGCTATTTTGCGGTTTCAGGATCCAGTGTCCCTCATCGGGGTACACCACCAATTTCGACGGCACATTTTGCCGCTGCATGGCGGTGAAAAATTCGAGGCTTTGCGTGTAGGGCACGCGGTAATCGAGTTCTCCGCAAATTACGAGCGTCGGAGTTTTGTACTTACCGAGATCTCCGGCATACGTGCTCGGCGACCACTTTTGATAACTCTCCGGATGCGTCCAGGGAGTTCCGGCCATGTCGTGTTCCTCGAACCAAAGCTCTTCGGTGGCGCCGTACATGGGGGTTTTGTCGTACACGCCGGCGTGGCTGATGAGGACCTTGAAACGCCCTGTGTGCGTTGCGATCCAATCAATCATGTAGCCGCCATACGAGCCTCCGGCCGCGGCCACGCGGTTTGCGTCGACGTAGGAATAATTCCCGGTGACGTAGTCGACGCCCTTCATCAGGTCTTCGTAGACGCGCCCGCCCCAATCGTCAGTGATCTCGTCCGTGAATTTCTGCCCGTAGCCCGTCGAGCCGCGCGGGTTAATCATGACGGCGACGTATCCCGGAGCGGCAAACAACTCTTCGTTCCACCGGTAGCCCCACGAATCGGCCCACAGGCTTTGCGGCCCGCCATGAATGAGGAGGAGCAGGGGATATTTTTTCGACGCGTCGAAATGCGGCGGGCGAATCAGCATCCCTTGAATTCGCGTGCCCCCCGCGCCTTCGTACCAGAACGTCTCAGGCGGATTCATGTCGATGGAAGCGAGGCGCGCGGCATTGTGCTCGGAGAGTTGCCGGGCGGCGCTTCCATCGCCGCGTGAGGTGAAAACTTCGGCGGGAGCCACAAGGCTGGAACGAAGAAACGCGAGCGTGCCTCCATCCGCGGAAACCGAAACGCTTTCATTGAACGAATCTTTCACGATTTCCCGCGGCGTGCTTCCGGGCGCCGCCGCGATTTCGTAGACCGGTTGATCCGCTTCGTTGACCGCCGTGAAGAAAATTTCCTTGCTGTCCGGCGACCAAACAATTTCTTCCACGCTGCGATCGAAGGATTCGGCAACCTCGGTGTGCGTTCCGCCGGCGCGGTCATAAAGCATCAGGCGCCACCGGTCGCTCTCGTACTCGGGAGTCTTTTGGGAGCGGTAGACGATGAAACGGCCGTCCGGCGAATACGCCGGGTGGCCGTCGAAGCCGGGATTGGACGTGATGCGCTTTGCATCGCCGCCACTCGTGGAAACCAGAAACAGATCGCCGTTCGTGCTGATGGCTTCGGGCCGGTCGGTCACCGCGGTGAAGCAGAGTTCCTTGCTGTCCGGCGAAAACGCGAAATCATTCGCATCGCCGCGCTCATCGGGAGGGACATCGTAGTCGGCATGCACGGTCAGGTCACGCGGAGCGCCGCCATTTGTCGCGACCAGGAACAGATGGCTGCGCTTGCCGTCGCTCCAATGCACCCAGTGGCGATACAGCAAATGATCGTAGGCGCGCGCTTTCACTTTGCTTTTTTCCGCCGCGTCGTCGCGCGCGCGGTTGCACGCGTCATCCGCGCAATCCGGAAACACGCTGGAAGTGAAGGCGAGCCACCGTCCGTCCGGGGACCATTTTTCGTTGTCCGCGCCCGTCGAAAGCGAAGTGATTTTCTTGGCGTTCCCTCCTTGCGCGGGCATCATGTAGACCTCTGTCGCCCCTTCGCGGCTCGAGAGAAACGCGATGGACTTTCCGTCGGGCGACCACTGCGGCCTGGTGTCGTGCCCACTCTGGGTCAGCTGCCGCGGCTGGCTTGCCGGCGCGGTCGAGACGACCCAGATGTTGTGCGCGATGCGGTTCGTATCCATGTCGGTCGCGCCAACGGTGTAAACCACGGCGCGCCCATCGGGCGAAATCTGTGGCTCGCCGACGCGCTGCACGGCCATCAGGTCATCGAACGTCATCGCGTGTTTGGCTGGAGCTTGCGCCTGCGCGGAAGAAGCGAGGAAGATCAGGAAAAATACGAGAGACTTGGGCTTGAGATGCATGGAGAGCCTTTCCACTGCCGGACGCTTTCCTGCCCGATCAAGAATGTCGCGGTGCCGGAAGGCTACAAGATACTATTTCTCACCGGATCATTCCATTTTGTCGGTGCTTTCCTTGGCAAGGCGAGCCTTCCAGAACTTGGAAGGGTATTTCGTGGCACTCGGTCTGCGATCACGGCGCTACCTTTCGCCGATTCCGCGCCCATAGCCAATTTGCAATGGCGATGGCCGTTGTGATCAGGATAACGATTCCCTCGCCGCGGCTCATGTGGGACGCCAGCAAGACCATGAAAAAAACTCCGAGCACAGCAAATAGATTTCCCGCCGGGAGGCGATAAGCGTGCGCGTCGGGATCCTTGCGTCTCAGCACGGGAAGAGCTGCGCAAGTGAACCCATAAATAAATAGTCTTCCTATCGAGGAGAGAAACACGTTCCACGTGAAACTGCCGGCGGCGGCCAGGCACCAGATGATCGCCGCAAAGACGAGTATGGAAATGTGCGGGGTCTGATACCTTGAATGAATTCGCGCAAAAAATTTGGGGAAGTCGCCTTTCTCTCCCAGCGCAAAGGTAAGGCGCGGCGTATGCAGCAGCTGTGCGGTCAAATATCCGTAGACGGAAATTAGCGCCCCGGCGGAAATCAGTGCTGCGCCGGCTGTTCCTCCAAACTGCCGCGCGGCATCAGCCAGCGGTCGATCCGTCAGGGCCGCGCGGGGAAGCACGGCGACGACGACGTACTGAATTGCGCAAAACAGGGAGGTGACCGTTACAAGCGCCACGAGGAGAGCGAACGGAGCGTCGCGCCGCGGATCCTTTGCCTCCGCCATTGGGATCACCGCGCCTTCGAAGCCGCCATACGCGAACATCAGAACGAGTACGGCCTCAAGCCAATTCCGAACGGGGACGGCGGTGTTGCCCTGCAGCTCACCCGGAATGGCCGGATGGGTGTGTAGGAGAAAAAATACTCCTGCGATCGCAAACAAGATCAGCGGCACAAGTTTTGCCACGGTGAACACGTTGCTCGTCGCCGCGCCCGACTTGATGCCGCGAACATTTACCGCGGCGAGAAATCCGATCAACACCGCCAGGACGGAGAGCCGAGTGAGTGGCTCTTGCACGGCAGGCCAGAATTCGGCGAGGTAATTAGTGAAGAGGTTTGCCGCAGCTGCTGCGGCAGTCAACCGCACCAGCAACAGCAACCAGCCGATTTCCAGCCCTATGAATCGGCCGAAGGCTTCCCGCGCGTAAAGATACGGCCCGCCTGCCGCGCCGAATTGCGAAGCCACTTCGGCGAAGCACGCAATGACCACTCCGATCCCGGCGGCGGCGACGAGATAGGCGAGAGGGCTTTGCTTGCCCAAATAGGCGGCCACCACCGACGGCAAGCCAAAAATGCCGCTCCCAATGATGGAATTGATGACCAGCGCCGTAAGAGTCCAGCGCCCCATCGCGCGAATGAGCCCTCGGGATTCGTGGTCTTCCATCCGCCCTCAATATTTTTTGCGAGCAAAGAACGCAAGTGTTTTGTGGCGCCGGCGTCCCGCCGGCGATTTTTCCAATTTCCACCATGCGCAAGAACGCCGGCGAGACGCCGGCGCCACAACGCTAGGATTGCCCCACAACGTGATTGGTCAATTTGCCGATCCGTTCGACTTCGAGTTCAACCGTGTCGCCTGCTTTCAGGAAGCGTCCCATTTCGAGGCCGCAGCAGCAGCGGTTTGCGCCGGATTCGGGAACCGTCCCGGTGCCGGAGCCAAAAAATTCTCCCGGATACAAAGTCTCGCTCTGGGAAACGTAGGCGATCAATTCTTCAAACGTCCAGCGCATACCCTTGGTGTGCCCGTAGGAAACTTCTTCTCCATTGATGCGCGCTCTCATCGCCAGATTGTACGGATCGGGAATCTCATCGGGCGTGACGAGTACGGGACCGATCGCATTGCCTCCGTCAAAATCTTTTCCTTTGGCGGGGCCGAGCCGCCCGCCCATTTCGCTTTTTTGAATGTCGCGCGCGGAAAAATCGTTGAAGATGGTGTAGCCGCCGATAAAATCGCGGGCAATTTGTTCGGGAATGTCGCGGCCTTGCCGGCACAGGAAAATGCCGAATTCGAGTTCCCAGTCGAACGCTTTCGTGTAGCGCGGGATCGTCACGCGGGCCCCGTCGCCGATCACATTCATGCGGTTGCCCTTGTAATAGACGGGCCGCTCGTACCATGGCCGCGCCATCCGGTAAGCCAGCGTGGCTTTGCGGCCGAGCGTCTTGTCCACCATTCGATCGAGCGAGGCGACCCAGCGCGGCATCCCGAAGCGGCGCGTGCAGTTGATCACGTGCTGCTCAAACACCATGAATTCGCGAATCGATTCCGGGCGGGGGACTGGGGAGAGAAGCTCAACGCTCGCGCGTTCGATCGCGACTCCTTCGGGTGGCTGCGACAAGGCGAACTCGATGGCTCGTTGCGCCGCGTCCCGAGCTGCGCTTGCGCCCTGCAAGAACGCGAGCATCGATTGGAAATGAGGATTTTCTTCGCCGCTGCGGAGTTGTTCGGCGGCCTGCAATCGGATGATTTTCGAATCCGCTTCCGCGAGGGCGCCGATTTCTTGGAGGCCCTGCTGTTCAAACGTCACCAGCCGCATGAGTTTCGCCGCTTCTCTTTTGTAGCACAGCCACTCTTGGCTGTGTGGTTTTGTAAGCTGCACGCGCAGGCTGATCGACTCATTGGCGATTGCAAAACCCGCACAGCCAAGAGTGGCTGTGCTACTTCAGTGCGGAAAAGTAGCCAGCGGCGGCGCAATCCCCGGAGGCAAAGGCGTCCTCGTCACGTTCATGAGCATGCCGAGCAGTGTGTAGTAGCCGCACAATCCGGTTATGTCGATGACGCCTTGTTCGCCAAACCGACTCACCACTCGGCCATAAGAGTGATCGCTCACGCTCTGGTGCAACAGAAGTTCGGTGACATATTCAAAGATCATCTCTTCATCCGCCGTCATGGCAGCCGGACGCTGGCCCTCGGCAATAGCCTTGATCGTCTCCGGTTTAATCCCCGCCTTGAGGGCCAGCGCCTCGTGCGAGTACCATTCGAATTGCTGCGTCCAGTGCCGCCCAATCAGCAGGATGATGAACTCGCTGATGTTTGATCCGAGGTTGGTCTTGTAGCGAAGGTACTCGCCCACTTTTTGCAGTCGGCTCATGTACTCCGGGCTCCGCAGCAACGGGATGAACGGCCCCACCAGTTCCTTGCGCGGCCCCGAGGTGATTTCCTCGGCGGCTTTCTTTTGCGCATCCGTCCATTTATCCGCTGGGATTGGAGGCATACGGTCCGCCACGGCCATGCCTTCGGCAGCTTCGGCGCGCGCCGCGGAAGCTAGCCCCAGCAGAGACGTGCCCGCCAGCGCGGTCGCGCCGCCCAGGAAATCGCGCCGGTCCACGAGCGCTTTCGGGTCGGACGTTTTCGGTTCGTTTGATTCATCCATGGAGTTCACCCTTTCTTTCTCAATATTTTCGGGGCAGGTGCGGGAACGCTTCGACGAGTCCTGAGGCATTATATGCGGCAAACTTCAAATTTCAAATTTTGTGGAATCCTCCACGTGTGCGATGAGCGATCCAGCCGCGTCAGATGTGCAGAGATATGATTCCGGCAAGAATCAGCCAAAGCGACGAGACGGCCACGATGATCCAGAGCACCACACCTTGCAACAAGGGGCGGACTCCAACCTGCCGCAAAGCCGGTCGCGAAAGGCTGGTCCCTATCAGAAAAAGAGTGGCGGTCAGGCCCAACTTTCCCAAGTTACTAAGAATGCGGGAAAGGTTTGCAGCCGAAGGAAGGTAAGTGTTCACGACGGTCGCGAGACAAAACAGAAGAATGAAAAATGGCCATTGGATTCGGTTTTTGGAACGGTGGAGGGCGGCCGCGCCCAGCGCGACGGGAATAATCCACATCGCGCGCGTCAGCTTGACCGTGATCCCCACGACGAGAGCGATGGGTCCGTAGTGGGAGGCTGCTCCCACGACGGAACTTGTATCGTGAATCGCCAGGGCCGACCAAAGTCCAAACTGTTGCTCGGACATATGCAGGGCCCGCCCGATCGAGGGAAAAATCAGCAATGCGATCGAGTTTAGAATGAAGATTGTGCCCAGCGAGACGGCCGTTTCTTGCTCGTCAGCCTGGAGAATGGGAGCGACGGCGGCGATCGCGCTTCCTCCGCAGATAGCCGTGCCTACCGAGATCAGCGCGGATGATTTTTGCTTCACATCGAACAAACGCCCCAGGAGCAAACCGGCGGTCAGTGCGAACGCAATTCCCGCTGCCGTGTAAAGAAATCCATTCCGCCCTGTCCGGATGACCTCCTGCAAGTTCATGCCGAACCCCAGGCCCACTACGGAAGCCTGCAGGAGAAATTTGGAAAGAGTGCGGCTGTCCGCATCGTATGGGTGAGTGAACGAGAATCCGTAAATGAGGCCGAGGAGAAGGGCGATGGCTGGGGACAGAACGCCGGTGGCGCAGAGAATCAAACCCACAAAGAAGAGCGTTTTGGTACTCAACCGATTCTCCGCATTTTCCGCCCTCTCCCCACGAGTATGGGCGGGCGCGGAGACAGGCGTCCAAGCAGGAATTCTTATGAGCCTTCAATTCGATTTATCAGGGGATATCCGGCGAAAATTCGACCGCTCGCAGATGTCTCGCAAATACTGAAGAAAAGCCCCTGCCAAGCCGACCGGATGCGCTCCGGGCAGGCGAATGATGGAAAAGTGGCGCAGGATCCGCAAGCCTTCCACGGAGCCTTCCCGGAGCGTTCCCAGCTTCAGCTCTTTTTGAATCGCTCGCGCCGATACGAAACCGACTCCGAGGCCCGCCTCAATTACCTCTTTGATCGCCTCCGTGGAATCGAGTTCCATCGCGATATGCAATTTCTTCAACGGGATCTTCGCCCGTTGCAATGCGTATTCCACCACGCGGCGCGAGCCGGAACCCCTTTCGCGGAAGATCAGCCGTTCGGTTCCCAACCGATCTTTGGGAACCGTTTGGCCAACCCATTCGTGTTGCGCGGGGAGAATCATCACGATTTCATCGTCGAGGAACGGCTCGATCCTGATGCCCCGGCGAAGGACCGGACCTTCCACCAGTCCCACAGCGATGGTCCCCTTCAGAAGGGCATCGACAATTTCCTTGGTGTTGCCGCTCACGACGGACACCGAGACGCGGGGATTCAATTTGCCAAACTCGCCGATGAGCCTCGGCAGAAAATACTGAGCGATCGTCGTGGATGCGCCGATGTGCAGCTCCCCGCATTCCACTCCGCGGAGAGCCGCTATGTCCCGTTCCGCTTCCTGCGCCAGCGACGCCAGCTGGTTTGCGTGTTTCAGCAGCCGCCGGCCTGCCTCAGTGAGAACGATCCGGTTTCCGGTCCGGTCAAACAGGCGGATGGAGAGTTCTTCCTCCAGGGCCTTAACTTGCAGGGTTACCGCAGGCTGAGTCAAAAGGAGCGCCTCAGCCGCCTCGCGAAAATTCAGTTTCTCCGCGACCGTGCGAAATACCTTGAGCCGGAAATTCTCCATGGGCGCTGGTTCCGATCTGGCCCCAATCTCGCTGGGGGCTCTCATTATCCGGGTATCTTGTCCCGCCGGCTGTAGTTTTTTGCAACACAATTCGAGCACTTTCGGATTGGGGGATCTATCGCAACGTGAACCGCGGAACATTTCAAGGGCTTGCGACCTTAGGAGTGATCCAGCCACCTACTTTCCAAGGGAAAAGCCGCGACAAGATCATCGCATCGCTTGACAAACAGACGGCAGTCGTAACAATGTTGCCGCAGCGGATCCAACCGCTCTTCCGATTTCCGATAGAGGATAAACAAAATGACTAAGGGCGATTTCCACGTTCGAGCAGCAGCCGTTCGATCGATCGCAGCGGCTTCTTTCTTAGTTGTGGCGCTGGCGGTCTCGTTCGGAACCATTCGCGGTTTTGGCGGCGTAACCCTTGCCGCAACTCCTCCCCAGGCGGACAGCGACTGGACCTACGCGGATCACGACTTCAACGGGACGCGTTACAGTCCGCTGACTCAGATCACGCCGGGCAACGTGAAGCAACTCGCCAAGGTTTGCTCGTACACGATTCCTGAAAAAGTCCCTTCCGAATCGGCGCCCATCGTTTCCGCGGGAGTCATGTACGTAACCAGCGACCATTACACCGTCGCGATCGACGCAGCCGACTGCCACGTGTTGTGGTCCTATCAGTGGATACCGCGCGATACCGACTATGTTCATCCCCATCGCGGCGCGTCTCTCGCCAACGGAAAAATCATCCGCGGCACCGGAGATGATTATCTGATTTCGCTGGACGCCGAGAGTGGAAAGCTTCTCTGGGCCAAGCAAATTGCGGATCCCAAAGCAGGCTACTTCATCAGCATGCCCGCACTTGTCACCGGGGACATGATTTACGTAGGCCCTGCCGGGTCGGAGAGGGCGGGCAGCGGATGGATCGGCGCGTTCAAATTAAGCAACGGGGAGCAGGTCTGGAAATTCAACATTATTCCGAAGGATGGCGAGCCGGGCGCCGACACCTGGGGGCCAAATCCGGAGGCACGCAAGCACGCGGGCGGCGCGCTCTGGACTCCGCAGTCATTCGACAGCGAAAAGGGCATCCTCTACGTGGCGGGCGGCAATCCGGCGCCCGATTTCTGGGACGATGCCAGGCCCGGCGCCAACCTGTACACGAATTCCATGATCGCGCTGGACGCGAAGACAGGCCGTTTGCTCTGGTACAACCAATTCATTCCCCACGACGTGGACGACTACGACATCACGCATGTCAATCCAATCTTCAAGGTGAACTCGCGCACGATGATCGCTTCGTCCGGAAAAGATGGCGTTCTCCGAGTGGTGGATGGCGATACGCATAAGGTTGTCTATGCTGTTCCGTTCACAACGCAGCTGAACTCGGAGGTGCCTCTCAGCAACACCCCGATCAAGGTCTGCCCCGGAATTTTGGGAGGCGATGAATGGAACAGCGCGGCCTACAGTCCCAAGCTCAGCCTGATCGTGGTGCCCAGCGACGACCTTTATTGCTCCATGAACCAGAAGGATAAGGAGCCGCCCAGCATCGAGAAGGCCAACACGGGCGAAAAAAGTTATTTCGGCGGCCCGATCACTCACGGCGCTTGGGCCGAGGGGCGCGGCCGACTGACGGGCTTTGACGCCGCGACCGGCAAGGAGCGATGGCGGTACGAATCGCCGACACTGCTCGTCGCAGGAGTTGCCGTTACGGCCTCCAACCTTGTTTTCACAGGCGAAGTCGGCGGCTTTTTCGACGCGCTCGACGCTCAATCGGGCAAGCTTCTGCTTCACTACGATATGGCTGACAGCGTTCAGGGCGGCGTCATCACCTACTCAGCCCACAACGTTCAGTACGTTGCCGTAACTTCGGGCGATGGCGGCGTCCTCCGAAAAGAAACGATCCCGGAAATCGTCGGAGGGAACCCGACCGTGACTGTGTTTGCGCTTCCCAAAAAATAGTTTCGGTCACGGTTGCAATACAGCGCGCGACTTGGTTTTGGGCGAGTGGCTTGCCATTCTGGTAGTGCCGCGCAAAAACTGCTAGCATGTTTACATTCGATCGCTGCAAAGCGGGGATGGCGCATCCGGGCGATGTTGCCGTTTGCAATCGAGTTGACGCGCCCCGGAACCGTCGATTCAAATGGGAGGCCGAGGTATGGCATACATTTTTAACGAAGATCAGCTGCCCAGGCTGCTGTCCAATGGCCGCGAGCGCGTTTTCTTCGTCAACAAGGAACTCACCAAGATCGACGACATGCTGGCGGGGATCATGCACTACAAGCAGGGCGCCGCCTCTCCGTATCATCTTCATAAAAATTGCGAACATTTTTATTTCATCATGGAAGGAAAGGCCACCGTGCAGACCGAGGAAGGAACACGCGAGATCGGCCCCGGCACAATGGTCTTCATTCCCGCGGAAGAAAAGCATCGTCTGCGTGCTCTCGAGCCGCTTTTCTACTTTGAATTCCAGGCACCCAATCGTTTTCAGACCACCATACTCGAGGGCACGCCGGACGACCTGAAGTGGGACCGCGTGGACGGCGGAATCTGGATTCAAAGTTAGCCGCGCGGCAAGGTAAAATCGCCCGTCGAATTCAACCGATTTTGAAATGGCGATAAATTTGCGATCGAGAAATCGAAAGGATTGACCCGTAATGTCACTGACTTTTATCGATACGAATAAGATCGCGCACGCCAAGCTCCCCGGAGCGGGCGAGTTCGCGGAAATTTTAAATGACAAGCTCTGCGGGGCCAAAAATGTAGTCGGCTCCCTCCGCTGGCTCAACGCAGGCGAAAAGCTGGATGTCCGGTCCGACAAGAATACTCATCAGCTGGTCTACTTGATGCAAGGCGAGGCCACCATCACGCTCGACTCCAAGGATCACAGCGTAAAGAAAGGTTCCGGCGTATACGTCGGGCCATCCGAATCCGTAACAATCAAGCAGTCCGGCACGGCCCCCTTAAAGCTTTTCCACCTGGTCGTGCCGCACCTGCAGAGTTGAGTAAAGGTTTTCGTAGCGCCGGCGTCTCGCCGGCGATTTTTCTGTGTTCTACGGAGTGCAAAATGCTGGCTCCTCCTGCATGGGGACAAGCGAGGCGCCGGATTTCGCACACGAAAGGGAGACCCACGATGTCGATATTAATTAAGCGATTGCGCATGCGCTCCACGTTCTTATTCCTTGTCATGGGAGCAATTTTGTTGCCCGTTGCCGCAAGGGCCCAACTCAAGCAGCCCTTGCTATCCGATGACAACTTGAAGCGCGTCTCCGATCATGTGTCCGTATTGGAAGGCTTTCCGAATGTCGTTTTTGTGATCGGGAGCCGCGCGACGCTGGTGGTTGACACGGGACTGGGCGAGCGCAATGGCGCCACCGTCATGCGCGCGGAACAAAAGCTCGCCAAAGGCCCGATTCTTTACCTTACGACCACGCACTACCATTCCGAACACACGACGGGCGAACAGGCCTTTCCTGCGAACACGATCATCATCCGAAATAGCGCGCAACAGGAAGAAATGGTCAAAAGCGTGAGTGCCCACATGGACGCTTTCAGGAAAATGTCAGCCCAAAACCTGGACCTGCTCCAGAACGTGAAATTTCGCCCGCCGGACGTCCTCTTCGACCGCGAAGCGAAAATCGATCTCGGCGGCGTGACCGCCCGCCTGTTTTATGTGGGGCCGGCCCACACCAAGGGTGACGAGCTGATTTTCGTCGAGGAAGACAGCGTTCTGATCCCCGGAGACATCGTCCAGAAAGACATTTTTCCCATCATGCCCAACGCGGACGCCAGCCTGAAAGGCTGGCTCGTCAATTTGGACGCTGTGGAAGCCCTGCACCCAAAGTTCATCGTCCCCGATCACGGCGCGCCGATCGTGGACGCCTCTCAGATCGGAATACAGCGTGCCTACTTCTTAGCGCTTCAGGCGCGAGCGTTGGAGCTTAAGAAGCAGGGCGTATCGGTCGACGATGCGGGGAAAACCATAACGGCGGAACTTAAGGCGAAGAATCCGGATTGGCCGAATCCCAATAACATCGCAGGCGAAGTGACCCGGGTTTACGAGCAATCGCAGTAATTGCAGCAGTAGGACAGGCTTCAGCCTGTCTGCTTTTTGGTGCCCCAAGTAAAGTCAAAACCAGACAGGCTGAAGCCTGTCCTACCGGTTTCTACGTCCTCAGGCGCGGCAGTAACTGAAGCGCATTCTCCCGCTGGATCATGCGAAGATCCCCGGCGGACACGTCGAATTTGTTCACGGCCGTGGCGATTCTTTCAATCGTAAAAAACGGAATATCGGATCCAAACAACAGATGTTCTTTGGGAATCCCTTTGAACACAGCCGCCATGGCGACGGAACTGAGCGAGACGCTGGCGACGTCGTAGTACAACTTTTGCAATTCGTGTTCAAATCCGTTTGGTATCGTCGCCGCGCGTTCCTCCGGCGTCAGGCCGGCGCCGGCGAGCCGCGCCGCCAGCATCAGAACCGTTCCTCCCCCGTGAGAAAAAATCCAGCGGATATTCGGGAAGCGCATCAGCGCGCCGCTGTAAATGAGGTCTGTGATCGTGCGCGTCGTATCGGTGGGAAAATCAATCGCCACCCTGTTCACGTGGCGGACGGGCATGGCGCAGCAGGAGACGGTCGGGTGCACGAAAATGACGGACTTGCGGCGATTGAGTTCCTCGAGGACGGGAGCGAAGTTGGGATGGCCAAGTAATTTTCCGTCGTCGTAACTCGTCAGAAGGCCGATGCCATCGAGCTTCAGCGTGTCATAAATATATTGAATCTCGCGCAGGCTTCCGTCCGTGTCCGGCAAGGGAATCGCGCCCCACATCCCGAAGCGTCCCGGAAAATCCTGGACCAGTTTCGCGCCGTACTCGTTGCAATCGCGCGCATTCTTGCGTCCTTCCGCATTGTCCCCAAACCAAATGCCCGGGCTGGTCATCGAGCCAATGGCGGTCGCCACGCCGTTTTGATCCATCTGCTCCAGGGAGTAGCGCGGCGTCCAATTCGTGTAAAAGGAGCCAGGAAACGTCGGAGAATCATCCGTCATCCGCTTCAAGTTCCTGGCCGTGAAAGCAGGAGGAAATATGTGATGGTGAGTATCAATAATGCGAGGCCCGCCGCTAACACTCTGAGCGAACGACCGGGGAGCCAACGCCATCCCCGCGCCAACCGCGGATAGCATCCCGAGAACCCTCCGGCGCGACAGACTCCGTTCATCGGATAGAAGATCGCGCGCCTGCCTTTCGAGGAACGTATTTGGACGCTTCATCGGCATTTCCTCCCCGGATCGTTGTTCCCATACCTGACGCGCAATATTGTTTCGCTAATTACGAAATCTAACTGGACCACAGGCTGGCCATTATTTCATGTCCAGCCGTTTTCCGGTTGTCGTTTTTGTTTTGGAGCAAAAAACAAACCATCTGGCCCGTAGCCTCGCCGCATCAAGCTCTGCTATGCTCCCGAACATACGCATGATCCGACTGATTAGAAAAAAGCGCAGTATGTCCCTGCCTGCATCCATTTGCATGCTTGGCGTCTTGCTTCTTGCATCCAGCTCAGCGGGACAGCGCGACCGGCTGGCAGGACAAGAAACATCGCCAGCCCTTCAGCACGCAATTTCCGACGCGGCAAAAAAATACAAAATTCCAGGCATCGCCGTGGCGTTGATCGAGCGCGGTCAATTGCGAGCCGCTGAAGTTTTCGGGGTTCGGGACCAGAAATCCAACGCTCCCGTTACCCCGAATACAATTTTTGAGGCCGGTTCGCTCGGCGAGCCACTCTATGCCTATGCGGTTTTGCTCCTTTCAGCCGGCGGCCGGTTCAATCCGGGCGCCCCCCTGCCGAGCTATTCACCTCTTCCCTATATTCGGAATCTCGATCCCATTTCGTCTTCGCCCGCCAACGAGCAGCTCTACGATCCGCATTTCAACCAGGTCACCGCGATCCGTGTGATGAATCACACGTCCGGGCTGCCGGACTGGTCTCGAAATCAGCATTTGCGCTGGCAGACAGAGCCCGGCAAGAAATGGTCGTATTCCAACGAAGGATATCTCTATTTGCAAAATGTGATCGAGCACGTCACGGGCGAATCCTTCGACGCCTTCGTCACGCGCAGCATTTTGGGGCCTGCCAGAATGGCGCACAGTAGTTTCGCCTGGCAAGAGGCTTACGCCGGCGAAATGGCAACGGGCTACGATCGCTCCGGCATGTCGATCGATATTCATCGGTACGCGCGCCCCGCGGCCGCAACGACACTCTATACTTCCATACGGGACTACGCGCAATTCATCACGTACATCCTGGCATCGGCTCCGGCTCAGCGCGCCCACGAATCGGCCGTTTCCCTCATGCTGAATCCCACTGTTTCCGTTCCCGATGCCGCCCCCTTTTTCTGGGGTCTCGGTTTTGCCCTGGAAAAGAATGGCGACGATCTTTTCCTTTTTCACCGCGAAAATAGTCCTGGTTTTCAATCCTTTGTCATTGCCTCTCGCAAGACAGGGAGCGGAGTCGTGATCTTCACGAATAGCGGGAATGGGATAGACGCCGTACCCGATATCATCGCCGCAACGCTTGGCGGAACGCACCCAATCCTGAGGTCCGCCTTCCTTCATTCCCGATAGCAGCGCTGCCCCCCTCCTGGCTTGGACCCGTCACGACGGCGAGCCGTACCAGTACGGTTAGTGTATTCAGTTCAATAGTTTAGCGAAGTAGTACGGACGAGGCCGGTGGGTACTGGGTCTTTATTTTCCCTGTTCCAATGTGGTATACCAACCCTGCCAAAAGGGTATGTCCACTGCCGGAGTCCATCCCTCGCTCTGGCAGACCAGTGGAAAAATTAGATAGTCCAGCCAATGTCCCGGCTGGACCGGATTCTCGACGCGGATCCACAGATGTTGAGCAGGCGTCGCTTCGTACTGTTTGCGAAGAGTTCGATTTCTATCCACTGTTCCCTGGCCGGAGGAGCACGCGTGCTCCCCGACAAATTAGATCGCAAGATTGAGCGGACTTAGGCGCATGGAGGCCCAGCCATGAGACGAGTTCTTCTCTTTTCCGCATTCGTATTGTGTCTCTCCGCGAATGCAAAGGCGCAGTCGTCAAAACCAGCCATGAAGGCCCAGGCGGCGCGCCCGGCTGCGACGGCCTCCCCATCTCCCGCGGCCGTGCAGGCCGCTCGTGCCTCCTTCGCGAAACTCCCTCTCTCGTTTGAAGAAAACGTAGGGCAGACGGACGGCCGCGTCAAATACATGTCGCGCGGATCAGGCTACAACCTTTTCCTCACGGCGGACCAGGCTGTTTTCGCCTTGCGCGATGGAAGCGCTCCTCCGAATTGCA
The DNA here is from genome assembly GCA_963768275.1 of uncultured Acidobacteriota bacterium. Lineage (GTDB taxonomy): Bacteria > Acidobacteriota > Terriglobia > Acidiferrales > UBA7541 > Palsa-360. The sequence goes on from CAVYHH010000024.1 coordinate 208,178, forward strand.
CCGGGCTGTCAAGAAAGATCGCTCAGGATTGTACTCATGCCTCGAACCAGCGAAACCAGGAATCTGTCCTTTGGCTCAAGATGGTGGGCGCGAACGCTTCCGCGCAAATCCTGGGCTCGGACCTGCTTCCTGGAAAAATCAATTATTACGTCGGCAATGACCCGAGCAAGTGGCGCATTGGAGTCCGCCAATTCGGACGCGTCAACTATCATGGCATATACCCGGGCGTCGATCTGACTTATTACGGGAATCAGCAACAACTCGAATCCGACTTTGTTGTGGCTCCCGGAACCAACCCCCGGTCAATTCAATTCGAAGTCACAGGAGCAAGTGAGACGCGCATCGATGCGCAGGGGAACTTAGTCCTCGCCAGCAGCGTCGGAGATGTTCGACTGCTTCGCCCCGTCGTCTACCAGGTCATCAAGGGTTCGAAGCAAGATGTTTCCGGGCGCTACGTTCTCCTGGCCGAAAATCGTGTTGGCTTCGAAATCGGAAAGTACGATGCGCATGAGCCTCTGGTAATCGACCCAACATTCGTCTATTCCACATACCTTGGTGGCACCACGCTTTTTTCCGGTGGAGACCAGGGACTGGCCGTCGCGATCGATGCGGCAGGGGCAGCCTATGTGACCGGCATGGGGGGATCCTCTGATTTTCCTGGTTCCGCGCTGAGCGGTCCTGTTGCCCAGACTACTCCCTTCGCATTCGTCACCAAATTTGATCCAACCGGCAGCTCGCTTGTTTATTCGACTCTGCTTCGCGGAACGACGGGCTCTTCCGATAGCGGCAACGGAATCGGGGTGGACTCTGCCGGGAACGCTTACGTTGACGGCATAACGGGTGATTCGGATTTCCCGTTGTTGAACCCCTTTCAAGCCACCATCGGGGACGTTTTTTCGGCGGGGACGTTCAATTTTCTTCAATCCGGCTTCGTTGCGGGATTAGCCGGCGATGGAACGCTCATTTATTCCACCTATTTCGGCGGAAGGAACAATTCCGACCAAACCACCTTGAATGGTTTGGCCGCCGACGCCAGCGGCAACGCTTACGTTGTCGGCAACACAAATTCGCAGAATTTTCCGACGGTAAGCCCGACGCAGGCGACGCAAAACTCCACATTTGGCGGCCAGAATGTGGTAGTCGCGAAGTTCAATCCCCAAGGGCAGCCGATCTATTCGACTTACCTGGGCGGCGGCGGGTCTGACATAGGTGACGCCATCGCGATTGACGGAAGTGGGAATGCCTATGTAACGGGGCAAACCTCATCCAACGCGATGTTTGAGACAGGTTTTCCTGTCCAGCCGGCGCCTACGCCTTTTCAAGGTGCGATCAACGGCTCCGCGAATGCCTTCGTCGCGAAATTCACATTCGCTGGTTCGACTCTCACTATGGAAAATTCCACCTATTTGGGCGGGTCTGGCACGGACGAAGGTTTCGGCATTGCTGTGGATAATGCAACGCCTCCCAACGTTTATCTGACAGGCCAGACCGATTCCAAGACTGGAACCCCGTTTCCGACCAAGAACCCGATCTTTGGTCCCTCCGCGGGGACTTTCTCAGAGGCCTTCGTAACGAAGCTGAAGGGCGATTTTACGGCCCTCATTTATTCGACCTTCCTCGGCGGCACGGGGTCGGCCAGTAGTTCCACCGGAGACACGGGCTCCGCCATTGATCTGGATGGAGCGAATCCTCCTAATGCCTTCGTAACCGGGAGCACGGCGTCAACCGACTTTCCGGTCGCCATTCCACTGCAATCCACTATCGGACCTCTGGCAACTTCAAATGCTTTTGTCACAGAAATCAACGGCGCGGGCAGCGCGCTGACCTATTCGACCTACCTGGGTGGAAGCGGTTCGGACAAGGGCCTGGGGATCGCAGTCGACTCGACAGGCAACGCCTATATTACCGGTACCGCGACGTCGACAAATTTTCCAGTCGTGGGATCAGGCGGGACGGCGCCCTATCAGGGCGAGCTTCGCACGTCCGCCGGTAACGCTTTCCTCACCAAGATTTCTTCGGCTCCTGCGCCCTCCGCCCTGAATTTCTTCCCTCCTTCATTCAATTTCCACAGTGTGGGAGTCGGGCAGGCAAGCGCGCCGGAGTCCGTGACGTTGAGCAACAACACGGCTTCCGCGGTGACAATCAATGTGGGCGGAATCACGTTCACGGGCGCGAACGGGGGCGATTTCTCACAGACCAATACTTGTCCCGTCTCGCCGGCCACTTTAGGCGCCGGAGCGAGTTGCACAATTTCGGTGGTCTTTAATCCTACCCTTCAGGACGGCCGGACAGCGCAATTGAGCGTGGCCAGTTCCGCGCCGGCCGCCGCTATGAATCTCTCCGGGTTCGGGGCGGTGCCGGAAGTAAGCTTCAGCCAAACCAGCATAAATTTCGGCACGAATGATCCCCTGAATGTGGGAGTGACAAACTTCTTGTCCATTACGAACAAGGGTGGCGCGCCGCTGCATGTCGGCAACGTGGAAATTACCGGCGCGGACGCCGCGGCTTTTGCAATCACATTCAATGGCTGTACGGCTGCTGTTGCCGCCAATGGCGGGAGTTGCTTCATCGAGCCTACCTTCACTCCGACGACCGCAGTGCACGCGTACAACGCAACTCTCTTGATCAACGATGACGCCGCCGGCAGCCCGCAATCTTTTTCAATGAGCGGTACAGGCGTCGCCCAGGTCATCGTCAGCCCGCATTCGCTGGAATTCGGCGGATGGCTCGTGGGCACATCGTCGTTCGACAATTCCATTTCCGTACAGAATGGGACAAGCGGCAACATCACCCTCAACAGCATCACGCCTGGTGGAAACAGCGGAGATTTCCCGATCGATCCCAACAACGGCACTACCTGCGTGGCCAATTTGGTTTTGCTGCCGGGCGTATCCTGCAATCTGGAAGTATTTTTTAAACCAACCGTGGGCAGCGCATTTGACGGGCGCACCGCGACATATACATTCAACTGGACAGGCGCGGCATCGGGGTCGCAGGCCGTCACCGTCATGGGCACGGGCGAAACCGGATTCACGCTCTACCAGAATAGCTACACGGCGCCCAGCGAATTCGTTGGCGCCACCGAGAGCCGGACGAATTTTGACCAGGTGTTCAACGGAAACGCATTTCCAGTAACGGTGAGCAGCATCGTCATCACCGGCGCAAACCCTCAGGATTTCGTCGTCCAGCTTGACACTTCTTGCTCCACCAACGGCGTGGTGGCCGCCAATTCGGTTTGTTTCCTGGATGGGTCATTTTCCCCGTCAGCTGTAGGAACGCGCTCCGCCACGGTAACCATCAATTACACTCCGCCGGGCGGGAGTTCGCTGATTCTCAATGTGACTGGAACCGGGCTTGCCGGACCGGTTGTGTTCCCGGCAAATTACGATATGGGCAGCCAAATCGTGGGCATAACAGGTCCAACCCAGCGAGTGGTCCTGCAGAATGTTCAGAAAGCGCAGTTGGCGATCAGCGCGGTTACGCCCCCTGCCGGGTCGGAATTCGCCATCGCCCCAAGCACCACCTGCAAGAGCGGCGTCAACGTTGCGGGCGGGGGCAATTGCTTTTTTGATCTGACATTCACGCCAGGAGCGACGGGCAGCCGCACTGCCTCGATCGTTGTTACCGACAACGGCCCCGGCAGTCCGCGCACTCTCAATTTGACGGGCACCGGCGAAGTTGCGGCGCCTTCGATTTCCATTTCGCCTGACACGCTGGATTTCGGCAATGTTGTCCTCCTAACGGAGCCTGTGACAGTTCCTCCAACGCCTCAACCCACGGTAACAGCGAAGTTCAACCTCATCAATGCTGGTGCTGCGCAGGCCACAATTTCGGTCGCACCCGTCCTGAACAACGGGACCACAACGCAGGCGCCGTTCGCCATTGCCGCCGGGCCTGCGACTACCTGCGTTCTCAACCAAATTGTCCTGCCCCAAGGTGGCACTTGCATTGTTGCTGTGACTTTCACCCCCACAGGCACGGGACCGCAATCCAATTCCGTTACCTTGACTTACAAGGTGGGTACTGTGTCCACGCCAGTCACGGTTCCGGTCACGGCTACCGGTGTGAATCAGGGCGTAATGTCGTTTGGTTCGTCTCCAACCTTCAACCAATTGCCGAATACGACGACGGCAACGCCGCTCACGACCACGCTGACCAACTCCGGTACCGGCCCATTAACCATTAACAGCCTGTATCTGACCGGCGCCAATTCCACGGATTTCGCGATTGTTGCGGCTCCATCGCCTGCAACAAATTGCACGGCAGGCCTTACGATTCCCGCATCGTCGAGCAATACCTGCGTCGTTGCCCTGACATTTACCGCGCCGAACACGGTTGGGGCCTACAAGGCAAACGTGTCCGTGTCGGCCGATCTCGGCAATAACGTCAAGGGTTCCACTTCCACGAATCTTACTGGGAATGTGGTTGCCGGAGGGGTAAGCGCGTCGCCAAACCCGATCGACTTTGGGACTGTCGCACTCGGGAGCACGATTACGTACAGCAGTTTGCACAGCTTCAATTCCATCACGGTTACAAATAACAACCCGGCAACGATAACCATTACGAGTGTGGCTCCCCAGACTGCCGGCGATTTCACGGTTTCGAGCAACAATTGTTTGACTACTCTCCAGCCCCCTGCTCAGTTTTCGTTTACGAATACTTGCACCTTTGACGTCACCTTCGCGCCAACGGTGAACGGGGCGGAGCCAACCAACAAAATTGTCGTCACTTACAATGTCACGGGCGGAGCGAGCGGGCAGCAATTTCTAATTCCGCTCACCGGCGTCGGCAGCAATGCGCTGGTTGCCATGCCGAATCCCTTAAATGTTTCTACTGCCGTGGGTAATACCCTGAACCCCACCATCACAATCGGAAATGGTTCCGCCTCCACGATCAACATTACCGCTGTCGGCGCGATCACTGGGGCCGGTGCTGCGAATTATACGGTCAGTTTTGAATTCTGCACGGGCACGGCGTTGCAGCCAACGGGCAGCGCGTTCGGTACTACCTGCCAGATTTCTCTTAACTTTGCTCCGACGGCGCCCGGAACGAACGTGGCGGCGCAAATTCCGGTTTCCTACAATATCGGCGGCGGGGCCACGCAAATGCTCGCGGTGAATCTCAGTGGTTCGGCTACAGCCGCCCAGGTTTCGATTACTCCGAGTCAGGCCCCTCCGACTCCTCTTGTTTTCCCGAGCTCGGGCCTTCCTAACCAGGGCATCAACACGCAGAGCCTGGTTTTGAGCGTGCTAGTCACGAATACAGGGAATGACGTCCTTAACATAACCAGTGTAAAAATAACCGGCACAAATTCGAACGACTTCGCCCTCGCGCCGCAGAATTCCAATTCTGGTTCTCAATATCCCACCATCAATGCCTGCAGCAGTTTCGGTTTTGGCAACAGTATCCAGCCCGGCCAGAGCTGCACGATCCCGCTGACATTTACGCCCGCCCCGCCTCCGTTGCCGGGCGGCAGCACGAGAAGCGCGACGCTGACGATCACGGATAACGCCTATCCGAGCAAGACGCAGACCGTCCCGCTTGAGGGCAATGCCATAAGCGGAAGCGTTACGGTGTCTCCGACCAGCCTGTCTTTCCCGGACACGAACGTCGGCTCATCGGCGACCCAGAGCGTTCTTGTCACGAACGGTTCGAGCTCGGCAGTCACGGTTACCAGTGTGACGTTCGGCACCACTTCTTACAGCGTGGACGCCGCGCAAACCCTCAATGCGTGCAGCTCTTCCAAGCCTCTGTCTGCGTTCACCGGCTCGTGCGTCGTGTACATTAAGTTTTCTCCGAAGACCGGAGCCAATCCGGATACGGCAACAATTCACACCAGCGCAAATTCGCCAACGGTCACATTGTCCGGCAACGGCGTGAATCCTAACGTAAACGCTACTCCAACTACGCTTACGTTCGCTTCCCAGGCGGTGGGCACGCAGAGTTCGCCCAGCTGGTCACTCTCAGCAATCCCACCGGTACCGCCGTTTCGATTTCAAGCACTCCTTCGATAAGTGGAACGAATCCGGGTGACTTCATTCTCGGAACCAATACCTGCACCACCGGCGCGAATGTGCCGGCCACGACGGGGAGTTGTGTGGTCAACGTAATCTTCAAACCCGGAGCGGCGGGCGGAACCGGCCGAACTGCCACGCTTTCGATTTCGGATTCGCCTGATGCGACCAGCCCTCACCTGGTAAGCCTGAGCGGCACGGCGATACAGCCGGTTGCAAGTTTGAGCGGAAGCACGATCGCATTTGGAAACTCCAACGTCGGAGTGGCCACTTCGCAGATGACGGTCACGCTGACGAATACCGGAAACGCGAGTCTCAACCTCAGCAACGTGGCGCTGGGCGGCACGAATCCGGGCGACTTCGCGATCGTCGTTCCGTCGAGCGGCACGCAGTGCACGAATACTACGGTTCTCGCGGCGTCAGCGAGCTGTGTTGTCGCGGCCACGTTTACTCCGACGGCGGCCAACGCACGCAGCGCTACTATCACGATTACCGACAACGCGACTCCTGCAACGCAGGTCATAACCTTGAGCGGCACGGGCACCCAGCCGGGAGTCAGCTTCCTTCCCACGACAATTCCATTCGGCAACCAGCGGCAGGGAGTGGCGAGCGGGCAGATGACGACGGTGCTGACGAATTCGGGGACAGGCTCGTTGACGATCACGAGCGTGACGATGGGTGGAACGAACCCGGCAGACTTCGCGCTGGTGGCGCCGGCAACTGGGACGGATTGCCGGACGGTAGGGACGGTGGCAGCGGCGGGGAGTTGCACGATCGCGGTAACATTCACGCCAGCGGCGCTCGGAGGGAGGAGCGCGACGATCACGGTGGCGGACAACGCGTCGGGGAGCCCGCACACGGCGGCGGTAACGGGGACGGGAGTATTCCCGCAGGCGACGCCGACGCCAAGTCCATTGGCATTCGGGAACCAGCGGCAGAACACGACGAGCGCGGACGCAGACGCTGACGCTGACCAACGGTGGGACGGGGACGTTGAACCTGACGACGGTGGCGCTCGGCGGGACGAATGCGAACCAGTTCGCGATCATGGGGACGGGGACGACGTGCACGAATGGATCGACGGTGCTGGCGGGGGCGAATTGCGTGGTGAAGGTGACGTTCACGCCGACGGGACTCGGAGCGCAGGCGGCGACGATCACGTTCACGGATGACGCGAGCCCGACGACGCAGGTGGTGAATGTGACGGGGACGGGAGTATTCCCGCAGGCGACGCCGACGCCGAGTCCGTTGGCATTCGGGAACCAGCGGCAGAACGTGACGAGCGCGGCGCAGACGTTGACGCTGACGAATGGCGGGACGGGGACGTTGAACCTGACGACGGTGGTGCTGGGCGGGACGAATGCGAACCAGTTCGCGATCGTGGGGACAGGGACGACGTGCACGAACGGATCGACGGTGGCGGCGGGAGCGAATTGCGTGGTGAAGGTGACGTTCACGCCGACGGGACTCGGAGCGCAGACGGCGACGATCACGTTCACGGATGACGCGAGCCCGACGACGCAGGTGGTAAACGTGACCGGGACGGGAGTATTCCCGCAGGCCAGCGCGGCGCCGGGGACGGTGCCATTCGGGAGCCAGACGAACGGAATCACGAGCGGGCCGCAGACGATCACGGTGACGAACGGCGGGACGGACGTGTTGCATATCACGACGGTGGCGCTGGGAGGAACGAATCCGGGAGCGTTCGCGATCGTGGGGGGAACGACGACGTGCACGAACGGCGGGACGGTGAACGCGGGGTCGAGTTGCGTGGTGAATGTGACGTTCACGCCTACTGGGCTGAGCAGCTTCTCGGCCACGCTGACTTTTACGGATGACGCGAGTCCGACGACGCAGGTGGTGAACCTGACGGGGACGGGAGTGACGTCGACGGTGAACTTCAGTCCCTCGCCGGTGGCGTTCGGGAACCAGCGGCAGGGAGTGGCGAGCGGGCAGATGACGACGGTGCTGACGAACTCGGGAGCGAGTACGCTGACGATCACGAGCGTGACGATGGGTGGAACGAACCCGGCAGACTTCGCGCTGGTGGCACCGGCAACTGGGACGGATTGCCGGACGGTGGGGACGGTGGCAGCGGCGGGGAGTTGCACGATCGCGGTAACGTTCACGCCAGCGGCGCTCGGAGGGAGGAGCGCGACGATCACGGTGGCGGACAACGCGTCGGGGAGCCCGCACACGGCGGCGGTAACGGGGACGGGAGTGTTCCCGCAGGCGACGCCGACGCCAAGTCCGTTGGCGTTCGGGAACCAGCGGCAGAACACGACAAGCGCGGCGCAGACGCTGACGCTGACCAACGGTGGGACGGGGACGTTGAACCTGACGACGGTGGTGCTCGGCGGGACGAATGCGAACCAGTTCGCGATCGTGGGGACGGGGACGACGTGCACGAACGGATCGACGGTGGTGGCGGGGGCGAATTGCGTGGTGAAGGTGACGTTCACGCCGACGGGACTCGGAGCGCAGGCGGCGACGATCACGTTCACGGATGACGCGAGCCCGACGACGCAGGTGGTGAATGTGACGGGGACGGGAGTGTTCCCGCAGGCGACGCCGACGCCGAGTCCGTTGGCATTCGGGAACCAGCGGCAGAACGTGACGAGCGCGGCGCAGACGTTGACGCTGACGAATGGCGGGACGGGGACGTTGAACCTGACGACGGTGGCGTTCGGCGGGACGAATGCGAACCAGTTCGCGATCGTGGGGACAGGGACGACGTGCACGAACGGATCGACGGTGGCTGGCGGGAGCGAATTGCGTGGTGAAGGTGACGTTCACGCCGACGGGACTCGGAGCGCAGACGGCGACGATCACGTTCACGGATGACGCGAGCCCGACGACGCAGGTGGTAAACGTGACCGGGACGGGAGTATTCCCGCAGGCCAGCGCGGCGCCGGGGACGGTGCCATTCGGGAGCCAGACGAACGGGATCACGAGCGGGCCGCAGACGATCACGGTGACGAACGGCGGGACGGACGTGTTGCATATCACGACGGTGGCGCTGGGAGGAACGAATCCGGGAGCGTTCGCGATCGTGGGGGGAACGACGACGTGCACGAACGGCGGGACGGTGAACGCGGGGTCGAGTTGCGTGGTGAATGTGACGTTCACGCCTACTGGGCTGAGCAGCTTCTCGGCCACGCTGACTTTTACGGATGACGCGAGTCCGACGACGCAGGTGGTGAACCTGACGGGGACGGGAGTGACGTCGACGGTGAACTTCAGTCCCTCGCCGGTGGCGTTCGGGAACCAGCGGCAGGGAGTGGCGAGCGGGCAGATGACGACGGTGCTGACGAACTCGGGAGCGAGTACGCTGACGATCACGAGCGTGACGATGGGTGGAACGAACCCGGCAGACTTCGCGCTGGTGGCACCGGCAACTGGGACGGATTGCCGGACGGTGGGGACGGTGGCAGCGGCGGGGAGTTGCACGATCGCGGTAACGTTCACGCCAGCGGCGCTCGGAGGGAGGAGCGCGACGATCACGGTGGCGGACAACGCGTCGGGGAGCCCGCACACGGCGGCGGTAACGGGGACGGGAGTGTTCCCGCAGGCGACGCCGACGCCAAGTCCGTTGGCGTTCGCCAACGAAATACAGGGCACAACCAGCACTCCACTAACGGTGACGTTGACCAACGGCGGGACTGACGTGTTGCACATTACGACGGTCGCTCTTGGTGGCGCGAATCCAGCCGACTTTGCAATCGCGACGGGAACGACATGCACGAACAGTTCAACCGTGGCGGCGGGGAATACTTGTATTGTGAATTTGACGTTCACGCCCGCAACGGCCAATCCATTTACTGCGACGCTGACATTCACCGACGACGCGAGTCCGACAACGCAGACAGTCAACCTGTCCGGCACCGGCGTTACGCCACCGACCGCGACACTGTCGGCCGGCTCGATCAGCTTCGGCAATCAGCGCGTGAACACGGCCAGCACGGCGCAGAGCGTGACGATTACGAACAATGGCGGCGCTCCGCTGAGCGTTACCAGCATTGCCATCACCGGAACAAACGCCTCCGACTTTGCGTTTGCTTCCCCGGCGACAACTTGCCCGACGTCTGTGAGCGGCCAGGTCGCGCCTGCCGCCAGCTGCACGTTGAGCGTCACATTCGATCCCGCTGCCGCCAATGCGCGCAGCGCCAGCATCACCATCACGGTATCCGGCATTGCGAACCCGACGCCCGTCACGCTTTCCGGAACCGGCATCGCACCCGTGGCTACGCCGGCGGGTACGGGGGCTTTCGGCAACCAGGAAGTCAGCACATCGAGCGCGGCGCTGAACGGCACCCTCAATAACACCGGGACCGATGTGTTGCACATTACGGCGGTGGCGATCACTGGCGCGAATGCATCGGACTTCTCTATCGTCGCGGCGGGGACGAGTTGCGCGACAGGGCTTCCCGCTCCAGTCAGCGTTGCCGCAGCCGCCAATTGCACCTGGAGCGTGAAGTTCACACCGACCGCTCTCGGTTCGCGCACTGCATCGCTCACCTTCACGGACGATAGCGGCGCGACGGCAGGCTCAATGCAAACCGTAGCCCTGAGCGGGAACGGGACTGCCCCGCTTGTCCAGCTCGCTCCTACAACAGTTTCATTTCCGGCACAGGCGGTAAGTACGACCAGCGCCCCGATGAACGGCACGCTGACCAACACAGGCACGACGACGCTTCATTTGGCCACCGTGACGATTACGGGCACGAACGCCGGTGATTTCGCCATCGCGTCCGGCGGAACCACTTGCACCAATGGTTCGACCGTCGCGCCAACGAATGGAACCTGCACTTGGAGCCTGACGTTCACGCCGTCGGCAGCCGGCACCAGAACTGCTACACTCACATTCACGGACGACAACAATGGCGTTCCAGGTTCCACGCAGACCGTGGCCCTCACCGGCGTCACGCCGCCAGCCGCCACGCTCTCGCCCAGCACTCCGATTACATTCAGTAGCCAGGGCGTGGGAACGACCAGCAGCGCTTCGACAATCACGATAAGTAATCCCGGCGGTTCGACGTTGCACATCGCCACTGTCGCGATCGGCGGCACGAATGCCGCCGACTTCGCCGTGGCCACGACCGGCACAACTTGCACGAACGGATCGACGGTCGCTCCGGCCGCGAGCTGCATCATCAATCTAACGTTCACTCCTGCCGCAGCCGGCTCTCGCGGTCCTGCAACCTTGACGGTTACAGACGATGCCTCGCCGACAACACAAACAGTTTCGCTCTCCGGAACGGGCATCTCCTTCTCGCTCTCGGTTCCGACTCCGCCTGCTCCAGAAACGGCGGGCACGCCCATTACGGCCACGATTCAACTCACTCCGGGAACCGGTGGATTCCCCAATGCCGTGACCTTCTCGGCTTCAAACCTGCCGCCAGACACCACGGCATCGTTCTCGCAGACGACGCTCACGCCAGGAACTGCGACGGTGACGACTACGCTGACATTGACCACAACGGTAAGGTCGGGTGGAAGCTCCAGCTCGATCCCGCCTTCACACACGCCGATCTCTGGCGGGTGGATTGCCACGGCACTGTTGGCTCTGTTGGCGATGCTAACGATGCGCCGGGGGTTCCGTATGCAGAAGTTTGCCTACTTGCCTCTTGCGGTGCTGCTATTGAGCGCCGCGATCATTACGGGTTGCACGACGGCCGCAACGGGAACTCCGGCTGGCAGCTATACTGTCAATGTGAAGGCAACATCGGGCTCCTACAGCCAATCGACGCCAGTCGCAATTACTGTGCGTTAAGTAACTGCTGTAGTCGCCATTCGATGAAATACAGTACGCCTCGCCTCAGCTTGGCGTCGCGAACCCCTGGGAATTTTTTGACCTGGCGACTGGCCGCGCCATCGAATCGGTGGAGGCCCACCACGTGAAACCCATCTTCCACACTATTGCTATTTCCGTGTTTCGTGCGGGGCACTGGGATTGCTGACACTGGACGCGTTTGATTCTCCGCCTCATGTAGTGCTGCTGTGCAAGCCTTGTTGGTGCTGGCGCCGACGAAGCCGAACGCGCGAAGCTGCTATCGCCCTGGAAGGGGCGTACTTTGACGATTTGTTCCTAGCTGTTCCTAATTCCGAGAACAGGAACAAGAGAGAAGCGATCCATTAGAAACGGAAGTCCAGACGGCTGATGTTGGGGTGAGCGACGGGGTTTGAACCCGCGACCCTCGGTGCCACAGACCGATGCTCTACCAGCTGAGCTACGCTCACCACAGGCGGCGTTTATGCGGGTATCGTGGCTTTCTGCTGAATCGGCTCTTTCGCAGCGCTGAGGACTTTTGCTTGCATCCGCATTACCGTCTGCAAATCCTTCGCGAAATGCCTGGGAGCCATCCTGATTCTACACCATGTTCCTTCTGAGTTGAAACCATAACGCGTTGGCCAATCGCGCTCTCCGTTTCGAGCCGATTGGTGATACAAGAGCGGTATGCAACTACGTGGACTTTTTCGACTTCTTTTTCTTTACGACGTGGCCGAGTCGATTGATCTCGGGAAACTCCGCAATTTGCTCGGCTCGCGTAGCGGCCCAGCCGGACACGCCTTCCCGCGGCGCACGCCCGGATATGTCCGCTTTGAAGAAGCCCCCATCGTCGAGCCGGCTGAGTTCATCACGGTTTGCCCCGGCGTCAGCGCCGCATGTCCGGTGAAGTATTACGGTTTCGGCGCGATCGTGATTCAGGTCGAGTTGCCCTTCGAGTGTGACTGGAATTCCCTTGTCGCGCAGGGTTCGCGGTGGATGGATGCGCCGGACATCGAGCCCTGCGTGAGGGATTTGGCCCGGCGACGCTTGGACGTGATTCGGGCCGCAATAACGCGTCCGACGGAGGACTGGTTGCAGGAGAGCTATCTGGTCGTCGAAATTCACGAAATCCGCGACGCGGAGGGGAAACAGCCGGCGGCCGAAGAGCTCATTGCCTCTCATGGCGGGGAACTAGTGCAGTTGATTCGGGGGGAGACAGTTCCGCTTTCGCTCAAATCCCTCGACGAATCGTTACAGGCCAGTCTTTCCTATTACCCGTCGGACTTGGTCGTGGTCGGCGCTCATGGCGCAGTTGTCTACGATGGAGCGGAAGACGCCGCGGCTGTAACCCAGATTCTGGAATACGCAAAGATGCAGCTCCTCGAGTTCCGCTATTATGACCGGTTCATGACTCACGTCCTCGCGGAGTTCTACACAGCCCTCGAACGAAAAAGGAATGCGCTGCTCTCGCGCTGGAGCCTGCCGCGCGAGGCCCAGCGCTTCAATACGATTCGACTGGACGTGATGGAGCTGACCGAGCGCATCGATAACGCAATCAAGTTTGTCAGCGACATCTACTACGCTCGAATCTATCGGCTTGCGGCCACGCGGATGGGCGTGCAGGATTATCGAACTCTAGTGGAACAGAAGCTGGACACGTTCGGCGAACTCTACGACTCCATGGTGGATCGATTCAATGAGACGCGTTCGTTCGTCCTGGAAGTGCTTGTCGCCATCCTTGCCGTCCTCGACGTGATCTTCCTCTTCCGCGGCCGGTAGAGCCATTCATGATGCCCTTGCGAATAGATTCATGCGGTTGGTTGAACGCTGCGTCGGGCTGCTTGCAAGATTTTCTGAGCAAAAGTTCGCGACTTGTTTTATATTTGTGTGCTGTCTTATATCCAAAATAGATGAAAGGATGTTTCCTCCACACTTATGGACACTCGATTTATTGGCCAGCCACATTCCTGGGATCCGCGCCGCATGTACAGCCAGACCGGCGCGGATTGGCAAATGCGCGTGGATTTTGAGCGCTTGCGCAAGGAGCGCCTCGCGAAATTGCGCGCCTCCATGAAGGTGAACGACCTGGGCGCGCTGGTCCTCTTCGCCGGTGCGAACATTCGTTACGCCACTGCCTCCTATCAAGGCAATTGGAAATACAACATCAACATTCGCTACTGCGTGGTCACGCACACGGGCGAACCGGTTCTGTTCGAGACGGCGGGTTCGGACCTGCACTGCGCGGAAATCGATTTGCCGTGGATGGAAGGGCGGATTCGTCCTGCCATCACCTGGCAGTGGGCGGAGGGCGCCGTGCCGTACATGGCGGGGCGCATGGCCGAAAGCGTCATGGACGTGTTGAAAGAGGCTGGTGTAACCAAGGAGAAGATCGGGATCGACAACTTCGACATGCCCGCGCTCGAAGCGTTCCAGAAGACCGGACTCAAGATTGTGAACGGCTGGCCGGCTGTTTCGCAGGCGCGCGTCGTCAAGACGCAGGACGAAATCGAACTGCTCAAGCAAGCCTCCAGCATCGGCGACGCCGCGATGTGGAAGATCAAGTACGAATGGCTGAAGCCCGGCGTGCGCGAGCGGGAAATCGAAGCGAATGTGCATCAGTTCATGCTCGAGCGCGGCTGCGAAATTATTTACGACATCATCGTCGCGTCGGGAGGGAACACCAGCCCGTACCGCCGCTGGGCCACGGACAAATTGATCCGCCAGGGCGACCTCGTGATCGTGGACATCAACGCCGTCGGTCCTTCCGGATATTTCATCGACTTTGTGCGCTGCTTCAAATGCGGCGGGGCGCAGGGCCTGAAGATGACGCAGAAGGAAATCGATCTCTACCGCGAAGTGTACGACTCCATGTACGCCGGGCTCGCGCAACTGAAACCCGGAAACACGACAGCCGACGTTGCCGCCGCGTTCCCAGAATACGATGACGACACGTACGGCACCGTCACGCTGCAACAGTTCGCGCATAGCATCGGCATCACGCTGTATGAAGGCATGTGGATGTCGCGGGCGTATTCGCTAAAATATCCCGCCGAGATCAAGGAGAACATGTACTTCGCCATCGAAACCTTCGCGGGACATCCGGGCTTGCAGCAAACTTGCCGCCTCGAGGAAAACGTGCTGGTGAGCGGCAAGGGGCCGGTGGTTTTCACATTGATGGAGCACATGGAAGAGGCCATGAAGCGCTAATGCCTTCTCTCCTGGTTGCTGTAGCTGACTCCGTGTTTCCGAACCTGGACCTGGCCCGCGCGGTTGTTTCGCGGGCCGGGGCCGAGTTGCGCCTGGCGTCGCAGCCGACGCCGGAGGGCATCGTAGCAGCGGCAAGAGAAGCCGATGCGCTGCTCGTGACGTACGCGAAAATCAATGCGGACATGATCCGCGAAATGAAGCGGTGCAAAATCATTTCGCGTTTTGGAATCGGCGTGGACAACGTGGACATCGAATCCGCGACGCGCCAGGGAATTGTCGTAACCAAGGTGCCGGACTATTGCATCGACGAAGTTTCCGACCATGCCATGGCTCTCCTGCTCTCCCTCGTGCGCAAAATTCCATTTTCCAGTGCGCGGGCGCACGCGGGACGCTGGGAGATGCCGGCCGTGACGCCGATTCATCGCCTGCGCGGCACGGTTTTGGGCCTGGTCGGTTTCGGAAGGATTCCGCAACTCGTTGCGCCGAAGGCCCAGTCGTTCGGCATACGAGTAGTGGCGTATGATCCTTACGTGCCGAAGGCAGTGATGGACAAGGCGGGAGTCGGCCAAGTGGAGTTCGCGGAACTGCTCAAAATCTCGGACTATATTTCTATTCACTCTCCCCTGCTGCCCGAAACGCATCACCTGTTCAGCACCGATGTGTTTCGCCAAATGAAACCCGGCGCGGTGATCGTGAACACCTCGCGAGGTCCGGTGGTGGATGAAGCAGCCCTCGCGCGCGCTCTCGACGCCAAGCAAATCGCGGGCGCCGCGCTCGACGTGATGGAGCAGGAACCCCCGGTGAACTCGCCGTTGTTCGGCCGCGACAATGTGATTTTGACTCCGCACACGAGTTTCTATTCGGTCGAGTCGCTCGAAGAATTGCAGACGAAAGCAGCGGAAGAGGTCGTGCGCGTCCTTTCCGGCCAGCCGCCTCGCAACCCGGTCAATCCCGAAGCGCTGGCAGCCCCGCGCGCGAAGTGAAATAGTTTCTTCGGGTGCGGGCTTTACTTGAAGCCCGCCAAATAAAGGAGGAAGTCATCATGTCCGATCAGCCATGGAAGACAGACAAGTGGTTCGTCAGCCCCTGGAATTTCAATCCAGCCGTGAACAGCGGCTTCAAATTCGCGAAGAAGATCGAGTTTCACGATGTGACGCTGCGCGACGGCGAGCAGCAGACCGGCGTCATCTTCACCAAGGATGACAAGATCCGCATCGCCGAAGGATTGGCGGAAGCGGGCGTCCACCGCATCGAGGCGGGCATGCCCGTCGTTTCGCCGAGCGACGCCGCGGCAATCAAGGAAATCGTGAAGCGAAATCTCGGCCCGAAAATTTTCGCTTTTTCGCGCTGCATGGTGGATGACGTCAAGCGCGCCGTGGACTGCGGCGTGAAGGGCGTGGTGATGGAAGTTCCCTCGAGCGAACATATCATCAAGTACGCCTACAAGTGGTCGCTGGAAAAAGCCATCGACCTCTCGATCGAATCGACGAAGTATGCCCACGAGCAGGGTCTCGAAGTCGTATTTTTCCCCATCGACTTCTCGCGCGCCGAAATGAACTGGGTGCTCGACCTGATCCTGCGCGTCGCCAACGAAGGCCACATGGACGCCCTGGCTCTGGTCGATACATTTGGCGTGCTTTCCCCGCATTCGATTCAGTATCTCGTGCGTTCCGTGAAGGCGCGCATCAACAAGCGCCTCGAAGCCCACTTCCACATGGATTTTGGCATGGGCGTGGCCAACACGATCATGGCGCTGGCGGAGGGAGTGGAAGTCGTTCACTCGACCGTCCTCGGACTCGGCGAGCGCGCCGGCAATGTGCCGATGGAAGACACCGCGATGGCGCTGCTGACGCTCTATGGGATCGACTGTGGCCTCAAATACGACAAGTTCTACGGCCTCTCCAAGCTCGTCCAGCAACTCTCCGGACACGCCGTTCCCTCGAACCGGCAAGTTGTCGGAGACGCTCTCTTCCAGATCGAGTCCGGCATCATCGCCAGTTGGTTTGAAAACTGCGGCGTCGAAAACGCCACCGAACTCTTCCCGTTCCGCTGGGACGTGGTCGGACAGTCTCCGGCCGGCGTGGTGTTTGGAAAGGGAAGCGGGATCGATTCCGTAAAGTGGGGATTGCGAAAACTCGGCGTTCAGTTCAACGAAGAAGAAGCGATGCGCGTTGTCGCCGCCATCAAGGAATTCTCGCTCCAGCGCAAGCGCCTGCTGACGGACGAGGAATTTCGCAGCGTCGTCAGCGCCACTCTTCCGGGCCGCGCCGTTGGTTCCGGGAATGCCGGCAAGGCCGCGGATTGACGAAAGCAGCACTCATGAAAGCTATGGTCCTGCGAGGGCCCCGCGATTTGGGCCTTGCGGAAGTCGAGCGGCCCGCTCTCGGACATAACCAGGTCCTCGTCCGAGTGACTCACAGCGGCGTCTGCGGGACCGATCTCCACATCTACGAAGGCGCGATCCCCGTCCGCCACCCGCTGATCATGGGCCACGAAATGATCGGCGAGGTGGTGGACGGAGGAGACGCCACTCTACACCGCGGCGACCGCGTCATCGTCGACCCGGCCCTTTACTGCGGCATGTGCCTCAATTGCCGGGCCGGCCAGACCAATCTCTGTCCCAACGGATCTCTCGTTGGACGCGATTCCAACGGCGGATTCGCGGATTACCTGGTGGCTCCGCGCAGCCACGTATATCCATTGCCGGACGCGATCGATAGCAACGTTGCGCCGCTCATCCAGGTCGCGACCACCTGCATGCATGGTCATCACCGTATCAATATTTTTCCGGGGCAATCCGTCGTCGTCGTGGGACTGGGAGTCGCCGGACAAATTCACGTGCAACTGGCCAAAGCATGGGGAGCCAATCCCGTGATTGGGATTACGCGCAGCGCCTATAAGCGAAACCTCGCGAAAGAGCTCGGCGCCGATGTGACCTTGTCGAGCGGCCCGGAGGCTGTGCGCGGCGTAATGGAAGCGACAGGTGGGCACGGCGCCGATTTCGTCATCGAATGCACAGGCGTGCCGTCGGCGCTGGCCGACTCCATCAATATGGCGCGGCTGGGCGGAACTCTCCTGTTGTTCGGAATTACGTCGGCCACGCAAGCTAACTTGCCTTTCTACCAGCTCTATTATAAAGAACTCAACATCGTGAACACCCGCGCGGCGAAGGGCGAAGATTATCCCCCCACGATCGACTTGGTGGCGCGAGGAGTGCTTAAACTTAAGCCGCTCGTGACTCACGTCGTCCCGTTGCTCGATCTGGAGAAGGCAATCGGCATGCTGGAATCCGACGAAGACCAGCGCATGAAGATTATTCTGGAAAATAAGAAGTGACCGCACGGAAGCCATAATCCGGCGAGCCATTCGCCGCGTCCCGATCGCGTAGCACACTTGATCAGGCTGCGGAAAAACTCCGTTTTGGTGTCATTCTGAGCGAAGCGAAGAATCTCTCTTCGATTTAAGTCCAATGCACAGAGAGATTCTTCGCTTCGCTCAGAATGACAAACGTATTTTTTCTGCAAACTGTTGATGTCACTCTCTGAAACGGGAGGATAAGACAATTCAGGACCAAGCTGCGGTAACTCAACCTACCACACTGGAAGGATCGGCCAACGCGCGTGGCATTGCCATCGCGATGTATTGCGTCCTTCTGGTTTCCTACATGCTTATGGCCGCGGACCGCTACTTGTTCCCGGTCCTGGCCCCCGACATCCGCAAGGCTTTCGGATTTTCCCTCGCCAATACCGGACTGCTCTCCACAATTTTCACTCTGGGCCTGGGACTCGGCGGCCTGCCGACCGGCTACCTGCTCGCGCGCTACTCGCGAAAGATGGTCCTGCTGACGGGCATTGTTATTTTTTCCGCTGCCACAGCCCTCACCACGGTCGTGCCCGGATTTTGGACCATGCTTGTGTGCCTCGCGGCGCAAGGCATCGGAATGTCGATGCTGGCCACGTCGATGTTCGCGCTGGCCGCCAGTTATTTTTCAGGGTATCGTTCCGCGGCCATCGGCTCCGTCAATTTCTGTTACGGCATCGGCGGATTTCTCGGCCCGTACCTCGCCGGAAAACTCCGCCAGTCCTACGACTCCTGGCACGCGCCGATGATCTCGTTTGGCGCGTTTGGTTTCGTGATGGTGGTTCTGATTGCCGCCACTGTGCGCCCCTGGTTCAGCGATACGCGCCGCGCTGCCGAAGTCAAAGCGGATAGCGGCGGCGCCGCGAGCCTTGCGAACCGCAACACCGTGATCCTCACGATTCTGAGCGTCATTCACGGTCTCAGCATGTACGGATTTCTCGGCCTCTATCCCACATTTCTCCGCGAAACTCTCCACTATTCGCCGATCAACGCCGGAAAGGTCATCGGCTTCTTTGGATTGGGCGCGCTGCTCTCGATCCCCTGCGGGTGGATCGGCGATCGCTATTCACCCAAACTAGTATTGAGCGGATCGCTTCTTTCCATCGCCGTGCTCGGATATCTGTTTTTCCAAGTATCGCCGACCATGCCGATGCGTGAACTTCTGACTTTCATCTACGGAGTCACGGGGAGCGCGGTGTTGTACGTGAATCTCGCCGGGTATCACGTGAAGGCCTTGCGCCGCAGCCTGTCGAGCCGCGGCTCCGGAATGTTTGTCACCAGCCTTTACGGCGGGGCGGCATTCGGCGGCTACCTTCTCGGGTGGATCGTCGGCCGCGGCGGTTGGCTCCTGGCCGGTGAGATTCAAATGTCGCTGCTTTGCTTTCTCGGCGCAATCCTGGCCCTAGCTTTGCGCTCCAGTGAAATGTCTCTCTAAGTAGCACAGACTTCAGTCTGTGGGTTTCCGGTCCATTCTCACAATATTTGCGCGCCAGCCAAGATCAAATGGAACCCCACAGACTGAAGTCTGTGCTACTGAACCCTCCTCACCGAAACGTTGTGGCGCGGATCGCGGCGGCCAGTGTAGTATCAAGCCCAATCTCAGCGCGGTTAAAAATGGGAACTCCAAATTAAATGAACCTTGCCGGAAGAACGCCGAGAATTCCTCGAAAAATCAATGTGAAATGGGGCCGCTGGTGAGCGCATTGCAAGGTACTCCTGCCGCGAGCGCGGCGCGAACCTTGCCGCTTTCCGAATCAGCGCAACGAGTGGCGATCGTGTGCGGCTGCATCGTCGCGTTCGCTTATTCCGCCAATTACACGAATCACGCGCCGCTGGCGGGCGCGCTGATGCGCGAGTTCGGTTTCAACAACGCGCTAGCGGGATTTCTGACCACCGGCATTTTCCTGACTCACGCCGGCATGCAGATTCCGGGCGGCTATCTTGTCGACCGCTTCGGTTCCCGGCGCATGCTCCTCATTGCGTTGTTGTGGGTCGCGGTCGGGAAACTTCCTCATGGCCGCCGCCGGCGCCTATTGGCAATTGCTTTTTTGCAAGATTTTCACCGGCATGGGAACAGGTATCTGTTTCGTGGGAGGCGCGCGCTATATCCACGAAGGGTGCGCGGGCCCGCGGCTGAATGTCGCGCAGGGATTTTTCGGTGGATCCATCCAACTCGGCGCCGGATTTGTGATTTTCGCGGTGCCGCAGATCTACAAGCTGGCCGGATGGCGCGCGACATTTTTAGTCTGTGCCGGAATGGTGCTGATCGCAGCCGTCATTTGGATTGCCAAATCGCCACGTGTGGAATTTCCACCCTCACCTCCCGGAAAATTCCATCACATGCTTCTCGCTCCCCAGCTTTGGCTTTTGGGGCTTTTTCAAATGGCCACCTTCGGCATTTCCGTCGTTGTGGGTTCGTGGGTGGTCGTTCTTTTGACGAAGGGAATGAAGGTTCCTGCGACCAAGGCCGGAATGATTGGCTCGCTCGTGCTGCTCCTGGGGATTGTCTCGCGACCGCTGGGCGGATGGCTCCGCCATCACGTGGGGATCCGGCCGTTGTTTGCCGGGAGTCTCCTGCTGGTCTCTCTGGGATGCTTTTTGTTCTTGCCCTCGGCGATTTCACTGGCGACCGCTTTGGCCGCCGTAATACTGGTCGGCATTGGAATTGGGCTGCCCTACGCCGCCATGTTCTCGCGTGCCGGTAAGCTGTTTCCGGGCCGTGCCGCAGCGGCAATGGGTTTCGTGAACATGCTCGGCATAATTATGATTCTGGGCGGCGCTCCGCTCGTCGGGCACCTGGCCGATTTAACCGGCTCTTTCAAGACGAGCTTCGCCGTCCTCGGCGGGTTCACTCTGGCCACATGCGCGCTCGTGCCCCTGCTCGACCGCGAGGATCCAGCGCCGCGCGCTCTATAGCCGGGAAATTGTTTTCGAGTGCGGGAATTTATTCCGCGGATGCGTGTGCCGCTGTTTTCCCCCGCGCCATTTTCTGAGCCATGAAAAGCAGCAATTTCCGGTCGCTTTCCTTGGTGCGGCTCAGGAGCTGGCGAAACCTCTCGAGCATTCGTGCGTCCTTACCCGAACTGCCCCAGGCGATTTCTCCCGCACTCTTGCGCTTCAGAATGTTGGGCAGGGCGGGGGGCTTGTCGCTGTCGTAGAAGAGCTGGTACAGAGGCACTTCGAGGGCTCGGGCGAATTTCTCAAGTGTTTCCACGGCGGGGACGGTGTGTCCATTTTCCACGCGGGAGATGTAACACCGCAGCAGTCCCGTACGTTTTTCAATTTCTCCTTGTGAGAATTTCTTTTCTTCGCGGATCGCCCGCAAGTGGTCCCCAATGATCATGTTTTTGTCCTTTCAGATTTGGCTTTCTCGAATTTTCCTCAGCTTAAATACTATTCGGATCCATGTCCATCCAATCGAACAGCTCTCTCAACCAACAATATCCACTTAACTCTTACCACGTACCGCGATCCGGGTCATATCTAAAATTTGAACTGCCTCACGACGGCGATCGAGTTCCAGCCGGGCTAATGGATTCTCCGAAAGGGCGTCAGCTTTCCCGAGGGAGACGACGGGCTCGGAGGCCGGTATTTGGCGATCCGTGAGCGCGCGAACTCGGCCCACGGGCCGTTGGGCTCGTACCGCACATACAAAGACAGGTGCCGAAGCGCGTTGTGTACTTGCCCGTTTTTCTCATACGCCAAAGCCAGATTCAAGTGCGCATCCGCGAGCGACGGCGCCAGCTCGACGGCTCGCAAAAGATGCTCGATCGCTTCCGGCGTTTTCCCCAGCTGTTCGAGCACGCAGCCGAGATTGAATTCCGCCAGCGCGTTTTGCGGTTCAAACTTCACGGCAACTGAAAAATGTTCCAGCGCCTCCTCCATATGGCCCAGTTGATACATCGCGGTTCCGAGGTTGATGCGCGCTTCCACCCATTCCGGCGCCGCGTCGACCGCTTTTCGGTAAGCCTGAGCGGCCTGGTCGAGCGATTCGGTATTGGAGTCGCACAGCATGCCAAATTCAAACCATTCCTCCGCCGACCGCGATGCCAGGGCATGAATTTTCTTGGCCAGTTCCGACGTCTCGAAGTTCAGCACGAATTGTCCCGTCAGCGGCTCAAAAGGCCGCGCCGTCGCGACCGGCGGATACACGACCACCTGTCTTCCGTTCGTCGAAATGCGCAGCATCGAAAGCGGCGTGCTCGCCGAACCCAATTCGGTTTGGAGAATGGTCACGGCGCGGCGAATGCGCCTCGCCGGAACTTTTCGGGCCGCCAGGCGCTTGATCGTCTCCAACGCGACGAGATCCGAAAAATTGAAAAATCGCTCGCCCCAGCGCGCCCGCGGCAACACCAGGCGCAGACGCGTCCAGTAATCCAGCTCGCGCCGGGAAACGCCCATCATGCGTTCCACTTCATTTCGCGTGTAACGGTGTTCCAATCGACTTACTCCACACGGGCCCGCCAAGGTTCCCCATTATCACTCAAAGCCGTGAATTTGGACAAAAAATCGTGGCCCCGGCTGAAAATATTCGGCGGCGGGATCCGCGGGAGTTGCAGGCCAGGAAAGCCTGGCTTGCACGGCGAGCCAATGGCGTACCAATCTTGTTAGACTAATTCTCGTTCCAGTTACTGCCTCGCCCAATCTATGCAACCCCACGCAGCCGAGCGGCGTCACCTCGAGCGGCAAATTGCCTACGCCCGCCCCATTTTCATGGTGCTGGCCCTCGTCGATTTGTTGGACCGCCCTCCTTCCGAGCGCGGCCCGCATGCCGTCCTTTTCGTGACCGTCTACTTGATCGTGTCCCTGGTCCTGGCGCTGGTGCAAAATCTGCAATGGATCGGAGAGTTACCTCTTCCCCTTCCCCTCGATTTGGCCGCCCTGGCCGTATTTCTGGTTTTGACTCGGTCGGTCGTAGCGTTCTGGTTCGTTTACCTGTTCGTAGCTCTGGCCTCGGGGATTCGTGTGGGGACCCGGCGCTCCATCCTGCTGGCCGGCATCGTTACCCTTGCTCTTTTAATTCGAACGGCCATCAACGGCCCGCTGGCGTGGAACCAGATGGTGTCCTGGATTGCGCTTTCCACCGGAACCTTTGCCGCCGGGGCGGGCATCGCATTCCTGGGCAGCCGCCAGAGGCGCCACGCCACCGAGCAGGAGTTTCTCGCGCAGCTTACGGGGCAATTGGAAGTGGACCGCGGCATGGCGGAATCGCTGCGACTCGTTTTGACCGAACTCGTTCGCGCCTTCGATTGCGACGAGGCGATCCTGGCGTTTCGAGATACCGATATTGAGCGCATTTTCGTGTGGAGGTACGTGACCGGAGACGATTCACGACTTACGCCGGAAAACGTCCCGGTGAATCGTAGCGACGGTTTCCTGCTCGACCAGCCGGACGCCAGCGTGTGCTGGAACCAGCTTGAAGGAGCCGGCGAGGGATTCGGCTGGAATCGGAAAGATGGGCGCCGTCTGAAGGATCTTCCGCGCTTGCCGGGCCCCATGCGGCAGGAGCTTGGCTGGCGCTCGGTTCTGGGGGTCACGCTTGACCTCGGTGGCCAGCCCGTTGGCCGCCTTATGCTCGGCAACGCGCACCGGCGGTTCCTCCCTCAGGACTTGCAATGGCTGGAGCGAATCGTCCGCCATCTCGGGCAGCCGCTTCAGAACCTTTTCCTGCTTCGCCATATCCGCGCGCATGCCATCGAGGGAGAGCGCAGCCGTATCTCCCGGGAAATTCACGACGGCATCCTGCAAACCCTGCTCAGCGTGGATATCCAGCTTGACGTTTTGCGGCGCAAGGTCCCCACCGATCCGGACCAGGCGGTCGGCGGACTCACGTCCTTGCAACAAACGGTGCGAAATGAGACAGATGAACTCCGCCGCATGGTCACCGATATGCGCCCACTCCGGGTCCAGAGCGCCGATTTGGTGGACTTGATGAGGGGCTTTGCCGAGCGATTCCGCAACGAATCCGCGCTGGCGCTCGATTTGCTTATCGATGCCGCCGAACTGCAGATCCCGGACCGCATCTGCCGCGACCTTTTCCAGATCTATAGAGAATCGTTACACAATGTGAAAAAACATGCGCATGCTTCCCACGTCGTGGTAAAACTATGGCAGAATGAAGGGGAAGTAGTCCTGGTGGTGGACGACAACGGGGAAGGCTTTAGCTTCGCCGGCCGTTTTACCGGGGATGAGTTGGACCGCCTCCGGTTGGGGCCGATTTCTATCAAGGAGCGAACCCGCAGCGTTGGTGGTGTGTTGACGGTGGAATCCACTCCTGGTCATGGCGCACGTTTGACTATAGAGGTTCCTCTCGGCTGATATGGCCAAAACGACGAAACAACAAATCCGTGTCCTGATGGCCGACGATCACGCCATCTTCCGTGAAGGTCTGCGCAAACTGCTCGACGGCGATGATGAAATCACCATCGTCGGCGAGGCTTCCAACGGCAACGATTGCATCAAAATGCTGGCTAAACTGAAGCCCGACATTCTGTTGCTCGACCTGCGCATGCCGGACAAGGATGGACTCGCAGTCCTCGAGGAAGTGAATTTCGACCAGCTGCCCACGCGCGTTGTGGTGCTCACGGCCGCTGAAGATGATCGCGACGTGGTCCGCGCGATGCGGCTTGGCGCGCGGGGCGTGGTGCTGAAGCAATCCGCAACCGACCTGCTGGTGCGCAGCATTCACAAAGTCCATGGCGGCGAAATCTGGCTCGATAATCACATGACCGCGGAAGTGATGAAGGCGTTTTCCAAGTCCTCCGACGGCGGCCCGCGGCGCGAAAAGCCGCTGCTCAGCGACCGCGAAAAAGAAATCGTCCAACTGGTCGCGCAGGGTTACCGCAACAAAGAAATCGGCGAAAAACTTTTCATCAGCGAACAGACCGTAAAGAATCATCTGCACAATATCTTCGACAAGCTCGGCGTTTCCGACCGCCTGGAGCTTGCCCTCTACGCCATTCACCACCGCCTCATCGATCAGGCCTAGCCTCCTAGAACCCGTTCCTTCCTGAAAGTCTTTTGAACTATCTCATCAATCGCATTTTGGGAGTTTCCTTCCCCTGAAACCTCGGTCCCGCGCCTACGGCGCGGCGGATACCAGCCCGGGGCAACGCCCCGGGTAACGTGCACCCGGATTTATTGTCCGCCCTGACAGGGCGGAAGGACTCCCTGCGCCCTTTCAGGGCGCACAACCCCGTATGAATTCCGAATACCCGGACAATGCCCTCGGCAAGCATGCGCCAGCGCTTTCAGCCCCGGAAAAAGAAGATAGGTACGAGATTTTGCCATGGGAAGAACAGCCTGTAATTGTATTATTTTCTGGTATTTCCGGGCAATTCTGAGATGCCACCTAGTTTAGATTTGGCTAGCCCTACATCCTAGTACGTGCGTACCAAATTGCCCCCCCTAGAATCGGGACTCCCGCGCTATTGAGCGTTTCATCCCCCAAACGTAATCTCGTAAGCGTGAACAGTAGCGGAATGAATCCGGAGGATAACACCTTGACAGCCGAAGAGCGACGCGCGACACAGCGGTTTCAGATTCGGCTACCCATGATCGTTCGCTGGACCAGCGGTTCGGCGATCGGTGAGGCTACGACGGAATCTCGGGATGTGAGTTCGCGCGGGGTCTATTTCTTCCTGCCAAAGGAGGTCTCCAGCGGTTCGCCGGTGGAGATTTTGCTGACGCTACCCCATGAAATCACGCTCGCCGGACCCGTGAAGGTTCGCTGCCTCGGCCGCATCAAGCGCGCCGAAGTGGACGAGCCTGGCCGCATCGGAGTGGTAGCCCAGATCGAACGATACGAATTTCTGCGCGGCGACGAACACGCCGCGTAGTCCGAGTCTTGCCCGCCACCTGCGGAGGCGGACAGGGAAGACCGGGGTGCTCCGGCCCCTCAGCTGAGCGCCCCGGTTAATTTTTTGTGCGGGGATTTTCGCGTCATTGGGGTCTCGCTGTTTGCTTGCGGGATTCACTCTGACAGCGAAGTGACTGGTGATTAGTGACTGGTGACCCGCGGAAAACCGAATCGAGGCGAGCGCCTCTGTTTTGAGAGCATTGAAATTTTCAAATCTCAAATTTGAAATTTCAAATTTGAGATCACAAACCAAGAATCACGAACTGCTTCTTCCGAATCACCAGTCACCAATCACCAGTCACTAATCACGCCTCACTCGTACCGCAGCGCCTCGACTGGATCCAGCCGCGCCGCCCTTGACGCGGGATAAATCCCGGACGCCAGACTGACCACCACCGCGAAGGCGATCGCGCCTAATATCAGCCACCACGGCACGGACCAGATGTTCGGAGGATTTACGCCTTGCCGTTTCAGATAGATCATCGTGGCGAATTGAATGGCGCGGCCGATCGCCCAGCCCAGGAGCACACCAAACAAACCGCCCGCCAAACCCATCACGCCCGCTTCGGCGAAAAATAATTGCCGCACGTCGCGATCCGCGGCGCCCAATGCTTTCAGGACCCCAATTTCGCGGCGGCGCTCGAGGATGGCCATGACCAGCGTATTGATAATTCCCAGCGAAGCGACCGCCAGCGCCAGGCTCCCGAAAATTCCCAGGAACATATCGAAGATCGCGAAAAAAGTGCGCAGGTTGCGCGTGACGTCGATCAACGAAAATGCCGCGAATCCCATGTGCGTGACGCTGGACTCGATCTGCGCCACGGCCGTCGGGCTGCTGGCACGAATGTTCAAAGCGGCGTAACGCGTGCCCTCCGCTGCATTGGACCTCGCCATGTCACGCAAGTCCCCTTGTTGCACGACCTGGAGCTTTTCGGCAACGGCCAGCGGCAGATACATTCCCGCGTTGTTAAAGCCGACCTGGCCGCCGCCTGAGTCCGATGTCGGCGCGACTCCCACAACGAGAAACTTCTTCTCGCTCGGCACAATCGAAAAGCCCATTGCTTCTTCATCGGGGCCGACCGCCTGATTGGGCGCATCCGTTGGAGCCTGCTGGGAAGGCGGAGGCAGCGCCTGCCGCTGCGCAAATCGCAAAGTAATTTCCTGGCCGAGAAGCAACGCCGGTGCCTGCCCGACTTCGACCAGGCGCTTGGCCAGGTCGCCTTGAATGATGGCCTCTTCGGCGTCCGGGCCTGAGAAGAAATGCCCGTTCAAGCCGTCAAGCGTCCCGCTGGATTGCGAGGAGGCCGCCATGCCCGACACCATCACGAGCTGGCTAATCGGTTCGCGCCGCGCCTCGGCCGTAAATCGCACTTCCGGATTCACTTCCAAGACGTTGGGCAGCGCGGCAAGCTCCCTCCGCGCCGCGTCATCGAGAGGCCGCGGGGGCGCCAGATCCGCCGCGTCTCGCGGATTGCGTCGCCCTCCTCCGGGCTGTCCGAAGGGAGCGCTCTGCCGGGCGCGCACTGAAATCGTGTCGAACAATCCTGCGCGCGCGACCGAGCGGTTCACGAGTTGCTGTAATCCCACGCCCAACGAAAGCAGCGCCACGAGCGAAGCCACGCCCACCGAAATGCCCAGCGTCGTCAGCGAATTGCGAAGCACGGCTTCTCGCAAATTCCGAGCGGCGAGCTCGGTCAGGTCCCCCAGTTTCATCGCAAACGCTCCTCGCGGGAAATGGCGCCGTCGGATAGCGTGACGATCCTGTCCGCGTATCGTTCCGCCAGCACGCGCTCATGCGTCACCATGATGATGGTCCTTCCCGGACCTGACGGCGGCCGGTGAATCTGTGCGATCAAACTCATGATTTCCTCGCCCGTTTTGGTGTCCAGGTTTCCCGTGGGTTCATCCGCAAGCAAGATCTTCGGCTGGTTGACGAGCGCGCGGGCGATTGCCGCGCGCTGCTGCTCGCCACCGGAAAGCTCGGTGGGGCGGTGCCGGGTTCGCGCGGCCAGGCCGACGCGCTCCAGTGCCTCTCGCACGCGCGCAGGGCGATCCGCGCGCGGCACTTCCGCTAGGCGCAGGGGCAGCTCGACATTTTCCTCCAGAGTCATTCGCGGAAGCAGCTGGAAGGATTGAAACACGATGCCAATCGTCCGGTTCCTATGCGCCGCCAAATCTTCGCTGGACATGGTGGCCAGGTCGCGCCCCAGAGCGAGGATCGCCCCAGAGGATGGCCGGTCGAGTCCCGCCATCAGATTGAGCAGCGTGGACTTGCCAGATCCGCTGGCGCCGAGCAGCGCCAGAAATTCCCCCGCTCCGACTTCGAGCGAAATCTCATCCACGGCGCGGATCAGCGCCTCTCCCATCTTGTAATGGCGGGAGACCCGTTCCGCACGGATCGCAAATCCATTCGAACTTGTGGCTGCCGCATTCACATTCATACTACGCAGAGTAACACGCAAAGGTTTCACGGAGGAATTAAGCGACTGCAAAGGTCAGGGCAGGGCCCTACTAGTGGCTCCATGAAGGTCGTCGAATGGCGAAGAAGAGCCCTGGACCCGAAAAGTCTGCGTCAGAACTCAAGATTGGCATGTTTTTGTAGCGCCCGTCCGCCGCGGCGGACGGGCATCTGCTTGATTGCAACGTGCCCGCCTGAAGGCGGGCGCTACAAAGTCATGCCGGAGTCTCCAGGTTACAAAAATTAACGCGATTTCGCTTTATTATGATCTAGAAGATATATAAGATCAGCAAATAGGAAGACTGCCCCGCCGGAAATTGCATGCAAGAGGGGTAAATCTTTCAGGAGATCTTCATGTCCAGACTATATACTTAGTGCTGATGGAAATGGTTGGCACGGAAGGTGACACCTATGCAACAAGCTTTGAACGTGCCGGATTGGTCGAGCGCGATTTTTGGCCTCCGACAACGCCTGGGCCTAAGCCAGTCCGATTTCGGATCCCGCCTGCATTATTCCGCTATGGCTGTATCGCGCTGGGAAACTGGAAAGCAGGAACCCACCTCAAGATGTTTTATCCAGCTTGGAAATATGGCCGGCCAGCCCGAGTGCTGGTTGTTCTGGGCCAGAGCTGGCCTGAAGAGTTCCGACCTCCGCCAGATGTTCCCTGGCACGCGCTCCATCGCGCGCATGTCGACGTCCGTGGATTTTGAAATCGTGCGAGCCGGAAGCGGCGTGAAGAGGAAGAGACCCATTGGCGCTCCAAAAATGCAAATGGTCGCGGTTCCTCTCCTCGATATGCAAGTGGGGACGATCGGACAGACGGGCGGCCAATTCGCCGATTTTGACAACGCCATGGCGGAGGAGATGATCGCGGCGCCCGCGTTCTGGTGTCCGGACCCGGTGCAGACCAACTGCCTTCGCGTGAAGGGGACTTCCATGAGTCCGCTCATCAACGACGGGGACATCGTGGCAGTGGATGGTTCGCAGACGAATCCGGAAGAATTGAACAGAAAAATTGTGGTGGCCTGGCACCGCCAGAACGGACTATCCCTGGCGCGTTTCATCGCGGCCGACGGAGTGCACTTGTTGGAATCGGAAAATCGCGATTACAGCCCCGTCACCGTGGAAAAAGACAGAAAGTGGCAGATTGTAGGAAAGGTTCTGTGGTGGATTCGGAAGGGGCCGTGAAGCTTTAAGTAGCACAGACTTCAGTCTGTGGGGTTTCGTCCTTGCAAGGACTAACCCCCACAGACTGAAGTCTGTGCCACTGGGGCCACCCGTGGAAATACGTATTAGCGCGCCTGTAACCCCGCTCTCTTCTTTGCCGCTCTAAATACTGCGGTAATTAGGGAAATTTTAGTACGGTTGGAGTACTATACGCTTCGCCAATGGCGTGGGGCGTCTGGTCCAAGGCTCTCTGGTAGTTCTTCCGACGGGCATAGCTTGATTCGACTTTTCGAGGCGCCACGATTTTGCGTGTCGAGAATTTCCGTGAATAGTGCAAGAGGCGCTACCCAAAAAGTAGCCAAGCCCAATCAGAAAAGTTCACGCCCGGCGCCTCCGCCGGAGCCGTCCAATGCAGATTCATTTCCTATTGTCGGAATCGGCGCTTCGGCCGGAGGGCTTGAGGCGTTCAAGGAATTGCTGACCAGCCTTCCTGAAAAGACAGGGATGGCCTATGTGCTCGTTCCCCACCTCGATCCCGACCATCAAAGTGTTTTGGCGGAGATTCTTTCCCGCTTCACGAAAATTCCCATCGCGGAAGTGATAGACGGCATGCCGCTGGAGCGCGATCACATTTACGTGATTCCGCCGAACAAGACGATGGGAATTGCCGGCGGCAAATTTGTGCTCGTCGAGCGCGAGGCCACCCATGCTCCACACCTTCCGATCGATTATTTCTTGACTGCACTGGCGAACGATCGTGGCGATCAGGCCATTGGAATCATTCTGTCGGGCACCGCTTCGGATGGGACGCAGGGGTGCATTGCCGTCAAGGTTGCCGGCGGGATCACCTTTGCGCAGGATGAGAAGTCCGCAAAATACATTGACATGCCGGGGAATGCGATCCGCGGAGGAAGCATCGATTTTGTTTTGCCGCCCAAGGACATCGCCCGGGAACTGGCTCGGATCAGCCGCCGCTCCCTTGCAGGCCGAATCCCGGCAGAGTCCCTGGACCCTGACGTAACGGGGCCGCCGTCCGATTTAGACGCTTTATTCGCCCTCCTGCAGAAAGCGATGGGAGTGGACTTCAGGCACTACAAGCAGACCACGCTGCAGCGGCGCATCAAGCGGCGAATGGTCCTGCATCACATCTTGAAGCTGAAGGATTATCTCCGCCACATCGAAAGCAACCCGACGGAACTCGATGCGTTGTACCGGGACCTGTTGATTCACGTCACCGAATTTTTCCGCGAAGTGGGAGCGTTTGAAACTCTGTATCATAAGATACTCCCCAGTATCTTGCAGGACCGCAAACCAGAGGACGGCCCTCTCCGGGTGTGGATTCCCGGCTGCTCCACGGGGCAGGAGGTCTACTCCCTGGCGATGATTTTTCTCGAATTTTTGTGGGGCTACGACAAAAGGCGCAAGTCCCCTACTATCCCTCAGATGTCCGTGCAAATTTTCGCGACGGATATCAGCGATTTCGCCCTCGACCGGGCGCGAAGCGGCGTCTATGCGGCCAATGAGGTTGCGGGAATTTCCAAGGAACGGCTCAACCGTTTCTTCGTTCGCCACGACGGAGGATACCAGATCCATAAATCCGTCCGGGAAATGTGCGTTTTCGCAAAACAGAATGTCATCAAGGATCCGCCGTTCTCCAACCTGGACTTGATCAGTTGCCGGAATTTGCTGATCTATTTCGGTCCTATCTTGCAGAAACGCGCCATTCCCACGTTTTACTATGCCCTGAAACCTCGCGGGTATCTGATGCTGGGACCGTCGGAAAGCCTGGGATCGTTCGAGGACCTGTTCACGCTGATCGACAAGAAAAACAAGATCTACCAGAAAAAGCGGTCCAATGCGCGCGTGGTCGCGCACTTCATGGGACCGGAATACGCCGTCCCTCGGCTGGAATCGACGCACTCTCCAAAAACCCTGGATACGGGATTTGACGTGGATCGGGAAGTGGAGCGGATTCTGGCGCACCGCTTCGTTCCCGGGAGCATTGTCGTAAATGACGAAATGGAAATCGTGCAATTCCGCGGGAAGATCGGGCCTTATCTGGAGCCCGCGACCGGCCATCCGACGTTCAGCCTTTCGAAAATGGCTCGCGAAGACCTCCAGGTGGATCTCCGCGACGCCCTGAACCGGGCAAAAAAGGAAAACAGGCCCGTACGTAAAGAAGGCCTGCGCATCGCGGCCAACGGCGGCACGCGCGAAATCGATCTGGAAGTAATTCCCTTGCGGGGCCAATCCGCCGCCGAACGGTTATACATCATCGCGTTTCAGGATTCGGTCCGGCCCGTATCGTCCACCGCGGCCGGCAGTCGCCGTCTCGAAAAGCAGACGGAAAAGGGAAGAGCTTCGCGCGAGTTGGCGCGGACGAATCAGGAAGTGGCGCATCTCCGGGAGCAGCTTCATACCCTGATCGATGAACACGAGACCACTCTCGAAGAATTCAAGTCGGCCAACGCGGAAATTCTGTCCGCCAACGAGGAGCTGCAGAGCACCAACGAGGAACTTGAAACCACCAAGGAAGAGTTGCAGTCCAGCAACGAGGAACTCTCCACGCTCAACGAGGAATTGCAAAACAGCAACGCCGAATTGACCCAGGCCAACAACGACCAGCTCAATCTCATGACCAACGTGAATCTCCCGGTGGTCATGGTCGGGAACGATCTGCGCATCCGGCGCTTTACGCTGCCGGCCGAAAAATTGTTGAATTTGCTTCCCGGGGATGTGGGCAGGCGGCTGGGCGAAATCCGGTCGAACATCGAACCCGATGACCTGGAGCAGGTCACCAGGACCACCATAGAAAACGCCGTGTTCCTGGAAAGGGAAGTGCGATTAAAGGATGGCCCCTGGTACCTGCTTCGTGTCCGGCCTTACAAAACCTGGGAAGATAAGATCGAGGGCGCCGTCCTCAGCTTTCAGGACATCGACAGCCTGAAGCGAACCTTGGATCAGACGCGCACTTTCGCCGAGGCGCTTATCGAAAACGCGCGCGAATCGATCCTGGTTCTGGACGAAGGTTTGCGTGTCGCGCTGGCGAATCCCGTGTTCTACCGAACCTTTCAAGTTTCGCCCGAGGAGACGCGGGGACGCCTCATCTACGAACTCGGCAACCACCAGTGGGATATTCCCAAGCTTCGCGAATTGTTTCACGAGATCACGGCGCATAACACGCGCATCGACGGTTTTGAAGTGCGCCACAAATTCCAGCATCTCGGGGTCCGGCACATGATCCTCAACGCCCGGCGCATCGAACCGCAGGGCGGGACGCAGATGATCCTGCTGTCGATCGAAGACGTCACCAGAAAAAAATAGCAAAGTGAAGCCGGATCGCTGCGGTCTCCCGCCGAAGGAGAACCCGAAATTTCAAATTTCGGATTTGAAATTAACCCACCCTTTTATAAGAATGAATATTCGATTGTGTATTTCATCAGGCCGAACCCAAAGAGGATAAACGTGGTACAACGTTCCGAGGCAATCGAACCCAGTGGGTCCAGGCCACGGGAGCCTGGACGGCTGCGGACAATTCTCAAGGGTGAAAGGAAATTCCATGCACACCACGGCGCTGCAAAACCAACAGTTGTTCATTGACGGCGAATGGCAAGGCGCGCGCGACGGCCGTACGTTTGAGAAAACGAATCCGTTTACCGGCGAAATCATTGCGAAGTTTTCATCGGCCGGGCGCGCGGATGCGCGTCGCGCGATTGACGCCGCTGCGGCCGCGTTTCCCGCATGGAGCGCCACTCCGCCCGCACTGCGCCGCAGCTTGTTCCTCAAGGCCGCGGACATTCTTGACCGCCGCCAGCCCGAGATCGCCCGGACCATGGCCGAAGAGATGGGAGGAACGTTCGGATGGGGAATGTTCAATTGCATTTTCACGGCTGGACTATTGCGCGAGGCGGCGGCGCAAGCGTACGGGCTCATCGGTGAAATTATTCCTTCCGACCTTCCCGACACCGTGGCGATGGCCACTCGCCAGCCGGTCGGCGTCGTCGTGGGAATCGCGCCGTGGAACGCGCCCATGATTCTTGGCATGCGGGCTGTCGCCATGCCGCTCGCGTACGGAAACACAGTGGTGTTCAAAGCTTCGGAGGAAACTCCCGCCACGCATCTGGCGATCGCACAGATATTCCATGAAGCCGGCATACCAAAAGGTGTGATCAATGTAATTACGAATTCCCCCGCTGATGCCGCGGAGGTCGTCGATGAGCTGATCGCGCACCCGAAAACGCGCAGGATCAATTTTACGGGCTCGACAAGAGTCGGCCGGATCATCGCCGAAAAGGCGGGCCGTCATCTCAAGCGCGCCCTTCTGGAACTGGGCGGCAAGGCGCCCATGATCGTTCTCGACGACGCCGATGTTGATTCCGCCGTAGCGGCAGCGAATTTTGGCGCCTTTATGAATCAGGGGCAGATCTGCATGTCCACGGAAAGGATCGTCGTGGAGAATCCGGTCGCCGAAGCGTTTGGCCGCAAGCTCGCCGCGAAAGCGAGCGCCCTCAAGGTGGGCGATCCGCTCCAGCCCGATACGCAGATCGGTCCGCTCATCAACAAGGCCGCCATCGACCGCGTTCAAGCGCTCGTCGACGATGCTCTCGCCAAAGGCGCCAAAATACTGTGTGGCGGAAAATCGCAAGGTCCTTGCTACATGCCAACGGTACTGTACGGCGTGACGCCAGAGATGCGCGTCTATCACGAAGAGTCGTTTGGTCCTCTGGCGTCCATCGTGATCGTGTCGAACGCCGGCGAAGCGCTCCGAGTAGCCAACGACACCGAATACGGCCTCTCCAGCGCCGTCTTCAGCCGCGATACCAACAAGGCGATGAAGCTTGCCGAGCGTCTCGAATCCGGGATCTGCCACATTAACGGCGCCACAGTTCATGATGAGCCGCAGATGCCTTTCGGCGGCGTGAAGGACAGCGGCTGGGGCCGATTTGGCGGCAAAGCCGCTCTCGAGGAGTTCACCGAGTTGCGCTGGATCACGATCCGAAGAACCCCAACGCCATATCCGATCTGAGATTCGCAGACCGTTCGCCCACACTTGCTTCAAGATCTAAAGAGGAATGTGTTGGATCCAGTGCCATATCGGTCGGTATACATGAAATTCTTCGCTGCAATTTATTGAAATTGATTGTTTGGTCGGGGCGTCCGGATTTGAACCGGAGGCCTCCTGC
>CAVYHH010000025.1:0-163371 GCA_963768275.1 uncultured Acidobacteriota bacterium
ACGAACCAGAAGGCCGGGAGTTCGAATCTCTCCGGGCGCACCACTCTTCCAAGAAAAACGAGGTTTTTTGAAGGACGCGCCGGGAGGCGTCGTCCGGATTTTGCTTTGATTTTACTTTTTGGCCTCGCCGGGCGAATGCTGAGGGCTGATCGCCGGAACCGCTTTCCCGATTCTCCAGCGATCCATGAGCGTTGCAATTGAGCGCGGACCGCCGCCCGTGAACGTGGTTTGCGCTGGCCACATCACGGAGTGACGACCGATGGGCCAGATCGGAACAAGCATGTTGGCCCAGTCGCCGGGTTTGGGTTGGATGTCCTCGGCGTTTTCGACCGTGTATTCTGGATAGATGTGCACCGACAGAACCTGAACGGCGAGATGCCCGACGACGATCGTGGTCGCCATGCCTACACCGACTCTTCGCGAATCCGGAGCGATGATGCCGAGGTCTGTTCCGTACGCACCAAGCCCAGATATGGAGGACCTGCCAATCCAGACGCGGGTTCGATCCGGAATCGTGAAACTCGCGCGTATGTTGACGCATTCGGCCTTTTGGTAGAACAAGGGATTCGTCGTCTGGTCCTTCACCGAGTCCAGAACCATCGCCGTCTTGACCGCCCAAGCCGAAAGAGAGGTTTGCTGCTCGACGTCCAGCGGGGTGGCAATGTCCTGCAGCAGGCAACTGATCAGTGGAAGGTTTCGCTGTTCGAGAACGCTCATCCATTCGTTGTTACACTTGGTGCAAACCGTATCGATTTTCTGCTCGGGGTCGTTCCTGATCTCCTTAGGTGAGTCGCCAATCTGGACGCGGAGTGGCCCGAAGTCCTTCCGCCGGTGAATCCACGCGGCCCAAAGATGCTCTTTACTGCCCGCCGGGTTGTCGCAGAACAGACAAACTGTTGGCATCTATTAAAGATAACACAATTGGTTACTTCCACCCGCTCTCGTTTTGTGGTAATCTGCTTTTGGGTTGAGGCGGTGCATGCACCGCAGATCCCTCGATCCCGCCGCCTGTAAGGCGGACGACTTCTAGCTGACGCTAGAGGAGAACATGATGTCAGACAAACCCTCCGCACCCGAAAGGGTGCAAGCTGCATTTCGTCAACTCTCTATCATTGCGACAGGTTTGAATTCCGCATCGGATGAATTGGGTAAAACCATCGCCGAACTGGACGCGGCGCTCAAACAGCTGAATCTGGGCATCGCCGCGTGGGTCCAAATCACCGGCAACAGCGATGAAATCGGCAACTATTGGAATCGGACCATTGGGTACTCGCGAATCGGCAATCAATGGGGGATTGCGCTGCGAAAGGCCAGCGGTAACTTCAACAACGAGGACCGCGATGAAATTGAGGAATGGTTGTTCAACGATGCTCCGCGTTGGATGCGAATCGAGGGCATCGGCAAGATACCTGATCTCTTAGAAAAGCTGATTGGACAGGCAAATAACACCACTGATCAGATCAAGAAAAAGACCGCGGAGGCGAAGGAACTTGCCGCAGCGATCAAGGCGGCTGCGGAGTCGAAGGCTACGTTTGGGCCGATCCCGACGCCGCCCGTTCGGACTGTACACAAGTAGCAGCCGGAGACCACGATGCTGCTCACCTTGTGCCTGCTTGCCCTGATCTTTTTCTTCGTGGTGGTCTTCTACGCTTTGTACCGGAAGCCCCACGTCCGAGCGATATTCAAAGGTCCCCTGAACTCGTTTCACATCGAGTTCGAGGCGGACGACGAGAAGCGCGATCCGAAGCCCTAGGACGGGTTGCCCAACTTTTCACATGCCGCGAGATTGGCTGCTCTCTGCGCTCTAATATTACCCCCGCACGTTGACTCGGAATTGTGATTCTGAACTTGGGGTGCCCCGTCCTTGGCGACTTTTCAAGGGCGGGGCTTTTGGTTCCCCTGCCTCTAGCCTGTGGCCGGGGATTTCATCGCGAACTGGATCGCCTGACTAGCCTTAAGGAATAAGTCAAAAGCCCCGCCCTTCAAAAACCGAAGGACGGGGCACCCGCCCGGCCACCCGGAAAATCAAAGCCGTTTCAAAGGCTGTGCCACCCGCCTTTTTGCTGATTGTATTCCACACGTACAAATGGTGTGCCAACTGGACAGTGGCGTTGAGTCGTCATTTTGGACCGATTGTAACTCGTTCAATCCAGAGATGTTGCCGGGTTGGCAAAAGGCAAGCCACATGCAATGTCTCAGTGCAGGGCACGATGTCGGAGTCAAATAACGGAATCTTCTGAGGAGGGAAATTCATGCGCAATAAACAGAGGGGCTTTTCACTCATCGAATTGTTGATCGTCGTCGCGATCATTTTGATCATCGCGTCCATCGCCATCCCGAACCTGCTGCGTTCCAAGATGGCGGCCAACGAGGCCTCTGCCGTCGCCTCGCTGCGCACGTATAACACATCGATCGTGGCTTATGAGACGACCTACATTACTGCTCCCACCACGAACCTTTCCGCACTGGGTCCCTCGACCACGCCGTCTTCCACCGCGGCGGACCTGGTTGACAACCTGCTTGGCATCGCCGCTCCGATCAAGAGCGGATACGCTTTCACGTACAAGGCAGGCGCGGCAGCCGCGAATGGCATCGTCTATACATACACAATTCTCGCAGCCCCTACGACTCAAAACACTACGGGTCAGCGGCGGTTCTTCACGGACCAGAGCGGTGTGATTCGCCAAACCACGGATGGTTCGACTCCAACCGCTACTAGCACGCCGATCGGCGGCTAGTTCTTGCAAGCAGCGTACTTGGGGGAGAAGGGCAACCGCCTTTCTCCCCCATTTGTTTTTCCAATCGACAACTCGACAGGCCGTCAGTGGCTAAAGCCCACTTTTTCTTGGTCTTTTAATGTCGCGGCTGAAGCCGCGACCCACAAAGCCTATATTTGAGCTGGCTTCTACCCTTGAGGAATAAATCAAAAGCCTCACCTGTAACGTCCGCCGAGGCGGATGACAGATGGGGCGCCTGGACTTCAAAGTCAAAGCCCGGGCCACCCGCGCGGCGTGAAGAAAAACGCCAGCGGGACGCTGGCGCCACAAGAGGCGGCTATTCTCGCGGAAATTAAGAATTCCTGGGAAAACTCGGATTATTCTTGTGGGAAATGCGGACTAGTTCTGTCCGATCGACGCCTTCAAATCGCTGATGGTCACCAGACGGCCGTGAAGCGGTGCGATCTGCTGCACGTCGAGCTTCAGGCGGTTGATGTTGTTGTAGAGGTTCACGCTTTCCTGCGAGACCGGACCAGGCGCGGCATTGGGAGGCGCGGGGTTGTACACATCCGCCTCGATGAGCACTTTCTCCTTCGGGAGGTAGGCGATCAACAACGTATCGGCATGGTTGCTCCCCTGAAGATGATAGAGCTCCAGGGTCCGTGTGCCATCCGTGATCACGCGTTTGTCGCCCACTGCTTCAATGACGGGCTTCTTCGGCGACTTGGCCAATCGATCCGGGCTCAGCGTGTGCGGCATTGCCCATACTTTTTCGTAATATGGCTTGTTTTCGGCCGCGGTCAGGATGGTGGCTCCTTCGGCCACGCAGGCCCTCAGGCCGCCCGCATGATCGAAATGGTGATGTGAATTGACCACGTATCGGATCGGCTTGTTGGGGATCGTTTTCTTGACTGCCTGGATGACGGCTACGGCGCGATCGTCATTCAGAGGGCATTCGATAAGCGTTACGTAGTTTTTGAACTCCACGGCCACGCTGTGATGCGTGCCCCCGGTGATGTACCACACGCCGTCGGACACCTTCTGCATTTCAACGTTCATGGGAGCGGGGCCTGGCGGAGTCTTTTCAACGTTGTCAGGAACAGGGAAGACCACGTATGGATTGTTGGGGTCGGTTTTGGTGATGGTCAGGTCCAGGACCGGAAAGCCGCCCTGCTTTTGAACGATGTGCGATGGGAACAGGACGTCGCTCGTGATCTCGCCGAGGTCCTTGTAGTCCGAATATGTGGTTTCCGTAATCAAATCGCCGAGCACCGGGTTGTCCGTTCGGGTCTCGACGCGTTCGACCTGGTTTTTGGCGTTGAGGGTCGCTTTCACTGTGATCCCTTCGAGCGTCCCTGAGAGTGGAAACGTGATGACGGTGGGTCCCGCTTCCGTCGTGACCTTCGCACTCGAGCCCGCCTGCACGGCCATCTTGAGAACTCCGAAGGGAGTGCTCCAAAGCTGCAAAAGCCGATCCTTGAGCTCAGCCGGAACCGGAGTCGCTGTGCTCCCGGGAATGAAACCGCCACCCGGCACGGACTCGTTCCAAGCGAATTTACCGCTCACCACCTGGATCTGCCGCTGAGGCGCCGCGAGAGGCAGCCCTCCTCCGCCCTGCACGAGTCCATCCGGATTCGAGCGCATCACATCGACACGCATCGCCGGAACTGCGTAACTCAAGCTGGCGTGATAGGTCACTTTGAATGCCGGCCAGGGCATGTCCGGGCGGTAGGACTGACCGAACGCATAAGTAGATCCCGTGCCCCAGTATTCGAGCGTGGAGACGGCGTCGATTCGCTGGGGACCGCGGATCATCCCGAGGGCATACTCGGCAGACTTGATGGTCGCGGCCGCGTCCTGTGCACGTGCACACGGAACGGCCAGCGTTCCCGCAATTAAGATGCAGCAGAGGAAGCGGCGGATCATGACTCGCTTTTTAATGATGTTTTCCTAGAACTCATCGCATAAATTGCCAGCCATTCAAACACGCCGGCACTTCAGGGGCTAAAGCCCTTGCTTTTCAGATCTCTGAATGTCGCGGCTGAAGCCGCGACCCACAAAGACCATTCATTAAGAAAGCTTCTAGTGATGTTCCTTGGTCACCAGGTGCGACAAATCTCTCTCAACGCAGGGCAGCGTTTCAGCCAGCACGGCCTTGGGATCGGGGTTGAGCTTTAGCGTGCGAGGGCTCATGGCCCAGGGCTTCAGCAGCACGTCGGGATCTTCGACTGTGGCTTGCCAAGTGAGTGTGTTCCCCTCGCGATGAAGCCTCTCGATGACGCGCATGTTCTCGCTATGGAAATAGCCGCCAATATCGAGCCAGCTCGTGTCGTTGAAACCAATCGTGTCGATGACCAGGGTATCTCCCTCCCAGTGGCCTAACGATTCCCCTTTCCACGTCCCATCCAAATCCTCAAGCGGGGTGTGGGGCCGGCCATCCGTAGGGACCACGCGGAACGTATCACCCCAGCCCTGGGCTCCGCCACTGACGTGAAGGAAGATCATCTCCGTGGGCGTCTGAACGATCTTGGCAGGTGGGCCCATGCGCGGCACTCCTGCGGGCATGCAACCGAACGACGGGTCTTCGGTGTTCCCGTTCTGATCCAGCTTTTGAACCTTTTCCCAGAACTCCGGTTTATACAGAGGCCTATTGGGATTGGCTCTGCGGATGAGAGTGCCGTCGCGCTCGAAGTTCAACAGGGTGCCGTCTCTGGAACTGAGATTTGCCGCGAGTGGATCTTCGGTCTTGGCGAACGGGGACGCTGCGTTGCCGTTCCAAACTCCGTTCAGATCGGGGTGCCCGTCCGCGGTTCGCGGAGTGGACTGGTTTCCCTGGGCTGTCACGCGCACAGAACTAAGGCACAAAGCCGCACATGCGAAGATGCAGAAAAGACATGGTTGCTTCATCGCATCCCTCCAAACTCGCTTATTCGGCGTTCGGGTCCTGGGTCCAAATCGTGAACTTGCGGCCATCGGGAAGTGTCAAGTCCTTGATGAGGCCTGAATCGGTTCCGTCTTTGGCGCGCACTCCATTCACAGTGATGGTGTCCCCGACCTTCAGCCCTCCGCGGTCCGCCCGGCTGAGCCCCGCCCTGCGGAGCGCTCCTGGGCCCGCCATCTCGAAGGCCCAACGCTTCACTGTGCCACTATCGTCTTTCACGTCGAGATACAGGTAGGAGTGGGGATTGATCCATTCCACTTTCGTTACGACACCCGTTACCGTGAACGGTTTATTGAGATCGAACTGCGCCTGCACCGAATGATGCGCCGAGGTGGGCATCACCGCGATCAACAAGCCGACAACAGCTAATAGTCTGCCAATTCCGCGCTTCATCGCCCGAACCTCCCCGTCACCGATTAGCAGAATGAAACACCTCATATAACACCTCTGTCAAGGCTATTCGATCGTGTTTCTTGAAGGAAGGG
This sequence comes from uncultured Acidobacteriota bacterium, assembly GCA_963768275.1. Taxonomy (GTDB): domain Bacteria; phylum Acidobacteriota; class Terriglobia; order Acidiferrales; family UBA7541; genus Palsa-360. The sequence continues at coordinate 6,144 of CAVYHH010000025.1, forward strand.
TGGCCCAACCGCGGTTTCCTTTTTCATTTTTTAGGTACCATTGGAACCGGAACGACGAAACCAGTTCCAATCTTCTCTGCTCTCCCGCGTGTCCAAACTGCCAGCAATAACTGATTCCCGATTCGGTTTGGAAATACCCGCCCTCGCACCCGCAAGGCCTCCTAAACTGGATCCTGGAAAGCAGGGCGCAACGGCGAGGTGAAGGTGGAATACAAGTGCACAACTGACGACGATACGATGAAGAGCGCCTTTCCGCAGGGCAAGAACTCAGTAGACTGCGCCGCAAAGCGTTCCTAATCATTCTGCTTCGTCGCGAAAGTAACTCCAAATCTCACTGGCCCGGCAGCCCGGGAGTTCTTTCTGCGAATGCGCCTCTACCGAGGAGTGCCACTCATCAGCCCGCAACTAAAGCTCGGGCGCAAGACGTTCCCGGGCGGGCAGAGGATTCCAAATGACTGTGGATGACCAGCCAACGGCGGAATCTCGCGCTCTTCCGTTGTTGCTAATTTTGTTTGTCGGCAGCGGCTGTTCCGCGCTGATCTACGAAATTGTTTGGTACCAATTGCTGCAATTGGTGATTGGGTCGAGCGCGGTTTCATTAGGTGTGTTGCTCGCGACCTTCATGGGGGGATTGTGTTTGGGCAGCTTGGCTTCGCCTCGCCTCTTGGCGATGCGCCGCGTTCATCCATTGCGAGTGTATGCCGACATCGAGCTAGGCATTGCATTCTGCGGGATCTTAGTCCTGTTCGGAATGCCGTTCGTCAATCGAATGTACGTCGCGGCCGTGGGCCACGGCCTGCCGGCCATCCTGCTGCGTGCAACGATTTGCGCGATCTGCCTGCTAGTGCCGACCACGCTGATGGGCGCGTCGCTGCCGGCCGTTGCGGCGTGGATCGGGGCGACTCCGCGGCGGGATTCGTGGCTGGGCCTCCTTTACGCCGGCAACACGTTGGGAGCCGTGTTCGGTTGCCTCGCGGCGGGGTTCTTTTTGCTTCGAGTTTTCGACATGGCGATCGCGACTTACGTTGCCGCAGCGATCAACATTGCGGTAGCGGTAATCAGTTTCGGCTTGGTAAAGCGAACGCCAAGTCCGGCCGAGTTGGAGGCTCCCCGGCAAGTGCGTGCGGCGGCGGGCCCACGGATCTGGACGGTATACGTCACGATTGCTTTGTCTGGAGCGTGCGCGTTGGGTGCAGAGGTGGTCTGGACGAGACTACTGGGACTGATGTTGGGCGCCACGGTGTACACATTCTCTATTATTTTGGCCGTGTTCCTGGTGGGATTGGCGATCGGAAGCGGCGCGGGATCACTCCTGCCGCTCGCCGTGCGGCCGCAAACGGCCTTGGGCTGCTGCCAATTGCTGCTCACCGCGGCCATTGCGTGGACCGCATTTATGCTCGCGAAGTCTCTTCCCTATTGGCCGATCGATCCGAAACTTTCCACCAGTCCCTGGTTCACTTTCCAGGTCGATGTGTCGCGCGTGGTTTGGGCCCTATGGCCGGGGCCACTGCTGTGGGGAGCTACGTTTCCGCTGGCGCTGGCAGCAGTGGTACGGGACGATGACGACCCGGCGCGGGCGGTTGGGAATGTCTATGCGGCCAACACGGGAGGAGCAATCGCCGGAGCGCTGGCATTCAGCATGTTGCTGATTCCCTGGATTGGCACGCGGCAAGCCGAACGCGCGTTGATTTGGCTTTCTGTCGTGAGCGGGTTGGTCATGCTGGCGCCCATCGTTTGGTCGCGGCGCGCGAAGGCCGGCGTGTGGTGGCTCGCGGCCTCGACCGCGATGGCTGTTCTTCTAGTCGTCAGTGTGCCGGGCGTCCCAGGGAGGGTCATCGCCGAAGGCCGCCAAAGTAAAACCGCCGTCGTGTCCCAGATCTTGTACGTGGGCGAGGGAATGAACTCATCGATCGCTGTATCGCAGTTCGGTAAGACGCGGCGGTTCCATGTAAGCGGGAAAGTAGAGGCGTCGACGAGTCCGAATGACATGCGATTGCAGCGGATGCTTGGCGGCATGCCGGGGCTGTTCCATCCGAGGCCGCGCGCGGTGCTCATCGTGGGATTTGGCGCCGGGGTTACAGCGGGCTCGTTCGTCGTGAATCCGGACGTGCAACGGATCGTCATTTGCGAAATAGAACCCTTGGTGCCGCCGACCACAACAACCTACTTCGGCAAGGAAAATTACAATGTGCTGCATGACGGTCGCACTGAAGTGATCTACGACGATGCGCGAAGCTATATTCTGACGACTCCGGAAACATTTGACATCATCACCTCCGACCCGATTCATCCGTGGGTGAGGGGCAGCGCCACACTGTATACGAAAGAATATTTTGAGATGGCACGGAAGCATCTGAACCCGGGAGGAATCGTCGCGCAGTGGGTGCCGCTCTACGAGACCGACGAGGATACGGTGAAAAGCGAGATGGCGACGTTTTTCGATGTTTTTCCCAATGGCACGATCTGGGCCAGCGACCATGATGGCAAAGGCTCCGACATGATGATGCTCGGCGAAAAGGATCCGATCCAGATCAACGTGGGCGAATTGCAACAACGGCTGGATCGTCCCGAATACGCAGGCGCCGCACAATCACTCCGTGATGTGGGATTGGATTCGGCAGTTGAAATTCTGGGAACCTACGCTGGCCAGGCGTCTGACTTGAAGCCGTGGCTCTACGGCGCCGACATGAATCGGGACAGAAACCTTCGCCTGCAGTATCTGGCGGGGATGGCGGTCGACGACAACCGCGAAGGAGTCATTAATGCAGAAATGATGGTCTTCCGCCATTTTCCAGCAAACTTGTTTGTAGGGTCAGACCCGGATGTTAGCGCGCTACGCCTTCGGCCCGGATGGAGGTGAAGCGCTTCCGGAGACGCGCATTGTCCTCCCAGGGGGCTGATCGCATTGCATGCCAGGGCCGGCAGGGGGCTCGGCTGTCCCCTTGCGTCGGACCTCTTGATTCGCAAAGAGTTTCTTGCTATATACCGAATGAACTGCGGGAGGTGCCGAAGTGAATACTCAGGCGAAATTGCAGCCGGACCCTCTTGAACAGCTGAAAACGACTCTTGAGGATGCGCCTCGGAGCTACGGTTTCCTATCGGAATATGTGAGAGCGCTGGAGTGGCATCACCACGAAGAGGATATCTTTATCCACCACGCGATTCAGAGTGCAAACGCCAGTGGAGCGCATTTACTTCGTGGGAGTCAGTTTTTTGTCACCGATGTTTATACGGAGATGTACGAGCCCCTCGACGCTGAGGACAAGCTGGAAATTAGGCGATGGTGGCACGAGATGGTTCGCGGTAAAGCAAATCAGTTCACCGACCTGAGGGCGCGGTTGTCCAAGCTTACCTAGCGAAGCAAATACAGACGGAAGAGCTTAACTTTGGAGCTAAGGCACTGGTCTTCGCGGCGCTTTACAGTGCCTGCCAGCCGGGATATGATTCCCGCGTTTCCGCAGGCGAGAGAAGAAATCATCCCTTGCTTTCACCACCTGATTTTACCCGCCGAATTCCCCAGCTTGACGGATTAAGAGGCGTAGCGATCGCACTGGTTGTTATCTTCCATTACGTTAACTTTGCTGTAGACTCCGGCGCTCCCCAAATTGTGAACCTCCTGGTCCGCCCTACCAATCTCGGTTGGTCCGGCGTTGACCTCTTTTTCGTTCTTTCCGGATTCCTCATTGGCGGCATATTGCTCGACGCGCGCGAGTCTCCCAACTATTTCCGGGTGTTTTACCGGCGCCGCGTGTGCAGAATCTTCCCGGTGTATTTTGCCTTTTTGGTGTTGATTTTCATCGTCGCTCATTTTGCGCGTCCGCCGCTCGAAGCCATGCTCGTACCGGCGATTCCGTGGGCCGCCCTGGCGACGTTCTGCCAGAATTTCTGGATGGCGATCCACAACAAATTCGGGGCAGTCGTCCTGGCTCCGACCTGGTCCCTGGCAGTGGAAGAACAGTTCTACCTGACCCTTCCAGCCGTGATCTATTTTGTGAGGCATTCCCGCCTGATTTGGATTTTGACCGGGGGAATTGTTTTAGCTCCGCTGATACGCCTGGCTATGTTCCTGACGAGTCCACGGCTCTCAGCGGGGATCTACGTTCTGCTTCCGTGCAGGATGGACACCCTATTGTTTGGCGTCACGGCCGCTTATCTAATGCGCCGGCCGGGAGCATGGGAATTTGCCCGTGCGCATCGCCGGCAATTGTGGACCATAGCCGAACTGCTCACAGTTGTATGCGTTTTGTTTTTCTACAAGGCGTCCGCGATCGATCCCCCGACCATGCTAATAGGATACGATTGCATTGGTCTTCTCTATGCCTGCTTTCTCGCACTGTCCTTAGTTGACGAGCGACTGGCGAGAGTTTTGCAAGCAAAATGGCTGATGGCTTTGGGCGCCATTTCGTACTGCGTGTACTTAATTCACCCAATCGTTTTCGGAATGGTTTTCGCCCTGCTGAAAGATCAACGCAATGGCGGGGCGATTGCGGCAATCCTGGCTCTCGTTTTGACGATCGTAATTGCGAAATTGTCCTGGGAGTACTTTGAAAAACCGTTGGTGGGGCTCGGCCACAGAGAGCGCTATGAGGCGCCTGCACCCTCGGGAGCACCACACTAGCCCGCGTTCCATTCCCTGGTTTCCTCTAAACTGCGACTTCGATTTCCATACGAATATGACGGGCTTTATGGACCGTTGGCTTTGCTAAGACCGGCGAAATGCCCGGTCCGAGTCGCCTGATTCAGTCGGCCCGTCCTTATGGTACGACGATTGGAATAATGGCACTTAACCTGTCTACGGAAGGGCATTCTGTGCAACCAATCGTGGACTGGGGAAGGAGTGCACGTTTCGGATCATCTGGTAAGTTATTGGATCAAAGTGGCTTATTTGTCTATGCCAATGGTTCCAGAAGTGCGAGTGAAATTACGGAAGAGTGGCGCCAGAGCACGATGGAACTCGGTTCAAAATTAATTCCCGCCAGACTGTTTCTTGACCGCGAAGGATGAATTTCGTGCGCTAACTCGGCATTGAGGGAGGCAAGTCCAATGGGAATTTTGGGGATGGCATTTGTCTTCGTTGTCGGCTTGTGCGGCATCGTTAGCCTCTGGCTGTTTGACTTCTATCGCGTCGAAACACGCGGCGCTTCCTCCACGGCCATCCCCTCTCTGGCTGCGCGTTGGGAATTCTCGCCACAGGATCTCGGAGGATTCACCCACGGGAAATTGGCGCTGGTGAGCGTGCTCGGATTATTTCTCGAGCTGCTGATGATTCGCTGGATTTCTTCCGAAGTCCAAATCTTCGCCTATTTCAAGAATTTCGTTTTGATTGCCTGCTTCTTGGGATTTGGATTGGGATGCTACCTGGTCCGCCGCCGGATCAGTTTGTTGTCCCTGCTGGTTCCGCTGGCAACTCTTGCCGTGATCGTCAAGCTTCCCTGGCCTGCCTTGCGCCAGCTCATCATTGCTCTGCCCGGCTATATTGGCGCGAGCTCGGAGGTGAACGTCTGGGGCGTGCCGTACATCCCTGTGAGTTCAAATTCGTTGTTGCTTTTGGCCCTGGCGACGCTTGTGGTCGTGCCCATGTTTTCCCTGATTTCCTTCGCCTTCGTACCCATCGGCCAGCTGGTGGGCTGGTATCTGGAAAATGCACCCAACGGCATCTTCGGATACACGGTCAACATCGTCGGCAGTTTGGCGGGAATTGCACTGTACACGCTGCTTTGTTTCTGGTTTCAACCGCCGGCGGTGTGGTTCCTTCTGGCCGGGGTGATGCTGGTCTGGTTCGTTTGGCCTGTAGCCCGCTTGCGATGGGTTTCCGTGATCGTGCTGGCTTTTTGCGTGGGCTTGACGGCTCTCGGTCCGGGCGGTGAAAGCAAGGTTTACTGGTCGCCTTACCAGAAGCTTACCGTGAGTCCCGTGCGCGAGGACGGCGAACTGATCGGCCATCAGCTTACGACGAACGGCAGTTGGTATCAGCAAATCCTGAATTTGTCGCCTTCGTTTGTCGCTTCGCACCCGCAATATTTCAAGCGGGAACCTATCGAGTGGAACGCTTATAACTTGCCCTATCATTTTTACCAGGCTCCGCCAAGCGTCCTGGTGCTGGGCGCGGGGACGGGGAATGATGTGGCCGCCGCGCTTCGTAACGGCGCCGGGCATGTCTCCGCTGTGGAAATCGATCCGCTGATCCTGCGTCTGGGCAAGACGCTGCACTTCGAAAAACCCTATGACTCGCCGCGAGTGATGCCGATACTCGACGACGCGCGCAGCTACGTGGAAACCACGAATGATCGCTACGATATGATCGTTTTCTCGCTGCTGGATTCCCATACCAACAGCTCCTATTACTCCAACATCCGCATCGATAACTACGTTTACACGCTCGAAGCGCTGCAAGCCACCAAACGATTGCTCAAGCCGGACGGGATCATGGTCGTCAAGTTTCAGGTCTCGACCCCGTGGATCGCCGGGCGGCTGAACAACTTGCTCCAGGTTGTGTTTGGCCGGGCGCCGCTCGAAGTCCAAGCCGACCCGTCCGTGTACGCTTCGTTCCTCGCCTCCGGCCGGTTTTTCATTGCCGGTTCCCAGGTGCGCATCGATCGAGCGATGGCCGATCCGTCGCTCGCCGGTTATGTGAAGGCGCACCAGGATTTCCCGGTTGCCAGGGCCTCGCTCACCACCGACGATTGGCCGTACTTTTATCAGCATGAGCCGGGATTGCCGGGATCGGTGATTGTCCTTTCGCTCGTGCTCATCCTTCTTTGCTGGGCGTTCATGCGCCAGACCGGGGCCATCGTCGGGTCTCTCCGCTGGCACTTCTTTTTCCTGGGCGCGGGCTTCCTTCTGCTCGAAGCCCAAATCATCAGCAAAATGGCGTTGCTGTTCGGCACGACGTGGCTGGTGAATTCGATCGTCATCGCCGGCCTCATGATTCTGATCGTCGCTTCCAACTTCCTCGTGCAATGGCAGCCGAAAATTCCGGTGAGCGTCGGTTATGCCGGCATCCTGTGTACGATTGCCGCCGGATATTTCCTCCCGCTCGAACGCCTCTTCTTCCAATCCATCTGGGTGAAGGCGCTGGCGGCGACCGCCGTCCTCTGCCTCCCCGTCTTTTTTGCGGGGATCGTATTCATTCGGAGTTTCGCGCTCGAGGGATTCCGCAGCGAGGCCCTCGGCTCCAATCTCCTGGGCGCATTGACCGGCGGAATGCTCGAATCGCTTTCGATGTGGACGGGAATCCGCTCGCTGCTGATCATCGCCGCGGTGCTCTACCTGGCATCGTGGTGGGCGCTCGGCGCGCAGAATCCGCTCGCGAGATTTGCACCGCAAGCGGATCCGCTGGATGCGGGGCCGGTCGGCTTCCGTACGCAAAAATCTCATCTGACAACTTAGTTGGGTTCATACAGAGGACGGGAACAGCCTTCCTGCTGGGACGGCCATTGGCAATGTATTGTAGAATGGTACCTGCGGTGAACAAGACTATTCACCGGTGCGGCGTACAAACTGCTCACCACTAAGTGCGAGGAAGAACAATGCAAGGCGTACTTCAATTAAATTTGTTCGGCATGATCAAGCGTGAGGGCGGCTGGTACATCGCACATTGTCCGCCGCTGGACATTACCACGCAAGGCAGGACGCAAGCGGAAGCGCGGCGCAATCTCTCGGAGGCCTCGGAACTGTTCGTAATCAGCTGCCTGGAGAGAGGTTCGCTCGATCAGGCCCTACGAGAACTGGGATTTGCGAAAATCGAAAAGACAATAGCCCGTCGGCCAAGTAACGCTTTCCCGATGATGGTCCCAATCCCGCTACGCTTTCAGAAGAACGCGCCGTGCCGCGCCTGACGGCCCTGCCCTGGGGAAAACTAGTTTGTGTTTTTGAACAGATTGGCTACACAAGAGCTGGGCAAAAGGGAAGCCATATCAAAATGGAAAAGCCCGGCGTTGCACGCCCCCTGATTATTCCTCGCTATAGTGAAGTCGGCATAGACATCGTCCACAACTTGATCCGGACGGCCGGAATTTCACGGGATACTTTCCTCGCGCTCTTGGATAATTGCTGATTTCTCAGAGTTCTCCCAATGCTTGGACAACCTTGACGGTGCTGAACCGCGAGGCTAGTATCATCGCTGAAAGAGCGCGTTCTTCACGGCACCCAGAGCCGCGCATCGTAAGTTCAGCCAAATGAAAATTGCCTATTTTGATTGCTTCTCCGGAATCAGCGGGGACATGACCCTCGGAGCGCTGGTGGATGCAGGATGCAACCTTGCGGAAATGGAGGCGCATCTGCGCCGGCTGCCGGTGCCGGGCTGGAAAATTTCGTCCGAAAAAGTTGTTCGGCGGGGATTTCGGGCGACGCAGGTGAAGGTGGAATCTTCCGATCCGCAGCGGCATCGATCGCTAAACGAAATCCTTCAATTGATTGAGCGCGCCGGGCTGCCAGGCGCGATTTCAGAGAGAGCGTCGAACATTTTCCGGCGGCTGGGGCAAGCCGAAGCGCTCGTTCACGGAGTGGCAATCGAGAAGGTGCACTTTCACGAAGTCGGCGCGGTCGACGCGATCGTGGATATTGTTGGCGCCGCGGCCGGCTTCGAGCAGTTGGGCATTGAGGAGTTTTTCTGCTCGGCGCTGAATGTGGGCGGCGGGCGCGTGGACACGCAACACGGCAACTTGCCTGTGCCGGCTCCCGCGACCGCGGAACTGCTTGCGCGGCGCGCCGACGTATTCCAATGGAATTCAGCGCGAGCTGGTGACGCCGACCGGGGCGGCGATTGTGGCCACTATGGCGTCGCAGTTTGGTCCGCAGCCGGCGATGACCGTGGCGGCCATCGGGCTTGGCGCCGGCAGCGCGGAACTCGCCGAGCAACCGAATGTGCTTCGGTTATTTGTCGGCGAAAATGCGGCGCGGCGGGATGACGCTACGCTGGACGAAGACATCATCGTCCTTGAAGCCAATCTGGATGACATGAGTCCGCAAGTCTACGGTTACTTTGCCGAGCGCGCGCTGGAATCCGGGGCGCTGGATGTTTTCTCGATCCCCGTGCAAATGAAAAAGAATCGCCCTGGACAACTTGTAACGGTGCTCTGCAAGCCCGCGGACCGGGAAAAATTCTCGGACCTGCTGTTCCGCGAGACGACGACGCTGGGCGTGAGGCAATCGAACGTCAAGCGGCGCACGTTGCAACGTGAAAGCATCGCCGTGGAAACTTCGCTCGGGCCGATCCGCATGAAGATCGCGCGCCTCAACGGCCACATCCTGAACGTCGCCCCCGAGTACGAAGATTGCCAGAAGATCGCGGCGGAACGCGGCGTTCCTCTGAAGCAGGTGCTGGCCGAAGCGACGTTTCAATTCCAGAAACTAAACGGAGCCATGAAAAAGTAGATGGGGAGCGGAATGGAAGGCCAGAAAAACGGGAATGATTTGATCGCCATTCACAACGATCCAGGTGAAAAGCAGGAAAAGTTAGCCGCACGCCTGCGAGAACTTGGCTCGGTGCTCGTGGCATTTTCCGGCGGCGCGGATTCGGCCTACCTGGCCTGGATGGCGCACCAGACGCTGGGCGAGCGCGCCCTGGCCATTACGGCGCTCTCGCCGAGTTTTTCCGCGTACGACCGGCGGCAAACGGAAACGTTCGCGAGCAAGGAAAACCTGCGGCATGAGTTCGTCGAGACGAATGAATTTGAGAATCCCTTGTACGTCGTGAATCACGCGGACCGCTGCTACCATTGCAAGTCGGAGCTTTTCAGTGTTCTTGCAAAAATACGCGCAGCGCGGGGATTTGGAGCCGTGACGTACGGCGTGAATGCGGATGACATGAAGGATTTCCGCCCAGGCCATCGCGCCGCATCCGAATTCGGAGTGCAGGCGCCTTTGCTCGATTCAGAGCTGACCAAGGCAGAGATCCGCGAGCTGTCGCGGCAAGGCGGTCTCGCGACGTGGGATCGGCCGGCGTCAGCGTGCCTGTCGTCGCGCGTTCCCTACGGAATGCCGGTGACGGTGGAAAATCTGTCGCGCATCGAACGGGCGGAAAACGCCTTGCGTGAATACGGCTTCCGCCAAATTCGGGTGCGCTCGCACGGGGAACTCGCCCGAATTGAAATCGCGCCGGATGAATTGCCGCGTGCGCTGCAAGTTGATATGGCGGAAGCGCTCGCCGCACGCATCCGGGAAACCGGCTTCAAGTACGTTGCGCTGGATCTGGAAGGATACCGGCAAGGATCGTTGAACGCCGCCTCAAAGAAGAAATAGTCCTACCACGCTCAGAAAAATGGACAAACAGGATATTCAGCATCTCTTGGAAGCCGTGCGGGCGGGAAAGTTGACCGTCGCGCGGGCACTCGAGCAGCTGCGGCACATGCCGTATGAGGATCTTGGGTTCGCCAAGATCGATCACCACCGCGCCCTGCGCCAAGGTTTTGCCGAAGTTGTGTATGCGAAGGGGAAAACACCTCAGCAAGTCGTCGCGATCGTACGCGGGATGCTGCGCCCACGAACGACGCAGAACGTACTGATCACACGCGCCGATGCGGCCATCTTCCGCGCGGTCCGCCGTCTGAACCGCCACGCCGAGTTTCATCCTCTTTCCGGAGCAATCCGCATTTTCCGTAACCGCGAGATCGTGGGTAAAGGCGCCATCCTTGTGGTCGCGGCGGGTACCAGCGACATTCCCGTGGCAGAGGAAGCGGTCGTGACGGCGGAGATCATGGGGAACAAGATTGAAAGTGTGTACGACGTTGGCGTGGCCGGCCTGCACCGGCTGTTGGACCACCGTGAAAAGATCGCCGCGGCCCGCGTGATTGTCTGTGTCGCGGGAATGGAAGGTGCGTTGCCGAGCGTCGTCGCCGGTTTAGTCGCCGTGCCGGTGATCGCCGTGCCGACAAGCGTGGGCTACGGAGCAAGTTTCGGCGGGCTGGCCGCGCTGCTGGCGATGTTGAATAGCTGCGCTTCCAACGTGTGCGTAGTCAATATCGACAACGGATTTGGCGGCGGTTATGTCGCCAGCGCAATTAATAGACTGTAGAACTTTCATGATGGCGGCCTGGCTGACTACTCAATTTTGGACCGGGGGTTGGGACAATCGGAGCAAGATTGTAGTGCAGAGGAAGACCGCACCGACCTCAAGATCACGCTAAACGCCGGCGGCAATGTAGGCAAGCAGAACGACAATCACACTAACCAGAAGGATGATCCAGGGTAAAAAGCCGAGAGATTCTTCCTTTGTTGCGGACATGCTCACATCCCCCCTCTCGGAGGAGTAGGGTGCAATTCGGGGACCAAAATTCCCTCGCGGAAGGGAAGAGGACAATTCCTACGTAATGCCAAGTGAATCAATGTTCTAGCGCCATCCTGCAGGAAACGAATCACCGACCCATGAATGCCAGGGGAACTTGTTCATGTGTCGCCAAAAGGAGACACCCATTTCAACACCCAGCGTGTTGGCCTGTGCCAGTTGCCGGGTTGAATCGGAACTTAGCGAATATCAGACGTGCTCATCCCTGATATTCACGGCCGTTGAGATTGTCTGCTGTGCTTGTCCGGCCGCCCATACGTGAGCAAATTTACCAGCCCACTTTGTAGATTGGCCTCGGAACCAGTTCCATGACTTCGAAAGATCCTCAGGCTCGATAAAATTTATGTAGGTTGCAACGATCATCCATTCGAAGAGAGGGATGTTCATGGCATATTCTATTCCTACATGCAGACATAACCCCGCCAGGAGCACCGGGTAACGGGTTTCCTTGAACCAGATGAGCACACCCAACGCGAACTCGATCACCAGCGTTGACCAAGTGAGCGTCTTGATTAGAAACAGATTGTGCAATGGCGGCAGCGGAAAACGATGAAAATCTTCCAGGCGCAAGGCGTAGTACACGGCCGTGCCGTTGATCCACAAAATGCCCAGCGTTTTCCAATAGAAAGTTGCGAAATAGACGACCGCCGTCTGGATCTGAAGCATGCGCTGAGCCCAAGGACTGCAAAGGGGGGCGCCGGCGTCTACTCGTCCTCGCCGGACCCGCAACCAATGGTCGACCGAAAAAAGAGCACCGGACGGCGCGAACATGAGGAAGAAACCGCAGACCAGCATCAGGGTATCGCCGCTGTTCAGGATGAATCCGTTGCGCATTTCTATCGAACCCAGGCACAGGTAAACGGCGACGGCGGTGAAACGGGTCATGAACCCAGCTGTCAGGCACACGGCGCAGAACAAAAACACCCAAAAGAAGATGTTAATGGCTAGATTTGTCTGCGGGAGGAGTTCAAACAAACTCATGGATGGCCCGTTGAAAAGGAAATGCGTCGTGTTGAGGGTCGTAAACGCACGAGGGCCGTACCACATGAGCCATTCCGGGCGCAGCATCAGCAGGTCTGCAAGTACGATCACGCCATAAAAGATACGAAACAGGCACACGGGGCTCGGAGATTGTGGCTTATAGAAGAACTCGTTCCAGCTTCGAAAAAGGCCGCGTAATGTCATTTCAAGTCTCCCGCTTTCACTGAATACGTATAAAGCACCTTGCGTGTCCACGGTTCAGGGAGTCCCGATCCTGGGGGCGCTATTTTTGACTGGTAGCTAACCAGGGCGACTGTGACCGGAGGGTTATCCCCCTTCGTATTGTTTAACCTCGCTATGAAACGGGCCGCGTCAGGCCGGAGGTATGCAAACGTGTTATTTTCAAGCGAGTCGAAACCGAATTTATGCTGGCGTTCTAGCGTGTACCTCTTGAAGTACCCGAAGTTTTGTGGGCTCGGGAACTTCCAAAGTCCCGTTTGGCCGTCGCGATAAGTGATTTCGGCCTCGATGCGATTATTCATCGCAAGCGGATTAGGGGCAAAAAGGTTCCAACCTTGAGCAAGGCCCGACCAGGCCATGTACGGAGCAATAAGGGGCCTCGCGCTCGTAACAAGCCGTGAATTCAGCGGCATGGCCCAACAGAAGATGGTGGCGAGGTGGAAGAGCAAGAAAGTGTTGATTGCGATTCGTTTCATCGTGATCGGCCTCTGCCGTAGTAGTATTGAGTTCTTGAGTTGTTCGATTCACTGGGGATGGAGCACGTCGATTGCCAAGCATATCTACGGTAAATATAGTGGATTGTGATAGATGCATGGTGAGGGTGGTCACATAAAGCGACATTGTCCACGTTCGGTGACTCTTGAATAGCCCCCGCAGCCTGCAAAAGTGACGTTTATGAGCCATGAAAATACCAGTGTTGAAGCAATTCGCAGGGATACGGGGAGATTTGCACGAGGAACACCTGGACGCCCTCTGGCAAGGGAAATGCTGTACTGCTAAAGAGATAAGTCGAACCCCTCTGCTATGGAAGACGGAATCAAAAAGCGCTCACTGCCGTGGATCGGTCTCTCCCTTATCCTGGTCATGTACGCTGTTTCCGTTTTTAGGTTCAATCCATTAGACTTATTTGGATCCACGCAAGACGATTCACTCTATTTCAGTTCAGCCAAGGCCATCGCGAACCAGCAGGGCTATATCCTGCCGAGCGTGCCCGGCGGGCCAGTGGCGACAAAATACCCCATACTCTACCCGTGGGTCCTCTCCTGGGTATGGCGATGGAATCCATCGTTTCCTTCCAACCTGACCGGAGCTGTGGCCATAACCGCCGCCTTTGGCGTCCTGTTCCTTGTGTCCTCCTTCGTCTTCCTGCGAAGGCTAGAGGGAATTGGGGATTCCGCCGCATTGTTACTCACCTTCTTCACCGCTCTCCATCCGATGGTCCTGCATTACAGCGCCAGCGTCCTCTCCGACGTCCCATTTGCTGCGCTCGCATTTACTGCCATTTTTGCGGCCGATCGAGCAATGCAGCCGAATGCGCCCGGTGCAAGAACAGCAGGCTGCGCAATCTTGACTGGACTATCCATCCTGATGCGCGCTTTCGGAGTTCCCGTTGCGGCAGGCATTTTGGCCGCCGGTGTGGCGCGGCGCGCGTGGCGCCAGATCGTAATTTTCTGCGGGGTGCTGGCTCCCTTTGGCGCAGCATCGGTCTGGCGGTGGATGTTTACTCGCTCCGCGATCTCGCCGGGTTCGGATGGCGTGCTGCCGAAACCCGGTTTCGTAAGCGAGTGGACGTATTACTCAAGCTACCAGGGGTTCTGGAGACTCAGCGTCCCGAACGCGCATATTCTGTGGGAAATGCTGAAGAATAACGCTTTTTTCATTGTTCACACGCCGTCGGATTATTTTCTCGCTCCCTTGCTCACTCGGCCTACCATCGGGAGCTTGTCTCTGGAGTTCCTGGTGACGGTTGGTATTTTCTCAGGCATCGTACGGTTGTCGCGGAATCGCGAATGGAAAACAATTGAATGGGTCTTTCCGTTTTACGTTGCTCTAATCCTGGTCTGGAACTATCCCAACACCGCTCGCTTTACGTTCCTGTTCATTCCGCTTTTCGCGGCTGGATTGTGGTTCGAGGCCAGGCATTTCCTGGCACTTGCCTACACAACGATTACCAAGAATCCGGCTCGAAGCGAGAGGGCCCTCGCAGGGATCCTCGCTTGTGGTGTCCTGGCCTTAGTCGGCGCCTTGGCGATCAACTACGTGAAGGGGGCCCGCCGGGTTTCGGTTGAAATCGCCAGCATTCGATCCGATCTTTTGACGGACAAGCGTGAGGCCTACCAGTGGCTCTCCTGCTGCACGTCCCACGATGATGTGGTGATCGCCTACGAGGATGCCAGTCTTTACCTCTACAGCGACCGGCAGAGCATGCGCCCGGTGGTTTTCCCTACTTCGGTACTTTTCGATCAGGCGTACATCCAGGAGTCGCTGGCGCACATGACGGACGTCGCGCACGTGATTGGCGCGCGGTATTGGCTGATTGCGGACGACGATTTTGACCTGGAGTGGGACACAGCCGCCTCCATGGGACGAGCGCGGGAATGGGAACTTGAGAAAACGCTTCCCGTCGTTTTCCAAAGCCGCAAGGGGCATGTTCGGATTTACAAAATCGGCTGCGATGCCCGTTCCAATTGTCAGCCTTGTCCTTGAACTAACTCTTGGACCTGCTTTGGAGTGTGCTTGAGAACTCAAGATAGGCTCGGTTTTTGTAGCGCCCGCCTTCAGGCGGGCACTTTGGAATCAAGCACATGCCCGCCTGAAGGCGGGCGCTACACGATTCAAAACCGGGTTCTTACGCGCACTCTTTGGGGGCTTTGGTCAGGCAGGAATTCAGCTCACCTGATTCTGAATAGTCCAAGGGCTATTTGAATCTGCAGCGGGCATCGGAACGGGAATTGCACTTAGGTAGCCGGGTGCTTGGAATTACAAAATCTCCAGCGTGAAAGACTCTGGACCCAGCCCCTGGCACCTGCGAGGTAAAGTGCTCGTATGTGGCTTAGTTTCAGCAGATTGGTGGATGAGTCGAGCTCGAGCGTAAGGTAGACATCGGTGTAAAGACTGGGGGAAGTGTCTCCATATGGAGACTCGGAGATTCTCCCCGTGTCTCTTTTTATCTGTTGAGTATGGCGACAAGATGCGGGTTTGTTGAGAGGTTTTCGAGCAGCGGTTTTGCGGCCTGTGGCATGCGGGCAAACCTGATGGAGTGAGGTCCGGTCGACAATGGGAGAAGTAATTGTGATACGGAAAAAGGAAGCGGGCCAAACCCTGGCGCTTGTTTCGTTCTGCCTGGTGACATTCCTGGCTGCAGCGGGCCTCGCGGTTGACATGGGCTATATGCGCTATGAAAAGCGCTTGATGCAGGCTGCAGCCGACAGTGCGGCCCTTGCCGCCGCAACCGACCTCAATCTCGGTGAGGGCGGGTCGGCTCAGACAGACGCACAAGCCGTCGCCACGGCCAACGGATTTCAGGACGGAGTCAACCACGTCTCTGTTTCCTTCCCCGTTCCCAACGTAACCCTTGGGCAGGCTTTTGAGGTCACCATTCAACAGGAATTGCCGACTTTCTTCATGAAAATCGTGGGCATTGGGACCTCCACCGTATTTGCTTCCGGGGTGGCTACCATTGGAACCTCGCCGGGGTGCATTTTTGCCCTCCAGCCCGGCGGCGCCGGTCTGACCTTGAATGGAGGGATTAACGCGCCAAATTGCGGGATTGTCACCAACGGATCGTTGAACGGAGTCGGAGACATCAGTGCGGCATCGATTGGATTCTACGTGCCCGGCGGTTATGGCGGCGTGGCCTCGATTGCTCCTGAAAATATCGCTCAACCTGCGGCTGATCCACTGGCATATATGGCGCCCCCGCCGCCCGGGGGTTGTACCACGATGCTCGCAGCACCGATAACCACGACCCAAACACTGACGCCGGGCACTTATTGTGGTCCAATTGGAATCACCATCGGAATCGGCGGAAATGTAACTTTCGACCCCGGGCTGTACATCCTAGATGGCGGACCAGGGTTGCAGATACAAGGCTCGGGAATAGCGACCGGCACGGGAGTGACTTTTTACATCGATCCGACTGGAGGCGCAGTCACCTTTAGCGGCAACGGTGCTGTTATGTTGTCGGCTCCGACTTCGGCGACAATCCCAAACCTGCCGGCGAATATTCTTTTTTATCAGGACCCGGGTAACACATCCGCGGCGGACGTGAGCGAGGGCGGAACCGGCAACGTAACCCTCAGCGGGGCGCTCTACTTTCCGAATGCGCCATTAACGATCGCCGGTTCCTCGAATCCGAATCAGAATTCGCTGGTGGTCGCTCAGAGCGTTACGGTTAACGGGACCATCCAATTGAACGCGGACTCGACTTCACTTGCGCTGGCCCCGGGCGGATCTCCATTGCAGAATGTCTCATTGGTGCAATAATTATGAAACCATATCATCTATGGAAAGACAACAATCTCCGCGGCAATCAAAGGCATGCGGTCACACCAGGGATGGCGCGTGCACGAAAACAAAGAGGGCAGGCCATGGTCGAGTTGGCCATTGCCTTGCCGATTCTTCTGTTGCTCACGCTTGGCGTGATTGAATTTGGCCGAGCCGCCTACTACAGCATCGAGGTCTCCGATGCCGCCCGTGCCGGCGCGCAGTATGGAGCCCAAGGTCTTGCCTATTCGGCAAACTCGACCAACATAACTCAAGCGGCCCTGAACAGCGTCCCGGATATTGGGTCTGGTTTGATGACTGTGACCGGTGTAAATCAGTCTTGCGTATGTCCCGGTACCGGTGCGGTAACCGGAGGCGCTTGTGCGGGAGTGTTGGGATGCCCTTATCCCATGGTGTATGTGACTGTCACAACGAACTACCCTTTGAGTACTCTGTTTCAGTACCCTGGACTCCCCCCCAGTTTCAACTTGAATGGATCCTCCACGATGCCGGTGCAACGTCAATGAGCGCCACTCACAAACTCGGAGGCGGGATGGAGATTGAGAGCAAGATCGTATTGAATCGCATCCTTCCCGCGCGGCGTCCTCGAAAATCGGGAGAGCGTGGAGCCACGATCCTCGAATTTGCGATTGCTTTTGTGCTCACCTTCGTGCTGATATTCGCGATGATCGACTTCGCCCGCGCATTGTATTCCTTTCACTACCTTTCCAACGCGGCGCGAGAGGGTGCGCGTTTTGCAAGCGTAAGAGGCGCGTCTTGCGACGCTGCTGCTGTCTCTCCGTGTTCCGCCCAAGGTTCGGACATTCAGACCTATGTTCAGGAGATTGCGCCGCAAGGGATTGTCTCCACTTCGGTAACCGTCAATCAAAATACCAGCTTCCTTTGGCCGAATCCCAATAACATTCCAGTCTGCGGTACCACTCCAAATTATCCGGGCTGTGTTGTGCAGGTACAAGTAAATTACCCGTTTAATTTCATTTTCCCATTGGGCTTCTACAACTCTGCTCCCGTTTCGTTCCAGGCAGGCACGATCAACATGAGCAGCACCTATCAGATGATCATCTCGCGGTAAGCAAATTTCCCCGATCTCTTCGGCGCGGCCGGCGCCGCACCTCTTGAGCCGGTTCTGATCTTCCGATGGCCGTTCCTTCGTCCACCGCGGCGGAAAGGCGTGCAGATTTTGGTTTTTTCTCTCGAGTGAATTCGTTGGCCATGGAACGCAAGAGAAGTCAAAACCTCGCTCCAAGGCATTCAGGATCGCCGATTTTTATCGTCAGTATCTCCAACCGCAAAATCAATATCGCGAAGAACTTTAAGAATTTGCGCTTTGAATGCGCTCAATCGCACGGAGATTGCGCATCTACGGCACGAGAGGGAATGGACTCGCTTTTCCTCTTCGTCTTTGAAGTCATGTTCGAGCGAGTGGACGATATGAAAGAGATCGTTGAACATCCGATGTCCCCTGCGGGGAGCGAGTCTAGCATATTCGCTTTATGTTCGCCATTGTCGGAGGCTGATTTCCACATTTCGATTAGAGAACTTCTCGGGATTTGGTCAATCCTCACTCGACGGGTTGGCTTGCTGGCCTTTGTCCTTATACGGCACTCACTGTATTGAGTGCGGTGTGCGTATTGTAGTAGCGTCCGCGGTCTTATGTCAGAGTCACCCCAACCGACTCTCCGCCAAGTGACCTCGCAACTGAACGACCTCGCTGTCACATTGCAGGCGAAGAATCCTATGCGTTCAATTCGAAGACTTGAAGGAGACGCCTTATGAAACGGATCGCTTTCTTGGTAGTTGCAGTTGCAATGGTCGCCGGTGTAGTTGCATCCATGGCCCCTGCATCTGGTCGCGCCGATGATGAGGCCGTCCCAATCTTCGGAATCAAAATTCCCGCTGGATACCGCGACTGGAAGTTGATTTCCGTGGCCCACGAAGAAGGCAACCTCCACAGTTTCGCTGCGATTTTGGGCAACGATGTAGCGATTAAGGCCTACCGCGAAGGGAAGCTTCCATACCCGGACGGCACAATCATTGCCGCTTTGCACTATGGCCACGTCCCATCGGAGGAAAACGACAAAGTCTTTGGCAATCCCCAATCTTTCGTTCCAGGGCCCGCTACGAACGTTCAGTTTATGGTCAAGGACTCAAAAAAGTACGCCTCCACTGGAGGATGGGGGTTCGCTCACTTCAACAAAGACGGTAAACCTGGCGACGAGGCCTTGCTCAAAACCTGCTCCCCCTGCCACGCGAAGGCTTCTCGCGACTTTGTCTTCACACGGTACGCACCGTGATACTGAGGATCGCAGCAGAAATGAGACGACGACTGTAAAGACCAAAGGATCCGAGGGCACTATCCGGGGATAGGGCAAATGTTTTAATAGCGCAGCCACGATTGCAAACAAGATGTTCTGGCGGCCAGCGCCCGAGAAACGGCCTCATCGGAATGTGGGAATTTGACCCTGGGAGGCCCCAAAAGCCACATTCCGATAAGCCGACTTCACAGATGGGATGAGAAGGCCGGTCTCCGACGGGATGCGATATGCTCCCAACGATTGACGCGCTCAAGGCGCAATGGAAAGGAGACCGGCTTATGCGAAAGAATAGCACTGTGGTGAAAAACGGAAACAAAATTTTCAAACAGCCCGCACTGACCATCGGGTTGGACTTGGGAGATCGAAGCAGCTGTTACTGCGTTTTGGATGAGATGGGGAATGTGATTTTGGAACGCAGTGTGCCGACCACACCGAACGGAATCCGCCAGGCGTTCGGTAAGATGCCGCGCTGCCGGATCGCACTGGAAACGGGAACGCACTCGCCGTGGGTGAGCCGGCAGTTGGCACGGATGGATCACGAAGTGATCGTAGCGCATGCGCGCAACGTGCGGCTGATTGGCGAGAGCAGTCGCAAGGATGATCAGCTCGACGCGCGGACGCTGGCGCGGCTCGCACGGATCGATCCCGGCTTATTGGGTCCAGTGCGGCATCGCAGTGCGCAGGCGCAAATTCAACTGACAGTGATTCGCGCACGAGCGGCGCTGGTCAGTTCGCGCACGGCTCTAGTGAATGCGGCGCGCGGGTTGACGAAATCCTATGGCGAGCGGCTGAAGAAATGCGGCACGGAGCAAATGAATCGAGACAGCTCCGAGGGGTTGAGCCAGGAATTGCGTGAGGCGCTGGATCCGCTGTTGCGAGAGATCGAATCGCTCAACGAGCGCATCAAGGAATACGATCAGCGGATCGAACAGATCGCCAAGGAAGTTCACCCTGAAGTGGCGCGGCTGAAACAAGTGAAGGGTGTGGGGACGCTGATTGCGTTGACCTACGTGTTGACGCTGGACGATCCACGCCGATTTCGTCACAGCCGCGATGTGGGATGTTTTCTGGGACTGCGTCCCGGGCGCAGGAACTCCGGCAAGAGCGAGCCGCAACTGCACATCAGCAAGGAAGGCGACCGTTATCTGAGAACGCTGATGGTGCAAGGCGCGCATTACATTCTCGGGCCTTTTGGACAGGACAGCGATCTGCGGCGTTGGGGATGGAAGCTGGCCGAGCGCGGAGGAAAAAATGCCAAGAAGCGAGCGGTGGTTGCCGTCGCACGCAAGTTGTCGGTCCTGCTGCACAAGTTGTGGGTGAGCGGAGAAGCGTATGAACCACTGCGCAACAACAACCACCAAGGGGTACGCGCCGTGGCCTAGAGGTTGAAACGAAAGAGCCGAGCTCACCGCCGAGTTCAGGTGACTGCGCCCAAGTCCTGGCCCAACTCTCAGAGATGAGAGCCAAGGTCGATTCTCAGGTAGCAGCACCTACTGAATGAAGGACGCCCAACTTGCACCGAGCGAAACAATCGCTCACCAAAGAGTGCGGATGGAAGGATGGCGACAGAGGCGGACCGGCTTAAACGGCAAAAACCCCTGATAAGAAAAAGAAAAACCGGCTTGACACTAACCGGCCTTCTCATGGAAGGACTTGGGCGCAACGACCGCCGGAACGCGTTCGATTAGAGCGTCTTCACGTCAACGGGGAAACATAGTGAGTTTGGGCGCGGAACCTTGTGGTTCGACGGGGGGCTTTTGCCACACCTTGTTCATCACGGCCCACATCGAATACCAGCCATAAACTCCAACGATATCGACGACGCCCCGTTCGCCAAATTTGGCGAGTGCCTTGGCGTAGGTTGGATCGCTGACGCTTTGATTGCGATGTAACTCATCACAGAAGTCGTAAACGACCTCCTCGTCCTCGGGCATTCCTGTCGGTCGCCGGCCTTCGGCTATCGCCTTCAGGATTTCCGGACTGATCCCGGTCTTGATCGCCACTGGGTAATGGGAGTTCCACATGAAATCCGTGCTCGATTGTCGGCCCGTGATCATGATTACCAACTCCCTGATGCGTGGCGCCAGCGCCGGCTTGTATTCTACGTATTCCCGCATGGCGTTCACAGTCAGCAGGAGTTCCGGGCTGCGCAAAAGTTCCTTCCAACCTGAGCCCACCTCCATTTGAACCGGTCTGGGGTATGTGTCGCCATAGATTTTTTGGATATTCGCTTGGGCCGCGAGGTACGCTTCTACGGCCTTCTTCTGTTCTTCAGTCAGCTTGTCGGGTGGGATTGGTGGCATGCGATCTTGAGCGATCACTGGAACTCCGAGCCCAACGAAAAGCAAAAGCAGGCAGGACGCAAACCAATGCCGTAAATGGGTCATGGATAGAGTACTCCTTCGTTAGCCACGCTTCTCCCAAACGCATAGCTTCGCGGATGGTATCTTACGGAGGTTCAGAAATCACTTGGTCTTCGAAATTTTCTTTTCAGTGCATCCCCCCATTTTCTGAGAGACGGGGATTACCGGCCCAAACCGCCTGAAGTTCGTGGACACATCAAACATGCCCTTTTCACACTTGCCGCTGGGTTGCTGGTTGATCGTGACCTGGGGTCATTCAGAGAGGTATAATAGTTGGATGGATGACAAGCCTCTACTTCCGGGCCAGTGGATCGATAATCTCAACTGGGACGCCTTGCATACCGTGGCCGATGTCGAGGAAGTCATGCGCAAGGTGCGCGAGCTTCAGGAAGCGCGGATCATCAGAAAACTGCGCACAGGGACATATTACAGCCACGATCTAGCCATGCGATGACCTTAGAGCCAAAACCCCTTTGGTGACAGATCAGGCGACAAATTCAGATTGTCTTGCCGTCTTACCCTTTGTTTTCACACACTCATAGCGTTTGTGCCATACCCTTTCAGGGCGGACAACTATGGTTGGGGACTCTACCCGGGGCGTTGCCCCGGGCTGGTTACCTCCGCGCCGTTGGCGCGAAATCGTTGCCGCGCTTTCAAGCGGAGGAAACTGCCAATGTGGATTCGTGCGATACGTTCTAGTTGGAAATCTTAAGTGAGTCGAAAAAACTCTGAACGTTTTTGGAATCGACCTTTTGACCAGCCGTCTCTACTGTAAGAATAACCATCCGTTGCCCATCAGCAATTAGGCGCGTGTTGAGAAGCAAACCTGCCGCAGAGCGGGCCTCGATATCTCGGCCTTGGTGGCCGTCAACCTGGATGCGCTGCTCGTCGAGCAGAGCCCCGTGTACGCCAGCGATACCTCCATCCCGCGCGAGATTGAGTACTTCCTCGACTGTTTTGCTGGCGAATCTTGAGTCATCGTGATACGTGAAGATGTACGCGGTTGTTTTGTTCGGAGTGGCAGCAACTATTTTCGCGACGGCAGTTCCGCCGCCATCCACTGGCACTTGTAGATCCGAAACTCCAGGTTTACTCGGAAATCTTAGGGAAAAGTTTCCACCCGGGTCATTGTAAGTCTGCCACCAAAAGGACCCAAAGCGCTCGGGGTGAAAAATGAACATGACGACGAGCATGCCGAATGTAAATCCGGCAACTCGTGTTGCGATAGATTTCATAAACGGCATCCACGACGATCCGGCATTCCAGAAAACCTAGTTGCCGGAGGAAGTAACCTGCGCCGGGGCCTCTGTTTGCGGGACGAGCGAGGAAATCTCCAGTTGATCGCCTACCTTCGTCCCGGTCCGATAGATCGTGTGCGGCGGCAGCTCCAGGACGCTGGACGCTTTCAAGGAAACCCTGGAGATGCGAAATGGCCGCACGTACTCCTCCGCGTGGACAACTTCCTGATCTTTGCTAAGAAAGAGCAAATCGATCGGGAACATCATCCCGATCGTGTGCACGCCGCGCGAAGGTACGATCCACATACCCGTCCCTACCTTGGCCCACCGCTTCGTTTTACCGAGCAGCCCTACCAGACGGCGCACATAACTGTCCGCGACGATCGCCTCCGTTGCGACGAACGCCTCACGGGTCCGGTTATAGACATACACTGTGCCCTGTCGCTGGTTTTTTACCACCGAAGTTCTCCCATCGTGCCCCCCAGTTTGTTTCCAAATCTATTGTTACTTCTACTCAATCGCCTTATTTCGACGGCGCCAGATGATAATGAACAGCACCAGAACCGCCCCAATGCCGCAGCCCAATCGAATCATGGTTTCCATTTGTATTCTCCTTTATTTCTTCTACTTCCTTCGTTCCTAACGTGCCGTGCAACCTGCGCGCCCGCGAGCGGCGCTTCACTTAAAAAGCGGAAACAGCGTTTTCCTGACGATAATTACGGCCGGGCCCAAAATCACGAGTAACAGCGCTGGAAAGATAAAGAACACCAGAACCGGGACCATCTTCACGCTGACCTTGGCGCTCATCTCTTCCGCGCGCTGACGGCGCTTGGTTCGCAATTCATCCGAAAAGGTACGAAGGGACTGCACGATACTCGTGCCAAAACGATCCGTTTGGGCCAGGATCGCCACGAGCGCCTTGATATCATCGAGACCTGTGCGATGGGCCAAGTCCCGCAGCGCGTCGAGTCGGGTCTTTCCAACGCGCATTTCCAGACTGACCATATTTAATTCCGCGCTCAACTCCGGATGGACGATCGCAATTTCGTCGGCCACTTTTAGAAGCGCCTGGTCCAAGCCAAGACCGACTTCGACGCAGATCACCATCAAGTCCATGGCATCCGGAAGACTCAATCGCAGGCGCTTTTGGCGGGCCTTGGTTCGGGATATGAGCCACATTTCAGGAGTCATCCAGCCCAGGAAGCCCATCATCAATAAGATAGCGATAGGGTTAATCCTGGTCAGGCCCGTCCATATGGAGACGGCAAGCAGCAGAATGCAAAAAAATAGCCTCGCGCCATTGAGCGCTAAAGGCCCATTTTCACTGCGATATCCGGCTCGAGTCAGGATAATCTGGTTTTGAGACGCCTTTTTCCCTTTGGGTGCGGGCAGAATTTTCCCGATGGCGACAAAGACGTTTTCCGCCGCGCGTCCGCCCGAACGAGACACATCCTCTTCGTCGACCGCGCCGGCAGGCCTCAACGTTCGCGACAGCCGGCGGCCAATATCCACGGTCTGCGGACTGGACGCGTAGACCAGAGCCATCAGAACCACGACGGCTAACAGGAAGATGATAAATGCGGCAAAGAGCATTTCCGCGTGTCCTTTCTAGACCTCGATCGTCACGATTCGCCAGAGAAGTATGGCGCCGACCAATTGCAAGAGCGCCGCGAGCCCCAGGAGCATGGGACCTATCGGATCGCTAAATAGTACTACTTCGTAATCATGCGCGACGGACATCATCAGCCCCAACATGGCGAACGGCAGCATGATCAGGATTCCCGCCGTCAGGCGCCCCAGAGCCGTTTTTGTTTTGACGTCCCGGTAAATGCGAAAGCGTTCCCGGATCACACGAGACAACTGATCCAGGATCTCGGCAAGATTTCCGCCGCTGTCCTTTTGAATGATCAGCGCCGTGACCAGAAAGCGGACGTCGATCAAGGGCACTCGATCGGCCAAGTGTTCGAGCGCATCCCGAATGGGGATTCCGTAATTCTGTTCCTCAAAGGTGATGGCAAATTCCCCCGCGATCGGTTCCGGGGATTCTTGAGCGATCAATTCCAAGGCGGAAGTGAAGGCATGGCCGGCGCGCACCGCGCGGCCCAGCATGTCCAGCGCATCCGGGAAACGCTCTTCAAACAGATTCAATCGTTTCTGGCGCGTGAAGGCCACCACGGCCAGAGGCAGCAAAGACGCCACGAGACCCGCTGGAAGCGCCAGATAAATGGGGACGTATTGGACAACGATGAGATACGTGAAGAACGCTATCACGACGCTCAGCAGGAAAACCTTGGCCGGCTTTGTTTTCATGCCGGACTGTGAAATAAAGCTTCGCGCCCAGGCCGCCCCCGGCGCATCCGCCAGGAATCGATGCAACACCGGAATCGTGCTGAACATTTCATCGCGGACCAGCTTGAGATCCGCGGCGATGCCCGTCCAATTCTGGGCCGCGCGCAACTGCTCGATTCGTCCCCGAACCACTTCTTGCGTCGTTTCGCCCGTATACAAAATCCATATGCCCAGGATAATCGCGGCCGTTACGCCGAACGTGATTCCTGAGACCATCCAGATCATTTCGAACTCCTTTTAGCCGGCTCAGAAGTGAAAAAGCGGTCGATCGCCCCTTCGAGCCTGACGAGTCTCCACAATTGGGCCCGATTTCACCGGTCCCTAGTCGCCTGGAACAAGGTCGCGGGCAAAGAGATTCCGGCAACAGCCAACTGCTCCGCGAACTTGGGACGCACTCCAGTCGGTCCGAACTCTCCGAGAACTTCCCCTGTTTCGAGGACTCCATGTTTCTTGAAGGAGAAAATTTCCTGCATGGTGATGATGTCTCCTTCCATTCCCGTAATCTCGCTGATGCTGGTTACCTTGCGAGTTCCATCGCTGAGGCGGCTTACTTGAATGACCACGGAAATCGCCGAGGCGATTTGGCGGCGAACGGCAATGGTAGGGATATTCAAATTAGACATCGCTACCATGGTGTCCAAACGGGCCAGGGCGTCCCGTGGAGAGTTGGCGTGAACCGTCGTGAGGGACCCATCGTGGCCCGTATTCATGGCCTGCAACATATCGAGGGCTTCCTCTCCGCGTACCTCGCCGATGATTATGCGGTCTGGACGCATGCGCAAAGAGTTCATGACCAGTTGCCGCTGTTGAATGGCGCCCTTGCCTTCAATGTTGGGGCGACGTGTTTCCAATCGCACGACATGCTCCTGATGCAACTGCAATTCCGCCGCGTCCTCGATGGTCACAATTCGCTCTCGATTGGAAATGTAGGAGGACAACACGTTGAGCAGCGTCGTCTTGCCGGCTCCGGTGCCGCCGGAGATGACGATATTCAGCCGCGCCTTAACGCAGCCAATCAACAAGTCCAACATGGGTTGCGTCAACGAGCGATTGAGGACCAGATCCTCGGCTCCCAATCGTTCATGGCCGAAACGCCGGATCGAAAGGCATGGGCCGTCCAGCGCCAGGGGTGGAATGATGGCATTCACACGCGAGCCATCGGCAAGCCGAGCATCGACCATCGGGGAGGATTCGTCGATGCGGCGCCCAATCGCGGTGACGATGCGGTCGATGATGCTCAACAGATGCGCATCATCCCTGAATTCGATCCCCGTGAACTCCAGAAGTCCGCGACGCTCGATATACACGCTCTTGTAATTATTCACGAGGATGTCGGAAATCGTCGGATCCCCCAATAGCCTTTCGAGGGGACCCAGGCCGAATACTTCGTCCAAGACCTCCAGGGACAGCCGCTCTCTTTCCTGCAGATTCATGGGCGTGGACTCGCCCGCGACCAGGCTCTCCAGAATTTGGCTGACCTCGCGCCGGACATCTTCGCGCTTGAGCTGATTGAGCCGGTCCAAATCCAACTTCTGGATGAGACGGCGGTGAATGGCCGCTTTCAGTGCATTGTAATCCGTTCGCGCTGGTGTAGTTGGAATCGGTGGCATGCTCGGTTACCTCTTCGTTGAAAAAAATGTGCTCAATGTGCCTCGCTTGTATTCGGATTGCACCTTGATCCCCGTAAGCAGCGAGGCCAGTTGGCGATAGCGATTCGTCAGGAGGTTGTCGTGATTCTCCATCAGCGGCACCCCCATATTGAAGGATATGTTTGCCTTCCGAAAATCGTTCGGCAAGTGCGTCAGAACGGAATATTTATTTTCATCCTGAATCGCCTTCAGTGTCTCCTCATCTCCCTTGTGCCAACGGTTGACGATGACGCGAATGCGCTCTGGATTCACGCCAATTCCGACCAGCGCCTGCATACGACGATCGAGGTTCCACAAGGAAGGCACGTTGGTCTCCGTCACCAGGAGAATCATTCGCGCCGACTGCAAAATGGGACTCCAATCGGAGGAGAACTGGGTGCCTAGGTCCATGAGCACCGAATCGAATTCGGCTTGAGCGACGTTGACGACCCGTTCCAGCGGAGCAACTGGAATGGTCTGCCACTCTTCCGGATGCAGGGAGCCTCCCAGCAATTCCAGATTCGTTTTGTGATGAGTGAGAAGTCCGGCGAAGAAATGGCTGTCCAGCCGTTCCAGGTTCTCTACGGCGTCGCGCACACCGAAACGCGGGTGCAAGTCAAGAAGAAGGTGCGCGTTTCCCAGAGGGCGCGCGAAATCGAGCAGCACGGTGGACTTTTTGGCAAAGGTGCAGAGTTGGGCGCCCAGATTTACGGCCACCGTCGTCGTTCCGACGCCTCCCTTCGATCCCATCAGGACGATCAGTTTTTCAGACGCGCGTTTCTGCGGGTGGCTTTCGTTGAGGCGATTCAAAATTTCATGCAATGCTTCCGGCAGAACGGGCTTGGCGACGAATTCTTGTACGCCGCTGCGCATGGCATCCATCAAGAGGTATTGGTTGGGTGGATAGGTCGACGAGCACGCGATCAGGTGAACCGCCGGCTGCAGCTTGCGGATCTGCGCAGCCAGGGCCAGAAATGGTATAGGGTCACGGCCCAAGTCCAGGAGAACGACATCAGGAATGATTCCAGTCACTTCGAGTGGTTTGTCCGGACGGACCGTCCACAGTTGAATCGAGGACGCCAGTCCGACCTGCTGCAAGCTCGCCAACAACTGGGCGGAGCTTGAAGCGTCACTACTCGCGATAGCTGCAGTTAGCATAGGCCGAAGGTCTCCATAAAACAGTGGGCACCCTATTTAGACTTTGGAGCTGCCGCGGGCTCCGGGGGTGCGGGCGTTGCTGGCCCAAGGAAAGACCTTGGAAACACAGGTCCTGCAGGAACGTTCTCGGGATTCAGCGGTTGCACGATCCGAGGCGTAACGACGATCAGCAATTCGTCTTTCGACTTGGAAAGCGAACGGCTTTGGAAGAGTTTTCCCAAAACTGGGATCGAGCTGATTCCGGGAATCTTGTTCATTTGCTCGGTCACTTGATTATCAATTAGTCCGGCAATCGCAAAGCTCTGCCCATCTTTCAGCTCCATATCCGATTCCGCCCGCCGCGTGGAAAGCGCTGGAACCGTGGTTCCCGAAATCGTTATCGCATTCGTATAATCCAGCGAGCTGACTTCCGGTTTCACGTTGAGGTGAATCATCCCATCCGCCGTCACCGTCGGAGTGAAATTCAACCGGACGCCGAATTCCTTGAACTGAATGGTGACTGGCGCGACCCCGCCTGCGACCGCACCTTGCACGACTGGAACAGGAAATTCGCCGCCCGCCAAAAAGCTTGCTTGTTTTCCCGATTCGGTCAGCAGATTGGGCTCGGCCAGAATTTGAAGCACGTTGTTGGCTTGCAGCGCCTCGATCATCATCGCCATATTGATATCGGGCCGGAAGATAGCGATATTCATCAGATTACTGATCGTAAATTGGGGCGGGGTTGCGCCCGTGGTCACGCCGTTGGCCGAAGTTATTGCCGGGGTGGCATTTTGATAGCCTGGCGGAGAAAACTGCTGCGTGCTGGTGGAGAAGGGCATGTTGCTGGGGAATTGCCTCAGGATGTTCACTCCGAGTTGGCTGACGGCTATCCGGTCAACCTCCGCGAATTTGACCTCGAGGAGAATCTGCTTCACAGGCGTCGGGGGAAATGTCATCAGGGTGATCACCTTGGGGGTTGAGCCCTTGACGATATCGAGAATCTGCGCCGCCACGAGCACCGACGAGATCTTTCCCGAAAGCATCACGACGTCTTTGGAGGTTTCCAACTGAACCGGCTCGGCGGGGAAGACTTCGTGAATTTTCTCACTCAAGCTAAGAACATCGATGTCCACGGACACTTCAAACGTTTGACTCTGATCCGATTCGTCCCAAACCAGCAGGGATACTCCCCCGGGCGCTTTTCCATTCAGCAGAAGCTGATAGGGACTCACGACAACAGCTTCGGCAATATTGGGATCGGCAACCGAGACGCGTTTGATCGGAGTGGGAGAAGTGATCACCAGGGAACGGCCGACCAGCAAATGTAAGGTGTGCGATCCGGTTCCTTCCGGGGCCGCAACCGCAGCCGCACCAGTCTGCGGAACCTGCGTACCTTGGTTGACCGCTCCGAGCGACGCAACGTTCTTTTCCTGCGCCCATGCGCCGGCTGCGACAAGCAACAGTAACGCAGCTAGCGAAACGTGCCCGCGGCCAAACGTCAGGCGACCGGTTTTCTTATTTGCTTTGCTCTGTTTGGCCATTTGATTCTCCCGTGGATTTGTCCAGACTCGGAAAAGTCTTGTTTTCCCGCTTGCCGCCGGCGATGACATCGACCACATAAGGGGGTGGCGGCGGAGTAGGTTTGTGAGGAGCGGCAGGGGCGATATGTCTTTCTGGCGTCGGGGCCCCCTCCATTCCGTAGATAGAGGCTTGCAGGACAGGAGGTGGATTCACACTCTGGCTGTCGATAGTGTTTCGGAGGGCCAGTTGAATCTTTCCCGAATTGCTGGCCATCGTCAGTTTTGCGGCATCCGCCGGCGTTACCAGCAGAGTAATAACGGTAACATTTTCAGGCCTCCCGTTGCGGCTCTCCAGTCTCTGGTTCGCGGCCAGCACGCGCACGTTTTCGAGAATGGTCTTGGTAATGTTTCCACTTTCTTTCGTCGATCCCGTAGCGAGCACATCCACCATGGCCCCGGGGGTGACGAATCCTGCAACGGCTATGACATCATTCACAGCCGCCGATAGCGCTCGCATCCCTTCGGGAATGGTGGCTGCCAAGCCGCCACCGGCCGCCACGGGGGCCAATTTGCTTTCAAGGATTGGCTCATTTTCGGAGACGGACGTAATCAGGGCCCGGTTCGTGCAATCTTCCGGGCGCGCGAACATGTTGGCCATTGGCGCATTCGAGGGCCAAGGAATGGTCTTTAGTTCTTTGGCATTAAGGAGGGTCCCGAGCGGCAGCGGGCCGGCGGCGACTACGATCTGCTTCATTACGATCACCGGCGCGGGCATCGACGCTAGTTTGAATTCATGGTAGACAAAAGAGGCCAACAAGAAGGCAGCAACCGCTGCCAAGACCAATCCCGTAACAAATCGCTTTCGATCCATAGATCAAATCTCCTTAGGAATCCTAATCACCATTTCCATCGGGTCGCCAGGAAACACAGAACCGTTGCCACTGCCGCGGCGACGCCGAATGGCAGTTTCAGCAAACCCGGATTATCGAGTGTAATATCCGGAAAATTTCGCAGGCCGAAGGAAAGGAAGCCTTGGACCAATACGAACACATTGAGGAAAGTTTCCTTCACTCGCTTGGCTCGAATGATGATCACCATGGCCATGATTCCCGACACGAAAATAGCGCCCGCCAGGACAAACAACATCATCACGGGCCCCAGGATCGCTCCCAGGGCGCCCATCAATTTCCAGTCGCCCGCTCCCATGGCGCGCAAGAGAACCATCGGGAGCAGGCAGAGCAATGCTAAAAACATTCCTTGTAGAGCCATTCCCACGCCGTGTGGGCCAACTGCAAACCATTGCATGACAATGCCCATCAGCGCCCCGTTCACGGTGAGCCAATTGGGTATTCGGCGAGTGCGGTAGTCAATCCAACCAGCCGTAAGGCCGACCAGCATCGCCAAGGCCCAGATTTTTGTCCCTGCATCCATCAATATCTTCCAATCTCAAGGTAGGGGATTCCCCTACGATGAACTATCTGGCTCCTCAGCGCCGATCCACCAAGCGCGCTGAATGAACGCCACAGATAGCACCAAGCCCTATTCCCACTTCACCAGACACGCCGGTGAACCAGAGCGTGAAATCAGAAACCAATGATGCCGATGAAGCCAGCCGCAACCCTACCTGCCGCATCAGCAGTCGCTTGGTTTGCATCTGCAGCCAACTGATTGGCACCAATACCAACCCCAAAGATCGTGGCATTGTCGATGCCGGCTGCAGCGGCAAAGCCGGCGGCAGCATCTAGTCCCGCGGCAAGAGCATCGTCGGCAGCAACAACACCGTTGGAATTGGCGGTAGCCTGCGCGGCATTGGCTGCAGTTTGATCGGCAGCGGCAGCGGCGAAATCAGCCGCAGCGGCTTGGTCGGCGGCTGAGTTGCCCGCAGCGTCTGCCACTGCAGCTGCCAAAGCTTGTGCCGCTGAAATACCCGCGCGACCGGCTCGTCCGGCGGTGGCAGTGGTGCCTACGGCAGCCTCCGCGGCAGCTACCTCGGCGTTTGCCGCGGCTTGTGCAGCATTTGCCGCAGCTTGAGCGGCATTCGCCGCAGCCTGTGCAGCATTCCCCGCAGCGGCATTGACAGTCGCAGCCGCGTTGTCCACAGCAGCAATCCCGGCTGCGCCCGCGGCAACTACGCCGGTGGCGTTTCCGGGCAATTCAACCATGGCGATGGTTGCCTTCGTGAAAGCGTTCGTGATCGAGGCGCTAAAGGATTTCACGGTAGCAGCCACGGCCAGACCGACCATCAACAAGAGCAACGCATATTCCACTAGATCCTGGGCGTCAGCATTCTTCCAGAAATTCTTCAGCTTTTTTAGAACGCTTCTAGTTTTGTTTTTCATGGACTCCGCTCCTCTTCCTCCCACGCTATTGAATACCCAACTGTCCCAAGCAGAAACTCTTCCCCCTTGCAGGAACCGAAAGGGAGCTCGACTGAATCGGCCGCCGGAATTGAAGGTCAGCCCCAGCGGCCTTCAGCATGGCAATGACACGCGAGCGCCGAACTCAGCGATTAAGTTGTGTAGGTGCCGAGCGCTGTGCTTGCGTTTGAGAACACGGTCTTGATTGCAGTTCCCAGCGTTTGAACGGTGGCGGCTGCGGCCAAGGCGATGAGGACAAGAAGCAACGCGTATTCCACGAGGTCTTGGCCCTCTTCGTCCTGCCAGAGGCGCTTTAAAAGATTTTGCATATCGCTTTCCCTCCATGATTTTTGAATTGAACGGCAGCTTCCGACTGCAACCGCCCTCTGCCTCTAATGCAGGTGGCGCGCCACTCTTCCGGTTTCCTTGGCATTAGATAAACTATGTGTTTTGATGAGGATAGAAGTGGAGAGGCAATTCCCGTGGGTTGAGGTGCCGCTCGTGCTCCCGAAAGCGTTACAATTTGATGACGCCCGCCGACCCCATAAATAGTGATTTGGTGACGCTTGGCATTCATATGGGTGATGTCCGGCACTCATATGGGTGACATCCGGCACATGCGGCAGGCTCTAAACACCCAGATGGGTAGCCGAGAGGCAATCCGACTTAAACCGCCGGTTGCCCGGGGCTGCTCCTGTGATTTTGGCGTGGTTAATGCGCCCGGCTCACTCTAGTCGTAGTCAAGCACGGGTCACTGCGAGCCATCTCAGAAAGTGATCCTGAAGAGACCAAACGGGTGGAGTTCCCAATAAGCTCGTCTGGTGGAGGCAAAGCAAGGTGACGGCGCCCAAGCGGATTTGAGCTATTGTAACTTTGTGTCCTCCCATACTTCCTGCACCGCTCTTACAATTGCCTCGGGGCATTCAAAGGGGATCATGTGTCCGCTATCGGGGACCATGACCCACTCCCCCCGGCTCGACAGGCTTGCCAGGCGCTTCTCAAAATGGACCCACAAATTGTACTGGTTGGCCTTGTCGATTGGATTCGGCAAATCGAGCAGGCTTTCTCCCGATATTTTGACCCCTTTTGCATGACCCTACGCTTCGGATCCGCAAATAGTGAGTATTTCCGCGCCTCTAAATCAGGCCGGGGAACCAACGCCAGCGAACGCGCTTCATATAAGCCGAATACATTGGATCCATTCGCAGGAACTCCTCTTCGGCATGAGTCCTGGCAACGAACCAGAAGACCCCCAACGAGTAAAGAGTGAGATTCGGCAAAGAGTATGAGGACAACGTCCCCGCGATGAGGAGAAGAAAAGTCGCGGTATAGATCGGATGGCGCACCCACCGATAGGCGCCGCGATCCACGATCTTGCGTTGAGCCGGTACCATGCCGATGTTTCTTCCCAGGCTCAGCCGTCCCCAAACGTCCATGAAAACGCCGAGAAGGTAAAGAGGGAAGAGAATCCACGAAGCGACGAGAAGCTTCCCAGGTTGTTCGACGCTCAAAATAAAAAGACCCCAGTAAGAGGCCAAGAACGCCACGACCCAGTAATACGGATTGGTCGAAATTCGTACCGGCAACCTGCGAATCACCATGGTGCCTATGAGGAGCAAAACCTGGGCAAGGTATACGATCTCCCCGAATTTTAGGTTGTGCCTGAAGTGCATCGCGATGGGGTAGACGAAAGGCAGGACCGCAAGAATGGCCAGAATTTTGTCCACCCAGGGATTTGCCAGCCACTGCGGGAAGGGACGTTCTGCAAGCCTCTGGGGCGCGCAAATTTCTTCGTTCTTCTCAACCGCTTCCCCGATCGGCGGTGAGATCGAGGCTGGCTGTGGCTGCACGAAGTCGCTCATTTCGGCTTCTCTCCAAATTCTCTTCCACAACAAAGCGCCCTACAGCACGTTGTCCAAATTATGCAGTGCTGCCACTCGGGCAAGTTCTCTGCCGCGGAACGGGAATCTCAAATCCTAATTGCCGGCAGGTGCTGGAGTATGCGATCGAACAAAAATCGCGCTCTGATCGTCCGCGTAAGCTTGCTTCCAATCCGACGAAGTAGCCAGGAGAGTCGCTAAGCCGGTTTTTCGCTTGATCAAACAGGATTCGATATTGTATTTACCCAACAGGGAAAGCGCATTGCTCTCCAGATTCGAGATATGCGCGTAGTCCTGGAAGACCCCGCTGTACTCATACAAGTCCGCGCGACCATCGATAAACACCTTGTGCTGCGGACCAAGTTGCCAAATCAGGTATCCACCATAGGAATAGTCGTTGAACATTCCCGTCGGCTGAGGGTGCTGCCGCAGATATTGGACTGCGCCAACCGGATAATCCTTGGCTAGCGAGTCTGCGATCTCGGTTCGTCCAGGCAGCAATTTCGCCGCCCAAATTAATAGCACCGCGATGATCACCAGATTCAATGCGTACTTGTCCGTGGTCTGGTCGTAAGACGGCATCCACCTGGTCAGGAAATTTGCCACGATCGGAACGAGAATCATCAAGAAGATCAGCATGAACCGGATATGGACACAAGCTGCGTAGACCGCGAACACAAGGATGACCAATTCATACAGCCTATATTTTATGGGGAAGAAAACGTGGGCCAGAAAAATCACCAGCATCAGACACAAAAAATATTTCCCAACTGCCAATCCGAATGTAAGAGGTTGCCACTCCGAGATATTCGCAATATTAAAGGGCTGTGTCGTGGCCATCAGCACCGGGTAAATCGCGGTTTCCACTCCGTAGGGAGTGATTAGAACGGCCAGGCCGCAGAGAAGGGAAGTGAGCAGCAACTGTTTGCGTTGCCGGGCGGTCCAGGGCTCCGCGACCAGATTCCCCAACTGAAAGCTCACCAGGCCGCTCGCGAAATAAACTCCGATGGCCGCCAAGCCAAACACAAAGGTGCCGTGCGTGTTCACCCAAATCAGCAACAGGGGCGGGAGAATCCAAAGAGATCGGGAGTGGCCTTGCCGGAAACGCTCCAGACAAATCAGGGTCACCAGCAGAAAAATATATCCGAAGATTTGCGGCCGCAGAGTAAAAATCACGCTGGCGACAGGCAGGACAAGTCCGGTGGCCAGGCAGGCAGCCTTCCAATTTCCGCACCGCACAAACGCGTAATAGTAAAGCAGAACGGTTACGAGGGCGACCAAAGCGATCTGCAGGATTGCAATTCCCAGAAGTCCACCCATGCGCGCGGCAAACGCCATCGCAACTTCCCCGAGCCATTCGTAGGCGATCCAGTGCATCCCCGGGGCTGTGAAAGAATATAAATCCGAGGTTGGCCAGCGATGCGTATCCATGATGCGTTGACCAACGGCGATGTGCCACCAGGTGTCCGGGTCGAGCTTGATCAGGCGAGACCCGACCAGCGAAACGCCCGCGAGGAGAATTCCCATCAAGACGGGGAAGGAAGCCGCCTTGCGCGCAGTCAACCAGATTGATGTCCCGTTGCCCTTTGGAGCTGCCAAGGGCAGATTCGTCACGCCCGCTTCAGATTGCAGAGGCGGAGGCAAATTCACCCCTCCAACGGCAGGTGGCATGGCGGCATCTGATTGACTCATTTTCACCTCAATATTGCCTTCAGGGCATGGACGCTGGATCTTCGCATCCGAGCGAGACACAGGTGTCACCAACTGATGACACTACGCGCCTCGAGTGTATTGATATATCGAGCAGTTTTAATTCCACACGGCCTTTTCGGAGGGGATCAGGGAGGCCCCTTTTCGAGTGAAGCGACCCTCATTCTCTGGCCTTCAAATGGGAAAACGCATCGAGAACAGCAAAGGGAGTCTGAACGCTGGAAATGCTTTCACCGACCTGTTGAATCTGCCCTGGCTGAATATGGCCAAGAAGGGTCGCTGCCCGGGCAATGTAATTGATCTTCTCAGGCAATAAGCCCATGATTCGAGTGCAGGTGGCATCTACCGCCACAGGGTCGTCGCCTGCAACCAGGACGCCGCAATTCTTGGATTGACCTTGAATCGGGCCATTTCCTTCCATACCGATAATGCCATCCACAATCGCAAAATCCGGACGAACAGCGGCATTAATATCCAGGATCGCGCGGTCAATGCCGGCCCAGTGCAATGCATTCTTGGGCCAGCCGTAACAACCTCCGGGCACAACTCCAAACATGTTCTTGAGGGAAAGTGTGACCCCAGCCCAGTGGTGGGTCTTCAACTTCGGCAGAGAAACGAGGAAGTCGACGCCCAGGACGGTCTTGGGCAAGTAAAGCTCGTTCAAGCGCGACGCATGCGTCTTCAGGCTAACTCGCTCTACATCATCCAAGTTCAAATCCACGAAAATCTGCGACAGAGGCCCCAAATACTCCCGCAAACGGATGGATTCGAGCACGGCATGGGTGTCCCGTTCCAGCGCCGGTCCTTCCCCGATGAGAACGGCGGAAGCCCCCAGACGCAAAAAAGTTTCGCGCGCCGCGTGGACGACTGCAGGGTGTGTATTGGTCATGCCCAGCGGGTCGAATCCGACGAAGTTTGGTTTTAACAGGACTGTTTTCCCACGCACAGGCAAATCAAATTCGAGAAGCGTTTCATGAAGAACCGCGGCAAGATCGGACTGGTAGGTGAGAGAGTTCCTGATGGCGACCCGCGATTGCGGCCTTGAAAACGAAGGAATCAGTGAAGGGGTGGGGCGCGGCATCAATCAACCCTTCCCGTTGGATTTCTGCTTCAACCAGTTCTGGGTGCCGCTGAGTGCCAGTGCGGCCCAGGCCACTTCAGGTACATCCCAAAGGATCTCATCCTTCTCATATTTTGTTTGTAATGACTCGGCCAGCACGGGGTGGGGCCGCCCGTATGCGTTCATGGCCATTAGCGCGAGGGCAAGGGATGCCGGGCTGCGAATCGAATTCAATTCCCCTTGCAGCCAATTCAGACTTTGCTGAACCTCTGGCCGCTGAGGATGTTCTCTTAATGCAAGAAGCGCCCACACACTTGAACTCACTTGCGGTTCTCCCGGGACGCCGTAAACCATCGGGTTTCCACAGTTCCATCCTCCTCCTGGACACATGCGGTCAAACAGCATGGCCTCTCCAATGCGAAGCCGGCGTCTTGCGGTCGTAGGCATCCACTCCGGCGGAGTCGCACGCATGGAGATAATCGCGTAGGACGTAGGCTCGACCCAACTCGCAGTTCCAACCGTCCAGCTCCAGCCAAAATAAGATTCATTCTGAGTCCCGACCTTTTTCCTGGCGAAGAAGGACCGCACGATCCGGTGCAACAGGCCGGCTTCACCCGGCAACTCCTTGCACAACCAGGCGAACCCGCGTTTCACCTTCCCAGAAAATTCGTTTTGACCGAGCAAGGCCAAGCAGGCTAGCGAAGTAACCCAGGAGCCTTCTCGCATTGCGGGAGAGGAAGGCCATGAGCCGTCGGGCAATTGAGCGGCATCCAAGAAGTGAAATGCCCGAGATGCGGCGTCTTTGTGAGCCTGCGTGAAAGCCCATTCGACCAGGGCGACCAGCGCCCAGGCCGTCGGTTCTGCGCGGCTCGCGGACCCCATATGGAAACCCCATCCGCCATCTTCGTTCTGCGTGTCCAGCAGAAAACGGAGACAAGTATTTTCCACAAAGGCTGAGCTCATGTGGTCTTGGAGATCTCCCAATGACCGCGGGCTCCGCAGCGAGCTCCCATGAATGCGAGGAACACGGCATCAGGAGAACTTCGGGGGCCCTGGAAATTTTTCCGGCTCATTCGAGAGAAGATTGTCTTCTTCGTATTGACTTATTTCAAGCTGATTGATCAGCCTGTGCAGATATCCACGCGCCACACCCAAGCTGCGCGCGCTCTCCACTTTATTCCACCTATACTTATTGAGCGCCCGAAGAATGAGCCGACGCTTGAATTGGCGGATTTCCACTTCATACGTGCTATTGACGCTCACCGCTTCATCGGTACCGGTGAACATTTCCGCTTCATGAGAATTCTTGCGGATATCCAAGGGAAGATGGCAAACATCCACGGTTTGTCCTTCCGACAGCACGGCGGCGCGTTGCACGGCATTTTCGAGTTCCCGGACATTCCCCGGCCATGAATACTCCTCAAGCGCAAGCAAAGCCTGATGCGAAAACCGTTTCACTTTCTTGTTGAATCGCTGGGCGGCGGCAACGAGGAACAACTGCGCAAGCAGAATGATGTCGTCACGACGCTCGCGAAGCGCGGGGATATGCATGTGAACGACATTCAACCGGTAAAAAAGATCCTCGCGGAATTCGCCCTGCTGTACCAACTGCTGAAGGTTTCGATTCGTAGCCGAGATCAGGCGGATGTTGACGCTGACCGTCGTGTTGCCGCCGAGCCTCTCGAAGTTGCGCTCCTGAAGGACGCGAAGCAATTTGGGTTGGAGCCCCAATCCCAAGTCGCCGATTTCATCGAGGAACAAGCTTCCCTGGTCCGCGCTCTCCATACGGCCCCGGCGCATCGCAATCGCGCCTGTAAACGCGCCTCGCTCATGGCCAAAAAGTTCGTCCTCGATCAGCGTGTCCGGCAAGTTCGCACAGGAAAATGCAACGAACGGACGGGTAGCGCGCAGGCTGCTTTGGTGAATCGCTCGAGCGAGCAACTCCTTTCCGGTTCCTGTTTCTCCGGTGATTAAGACATTTACGTCGCAAGGGCCGATTTTTCGGGCCAGGGCAAACAATTCCTGCATGGCTGGAGCGGTGCCATGCAGGTCGTGGAGTCTTGTGGCCCCGGCAACGCTGGTGCGCAGCCGCTGAATTTCTCTTTCGGCCGCCTGGAACTTGAAGGCTCTTCGCAGAATGAGCCGCAGCTCAACCATGTTGGGCGGATGGGTAATGCTGTCATAAGCGCCGAGTTCCATCACTTTCAGATTCAGGTCTGTCCCGTCGTCATTGTGAAGCACAACCACGGGGGGATGAGCAGGGAGCCCTAACAGCTCTTGCAGGAACCGCAATCCTTCTTCCTGAAGTTTGGAAGGGTAGGTAGCACGAAGGTCGAGTACGAGAACGTCGCTCCATTCCTTCAGCTCGCCAAATTTGCTGAGCTGGAATTCGCTAAAGGTGCGCGTCGTGAAGTTTCTTCCGAGCACGCTTGTAAGAGCTTGAACCAAGCCGGAATCTGGGGTCGCAAAACAGACACGAATCTCCTGATCAAACAAGGATATCCTCCTGGGTTGACACGGGGACGTGCGAATATGTGCACACGTGATACCAAAACTGCACAAAAATGATGCATATCGACAAAAATCAACGCAAGATCAACGGCCTCAACATCTTATAGTCACCAAAATGTGATAGGTGGCCGAGTCCCGTGATGTGACACATTTTTGATTTGTGACCTAGAGAGGAACTACTTGCGCTACTTTGGACGAAAATTTTGCGGTACTACGGGGGCTAGTACTTGTTCTTCCTCAAACGTGGAGCTCAGCCCAACGAAATGCGCGCTACTGAGACTCGCTGCTTGGCGGAATCCCCACGAGAAGCTCAATGGCAACCGGTTTTCCCGCTCGCATCGCCGGCTTGAACTTCCAGCGGCTAAACGCGAGACGTGCCGCTTCGTCCATTTGAGGCACAATCCCTTGATAAACCTCAAGCCCATCGACGGTTCCGTCTTCCCGCAATGTTCCCTTAAGAACTATCAATTGGCGGCCCTTGCCCGGAGGCACGCTTACTCGTTTGAAATCGAACCTGGATTCCAGGTCAGGGTCCGGGGGGACCAGCCCTGTTTCGAGTTGAATGACGGTGGATCGTGGGTCTGCCTCCTGGTTTTCGGAAGAGGCGCTGGATTTTTGGCAATACTGCATTGTCCAGTTGGAGTCATTCATGGGCAGGAAAATTGTGTAGATTTTTGAGCAGGGTAACGCCCTATAGACGCCAAGTCCGCCCCCACCAACGGGCCCAGCAGATATAATCATTTGATTCTTCCGAACTTTCGGCCCAATTAACCCCACGGGATAGATCATCTTCGCCTCAAGGTGCGGATCAAGCATGGCAACGCCTGCAGCGCCATTTCCCGTCCCCTTGATGCTTATCGAACTTGCCGATCCGTCCTTGCCGCCGCCACCGCCTTCCCGTCCAGGCCCAATCCCCACACTCTCGTCACCAGCGCGTCCATTCCCGCCGCTGCCACCACCACCGGGCTCTCCACTGGGCCGGCCGCCAGGTGACCCTGAATTTCCCGCACCAGGAGCGATCGTAAAATCCCCCCACCGGTTCCCAGGAGGCACTGCAACCCCGGAGTTCGGTCCAGACGGATCAATCCCAATAGCCAGGATGGCCCTGTTGTCACCCGCAACGCCTACTTCAGGAACTTCAGACCCCGCTGCCCCATCTGTTGCAGCGTCCCGCCGAACAGGCCTGGGAATTGCGCCAGTGGGAAGAGGCAGCTTTGGTTGAGAATTGGTGGGCCGAAGATTTGTTGCCAAGGAATAGTTGGCATTCGTTTCAGCCAAGGGAGTCGCCATATCCGCCGCAAGCTTCTCATTTTCCTGCGTAGGCTTCTTGATACTCAGGTCGAAGGTTGGCTTCTTGGGCGCGGCCAACGTGCCCAGAGATAAATTGGGCAAGCGCAAATCATTTGGAATGCGGAGGTCAGGGGGAGAAGCCGGCTGAATGATGGTTTGATGCGTATTGTCAGGGTGCAGCGGTTTCGAAATCACCGTAAGATCCCCGTTCGAAACTGTCTTTCCGGGATCAGGGGAAACCTTCGGGTGAATGCCACTGCCGGGCCGCCCTCCTGGCCCCCGCGGCGCGATGCGCGGTAACCGGCTAGGCGTGCGGTGTTCAGGCACTGGGTAAAAAATCACTTCCGGCGGGAGGAACGCTGCACTCAAATGGGGCGCTCTTGTTGGAAGCGCCATGGGAACAAAAATTATGCCCAGTATCAGCGCCAGATGCAGAAGCAGGGAATTGAGAATGCCGAAGCCAGGGAGTCGAAACCCGGTCAAACTCGCATCCCGGTAAAGATGCCTCAAATTTTTTGGGGCAGGCAGTTTGGGCCGCGCGCACAAAGCTACCACGGAGGCCAGACAAGCCTGAAAGGCCGATTCAGGCTGCACCAGGAATCCTGGAATTTTTGCGGATTTTGCCGGTTCAAGCAATCGATTCGGTTGTGCGGTTCGCCGAGCGGAGTCACGCGACTGGAACAGTCGATAAGCCTGATCTGTGCCCTGGAAGCTCACCTTATGCTCCTAGCTGCGGTCAACCGGTAATTTCAGAAGCAATAGCCACTTGGGCGCAAATCCACCTTACGCCACTCGGAAGAAGGAGCACGTGTCATACCAATTCCTCCGATGGCAGCACCTAGTCCTCAAGCGTCAAAGCAGCCGAAAACCCTGTAAAAGTATCCGTTTGGGTACTGAGTTCGGCACGGACTGTGACACTTTGGTTACTAGAACAATAGCGTTCAATCCCTTCAAGCAGATCTGAAATCCGGAGGGTGCCATGAGTACTGGCACCAAGATCTTCCGCGGCGCCGGGGTGAATCGTTGGCGCCTGCTCGACGGCTCGCTCGAGCTTACCGTTTACCGAATCGAAAGACGATCCCCACCGAAACACTGGCGTTTTCCTGCGTCAGGCTCAGAAAGCGCGTCAACAGGTACTCGCCATCAACGCGGATTGCAGTGCTGCGATTCAGGGCGAAATCCAAGCCGGCGCCAGGAGCCACTGCAAATTTAAAAGCACTTTGAGAAATGCCCAGGTACTGCGCGCTGCCGTGGACCGCTCCGATCTGCACATGGCCGTAGGGAGTAATCCTGGAAAATCGCCGGTAGGAAAAAACGGGGCCGTACGTGATCGTCTGCGCATTCACGGAATAGACCGTCGTTTGCCCTGAAGCCGTAATGGCCTCATTGCCCTGAAAACCGCTGAATTCGACTCGGCCGCCAAACCAGCTGTTCAGATTCTGTGTGACGGTACCACTGCCGCCATTCAGATGAAAGTGGGAGCCATTTAGATTTGCTTCCAGGTAAGAATAGCCGCCAGAGATCTCCCAAGACGGCGTCTCCTGCGCCCGCGCCGTGAAAGAAAGTAGAAGAATTGCCGGGATGATCCAGATGACTCGTTTCATTTCGTCGTCTCCTCGCGCGTGGTTTCGTTCTTCCACCGCGTTTCAGATATATGCCGTATCCAGCCGGCGTCACTTGGAACGATTTCCGCCGAGCGACGGTAAAATCGCAGCGCTTAATTAACCTTCAAAGTCAGAGTGGCGGGAACGGTGACTGCGCCCGATGTTCCTGTCACAGTGATCTGATAAGTGCCGGCGGGCGTTCCCGCAGGCACGCCGGAAGGACCTCCGCCGCAGGCCACCGACGCTAGTAGCAGCACCACCGCAAATCCAAACGCGGCTGAAATGGGACGCCGCCTCAGGCCAGCCATGGTCAGGATCATTAGCGCTGCAGCGAGCAAGATGAGCCAAGTCCTGCCGAACTGCCGCAGGAGATTCAACGGATCGATCTTGATCCCTGATCTCGGAGGTACGGCTGTCCGCAATGCGGTGCTGATTGTGAGCAAGGATGCCGGTGTTTGCGCTGCGGTCGGAGTGACGACCGAAGGCGAAACCGTGCAGGTTATGGTCGCCGGCGCTGAACAACTCAGTCCCACAGGCTGGTTAAACCCTACCGGCGAAGTGACGCTGAGAATGTACTGCGCTGTCTTTCCCGCCGAAACGGAAGGAGGTGCCGACAAGGTGCTGATTTGGAAAGGAGGCTCCAGAATGCCGGTTCCAGTCGCCAGAATGACTTGAGGGCTGCCGGACCCGTTGTCGGTAATCGTAATGGAGCCGACGCTCCCGATTGCGGCGGAAGGTACGAACTCGACCTGAATCACGCAATTGGCTCCGGGCTGCAGCGAGGCTCTAAGGCAAGTGTTCCCCTCGAAGAAATCACCGCTCGCGGTGATGCTTGAAAATGTGAGCGGCGTAGTGCCGCTATTGGTTACGGTCACGTCTTGGGGGCTGCTCACGGTGCCGACGGCCTGAGATCCAAACGTGAGACTCGAGGCTGACAGGGACACAGTGGAAGTATTGCCAGTCAAATTCACCACTTGGGGACTGCCAGGAGCGCTGTCGGTAATTACGAGAGATGCCTTACGAATTCCCTGGCCCGTAGGAGTGAAGGACACAGTAATCGTGCAGGTGGCGCCCACGACCAACGAGGGACCGCATGTGGTTGTCTGAGCGAAATCCCCGGGGTTGTTTCCGGAAATAGAAATATTTGAAATTGTTTGTGCGGTGTCGCCATTCGTTACTATTACTGTTTGCGACTGACTGGTTGTGTTGAGGCTTTGCGCCGAAAAAACCAAGCCGCCCGGATTGAGAGCAAAACCGTCCAGAATGCTGACTTTTGCTATGTACGCGTCGCAGTTGCCTCCAGGAACAGCCTGGAGAGGGTTCGCAAGGGGAAAGTCGTTCGAACATGTCTGGCCTGTAATGTAGGCGGAGCCGCTCGTGTCCACAGCGATTCCGGTTGCCAGTTCCGCGTTCGTGCCGCCCAGGTAGCTCGAGTACACGAGTGCCGCACCCGCGGAGTTGAGCTTCGCCACAAAGCTATCGGTATTGCCGCCGCCGTAGGCGGGTTGAAAGACAGCGCCGGCCGTGGGGAAGTCGACGGAAGCTGTCGTTCCGGTCACGTAAACGTTGTTACTAGAGTCGACGGCGATTCCCGTGGCCGAGTCCGCATGAGTGCCGCCCAAGTACGTGAAGTATGTGAGGGCGCCGGCGGTGGTCAACTTGGTCACGAACGCATCGCCTTCACCTGCGTAGGTCGTTTGAAAAGTGCCAGCAGGAGTGAACCCAAAGGTGGCAGAGTTGGTGAGGCCAGCAACGTAAGGGTTTCCGGCGCTGTCGAGAGTGATCGCATTTCCCTGGTCGAGGCCAGCGCCGCCGAGATAGGTTGAATAGACGAGGGATGCAGCGCCGGAGCCGACCGTGTTAACTTTCGCCACGAAGGCGTCGCCTGACCCGCCGTAGGTAGATTGAAGCGCCCCGGGGGTTACCGGGAAATTCGTCGCCGAATAGGTCAGTCCAGTGACGTAGGCATTTGCATTATTATCCACAGCGATCCCGTACCCGACATCCTCGATTTCTCCGCCAAGATAGCTGGAGTAGAGGGCTGAAGTCCCGGTGGCATCGAGCACGCCGATAAAGGCGTTAACCGACGCATTTCCAGGAGTGGCGCAGGAATTGCAAAACGCGGATTGAAAAGCGGTGGGCGTGATCGGAAAAATTGCGAACGACGCGAAGTTCGCCGAGGTAGTGCCGGTGATGTAGGCGTTGCCGTTGGCATCGACGGCGATGGCTTGTCCCTTCACGTTTTGAAACTGCCCGTAGAACGTGGAGTAGAGAATCCCGGATCCGGCGGGATTCAGTTTGGTCACGAAAGCGTTTGTGACGATCGGCCCTCCGGTAAATTTTGCGCCGCATTTGCCGTCGCCGCCGCACAATGTTTCGAATGATCCCGGCAACACGGGAAAGCCCGGGGACAGCGTGTAACCAACCACGAAAGCATCCCCGAAGCTATCGACCGCGATTCCGTTTGCGGCATCCTGATTTTCACCGCCGAGGTAGGTGGAGTACAAAAGCGTCGAGCCGTCCGCGCTGATTTTGGCTACGAATGCATCCTGCGGAAAGTCCGGATTGCCTCCGTCATTGGCTTGCAGGGGATGCGCCGTCGGGAAATCCGCGGAGAAAGTTGAGCCCGCTATGAATGCCGTGTTGTCCGGAGCGACGGCGATGGAATTCGAGGTGTCGATATTGCTTCCGCCGAGATAAGTCGAGTAGATGAGAATTGGATCGATCACCAGCGGGCTGCGAGGATCG
The DNA here is from genome assembly GCA_963768275.1 of uncultured Acidobacteriota bacterium. Taxonomy (GTDB): domain Bacteria; phylum Acidobacteriota; class Terriglobia; order Acidiferrales; family UBA7541; genus Palsa-360. The sequence continues at coordinate 50,646 of CAVYHH010000025.1, forward strand.
TATTCCGCTACCTGGAAGGCGACGCTGTTCTTGTCCTTCAGCACGTAGCCCACGGGAACTGGTTGTTTCGAGCCGGCGATTTCTTGATAGGCGACTGGTTTGCGCAAGCGAACTTCGCCGGCCGCCGTATGGACGAGGAGTTCCCCTTGCGCATCCATCCGGACATCTCGCGCGCCCTGGAACGCCAGGTGGATGACGGAGGGATCGGTCCCCGGAGCGACATCAAAGTCATACTCGAGCTGGCTTTGCGTCCCGTAATAGACTAGATTTACTCCGCGATAAACATTCCCCTCCAAAACCCTGCGATATTGCTGGATATTCGTGCGCCAGTTCTCGGGCTTGTTTCCTATAAAGTAATTACTTTTCCCGGGCAATGGTTCCAGTGCGGTGAAATCCGGCGCGGTATTTGCGCCCGCGAGTTCCATCCGGACCACCGCGGAAGCCTTGGAACCCGCGCGAAGCTCGAGGACGGCCTCATGATTTTCCAGGAAGAGCGCGTACCCGTTTCCCCTGGCCAGAAATTTTACTTCCTTATTCGACCCGGGCAACGCCGGCTCAAATGCCAAGGGCAATTGACCATAGTGTTTGGCGACATTGACTTTGTCGGACGATGCGACTGGGAAGATTGGCGCCGATGCAGGCTGCAGGAGACCAGGCTGGCGCAGTCCCCCGATCCGCGCGGCTTGCTTGCCGGGAACATTGAGACCGAGCGCAAGAAATGAAGCCAGGCCGATTATTCCGCCAGTAGCTGTCAACCATTTTGCTTTACTCAGCTCTCTCATGAAGGATCCTCTCGCTGGCCTGAAAAACTTTGCACACTATGGCTAAATATGAGGTGAGTCCTCATCCACATCGCGACAAGAAAACTCGCCGTCACCCTATGGGTGCATCATGGAGAAAGCATGTGCGCTGCCAATTGAAACCTGGAGGAGTGTTTCAGGATTTCAGGCCCAGCCTGTTGGTTTATAGAGGGTTATCGCCGCGTGCGATCGGCCGAAAAATAGTGTAGGTGCAAAAAACCCCTACCTGTCTCTGGAAGTGCATCCTAATCTAAAGCGAATCGTCATCGGACGTTGACTGTTTCAGTCAGTGATTTCGCCTTAAAAGTTCAGTCCGAAGGTATCCCCGGAAGGAGGTGACACGACGATCGAGAATTCTTAACTATCCTGGTTCAGTCCGGGGAAGGCGTTCTTTTAGGTAACTATTTGATAGTAGAAGAATAGCCTGTCACCGATTGGCAACACTCACTGAGGATCAGCGTGAGACCCGGTTTTCCGGCGGCCGGCTTAACTGCGGAATCACTTTTTGATGTTTATCGCGAATGATCTGCCCAGTCACGGGCTCGCCAGTGTTCACGAATTTCTTGTCCGCGATGTAATTCTGAAACTGCAGCGGCAAACCTTCACCCTTGAATAGAATGGGCGTATTCTGCAGGTGAACATGAAGGTGAGGCACCGTAGCATTTCCGCTATTGCCGCACTGACCAATCTTCTGCCCTGGTTGAACCTTATCACCCACCTTCACTTTGATGCTGCCAAGTTTGAGATGAGCCAGGAGAGAGTACTCCGAGTTGCCATAGTCAATCATCACGAAGTTCCCCGCAGGAGGGCTATCGAAAGGCGCATTGATGGGGTTATCGGGGATGCCATCACTCACCCCAACCACCGTACCATCGCCCGGAGCAAGAATGGCCCTTCCGAAACAAAAGTACTGCTCGAGTTGAGTGCCATCGCCAGAAAAGGTCCGGCCGTGCCGGATGGCCGTGATGTCGGCGGCAAAGCGCTGGTCCACAGTATCCGCGTGATGATTTTGGGCCACGCTGCGTCCGCCACTCAGAACCAGCCAGTTGCCCTTGAACGGCAAGCGGAGCGCCACTTTGTCTTCGTAGTCCAGGAAATGACTCTCACCTGCGACCGCCGATCGTATGAAGAATCCGGTAACAACGCCCTCACGATCGAAGGTCCACTGCACGATCTCGGGCGTGGTGATCTTCTGAAACATCACGATGCGCTGATACACGATAAAATCTTCCTGCAGAAGCACATGTTCTTCGACCACGTCGGTCTCCGCGCCGAGCTGCTCTTTCGTCTGCAACTGCATCCCAAGGATTGCGTCGGCCTCGCTGAAAACTTTCTTCATGGAGGGAGATAAATTCGCCCAGATATCGTTGGCCTTGCCGGCGTAGAAAAGATTTGTATAGTCCCGGCCCTCCTGGAGAAAATCTATTTTTGTCTGAGGGAATGCAGGAGCGGCCAGGATCAGGGCGACGAAAAGTGCGCAGGTCTTCATGAATTGTTCCAAACGATATTGCCGGAGGGATTTCACAAAGTAAAGGACGGTCACAATCGCACGCCGGGAACCCTGCCGGGGCGATCGAGCGACTTGCTTGTGGTCTCTTGCGAAGATAAAGTTGAGATCGGAACTTTGACTTGAGCGTGACGGCGACACAGAAGATTGGGTGTCCTAAGACGCCGGCCATTTTCACATGACCGCGAACTGCGTCACGGAGCATTGCCTAACAACCATGTCTAGATTCTTGAGAAACGCACTGAAATTATCAGCTCTGTCCGTCTTCCTTGCGCTTGTCTTTCAAGTCCCAGCTCAAGCGCAAGACCAGGACCGAGGCACGATCCGCGTAGCCGTGAACCTTGTATTGGTTGATGCGACCGTGAAGGCCAAGAACGGCCAAATCATGTCCGATCTGAAAAAAGACGATTTTGAGGTGCGTGAAGATGGCGTTGCCCAAAAAGTGGAAGTATTCAGTCGCGACGAATTGCCGGTGAATGTTGCGCTCGTCTTGGATCTGAGCGATTCCATTGGTCCATTCCTGGCCCCATTGCGCGACGCCGCGACGATTGCCCTCGCGGCTCTCAAGCCCGAAGATGAAGTGGCGCTGTTTACATTCGCCACTGAAGCCGAAATGCGCCTGGCCTTCACGAAAGACAAGAACAAGATTGCCGATCAGATCAATACTTTCGACGCGCGCGGCGCCACCAATATCAATGACGGCATCTTTGTCGCCGCCGAATATCTCCTCAAGACGCCGCTGAACGCGCGCCGCGTGATCATTTTGATCAGCGACGATGTGGGCACGGATGCTGGCGGGCAGGGGACGCGCGACATCGTCACCGAAGCGATCGCCGCGGACGCGGTCCTATATAACCTGAAAATACCCGGATACAATCCGCCGGCAACCATGTTGCACTCCGCTATGACTCCTGGACTCGTGAACATTCACAAAGTGATGGAAGCGACGGGCGGGGAGCTCTTCGACGTCCAGGACGTGGCGCACCTGGATTCCGTATTCAGCGCTCTGATTCACCGGATCAAGACCCGGTACACATTGGGATACTACACGATGGCCAACGGCGCCGAGGGAAAACCGCACAAGCTGGATGTTCGTCTGGCGTCCTCGTTTGGAAAAAAAGGGCGCGATTACTCCATTTTGGCGAAGAACGGTTACTACATTCATTAGGGAATGCCGAGCACACTCGCCTGAAATCCTTGCAAATTTATCGTCGCGCTATCTGGCGCGCCGGCCTGCGAATGTCCCATAGTGAACAGACACCGCCGCGTCGCTCTTCTAACATGCGTGGAGTAAACGGAATAGTGAGCTAAGGAGCTACTCATGATGAAACCAGGCACGCAAGATCAAGTGGAAGGAAAGCTCCACGACGTGAAGGGAAAAGTGAAGGAAGTAGCGGGAAGGGTTATGAGCGATCCCGACCTGGAAGCCGAGGGCGAGGCGGAAGAGATCGCCGGGAAAATCCAAAATAAAATCGGACAAGTGAAAAAAGTTATCGGCAAGTAGCAAAGCGGTTCCGCATGAGTTGGCGATCCCTACGATGTCCCTTCAAAGCGGTCCCTCGGCCAGATTCCAAGAACCTTAGAAGAAATGGAGGCAAGTCATGAACCTGAGTGCATTGAGCACAACGCAATTGGCTTTGATCATCGGTCTTGTAGTGATTGTGGTTGCGGGCATCGTCACGCTGCTTTTCATGCGAAAGCGCCGCACCGCGAGGCTGCGTGCGCAGTTTGGCGGTCCTGAATATGCCCGCGCCGTGCGGGAAGGCGGGAACCAGCGACGCGCGGAAAACAAGCTCGAAAAGCGCGCCGAGCGTGTGGAGAGTTTTCATATCCGGGCGCTCGCTCCGGCCGATCACGCACGGTTCCTGGAATCGTGGCGCAAAGTGCAAGGACGGTTCGTGGACAGTCCCGGCGGAGCAGTGACGGAAGCCGACCAACTTCTGGGAGATGTGATGTCAATGCGCGGCTATCCGGTAAGTGATTTTGAACAGCGTGCCGCTGATATTTCAGTGGATCATCCGCTGGTTATGGAAAATTACCGGGCAGGCCACGGAATCGCGGTTCGGCAAACGAATGGGCAAGCCAGCACCGAAGAATTGCGCCAGGCGATGATCCACTACCGTACTCTTTTTGAGGAACTAGTCGGAGAGCCAGAGATGGCCCGTGCGAAGGCTGCGTCCTGAACCAGGATTGGTAAAAAGAATCAGGTTGTGGTAGATGCGGCTGAAAACCGGCGTCCGATTGGCCAACCACGCTTGTTGAATGGTTGGCCAGAATCGATGCGGCGTTAGTCTTGGTTTGCGCGAAGAAACGACAATTCATCTATCGGCCCTTTCTGAATTTTCTAACACCGCATCGAAGCCCACAGTTGAGGCAGGCAACTCGGTCATAGTTTTTGTGATAGCCGATCTTAGCGCCGCAACAAGGGCTGCGAGTACCGAGCCAAATCATCAAGGTTGTCCACGGGAACTTCATCGGTCAACTGTAATCCTATTCGTGATGAATAGCCCAGTTATTATGCGTCCTATTTCTGACCCTTCTTCGATATTTGAAAATACAACAGCGTTGCCCTTCTTGATTCTTGCCGGCCGGCCTCGATTCCGTTCGATTGCATCGTTGCCCCGCAAATACCGGCGGCTCGGTCTCCCCAAGTAATGCCGGACAAATTGTCTTTGAAATTTCATGCGTTGCCCCGCAAAATCAAGTTGCGAAACATTCTCTGCAATACAGAATTGAGGCGATGATAAAGCTTTCCGTTCTTGACCAATCACCCGTGTCCGACGGTTACACTCCGGCGGACGCGCTACGCAATACAATCGAGCTAGCCCGCCTGGCCGATAAGCTCGGCTACGAGCGGTATTGGATCGCGGAGCACCATGCCATCGTGACGCTTGCCAGCCCGGCCCCTGAGATCCTGATCGCCAGGCTTGGAGCTGAAACCACTGGCATTCGCATCGGGTCTGGCGGCGTGCTGCTGCCTCATTACAGTCCCCTCAAGGTGGCGGAAACTTTTCGCATGCTTCACGCGCTGTATCCGGGCCGCATCGACCTTGGCATCGGCCGCGCGCCCGGAGGAAGCGGCCTCGAAGCTTTCGCTCTGCGGCGCGACCGCAGCGACCGAATCCAGAATGATGATTTTGAAGAGCAGTTGCTCGAGCTGCTGGCGTTTCTTCATCATGATTTTCCGTCGGAACATCCCTTCGCTCGCATCAAGGTTTCGCCGGACATGCCCGGTGCGCCCGAAGTTTGGCTGCTGGGTTCCAGTTCGTGGAGTTCGGCTGTCGCCGCCAAATTGGGCCTTCCGTATGCGTTTGCGCACTTCATAACGCCTGAAGAGACGCCGATGGCGCTGGAGTTTTATCGCGCGAATTTCCAGAGGTCGAAACACCTGGGCCAGTCCCGAGCCATCGTCGCTCTAGGAGTGATTTGCGCCGACACGGAATCTGAGGCGAAACGCCTGTACACCAGCACGCAACTGCATATTCGCCGCATTCGCCTCCAGGGCAAACGCCTTCCTGTGCCTACTCCCGAACAGGCCATCGCGGAACTCGGGAACTTTGCGTTCGGGGCTGATCCAGTCGCGCGCGGAAGCGGCGAATGGCCTCGCTACATCGTGGGCGCCCCCGAGCAAGTTCGCGATGAACTGGAGCGCATGGCGAGCAATCTGCAAGTCGAAGAGATGATGATCATCGCCGTGCTGCACGACTATCAGGCGCGCTTGCGTTCGTATCAACTCATCGCTGAGGCAATCAACGTTCCTTCTCGAGTGTTGGGTGGTCCGAGGAAGCTCCCCATATAGGGAACTTGAAACGCATCCTCCAAAGAAGTTCCCATTCGCGAATGAGAATGGAAGGAATTATTTCGTAGCCCCGGTGTCTCGCCGGCATTTGTTCTATGAGTGGAGATCAACGAAATTGCCGGCGAGACGCCGCCGCTACGAAAAGCCGATTTTGAATCATGCAGAATGCACGATCATGCCTTGCGGATCGGCTTCGTCATCAATTCGACGAAAAGTTTTTTAAAGCGATCGTGATCAATCTCGAGTAAGACGTTCACCAATCCCGCCGAAGGCGGCGGCCCCAGATAGAACTGCCGCGGGTTCACAAAGACTCGCCGGTCTGCCGCGGGCAAAGGATGTTTTCCCGCGTCGGGATCGTCCTGCCAATTCTTTGGCCAGAACATGGAATCGCCGTAGCGGGGACCAGGCGTCGTGCAAATGTCCACGTACATTTGTTCGGATTTTGTAAAGACACTCGGATCGATCACCTGCGCGGCAATCATTTCGTCCGCCATGCGGAAAAAATGCATGTTGGGATTCCGACGCAGCGGCTCCACGGCATGCGTTCGGAAAAGATCGGAAATGGGGCTCTCGGCGCGGCCGGCGATTTCCTCGATCATTTTTCGGCCCGGCGCGATTTCGTCGCCTTCGTGAATCTCTTCGGCGATGTCCACCGTGACGATGCTGCACTTCTGCCACCCAGCGCGCAGAACCTTTCGCGCGGATTCGGGATCGAAAAAAATATTGAAGGCATTGGTGAACATGTGGAAGCCGGTTCCCATGATCACAACTTCATGCACCAGGGGAACAATGTCGGGCGCGAGGTCAATTGCGAGCGCCAGGTTCGTGAGCGGTCCGCCGGCATAGACCGTCACCTGGCCGGGATTTTCGCGCACCGTCTTGATGATGAAGCGCGCGGCGTGGTCTTGCTGAGCCTTCAAATTCGCGAGGCGGTCGTAAGGCGGCGGCAGCGGCTTGATCTCGTTCGGCCCGCCATTGGCGCGATTGAAAGCGCCCATCCAAGGATCCAGGCGGTGGCCGCCGTAGAGTTGTTGCCGGAGCTGCCATTCTTCTTTGGTATTGAGCATGGGGAACTCGGCGCCCGGGTACACCGGAATTTCCGAGCGTCCCATCATTTCCAGCAAGCGGAGTGTGAACGCCATCTCCTGTTTCATCCACGCGTCGCCCGTCACGAGCGTGATGCCTAGAAGATCGATGTTGTCGGCCTGCAGCATCATCAGAGTTCCGAGAATGTCGGTGCCGAATGGGCCGGAATTGTCCTGGTCGTAAATTACTTTTCGTCTCGCGACGGGCTGCTGCGGCGCATGAGGTGTGGCAGTGGACGGAGTCTCCGCCGCAGCTGGTTGCGGTGGAATTTGTGATGTGGCAATTGCTGCTCCCACCGTTTTGATAAATTCGCGGCGTGTTGTGCTCATTGTTCCTCTTTTCAAGTAGAACAGGCTTCAGCCTGTTTGGTTTGGATTGCAAATTGGCGAAAACCAACAGGCTGAAGCCTGTTCTACTTGGACCGATTGATCGGTCTCGTCATCAAATCCGTGAACAGTTCCCGAAAGCGCTTCTTGTCGATCCCGTTCAGCACCTGCACGCGGCCCGCCTTGATCGAAGGATTGTTCTGTCCTGCAAGCTCTCCGCCTTGATCCCTCCAATTGCCGTCCCAAAAGGAAGTGTCGCCGTAGTGGCCGTCGTTGTGCGTCACGATATCGATATACATTTCATCGTAGCCCGTAAAAATCGAGGGATCGATCGCGTGGGCGGCCATCATTTCATCGGGCATGCGGAAAGAGCGCCTTTGCGGATTGGCGCGCTGCGGCTTCTGTTCGTACTCACGGAACAGATCGGCGATCGGCACGTGGGCGCGATCGACGATCGCGTCCACTTTGCCGTCGTCCTGCATGTGGACCTGTTCCGCAAGGTCCGTGGTGACGAGAGTGAATTTCGGCCAGGGCGCACGAAAGCCGATCTTGGCGGCTTCGGCGTCAAAATAAACGTTCACGGAACTGGTCGAATGATGAATGCCTCCGCCCATGAAAATCACTTCCTTGGTGATGGGCACAATGTCGGGAGCAAGCATCACGGCGAGCGCCAGGTTCGTCATGGGCCCGCCGCAATACATCGTTACTTCATTCGGATTGGCGCGGATCGTGCGGATGATGAAGTCCGCGGCCGGCTCGGGCTGGGCCTTGATCTGAGCGAACCGGTTATAGGGCGGCGGAAGCGGAGTAACTTCGTCGCGCCCTGCGGCGTCTTTCGCGAAACATCCCAGATATCCTTCGTTTCCGAGCGATCTCGAACCGAACATCTGGTAGCGCATCTGCGCCTCAGCCTTGGTGTTGAGCAATGGTTCCTGCGCGCCCATAAACACCGGCACTTCGGGACGGCCCATGATTTCTAAGAGGCGTAGGGCGTAAGCGGTTTCCTGCTTGGCCCACATATCGCAGCTCACTGTGCAAATCCCAAGCAGATCGATATTGTCCGCCTGGAGCAACATCAACGTCGCAACCGTATCGGTAGAAAGTGGACCGCGGTGGTCCTGGTCGTAAATCAGTTTTTTCCTTCCGCCGGATGCCGAGGGAGACTGCTGTGCAGCGGAAAATATGGAACTGTGAGCGAGGAGATTGGATGATGTGGGCATTGCGTCTCTTCCGTTTCGATCAACTGCTTGTTCCATTGCAACGGGCAAGGTCCTCTGCAGTTGGTCATCCACTACTAGTGCTGGATTATGTCAATGGCCGAACAACGCTTCAATGTTTCGACTGCCGCGCAGCACCCGAAGAATCAGCACGTCTTCGTCTCGTAGGCGATAGATGATGACGTACTCGCCCACGGAAAGGCTTCGTAGGCCGGGGCGCAGATCATCATCGCGGCGGCGCCCAATATTAGGATAATTCGCGAGAAGGAAGAATCGCCCCGTGAGGGAGTCAATCAGGCGGTCGGCGATCTCGACGCTGCCACTCTCAGAGGCGACGTAATAGCAAATGCTGTCAAGGACGGAATCGGCTTGCGGGCTGCAAACGTGTCCCATCAGCGGGGCGGCTGTTGCTCACCAGCAAGGCGGGCGCGTCCACGCCGCTTTACATCTTCCGCGAGCTCACGCATGGATTTCTGCGTGATGATACGCCCATCACCTTGAACAAGAGAAGCCTCGGCCTCATCGACTGCGACAAGGATCTCTGCACGGGTACGCTCGCGCTCCTCCCAGAGAGAAAGGGTTTCCTTTACTGCGTCTTCTTCCCGCACGAGCCGCCCGCTTTCAATCGCCTGACGGACAAAAGCCTTCTGATCGGGAGTCAGATTTATTTCCATATACCAAGGGTAAGATTCAAGAAAGCGGGTGTCAAGCACGGCTTCCGCAGCAGCGACGAGTTGGAACGCGCAGTTGGTCGATCGAGGATATCGAGATTGCGTCTGATGCCCCATCGCTGTCCGGCGCGGCGGACTAGGATGGGACACTCGACTCAGACTATTCAATATAGACCTTCTGATTGCGCGGGCCGCGCATCGCTCGTCTAGAATTTCCGCGTGTGTTGGTCGCCCCAGCGTTCGATGACGACCTTTTTGTCGGTGTAGAACTCGATGGCGTCGCGTCCTTGCGCGTGCATGTCACCGAAGAAACTGCCTTTCCATCCGGTGAAAGGGAAATAAGCCATGGGCGCGGCCACACCGATATTAATACCGATGTTGCCCGCGGGCGCCTCATACCGGAACCGGCGCGCCGCCGATCCACTGGAAGTGAAAAGCGAGGCTTGATTGCCATAAGGGCTGCGCTCCAGGAAGGCGATTGCTTCGCTCATGTCTCGCGCGTGGACCAGGCTCAGCACGGGGCCGAAGATTTCGGTGTCGGTCAGCTCGCTCGACGCGGGAACGCCGTCAAGAATGGTTGGCTTTATGAAGTTTCCTGCCTCGTGTTTCGGAATTCTGGCGTTCCGCCCATCGAGAAGGACCTTTGCTCCTTCTTTTTCGCCGACTCCGATCAGCGATTCAATTCGCGACTTGCTTTGCGCGGTAATGACCGGCCCCATTTGCACGCCTTCTTCGAGTCCATCGCCCACACGCAAGGAGGAGGCAGCTTCCGTGATCGAGTCGCGAAAAGTTTTTTGCGCCTCATCGATCGTGACGGCGACCGAAACGGCCAGGCAACGCTGGCCGGCGCAACCGAAAGCGCTGTCGCTGATGATCTGCGTAGCCATCTTCATATCGGCATCGGGGAGAACGATGACGTGGTTCTTCGCGCCGCCTTGGCACTGCGCGCGTTTTCCGCTCGCGGCCGCGCGCGCATACACGTATTTTGCGATCGGAGTCGAACCCACAAAACTGATGGCGCGGACTTTGGGGTGGTCCAGAAGCGCATCGACCACCGCCTTTCCTCCATTTACCAGACTGATAACACCCTTGGGCAATCCAATCCGTTCGAGCAGCTCGAATACGCGCATCATCGTGAGCGGCACGCGCTCGGACGGCTTCAGCACGAACGTGTTGCCGGTCGCAATAGCGTAGGGCAGGAACCAGAAGGGAATCATGCCGGGGAAATTAAATGGCGTGATCGCGGCAACCACGCCGAGCGGCTGGCGGATCATCATCTCATCGACGCCGCGAGCGACGTCTTCAAGGTTATAGCCCTGCATCATCGTAGGGATCCCGCAAGCCACTTCCACATTTTCAATGGCTCTGCGCAGTTCCGCCTTGCCCTCGGCAAATGTTTTGCCATTTTCCTGGGAAATGATGCGGCCCAGCTCGTCCAGATGATCTTCGAGCAACATTTTCAGTTTGAAGAGCGGCTGGATGCGGTCTTCCGGAGGCGTGCGCCGCCAATCGCGATAAGCGGCGGCTGCCGCTTCGACTGCGGCATCGACCTCAGCAGCGGTCGAAAGTGGCGTCAGCGCAATGGCCTCGCCAGTCGCTGGATTGATCACCTCTCGCCACTCCGCGGATTTCGATTCCATCCAACTGCCATCGATATAGTTCAGGACTTTGGTGCGGGTTGCGGTAGTGCCGGTCATAACTGTCCTCCAGACGATATATTGCAACCTCGAGTGGCGCGGGCTTCAGCCTGTGGGGGTTTCGTCTCTGCAGGGCTGAAACCTGCAGGCTGAAGCCTGCGCCACTGGACTGTACAAGGACTACGCGCTGGCTTTCGCCGCCGAATTGAGGAACCTTTCGATCCGGTCCAGAACGTCCATGGCGGTAAGGCACTGGGTAACGCTGGCGTTCGGCTCGCGCTTTTCGCGGATCGCGGCAAAAAACTCACGGTCCTGCAGCTCGATGCCGTTCATCGACACGTCCACCTTGGACACATCGATTTTGTTCTCCTCCCCATCCAGCAGGTCGTCGTACCGGGCGATGAACGTGCCGTTGTCGCAGATGTAGCGGAAAAATGTGCCCAGCGGCCCTTTGTTGTTGAAGGAAAGCGAGAGCGTGCAGATCGCTCCCGAAGGCGTCTTCATGACGATTCCCATGTCCATGGCGATTTTCAATTCCGGATGAATTGGGCCCTGCACCGCGTAACACTCGGAAACCAGTTCTCCGGTTTGATATTGGAACAAATCCACGGTGTGACAGGCGTGGTGCCACAGAAGGTGATCCGTCCAGCTCCTGGGCTTTCCCGCCGCGTTCATGTTCGTGCGCCGGAAAAAATACGTCTGCACGTTCATTTGCTGAACCTTCAGCTCGCCCGCCTTGATTTTCTTGTGCACATACTGATGGCTGGGATTGAAGCGCCGCGTGTGGCCGCCCATGCAGACCACGCCGGTTTCTTTCTGCACCTTCACGAGCCGCTCGGAATCCGCGAGAGTATCGGCGATAGGGATCTCGATCTGGACATGTTTTCCCGCGCGCATGCATTGCTCGCCTTGCTTTGCGTGCAGTTGCGTGGGCGTCGCGAGGATCATCGCCTCGAGGCCGGGTTGCTTCAAGCTTTCGGTGAGATCGCCCGTCCAATGGGGGATCTTGAATTTTTTCGCCACTTCTTCCGTGGCGGCCTGATTGCCGCCTGTCAGCGTAATCACTTCGATGCCCGGAATCTTGGCGATGCCCTCCAGATGCTTCTGGCCAAACGCGCCTTGTCCCGCAACGCCAACCTTCATGTTTTTTCTCCCTGACTTTGAAGTTTTGCTTCACCACATTACCATAATCTGACCGAGGGGCTGAGAGTCAGGGAATAACTCGCAGAACGATTACAGATGAACTCATCCTTTTTGGCAGAACCAAACGCAAACTATTTTGCCGCAGGAACGTATACTCGGTCGGCCGTCACGAGTTCCGCGTTCGGCACTTCGGTTTCGAGCCTCACATGGCGGTAGGAAGGTTTCTTATCCGGCTTGATCAGGAACGTAAGCAGGTATTGGTGGTTGAGCCGCTCGGCGAATTCATCCAGGAAAGGGCCGAATGAGACCGGCGTACTGAGTCCCTGAAAATACGATTCACCTCCGGTTTTATCCGCCAGCTCCGATAGATTGTTTTGCCCCTGGTTTATTCTCCAAAGGGTATGGCCAAAATGGCCTGCCTCCGAGGCGTAGATGGAATAAATTTGTGTCCCGGTTCGCTGCGCGGTTTCAATGGCTTGATCGAGATATGAATCCGTGATTCCCGGTTGCAACGGATCAATGCCATCGGAAATCAGGAAGATGGTGTGGCGAGATTTGGTTTCCGGCCAGCGCTTCACGACATCCGTGATCGAAAGATAGGGGCTGCTCCCTCCAGCCACTGCACCCAAGGGGATGCGCAAAGCTTTACCCGCTGCGTCATGATCCTTCGTGAAATTCTGCACCATTCGAACGGTTCCGTATTCAATGTACCCGACGGCAATCGCTGTCGTGGGTGGTTGAGCGTTCATGAATCGTCGCACATCGTCAAATTGGGAGGCGACGGTTGCGCCGGCTTTTTCATCGATCAACACGAGAAGTTCCAAGTCGGCCTGATTCCCCTGCAACGGAATCCAGTCCGTTACACGCAGCCGGTCACGGCCTTCAAAAACACGGACGTCTTCTTTGTTGTTCACCACCGGTATGTCCTTGCCATGCCTTGCCTCGACCGAAACCACTATGCTCGCAGGGACAGTCTCAGCCGCAGATTGCTGTGCGGACCAGATATTAGTAACGCTGCTGAATCCCATCAGGATTCCGATAATGGCAAACCACTTGAGATACAGGGGTCTCATCGTCATACCTCCTAGCGCGAAGTTGAGGTCGAGATTCATCCCGAAGGCTTGCATTTTGCACACTATTCGGGTCAGCGTGAGTCATCCGTGACGCATATCTCCATTTGGAAAGAGAGCCCACATAGGATTCGTTGTCCCGAGTTCGCATTTGGTTGGCCGGGCTCTTGTGGGAAATTGAATTGTCATGCGTCAAAAGGTTGTGCGTACGCTCGAATAATGCAACAATTCCCGCCAGCGAGTCATTCCGGTCGCCGAAATCAAATGATCTTCCAAAATTGGAGAGCCAAGCCATGAGACGAGTTCTTTTGCCCATCGTCGCGGTTGCAATGCTGTTGAGCGTTTCCGACATCGCTTTTGCGCAGACGGAGGTTACGTTAATCGCGCCGGGAGGTATCCGCGCTGCGGTCGAAAAACTCATTCCGGGCTTCGAGAAAAAGACGGGCTACAAAGTCAACGCAACATTCGGCTCCGGCGGCGGCACCAAGCAGCAAGTCGTGCACGGCGATGTATTCGACGTGCCGATCGTCCAGCCGCCATACCCCGACGTGATCGCCTCGGGCAATGTTCTGGAAAGCACCGCGACACCGCTCGCTTCCGTCGCCGTGGGAATTTGCGTGAAGCAAGGCGCTGCCAAGCCCGACATCTCGACGGCCGAAGCCGTCAAGAAAATGCTGCTGTCGGCGAAATCGATCGCCATTCCGGATGCGGCGCTTGGAGCGGCTGCCGGCGTCACGATCAATAAGATGCTGAAGGACATGGGCATCGACGACCAGATCGAACCGAAGCTGAAGCGTCCCCGCGGCAGCGGCCCGGGAGGTTCCGGAGGCGGCAACGCGGTCGCGTCCATGGTCGCGAAGGGCGAAGTGGAAATCGGAATGACGTTTTATAGCGAGATCAATGATCCCGGAGTGACTAAAGTAGGAATGCTGCCGAAGGAGGTTTCGCCGCAGACAGCTCTCGTGGGGTTCGTCTCCGCTCACGCGAAAAATCCGGAAGGCGCCAAGGCGCTTTTGCAATATATCTCCTCGCCAGAAGCCATGGCGGTTTACACAGAAGTGGGGATGGTGCCCGGCAAGTGAGGAGAGGAGGAGTCTTACTTTTGGTGTTGATAGGAGGGGCGGATTAACTCAAGCCAGTCTAGTTCAACGGGTTGACAACACGAACTGAGCCATAAGTCTGCCCATCGGAAAAATCTTCTGAATAAAGAATCGTGGCGCCGGACCTTTCCGCTGCATGGACAATGAGCGCATCCCAGAATGAGATCTGGTAACTAACTTCGATCGCCAGCGCTTCGATCACCGAGTCTGGCGTATTGACCACAATCTGCCAGTTCATGTAATCCAAAATAAGATTTCGAGTCTCTTCCACCGTCCATGGTCTTGCCATTTTTCGGCGCTAATTGACGCACAGTTCCTGTAGAACTTATGTGCTCAGTACACCGCCGCCAGCAATCCAAATCTTTCGATTCGGGCGCCGGCGCGCTCACGCTTGATTCCTGAATTGGATTCGTACACGAAAACTAAAATATTCGTGTCCAGGAACGCCTTATCGTTCATGAAGTTCGTCGCGGGATGCGGGACGCACAAAACCATGATCCGTGCAATTGCGGAGTCGAGCCAGGGCGCGACTCTTGGAACGACCGTAGCTCTTGCGTTGACGCACGATTTCCTGCAGCTTTGCCGCAATCAATCCGCTGATGGAACTGCCTTCCTTAGCGGCTATGATTCGGATTTCCCGCAAGATTTCGGAGTCAATTTTGAGGGTGATATTGATTTCCATGGTTAGCACGTAAATGTGTGTGCTGCACAATTGTGCGTGCGCAGGGTCATCCTCGTCAATGGCTATGCATAGCGACTTTGTAATCAGCGTCTTGGGAGCGAATTGGAGCTAATTGGCATCTAATCAACGAATACGGAAGTTCTATTCCGTGCGTACACATGGCAGGCCAGAAGAAACAATGCCGCTGCGAGATAACTCAGCGTGAATTCCGGCGAGACCCACCAGCCGAGGTGATTTTCGATACCCTGTGCACTCAGCTGATACGCGTGGATCACGCCTAGGCACGACAATACCGCGGCCACCAGCATCCAGGCCGACGCTTGCAGGAATCGGCGCTCGATGATCCACACCAGCGCCGCCGCCCAGATCATCGACACGAGAAGCGCTCCCTGACCCAGGGCGATCATCCCGTAAATCGCGAGTTCACCGCCAAAGCGCGGGGCAACCGTCATCAAGTCCCCGCCTGTTTTACGGATGGCCAGATCGACGATTTGCGTTACCCACTGTGCAAGCATGGGCACAATTCCCAGCGCAACAGCGACGCAGTGCGCTGCGGGGACTTCCTGAAACGCCTGACCGACCATCGCCAATCCAAACCAAACCACGACAAACGCGACGACCTCGAGCGGGACGAATCGCAGCACCGCGGGCACAAGTCCTGTCAGGCAGAGCGTGGCGCTGGCTACCCCGCCCAAGATCGAATATCCGATTCTTGCCCCGTTGGCCTTGTGCGCGTTGTGGCCAATATAGAGCGTCGTGGGAAAGGCGCTGCCCAGGGCCGCTCCCACCAGCGTGGCGAGGCCATTGACCAGCAGCGATGGAGTTGTCGGATAGTCGTCGCCGGCGAGCTTCACACTTTCCAGAATCTGGAGCGATACGATTGTGTCCAGCAAACTGAGCGGGAGAAAAATCGAAGCGTAGCGCCAACCTTCGGCTCGCACGAGAATCTGGTACAAATTCACCGGCCGGGGAAAATATATTCCCGGAGGCAGAAGCGGCGGCTGCGGCGGCAGGTGATACAAATGCAAAGCTCTCAAAAGCACGACGAGGATGCCGCCGACAACCATGGCCACGAGTCCTGACGGAATGCGCCAGGGCAGACGCATGCGCGAAGCGTACGTCCCGAGCAGAATCACCGCCGGGAGAAGCGCCACCGCCGGGATCTGAAAAATTCCGAAAATAAATCCCAGGCAGAGGAAGGCCATCGCGAGTCCAGCCAGCGGACAGAGCAGCGCCGCAAGAGGCGTTGTACGGCGCAGCCAATCGATGCAAAACGCGCTTGCCGATTGCACGACGCCGCTCACCAGGCTCGCGAAAATCCCCATGTGCCAGGCCAGGTTTGCGTCATGCGTGCGCTCGTAGACAGGCAGCATGATCAGGGAAATGTAGGCAAAAATCGTGGGAGTGTTGATGCCGAAAGGGATCGCGGTCACATCGTTTCGGCCGGAAATGCGCGCCAACCGGTGGGCCTGCCAGGCATAAAACAGATTGCCGAAGAGAATGGAAAACGCCACAGCAGGTAAAATTCGGCCAGTGACCAATTGCTGGGGCAGACCGCACAGCGGCGTGAGGCTCGCGATCAGCAGCAAGTCCGGAAAGCCGCTGAAAAACAGCCCGAAGAAACCGTCGAGATCGCCCGCGACAAACCATCGCGGTCCGGCGCCTTCCATGGGTTGGGTCGCGCTAGCGATGAAGGAGTCCTCGCGTCATGAGGTTCCGTATTGCAGGCCCAGTTGCTTCAGCCAGCGCCGGTATGCGATGGCAATTTGATCGGACCGCAGATGCAATTCGGATTGCAGATCGAGGGGCAGCAATTCGGGCCGCTGGGAATTGACGATGCGGATGTCCTGCGCCGTCACTTTGTCCTGAAAGTCGCGCAATTCTTTCTCTGGAACGTCGTGCGCGTAGTTCATGGCAATCACGACCCACGCCAGGCTGTTTTCCACGTCGACCGGCGTGACGGTGCCGAGAATAGCGAACTGTTGGCTGGGGTGCATCTTCGTCAAGCGCGTTGTGAATGGACGTTCGACCCAGTAGGTGTAGTGGACTTTCGCGGACCGGCCCGTGCCGTCAGGATCGGGCTGCCAAAGCGGAATGTCGTGCGCCACGATCCCTTCCGCCGTGGTTGTGACCGTATAGTCCCCGATTTCCGCATTCGCAGGGTCTCCCAGCAAGCCCGCATGGGCAATGGGCAAGTGCGCGAGATCGAGAATGTTTTCGATGATGCGAGGTCCCTGCGCATTAAACGCATACGGCCCCGTGGAAATGAGCCGGAAACCGGGCGTCACGCCTTCGGGGAACGATGGAATATCTCCAACGGGCTTTCCCAAACAGACCCATACCAGGCCGTATTTTTCCTGAACCTCGAATCGATCCACATGCGCGCGCGACGGAGGCGCCTGATCCGGATGCGCGGGGATTCGCACGCATTCACCGGCGGAGTTGTACTCCCAGCCATGGTACGGGCAGATGACACACGCGCCTTTTTCCGATGGTGAAATCCTGCCAAGCGAAAGTTTCGCTCCCCTGTGAACGCACAGGTCTTTCCAAGCGTGCACGCCATCGCCGCTACGCCATACAACGAGATCCTGGCCCAACACGCGCACAGGTTCTAATTTGTTTTCCGGCAGGGAGGAAGTCCAGGCAACGGCAAACCACTCATTCAGGAGGAGAGGATCATTCAATCCGAGGTCTGGCGGCATAGAGACGTTAGGCCCCTGAATTCCGCGGCTATCCTATCCCATCCTGCCGGTTCAAAGAAATCGTCGTTATTTATGGAAAGGATTTGACCATTGGTTCGGAGAGAACATGCAGTAAGCCCTCAGAAATCTGTCCGGTCTCAAACTGCGTTTATGAAAAGCTGGCCGCGACGGACCAAAGCCCGCGTGGCGCGAGCATCCCCGCGCCGCCGGCCAGAACATATATTGCGAAATCTCGATCCAGCATTGCGCGCAGCCTAGCACATCCAAAGCTTTGCTATTTGTTCCTCTGGGGCGCGCGGCTTCATTTTCTGATACATTCGCGAACGACTGCAAAGGTCGTGGAGAACCGCGCATCTCATGAACATTCGCCAGGCGACAACGAGCTATGAAAAGTGGGTGGCCTCCTGCATACCTTTGGATCGACACGCCCTTTCGTTCAAACATAAGCAGATGACGCTGGGACTTTTTCCATTCCTGCGCGCGACGTTCTACCGCTCGGTCCAGATTTGGCGCGAGGTTGCCGGGGAGGCAGCGGTTGCGCCTTCTCTCTTGGCCGTGGGCGATCTCCATCTTGAAAATTTCGGGACTTGGCGGGACAGCGAAGGACGCTTGATCTGGGGAATCAACGACTTTGATGAAGTGTATACGATGCCCTACAGCATGGACCTCGTGCGCCTGGCCACGAGCGCGCACGCAGCGACCGTGGAGGAGCACTTGACCATTCGCCCGCGCGATGCAAGCGACGCGATTCTGGAAGGCTACCGCGACGCGCTGAAGATTGGCGGGCAGCCATTCGTGCTTGCCGAAAATCATCGATGGCTGCGCAAGATCGCGCTCAATCGGCTGCGCGATGCCACCGTGTTCTGGCAAAAATTGGCGCGGCTCCCCAAATCGCAAGTTCGCCTGGCGCGCGATGTCGAGTCGGAGCTTCGCAGACTTCTTCCCGACCATTCTTTGCCGTGCGAAAAGAAGCAACGCATGTCCGGCCTGGGAAGCCTGGGGCACACGCGGGTGGTGCTGCTCGGCCAGTGGCATGGATGTTACGTTGCGCGAGAGGCCAAGGAATTAACTCCTTCAGCGTGTGTGTGGGCGCGAGGCAAGCGCGCGGAAGGACAACGTACCCGCTACGGAAAAATTCTCGACCGCGCCGTTCGCGTTCCGGACCCGTTCGTGCGTCCCTACGACGGATGGCTGCTGCGCCGCCTCGCCCCGGACTGCTCGCGCATCGAACTGGTCTCCCTCCCCGGGAGCCGCGACGAGGAACGCTTGCTCTATTCCATGGGCTGGGAGACGGCCAACATCCATTTCGGCACGCCCCGCGCCATTCCCGCGATCAAGCGCGACCTGGCAAAACGCCCCGGCAACTGGCTGCACAAGGCGGCCAAAGCCATGCTTCGCGCCACCGAACGCGATTGGCGCGAGTGGAAGCGCAAGTAATCCATCTAATCACTCAATCTGCTGAATTGAGCCAGAGAAACCTAAGGACCAGTTCTTAAAGCGGATTGCCAAACGGCAAGTAGCACAGCCACTCTTGGCTGTGCGGTTTTGTAAGTTGCTCTCATGGGCTAGTGACGCAGCGACGATCGCAAAGCCCACACAGGCAAGAGTGCCTGTGCTACAAAAACAGGGCGACACATCCCCCAATCTGTCAGAGCTTTCCTTGAGCTGTCCCAGGCAGCGGCATGCTGTGTGCCAGCGCGTCAGCATCTTCGGGTAGGACGAAGCCTTGCTGCACGAGCGCATCGACGGCGTGCTTGCGTTTATCGGCGTAATCTTGAGCGCTCTTATAGCGCTCTTCGAGAGAGAGGCGCGGATCGCCGCTCGCGAGGCGTTCCTGCTTCGTCGCGGCGAAAGGAATGTAGGAGCCGGCCAGCCCGCACAATTCGCCAGCCGAAAAACCTTCGGCGCGAACATTCCTGCCCGAATACGTCGCAATCGGGACCGCAATTTCAGGGAGAATGATGCCTCCCTGCGGATTGCCGTCAGCATCGACAGGAGGGAAGAACACGGGATAGGCGGGACCCGACGCCTCCGGCGGCATGCTTTTCAAATCGATCACCTGAAGCTGACTGTAAAGTGGGCTAAATGAAGCGCCAGGGATCGCCGGATAGGACGCCTGCACTTTGGCAAGCGGGAGCAAAGTGTGGTTTTTCAAATTTGGAAACGTGGTGGGCGGCGGGGCGGCGCCTTCGGTGACCCAGCGATCGAGCGCCACGAGCAAGGCGCGGGCATAGGGCGCATAACTCAGAGCATTTTGAATCTGCAGGCAGGCGCCGCGCGTGTTCCAGTTCGGCGCCGGGTTGTGCTCTTGCCCTGACAACATATAGGCGCGAACATTTTCGGGAAGCGCAAACGGACGGCCGCTTGTATCCGTCACCAGGAGCGAGTCGCGTCCCTGCCAGAATTCCGTATCGGAATCGAGATGCACAATCCGCGGGCAGGTATGGGACTTTTCGCACGTCATCAGCATCCCGTCCGTTTTCCCGGTCAAAGAATCCTTTGACGTGGCGTACGAGAATGGAAATTGGTCGCCGCCATATTGGTGGTCCTCATGCTGGCGCGAGAATCGGCCCGGTTGAGCGAATTCAAAATTCGTGTACGTCCTGCGTGTCGCGGACAGGAGCGGCAACGCGCCGTCGAAAATTATTTGCCCGTTGATGTCGGCGTTGAAGCCCTGGTAGATGAAATCGTTGATCACGCGGCCCGTCTGCGAGATGCCGAACGCGAGAGCTGCCTTGAACGGCGTGCCCGGGTCCTGCACAGGGTTGAGCTGGCCAGTGGCGTCCTGGTCGGCATAGCGCAGAAACGAAACGAAATCGCGCGAGGCGGCAAGACCAACGTCCGCAATCATTTCGTTCGTTGCGGGGTAGATCAGTTCGTAGAGCGCGCCGCGATCGAATCCCGGCGCTGCCGTGATCTCGACGTGGCGCTCGTCGATGAAATGCCAGCTCGATGCAGGCAGCGGCTTGCGCGGATCGGCTTCGCGTTCGCGGACGGTGAGCGTCGTTCCAGTTGAGTCGAGCAGCGCGGGATAGTCGAGCGTTTGCGTAAAGACCGGCCCCGCGGGAACATCGGTGAACTCCTCCCGGCTCATGCCCGTGACTGGCTTTCCGTTCGTCATGGCGATGGGCACGTACGCTCTGAGGAATCCGGGAGTTCCCGGCGCGTCCATCTGCCAGCCGCTCCAGGCAACCGTATAGCCGCGCTTCATCAGGAAACCGTTGCCGGCGTCACTCGCGGCGAAGGAATCGCCGCTTTCGTCAAGCCGCAATATAGTGTTGCGCCCGCGATTGACAAAATCGTAGATGAGCCTGCCATTCCCCTTTTTCGCGTCCACGGGCTTGAGGACCAAGAAGTCCACGCTGTACTCGACGTGGCCCTTGGCATTGAGAGGAGCGCGGTTCACATTGACGATGCCCGCGTTGCCGGGCGTGCGCGGATCGAGTTCGCCATAGGCTGTCCCGGCAAGAATTTCGTAGGCTCCAGCGCTGCCGAACGAAGCGCCGCCAAAAGCGACCTGGCGTTTCGCGATCACCAGCCGGGTGATGCCCAGCCCAGTGGCCGGGGCGCTCTGCTGAGCGATTGCCGATCCGCTAAAGCAGAGTGCAAGTCCCACTCCCAAAACGCCAATTAGCTTTTTCATGTGTATACTCCGGCGCAGAAAGTTCATGGATCACACTTTTACTCCAAATATCCGGCCCGAGCAACACCTTCCGCTCGCTCGCGCCGGCCTATCTTGCATGTTATGTATTCTTGCTGATTTTACGGATCCCAGCCGATCGATCCGCGGGTGCGCGTGTAGTTCACGCCGTGCCGGAATTGGCCGTCCGGCATTTTGAGGCAGTACACGATGCTGGACAGGCAAAATATGTTGGTGCTGGACTTGGTGTACGGGACCGCGGCTTCGACGCGCGTTCCTTCGGGATACTCTTTATGGCTTGTAAATCGAAAACCTTCTTTGGAAATGTCTTCGCAAGCGACGACCACTTCCACGCCTGAGAACCGAATGCACGCGGACGTCTTCATCGCCATCCTCTTATTTCTTCGGCGTTCTTCTATCGGGGACACGACCAATCGCAAATTTGGATCCTGTGCCAGCGATTTGTCCGGCTCTTTAGCAATCGCTTCACGGCTGGTTTCTCTCCACGTCCTGGACGAATTGCAGTTTTTGCAAGTATGTGTCAATTCTCGCCTGGCTTCAAAAATTTCCACTTCGATACTCGAAAGAGCAAGTGTGCAAACGTAATGGCAACTCTTGCACTCGAGTTGGACCATTCTTGCGGTTTGAGGGGCGGGGAATTGCATGTGCCACGGATCGGCTGGCGGGTTCAGGTAGGCCAGGCCGTAGACGTGGCCAGTGGTGTCTTCTCGAGCCTTTCCCACCACAAAGGCGAGCGCTTCCTCGTCGGTTTCCGGATTCCGCAGGATCACTTCGGAATCCGGCGCCAGCGTGTTTGCAAGGAGAATCGAGACTCCGTCCCGGTGGATCGTCAGGGTCCGGGTGCGCTCGAAGAATTGCTGCCCGTAAAGATCTGCACCAATGACCTCAACCGGCAATTGAAGTTTGGCGGAAGGCGTCTCGACAGGATTGACCACAGAGTTCTCCTTCTTCTGACCCAAAGCCGGCGGATTCGCAAAACTCACAAGCGAAGAAGAGGACCATGTGGGCCGAAATTTTCTTTACAAACTTTACCACCCATCGTGCCTCGATGCGACTGCGTGTTAACCTTTGACATCGTAAGAATTATTTACTGAATGGAATGCGGCGGATTGGCGCAGTTTGAATGGCGGCTCTGTCCAATAAATATTGCCTTGAAATCGACTCAAATCTCGAAATTCGAGGTAGAATTTACGGCCAGAAGATGGCTCTGCCTCGTCGCCGGCCATTTTTTTTCCTCTCGTCATGCGTCGAGGACGGATTGATCCAGCGCCACGCTGCACGTAACTAATTTCCTACCAAGTCGTAGGCCGGCAAAAGAACAACTCGGATTGTCTGATACGCTGTGATCTCTGAACGGAGCGATCGGGCGAATTGGGACCGCGGACGCTGCAAGCCAATGCGTTCCGTCAACGCCATGCAACGAAAGTGGGGAGAAACCCCGGGAAACTCTGACTGATGCCGATAAAAAAACTTCTGGCCCTGAATCGCGGGGAAATTGCGATCCGCATTTTCCGCGCCGCAAACGAACTGAAGATCCGCACCGCCGGCGTCTATTCCGACGAAGATCGTCTCAGCCTGCATCGCTTCAAGGCGGACGAGGCTTATCTCATCGGCGAGGGCAAGGGGCCCGTCCAGGCCTATCTTGACGTCGATGGTATCGTGGCGCTCGCGAAGGAACGAGGCGTCGACGCCATCCACCCGGGCTACGGCTTCCTCTCGGAAAATCCCGCGCTGCCCCGGGCCTGCGCCGCGGCGGGAATTACCTTCGTCGGCCCGAGCGCGGACCTGCTCGACTTGCTGGGCGACAAGACCGCGGCCCGGCGGCTGGCGCAAAAGGCCGGGCTGCCGGTCGTGCCGGGCACGGAAGAGCCAGTGACGCAAAATGACGATGCGCAAAAAATCGCGGATAAAATCGGCTATCCCTTGATCGTGAAAGCCGCGTTCGGCGGCGGCGGGCGCGGCATGCGCGTCGTGCAGAGCGCCCAACTCCTGCTGTCTGGCCTTCAGGAAGCGCGGGCCGAAGCCGGAGCTTCGTTCGGCAACGACGCTGTTTTTCTGGAGCGCTATATCCGCAGGGCGCGGCACATCGAAGTGCAAATCCTCGCCGACACCCACGGAAACATTCTCCATTTGCACGAGCGCGATTGCTCCGTGCAGCGGAGAAACCAGAAAGTCGTGGAAGTCGCTCCGGCCGTGAACCTCGATCCGAAAATTCGCGCTGGGCTCGCGAACGCCGCCGTTGCCTTGGCGCGCGAGTCCAAGTATTACAGCGCGGCGACCGTCGAATTTCTGGTCGATGCGGACACGGGAGAATGGTTTTTTATCGAGGTGAATCCGCGCGTCCAGGTCGAGCACACGGTCACCGAAATGGTGACGGGCATCGACATCGTGCAGTCGCAGATTCAAATCGCGCAGGGCTTCGATTTGCACGGCCCGGAGATGAATCTCCCGCGGCAGAAAGATATTTCGCTCCACGGTTACGCGCTGCAATGCCGCGTGACGACCGAGGATCCTGCCAACGGATTCCTCCCCGATTACGGGAAAATTCAAACCTACCGTTCCCCGGCCGGTTTCGGCATCCGCCTCGATGGCGCTTCCGCATACGGCGGCGCTGTCATCACACCGTATTATGATTCCTTGCTTGTCAAGGTGACAGCTTGGGGCCGCGAATTTCCGCAGGCCTGCCGCCGGATGGACCGCTGCCTCAATGAATTCCGCATTCGCGGCGTGAAGACGAACATCCCGTTTCTCGTGAACGTCGTGAATCACCCGCGCTTTCAGGAAGGCGGCGTCACGACCTCGTTTCTCGCGGAGTCGCCCGAACTTTTCCAATTCACTCCTCTGAAGGATCGCGCGACACGGCTTCTGCGCTACCTCGGCGAAGTCATCGTGAACGGAAATCCCGAAGTGGCGGACAAACCCAGGCCGCAGACAATTCGTCCCGCTCCGCGGCCTGCACACATTCCCAGCGATCCGCCGCCGGGCACGCGCCAGCTTCTCGACAAGCTCGGCCCCGAAAAATTCGCGGAGTGGACCAAATCGCAGAAGCGACTTTTGATCACGGACACGACGTTCCGCGACGCGCACCAGTCGCTCATGGCCACGCGCGTTCGCACCTATGACTTGCTGGCGATCTCGAATTTCGTCGCGCACAAACTGCACAACTTGTACAGCTTGGAAATGTGGGGCGGAGCGACCTTCGACGTGGCCATGCGATTTCTTCTCGAAGATCCCTGGACGCGCCTCCAGCTGCTTAGGGAGGCCATCCCGAACATCTGCTTCCAGATGCTGTTTCGCTCGTCCAACGGCGTCGGATATTCGGCGTATCCGGACAACGCGGTCGAGGCCTTCATTCTGGAGTCCGCGAAGCAGGGCATCGATATTTTCCGAGTATTTGACGCGTTGAACTGGCTGCCCAACATGCAGCTTTCGATGGAGACGATTCGCAAAACGGGCAAAGTGTGCGAGGCGGCCATCTGCTACACCGGCGACATCCTCGATCCGAAGCGCGACAAATATCCCTTGCAGTACTACATCCGCCTGGCGAAAGAACTGGAAAAAATGGGCGCACACATTCTTTGCATCAAGG
Organism: uncultured Acidobacteriota bacterium; assembly: GCA_963768275.1. GTDB lineage: Bacteria > Acidobacteriota > Terriglobia > Acidiferrales > UBA7541 > Palsa-360. The sequence goes on from CAVYHH010000025.1 coordinate 75,636, forward strand.
ACATGGGCGGCTTGTGCAAACCGTACGCGGCCGAGCGGCTTTTCTCGGCACTGCGCGACGAAGTGGGCCTGCCCATTCACTTTCACACGCATGACACCAGCGGCATCAATGCCGCTTCGATCTTGAAAGCCGCCGAAGCCGGCGTGCACGCCGCCGATGCCGCGATCGCTTCGATGAGCGGCACGACCAGCCAGCCCAACCTGAATTCCGTGGTCGCCGCGCTCCAGCATACCGAGCGCGACACTGGGCTCGATCTCGATGCGCTCAATGCCTGCGCGGATTATTGGGAGACCGTCCGCACGTGGTACCGCCCGTTCGACAACGCGCCTCCGGCGGGAACGGCCGAAGTTTACATTCACGAAATGCCCGGCGGACAGTACACGAATCTGCGCGAGCAAGCCGAATCCATGGGACTCGGCGCGCGGTGGCAGGAAATCGCGCACACCTATGCGGAATTGAACTTTGCGTTCGGCGACATCGTGAAGGTCACGCCTTCGAGCAAGGTGGTCGGCGACTGCGCGATTTTCCTGGTCAGCCACGATATGACGGTGAAGGATTTGGAGCGTTTGGGGCCGAACCATAATCTGACGCTGCCGAATTCCGTCGTGGAAATGTTTGCCGGAGCGCTGGGCGAACCCGAGGGCGGCTGGCCGCCGAAGCTTCAATCCGTGATTTTGCGCGGCGCGAAGCCGGCGACAGGAAGGCCGGGCGAACACCTCGCGCCCGTCGATTTGGAAGGGGCCAGAGCGTCAGCCGAGAAAAAAGCGGAGCAAACAATTTCCGACACAGATCTGATGAGTTATTTGATGTACCCGGATGTATTCCTGAAATTTGCCGCGGCGCGTACGGCATACGGAAATCTCGAAGTTCTGCCCACGCCTCAATTTTTCTATGGATTGGAGCAGGGCCAGGAGATCGCCGTCCAACTGGAACCGGGGAAAATCCTGGTCGTGAAATTGCTTACGGTAAGCGACGCGCACCCGGACGGCACACGTACCATATTTTTCGAGCTCAACGGCCAGCCGCGCGAAGTGACCGTCCGCGACCACGCCCTGCAAGCTACGGTGCAGACCAGGCCGAAAGCGGACCCTTCCGTTCCCGGACAAGTGGGTTCGCCAATTCCCGGCGCCATCTCAAGCATTATTGCGGAAATCGGCGAGCAGGTGAAAAAGGGCGACCGCCTCCTGGTCCTGGAAGCCATGAAAATGCAATCCACCGTCTACGCGCCCGTGGAGGGCAAAATAGCAAAAAAGCTCGCAAACGTTGGCGACAAAGTCGAAGCAAAAGATCTGCTGCTGGTCATTGAATAGCGGACTTTTGTGGCACAGGCTTCAGCCTGTGGGGGTTTGTCCTCGCAAGGACACAACCCCACAGGCTGAAGCCTGCGCCACAAAATGCCTGCGCGATCCATACATTTTTCCCCTTGTTGTGTAATCCGCCTGAACGTGGAATAAGTATGGAGCTGCAAACCCAGCGACGAGGAGCCTGCTCCCATGAAATACGACGCGATCATCATCGGTTCGGGTCAGGCGGGAAATCCTCTGTCGTACCGGCTCGCCGAAATAGGATGGCACGTCGCCTTGATCGAAAAGGGCAATGTCGGCGGCACATGTATCAATACGGGGTGCACGCCCACAAAGACGATGGTCCACCGGGCGCAAATCGCGCACTACGCGCGGAATGCCTCGCGCTGGGGAGTGCGCGCCGAGAACGTCACCGCTGACCTGCCAACGATCGTCGCGCAAAAGAACAAGGTTGTCGCAAGCTTCCGCGGCGGAATACAAAAGAAGATCGGCCTGCATCCGAATATACGCCTCTACCAGGGGCAGGCACGATTCACGAATGCGCACCAGGTTCGAGTGGGCGAAGTCCTTCTCGAATCCGAGAAAATTTTCATCAACTCGGGTGGCCGCCCGAACATCCCGGACATTCCGGGTCTCAACCCGGCCAGCGTTCTCACCAATGAAAGCATGATGGAGCTAACAGAGTTGCCCGAGCATCTGATTATTCTCGGCGGGGGGTACATTGGCCTCGAGTTCGGGCAGATGTTCCGCAGATTTGGGAGCCGTGTCACGATCATTCACAATCAGGCGCAAATCGTTCCACGCGAGGACCCGGAAATCGCCGCCGAACTTCAGAAAATCCTCGAAGGGGAGGGCATTGAGTTCCATCTGAATGCTCAAGCGACTCGAGTGGAGCAAACAAGGAGCACGGTGAAGGTCACCGTCGCAGGCGCGCATGAACCATTGACGGTTTCCGGAACGCACCTTCTCGCCGCCGTCGGGCGCCGGCCAAACACAGACGATCTCGGTCTGGACAAGGCGGGAGTCGAGACCGACAGATTTGGCTTCATCCGAGTCAATTCCCGGCTGGAGACAAATGTGCCGGGAATTTGGGTGCTCGGCGACGTGAAGGGCGGGCCAGCCTTCACTCATATTTCCTTCAACGATTTTCAAATCGTCGATGCCAACCTGACGCAAGGAAAAAATCTGACGACCGAAAATCGCATCGTCCCGTATTGCGTTTTCACCGACCCGCAATTGGGCGGTGTTGGCATGACGGAAAAGCAAGCCCGGGCCGCCGGGCGCAAACTCAAAATCGGTACGATTCCCATGTCGCATGTGGCGCGCGCTATTGAACGGGATGAAACTTCGGGGCTGATGAAAGTCATCGTGGACGCTGAGAATGATCGGATTCTGGGAGCGGCCATCCTGGGATGCGAAGGCGGTGAACTGGTTCATGTGCTCTACACTCTGATGCTTGGCAATCTGCCCTACACGCTTCTAAAAGGCGCCGTGTATATCCATCCCACGCTGACGGAAGGATTCTTCGCTCTGCTGGGCAGCGTGAAACCAGTGGAATGATCGAGATGCGCAAGGAACAAGCAAATGCTCCCCTGCGCATTCGACGCTTGCGCCGGACGGAACTTCCCACTGATACGATCGCCCTTGCCAGATACCTCATCGGCAAGATGCTGGTGCATGACCTGCCGCGCGTCCGTCTCGCCGGCCGTATCGTCGAGACCGAAGCATATCCAATCGGTGACGCGGCAGCGCACGCATTCGGAGGCCTTACGCCCAGCCGACGATCTCTCTTTCTTCCGCACGGGCACGCCTACGTGTATTTCACCTACGGCTCCTGCTTCATGATGAACGTCTCGAGTGAGAAATCGGGTACCGGTGCGGGAGTCTTAGTGCGTGCGGTCGAACCGCTCGAAGGCATTCGTTTCATGCAGCGGCGGCGCGGCACGACTCGTTTGCTCGACCTCGCCCGCGGCCCGGGCCGGCTCGCGCAAGCAATGGACATCAACAAACGGTATGACGGAGTGAATCTATGCGCGGGCGGCAAACTGTGGCTTGGTGCAGAGGTTCGCCCCACCGGCCCGATCGGCGCCACCATTAGAATCGGGATTACTCGCGACGTTCACCGGCTGTGCCGATTCTACGAACGCGGCAGTCCCTTCGTCAGCGGTCCAAAGCGATTGCGAGAGTAAATTGGCCTCAAGCACTTCAACATGCCCGAGATTCGGTAGGCGGGCCTCACTGCCCGAGAGATGCAGATTATCCACGTGGTGTGGTACAAGTGAAATCAGACCCAAGGAGGACGCGATGCCAGATCTCGATGAATGCCCGCACGTCAAGGAAATCAAGAAAGTCCAACCAAGCGCAAACGGCTGCGAGGAATGTTTGAAGATGGGAGACTCGTGGGTCCATCTGCGGATGTGCCTGATCTGCGGCCATGTCGGGTGCTGCGATTCCTCCAAGAACAAGCATGCCACCAAGCATTTTCATCGAACCAAACATCCCATCGTGCAATCGATCGAACCAGGCGAGAATTGGCGCTGGTGCTACGTGGACGAACTCATGCTGGACTAGAAGCTTAGCGGGCTGAGGTTCCTGTAGCGCCCGTCCGCCGCGGCGGACGGGCACCTGCTTGATCCCAGAATGCCCCCCTGAAGGCGGGCGCTACAAGAACGAGCAAACATGAATCAAGAGCAAGGAGCCAAGAGCAAGATCGGGAGGAAACCGTGCCCTTTGCCAAAACCGTAGTGGACTCCTCGGAATCCTGGCCGGCCCTCCCGCTTTCCGCCTGGGCGGATACGTATGCGACGCTGCACATGTGGACCCAGATAGTAGGCAAGGTCCGCCTGGCCCTGTGCCCGCCCGTCAATCATTGGTGGGAAGTCCCGCTCTACGTCAATTCCAGGGGATTGACAACGTCTCCAATTCCTTACCGCAAGGGCGTATTTGAGATTCAGTTCGACTTCATCGATCACAGACTCGAAGTCACTACATCCAACGGCGAAACCAAAGTTATGCGTCTCGAGCCGCGAACGGTCGCCGATTTCTATGCGGAATTTCTTTCTCTTCTCCAGTCTCTAGAAATCGACGTCAAGATTTGGGATATGCCGGTGGAGATTCCGAACCCGATCCGCTTCGACCAGGACCGCGTGCACGGCGCGTACGATCCTAAATATGCAAACGCGTTCTGGCGAATTCTCGTGACCGTGGATGCCATCTTCAAGGAATTTCGTTCTCGTTTTATAGGCAAGGTCAGTCCAGTCCATTTCTTCTGGGGCAGTTTTGATCTCGCCGTCACGCGGTTTTCCGGACGCCGCGCGCCGGAACGCCCCGGCGCGGACGCGATGACCCGGGAAGCCTATTCGCACGAGGTCAGCAGCGTGGGATTTTGGCCGGGCGGCGGCGATGTCAAAGGAGCGGCGTTCTATGCGTATGCCGTTCCGCCACCGGATGGTTTTGGTGAGCGGCCTGTTCGTCCCGCTGCCGCCTCCTTCAACAAACAGCTGGGCGAATTTTTGCTGCTGTACGACGACGTGCGCGCAATGGAATCTCCCCGGGATGCATTGCTCGACTTTTGCCAGAGTACGTACGATGCAGCCGCCGATCTCGCACATTGGGACCGCGCAGCTTTGGAGAAGCCGCGCTCTAAGTAGCCTCGCACGCGAAATTGTCTACCCCCGGCCCGCAAAAATACCGGCGTTGCACTGAATCTCATCGCAATGGGACTTCCCGAAGGTATCGCTCAATTTTTTGCGATATGCTTACAAGGGAGTGATCTTGCCGGGTGCCATGATGAATGCTTGTCCGGCGTGCAAATAGCGGATCCCGACACAACGGTCAAACCATGACGGCGCGCTTCATTCGGATCATCGGCTTAGTGGCTTGCGTGTGGTTTTTCGCGCTGCCTGCTGCCGCGCAGCGGGATCGTGGAGAACTGCAGATCGAGGTGCGCGATCCGCAGGGAGCGGTCCTGAGCGCATCCGGGGAATTAGTCAGCGAAGGCAATCAATTTCACCTGGACTTTACGGTTGGCGACGATGGCCGCTACGCCGCGCAAGATCTCGGGTTCGGCGTCTACCGGGTCAGCGTATCGCACTCGGGATTTGTTCCCACTGTTCAACTTGTGGAGATTCGGTCCATAGTCCCCCAGCATTTATCTTTGACGCTGGGTTTGAAGCCGGTCGAAACCCAGGTACAAGTCAGCGAGACGGAAACCCTGGTCGATCCTTCGACGACCAGTGCGGTCTATACGGTTGGCTCGCAAACCATCGACGAGCAACTCTCGCCCCAGGCGGGACGAGGTGTCCTCGACGTAGTGGACGCCCAACCCGGTTGGCTGCAAGAGGCCAACGGCGTCTTGCACCCGCGCGGCTCGGAGTACGACGTTCAGTTCGTCGTGGACGGCTTGCCGATGACGGAAAACCGCTCGCCCGGTTTTGCGCCTCCGATCGAATCGAGCGACGTTGAATCCATGCGCGTCATGACCGCCGGTTTTCCCGCCGAATACGGACGAAAACTTGGCGGCGTCGTGGAAGTTTCTTCTCCGAAAAACAATCCCGCAGGTCTGCAAGGCGAATTTGAAGCGGAAGGCGGCAGTTTTTCGACGGCCTCGGGTAGTGGCGCTCTCTTTTATTCCAGCGGGGGAAACCGATTCTCCATCACCGGCGACGGGTTTCATTCCGGCCGATATCTGGACCCGCCGGTTCTCCAGAACTTCACAAATATCGGCAACGCTGGAGGATTTTCGTCCTCGTACGAACGCGATTTCTCAAACGGCGATCGTCTTTTCCTGACATTCGCGCAACACGCGGTTCGCTACGAAGTGCCGAACGAACTCGTACAGCAAGAGGCGGGCCAGCGCCAGGACTCCGAACAGAAGGAAACATCCGGCCAGGTTCATTACACGCATGCATTTTCAGCGAACATCCTCTTGAGCGTCGCGGGAAGCGTCCGCGATGCGTACGCGCTCCTGAATTCCAACGCACAATCCACGCCGATCATCGTTTTTCAGAACCGCGGCTATCGCGAGGGATATGTGCGTGCGGACCTCGCGGGCCATCACGGGCGTCACGAATGGAAGTTCGGAGTGGATGGAATTTTTAGTCCGGTGAATGAAAACTTGCAGTTTCAAATCACGGACATCTCGCAATTCGATCCCGGGACGCCGAAAACTCTTACGCCTCCATTTTCAGCGCGCCAATGGGACATCGAGCCGTCGGCCTATGTGCAGGACCAAGTCCGTCTGGGAAAATGGAACTTGAGCGCCGGATTGCGGTTTGACCATTACGGCTTTGCGGTGAACGAATCGGCATGGAGCCCGCGCCTTGGCGTATCGCGATTTTTTCCTTCGCTCAACCTTGTCGTACATGCTTCGTACGACCGTGTCTTTCAGACTCCCGCAATGGAGAACCTGCTGCTCGCAAGCTCATCGCAACAGGATTCATTGAGCGGCGTAGTCCTGAAGATTCCTGTTCTCCCGGCGCGAGCGAATTATTACGAGGTGGGTTTCACGAAATCTTTTGTGAGCAAGCTCAGGATCGACGGCAATGTTTTCCGCCGCGATTTCCGGAACTACCCTGACGATGACGTGCTGCTCGACACGGGAATCAGTTTTCCAATCGCCTTTTCGTCGGCGGAAATTCACGGCGAGGAAATTCAAATTGCCGTCCCGCGCTGGGGCCGCTTTTCAGGAGTCTTGAGCTACTCGAATCAGACAGGCATAGGCCAGGGGCCCATCACGGGCGGATTATTCCTCGGCGATGAAATTGAGGGCATCGCAGATACAAGCAAGTTCCCGGTCTCGCAGGACCAGAGAAACACGGTGCGCGCGCGTGTGCGCTATCAGGCCACGGAGCGCTTGTGGTTCGCCACCTCCGCGGAATACGGGAGCGGCTTGCCCGTGGATTTGAACGGCACAGTTGACCCCAGCGAGATCAATTTTTTGTTGCAGCAATACGGCCCCGCCATTCTGAACGAGGTAAATTTCAATGCACGCCGCGTACGTCCCAATTTCTCGTTTGATGCGGCCGCTGGCGCTACGCTGTTCCACAAAGAAGGAAAAGACATCTCGTTCGAAATCGAGGGTCACAACCTGACTGACAAGCTGAATGTCCTGAATTTCGCCAGCCTATTTTCCGGAACCGCCGTGGCGCCGCCGGCCAGCGTCAGCGCCCGCCTGAAGGTCGGCTTCTAACCCGGGAACGCCAATCTCCCGATTGGCGTGGCGAAAAGCGCCCGCCGCGGCGGGGAGATTGGCGTTCCCGGCCCAACACCCGCACTTCCCCCAGCCCACATTTGACAGCCTCGCAACAGCGGCATACGATTCTGGATGTTAGATGCTCTCCTTCGAACCCATTCGAATGAACAACTCCGTCGCGCATCTTGCAATTCGTCCCTCACGCTGGCGCGCAGCTGGTTTGGCCGTCGTACTTGCACTTCTGGCCGTTCGCGTTGCGGCAGATACTGATTCCGCCAATCCCAAGCGATACTTGGACGACGTCAAGACGCTTTCCTCTCCCGCAATGGAAGGCCGTGGCGCCGGGACCAAGGGCATCGAGCGCGCCGCGAACTTGATCGAGCAACGCTACCGTTCCCTGGGCATACAGCCGGCGGGCGCGAAATCCTATTTCCAGCCATTCACTGTAATTACCGGCGCAAAATTGAAAGAAGGCAATCGCCTGGAAGTAGAGGACGGCAAATCGAAGCAGGGATTGAAACTGAATCAAGATTTCGTTCCATTCAGTTTTTCCGCTTCCGGTGAAGCCGCCGGCCATATCGTATTTGCAGGATATGGCGCAACCGCACCCGAGTTTGGCTACGACGATTACGCGCATCTCGACGTGAAGGACAAAATTGTCGTAATCCTGCGCTACGAGCCGGCGGGTTTTGCAGCGAAGAGCGGAAATGCTGGCCTGACGCAACACTCCCAATTGATCACGAAGGCGATCAACGCCCGGAATCATGGCGCTAAAGCTGTGATTCTCGTCAACGGAAAATTGGGAGATGGCGAAGAGGATCAGCTTACGAAATTCGGCAGCGTGAACGGGCCCGAGAATGCCGGCATCGTGATCGTGCAAGTGAAAAACGAGGCCGCGAACGCGTGGTTTGCAGCGGCAGGGAAATCTCTCGCCGATATACAAGATCAGATTAATACCTCATCGACTTCGGCTTCGTTTGCATTTCCTGACAAGCTTGCGATTTCGCTTGGCGTTAATATCGAGAAGACGCGCGCGACCGTGAACAATGTGCTCGCCTATCTTCCCGGCAAAACCGATGAGTACATCATCATCGGCGCGCACTACGATCACCTGGGCTACGGGAACGTCGATTCGCTCGCGCCTTCTCAAATCGGAAAAATTCATCCCGGCGCTGACGACAACGCTTCCGGCACCGCGGGCGTTCTCGAACTCGCGCGCCTGCTGGCTCCCCGCAAAGGGCAACTTCAGCGCGGCATTCTCTTTGCGGATTTTGCGGGAGAAGAGCTTGGCCTGCTCGGTTCCGCGGAGTGGGTGAAAGAGCCGACGCTGCCGCTCGACAAGGCCGTCGCCATGATCAACATGGACATGATCGGCCGGATCAAGGACGAAAAAGTTTTCATTGGCGGGACGGGAACGGGAGCCACGTTCAAAGAACTCCTCGATGAAGAGAAGAGCAAGTCGCCGTTCCACATCGAATATTCCGCCAGCGGCTATGCGGCGAGCGATCACACTTCGTTTGTCGGAAAGAAAATTCCGGTGCTCTTCTTTTTCTCGGGCTTGCACTCGGATTATCACAAGCCTTCCGACACCTGGGACAAAATCAATGCGCCTGACGCGGCGAAGCTTTTGGATTTGATCGATGACGTAGCCTTAAAAATCGATTCCGCAAGCGAGCGCGTCGCGTTCGTCACCGTGAAGGAAGATCAGCCAAGCGGCCAGGCGGCGAGCGGTGGCGGCGGTGGTTACGGCCCCTATTTCGGCTCGATTCCAGATTTTGGGCAGGAAGAAAACGGCGTGAAATTTTCCGACGTTCGCCCGGGATCTCCCGCGGCGAAGGCGGGCTTCAAGGCCGGCGACGTCCTCGTCCAATTTGGCGACAAGCCCATCCACAATTTGTACGATTTCACCGACGCGTTGCGCCGAAGCAAGGTAGGCGACGTCGTGGTAGTGAAGGTTTTGCGCGACGGCAAGCCCGTCAACGCGTCCGTGAAGCTAGAACAACGGAAGTAGTTTTGTAGCTCACCTCTATAGAGGTGAGGATTTTTCGTATGTTCCACCCGATACTTGATGGGTGAAGGTGGTCCCGAGTATCGCCGGGAACTTCCCCGCGTCTGAAGACGCGGGCTACAAAAGACGAGAGCAAAGAAAAACCATGCCGAAATCGCAGATTGCGCGTCCTGCAATTTTCCTTTTGCTGATCACTGCCTCGGCGTCTTTGGTGACGTACTCCCAAGCGCCCAGTTCGGGCAATAAAATCTCCGAGTCGCTCACGGTTCCCGGCGAGAAACATCTGGGCAACGTCCGCCAGCTCACCTTCGGCGGCACGAACGCCGAGGCGTATTTTTCCGCGGACGATAAATCCCTGATCTTCATGCATTCCGGCGCAGGCGTCCCGTGCGACCAGATGTACACCATGCCGGTGGATACGCCGGACGGCAAGCCCGCCGTGCCGAAACTCGTGAGCACCGGCAAAGGACGCACGACGTGCGGCTACTTTTTCCCGAAAGGCGACCGCATCCTGTTTTCCTCAACTCATGAGACCAGCGCCGAATGCCCGCCGCGGCCCGATTATTCCCACGGTTACGTCTGGCCGATTTACAACTCCTACGAAATTTATACCGCCAAACCAGACGGCAGCGACTTGCGCCCTCTATCCCATTCTCCCGGCAGCTACAACGCGGAATCGACCATCAGCCGCGACGGCAAGAAAATTGTTTTTACATCGACGCGCAACGGCGACCTCGATATCTACACGATGAACGCCGATGGCAGCGATGTCCGCCAGCTCACCCACGAGCTGGGCTACGACGGCGGCGCATTCTTCTCCGACGATGGCAAGAAAATCGTCTACCGCTCGGAGCAGCCGAAAACTCCGGAGCAAATCGCTGACTACAAAGACTTGCTCTCCCGCGGCTTGATTCGCCCCGGAAACCTCGAAATCTGGGTGATGGACGCCGACGGCAAGAACAAGCGCCAGGTCACGCACAACGGCGCCGCGAATTTCGCGCCGTATTTTTTCCCCGGCGGCATGCGTATTATTTTTGCCTCAAATGTGGCCAACCAGAAAGACCCCAGCGGTTTCGATCTCTACGCTATCAACGTCGACGGCACCGGCCTCGAGCAGATCACCTACCATCCCGACTTTGACGCCTTCCCGATGTTCACTTCCGACGGCAAGCGCCTCGTCTGGGCCTCCAACCGCAATGGCAAAGCCCCGCACGAAACAAACATCTTCATCGCCGATTGGGTGGAGTAGCACAGCCACTCTTGGCTGTGTGCCTTTGTTAAGTGCTGCAAAAATCACACAGCCAAGAGTGGCTGTGCTACGAAAACCGATCCCTCACTGACTTTTTCCGCGGCCTGTTCAGTCTGCGGGGTTCCGTTCGTGAATTCGGGCCGTTTGTCTCCGCCAAGATCATCTGGAAATCCCAAAAGGGAAGTCCGTGCCAACAACGCTCCGGCTCCAAGCGTCTACCGGGTGACCCAGAAACAAAGGCGGCGTCCCAATGTGACCGGGACGCCGCAGGCTGGGCTAAGAGCGAGCTTTTAGTCTAGAACTCGAACCGGGCGTTAATCTGCAGTTGGCGCGGCCCGAGAAGGAGGCTGGAGGTCGTCGCATCGGTGCCGAACGTAGAGATCGGCACTAGGCAGCCATTTGTGTGAGTCGTACAGACGTTCGGTTTCGCGGTATTGTCCGGGGTCAGGTATGAGTAGGCGCTCGTGTTTACGGATGTGACGAGCGTGCTGTTGAACAAGTTGAACGCATCGACAGAAAATTCGAGCTTGTATTTTTCCTTGAATGTGATGCTCCGGCCGAACCGGAAATCGATATCGGTGAGGTTGGGGAGATTGTACGGATTGCGGGGCAGCCAAGAGACTCTTCCTCCGACCGGCGACGCAAACGTGCTTACCTCGGCTCCCGTCAACCCACCATCTGCCGGAGTCAAGCCCGGAGGCAAGCCAGGCACAATGTTAGACGTACTGACGTTGGCCGCGTAGGGTTGACCCGTCGAGGCGCTGATGATGCCGGATGCCGTCCAGCCATCCAGCAGCTGCCGCGCAACCGCGCTCGACAATCCCTTTGCATACATCGGCTGCCATAGGATGCTTCCGACGAACCGTTGCCGCTGGTCTAGGTCCGAGTGACCGTAGTCCCGCTTGAGGTCATACGGATCGAGCACATCATCCGTCCCAAAAAACGTGCCATTGGTGCCGGTCGTTTGGCCGTCGTCGAGCGCCTTGCTGTAAGTGTAATTGAACATCAGTTCGACGTCATGGCTCATCGGTTTCTTGAGCGTAATTACGAGTCCGTTGTACCAGGAGTTGACCACGCTGAACTGGGTGAGCATAAGTCCTGAATTGGGGTCGACACGCGAGGCCGTGGTGTAAAACGGCACCGTCGTTGTCAGGAGCGTCGACGCCCCGGCAGAGGACCCGGAGAGAACGTCATAAGTGGCCGTCTGCGTCGTGGGCGAGATATTTACGTCCCAATCGGCCGGCAAATGATTCGCTCGCGTTAGCAGGTACGTGGCGGACAAACTCATTCGCCCGGGCAATTGCCGCTCGACCGTGAGCTCGACTTCATGGGCGACCGGATTGACGAAATGAGGCGCCATCGCGTGGACCGCCTGGATTGAGGTGGCCAAGCCGCCGGCGGGAACTACGACGCTGGGCGTGAGCGCGCCCGCGAAAGGAGCTGCAACAGGAGGCCCCGGCGGCGTGAAGAAAACGTTCGGGAAAGTGGGCGCGCACGTAGAGGCGGGGCCGCACAGGCTGAACGTTTGCTGATAGATGCCGTTCTCGACGCGGAGCGCATAGTAAGTGCTGTTGGTCGTCTTCCCGTAGAACATGCCGTAGCCCGCGCGCACGACGGTCTTGCTGCCAATTTGCCAGGCGACGCCGATTCTGGGAGCAAAATCATTCTTGGGAATGTTCAGCGTGGAAGTGTAAAGGGTCAGCAAAGCCGTGCCCGTGTTCGGCTGGGGAGGCGCGGGAACGTGCTGAATGTCGTAGCGCAACCCGAGATTCAGAGTGATGTTTGATTTAAGCTTCCAGGTATCTTCGACGTACGCAGCGAAATCATTGTCATAAAAATCATCCTTCCCGACGTGGGTGATGGGATCGTTTACTTGCGTGAAAGAGTTCCAGTGTCTTCCCAAATGGGTATCGCCAACGGGTGCGACTCCCACAGCATCATCCACCCATTCGCAAAAGAGCCCATTTTCTCCCGCCGGGCATCCGTCGAAAGCGCCGGGAAGCGAATTGTAGCTATAGCTTCCGTCTCCCTGGAACAGGTTGACCAGCAGCTCGTGGATCAAATTGACGTCCACGCCGAATTTAATATCGTGGTTGCTCTTTACGATGGAGAAACTGTCCGAAAACTGAAGCCGGTGCTCATCTGGAAACGCCGGGCGCGGAAGGGCGGAGGTTTCCCCGTAATTTGCGAGATTCAAGATGGAGACTGCGGGGCCGGGACCGTTCGTGCTATCGAACTCGAAATCACGTCCCCATTGGAAACGGAAATCGTTGACCTTGTTGCTGCCGATCGTCGTATTCCAGTTCGCGATAAAAAATCTCTCGTGCGTTCCACCGGCGCCGTTCTGGGTCGCGCCGCCGTTGTTGATGGTCGGTGAGGTGTTATACCCGTAAGGCTCGCCCCAATTTTGCCAGTTGAAGACGGCATTCAGGTGGTTGGCTTGATTCAATTGGTAGTCCAGCTTTCCGAGAAATACGTCCTGCTTCAAGTTGCGCAGAAAGGCACCGAGCAAATCAGTCGTAAGAAAAGCCTTGGCGCTGGCGCAATCCGTTGGTGACGCCGTAGCTGGGCACGTGAAAGCGTTGATCGTCGAATCTGGAGTTGATGAAGTATACAGAATCGGATTCACCTTTCTGAATCCGTCGTAGGTGCCAAAAAAGAATAGCTTATCTTTGATGATTGGCGCCCCTACGCTTCCGCCAAACTGGTTTTGTTGATGGACGGTTTGCGTGAGTATGCCCCTCGACTCTCCAAGTGGGTCCAGTGCGTTCAACGAGGGATAACGCAGATTCCAGAACAGGTCGCCGTGCAGATTGTTGGTCCCAGACCTCGTCACTGCGTTCACCGTTCCGCCGGCCGCCTGTCCGAATTCCGCGCTGTAATTGCTGGAGCTGACCTCAAACTCCCTGATGGAGTCGGGGCTATACACGTACGCTACAATGATCGCCCGCCCCCGCGCTTCCGAGAAAAACGCCTGCGTGTTGTTCGCTCCATCGACGGAGTTGCCGTTATAGAGACCTGAAATCCCTCGGAAGCTGGTCAGCCCGCTCGTGCCATCCGTGCTCACGGCCGGTGTCAGCAACGTAAAGTTTTCCCAGCGCCGCGCTACCAGCGGCAATCCCGCGACCTGGCTTTCACTTACCGTCTGCGATGCCTCCGTTCGATCCGGCTCGATCAGCGGCGCTTCTCCTATCACAGTTACCTGCGCCGCCGTTGTGCCAATGGTGAGCTGCGCGTTGATCGTGAGCGTCTGCCCGACCTGGAGCAGAAGATCTTTTTGAATGTAGGTTTGAAATCCTTCCTTGCTGACGCTCACTTGGTAGCGCCCAGGCTGCAAATAGGGCGCCGTGTACAGCCCGGAATCGGTCGTCGAAAGGGGAGGACGATCGATGCCGGTGTCCATGTTAAGGATGGAGACCTTGGCGTCCGGCACAGCCAGGCCCTTCGGGTCAGTGATTGTGCCGGTAAGGGTTCCGGTGCCGCCTTGGGCAAAGGCTGCGGTGGAGAATCCGAATAGGAGGAGGAGAACGACAAAACAGAAAGCGCCAACTTGTACACTACGACCGCTCGAATTTCTCATGGCTTAACACCCCCCTAAATTTCTATCCCTGCACAAAGCGAGCCGAGCATCGACTCTTGGGGCGTCCGGGCCCGCGGATAGTGGGGGAACGATACAGCAGCATGGATGTTGATTACAATTCATAAGTTTTATTGCGGAGATTTGAAAATATGTTAAATGACATGTTGGAATCTTAACTTTACCGAGGCCACTAAAAGTGAGCGCTCCGGAGGCCGCGCCGCGCGACGCCTTGTCGGCGCTTCTGTTTGCCTCGTGACGCAATATTCGTTGATTCGCATGTCGGTGATATACTTTTGCCCGTTTCCCACATCAGAAAGCATCGGGTCACAAACGAAAAGGAGCCCAGCATGTATCGGAGCGATGTTGTCGGCAGCTTGTTGCGCCCCGCCTACCTTAAGAAAGCGCGCGAAGAGTTCGCGGCCAGCCGGCTCGCGGATGCGGATTTCAAGCGTCTGGAGGACCGCGCCGTCGATGAGGCGGTTGCCCTCCAGCTACGGACCGGCATGGACGTGCTGTCGGACGGAGAGATGCGGCGATACGCATTCTTCGGACACCTGGTCGATGCCACGGAAGGTTTTGACAAGGTTGGCGGCTGGTCCATCCCATTTCACAATGAAAAGGGCGAGGAAATCGTCCAGCCCAGGCCGGTCGTCGTTTCCCGCTTGCGCCGGAAGCGTCACATGTGTGCGGAAGAATTCACGTATCTCCGTGCGCGGACCGATCATCCGGCCAAGACGACTCTCTTAAGCGCGCAGCAGGCGGCAGCCTACTACGACGCGAAAAAATCCGGCGGCGCCTATCCCACCGTCGATGCGTTTCTCGCCGATCTTGTGGATCTCCTCCGCGATGAGGTGGCCGAACTGGTCCGCCTGGGCTGCACGTATATCCAGGTTGACTCGCCGCAGTATGCCGCGCTGATCGATTCTAAAATTCGCGAAGGCTACCGACAGCGGGGAAATGATCCCGACCGGCTCCTCGATCTTTCCATCGAGATGGACAACGCGGTGATTGGCGGCCATCCCAGCGTCGTATTCGGCCTGCACCTGTGCCGCGGCAACAATCAGAGCAAGTTCTACGCTTCGGGCGACTACGCCCCAATCGCCAAAGTTTTTCGCCAGACCAAATTTCAAAGATTCCTGCTCGAATTCGACGATGAGCGTTCGGGCGGTTTCGAGCCACTCTCTCAAGTTCCTTCCGACCGGACCGTTGTGCTGGGCCTCGTCAGCACCAAAAAATCCGTTCTGGAGAGCAAAGACGAGCTCAAGAGCCGCATTCGCGCCGCCGAGAAATTCGTCCCGCTCGACCGGCTTGCCCTGAGCCCGCAGTGCGGGTTTGCCTCGACGATCGAAGGAAATTTGCTTTCCGAGGCCGACCAGGAAGCCAAGCTGCGGCTCGTGGCGGAAACAGCGCGCGAAGTCTGGGGCGAGGCGCGGCCCTCGGGGGCATCAAGCGTGAAAGGGAAGTCCGCTTAAGTTGAAGCTTCCTCCCGGCCCAAAGGGCGTTCCCAAATCGGCAGCGTTCCGGACAGCGCGGCAACTGGAGCGCACTGTCACAGTGCGCCCCAGGAACGTTGAATGCGCAGGTAACAGCCTGGGGCTGGTCCTTGCGAGCGACAAGTCGCACAGACTTCAGTCTGTGCAGGAATTTCCAACGTGTTCTTGGCTAGGTGCAGAACTGGGCTACAAATGAAAGGCGAAAGCTATGAGAGATTTGTGCGGCTGAACCCAATCGCCCGCCCCGGCACGAGATAATTCACAACGTAATCGCGAACCGCATCTTCGAGAGAAGTGATGGGAGAATCATAGCCGGTGGAGAGCAGCTTGCGCACATCAGCCTGCGTAAAATACTGATACTTGTCGCGGATCGACTCCGGCATTTCGATATATTCGACGCGCGGCTCGCGTCCCAGCGCGGCGAAAACGGCCCGTGCCAAATCGTTCCACGTGCGCGCCTTTCCTGAACCGATGTTAAAAATCCCGTTCGCGGCGGGGTTCGCAGCCAGGTGCAGTGTCATGGCCACAGCGTCCTTGACGTACAGAAAATCGCGCCGCTGCTCGCCGTCCCGGTATTGAGGGCGATAGCTTTTGAAAAGCTGAATCACGCCCGTCTTGAGCACCTCGGCGTAGCTCTTGCAGACCAAGCTGCGCATGTCTCCCTTGTGCTGTTCGTTTGGGCCGAAGACGTTGAAATATTTCAGCCCCACGATGCGGTCGAGCCATCCCTCCCGCCAGGCGTGCAGGTCCATCCATTGTTTGGATTGCCCATAGAGATTCAGCGGCCGCAGACGTTCCAGCTGGCGCGGATCCGAATCGTCCATGCCCGCGCTGCCGTCTCCGTAAGTCGCCGCGGAGGACGCATAGACAAAACGCACGCCCGCTCCCAGCGCCCATTCCGCAAGTGTGCGCGAATATTCGTAATTATTTTCGCGCAGATATTTTTCGTTGGTCTCCGTGGTGGAGGAACACGCGCCCAGATGAAAAATGCAGTCGAGTTTCCCCATCGACCCGGACGAAAGCCGCGCGAGCAGTTCCGCGGGCTCGATAATTCCCGTGTAGCGCAAACCGATGAGATTGGCGCTTTTTTCGCGGTCCGCCGGAGAATCCGCAATCACCACTTGCGAACAGCCGCGGCGATTGAGTTCCCAGACCAGCACGCTGCCAATGAATCCGGCGCCGCCCGTAACAATGACGCGCTTGTCCTTCCAATTCTCATTCGCCAAGGCCATAGGTGTTATCAAGGTTGCCACGGCGCCACAACCGAATCAATCTCATCCGGCCCGCGATACGCGAAAGCATGTCTCCACGCCTTGAGCTTTCTTATGCCCTGCGCTAGAGTAACCGCTCCCAGGCGGAGGGGATTCCCAGTGCATGGTCACGGGCAGGAGCATCTGAAGGTCCTGTTGCGCAGCAGCGCGATTCAGAAACGCGTTCGCGAAATGGGAAATCAAATTTCCAAGGACTACAAGGGACAGCGCGTTCACTTGATCGGCGTCCTCAAGGGCGCCGCTATTTTCCTTTCGGATTTGATCCGCCATATTCGCGTCGAGGTATCGCTCGATTTCATGTCCGTTTCCAGCTACGGGCATGGCAGCCAGACTTCCGGCCAAGTGCGCCTCAACAAGGACCTCGATACCAGCATCGAGGGCTTGAACGTCATCGTCGTCGAAGATATTTTGGATACGGGGCTCACTCTCGGATACCTGCTGAGAGTCCTGCAGCAGCGCAAGCCGAATTCGCTGAAGATCGCGGCGCTGCTGGACAAGCCGGAGCGGCGCATCAAGAAAGACGTCAAGGCGGACTACGTCGGATTTCAGATTCCGAACGAATTCGTCGTCGGATATGGGCTGGATTATGCGGAGCGCTATCGCAACCTCAAAGACGTGTGTATTCTCTCGCTTCCGCCATCGTAGCGCGCGTTTCAAGTAGCACAGACTTTAGTCTGTGGGTTTTCATTGGAGCTTGGTGAAAGTTTATTCTAGAGCGAAATGTCGGTTTTCTGTGGCCCGTCGATCTTGCCTCTCGCGATCATTCCCGGCTTGATGACAAAAACCCACAGACTGAAGTCTGTGCTAGTGAGTGGTTGCGAGCACCAGTTCGATCCGTCCTGATTTTCATGAAGCCTCTTGTCACAGCCGCGGATTTGGAGCGCGTCGCGCAAAATGGCGAGCTTGCCATCACGGACGACACGCTCATCACTCCTCTCGCGCGTGAAGAGGCTGAACGGCGAGGGATCACGTTTCGCATAGCTCCAGAGCGTGGGCCAGAACCCTGTTCCAGCGCGGCATCTGAGCAGAGTTCGCTGGAAAAATCCGCCCGAGTCGTGGCGATTGGCGCCGATCACGGCGGCTTCGAACTCAAGCAACAATTGAAAGGCCATCTACGCGATTGGGGCTACCAGGTTCTTGACCTCGGCACCGACAGCGCGGAGGCCGTGGATTATCCGGACTTCGCTGAAGCGGTCGGCAACGCGGTTGCGCGCGGAGATGCGTGGCTCGGCATCGTCCTCGACAGCGCTGGCATCGGCAGCTCGATTGCCGCCAACAAGGTGCCCGGAGTGCGCGCAGCGCTATGCTATGATCGCGCGACGGCGCGCAACAGCCGCGAGCACAACGACGCGAATGTGCTGACGCTGGGCGCCAGGCTGATCCCCCCGGAAGACGCGCGGGAGATTGTCGCGTTGTGGCTCTCCACGCCCTTCGCGGGAGGGCGCCACCAGCGCCGCGTGGACAAGATTCGAAGCATCGAGGAGCGCTCCGCCAAGCACTAGAAGTTGTGGCGAAAAACCCCGGGTCTGAAGACCCGGGCTACAACAATCTTGCAACCGATGCCGGGTTGTTGTAGCCCGCCTCTTCAGAGGCGGGGTCTTTTCGAAGTCATGCAACGGGCTCTAATATATTTGAATACTTCCGGGCGATTCGAACAGGGCTGAGCGAGTGGATCAGAGCGAATTCGAACAGATGGTGCGTGTTGTCACCGAAGAGGTGGTGCGCTACCTCGGCGCGCCCGGAAGCGCGGCTGCCGGTGGCGCCGTCGGCGACGACGAAATTTGTCCGGATTGCGACCTGAACTGCGCCGAGAAGTGCGCCAGAAAAACCCGCGCGGTCGTCGAAGCCGGCGCCGACCGCATTTCCTGCGGTCCGTCGGTCGTCGAGTTGGAAGCCGGGTTCGCGGGACTGATCGACCACACGTTGCTGAAGCCCGAAGCTTCGCGCGACGATATCCGCAAACTCTGCCAGGAAGCCGTGCGTTTCGGTTTCGCGTCAGTGTGCATCAATCCCTGGAACGTTTCGCTTGCGGCGGAATTAGTGCACGGCACAAAAGTTAAAGTGTGCACCGTGATCGGATTTCCTCTCGGCGCCACGATTTCCCAGGTGAAAATGCACGAAGCCGAGGAGGCAATCAAGCTGGGCGGCCAGGAAGTCGACATGGTCATCAACATCGGCGCGCTGAAATCCGGCCAGGACGACGTGGTGGAGTCCGATATTCGCGGAGTCGTGGAAGTAGCGCACCGCGGCGGGGCGATCTGCAAAGTCATTTTTGAAACTTCGCTGCTCACGATTGAGGAAAAAGTGCGAGCCTCGCTCGCGAGCAAAAGGGCGGGCGCCGATTTTGTCAAAACTTCGACCGGCTTCAGCACCGGCGGAGCCACGGCCGAGGACGTTGCGTTGATGCGCGCCGTGGTGGGAACGGACATTGGCGTAAAGGCCTCGGGTGGCGTGCGCACATTCGACGATTTGAAAAAAATGGTCTGCGCGGGCGCGACGCGGATCGGCGCCAGCGCCAGCGTCAAAATCATGGAGCAAGCGGCAGGCTCGGCGACTCCTCACGCGGGTGCCTCAATCTCGCAGCCATTAACTTCCTATTGATTTTTACTGGTGTTTTCTGATTTTTCCCGAGTAGAGCCCGCGCAATTCATCGGTTTTTCACAAGGGCATTATCTCCACCTGCTATACTAAATGTTTCTTGAGGAGACGCGCTGCTTTCCCGGCAGCCTCGAGCGCGCTTCACAATCACCATTTATTTATGGAACCCGCGCAAGCCCCATCGCCGCTCAACGTTCCCGCGGAGGTTCTCGCGACGCTGGTCGAAATCGGCGAGGAAATCAATTCCTCGCTCGACCTCGACGAAGTGTTGCGGAAAACCGCGGCGCTTGTGAAGCGCCTGATCGACTACGAAATCTTCAGCGTGTTGCTGGTCGACGAGTCGATGCACAGGCTCTACCACCGCTTCACCATCGGGTACGGCGAGGAAGCCGGCAAAGATTGGGTGATCCCGATCGGACAGGGGATCACCGGCACGGCCGCGGCCACGGGCCGCGCGGTGCGCGTGCCGGACGTTCGCGAGGATCCCCGGTACATCAACATCATCGATTCGGTCCGCTCTGAAATGGTGATTCCCCTCATGGTGAAGGGGCAGGCGATCGGCGTGCTCGACATCCAGAGCACGCAGGTCGATTACTTCACGCGCGACCAGCAAAGCGTTTTGACGTTGATGGCCAGCCGCCTGGCCATCGCCATCGAAAACGCGCGGCTCTTTGAACGCGTCCGCAGCCAGGCGGACACCCTGCTGGTTCTCAACGAAGTCGGCCGCGAGGCGAATTCCATCCTCGCCGTGGAGGAGCTGTTGCGCCGCGCCGCGGAACTCGTCAAGCGCGTCATCAACTATCAGATTTTGGGAATCCTTTTGTTTGATGAAGCGGCTAATTTGTATCGTCATCGTTTGGACGTGAAATATGGCCAGAGCGCGCAGGGAAAACTGCGAGTCACCCCACACGAAGGAATTGTCGGAGCAGCAATCGCCACGGAACTTCCGGTGCGCGTCCCCGACGTGACCCTCGATTCGCGGTACATCATGGTCAATCCGGAAACCCGGTCCGAGCTGGCGATTCCGATGATTCATCAGGGCCGCGTCGTGGGCGTTCTGGACCTCGAAAGCCCGCAGGTCAATTATTTTACGGAAGACCACGAGCAGACGCTCATGATCCTGGGGGCGCACTTGGCGGTGTCGCTCGAAAACGCCCGGTTGTACGAGAAATTAGCGAAAGATGAGGCGCGCATGGAGCGCGAGCTCACGGCTGCGCAGCGCCTGCAGACCGCCTTGCTGCGCCCCGTGCCCGACACCGACTATGGCCTCGACATCACCGCGCGAATTCATTCCGCGCGGGAAGTTTGCGGCGATTTGTACGATTTCCTTTCTTACGGAACGCAACAATTGGGCGTCGCTTTGGGAGATGTCAGCGGGAAGGGAAGCGCCGCCGCTCTCTACGGCGCGGTGGCCACCGGAATTCTGCGCAGTCTCTCACCGCACAAGCTGCAGCCCGCCGAGCTTCTCCGCCAGCTCAATCAGCTGGTGTGCGACCGCCGCGTGGAAGGCCGCTACATGACGATTTGTTTCGCCACGTGGCAAAAAGGGCGCCACAAACTTCGGCTGGCCAATGCGGGGCAGACGCAGCCGCTGCTCTGGAAGGACGGGCACGTCGAACAGATACAACTCACCGGTTTCCCGATCGGCATTTTCGATGATGCGACCTATGAGGAGTGGGGCGTGCAATTGACTTCCGGCGATATCCTCCTCTTTTTTTCCGATGGTCTGACCGAGGCGTCCAACCGGGAAGGCAAATTCTTCGGGACCGGCCGCATAAAAGAGCTTTTAGAGGCTAACGCGCACATGAATTCGAGTGAGCTTGCCGACCGCTTGCTCGAGGAAGTGGAGAAATTCACACAAGGAGGCGCCATCACGGACGATCGCACGCTGGTGGTGATGAAAGTCAAGTGAGCGCCGCGTCTTCGCATTCACGCGCTTCCCGCTCCGCCGGCGTTGTCGATCCGGCGAGCTATACTCCCGGGTTTTCTTATCGCGGGTCTCAACTCTATTGTGAAGGCGTGTCCGTCGCCGCAGCCGCGAAGCGATTTGGAACCCCCGCGTATTTGTACAGCCGCGCGAGCATCGAGCAAGCCTATCGCCGCATGGATTCCGCGTTCGGCAAGCTGCCGCACACGATTTGCTACGCCATGAAAGCCAATTCGAATCTGGGCATCCTGCGCGTGTTTGCGGCGCTCGGCAGCGGATTCGACATCGTTTCGGGCGGAGAACTTTATCGTTTGCGCCGAATTGGGGTGCCGGGAAATAGGATCGTGTTTTCCGGCGTCGGGAAATCTCGCGAGGAAATTCGAGAGGGACTGCGCGCGCGGATTCTTCTTTTCAATGTGGAGTCGCCCGCGGAGCTTGATCTATTGGCTTCAGAGGCGTCAAAGATGCGTGTGCGCGCCGCGGCGTCCATCCGCGTTAATCCGGACGTCATAGCCGGCGGCCACCCGCACATTGCCACCGGGCACCATCGCCACAAATTTGGGATTGACTGGGAGACCGCGAGAGGCCTCTACCTTCAATACCGTAATTCTCGCTGGATCGACTGGCAGGGAATCAGCGCGCATATCGGATCGCAGATTCTGACGCTTACACCCCACCGGCGCGCTCTGACGCGTTTGGCTGGATTTGTGCGCGAGCTTGCGCGCGCGGGCATCTCGCTCCGTTACCTTGATTGCGGCGGCGGACTCGGGATTCGCTACACCTCCGAGCAGCCGCCGGAAAAAGCGGCCTGGGCCACAGAGCTCGCGCGCATCGTTCGCCCGCTCGGCTGCCACTTGCTGATCGAGCCGGGACGATCGCTAATCGGTCCCGCCGCCGTCCTTTTGATGCGTGCTTTGTACACCAAGCAGAATCGCGGCAAGAATTTTGTGATCGTGGATGCCGCCATGAACGATTTCATGCGGCCTGTGCTATACGATGCCACGCATCCGATCACGCGCGCCAAGCGCGCACCCGGATCGCTCGCTCGCGCCGACATCGTCGGCCCAGTTTGCGAATCGGGCGATTGCTTTCTTCAGGATTGGCCGCTCGGAAAAGTGGCTCCGAATGATGTGCTGGTCCTGTGGGGAGCCGGCGCCTACGGCACAGTCCAAACCTCAAATTACAATTCGCGCCCGCGCCCCGCGGAAATTCTCGTGGAGGGAAGCCGGATGCGATTGATCCGCCGCCGCGAATCCCGCGCCGATCTAGTCCGCGGCGAGTAAAGAAGAAGATTGGAACCACAGATGCACACGGATGAACACGGATTTAGGAAAAAGAATAAAAAGACTAGAAATGATGAACGACCAAAAAGGCTCAAGAAGAAACAATAAATAGTTTTAGGTTTTGGTTTTATCCGTGTCCATCTGTGTGCATCTGTGGTTTCAAGTTTTGTCTTACCGTTCGCCCCACTTCAGTTTGCTGCGCAGGATTTGGTAGTAGGTTTTTTTGGCGGGGCGCACAAGTAGCAATTTCTCCGCTGCCTTGCGCACGCGGATGTGATCTCCGCGCATCAATTCGATCCCGACCTGCCCGTCGAGCGTAAGGAAGACGGCATCATCCTCGGACTTGAAATCTACTTCGATCGTGGCGGAATCGGGAATCACCAGCGGCCGATTCGTAAGCGTGTGCGGACAGATGGGAGTGACAACAAACGCTTCGACGATCGGGTACACGATCGGTCCGCCGGCCGCGAGGGAATAGGCCGTGGACCCAGTCGGCGTGGAGAGAATCAGGCCGTCCGCTTTGTACGTCGTCACGTATTCGCCGTCGACGCGCAGCTCCAAATCCATGATGCGGGCGAGCGCCGCTTTATTCAGCACCGCGTCGTTGAGCGCTATCTGCCGCCGGATGACCGTGCCCGCGCGGACAATCTCGGCATCCAGCATCACGCGCTCGCTCACGCGATGTTTTCCAGAAAAAATCTCCTCCAGAATCGAATAAATTTCGTCCTGTGAAACAGTCGTCAGGAATCCCAGGCCGCCCAGATTGACGGCGAGGATAGGAACTTTGCGTTCCGCCGCGAGCCGCGCGGCGGAAAGCAATGTTCCGTCGCCGCCCAGCACGATCAGCAAATCCGTGCATCCGGGAAGTTCCTCGCGTTTCCGCGTCTGTACCGCGAGCCCTCCAAGACAATCGCTCGTCTCGGAATCGCAAGTCACCGCCGCGCCATGGGCCTGCAACCAATTGACGAGAGGAGGGACGACGCGCGCGATGTCCTCGCGACGCGGACGGGAAATTATGCCGACAGTTTTGATCATTTTGGCTTTTGTCGAAGCGCATCCAAAGCGAACTCTACTTTAGCATCTGTCGCGCAGTTCCATTTCCATGAATTTTAATCGACTCTGCCTTAGGAGTCTGTTCCGCAGAACGAAGAATTTCTCGTACCGTCTTGGCCAGTCCCGTCAGGGACGAAAGAACGTAGCCCACCGCGTGAGCGGTGGGTATGCATAAATCCACAAAACAAAGCCCCGGAGGGGCGGCACAAGGTAGCCATGTGCCGCCCCTCCGGGGCTGTAAATGATCGTACATCGTGTCCCACCGTTTCCACGGTGGGCTACGATGTGACGTCCCTTCGGGACTTCGAGCCACATGGTGACAGTCGGCGAAATTTTCTGGGGGACCGGCTCCTAGCTTCCCCGGACGATCCTTCTCGCATGAAGGAAGAATTCCTGATTGCCTTCTGCGCCAGTAAGACGGCTCGGGCGCACACCCTCGACGCGCAAACCGGCGGCTTCCGCCGCCGCGCGCACCCGCTCGATCGCGCGTTCATGCAATGAAGCCTCGCGCACAATGCCGCCACGGCCGATGTCCCCGCGATCGAGTTCAAACTGCGGCTTGACCAGGATCAGATACTCCGCCTTGGGACCTGCCGCAGCAACGACGGCCGGAAGCACCTTGGCGACGGAAATGAAAGAAACATCCATGGTCACGAGGTCGGCAGGCTCGGGAATTTGCTCCGGCCGAAGATTGCGCGCATTCGCCTTGATTTGCGTGACGCGAGCGTCGTGCACCAGACGCCACGCCATCTGTTGCGGCGTCACATCAACCGCATAAATGCGGCGCGCGCCATGCTGCAGCAGGCAATCCGTAAAGCCTCCGGTGGACGCGCCTATGTCGAGGCAGATTTTCCCGTCCGGATCGATTCCAAAATCTTCGAGAGCGCCCTCCAGCTTCAAGCCGCCGCGGCTCGCATATTTTCCCGAACTTCCGCTGACCTCAATACGCGCGTCAACGGCGATCTGCGCGCCGGCCTTGTCGCTCCGTTCACCATTTACGCGGACTTCTCCCGCGAGAATCATGGCCTGCGCCTTTTCGCGAGATTCGGCGAGGCCGCGTTCGACAACCAGCAGGTCGAGCCTCTTTTTTGCGGTTTTGGGTTTGGATGGCAAGGCGCTTCATCGGCAACGTTGGGAATCATCGCGGTATTGCTGTAGCTCGTCCCGATTACATCGGGACGAGGGTTTTCGCTGGCACCGGCAGAAACCCCCGCGTCTGAAGACGCGGGCTACAACAAACACATCCCTGCAATCACGCGCGCCGGTGAACGATCATTTCAGCAAGCTCTCGCAACCGCGCGGCGCCCTCGCCGTACGGCTCGATCTCCGCCATCGCGCGAGCCTCCAGCTCTTTTGCGAATTGGCGCGACTTTTCCAGGCCGTACAGCGAAGGATACGTCGCTTTTCGTTGGGCCGCGTCCTTGCCCGCCGTCTTTCCCAGCGCTGCCGACGACTCTTCCACGTCGAGGATGTCGTCGACCACCTGAAAAGCCCAGCCGATCATTTCGCCAAATTGCTTCAAGTGCGACACATCGAAATCGTCAGCGCCGCCGCCAATCGCTCCGGCAACGACAGACGCACGAATCAGCGCCGCCGTTTTCGAGCGGTGAATATATTCGAGGTCCGCCGGCTGTATCACCCGGCCCTCTGCTTCAAGGTCCGCGACCTGGCCGCCAACCATGCCGTTTATTGTCCCCGCCGATGCGGCCACGTGAGCAAGAATGGCCACGCGCCGGGCCGGCCCGACAGGGGCCTTGGCCAGCGTTTCGAACGCCAGCGTCAGCAACGCATCGCCCGCGAGGATGGCGGTCGCCTCGCCGAACTTCTTGTGGCAGGTGGGCTTTCCTCGCCGCAAGTCATCGTTGTCGAGCGCCGGCAGATCGTCATGGATGAGCGAGTAGGTGTGAATAAATTCAAGCGCGCAGGCGACCGGCAGGATGGGACTCACATCGGCGGCAAAAATTCGCGCCGATTCGAGACACAGAATCGGCCGGACGCGTTTTCCCCCGGCTTGCACGCTGTAGCGCATCGCGCGATGGATCGAGGGAGGTTGCTCGTTTTCACCGGGCATCAGCCGGTCCAGGGCGGCGTCCACCGCGGCCCGGTCTTCTTCGAAAAATGCGGGGAGGTTCATCAGGTGGAGGGCGGCTTTGGCGCGCGCTCGCGGCGCACCCAGCTAGGAATCTTCCTCACCTTCGGGATCGAAGGCTTCCGCCGCCAACTCGCCGCCGGCTTTCTTAAGCAGAATTTCCACTTTGCCCTCGGCTTGCTCCAGGTATTTCTGGCAGTCGCGCGAGAGTTGCACGCCTTCCTCGAACAGCTTCATGGCTTCGTCGAGCGAGAGATTCGCGCTTTCCAGTTTTCCGACAATCTCTTCGAGGCGCGCGAGCGAATACTCAAAATCAGGCTTCTTCGCACCTTCGGGCTTTTTTGTCGATGCAGGATTTACGGTTGTCATGGTTCACTTTCGCCGGTAATAAGAGCAAAGCAAATCGATCGCCCCACCTCACCTTGCGGAAACCGGGCGGCGGATTTAGGCAACATTCTAATGCACGCGCGAGAACCGAAACAACCGCTTTATGGAATACCCGGATTCCGTGGCTCGTGGCATGGCCACTCTTCGGTATCAATGGGTGGGCGGTGTCCCTTGGGCAGAGGTGCCGAGGCTGCTAGAATGAGCCGGCGGAGGACCTTGTTGATTTGATCGGTCTGCGACTCCTCGGACTGTTCGCTCTCGTGACCGTGAACGGATTTTTCGCGGCGGTCGAGTTTTCGCTGGTTGCGGTGCGGCATTCACGCGTGCGGCAACTGGTGGATCAGGGAAGAGTTCGCGCGAAGATCGTTATGGATTTGATCGGCAGGCTGGACCGCGTGGTTTCCGGCGTTCAGGTGGGAATCACGCTCACCAGCCTGGGACTTGGCGCGCTGGGAGAATCGACGCTTGCTTCGGTCTTGAGCCCGCTGGTCGCGAACATTCCGGGCAGGCACACGATAGTGCTGGTTCATGTGGTCTCGCTCGTCGTTGCGTTTCTCTTTCTGACGACATTGCACGTCGTGCTGGGCGAACTCGTTCCGAAAAGCATGAGCCTGCAGCGCGCGGAACGTGTCGCCCTTTTGGTTGCGCCTCCGTTCCAGTGGTACCTCGAAGTGTTCCGCCCGGCAATCAGTCTGCTCGATGGCGCCAGCCGGTGGGTCCTCAGCGGGCTGGGATTTTCCGGGCGCTCCAGCCACACGCAGGTTCATTCCGCGGAAGAATTGCAGATTCAGATTCAGCAAGCGCGCGAACGCGGCCTTCTTGGAATGGAGGAAGAGAAATTCATACTCAGCGCGATCGAGCTCGACCGGATGCAGGTGCGGGAGCTGATGGTCCCGCGGCCCGACATCCACTTCGTGACCGCCGACGCGACGCTGGATGACGTGATGCGCGTCTTCGTGACAACGCAGCGCTCGCGGCTGCCCGTGTTCGAGGGCGCGGGAGAACAGGTGCTCGGATACATTCACATCAAGGACATTGTGTGGGTGTTGCTCGACCGGGAGCGGCGCGCGGAGGAAGGCTGGACCGCAACCGAATTCAATGTGCGGAGTCTGCTTCATGAGATCGCCATCGTGCCCGAAAGCAAGCCCGCGAGCGAGATGCTCCTGGAATTGCGCACCAGCCATGGCTGGATGGCGATGGTCGTAGACGAATTCGGGACCATCCTGGGATTGCTTACTCTCGAAGACATTTTGGAACAGCTCGTCGGCGAAATTCACGATGAATTTGACGTCGTCGAAAAACCCGTTGTCGTCGGACAAGGGGCGGATGCGGCGATGATCTTCGACGCTTCGCTCGGCTTGCGCGACCTCGAATCGCAGTACAACATCGTCCTGCCTGAAGATCGTTCCTACGCAACCGTTGGGGGATTCGTGCTCGCCCGCCTCGGTTTCATCCCGCGCGGCGGGGAGAGTTTTGATTTTGACGGGTATCGTTTCACCGTCGTGGAAATGGACCGACGGAGAGTGGCGCGCGTCAAAATCCAGCGATTGAAGACGCTGGCGGAGCGGGCCGGTTCGGTGCCGGTGGCCGACACGAAGTCTTCCGCTGTTGAAAAGGCGCTGAAACCCAAATGATCCGGCATTTCCTTCAGCGTCTCCTTTACACGCTGCCTGCTCTTTGGCTCATCCTCACGATGGTTTTTTTGATGATCCACATTGTCCCCGGCGATCCCGTGCTGCAAATGCTCGGCCAGGATGCGCGCGTCGAGGATCTTGCGCAACTCCGCCATTCGCTCGGGCTCGATCAGCCGCTCGGCGTGCAATACGTGCGATACCTCGCGGGCCTCGCGCGCGGCGATTGGGGACAATCCATGCGCTTTGCGGCCCCCGTGCGCCCGATTGTGCTCGAGCGCTTTCCCGCAACGCTTGAATTGTCGCTTGCCGCACTGGCCGTGTGCATCGCCATCGCCATTCCCGCGGGAGTATTTTCCGCGCGGCGCCGGGGAAGCCGGGCCGACCGCGCGACTTCATTCTTCACTCTGCTGGGCCTTTCGCTTCCCAACTTCGCGCTGGGCCCCATTTTGATCCTGGTTTTTTCCATCGAAATCGGATGGTTGCCGGTGTCTGGACGAGGTGGAATCAGTCACTTGATTTTGCCCGCCGCAACTCTTGGCGCGGCGCTCGCGGCCATCCTCACTCGCATGGTCCGCGGATCGATGATCGAGGAGCTTTCGAGCGACTACGTGCGCACGGCTCGCGCGAAGGGAATCTCAGAAACGGCGGTGCTGTTCCGGCACGCGTTTCCGAATGCGCTGATTCCGGTGATCACGATTGTGGGATTGCAATTTGGTTCGCTGCTCGCGGGGACGATCGTCACGGAAACGATTTTCTCGTGGCCGGGAATCGGGCGCCTCGCGGTGCAGGCGATTTCGGCGCGCGATTATCCGCTCTTGCAGGGATGCATCCTGATCATTGCCGTATCGTACGTCGCCGTAAATTTGCTCACGGATTTGGTCTACGCCCTCGTCGATCCCAGGATGCGCCAGCAGTGATCGAAGAAGATTTTGTAGCTCGCCTCTTCAGAGGCGAGGCTTTTTGTTCCGTCGCGTAAGAGTTGACCGGATGGCCGCGCAACAAAATATATTCATGCGCGAATCGAAAACGATTTTGTGAAGCTATCTTCTCCAATTCGCCAATTCCTTCGCACCAGCGGTTTAGGCCGCTGGGGCCTTGCCGTCACCGTCCTGCTGATCGTGCTCGCCGTTCTCGCGCCGTGGATCGCTCCCGCAAATCCCTCGGCGCAAAGTTTGCCGGATCGATTGCTTTCGCCAAGCGCGCATCACTGGATGGGCACCGACGAGCTCGGCCGCGACGTCTTGTCGCGAACCCTGTATGGCGCGCGCGTTTCGCTGCTCGTCGGCGTGTCGGTCGTCATCGGCGCGGGAATCGTAGGTCTGGCGCTTGGCTCCCTCTCAGGATATTTTGGCGGCGCGTTCAACCGCTTCATCAACATTGTCCTGATCAACACGTTTCTATCGTTTCCCGGAATTCTTCTGGCCATCGCCTTTGCGGCATTTCTGGGGCCGGGATTGGACAAGGTCATCCTGGCGCTGGTCATTACCGGATGGGCGGGATACGCGCGCCTGGCCCGCGCCCAGGTGATGAAAGTGCGCGAGATGGAATTCATCCTCGCCGCCCGTTCGCTGGGCGCATCGCATGCGCGCATTCTACTCCGTCACCTTTTGCCGAACACGCTGCAACCCGTCTTGATCCAGGCGACAATCGGAATGGCGGGAGCGATCCTGGCGGAGTCCACGCTGAGCTTTCTGGGCCTTGGCGTCGTCGCGCCCACGCCCAGCTGGGGCGCGATGCTCAACGATGCGCGCAATCATCTCTTCGACGCCCCGCACCTGGTGGTGTTTCCCGCGCTCGGAATCATGGCCGCGGTGCTCGCGTTCAATTTGTTGGGAGACGCCCTGCGCGACTGGCTCGACCCGCGCACACGCTCATTCTTGACGACGATGGATTTGCAGCGGTGAAATATCCGAAGTAGGACAGGCTTCAGCCTGTCGCTTTGTGATTGGGCTGCAGGACGAAAGCAGACAGGCTGAAGCCTGTCCTACGTAAGGTCAAGCGTAACTTCCGCGCCGCGATTTACTCCGAGCGTGCGCGCGGCGCTGCCGCGGTTCACGGCAATTTCCACGTAGCCGGCCGAGCCCAGCACGGCGATCGCTTCTCCCGGATTGCCGGAAGCGAAGGTTCGCGCAAACCTCAGCACCGGCTTGCCGTTCACGGCCATCTTGATCGGCCCGCCGTCCAGCGCTCCGATGGGGAGTTCTTCCTCGGTGAGATTGGTCATCAAGTTTCCGAAAGCATCCACGCGCAGGATCACGCCCTTCACGGCCTGCCCGCTGGCCTTTGCCTTCGGCATCGTGAACCGCACAAAATCCGTGACTACCTCTCCGAAAGCCTCCGTTTGAAACGCTTTCGAGAGCCATGCGGCCGTCGGCGCGAAAACGTCCCGCCCGTGAAATGTGGGGCTGACCGGATTCAAAAAATAATGTTCCGCGGTGATGTGCCGGACGGTGCTTGCTTCGCGCTCATAAATCATCGAGAGGACGCCATTGTCCGGCGCGACGAAGAACTGCTTCTCCCCGCTCACCAGAATCGGGCGGCGGTCCGTCCCCACTCCAGGGTCCACGATGACGACATGAATCGTGCGCGACGGGAAAAATTTGTAAGCGTTGGCAATCGAAAGGGCCCCGTCGAGAATGTCGTAGGGAACCACGCTGTGATTGATGTCCACAATCCGCGCGGCAGGATTGATGTTCAGGATCACGCCTTTCATCGATCCGACGAGGTGGTCGCTGGTGCCAAAATCCGTGGTGAGCGTGATAATGGGATCGGCCAAAGACAGTCTCCGTTTCAGACGTCGCTCGCGAATGAAGGAACGCGCGCTCGGTGCTTCACGTCTTCTGCAACCTATCGAAGGGCAACTCGCGTGTCAAGGCAGCGTGCCCGAGTGGCTACGGCATAAGTAGCACAGCCACTCTTGGCTGTGTGGTCTTTCGGCCGAACGCGCCACGGGTCCGCGAAGTTTGAGAAAAGCTCACAGCCAAGAGTGGCTGTGCTACAAAACACCCGTGCCTTGACCGCTCCATCCGCGGACGATATTCTGCTTTCCTAGGCTCAAGGTAGCTACATTTAGTTGGAAAGCTTCACATGAATCGGATTTACTTCGACCACAACGCGACGACGCCGATTGCGCCCGAAGTTCTGGCGGCCATGCTGACATACCTCACCGAGGAATACGGCAATGCCAGCTCAATCCACGCGTTCGGCCAGAATGCGCGAGGAGCGGTGGAGCAGGCTCGCTCCTCTGTGGCGGCTCTCGTAGGTGCGCGCGCCGCGGAAATCATGTTTACGAGCGGAGGCACGGAGTCGAACAACCACGCGATCCTCGGGGCTGTGGCAGCGGCACCCGGCAAAGCCAAGCACGTGATCACGACCGCGATCGAGCATGTTGCCGTGCTCGATCCGTGCAGGGCCTTGGCTAAGAGTGGCATCGATCTCACCGTTCTGCCGGTGGACCGCGATGGACTCGTAAATCTTGAAGATCTCCGCGCCGCAATTCGTCCCGAGACTGTCCTGATCACGCTCATGCTCGCAAACAACGAGATTGGAACGATTGAACCAATCGAAGAAATCGGCAAAATCGCCGCCGAAAAGGGAATCGTGTTCCATACCGATGCCGTGCAGGCCGCCGGGAAGATTCCCATCGACGTGGAAAAGCTCGGCGTGGACCTGCTCTCAATTTCCGCGCACAAGTTTTGCGGACCGAAGGGAGTGGGCGCGCTGTACATCCGAAAGGGAACGCCGCTCGGGCCCTTGATGTACGGCGGGCACTCGGAACGGGATCGCCGTCCGGGAACTGAGGATGTCGCCGCCATCGCCGGCATGGGCAAAGCGGCGGAATTCGCGCTGGCAGGCATGCACAAGGACGGGGAACGCATACGCGGATTGCGAGACCGGTTGGAGCGAGGCCTTCTCGATCGCGTCCCGCATTCGTGGGTCAACGGCGCGAGGGCGCCTCGAGTTCCCAACACTGCCAACTTAACTTTCCCGTTTATCGAAGGCGAGTCCATGGTGATCGCGCTGGACCTCAAGGGAATCGCGTGTTCCACCGGAGCAGCTTGTTCGTCGGGAGCTCTTGAACCTTCGCATGTCTTAATCGCGCTCGGCCTTGCCCCGGAAGACGCGCGCGCGACGCTGCGCCTGAGCCTCGGTCACCAGACGACCGAAGACGAAATCGACTTCGCGCTCGAGACGATCCCGCCCGTGATCGAGCGGCTCCGCCAGCTTTCTCCCACGTACAAGAAGCCTGCAATCGCCTGAATTGACGAGAAGTCATCTCATGAATATGCTTTGTGGGTCGCGGCTTCAGCCGCGACATCAAAACACCGAGAAATCCTGGGCTTTAGCCCGTGACGGCAGCTGTCGCCAGCAACCATCGGAGCGGTGCTGGAACAAGCGCGAGAGCAAGTCGAGCAGCGGCGCAGCGCAGCGATTGCGCCGGGACGATATCGAGCCATCGTGGTGGACGGAATCTACTTGCGCTATCGGCGGAGTGTTTCGCAACCCGGACGCCAAGGCGTGCTGCTGGTGGCGGTGGGGGTGCGCGAAGGCGGCGGATTTGAGGTGCTGGACTGGCGGGCGGCTTCGGCGGAAACCACCGAAGACTATGAAGAGTTGCTGACACGATTATGGAAACGCGGGCTGGAGAGGGTGGAATTGATCGTGAGTGATGGGCTGACCGCGATCGTCGGTGCGGCGCAGATGGTGTATCCCACGGCTGGGCATCAGCGTTGTCTGGCGCATTGGTTTCGGAACTTGGAAGCGCTGACGCCACGATTCACTTGGTGGGAGCGGCGGAAATTCCGGCGGGAGTTCTGGTGGATCTGGGACGCGGAGAACCAAGCGCAGGCGCGGGATCCATCGAGTTTGTCGTCTGTTCATTTATGAGACGACCCGGATATACTATTGAGATGGATTTGTCTCCAAATCAGAGCCCAATGACAGCCGTCGCAATGAGCGGCGGCGTGGACAGCTCGGCGGTTGCCGCGATCCTGAAGGAGCGCGGTTTTCCTGTCGTCGGCTTGACGATGCAGCTGTGGAACCAGCGGCGGCTGCCGGAGCTGGACCGCGAGGGCTCGCACGGCCAGCGCTGCTGCTCGCTCGACGACGTCTATGACGCCAAGCGCGTGGCGCAACACCTCGGCATGCCTCACTACGTCGTGAATTACGAGCAGCGATTCGAGGAAACCGTTGTCCAGCCCTTTGTCGAAGAGTATCTCTCGGGCCGCACGCCCATTCCGTGCACAATGTGCAACAACCACGTGAAGTTCGATCCGTTGCTCGTGACTTCGCGCCAGATCGGCGCGGACCGCCTGGCGACCGGCCACTACGCCCGGATTCGCCGCAATGAAATCACGGGGCGCTATGAATTGCTGCGCGCGCTGGATAATTCCAAGGACCAGACCTACTTCTTGTTCGGTCTCAAGCAGGAACAAATGTCGCGCACGGATTTTCCGCTCGGCGAGCTTGACAAGGCCGCGGTGCGCGAAATCGCCCGCCGCGCCGCGCTTCCGGTTGCGGAAAAGCCCGAGAGCCAGGAAATTTGCTTCGTGCCTTCCGGGAACTACGTCAAGTTCATCGCCGCCTATCTTGGCGAGCGCGGCGAATCGCTGCCTGAAGATGAGGGCGACCTCGTCACGACGAGCGGCGAAGTCATTGGCCGCCACCGCGGCGTACACAACTACACGGTAGGGCAGCGCAAGGGATTGGGCATTGCGGCGGGGAAGCCGCTCTACGTGGTGGAGCTGGATCGCGCCGCCAACCGCGTCGTAGTGGGAGACGACTCTGATTTGCGCACCAACGTTTGCGAAATTCGCGACGTGAATTGGATTTCCTTCGCCGCTCTGGAGGCCCCCGTGCCCGCAACAGTAAAAATTCGTCATCGCCACGAGCCGGCAGCGGCGACGGTAGAGCCCATCGATGCAACTTCCGCGCGCGTGATCTTTGACGAACCGCAGCGCGCCATCACGCCGGGACAAGCCGCAGTCTGTTATTCGGGAGAAGTGGTACTCGGTGGAGGATGGATTCGATAGCGGCCGGACAAGTCAGGGGCTAAAGCCCTTTCTGGTCGACCGCAAATGTCAGGGCTGAAGCCCTGACCCACAACCCACAACCTAAGTCGTACAACGCAGGATCAACAACCCACAACCCACAACCCACAACCCACAACCCACAACCCACAACCCACAACCCACAACCCACAACCCACAACCCACAACCCACAACCCACAACCCACAACCCACAACCCACAACCCACAACCCACAACCCACAACCCACAACCCACAACCCACAACCCACAACCCACAACCCACAACCCACAACCCACAACCCACAACCCACAACCCACAACCCACAACCCACAACCCACAACCCACAACCCACAACCCACAACCCACAACCCACAACCCACAACCCACAACCCACAACCCACAACCCACAACCCACAACCCACAACCCACAACCCCACAACCCACAACCCACAACCCACAACCCACAACCCACAACCCACAACCCACAACCCACAACCCACAACCTACAACCCACAACCTACTACCTGCAACCTACAACCTAGATAAACATCCCTTCGTCTTGCTGTTCAGCTGACGCTTCCACGTGATCGATCGGGCCGCGTCTCTGCCGGGTATTCCTGAAAAAATCAATCCCCGCCTGAACGCCGCGGATCATTGCTGTGGCTCTGACCACAGGTCCCCAGATCG
Source organism: uncultured Acidobacteriota bacterium (assembly GCA_963768275.1). Taxonomy (GTDB): domain Bacteria; phylum Acidobacteriota; class Terriglobia; order Acidiferrales; family UBA7541; genus Palsa-360. The sequence goes on from CAVYHH010000025.1 coordinate 110,423, forward strand.
TCTGCCTCAGTTGCGTTCCCGCTTCTTCCACCGCTTCCATGGCGCCGGTTAGAATATGATCGACGTGAATCAACTGCATGCGCAGCCGCTCGAGGGCCTCACTCAGGATTCGATCGGCCTTCTGCGCCTCGCTGCGCGCCAGACGCGCAATCTCGGAGGCGTCCGCAACGATCCCGGTAATGCGCGGGGAAATATCTTCCACGAGGATCTGCACACGCGTAATCAGGGGATTCAGCTTGGTGTTGAGGTCCGCCACGGTCTGCTCCACCCGCGCGGCCGTGCGGCGAAGCTGGACGAACAGGGCAATGAGTATGATCGCTTGCAGGACCACGGCAAGCGCCGTCACCACCACGAAAAATGGCATCCAGCTTTCCATTCGTTTTCCTCGTCGCGATTACTGTGCCGCCTTGGCCTTTTCTCGCTGGTAAGCGTCGCGGCCGGCATCGACTGCCGCTGAAATCGTTTCCTTCTGTCGCACGGCAGCCGTCTTGCTCCGCTCAAGAATATCTTCGGCTCGCTCGCGCAGTTCCCGCGCTTTGCGCTGGGCGTACTCGCGGCCTTCATCGGCCTTCGCCGCTAGGAATTCGCGCGTTTCCTCACCAGATTTCGGGGCAAACAGAATTCCGACCAGAGCGCCAATTCCAAGTCCCACCAGGAAGAAGCTTACTTTGGATCCCGCATTATTTTCCGACATGGCGTACTCCTTTCAAGACTCGAAAGTAGCACAGGGGCCCGGCAGAAGCAATCGGGGGAGCTATCGCTCGGGCAACACTGTGCCGCTTGCGCCCGCCAGGTGCGCCGACACACGCTCGGCCAGCCCTCTGGGCACAACCTTGGCGATTTGATCGATGCTGGCGGAGCGGAGTTGCGCGACGCTTCCGAAATTCCGAAGCAGTTTTTGAGCCGTGCGCGGGCCGACGCCGGGGATGTTTTCCAGGCCCGTCTGAATGGTGCGTTTCGCGCGGCGCTGCCTATGAAAACCCACAGCGAAGCGATGCGTTTCATCGCGAATTTGCTGAATGAGATGAAGGATCGGGGAGTGATGTTCCAGACGTATGGGCTGATCCTCCTGGCCGAGAACGTAGATAATTTCTTCCTGCTTCGCAATGCTGGCGACGGGCTGGTTGATGACCTCGAGTTTTTCGAGCGCCGACGCGGCCGCATGCAGCTGGCCGATTCCACCGTCGATCAGTATCAGTCCCGGGAACGGCTTCTTTTCTTCCTGCAATCGCCGGTAGCGCCGCTCGACAGTTTCCTTCATGCTCGCGAAATCGTCGTTCCCCCATTCGCCGCGAATGATGAATTTCCGGTAATCGGATTTTTTCATGCGCCCGTCCTCCCACACGACCATCGAGGCCACGGTGTCCGAGCCCTGCAGGTGCGAGATATCGAAGCTCTCGATTCTCCGCGGCGGTTCCGGCAGGCTGAGCGCCTGTTCGAGCGCGTCGACGATGGCCTTCGAGCTGGGCTTCAGAACGCGAAAGCGCTGCTCGAACGAGTGGCGCGCGTTTTTCTCCACCAGTTCCAGGAAGGCGTGCTTCGCCCCGCGCTGCGGCATCAGAATTTCCACGCGGCTCCGGGGCGGTTCGAGATGCGTCCCCCGCTCGGTGAGAATGTCTTCCAGCAGCTCCCGATCCTCGAAGTCCATGGGCACGTGAATCGCGCGCGGGAGATACGCGGCGTCTAGATAAAGCTGCTTCAAAAGCGAGGACAGAAATTCGGCCGGCTCGAATTCCACAAGGTCTTCCCAGTAAAAATCACGCCGGTCCACGACGCGCCCTCCGCGAAGATGGAAAAGATTCACGGCGACGAGCGGCGGCTCCGCGTGCCAGGCGAGGACGTCAATGTCGTCTCCTTGCGCAGCGGCGATTTTTTGGCGTTCTTCGATCTCGGAGAGCGTGTGCAGAAGGTCTCGATACGCCGCGGCTTGCTCGAAGCGTTCGGTGTCGGAAGCCTCCATCATGCGCGATTCGAGGCTCTCCATCAGGTCGTGGCGACGGCCTTCGAGGAACAATTTCGTGTCGCGCGCCGCTTCAGCGTATTTCTCATTTGTGGTCAGCCCGGGAACACAGGGCCCGTGGCACCGGCGAATGTAATATTGCAAGCAGGGACGCGGGTGCGCGCGCGTCAGGTCCACCGTGCAGGAAGGAATGCGGAACGTCTTGTGGATGAAGTGGACGATCCGGTACGCGAGGCTATGTGGGAAGAACGGCCCGAAGTAAATCGAGCCGTCTTTGATCAAGCGCCGCGTCACATACACGCGCGGAAATTTCTCGAACGCGGTGTATCGAATGTACGGGTACGTCTTGTCGTCGCGCAGCAGCACATTGAATTTCGGCTTATACTGCTTGATCAGACTGTTTTCGAGCGCCAGGGCCTCGCGTTCATTGTCCACGACGATGTAGTCAAGATCCGCGATTTCCCGCACCAGCGAACCGGTCTTGGCATCCATCCACCGGGATTCGAGGAAATACGATTTCACGCGAGTGCGCAGAGAACTCGATTTTCCCACGTACAAAACATTTCCCAGGGCGTCCTTGAACAGATAGACGCCCGGCTCGGCGGGAAAGCTGGCGGCTTTTTGATCGAGTTCCATTGCGGGAGTAGAATGAGAGGCGCGGCAATCCGCTCTCGGGCAACACCCATGATAGCAAAGTGAATCTTAATCTGCGCGCCACATGAACCGACTGGCCTACATCGTTTTCGGGATATTTTTATTCGGAGGGGCTCGATCCCTGTGCGCGCAGCAAGTGAATCCGCGCGTTCCCCCACCCCCGCCTCCGGCAGAAGCGCCGGCCGCGCCCCCTGCCGCAACCACTGGCGCGCCGCCAGCAGTACCCCCGCCTGCCGTAACGCAGCCGATTGATCCGACCGTTCCGCCGCCCCCTCCTTCGGCCGATTCGGAGCCAGAGACTCCGGCCGCGCCTTCGGGGCCTGTCTTCGACCCACTTCATGCGGAACGGAGCCTGGATGTCGGCAGGTTCTATCTCAATAAGGGATCGTACGACGCGGCCATCGACCGTTTCGTGGAAGCGTCCAACTACCAGCCCGGTTTGGCAATGCCGTGGAAACTGCTAGGCGAGGCCTACGAAAAAAAGCACGAATACTCCAAGGCCGCTGAATCCTACAATAAATATCTTCAAATCCTTCCCCATGCAGCAGACGCCGCCAAAATAAAGAAAACCATCTCCGACCTCGAAGAAAAAACTGCGCAGGAATCTCCCAAAAAGGCGGAACGCCAGTAGCACAGACTTCAGTCTGTGGGTTTCCATTGGTGCTTGGCTAGCGCGAGCGCTCTCGTTGAACTGAAGGAAGGCCACAGACTGAAGTCTGTGCTACTGGGGCCGCCGCACGCCTTGGCGAAACACGCAATATTGAGGTCTGCGCCCTATCGCACATGCTCAAGGAATTTTCGAGCGCGGGCGTAATGCGCGAACCGCTTTTCCTCGGCGCGCAATTCAGGCGAGTGCGCCTGCAGCCCGCAAGCGGCGGCGCGCAGCGGATGCTTCACGTGCAGCATTTCGTGATAGAGAATGAATTCCACCGCGTAGGAAGGCACTTCGGCGTGGTCCAGCCGCTTGTTCATCACAATCTGATCGAGCGAAGGATCGTAGCAGCCAAACTGGGATCGCCAGGGCCGCACGCTCCATCCCAGGCGTGGCCGGCGAAGGCGCCCCTCGAAGTATTCGACGTTGAGCGAAGCGAACATGGGATCCAGATCGTGCGCCGAGCCGATTGGATTATCCTGAATGCGCCTCGCGCGCTTGCGGCGAACGCGCGCAATGTGCCGCCTCGTCGTGTGCGCCAGCGCGAACTGGCGATAGACATCGCGCAACTCGCGAGGCACGCGGCGGCGATACATTTGCCCGAGCAAAATCGCGGCGGCGGCTTCGATCACCGGGACTGGCGCCGCATGCAAAATATCGGAAAGCCGCACGTAGGCCACGTCCTGACGCAAGCGCAGCGTGTGCGAGAGATTGGCGTACGGGTACAACTCCACTTGAAATTGCGGCGGCCGGCCCTGGCATCCCAGTCGCGTGAAGATGCGTTGAAAAACGCGGTCGCCCCCAGGAAGCGCGCAGGGCGCGAGACGGTCCTTGCTCAGACTTGAAGATCCTTTCACGACGGGTTGCGCCGCACCGGCGGCGCGGACGACCCCTTGGAAGCCTTCTCCACATCCTTCGCCGCGTCCTGCGTGGCTTCGATGGCGTCCTCAAGATTAGATTTATACGTTTGGTGTTCCGGACCATTCATAGCAAGGCCCTGAAGGTAGGGCAGAAACTCCTTGATCCCAGCCTGCATCGCCTTCACGCCGTCGCGAATGTCCTGCTGTTTTTCGATTCCGATCTCGATCAAGTCGGCGGCATCGTCGATGCAGCCCGTGTAGCCGTTAATCAGGCTGTTCAGGCGATCGGTCCTCTTCTGGTCCGTCGGGTCGAGGTGCGCGAACTCATACTGGAGTTTCTTGATGCGGTCCGAGGCGAAAGTCGCAAACAGCACGATGCGCGGGCCTGTCGCCCCCGCTTCGCGAATCTTGTCGGCCTCCGCTTCGGACAGGTACTCCTTTTTTTGGGGCGCGGCGTTGGCCATGCCTGCAGGCACTGCGCTCAGAATCGAAATTAAGAGCAGCACGGCGCCCGTTATGGTGATGGATCGCATGGGACACCTCAAGGATCTGATTTCGGCGAATTGCGCTCCGGCTTGCGCGGAAAAAGTTCGTCGATGAGCACGTTCTGATCCGCGAATAAATCGTTCCGAACCACCCGGAAAAAGGGACGCTTGTCCACGTTCAGCGTAAGAATCAGATCGTCGATGCGCCGGATGGTTTCGCGAAGGCTGATCTGAAGCTCCTTGAATCCCCCGGGTTTCCGCTCCGCATCGACGCCCATGCCGTTCAGCGCCGTGACCATGTCGTGAACTTCGTCGCGATATTGTTCGAGGGTGTGCAGGGAAGCGACCTCGTCATCAGCTCTCAGTTGCCTCTTTGCCAGGTCGACCTGCTCGTCTCCCAATTTAGCCAGCGCGCGAGATTTGCGGACCGGGTCGGTCTCATGCTGGTATTTCGCCAGCTCCTCTGCCAAACGGTCTTGCGCGTTGAGCGGAGCGCAGAGCGCCAGCGCCGCGATCAACCCGATCCGAATTTTAGCCGCCACCTTCATCTTGGAAGGAAGAATTCCGTCGTCATCCGCCCTTACTTTTTCTTAGACTGCCCCAGCTCTTTCTGCAGGACGGGGATGCGGTGGCGCGCCTGAAAATCCTGAGTGTCGTGCTGCCCGCCGTCTTGATCGAGGAACATCTGATACGCCTCGATGGCCTCCGCCTTACGCGAAAGTTTATCGTAGCAGATTGCGCGAACAAACCACGATCCGGGCTTCGGAGTTTCCAGTTTGGCAAGACGGTCCATCGCCTCAATCGCCTGCGCGTAGTTTTCATTCAGATAAAATGCGTCGGCAAGATCGCGAAGCGCATCCGCGTCTTGCGCATTCTCCGCGTACACCTGCCCCAGAATGCGAACGGCAGTGGGATAATCGCGCAATTCAATGTCTACGTGGCCCATCCACTCGGCTAGCTCCGAATCTTTCGGCGACAACGAAATCGCCTGCTTCAGCGCATCTCCCGCCTCTTTCCACTTTTTTTGCTGTATGTAGATTTCGCCGCGCATTTTCAGCGTGTCGGCGGAAGGCGCGGCGCCCGCATCGGAAAGGTCAAGTTCGGCAAGCGCATCATCGAACCGGCTGAGATTCAGGAGCGCCGAGGCCCGGTCAAAATGCGCGGACCTGTCTCCCGGCTTGAGCTTCAAATATTCCGCGAGGGAATTGGCCGCCGCCTCATACTTTTTTTGCGCCAAAAGAGCGCTCGCAAGCCCCAGTTGTGCCGGAGCCGCGTTGCTTCGCGATGCGATCGCCGCGCGGAATTGTTCTTCCGCGCCGGCTGCGTCATTCGAGCGAAGCAGTACGCGGCCCAATGCGAAGTGAGCTTCGTAATCCTTTGGCGAGAGAGCAAGCGCGGAGCGGTATTGCTCGATGGCCTCCGGAAATTTGCCGGCATGTTCCAGGGAGAAACCGGCGAGGAAGCGCGGCCGGCTTTCCGTGGGCTGCAACTCGGCCGCATGGCGAAACGCTTCGGCCGCCGCGGCGGGATCGCTATCCATCAGCACCAGGCCGAGATTCAAGTGTGCCGCCGCCATCTTCGGATCGAGCGCAATCGCGCGCGAGAATTCACTCTTCGCATCTTCCGCGCGTTTCAATCCCACATAGGCATATCCCAGCTGGAAATGCGGGTAGGGCTCGTCCGGACGCTGCGCGATGTATTTCTGAAGCGGATCGAGCGCCGCGACGAAATCCATCTTGTCGATGGCCTCATTTGCCTGCTGCAGCAGGGGCGCGAGCGGGTCTTCCTTTTCTTGAGGCGCGGAGGCTGCCTGCGATTTCGCGGGAGGTTTCCGCTGGGACTGCGCGGCCAGTGAAATTCCTGTTGCGGCGATCCATGCGGATGCCAATCCAACTCGAAACCAGCGCGCCGCGAAATCATTCCCGCAATACATTCGCATCACTTGTTGCGCGCAGCGGCAGGCGGCGCGCCATGATTGTGATTTGCATGATTATTTGCAAGGACGCGCGAAAGAAATTTTCCTGTAAACGAATGGGAATTCCGCGCGACTTGCTCGGGCGTTCCGGTGGCGACAATCTTCCCGCCTTGCACCCCGCCTTCCGGCCCCAGGTCGATGATCCAATCCGATGATTTGATGATGTCCAGATTGTGCTCGATGACGAGAATCGACGCGCCCCCGTCGATCAGCTTGCGGAACGCCGTCAGCAACTTCTGTATGTCGTCGAAGTGCAGGCCGGTCGTAGGCTCGTCAAAGATGTACAAGACCCCCTCGTTCGCTTGCGTGGTGAGATGCGCGGCGAGCTTCAGGCGTTGCGCCTCGCCGCCCGAGAGCGTCGTCGCGGACTGCCCCAGCCGCAAATAGCCTAGCCCCACTTCATCCAGAATCCTAAGCTTCGAAGTGATTTTGGGCACTCCCGCGAAAAAGATGAGCGCCTCGCGCACCGTCAGTTGCAGCACTTCGTGCACGTTCTTTTCGCGATAGCGCACTTCGAGGACGCCGCTCTTGAATCGCGTCCCGCGGCACTCCTCGCAGATCAACTCCACGTCCGCCAGGAACTGCATCTCCACGGTGACGATGCCTTCCCCCTGGCACGCCTCGCAGCGCCCTCCGGGTATGTTGAAGGAAAAATGCCCGGCCGTGTAGCCGCGCTTTTTCGCCTCCGGTGTGGAAGCGAACGCCTCGCGGATCGCGTCAAACGCCTTGAGATACGTGGACGGATTCGATCGCGGCGTGCGCCCGATCGGAGACTGGTCGACGAGCACGACGCTTTGCAGCTGATGGTCTCCTTCGATCCGGTCGCACAATTCCTGAAACTTCCCGCCGGTGCGTTTCGCTTCGATCGCTTTATAAATCACGTCGTGCACGAGCGTGGATTTTCCCGATCCCGAGACGCCCGTGATCGCCACAATCATGTGGAGGGGAATCATCAAATCGATGTTCTGAAGATTGTGCGTGCGCGCTCCGTGGATTCGCAGAAAACGGCCGCTCGGCTTGTGCCGCAGCGTTGGGACAGGAATGCGCAATTCGCCGTTGAGGTAGCGCGCCGTCAGGGATTCGCGGCTCTGCAAAAGTTCGCTGCGCGGCCCGGCAAAGAGCAGGCTCCCGCCGTGTTCCCCCGCTCCAGGCCCCAAATCGATCACATAGTCGGCGGCCGCGATCATGTCCGGATCATGCTCGACCACAAGGATTGTATTTCCCAGGTCGCGCAGGTGTTTCAGGATTTCGATCAAGCGGTGCGTGTCGCGCGGATGCAGGCCGATGGAAGGCTCATCGAGCACATAGAGCGCGCCGACAAGATGCGACCCGAGCGAGGTTGCCAGTTGAATGCGTTGCGCTTCGCCGCCGGAAAGCGTCGAGGACAGCCGGTCGAGCGACAAATAATCCAGGCCCACCTCGTCGAGGAACAGAAGCCGCTGACGAATTTCTTCCAGGATTTTATCGGCGATGGCGGCCTGTTCCGCGCTCAATTCCAGGCTGTCCATGAAAAGCCGCGCCTGGGCCACTGTCATGGCGCAAACTTCGGTTATGGCTTTTCCTGAAATGCGCACCGCGCGCGCCTCGGCGCGAAGGCGCGATCCATTGCAATCAGGGCAGAGCGCATAGCCGCGGTAGCGGCTTAGGAAAACACGGACGTGAAGCTTGTACTTCTTCCGCTCGAGCCACTGAAAAAATCCGTTCACGCCCACATAATCGGATTTAGGGTCGCCCTCAATGATTTGGTTTTGCTGCGCGGCGGTCAGATGCCGGAAGGGAACATCCATGGGGATGTGGTTGGCCCGCGCAAATTTCTTCAGTTCCAGAACTACGGCGCGATAGCGCGGCTTGGTCCACGGTTGGATCGCGCCCTCGTTGAGAGATTTCCCCCGATCGGGAATCACCAAATTGATGTCGAAATCGACGGTATTCCCGAATCCCTGGCAGCGCGGGCAAGCGCCGTAAGGATTGTTGAATGAAAACAATCGCGGCTCCGGTTCCTGATACACCGCGCCGCACGTCTTGCACTCGAACCGCTCGTTGAAAACCATCCGTTCCGAAGTTCCGCCCGCCGCCTCCGGCACAAATTCGAGAATGGCCTCGCCGCGTCCTTCGCGGTAGCAAATCTCGACCGAGTCGACGAGCCGCGAGCGCATGTCCGGACCGATGGCGAGCCGGTCGACAACGACATACACCGGCTGCGAAAAATCGATGTCGAGCAGCGTTTCAGGAGAAGAAAATTCATGCACCCGTCCCGCTTGATAAAGCCGCTGGAATCCGCGGCGCTGCAAACCGGCCAGCGCCAGCCGGATCGTTTCGGGGGACGGTTTTCCCGCTTTTTTCGCCGCACTTCGCCGCGCCGCCGCAGCGGGCGCAGGCGCGCCCTGTGGAGAAACTGCCGCAAGATCGAGTGTGTACAGCACGTAGAATCGCCGTCCCTGCGGCAGCGCAAGAACGCGCGCGGCGATTTCGTCCATCGAATCCTTGCGCACTTCGCTGCCGCACTTCGTGCAAAACGTGCGGCCCGCGCGCGCATAGAGCAGCCGCAGATAATCGTAAATTTCCGTGGCCGTCGCCACGGTCGAGCGCGGATTCCGCGTCGAATTTTTCTGTTTGATCGCGATGGCGGGAGCGATTCCGGTAATCTCATCCACATCAGGTTTCTCGATGCGCTCGAGAAATTGCCGCGCGTACGCGGAAAGCGACTCGATGTACCGCCGCTGCCCCTCGGCGTAAATCGTGTCAAACGCCAGACTCGATTTCCCCGATCCCGAAACCCCCGTGACGACCGTAATGGCGTTATGCGGAATGTCGAAGCTGATGTCCTTAAGGTTGTGAACGCGCGCTCCGAGCACATGAATCGCCTCCTGCTCGAAGGCCTCGGCGGCAGAGATTGTCGCGGGGCTCGTCGCCAACGGCTCTTCAGCGGTGTGATCTCTTGCAGCCACGCGGCCCCCTCCTCAGCGCCTTCAGCGACGCAAATCTAAACTCACGATTATACGTCGCCGCGAGAAGGAGGGCAATTGACCCTTCCCGCTCTAAATACAGACTCAGTTTGATTCTGGGTGGAACAAACGGCTGCCCGCCCCAAAAACGGGCCGGATTGCAAGCGACAACCCTCCGCGCTAGACTGCGTTCATCATCCGCCGCAAAAGGAAGTGAGGGAGCTTTGCGAGAGTCCACAAATGATCTGTTCGCGTTGCTTGGCGGTAGCGTGTTTACACGCCGTCGGCTGATGCAAGGTCTCGCCGCCGCTCTAACGCCTGCCGCATTGGTTGCGGAGGCGCGCTCAGCCGGCGCTCCTCAACGGTCATCAGCCACGAGTGCGACCGAGGTGCCATACGATCCGGCCGTTCTCCCTCCAGGCATCCGCTCTCGCTTCGTCTACAACGTCAACGGTCTCCGGATGCATGTGCTCGAAGCAGGTTTCGAGTCGAAGGATCGCCCCTGCGTTGTGCTTTTACATGGATTCCCCGAGCTCGCGTACAGCTGGCGAAAAGTAATGCTGCCCATCGCCTCGGCCGGGTTTCATGTAATCGCGCCAGACCGGAGGGCTTACGGGCGAACCTCTGGCTGGGATGTCACATACGACGAAGACATCGCACCCTTCGATACGCTGAATCAAGTCAAGGATATCCTGGCGCTAGTTCTAGCATTCGGCTACCGCTCTGTGGCCGCCGTAATCGGACACGACCAGGGTTCGCCTATTGCCTCCTGGGCTTCGCTCGTGCGGCCGGATGTATTTCGCTCTGTCGTCATGATGAGTTCACCATTCGCAGGCCCACCTGCGTTGCCGTTCGATACTTCAGAGATGGCGCAAGCGGACGCCGCAAAGGGCACGCCCATCGACCCAATCGATGAGGGACTGGCCGCGCTGAACCCTCCGCGGAAGTACTACCAGAAATATTATTCGACGCGCCCAGCCAATGAAGACATCTGGCACCCACCGCAGGGTATTCACTCGTTTTTGCGCGCCTACTACCACATGAAGAGCGCGGACTGGAAACAGAACGTTCCCTTCCCGCTCAAAGCGAGAACCGCCAGCGAGTGGGCCAAGCTGCCCCGGTACTACGTGATGGATCTGAATAAAAATATGGCGGAGACCGTCGCCCCCGAAATGCCCTCGCCTGCCGCGATCGCCGCCTGCAAGTGGCTCCCCGACGATGAGCTTAGGGTCTATAGCTCGGAGTTTGGCAGGACAGGATTCCAGGGCGGACTGAATGGCTACCGCGTCCGATGGTCCGTGAAGGATCCCGCGGAATTGCGTTTGTTCTCCGGCCGTTCGATCGATGTCCCGTCACTCTTTGTCAGCGGGAAAAGCGACTGGGCCGTCTTTCAAACCCCTGGAGACTTCGAGAAAATGCAGAAGACGGGATGCACTCGAATGGCGGGCGTGCATCTTTTGGAGGGGGCCGGACATTGGGTGCAGCAAGAGCAGCCCGAGCAAGTGAGCAAATTGCTCGTGCAGTTTCTTCTCGACAATTCTCAACACGAAAATAAGTCGTGAGTTGACCGATACTCGGAGACTGCGAGGTTCAAACCATCCCGGCATGCGCTTCAAAAACGGCTCCTAACCGCGGCGTCATCCATCCATTCGACCGGAAGTATGGAACGGACACGAGCGGCTATCTCGGCCCGGAAGACCTTGTCAAGGGCCGGTTGAATGACGCGCTAAACCACGGCTACTCAGCGATTGCCCCGTCCGTATTTCACGAAGCGTGCCGCCGCTGGCGCGAAACTCTGCCGGCAGTGTCGGGAAGGATCGAAGCCTACAGCTTCGTCGATGTAGGAGCGGGCAAAGGTCGGGCTCTTTTGCTTGCGGCGGAGCTGCCATTCCGGAAAGTTATCGGCGTGGAAGTCAGCGAAGAATTAGCACGCATCGCGCAACGAAACGTCGCGCGATGGTCCCGCGTCGCAAAACCAAAGTCAAAGATTCACGTGGTCCACGAGGACGCGGCGAAATTCCGCTGGCCGCGAACTCCGCTGCTCGTCTACTTGTACAATCCTTTCGCCTGCTCGCTCGTCGCTCAAATGGCAGAAAACATCGCAGCGGCGGCTGCCTCCAGCTCGGGCCTCGTGGACCTGCTCTACGTCAACCCAACCTGCACGGACACATTGACGAGCCAGGGCCTTTTCGTCCGTCTCTGGACGGCGCGAATTCCGATGGACGAAGCCGACCAGAAGGCCGATCCCTACGGCACAACTTCTGACCTCGTTTCGGCTTACCGGCTCATGTGACTGGTTTTGTAGCGCTCGTCCGCCGCGGCGGACGAGCATTTGCTTGAGCCAACGCCGTGCCCGCCTGAAGGCGGCCTCTACAGGAACTGCCCAACCGTCTGTGTGACATTCATCACGCGATAGCGTGACCGGACTCACTGTGGCAATTCACCAGGTCTGTCTAAATAACTGCTTCGCGCGCCGATTCCGCTCTCGGCCAAAGGAGCCTTGCCATGAGTCACGCAACGCACCCCGATGTCCACATTCCAGGCACGTACATGTTCGACGGCAAGGCGGCCATGAAGGGCTATGCGCTGAACAAGATGTGCTACTCGTTCAACAGCAAAGAGAACCGCGACGAGTTCGTGAAGGACGAAGATGCCTACTGCACGAAATATGGCCTCAACGATGAGCAGCGCGCGGCCATCAAGGCGCGCAACGTCCTGGCGTTGATCCACGCCGGCGGCTGCATTTACTATCTCGCGAAATTCGCGGGAATTTTCGGCCTCTCAGTGCAGGATGTGGGCGCTCAGCAGACCGGCATGTCCGTGGATGAATTCAAAAAAATGGTCAGAGCACAGGGGGATTAGCACATGGCGCGTATCATTGGCGGACTCACGACGTCTCACATCCCGTCGATCGGGAATGCGGTTCCGAGAGAAGCGCAACTGGTCAACGACCCGTACTGGAAACCTTTTTTTGCAGGCTATCCCCCGGCGCGGGAATGGGTCCAAAAAGTGAAGCCGGACGTGGCCATTGTCATTTACAACGACCACGGCCTGAATTTCTTCCTCAACAACATCCCCACATTTGCGATTGGAGCTGCTGCCGAATACCGCAACGCCGATGAAGGTTGGGGCATCCCCACGATTCCCCCCTTCAAAGGCGACCCGGATCTTTCCTGGCACATCATCGAATCCGTCGTTGAGGATGAGTTCGATGTAGCCTCATGCCAGGAAATGCTGGTGGACCACGGCTTCACCGTGCCCATGTCGTTGTTCTGGCCCAACAATTCTTATTCGGGCGTGAAGACGATTCCTGTCTGCATCAACACGGTGCAGCATCCGCTGCCGACTCCTATGCGCTGCTTCAAATTCGGGCAGGCGATAGGCCGCGCGATCGAATCGTACCCGAAGGACATCAACGTGCTGGTGATGGGCACGGGCGGATTGTCTCATCAGCTCGATGGAGAGCGCGCCGGCTTCATCAACAAGGAATTCGACCTGCTCTGCATGGAAAAAATCGTCAGCGATCCGGAAGCACTGGCCCGCTACTCGATCCCCGAGCTTGTGCGTCTCTCGGGCGCTCAGGGAGCTGAATTCATTCTCTGGCTGACGATGCGCGGCGCGCTCGGAGACAAGGTGAAAAAGATTCACAGCAACTACTACGTCGCCATCTCCAACACGGCGACGGCCCTGATGGTGCTGGAGAAAGCGGCTTAGTCTATTTGCTGATCCCCGCAATTTCGAAAGCCTGATTGACCAGGTCCAGCCCGTCCGTCAGGCTCATCTTCGAGACCGCATTATAGATTTGAGTGCGCGGGTCGTGGTCTAGAGTAGTGGCAACCACCTCCGCATGGGTCGCCGTTTTCCCCAATTGGCCGGAATCCCGTTGCTCTTTGTACTTGCGCATCTTCTCCATCGCGGGTTGGTACTTAGTCTTTTCCCATTCTTCGAGAGGAAGTTGGAAGTCAGGACTGATCATCTTTTGAGTGAGCAGGACGAGAAGAATATGAGTGGCCTGGGCGGGTGAGAGGTCGGCCGTACTGGGATAGACGCCCGTATCCTCCTTCTGGGATGATGCCGGTGTCATAAAAGCAGGTGACGACAATTCCAGGCCGAATCGAAGAACTTCCACCTGATGCAACGAAGTCCGCGCTGAGTCTGACAACCCGAATTTGTCCGCGAGGGTATTTACGATTTGGACGACGCATTTTTCCGGGATTCCCGGATTCCGGCCGAGTTTGTAATTGATTTCCGCCTGCACGAGGCGTTGTTCCACGAGCTCTCGCATGATGGGCGGAATGCGGCCAAAAGAATTCGGAAAGTCGAGGATTTCGTCCATGAGCGTGCTAACCGAATTTCCGTCGGTTGGATTTTCAAGCTTTGCTTGGTCATTGAGCCTTTGCCAAGGGGACTTGAATGGCTGGCTGTGCTCCGACGGATTTTGTCCAGCTTCCGCAATTCCGCGACTTAGCGTGACGGAAATTCCAATGAGCGCCAAAACGATCAGGCCTAACCGCCAACGTTGATTTCTCATCTACGCCTCCGCAAACGCACAATGCCGCAGGCCATTTAAATAGAGTCCGGACGATTTTACACCCGCCTGGCAAATGGGGATAGAGACCTCCCGAGGCCTCCCCCAGCCTTGTCTGCCGTGACAATCGTCGTATACTCTTTCGCTTGAGGGAGCCATGTCATCGTTCGAACGAATCATCTGGATCGTGCTCGATAGCGTGGGAATCGGCGCGCTTCCGGACGCGGCGGATTACGGCGACACCGGCCGCGACACGCTCGGCCACATCGCTAAATCCCGCCCGCTGGCGTTGCCGAACCTTGTGAGCCTCGGACTCGCGAATATAGCCCCGCTCGCCCACCTCACTCCTTCGGCGCGTCCTGAGGGCTGCTACGGCAAAGGCGCCACGCATTCTCCGGGCAAGGACACGACGACAGGGCACTGGGAGATGGCCGGCATCTGGCTGGCGCAGGCATTCCCCGTGTACAAGCACGGTTTTCCGCGCGAATTGATCGACCAGTTCGAACGCGCCATTGGCCGCAAGACGATTGGCAACAAGCCCGCTTCCGGTACCGAAATCATCAAGGAGCTGGGCGAGGAGCACGTTCGAACGGGCTTCCCGATCGTTTACACCTCGGGCGACAGCGTCTTCCAAATCGCGGCGCACGAAGAGGTGATCCCCATCGCCGAGCTGTACCGCATGTGCGAAATTGCCCGGAAAATGCTGGACGGGCCGAACAAAGTGGGCCGCGTGATCGCACGCCCGTTCACGGGCCCGCCGGGAAATTTTCGGCGTACCGAGCGGCGCCACGACTACGCGGTCGAGCCGCCACGGCCCATGCTGCTGGACGTGCTCGTCGAAAGAAAAATTCCGATTTTTGGGATCGGAAAAATTCACGACATCTACAACGGCCGCGGCGTCGACCACTACGTCACCACGAAGAGCAACGCGGACGGCATGCAGAAACTCCACGCCACGCTTGCCGGGCAAAAGAGCGGCCTGATCTTCGCCAATCTCGTGGATTTCGACATGCTCTACGGACACCGCAAGGACGTGGAAGGGTTTGCAAAATCGCTAGAGGAGTTCGACGTACTTCTTGCGCCGCTGCTCAAGGCGCTCGGGCCGCGAGACTTGCTGATGATCACCGCCGACCACGGCTGCGATCCCGATCCGGCGTGGCCGACGACCGATCACTCGCGCGAGTACGTCCCCATCGTGACATACAGCCCGGCGGGGAAGCGCGGCGTCAACCTGGGCATCCGCGATACGCTGGCCGACATGGGTCAAACGATCGCCGAAAATTTTGGCGGCACAATCCCGCACGGCAAGAGTTTCTTATCCCAGATATCAAACAGTTGAAAAATCTTCCTCTGTTGATGGCGTACAATCATGCCGGTGAAATGCACGAAAATCGAATCAATCCCGTCGGCACCGCGCCAACTGGCCTCACAGCGGCAGAGGCGCAAGACCGGCTTCGCCAATTCGGTCCGAACCGGATTGAGGAAGAACGGCGCCATCCGTTGCTCTCCTTCTTCAGCAAATTCTGGGCACCCATTCCTTGGATGCTCGAAGCTACCATTGTGCTGGAGATCTTGGTTCACAAGCTGGATGAAGCCGTCATCATTGGCCTATTGCTGCTGTTCAATTCCATTCTGAGTTTTGTTCAGGAATACCAAGCGAATCGAGCTCTCGCTCTCTTGCGCAAACGGCTCTCGGTGCAGGCGCGCGTGCTGCGCGACGGCCGTTGGCAACTCATCCTGGCCGAACAGCTTGTTCCCGGGGATGCGATTCATCTGCGTTTGGGGGACCTTGCCCCGGCGGACGTTCGACTCTTCGATGGCGCTGTAGAGTCCGATGAGTCGGAGCTGACCGGCGAGTCGTTGCCCGTCGAGAAATCTTCAGGGGCGGTCGTTTACGCCGGCTCGCGCCTCAAACGAGGTGAAGCGAGCGGCGAGGTAACGGCAACGGGGCAACACACCTACTTCGGCAAAACCGCCGAATTGGTGAAAACGGCGAAGACAGCGAGCCACTTGCAGGAAATCATCTTTGCCATCGTGAAGTATCTCGTCATTCTCGATGCCGTCCTCGTGGGAGCCCTGCTCGTGTACGCTGGCATCGCACACCTGCCTTGGTCGGAAGTCTTGCCGTTCGCTTTGATTCTCGTGGTGGCCTCGGTTCCTATAGCTTTGCCCGCAACGTTCACTGTAGCAACCGCACTGGGCGCGCTCGATTTGTCCCATCACTCGGTGCTCGTGACGCGCCTTTCCGCCATCGAGGAAGCGGCGGCTATGGATGTGTTGTGTACGGACAAAACCGGAACGATTACTCAGAACCGGCTTGCCGTGGCGCAGATTTATCCGATCGGAGGTCGTAGCTCAGAAGAAGTGCTTCGTATGGCCGCTCTCGCTTTCGATGCGGCGACCCAGGATCCAATCGATTTGGCTGTTTTCAAGGCGGCACAAGAGAAAAAGGTACTGAACGCTGTTCCACGACGTATCCAATTCATCCCGTTCGATCCGTCCACCAAGCGATCTGAAGCAATCTACGAGCAGCCGGCGGGCAAACTGCGGGTCATCAAAGGAGCGCCGGATGCGCTTATTCCTCTTGTTCGCGACGCCAGTAATATTGCAGGGGAAGTCGAAAAGCTCGCAGGGCGAGGCGCACGAGTTCTCGCCGTCGCTGCCGGGACAGAAGTCTCGCTGGAGCTTGTAGGCCTCATTGGGCTTGAAGACCCAATCCGCGAAGACTCCAAAGAGGTTGTGCAAGATCTCAAGAGCCTCGGCGTGCGCGTCATTATGGTGACCGGAGACGGACCCGTGACCGCCCGCGCCGTCTCTTTACAAGTCGGCATCGGCGATCGCGTCGGCTCTGCCGAGAGCTTACGCAACGGCGCCGGGTTGGCGACGGAACAATGCGACGTTTTTGCCGGGGTTTTTCCAGAAGACAAGTTTCGTTTGGTTCAAGCGCTTCAGAGGCAAGGACACGTCGTCGGCATGACGGGTGACGGCGTGAATGACGCTCCTGCCCTCAAGCAGGCTGAAGCGGGCGTCGCCGTTTCCACGGCGACCGATGTGGCCAAGGCCGCTGCCAGCGTCGTCCTCACGGAGAACGGCCTCATGGGCGTGCTCCGTGCCGTCGAAACCGGCCGCCGAATCTATCAGCGTATGCTGACGTACACGCTCAACAAAATCATCAAAACGCTCGAAATCGCAATCTTCCTCAGCGTTGGCGTGATTCTTACTGGCACATTTGTAATCACCCCTCTGCTCGTGGTTCTGCTCTTGTTCACCAACGATTTCGTCACCATGTCCATCGCTACCGACCGCGTGTCGTTTTCGCCGCAGCCGGACCGCTGGGACATCCGCACGCTGATGTTCACCGCCGGCACTCTCGCCGGCTTGGTTCTGATGCTCTCCTTCACCGTATTTTTTGTCGGCAGAGATGTCCTTCACCTCCCGATTCGGCAACTCCAGACGCTCGTTTTCCTCATGTTGGTTTTCACTGGTCAGGGCAACGTCTATCTCGTGCGCGAACGCAATCGCTTCTGGCATTCATTCCCAAGTCGTTGGCTGATACTGAGTTCGGCCACCGACGTTGTTGTGGTCAGCCTGATGGCCACGAGCGGCATCCTCATGGCCCCAATTTCCTGGTCTCTGGTTTCTTTGTTGCTTGCCATCGTATTGGTGTTCTTGTTTGTAATCGACGGCGTGAAGGTTCACGTCTTTCATCATTTCGGTGTTCGTTGAGAGGCCTTAAAAGGACCACCTCAGAATGAGCGCCGTGTCAGGACCATGGTCAACGGCGTTGGAGAGATTCTCAAAGAGGGATGCGTGCGACGAGTCTGTTCAAGAACGATTCCAAACTCTCGCCACGCAAGATCGACGAAAGCTTTCGTGCGTTTTCTCTGACTGGAATGCGGTCCACTTGCCAAGATGCATAGGAGACCCGACAACGAACCTCCACGCGAGCTAGAAAATCCTAATTGCCGGAGGAGGGCGCCCGGGACGCGTAGTATCCGGTGCGCGTGCGCACCATAAGTTTTCCCGCGCCGCGCGGCGGCGTCACTTGGACCGACACGGTGCGGAAAGATCCATCGTGCGCCGTATTGGTCGGATAGTAGGCCAGCGTGTATTGGTTGCGAATATCGTGCGCGATCTGCGTGCAGATCGATTCCGTGTCGTCGGCGGTTTCGGGGAAAAAGGCCAGGCCGCCGGTGGCGTTGGCCAGGTCGCTCAGCGCGCCTCGCGCTTTCTTCATTGCGCGATGGTTGTGCTTGATGTCGTCGTCGCTGAAGACGCCCACGGCGTATATCACGGTATCGGCCCGCTGCGCTTGCTCCACTACATTTTCAAGACTGTGCCGGCTGGCATTGTCTTCGCCGTCGGTCACGACCAGGAGAACTTTCTTGTCGCGCGTGCCTTTTTTCAGGTGATCGAGTGAACCGATGACGGCGTCGTACAGCGCCGTGCTGCCGCGCGCATCAATTCGTTCCAGCGCTGTTCTCATTTCCGCGAGATCGCTGGTGAAATCGTGCTCGGTGTCCAGATAGTAGTCGTCGTTGAAATTGACGACGAATCCCTCGTCCTGCGGATTGGAGGTCTTGACGAACGTAAGCGCCGCCGCATTCACCTGCGGTCGCTTGTCCCTCATGCTGCCGCTATTGTCCACCACCAGTCCAAAACTGACCGGCACGTCCTCCTGCTTGAAAACGGAAAGCTTTTGCTCGACCTTGTCTTCGAGCACCCGGAAACTATCTTCCATCAGTCCGGGCACAAACACGCTGCGGTCATTGAGCACGGACACATGCAGGACGACCAGGTTGACTTGCGACTTGATCTTGTAAGTCCCCTGCGGCATTTCCTGCGGGGGAGCGTTTGGCGGCGGAGGCTGTTGGGAAGGAGAGATGGGCGCTTGCTGTTGCTGCGCGGAAGCACCCGCCGCAAAGAACACACCCATAGCCGCGAGGAAAAAAGTAATCAGAAAAACGGCAACGCGGCCGCGGCTATTGGTTTGGGGCGTAGTAGCCGGTCTTTGCATAGACGTTGAGGGGGGGAAGTCCCTTAGGTGGCCGCAGTTTGACCTTGATCTTTCGCCACGCGCCATTGTGGTGCGCGTTGCTTGATTTATATCCGATGACATATTGGTTTCGGAGCTCCATTCCGATCTTCGCGGCAATGTCGGGCAGTTCGCCAAGATTTCCCACGGGAAAGACGCGGCCTCCGGTCATTTCCGTCATTTCAGAAAGCAGCGAGGGCCCTTCCAATTCTTCAGGCGTCCTGGAACGTATGCCGATCGGATCGAAGATGCCAATTGCATAGAGCTGGCAGTCGGCTTCTTTTAGATAGTTCTTAACATCGTTCTCATTGTACCGACTATGATTATCTCCTCCATCCGATATGATGAGCAAGGCCCGCTTGCCGTTGTGTGCACCCCTCATCTGGCTGAGCCCGAGATAGATGGCATCGAGGAGCGCGGTGCGCCCGCGCGAGGCGGTGAACATCATCCGGTTTTGCAATTCATCGACGCTGCTGGTGAAGCCGCTGGTCAATTCGGCGCGATCGTTGAAACTTACCAGGAAAAATTGATCCAGCGGATTGGCCGTGCGCATGAATTGCACGGCGGCCTCGCGAGCCTTTTCGACCTTATCCGACATGCTGCCGCTCATGTCGAAAACCAAACCGATGGAAACGGGCACATCCTCGCTCGACAGGGTAAGAACCTCCTGCTCGACGTTATCTTCAAATACGCGAAAATGTCCTTTTTCGAGGCCGGTGACGAGACGGTCCAATGGATCCGTGACCGTGAGGTTCACAAGGGTCATGTCTACATCAACTTTGATCCCTTGCCCTGGCTTGATAATTGGTTCGGGGGGTAATTTCGGAGGCTTGACGGGCCCTTGGGTCTGACTAAACGCCGCGGCGGCAATCAGAGCGCACACAACAAGAGCGAAGCCGCGGAGACATTCCCGTTTTTGTCCTGCCATCACCGCATTGCCTGCCTTCGCCGGCGCTGCCCGGGCGGTCACGGCCGGTTCCGACTAGCGAACCATAGCGTCATTCTACCACCCGAGGCAAGCCGCGCAAGTCCCGCGACTGTGTTTTGACAATAAATTTACTTTAGGAACCGATCCAAGAGTCTTGATTGCCGTACTACAGGCCGCGTGCAGGTTTGTTCGAACACTGTGATAGGATTTCTAAGTTTCGCTGCCCATCTCGTAAATCGGCGCGCGGAGAGAAAACTTTATGGCCATCGCTGTGATTCCCGCACGTTATTCCGCCACCCGCTTGCCAGGCAAGCCGCTCGTGTCTCTCGCCGGAAAGCCGATGATCCAGCGCGTGTGGGAACGGACGCGGCAGGCCAAGCGCATCAGCCGCGTGATCATCGCCACCGATGACGAACGCATCCTGAAAGCGGCGGCCGGATTTGGGGCCGAGGCGGTCATGACCCGTTCGGAGCACCGCTCCGGCACCGAGCGCGTGGCAGAAGTGGCCGCGCACCTTTCTGCTTCCGGGGAAGAGGTTTTCGTGAACGTGCAAGGGGACGAGCCGCTTGTAGAGCCGGAAGCGATTGACACCCTCGTCGAGGCCATTGAGTCGGAGGAAGGCGTTTCGGTGGCCACGCTCATGGTTCCCATCGCGAAGCCCGCCGACATCATGGACCCGAATATCGTGAAGGTGGTTCTCGATTTCGACGGCAACGCGCTCTATTTTTCACGCGCGCCCATCCCGTGGGTGCGCGACCGCGACGCCCCGGTGCACGCGCAGCATATGAAGCATCTCGGGCTGTACGCGTTTCGGCGCGCCGCCCTTCTTGATTTTCCGACGCTGCCTCTCGGAGACCTCGAACGCATCGAGCAGCTCGAACAGCTTCGCTGGATGGAAAATGGGTACAAGATTCGCGTCGCCGAAACGCACCACGATTCGATCAGCGTGGATGTGCAGGAGGATGTCGCGCGCGTCGAAAAGCTATTGAGCAAATCGCACTCTGCTTGAGGACGGCCTTGCGAGTGTGCGTGAGAACTCGGTTTTGATTCATGTAGCGCCCGCCTTCAGGCGGGCATGTGCTTGATTCCAAAGTGCCCGCCTGAAGGCGGGCGCTACAAAGAACGAGCCAATCTTGAGTTCTCACGCACACTCTTGCGGGGATGGCTTTTTAGAATTGCCGGAGAAGCGCGCCGGCGGCGAGCTGCGCAGGTTGGATTCCCAAAAGGTAGACCTGAGTGGGACTCACGACGTACGCAGCATAATTCAGCGTGCCGGAATCGAGCGTGAGCGTGGCGCGTCCCGTGGCGGCGGGAGCAGTGTAGGCGCCCGTTACGGCTTGCCCCGAAGCGAGTGTGCCTCCGGTGTTGGTGTCAATATTTCCTGACGTTACGGTCCCTGCGCCATCGGCGCCGATTTGGCCCGTGCTGACTTGTGAGGACGAACCGGAAATGCCGCTGGTCTCGATCGCGTAGTTGCCCTGGATGGACGCCAGAGTGAACGGACCGCTTTGCTGCAGGGTGAAATTCCCATCGCTGGCAATCCCTGAATCGGTTTCCTGAAACACGGCGGTTGTGTTGGACCCCACCGGCCCCAGATAAAAAACAAACGTGTACGTCCGGCCCGCAGTTGTGAATGTCGCCGTGCCCCGGCCATTCGGTGCTACCGCATAATTGTCGCCCGCCAGGTTGGCTACGATCGGCAAGCCGAGAGCAGGCGCTCCGGGCGCCAGGTTTTCATCCACCACGCCGCTCTTCAGGTTGCCGGCGCCATCCGCAAAAAAACTTCCTGCGGTTGTGATCGTGCCGCCCAGTCCCGATCCTGCCAAAAGAAATGCGTAATTGCCGTTGAGGGCGGTCGCGTCCAATGTGGCATTGGGAGACTGTTGGGACGTGAATCCCCCAACCAGCTTCGCGGTGTCGGTCCCGACAAATTTCGCAGCCCCGCGGTTGACGACGTAGAAATTGAGCGTCAAGGTCGGACCGCCGGCGCAAGCAGTGAGAGTCAAAGTCCCGCGCCCGTTCGAGCTAACGAGATAGGTGGAAAGGGAAGCGGGCGGAGAAGCGCATACGGTCTTGTTTCCGAAGATTTGAAAAGAGCTCGGGACTCCGCCATCATTGATGTCGATCGACCCGCTCGTAATATTGCCCGCACCATCCGCGTTGAATTCGCCGATCTGCGAAAGCCCATTCAATCCATCCACGCCGGCAAAATCAAAGACGTAGGTTCCGTTTAAGGCCGAGTTTGGCGTGCCGGAGAAGGCCGAGGCATTCTGCGCATTGGCCTGACCCGACGCAGTTCCCGAGCCGTCGAATCCAATGATCTGAATTTGGGACCCATTCACGAGGACGAAGTCGAAATTCGCAGGCGAGAGCCCGTCGCTCAATTGCAACGTTCCACGGCCATCCGCGCCTACCGTATAGGAGCCGGTCGTCGAAATCGGTGTGGATGTTGCGCCCGAAGCGCTGTCGGTGTCCTCCAAAACGCTGCTCAGATTCCCCGCGCCATCGGCCACAAAGCTGCCTGCCCTGAAAAAGTGAGTCGATGCAGCGTTTCCGGCCATGGAAAAAGCAAACGGCCCCTGCAAGGAAGAAGTGGAATAGCCAGAAATGGTGACGGCCAGGCTCGCGGTGGAGGTCGGAGAATCCTGCGCCGCTGCTGTGACTGTGACGGTCTGACCGATGGGCGGCGTGAGCGGCGGGCTATAGACGCCGCTTGCGCTGATCGTGCCAAGCGTCGCATTCCCGCCCAAAACTCCGAGCCCGCCCACAGGCCCCACGGACCAAAGAATCGTGCTGGTCGTTCCGCCGGTTTCCGTTGCGCTGAATGTCACAGTGTTCGCGGTGCCGGAAGTTACCGTCACGGGAGAAGAAGGGGAAGTAATCGTTACGACTGGGGCTGGAATAATCGTGACCGCGGAAGTGGCGGAGACCTTTTGATCTTCAAACGAAACCGCACCCACCGTCACGGTTGCGGGAGAAGGAACCGTCACCGGGGCATGATACAGGCCGTTGGAATCGATTCGGCCAATCGTGTCATTGCCGCCCGTAATCGTGTTCACCTGCCAGATGGTAACGGAATTCGTGCCCCCTTGGACGGCGTCTTGGAACTGTTGGGTTGTCACGACGTTTACTGAGACCGTGGCGGGTGAAATCGTGACGCTGATGTTCGTCACCGGGTCGGTGCAGGTGGATGTCGAGGTGGTGGTGGAAGAGGTCGAAGTGGTGGTCGTGCACGTCACTGCTGTACTCGTGGCAGTCGAGCCGCACGAGGCCAGACCGAAGAGGGAAGTGAGCAGGATAAGCAACAGAAGGCGTTTCACCGCGCCTCTCTCTTCCTTATTCGACATTCCCGGCAAATATGCTTCCGTCTCAATCCTGGTCCTCAAAATGTGAAATCAAAATTTGATTCTCAAATTTTACCCGCTTTGACCCGGCGGTCCATGCTCGGCAAGAAACCGCGCGATCCCGTCCTCGGTGCGCGCTGCCCGAATTTGTTATTCATTCCAACTGAACGGGCAGGCTTTTCCCTAGAACTGATTGTTGATCACGCCGATCGCGGTGCCCGCTGGGTCCGTGTCCAGAGCATAAAACAATGTCGGACTCACCATGTACAGAACCAAATTCCGCGTCGTAGCGCCCGATACTGTAGTTAGGGGGAGAGCCATTGTCGCTCGAAGACTTCCCGCCGGAGCAGGGAGATACGTTCCATTTGCGATCGCCACGGGCGTTTGTGTCGCGCCGAAGTCATTGAGATCGAGCGTGCCCGCAAGCCCAGTTCCCAAACCGGCGCTCGTCACCTGACCAAGAAAATCTTCTCGATTTCCGGCCGTTCCAGCGGCGTCCGTTCCGCCAAGCCGGAACCCATAGCTGCCCGTTAAAGTAGTATCCACGAGCGGCCCGCCGTTGGACGGAAGCATAAAACCATGAGCGATGATGCCGGTCGTTGATTCCTGGAGCACGGCGTCGGACGGCGAAATAATATAAAAAACATACGAATGGCTGCCAATCGTCAGCGTGCCCCTGCCGCAGGAATCCATCGTGTAGTTGCCAGTGAGGGTTCCGACCACCGAGGAAACCGTGCCGCCGCTATTTTCGTCAATCGAGGCGGCGCTGACGGCGCCAGTCGTCCCGTCGGCCGTGAAGTTGCCTATGTCACCGATCACAACTCCCGGGGAACCTCCCAAACTATTTAATCCCGACGTTTCAAACACGGTCGAGCCGCTCAACGCGTTTAGCGCCCATCCGCAAGTTGAGCTTGTCTGCTGGATGTACGCATCGCCGACCAAGATCGATGCTGGGACCGTTGGAGTCGCCAAAGAGGCGGTATCGATTTCAATGAATTTCGCCCGGCTGGCCGAGACTGGATAAATACTGAATGTAAAGTTCACAGTTCCATTGTTTAGTGTCACCGTGCCCCGGCCGTTCGAACTAATCGAATAGGTGGTGAGAGCGAGGGGAGTAGGCAAACTGACCGGAGTAGGATTTATGTCCATCTCGCCGGGGAAAGCGGGGCTTCCTGGGCTGATGGTGCCATGCCCATTTGCATTAAATTCCCCCAGGACAGATTCCTCCGTCGCGCTTGTCGAAACGCCCGCAAAATTAAACGAGTAGGTGCCGGATAGATTTCCGGCTCCAGCACTAAATACCGACTGGTCCTGAGCGATCATCTCACCGCCCGCAATTGTCGCTGCGGAACCCGCAGTCGCCGTTGTGGGAGGAGGTGTTACCGGTTGACTGAATTCAATCATCTGGGCTTGCTGAGGGGAAATGACCACGATGTTGAAATAAGCGGTTGCGGGCGATCCCTGCGGGCAGGCCGCGCTGGTACCCTCGCAGAATTGCATTGTCCCGCGGCCGTCCGGACCGATGGAATAAGACCCTGTGAAGTTGCGTTGCATGGTGACCGTATTGGGCGTCCCACCCTGATTCGTATCCTCCGTACCGATGAGGGAGCCGCCGCCTGCCGAGAAACTTCCCACGCGAGCCCAAAAGGCGTGGGTGGGCAGCCTTCCGCTGGTGGAGAAAGCGTACGGCCCGCTCAAAACTGCGTTTCCGAAAACCACCGTGGCCGTCACGCTCATCGTTTCCGTGGAGAGAGCCTGCGAGGTGGCGGTAATCGTGACCATTTGTCCCGGCGGTGGAACTAGCGGCGCGGTGTAGACGCCTTGCTTCGAGATACTTCCCAGATTTAAAACTGAACTCGGATTGTTCTTGTTCGTGATGGTCCAGTTGACAGGAACAGTTGTTCCGGTGGCGACGGAAGCGAATGCCGTGCAGGACAGCGAGTTCATGGAGGAAACAATTGATGCGGGGTTCCCTGTGGAATCGTTGCAGATGACGGAAGTAATCGCCGTGGCGGCCACGATGGTCAGGCTCGCCGTTGCGGTCAGCGTCGATTGCACCTGGGAAGTTGCGGTGATCGTTACGACGTTCGTGGTCGGTACCGTCGCGGGAGCAGTGTACAGCCCGCTGGTCGCATCAATCGAGCCATTGCCAGTTCCACTCACGGACCAATTCACAAGCGTGCTGCTGGCGTTGAGGACGCTGGCGGTGCATTGCGCGGTGCCAAGCACGGTCACGTCAGCGCCAGTACCCTGGGTGGGCACACACGAAGCCGTGATGGACGGCGCCACAGTCGTCGCGGTCGAACCGCAGGAACTCAGAATTGCCAGCGCCGCGGCCAGCCCGAAAAGGAAAAGAACACTTTCCCAACGCACCCTGTCACGCCCCAAGTGGAATTTTGATTCAAGCACTAGAAATCCCCCCGCCCGCACGACTCTGATTTTCCCGGAGAAGATACTTCTATCTCCCTATCCCGGCGGGCTCTTCTTCCCGCGTCAGGACAAACAAATAGAGCCCGTACCCCTCCGATCGAGCAAACCTCGGATGCCTCGATCCGAACGAACGCTTCTCTTTGCTGTATGAAAATGTTTCACTATTGCCGATGAGTCTCTGGCCCCTGAGATTATATTTTCCCGCTGCCGCCGAAACCCCGCATCCGCACACCTGCAACCAACCTGGTGGCAAGCCGTTTAGGAAACTGGACAGAATCACATTCCCCGCGAGGCATAGATGCGGCCTCGCATCATTGTGTCGCCTGCGGAAAAGCGGAATGTGACAATAGACCGTTGCCCCCCGTTAAAGTCAAGGGAAATTTGCACTTCCCTGAAATTGGCGGACCCATTCCGCGGCACGGAATTGCGAATGAGCGCGGCAGAATTACGGGACGATTCTAAACCATGCCGCCGAGGCTGAACATCCCCGAGCGAGACGCGAACGGAAGCGAACAGGAAGTTCCGGGCTTTCTTGTGCGGCCACGTTTACCAAATTTTTGCATTGCTGTAACCCGCCGATAATAACCGGATTCCAGAGTATCGCCCGGTCGCGCCAGCCCTCTCCGTCCACAGAGCGGCGGCAATCCCAGCTTCCCGCAAAGGAAAGGTCATTGACATGTTTAAGAAAGCCGCAGCGATGGGGCTCGCATTCGCCTTGTTGTCGGCCCCGATGTTTGCCGACCGGGACGACGCTCCCAGAGGGATCCCTCACCTGGATCACGTTTTCGTTATCATGATGGAGAACCACGGGTACCAGCAGGTCATCAACAATCCGAACGAGCCGTACTTGAATAGCCTGATCGCGAACAAGAAAGTCAACCTCGCGACCAACTATTTTGCCGTCGGGCATCCCAGCTTGACCAACTACCTGGAAGTTGTTGGCGGCTCCAATTTCGGCGTCCGCAGCGACAATCCTCCAGACTGGCATAACGCGGCCTGCACGCCCAATCTCGCGACCGGAATCGTGAACGCCGATGACGGTGGGGGCACTACAGTGCCGGCGCCAGTCCCGTTCGAAACTACTAACATCTGCCCGATCGCCGGAACGGGTCAGGACGCCGCGACCGAGGCTGTCGACAATTGGAACGAAGTCACTCTGCCCACATTTCCTTACCTCGCTGACATTGACGGCGTGAAGTCGGTACCGGCAGCGTTTACCAAAGGCAAGACGATTGGGGACCAACTCGTGCGAGCCGGCTTGAGCTGGAAGAGCTACCAGGAAGACCTGCCGATCACTGGGGCGGACCTAGTCAACTACAGCAATGGCACAGCCAGCAATCTGACCGACTTCACTCCGCTCGCGCCTCTGACTTCGAGTAGCGTCGTGCAGGCGTACGCCGTGAAGCACAATCCGTTCGCCTATTTCAAGAGCGTGCAGGAGGGAACGGAGTTCGGCAATAGTTTGGAAAACATCGTCGGCTTCGACGGCCCGCGCGGCTTGTATGCCGACCTGGCCAGAGGCGATGTCCCGTCCCTGGCTTTCATTGCGCCGAACCAATGCAATGACCAGCACGGGCGCGGCAATGGCGACGCGTTCTGCGCATTCGATCCCGGAATCGGCACCGCCGGCCTTACGAACGGCACGCAGGTCGGCCTGAATCCCGGCTTGATCCTGCAAGGCGACACGACGATCGAGCGGCTGGTCAAGGCCATCAAGCACTCACCGGTATGGCACGACGGCCGCACGGCCATCGTGATTGTGTGGGATGAGAATGACTATAGCGGCATCAGCACGACGCCAACCGGCCTCTTCCCGCCGCAGAATCAGAACACGGTCGTCCTCACCGTCGAGACCAACGGCGACTCGGAGGAAGGCATTCAAAGCAACCGGTATTACAACAGCTTCTCGCTGCTCAAGTCGCTCGAGGCGGGATTCGGGCTGCCTTGCCTGAACCATGCTTGCGACGACGACGTCAAAGTGATGCGTGACTTGTTTGGCCACGATCACGACTAGGCTGGCGCGATCGTAGGGGCACGGCATGCCGTGCCCCTACGGCTTTTTTCAGCTGCGAGAGTGCGATACGGCTGCAAGTTGACAGCGGCGTGGCTTCCCCCGTAGAATGCGTTGTACGCCAACATCTTTCTGGAGGATTTAACCAGTTCCGCGTCCCGTGTTTTTAGGTGGCAGGAACTGAGCGGATGGGGCCGAAGTATATTTTTGTTACCGGTGGTGTTGTATCCTCCCTGGGCAAGGGCGTTGCAGCGGCGTCGATTGGCTGCCTGCTCGAAAGCCGTGGTCTCCGAGTTACTCTCCAAAAATGCGATCCTTATTTGAACGTGGATCCGGGCACAATGAGCCCGTATCAGCACGGCGAAGTGTACGTCACCGACGACGGCGCTGAAACCGATCTTGACCTCGGCCACTACGAGCGCTTCACGCACGCCAAACTTACGCGCGAGAACAACTGGACGACCGGCAGAATCTACGAAGCCATCCTCACGAAGGAACGGCGCGGGGATTATCTTGGCAAAACCGTGCAGGTGATTCCGCACGTCACCGACGAGATCAAAGCTGCGTTTCGCAAAATTGCGGTTGATACCGATGTCGTGATCATCGAGATCGGCGGGACCGTTGGAGACATCGAATCGCTTCCGTTTCTCGAAGCGGTCCGGCAAATGCGCCTCGAACTTGGTCCCGAAAATTTTGTCCACGTACACGTGACGCTTGTCCCGTTTATCCCCACCGCCGGTGAATTGAAGACCAAGCCGACGCAACATTCGGTGAAGGAGCTGCTTTCCATCGGAATTCAGCCCGATCTGCTGCTGTGCCGCAGCGACCGCACCGTGCCGCAGGAATTGAAAAAGAAAATCGCGCTGTTTTGCAACGTGCCCGAAGCGCGCGTCATTTCCATGCCGGACATGGACACGATCTATGCCGTGCCGGTAGCGCTTGCGGACGAAGGACTGGACGACCAGATTCTCCAGATGCTGCATCTCGAAGCGCGGGAACGCGATCTGAACGCGTGGTTCGAGTTGCTGGACCGCATACGGAAACCGCAGGGCGAAGTGCGCATCGCCGTGGTGGGCAAGTACGTGCAGCTCGAAGATGCCTACAAGAGTTTGCGCGAAGCGCTGATCCACGGCGGGCTCGCGCACAAGGACCGCACGATCATCGAGTGGGTCGAAGCCGAAGAGCTGGATTCGCGCGAGACGGCGGCGCAGCGCTTGCGGCACGCGGACGGCATTTTAATTCCCGGCGGATTCGGCAAGCGCGGCATTCAAGGAATGATCTACGCCATCGAGTATGCCCGCACGCACAAGGTTCCGTTTTTCGGAATTTGCCTGGGCATGCAGTGCGCGACGATTGAATATGCGCGCGACGTTGTAGGCCTGGCCGGCGCGGACAGCACCGAGTTCGATCCGCAAACGCCGCATCGCGTGATTTACAAGCTGCGCGAACTGCTGGGCGTGGACGAAATGGGCGGCACGATGCGCCTCGGCGCGTGGCCCTGCAAGATCGAGAAAGATTCCACCGCCTTCCGCGCCTACGGAACCACGGACATCAGCGAGCGCCACCGCCACCGGTACGAATTTAATTGCGAATACGAAAAAGTGCTGACCGACGCGGGTTTCCGCATTACCGGCCGCTCGCCCGATGGCAAATACGTGGAAATCATCGAGGCCCCGAACCATCCCTGGTTTCTCGCCTGCCAGTTCCATCCGGAATTCAAGTCGACGCCGCTTGTGCCGCATCCGCTCTTCTTTGCGTTTATGGGAGCGGCGCACGCGCATCAGCATCGCGGCAGTGGCGCGGCATCTGGAAGCCCAGCCGCGATTTCCATGTCGGCGAAGCCTTCGCCTTCCAATTAGATTTTAGTAGCACAGACTTCAGTCTGCGGGGGTCCGTTTGCTTGCCCGGGCGTCGCGTGCCAGCCAAGATCATATGGAAACCCACAGGCTGAAGCCTGTGCCACTAAGTCGCGATCGAAGTCAATTGGGGGCGACGCTTATGCCAGTCCGTTGCTTGCTCGTACGCCTGAGCGAGTTGGAAGATAACGGGTTCCCCTCCATTGGGGCCGATGATCTGCAAGCCCATCGGGAGGCCCTGGCTTGTGAAACCGCAGGGGAGGGAAATTGCGGGCCAGCCGTTGACGTCGAACGGCGAGGTGTTGCGCACCGCGGGCAAAATATCATCTGCATGAGGATCCGAAATCAGCGGTGGCGGAATGGGGAGCGTGGGAGTGACCAGCAGGTCCACCGAGTCAAACCATTTTTCGGCCGTTCGACGGACTTGCGCGAGGTCGCGGCGCCCTTGAATGTAGGCGGGAGTAGTTACGTCAGCGCCCGCGCGTATCCGTTTCAAGGTAAGTGGTTGATAGAGCTCCGGAGTTTTGGTTACGTATTCGCGGTGGTACGCGTAAGCCTCGGCGGCCCTCACGACGTCTCTTAAAGTTTCCATTGTATTCGCGGCCAGGGGGACATCATGAATCCCTGCCGTGAGTTTCCCCAAAACGGATAGTGCCTCCTTCGTTGCGGCGTCAATTTCCGGATCGAGGTCCGCGAAAAAGAATTCGCGGGGTGTGCCAATTCGCAGGGAAGAAACCTTCGTCCCGAGAGCCTTTGAATAGTCGGGGACATTCATCTCTATACTCGTTGTTTCCTGCGCGTCGTAACCGGCGATGACTTGAAGCAAGAGAGCTGTGTCCGCCACAGTGCGAGCCATCGGCCCAACGTGATCGAGCGACCAAGAAAGAGGGACTACGCTGCGGATGCTCACCAGGCCGTACGTAGGTTTAAGGCCGACGATGCCGCAATGAGAAGCAGGAAGCCTTACCGAGCCGGCAGTGTCCGATCCCAGGGCTCCGTAGCAAAGATCGGCTGCCAATGCCGCAGCCGAGCCGCCTGATGAGCCACCTGGGATGTGGTTTGGTTCCCAGGGATTGTGCACGGCGCCGAAGTAACTGACGGTGGAGGTGCCACCAAACGCGAACTCCTGCATGTTGGTTTTGCCTAAGAGCACCGCGCCGGCGGCCTTGAGTCTGCGCACCACTTCGGCATCTTCCGTGGGAATGCGATCCTTAAATACGCCGCTGCCGGCAGTCGTTCTCACGCCGGCCGTATCGAACAAATCCTTCAGCGCGATAGGAACACCATGGAGAGGACCTCGCCAATTCCCGCGCATCACTTCCGATTCGGCCACACCCGCTTGTTGTAATGCCGATTCTCTTGTGATTGTGATGAAGGCGTTCAGTGCGGGGTTCGCTTCATCGATCCGCGCGAGGCACGCTTTCGTGAGGTCCACCGGCGAGACTTTTTTCTTGCGGATCAGTTCGGCTGCTTCGCGGATACTCAGTTTGGCGAGGTCATCACTTTGGCTGCCGCTCACGGGGTTTGTCCTTTGGGAATTCAAGTCTGCCATCGTCACCGCGGGAACTTTCGACAACGAAATAGCAGTTCCAGCCAGAGTGGCTTTGAGAAAAGACCTTCGCGATAAATCATCGGAAGGATTTGTCATTTGTGGCGGAATGTATCACACATCCAGTTTCTGGGTACACGGCAACTCTTCAAATGGCCCATTTAATCTGGAAGGACTAAGAACCGCCGAGTGATGTTGCCTGGGAACGCCAATCTCCCGATTGGCGTCCCCGGGCTTTCCGTTGCAAAACTTGGCAGTCCCGCATACGCTATGTCCCGCCCGAGATTCAAAGAGATTTCTGAATGCAGATGGCGAGGGAAATTTCGATTGGAAGCGTCCGCATCGGCGGCAACCAGCCGCTTGTGTTGATCGCGGGGCCGTGCGTGATTGAGAGCGAAGCCCATGCGGTTATGATGGCCGAGCGTGTCGCGGAGATCGCCGCTAACGCCAAGGTGCCTCTTGTTTTCAAGGCTTCCTATGACAAGGCCAATCGTTCCTCCGAACAATCTTATCGAGGGCCGGGACTTGCGGAAGGTCTGCGCATCCTGAAAAAAATCAAGGAGCGCTTCGGGATTCCGATATTGACGGACATTCATGAAGCGTCCCAGGCGGCTCCCGCAGCGGAAGTCGCCGACGTCCTGCAAATTCCGGCGTTTCTTTCGCGACAGACGGATTTGCTTGTCGCGGCAGGAAAAACGGGCCGCGTGGTGAACTTGAAGAAGGGACAATTCCTTTCGCCTTGGGAAATGGCCAACGCCGTGGAGAAAGTAGAGAAGATCGGCAATAAAAATATTTTTCTCACCGAACGCGGGGCTTCCTTCGGCTACCAGAATCTTGTCGTCGACATGCGTTCTTTTCCGATCATGCGAAAGACGGGATGTCCCGTGGTCTTCGATGTGACGCACTCGGTGCAGCTCCCCGGCGGGGCCGGGAAGTCCAGCGGCGGCCAGCCCGAGTTCATCGAGCCGCTGGCGCGAGCGGGCGTAGCCGTGGGAGTGGACGGCATCTTTCTGGAAGTGCACGAAAATCCCGCGAAAGCTCTTTCGGACGGAACTAATGCTTTGCCGCTGGCGGAATTGCCCGCGCTGCTCGGCAAGCTCAAACAAATTGCCGCGCTGGTTCGCGGCTGGAGCGTGCAGTGAGCCCCGACCGGAGCCCCGACCGGAGCCTCGATACGGCGAGACGCGTTCTGCGCATCGAGGCCGAGGCGCTCACCGAGCTTCTTCAGAGGCTCGACGCGAGTTTCGAGCGGGCCGTGGAACTTTTACTGGCCTGCAAGGGCCGCGTGGTCGTCATCGGCATGGGGAAATCGGGATTGATCGGCCGGAAAATCGCCGCGACGTTTTCGAGCACGGGCACGCCTTCTGTCTTCCTGCATCCTGCGGAGGCCGTGCACGGCGATCTGGGAATGCTGATGCGCGAGGACGTCGTGCTGGCGGTGAGCTACGGTGGCGAGACGGAGGAAATCGCGGCATTGCTCGAGACGATCAAGCGTCTGGGTCTGCGCATGATCACGCTCACCGGCCACCCGAAGTCCACAATCGCGGCGGCGAGCGATGTCGTGCTGGACGTCAGCGTCAAGGAAGAGGCGTGCTCGCTCAATCTGGCGCCGACGGCTTCGACGACGGCGGCCATGGCCATGGGCGACGCGCTCGCCGTTTCGCTGCTTGACCGCCGAGGATTCAGCCCCGGCGATTTCGCCGCGTTGCATCCGGGCGGGCGGCTGGGAAAGAAACTTCTGCGCGTTGAAAATCTGATGCACTCGGGAGACGCCATGCCGCGCGTCCCCGTCAGCGCGAAAATGCCGGACGTCATTTATGAGATAAGCAAAAAAGGATTGGGCATGACAACCGTGGTGGACAGCGAGGGCCGTTTGGCGGGAATCCTGACCGACGGTGACTTGCGGCGATTGATGCAGCAGCGTGGGGCCGCCACGATTGACCTGGTTGTCGGCGATTGCATGAACAGGACGCCGCAAACGCTCGCGCCGGCCGAACTCGCCGGCAGCGCCTTGCGCCTGATGGAGGAGCGGCATATCACATCGATCGTCGTGGCTGACGCCGGAAGGAAGCCGCTCGGCGTGGTCCATCTGCACGATCTCTGGACGCTGGAACTGTTTTAGCGGAATCGGTTTTCTCCTCTTTTCTCGGTGTCCTCTGTGTTAAAGATTTTGCCGTGACGCCGGAAAAGCTTTGACACGGAGGACACAGAGAAAACCGAGGGCACGGAGAGTTAAGCGGACCATCTAAAGATAGTTAGCAAATTAATTCCAATGGCAAAAAAGCAGACTGGCTCAAGATCTCTGATCGCGCGGGCCAAAAAAATTCGGGTGCTGCTGATGGACGTGGACGGCGTGCTGACGGACGGCCACATCTGGCTGCTCTCGCGCCGCGATGGAACGGCTAGTGAAATCAAGGGATTCAGCGCGTATGACGGGGCGGGATTGAAGCTCGCGCGCGCAGCCGGTCTTCGCACCGGGCTTATTACCGGCAGGGAATCGAGCGCCGTGACGCAGCGCGCCAGGGAATGCGAAATCGAGTTTGTGTATCAGCACCGCGCCACGAAACTCGGCGCATTGGAAGAAATAATGCAGGCCACGGGTGCGAGCGCAAACGAAGTCGCTTATGTCGGCGACGATCTCCCGGATCTTCCCGTGCTGCAACGCGTGGGCCTCGCGGCCGCGGTTGCCAACGCCGTTCCAGAAGTGAAGCGCGCCGCCCATTTTGTTACCACGCGTTCGGGGGGAGAGGGCGCGGTTCGCGAAGTGATCGAGCTGATCGTCAAGGCGCAAGGGAAGTGGGCTGCCGCATCGCAAGATGCAAAGGCGTAAGGTCTAACCTCTTTTCTCACTACGATCCGACCCTGTAGAACACAACTCAGCGGAGCAATATTGTACGCAGGTTTTTGTAGCGCCGGCGTCCCGCCGGCAATTTTCCTTGTTCCCGAGCGCCGCAAAAATGCCGGCGAGACGCCGGCGCTACAACTTTTCACGCACGGACCTCGTTGCATGAAGATGCGGTTCCCTCCGGATCCATCCGAATCGACAAGAGTGATAGCCCGGGAGTACAGCCGTCCGCATCGTCTCGCTAGGGACAGGAAGAAAGTCCGGCGAAACAAGCGGCTGCCGTCCTTATTTTTCTTCCTAGTACCTTCGTACCATCACTTCCGTCCCACTCCACCGCAACTCTATTCCCGCTTCCGTGTTTTGTAGTGTGCTGGCCGGAATTTTTGCTCGGTATTCGGGGCCCGCCGCAATGATATCTGGCTTTGGTCTATTCAAACGAGTGGAGACCATCGAGTCTTCGCAGGAGACGAAAAATGAATTCCAGATTATCGCGTATTTTCTTGGGGGTAGTGTTGGCAGCAATGCCTCTCTTTTCAGTCGCATGCGGTTCCAGCTCCAGCGCCAATCAGGGCGGGGGCGGAGGAGGAACTCAGGACGGCAGCGTGAACATGATGGTGAGCGATGCCTCTACCGAAGACTGGGCCACCATCGGCGTCAAGATTCTGAGCATTTCGCTTGTCCCGCAAGGTGGAGGCAGTCCCGTCAATGTCTTCACGGCCGGAAGTACGGTGCCATCCATCAATTTGGTACAACTCGATCAACTCGGTGAACTCCTGGGGACTGTTTCCGTGCCGGCAGGTACGTACACGGGCGCGATTCTCACGGTCAGTGCGAATCAGGGCGATGTCACGTTGGTAGTTTCCGCGGACCCGGAGACTGGTTTTGCGGGCACACCCGGGGCAACGATTCCGGCTGGTCAGATTCAGATCCAGGGCGCGACCGGAAGTGCGGGGAGCAAGACTGTCCCGGTCAACGTAAATTTCGAATCCCCACTCGTTGTGGCAGCGAATCAAACGAGTGCTGTGGACGTGGAATTCGATCTCTCTCACCCCGCGTTCCTGGTGGGGCATGTTCCTCCGGCCTCAGGAGGTCAAACTATCTGGGCGGTGAATTTCAACAAAGGCCCCGTGCGCCATCACCCCATCCGTGACATTACGCGGCTGGTACTTCGGCACACGTATGGCACCGTGACCGGCGTTTCCTCGGATGACAGCTCCATCACGATCACCAAGGATTATCCGGTCGAGCCGCCGACCAATCCGGAGACTGCAATCGCTACATCCCAATCTCTGACGATTCTGGCGGACGCAACGAACGGGACACTCTTCTATGACGTGGATGCAAAAACGGTGGTCACGATCAAGAACTTTTCCACGCTGGCAAATGGCTTGACGGGCCGATATCGTGCGCGTCGCGGCAAGATATCAATCCAACGGGTCGCTCGTGGCCGTGCGCATCTGGGCCGCCAACGCCTTCAACAGCGTTTGGATCAGCCCTGAAGGCCACGTGCTTCACGTCATTACGAACCCCGGCACGACTCCCGATATCATCGTCGTGCAAAACGAACTCGGCATCGGCATCCCGCTGCAAGTGGATGACAACACGGAGTTCTTTTTCCGGACTCCGTGGAATGCCGTGGCAGACTCGACGCCCATCGGACAGGGAAAGATTTTCCTGACGAACAAAGACCTGGTGCGCGGATTCAAAATCCACGCCAGCGTTGTGGATCCTCTGGCGTCTCCGCTTTTGGCGCAGACGATTGACATCGAAATCGCCAGGTATGACGGCGGCATCTCCGCCGTAAATGCGAACAACTTCACGTATACGCGGAAATTCAACACGTCCACGGACAACTACACATTCGCACTGCCCTATATTTCCAGCGCCTCGCCGAATGGTTCCGATCCCTTGAGCGGAGCAGCAATCACCGGGTTCAAATGGTGGAACTTCACCTTCCCGACCATCGTGGATAGCGGCACGAATGCAATCCCGGATTTCGAGACCGCGACGAATGGCACGGTGAACTTCGGCGGCACGGCGGGAGCGTATCCAACCTGGGGCGTAAGCTATGCAACATGGAACGATCCGATCCAACCGAATGCCTGGGCTGTGCCGTGGGTGGTGCTGCTGCCCACTACGGTGCCCCAGGGTACGGCGGCCACCGGTTACTCCAGCGGAACTTTCACGTTGGCTGAGACCGGCGGTACCACGGATGTGCCGGTGAATCTGAGCACGACCTCGGGCTCAGGGACACTCGTGTACCAGGTGGATCGAACCAACAACGGCGGCGTGAGCACCGTGACGGTCAGCGCTGTCGACATCACAACCAGCGGCGGTCAAACTACGATTACGCAGAACCTCATCGCCGGGACTCCAGTTAAAGTCTTCGGCATCCCGCAGGCCAATGCCACGATCAAAGCATACGTGGTCATTTACTTCACGGGGACAATGCCGATGCCGACAGCCGTCGATTGAGCGTCCAAGTTTTTCAGGATGCCTCGATCGGAAGCGATCGACGCAGTTGAATAATGGGGCGCCAGTCATGGCGTCCCATTATCTTTTTTCGAGGCTCGATTCCGGGCAAAAGGCCCCGCCTCTGAAGAGGCGGGCTACAGCAATCTTCCTGGCTAGCGCAAATGTTGTAGCCCGGGTCTTAAGACCCGGGGCCTTTCTCTCGAGCTTGAGGAAGACTTAAACTCGTCGCCTCAAACGTAGGCCAACACGACTGCTCCGGTGAAAATAAGCGCGCCTCCCACCCAGTGGTGCCAGGTCATCCGTTCATGGAGAAAAATTGCGGCCAGCGCGATGGCCACGACGACGCTGAGCTTGTCCACCGGGGCGACCTGCGAGGCTTCGCCCAACTGCAACGCGCGGAAGTAGCACAGCCAGGACAGGCTGGTGGCGATTCCCGACAGAATCAGAAAAATCCAGGTGCGTTTGCCGATCGCCGAAAACGGCCCGTTCTTGGTCGCCAGCGCCACCGCCCAGGCGAAAATCAAAATGACCACCGTGCGAATCGCCGTCGCCATATTCGAGTCAATTTGCTGGACGCCAATCTTGGCAAGGATTGCGGTCAAGCCCGCGAAAAATGCGGAGAGTAACGCCCATAGAAACCAATTCATACGGTCTCCTTACGATTTGCGGTGCATTCCGGAGAACGAAAGAATTGTACCGGGTTTTAGTAGCACAGGCTTCAGCCTGTGGGTTTTGACTACGCACGGGCAGAAAACCCACAGGCTGAAGCGTGTGCTACTAAAGAGCCTATCCTGATTCAATGCGAATGATCGAGTAGGAACTCTGGCCGGGTTCCGTCGCACACCTCAGCGAAGCCCGGGAATATTCACGCGAATCTTGTAAACGCCGGTGCGAGCGGCGACATAGAGCGTTTTATTGTCGCGGTCGCCAAAGCAGACGTTCGCGACAAATTCCGGCGTCAAGATAGTGCCCAGGTGTTTGCCTTCCGGCGACATGATCCAGATTCCGCGCGGGCCGGATTCCCAGACGTTTCCCTTCGTGTCCACCTTCATGCCGTCGGTGATTCCGCCGGCTTTGTCCGAACTCATGTCGATGAATATCTGGCTGTTCGTGAGCGTGTCGTCGGGCTGCACGCCGTAGCGGCGGACGTACTTGTTCTGGCTTCCGTTCGCGTACAAATATTTTTCGTCCGGCGAAAACGCCAGGCCATTCGGGGTTGCAATATCCTTGATGGCCAGCGTAACCTTGCCGTCCTTCCACATGAAAATTCCGGCAAAATCCAATTCTTTCTTGGGATCCTCATCCCTGCCTCGCAGGCCGCCGAAGCCGTCGGTAAAATAAACCGCGCCGTCCTTTTTCACGACGAGGTCGTTCGTTCCGCCGAATCGTTTGCCTTCGTAGCGATCGGCCAGGATGGTGCGCTTGCCGTCCTTTTCGATGCGGTCGATCGAGCGCCCGCTCCAGGTGGCGATGAGCAATCTGCCCTGGCGGTCCAGCGCCAGGCCATTCGATCCGATCATGAAGAAAACGTCTTTGCGATTGGGGTCCGGTTGCGGCATGCCCACGCGCCAAATGTCGTACCCGGTGTAGCCGCTATGATCGAGGTAGAGGGAAACTTTTCCTTCCGGCGTGAGTTTGTAAATCACGTTCGCGTACATGTCGCTCAAGAGCAGGTAGCCGCTGTTGCCCTGATCGACCCACACGATTCCTTCGGTGAATCCGAAATCGTTCTTCACGAGCTCCAGTTTGGCGTCGGGGGAAATGAGCGCGTCGAGGGAAGGGTCCAGCTTGACGACCGGTTTGTCGGCGGGCGTCTGCGCACGCAAAGAGAGGGGCGCGAACCACGCCAGGAACAATGTTAGCAGAATTGATTTTTTCATCTTTCCCTCACTCGATCGAAAATGCGGAACAACAACGCGCGCGGTGCGGATTCTTTAGCTCGCGGATGATGGGAAGTCAAGCGGTTTGGAGAAAACGTAGCACAGCCACTCTTGGCTGTGTGATTTTCGCTACTTTCGCACATCCCCGCATCATCATGGATCGCAAAACCCACACAGCCAGGAGTGGCTGTGCTACTTAAACCCTGAAACAGGAAACACGATCATCATTTGCGTGGGACTCTTCGATTTTCGGAGGATGTACCAGCAGGGAGTGTACCCGTAGTGAGGAAACAGGGAGTGAACGCAGGATTCCGTTTCCATGGGCGATTGCGCGTCCAACTCGTAATCCACTTTGTTGCCCTTCTGCGGAATCGCGAGAAGGTGGGGATAAGTCACAACATCAAACGGATCGCCCGGTTTTTTCGCGCTCATCCGGCTGCGCACGGAAGCAAAGTCGTAACCGTACGCCACGGCGAGGAACAGAATCAGTGCGTAGAGGAACCGAATTGAGTATGCGCGCATGAGATGGGCTCGCCTTGTATAGTCGCACAGTTTCGTGGCGGAGTGCCTTTTAGTAGCACAGGCTGAAGCCTGTGCCACCGGCTTGTGAGACAAAAAAGGGCCCCGCGACGATTTGTCGCGGGGCCCTTGACCTGCCATCGAGAGGGAGCCGATGGTTTAAGCAGTTGTTCGGCTTACTCGGCGAGGAAGAGCGTCGAGCCTTTGCGGTTCACCAGGAGCAACGGATTGTTGCCGGCCTTGCGGATCGCTTCCTCGAGTTGCGCAACGTTCTTCACGGGTTGATGGTTCACTTCCTGAATGACGTCGCCGCGCAGCAGCCCTGCTGATGCGAGCGGGCTCGACGGGTTGATGTCGGTGACGACTACTCCGGTGGTTGACGCGGGCAATCCCAACTGCCTTGCTGATTGCGCGTCGAGATTTTCCACGGTCACTCCGTCCAGGGCCTTCTCCGATGATCCTTCCTCGGTCTTGGCCTGCTCCTTGTCGGTTGGCAATTCACCGAGCTTGACGGTTACGTCGGTCGGACTCCCGTTCCGCAAGAGCTTCAAGTTCACGGTCGCGTTGGGATCCATCATCGAAATGGTGTTCCGCAATTCGCGGCTGTCTCCCATTGGTTTTCCGTTGACTTCCAGAATCACGTCGCCTCTCTGGACGCCGCTTCTCTGGGCCGGACCGGACGGGCTGACATCGCCCACGAGGACGCCCTTCATATCTTTCAAGTTCATCGCCTTGGAAATGCCCGGCGTAATGTCCTGGACCATGATGCCGAGGTACGCGCGGTTGACCTTGCCGTGATCGAGAATCTGACTCATCACGCTGCGCGCCATATTGACGGGAATGGCAAATCCGATTCCTTCATTGCCGCCCGATCCGTGCGAAAGGATGGCGGTGTTGATGCCGACCAATTCGCCGCGATCGTTCACCAGCGCGCCGCCGGAATTGCCCGGGTTAATCGGCGCATCGGTCTGGATAAAATCCTCGTAATCTTCGATACCCAGATTTCCGCGGTTCAGGGCGCTGATGATTCCCATGGTGACAGTCTGCCCCACGCCGAACGGATCGCCGATGGCCAGGGCGTAGTCGCCCACTTGCACCTTGGAGGAATCGCCGATGGTGATGGCGGGGAATCCGCTTCCTTCGACCTTCAATACGGCAATGTCCGTCTTGGGATCGGTTCCGACGACCGTAGCCTTCAATTGGCGTTTGTCGGCAAACGTGACGCGAACGTCGGTGGCGCCGTCGACGACGTGGTTATTCGTCAAGATGTAGCCGTCAGGACTCACGATGACGCCGGAGCCGAGGCTGTCTTCGCGCTGGTCGCGCTGCCTGGGTGAGCGATTTTCAGAATTGGGGCCGAACTGTTGTCCAAAAAACTGTTGGAAAAATGGAGGCATTCCATCCGGCACATCGAACTGATTTTGATTGGAGGCTTTGACGACCTTGGACGTGGAAATATTCACGACGTCCGGCAATACCGATTTCACGACGGGAGCAAAACCGGTTCTGCTGGGCCCTTCCGCCGGGTCGGCCAGCTTCATGGAAATATGTACGCCGGATGTAAAAAACTTCTGGCTGGCGCGGGCCACGCCCCAGCCGGCCATTCCCAGCAAGAGGATCATTGCGCCGGCAAGAATTTTCGATTTCCCCCTAAACCTCTGCAAATTCATGGCTTCTCCTTATCCATCATCCCAAAATTCTAATTTCTGGCTCAGCGATGCCAGTCTGTGCTCCCTCTATAAGACGGATGGCGATGCGGTGGGTTAGCCCACATTTTTTACTCGGACTTCTTTAAGATGAGTTGAGCTGCTTGGTGTAAGGGATTTAGTAGCACAGGCTTCAGCCTGTGGGGGTTCATTCGTGCATGCACCAATCAAACCCCACAGGCTGAAGCCTGTGCTACTAGAGCGCGCGGCCTGCGGCCGCGCCGGAAGCCCAGGCCCATTGGAAATTGAATCCGCCCAGATGGCCCGTGACGTCGACCACTTCGCCGATAAAAAATAATCCTGGGACGCGCCGGCTTTCCATCGTCTTGCTCGATAATTCTTCGGTGTCCACGCCGCCCACTGTGACTTCGGCTTTTTCATAGCCTTCCGTGCCAACTGGCTCGACGATCCATTCATGCGCATGGCCTTCCAGCTTTTCTAATGCGCGATTTGTCCAATCCTGCGGCGCGTGAAAATCCAACCAACGAGTGGCGAAGCGCTTCGGAAGAATTCCTTGTAGCGCGGACCGCGCGGCGGCCATATTTCTTTCTTTGGCTTCGCGAATGGAAAGAGTGACGTCACGGCCGGGGGCCAGATCGATTCGGATGGCGGAATGCTCTCGCCAGTAAGTGGATATCTGCAGGATGGCCGGCCCGCTCAAGCCTCGATGGGTGATCAACATTTTCTCCCTGAAAGACTGATGGTCCGTGGAAACTTCGACTTCCGCGGAGACTCCGGCCAAATCGCAATATTGCGTGCGATCTTTTGTTCCCAGCACGAGCGGGACGAGCGCGGGCTGGGTTTCGCGTATCTTCAGGCCGAATTGGCGGGCGATGTCGTACCCCAGCGAAGTCGCGCCTAGTTTTGTAATTGAGAGCCCACCCGTCGCTATGACCAGGACTGGCGCGTGATATTCCGCGGAGTCCGTGCAGACAATAAATTCGTCCGCGCGGCGAACCTCTTGAATGGCGCTATTCAGAAAGATTTGTACTCCTGCGGCGCGGCATTCGGTTTCGAGCAATTCGACAATATCCTGGGCGGAGCGGTCGCAGAAGAGCTGGCCGAGCGTCTTCTCGTGATACGGGATGCGGTGTTTTTCAACCAGCGCGATGAAGTCGGAAGGTTCGTACCGCGCCAGGGCGGATTTCGCGAAGTGGGGATTTGCGGAATAGAAGTGTTCCGGCCCGCAATAGACATTGGTGAAATTGCAGCGGCCTCCGCCGGAGATGAGGATCTTTTTGCCGATGCGATTGGCCCGTTCCAGGACCGCGACGCGCCTGCCGCGTTTGCCCGCCTCGATCGCGCACATCAGCCCTGCGGCTCCGGCGCCCAGAATTACCGCATCGAATTTGTGGACCATGATAGGGAAGCTTCCAAAGCTACGCCCGCTGCCAAACGATTATTGCACTCATTGGCTGGGATAGGACCGGGATCGCCATCGCCAAGCCAGTTCTCGAATTCCAAACAATTGCTATATCGCGGATAGATTTTGTCGATTGGACTTTCCTTGAAGCGGGAGTGACAGTAGACACTAAATATTTGCGACCTGAAAGCCTGTGTGAAGTAAGGGGACCCTGATGGCGCAACCGAGTGCGGGATCGCAACGCAACGAAGAGGAGCTTCCGGCTGTAATGCCCGTCTCCGATCCGAGGCACTCCAGCTATGTTTTGACACTCGAAGAAATCGGCAATCTTGCGGCCGAGGGCGGCAAACCTGCGGAAACGCTCATGAACGTGGTCGCCCTGATCGGCAAACGCTTCAAGACGGAAGTCTGCTCCGCCTACTTGCTCGAACCGGACCGGACCAATCTCATCCTGGCCGCGACGGTCGGTCTGCGCCCGCAATGCGTCGGCACATTGCGGATGGCGTTGCACGAAGGGCTCGCGGGCCTGGTGGCCGAACAGGTGCAACCCGTGGCCGTCGAGCAGGTCAAGAATCATCCGCGCTTCAAATATTTCAGCGAGGCGGGCGAGGAGGCTTACCAGTCATTTCTCGGAGTGCCCCTCATCGATGGCGGAGTTCTGCAAGGCGTTCTCGTCGTGCAAACGATCGATGCGCGCGTTTTTACCGACGGCGAAATCAAGATGCTGTCCGAGGCGGCGGCGCAACTCGCTCCGGTGGTGAGCGAGGCGCGCACGCTCGATCGTTTCGTGGCTCCCTTGCAGGAGCGCCTATGGTCCCTGGCGCGCAACCTGTGGTGGAGCTGGGACAACGACTCCACAAGCTTGTTCCGCGATCTGGACCCTCCGCGGTGGAGACAACTCAATCACAATCCAATCTCCCTGCTCTCTGAAATTCCGCTGGCCGGGCTCGAGCGCCGCGCACAAGAACTTGTCCTGCATAGCCGCGTCAACTACGCCTATCGCCGCAAGCGCGAGTACCTCGATGCGGACCGCACCTGGGGCGCGCGGCACGCCGGCATTTTGCGGCCGCGCCCGGTCGCCTATTTCTCCGCCGAATTCGGCTTGCATGAATCACTCCCTGTCTATTCCGGCGGCCTCGGAATCCTCGCCGGCGACCACATCAAGAGCGCGTCCGACCTGGGGCTTCCACTCGTGGGCATCGGCTTGTTTTACGGGCAGGGTTATTTCCGGCAGCGTTTGGACAAGAACGGCTGGCAGCAGGAAGAGTACCTACAGACCGACGTCAGCCAAATGCCCATGGAGCCGGCCATTGGGACCAAGGGCGAACCCGTCACCGTGCAAATTGAAACGAGGAGTGGCTCGATCCGCGCCAAGGTCTGGCGCCTGAAGGTGGGACGCTGCTCCCTGCTTCTGCTCGATTCGAATGTCGAGGGAAACGCGCCCGAGGATCGGGAACTCACGTCGCGGTTATACGGAGGCGACGACCGCTTTCGAATCCGCCAGGAATTGCTGCTGGGAGTGGGCGGCTTCCGCGCCCTGAAGGCGATGGGCATCACACCGAGTGTTCTACACTTGAACGAAGGGCACAGCGGGTTTGCCGTCCTCGAAGCGATTCGATGCCGCATGGAGGAGGAAGGCCTGGATTTCAACCGCGCCGTTCCACGCGTCTCCCGCGAAGTTGTCTTCACGACCCATACGCCAGTCCCCGCCGGCCATGACCGATTCGACGCGGGTCTGATCGAGGAGCATTTAGGACCTCTGCGGGATTCCATGGGCCTTTCGCATGACTGGCTGATGT
Source organism: uncultured Acidobacteriota bacterium (assembly GCA_963768275.1). Taxonomy (GTDB): domain Bacteria; phylum Acidobacteriota; class Terriglobia; order Acidiferrales; family UBA7541; genus Palsa-360. Next base: position 154,222 of record CAVYHH010000025.1, read on the forward strand.
CGCTCGGGCGCGAGAATCCAAACAACTCCAACGAGAGTTTCTGCATGACGGTTCTGGGTCTGAAACTCTCGCGCCGCGCCAACGCCGTTTCGGCGCTGCATGGGGAGGTGTCTCGCGCGATGTGGACGTCGCTCTATCCGGGAAGGCCGGAAGAGGCCGTTCCGATCCGTCATATTACGAATGGCGTGCACGTTCCCACCTGGCTTGCGCCGCAGATGTTTCGTCTGTATGACCGCCACCTCGGGCCCGGCTGGGCCGAACACAGCGGCGAGCCACAGATTTGGGAAGGCATCGAGAGCGTGGACGACGCGGAGCTTTGGGAAACTCACCTCAGCTTGAAAACACGCTTGATTGACTTTGCTCGCCTGCGCGCGGTGGAGCAAGCGGAACTCCGCGGGGAATCGGCGAAGACGTTGCAAAGCCTGGGCAAAGTTTTGAGTCCGGATGCGCTGACGATCGGGTTTGCGCGCAGGTTTGCAACGTACAAGAGAGCGAATTTGATCCTGGCCGACATGGAAATGCTGGCCTCGATGGTGAACGATCCCAAGCGTCCCGTGCAGTTCGTTTTCGCGGGGAAAGCGCATCCCCACGATACTCCCGGCAAACAGGTCCTGCAGCAAATCGCCGAGCTTATGCGCAACAAACGCTTCGCGAATAAGTTTGTCTTTATCGAAGACTACGACATCAACGTGGGCCGACTCCTCGTGCAGGGCGTCGATGTGTGGCTGAACAATCCCCGCAGGCCGCTCGAAGCCTCGGGCACCAGCGGCCAGAAAGTGGTCTTGAATGGCGGCCTCAATCTTTCGGTTCTGGATGGGTGGTGGGCGGAGGCGTACGACGGATTGAACGGCTTCGCGATTGGAACGGGCCGGACGCACACGAACATGGATGTGCACGATCGGCGCGATGGGGAGAACCTGTACCGCGTCCTTCGCGAGGAAGTCATTCCTCTTTTCTATCAACGCGATCGTGACGGTTTGCCGCGCGGATGGATCAAACGCATGAAGAGGACGATCCGTACACTCGGCTGGAGGTTCAACGCGAACCGCATGGTGATGGATTACACGATGAAATGTTACATCCCCGCGGCAGGCGGCGCGTCAAGCGACATGCGAGCCATAAGTTGATTTGAGTAGGACAGGCTTCAGCCTGTCGGTTTTGGGTATGCAAGACCTTGTAGTGTTTGTCTGCTGCGGCGGACGAGCATCGGCTTGAATCAACAATGCCCGCCTGAAGGCGGGCGCTACAAAAGCGTCTAAACCAGCAAGCAGCCCAACGGTATAGGGTGCGAGATTCCCGAAACGGAGCGGGAAAACTGGGCAGTTCCCCTCATGACAGACTCGACTGCGCCTCAGTGAAACAGAAAACGATCCCGCAGATATTAGGACTTGCCTCATTGCCGGGACCAGCCTACATTTGCAGCATGTTCGCCTCGTGCAGGAGCGCCAGGACTGCGCGATTTCGCGGACACTCTGCGGTCTTAGTGTCACTTCAGGATCCTGGCGCCACTTAGCGATGATGCCGCACGAACGTCGACTCAGCACACGGAAAACGCCGGACTATCTTGCTTACATCAGCTTGCCTTCCGATAACGGCGGGATTGTGATTGATGTCTCCGAGGGAGGCTTGGCCTTTCATTCTGTTGCTCCGGTGGAAGCGGATGGGCCGATTCATTTCCGGTTTGCAATGGATTCACCCGAAAGGGTAAAAGCCGTCGGCGAGTTGGCATGGAAAGATGAGGATGGAAAAACCTGCGGATTGCGATTCACTGAGTTGCCTGACGAAGTTCGTGAACAGATTCGCATCTGGATCGGCCAATCTAAATCAGGGGCGCATTCGAGGACGAAGGCGAGCGTTCTCGATATTCCGATAGCTAGACCGGTGCTCGAAACCAATGCCGCGCCCATCGCCAACGGCGAATTGGCGACTGTGGTGGCGGACGCAGATCCACTTCTTTACAATTTGAAGCCTGCTGCCTACGGCCTGCCATCTAAGAGACTCGCGATGCTCCCGGTGGAGCTGGATTTCAGAGCGGGAGCAACTGCCGCGGTGGTGCCGCAATTCGTTCAAATGCTTGACGGGATGGCTGAACAAGTCCGAATCTGGGTCGCTGAATCGAAAACGTATGGGCACAATAATCCGTTCGCAGACCCGGCTTTCGGAACTGACATCGGGCCGAGAAGCGAAACCGAATTTGCGCCCGTCGTGGATATTCCGTTTGCTGGACCGGCGATCGAATCGGAAGTCGCACCGGGCAGGGTGGCCGAGTTGGCGCCTGCCGCGGCGGCCAGGAATCCACTTATTTACAATTCGAAGCCGCCTATCTACAGCAGGCCATCCAATACATTCTCGATGTTTTCGCTGGAGCAGAGTTCCGAAGCGGGCGCACCTGCCTTTGCCGTGCCGCAACCCGTTGCCATGAAGCACCCCGTAGCCGCGGTTGGGCTGACCATCGCTTTGGCGTTTCTGGTCTCGACTGGAATCTTTTCTTACGTGTGCACGAGCCGGGCAGGCGATCTCCTCTTTGACTGGGGAGAAAAAATGTGGGGCGGAGTTTCTTCGCAACCAATTTCGCAAAATCCTGCGCCGGTCGCGAGCTCCGTGCCCGATTCTTCAAAGCCGCCTCAGCAGTAACCAACCGGGAAAATCCGCGACAAGGAATCACGAAGCCGGATACTGGTGTGTTGAATTCCTGAGCCAGATTATTTCTAAAAAGGGCCGGTCCTGATATGATGGCGGCCATCATTTGATTTCCAAATAGTTAAGGCGGCAATTCTTGGGAGGTGCTTCATGAAGAGCAAGCTGCTCATGGTCCTGGCTGCGGTTGGGAGCCTCGCGATGCTTTCGGGGCCTGTGATGGCGCATCACGGCGTGGCCGGATATGACATGACGAAGACGATCACCGTGCATGGGACGGTGTCAAAGTTCGATTGGAGCAATCCCCATGTGGTCGTCTATGTGGACGCCAAAAATGAAGGAGGGGAAATGCAGCATTGGACGATCGAGTTCGCCTCTCCGGTTCATATGGTGCGCGCCGGATGGAGCAAGAGTTCGATGAAGACGGGAGACGACATCACGATCGACACGCATCCTTCGCGAAATGGCGCGCCCGTCGGAATTTCCAGTACGATAACGTTCATTTTGAAAGTCGTGGTCAACGGCCAGGCGCTTCCCAGCCGATCCGAGTAGAGTAGCCTGCACCCGGGGAGGAAACTCAAGATGCGAATTCGCATGGCGGTTCTGATTGTTGCGCTGGGAGCGGCGCTGGCGTTCTCTTCTGACTTGCCGGCCCAAACTGCCCCAGCCACGGCTGGCGCAAAGTCGCAGAAAGCCGGCCTCATGTCCGGCGGCATTCCGGACCTATCCGGCATCTGGGACCCGGATTTCCATGGTCCCGAAGGTATCCGGCTGAACACTTGGGACCCATCGGACCCATTCGCCGCTCATCCCGAAAAGGCTCCCATGACTCCGTGGGCAGCGGAGAAATTTAAGGGCGTGAGGCCTCCGTTCGGGGCCCTGCAAACTTTCAATGATACGAATGATCCCGTGCAGAGGTACTGCGATCCGCCGGGAGTGCCCCGCATTTACATGTATCCCTGGGAAATTACATTCATTCAAACGCCAAAAATCGTTTACATCCTGTACGAGTACACGAAAGTGTGGCGGGCCGTCTACATGGATCGCGACCATCCGAAAGATCCGGATACCAGCTGGATGGGCGATTCAATTGGAAAATACGAGGGCGACACCTTTGTGATCGACACGGTCGGCTTCAACGACAAGACCTGGCTGGATCAGACCGGGCATCCGCACAGCGACGCACTCCACCTTATCGAGCGCATCCGCCGGCTGGACCACGACAAGCTGGAAATCGCCGTTACGATCGACGATCCAAAGGCTTACACGAAAACTTTCACCGCGGCGAAAGTATACAAGTTGACTACGGCGCCCATGGGGGAAACGCTCTGCGCCTATTCCGAAATGAAGGAATTTCAGGAAAACGTCGTGGACAAAACGCAATCGCCGCCCAGCAAGTAGAGCCTGGTAGCACAGCCACTCCTGGCTGTGCGGTTTTGTAAGGTGCGCGCAAGGATTACTCAACCTTTTAACGATCGCAAAACCCACACAGCCAAGAGTGGCTGTGCTACTAAAATCTCGTTTGTGACCCCCGTCACGCGCAAGGGTTCCTTCCGTCACATCGCTCTCCTGCGGAAAGTGGCAGGCTATCGGTGGATAGAGGGAACAGCAAAAGGAGGGCGTCATGGTCAGACAAGACTATCTTTTCATGGCGATTCTCATGTTGTGCCTGATTTTCTTCACGCACTGGGGAGGAACGCACCACTTCCGGCATTGACACGCAGCTTGAGGGTATTCCAGCTTCGGGACGGTAGGAGCGCAGACAGATGAGTTCGGCTTCTGTTTCTTGGTGAAGCTTAATCTCATTGCCCATGATACTGTTGGAACCGCGTGACGTGGGCGTTGCGAGGGGGCGGGATGACTTGTACTATTCGTTTGCGGTTTCTGGCAGTCTGTGCGGTCGGGACGTTTCTGGTTTCTGCCATGGGCGCCGCGGCTCAGACAAAACCGGAGGCAGAGAAACAGTATGAACAGTTGATTTTTTCAGTCAGAGGGCCGGATCTCTACCACGCGCACTGTGCGGCCTGCCACGGTCCAGACGGCAAAGGCAACGGCCCGGTGGGAGCAGCTTTGAAGACGAAGCCCGCCGACCTGACCGCCCTGGCGAAGAACAACGGCGGCAGATTCCCCACGCAGCGAATCCAAAAGTTCATTTCCGGTGACGAGCCTTCCTTGGTGGCCCATGGCACACGCGAGATGCCCGTCTGGGGCCCGATCTTTCACCAGATCGAAGAGGACCAGGATTTCGGCAACGTCCGTTTGCAGAATTTGATCAAATATTTGGAGACAATCCAGCAGAAGTAGCCACCTGCCGATTCTAAGTTTTCTTTCGTAATGCCGTGGAATGTTGCATTTCTGGCGCAGGAACAATTTGGACGCCCTCGTTCAGCTTACAATCATGGAATGCAGCGAAAAGTCTTCTGGACCACGTTTGGCGTATTGGGCCTGATCGCCGATCTAGCCTTGCCGTTTTGGTGGGCGATGGGTGCGACCATCCCTCTTGCCTGGGTGAGCTGGTGGGTCGCGTATCGTAGCGAGTGGTTTTAGTAACAATTTCTCAGCATTTGGTGGCGCGGGCTTCAGCCTGTGGGGGTTAGTGCTTGCAAGGTCTAAACCCCACAGGCTGAAGCCTGCGCCACTTGTTTTGCGACTGCCACGTCTTCACGCTACACTGCTTGCGGGAGAACACCGAGTCATTTGCCTCCGATCATCGCTGCACAAGGGCTTTCCAAGAGATACGGCGCCGAACCGCTCTTCCAGAATATTTCGTTCACGGTTTCCGAAGGCGAGCGGATTGGCCTGATTGGCCCGAACGGTTCGGGCAAATCGACCTTGCTCGAAATTCTGTACGGCCGCGTGCGTCCGGACACCGGCGAAGTAGCCATTCGCAAACGCACGCGCCTGAGCAGCGTCGCGCAAAATTCGGAATTTCCGCCGGGCGCGACGATCCGGTCCGTTATCGCAGGCGCGCTCGATCGCGCGGAAGTGCCGGAGAAAGACCGGGCATCGCGAATCGCCGAGCCGCTGGGCCGCGCCGGCTTCACCGAGATGGATACGCCCACGGCGGCGCTGTCCGGCGGATGGCGCAAGCGGCTGGCGATTGTCGAAGGCCTCGTGCAAGCGCCGGATGTTCTGCTGCTCGACGAGCCGACCAATCACCTGGACCTTGCCGGAATCCAGTGGCTCGAAACGCTTCTGCAAAACGCGCCCTTTGCTTGCGTGGTCGTCAGCCACGACCGCTACTTTCTGGAAAACGTCGCCACCGCGGTCGTCGAGCTGGCCCGCTCGTACGAGAACGGTTTTCTGCGCGTCAGCGGGAACTACAGCACGTTTCTGGAAGCGAAAGAAGTGTATCTGCACGCGCAGCGCAAGCGGCAGGAAGCGCTCGAAAACCTGGTGCATACGGAAATCGAATGGCTGCGCCGCGGCCCCAAGGCCAGAACGACAAAATCGAAAGCGCGCATCGACACCGCCCAGGAATTGATCGGAGAATTGGCGGACCTCAACGCCAGAACCCGCGCCACCTCCGCCAAAATTGATTTTTCCGCGACGGACCGCAAGACCAAGCGGTTGATCACTCTGGACGACGTGACGTATGGCATTGCCGGCCGCACGTTATTCGCTGGAATTCATTTCACCGTTACTTCCGGAATGCGAGTGGGACTCGTCGGGCCGAACGGGAGCGGCAAGACCACGCTGCTTCGTTTGCTGCGCGGCGACATCCAGCCTACGCGCGGGGAAATTCGCAGCGCCGATTCATTGCGCGTCGTGTATTTCGATCAGAATCGCGAGCTCGATCCAGACATCAGTTTGCGCCGGGCGCTTGCGCCGGACAGCGATTCTGTGATCTATCAGGACCGCGTGATTCACGTCGCCGCCTGGGCCGCGAAATTTCTCTTCGATCCCGAACATCTGAGCCAGCCCGTCGGCAAACTCTCCGGCGGCGAGCGGGCGCGCGTCTTGATCGCGCAGCTCATGCTGCAGCCGGCGGATGTTTTGCTGCTCGATGAACCGACCAACGATCTCGACATTCCTACGCTGGAAATTCTGGAAGAAAGCCTCCTCGAATATCGCGGCGCGCTGGTGCTCGTCACGCACGATCGATTCATGCTCGATCGCGTATCCACCATCGTGCTGGGCCTCGACGGGCTTGGCGGCGCGGAACGTTTTGCCGATTATTCGCAGTGGGATGTCTGGCAGCGCTCGCAACAAAAGGGAACCACGAACTTGTCGAGTGGCGCCAAACGTTCTCCAGCGGCCGGAGAGCCGCAGCCCGCAAACGCGAAGAAGAAACTTTCCTATCTCGAAGTTCGCGAACTGGAAACGATCGAAGAACGTATCGCCGAGGCGGACAAGAATCTTGAGGCCAGACGCGCCGCTCTGGAAGATCCCGCGGTCACCGGCGATCCGCCCCGCCTGAAGGCAGCCTGCATTGAAATGGATCACGCGCAGAGCACGTTGGATCGTCTTTACCAGCGTTGGGCCGAACTGGAAAAAAAGAAGGGCGGCGCATGAGAGCCTGCTCTCTTCCCAGGACAAGAATAATCAAATCAGCGTACTCTGTCGTTAAGGAGCTGCCATGCAGAAGCCGCAAAAGAATATTTTGGCCGTCGACGTGGGCGGAACGCACATCAAAGTCCTGGCCACAGGGCGGAAGGAGCCCGTCAAAATTCCTTCCGGACCGAAGATGACGCCAAAGAAGATGGTGAAGGAAGTTCGAGAAGCAACGAAGGATTGGGACTATTCCGTCGTTTCGATCGGATATCCCGGCCCGGTGGTCCACGGGCATCCGTTGACCGAACCGCACAATCTCGGAAGCGGCTGGGTTGGATTCGATTTTCGGAAAGCGTTTGGAAGACCCGTGAAAATCGTGAATGACGCGGCCATGCAAGCCCTTGGCATCTATCGAGGCGGCAGGATGCTTTTCCTGGGACTGGGCACCGGCCTGGGTTCAGCCATGATCGTGGACGGCATCCTCGAGCCGATGGAGGCCGCCCATCTGCCTTATAAGAAGGGACGCACCTACGAGGACTACCTCGGAATCCGGGGATTGAAACGCCTGGGAAAAAAGAAGTGGCGTCGCTACGTGGCGCGAGTTGCGGAACAACTTAAAAACGCGCTTGAAGCCGACTACGTGGTCCTCGGCGGCGGAAATGCAAAACTGCTGAAAACATTGCCGCCGGGCTGCCGTTTAGGTGACAACTCGACCGCCTTCACGGGAGGATTTCGGCTTTGGGAAGAGCCCGCGGAACAAGCCAAATGGAATCGCGGACATGAGCCGGAGGCGCAGAAGCAAACCAACTAAACTTGTTCCCGTTTTGACCGATGATTCCTTTGTTCCGGCGGGCTTCAAGTAAAGCCCGCACCCGTCGGAGTCATCGTATGCCCGAGTTAAACGATCCGGAGATCTATCAAGCTGTCCTCGAGAAACTGCAGACGGGCGTTTATATTGTTGACCGAAACCGCCGAATCCGCTTTTGGAACGAAGGCGCGGAGCAGATTACCGGATACCTGCGGCAGGATGTAGTCGGGCGCTTCCTGCGCGATCATCTTCTGACTACAGATGCTGTGAAAGACGTCGATTCAGAGCCTGACGATCCTATTAACCTCGTCTTTCGGGACGGGAAACCCTCGATTGTGGATGTGTCCATCCTCCACAAGGATGGATACCGAGTCCCCATCGTTCTTCGAACCAACCCCATTCGCAACAGCCATGGCGCAGTCGTCGGGGCGGCGGAAAGCTTTGAGAAAAATCGTTCGGCGTCCGATTGGACTCGCCGGCAGGCCGGATTTGCCGATTTTGGATGTCTGGACGCGATGACCGGCGTCGCGGCGCAGAGTTTCATGGAAACACAACTTCGAGAGAACCTGACTATATTCGCCGAACACAATATTCCCTTCGGGATACTCCTCGTCCAAATCGATCATATGGATCAGTTCCGCGCCAGCCGGGGTCCGGGTGTGGTGTCCACTATCTTGCGCGTGATTGCGCAGTCGGTGGAGAACTGCTTGCGCCCGACCGATCTTGTCGGGTGCTGGGGCGCGAATCAATTTATCGCGATTCTATTGGAGTGCAGGGAATCCGAGGTGGCCCGCGTCGGGGAGCGGGTCAGAAAAATGATTGGCCAGGCAGAGATCGAGTGGTGGGGTGACAGGTTCTCCGTCACGAGTCCGGTGGGCGGCGCCGGTTGCCGGGCCGGGGACAATGCCGAGTTGCTCATTGCGAGAGCGGCTGCGTCACTTCAGGAAAGCATTGAAAAGGGCGGGAATTGCGTGACTGTTCTCGCCTGACATGGCAGGAGCAATCCGGAGGTTCGGAAATCGATGTTTTCGATCATAGGAATCGTGGTGGTCTTTGGCGCCGTGGTTGCCGGGTACTTGATGGAACACGGCAATTTGAAGGTTCTGATGCAGCCCGCGGAATTGATCATCATTCTGGGCGCCGCGATCGGAACCGTCCTGGTCGCCAACCCGCTCTACATTCTGAAGAAAATCGGCAGTGGAATCGGCGGA
>CAVYHH010000026.1:0-435440 GCA_963768275.1 uncultured Acidobacteriota bacterium
AGAAACACCCGGCCCCTCACACACTCTTCCGCAGCAGCTCAATACCCTGCTCGGGAAGATTCTGCGCATCACTCCGGACATCAATTTGCGGCCCAAGGACATGCTTAGTCCCAATGGCCGCTATCGCATTCCCTCCACCGGGCCGGACCCGAATCCATTCTTGAATGTGGCGGGGGCGCGCCCTGAAGTTTACGCGTACGGCCTGCGGCACCCGCACCGGTTCGATTGGGATGTGGCGACCAAGACATTTCTGGTCATCGATATTGGCCTGCATTACTGGGAAGAAGTCGACATCGTCGCCAAGGGCGCCAACTACGGTTATCCCGAACGCGAAGGCAACGAACAACTTTTTGTGGACGATGCGGGAAAAACGGGCAGCCTGGAAAATCCTCCCGTCGCATTCCCTGATCGCGATCTCCTGCATGTGGACGGGGTCGAAGAACCAGTCGTTCCCATCTATCCGGCCGCTGTCTACAGCCATTGGGAAGGCGACTCGATCGGCAGCGGCTTCGTTTATCGCGGCAAGCTCATGACGCAGATGCGCGGAAAATTTATTTTCAATGACATGACGACGGGCCGAATTTTTTACGTCGACCTGGGCGAAATGATCGCTACGCACGGACAGCGCAATCACCAGGCGCAAATTCATGAGCTGCAAATCATGTTTAAGAGTCCTTATGACGCTTCCAGCCAAACCGCTGTGAAGCGCCGGATGTTCGACGTCGTGGCCGAGACGTATGCGCACAAGGGAGGAACCCCTGCTCAAGATCGCGTGCTGCCGGGAGCGGCCGCGGCCACGACTGGATGGCGAGACCCGGACCACAAACAGCCTAAAGCCGATCCTGAGGGCGTCGCCTACGGCGGCGGACGCGCGGATATCCGCATCGCCATGGGCGGCGACGGCGAAGTCTACGTCCTGAGCAAGTCCGACGGCATGATCCGGAAGATGACGGCGTTAGTTACGCCGCCTCCGCCAGCGAAATAAGCAGCGCGCATTGCGGCGTTTCTGAACCTGGGAACGCCAATCTCCCGATTGGCGTTCCCAGGCTTCTTACCGAAGCTTTCCAACCTTCGCCGTCGGACGATTGTGTCCTGAAACACCGCCCGCCTGCGCCTCCGTGCAACCAAACGACACATGCGGTATCCTAATTAGGTGGGACCATATTTGATGCTTCATGGGGTTCTGATTTTTCTCGGCCTTCTGGGTGGCGCCGCTGGGCTTTCCTTGGCTTTTCTTTCACAGCGCTATTGGTTTGCGCGGGCGTGGAGATTTGCGGGCCGGATCGATAGGCCGGCATGGCGCAGGGGAGTCCGCGGCGCGCTAATTGCAGCGCTTGTTTTGCTCGCCGTTGTGGCGCTCGCGGCTGTGGCGAGGAACATGCGCGGGGTCATTTCTCGCGGCTCGTGGTTGTGGGCGTTTTTCGGTTTGTGGGTGAGCAGCTCGATTTTTTCCTACCTGTTCATCAAAATCATCGCCGGCGCGGAATGGCTGTGGAAGCGTTTGCGAGCGTCACATTCAATCAAGCCCCAAGTTCCAATTGCATCGCCTGCGCTCGCAGCGGGCAGCGTGCAGGGGGAAAGCATCAATCATTCCCGGCGTTACTTTTTCCAAGCCGCGGGCGTGGTTGCGGGCGCTGTGCCGTTTGTGAGCGCGGCCTACGGCTTTGCGGCGGAGCGATTCCGGTTCTCCGTCCGCGAGGTCGAAATTCCCATCGCCAATCTTCCTCCCGCTCTCGACGGCCTGCGCATCACGCAACTGAGTGATATTCATATCGGATCGTACATGCCAGTCGCGCAGGTGCGCCGCGCTGTCGGCCTGTCCAACGAGTTGGGTGGCGATCTGATCGTCGTCACGGGCGATTTTCTGACCGGCAGGACGGACCCGCTCGAAGATTGCATCACGGAACTTTCGCGCCTGCGAGCGCCGCTGGGCGTCTGGGGCTGCAACGGAAACCATGAGATCTACGCGCGAGCCGAGGACAAGTCCGCGGAGCTTTTTCAAAAATTTGGGATGAAGCTCCTCCGCCATGAAAACGTGGAATTGCGCTGGCAGGGAAGCGCATTCAACCTGATCGGCGTCGATTACCAGCGCCAGCGGGACGCCGAGGGAAATCGCGCGCCAATGCTGGTCGGCGTGAAATCGCTGGTCCGGCGCGACGTCCCCAATATTTTGCTGTCGCACAATCCGAATTCGTTTCCGAAAGCATCCGAGTTGGGCATCGAACTATCGCTAGCCGGGCACACGCACGGCGGCCAGGTGCGCGTTGAAATCCTCGATCATCGCTGGAGCCCGGCCGAATTTTTCACGCCCTATGTCGCGGGCCTTTACAAGCGCCCAATCTTTGCTCCGTCCGATCTGGACGACAGCGAAATTCAAGGCCTCCGTCCAGCTTCCAGCCTCCAATCTCCAACCTCCAGCATCTACGTCAATCGCGGACTCGGCACGATCGGCGCCCCCGTTCGCCTGGGCGTCCCTCCCGAAATCACACTAATCACCCTGCGTCGCGCGGTTTAAGTAGCACAGCCACTCTTGGCTGTGCGGGTTTGTAGACCGTTGCTCATGCGTGGATGGGTGAAAGTGGCGAAACCCACACAGCCAAGAGTGGCTGTGCTACTCGGCGCAACGCGGTTGCCGTGTGCGGACAGCGGTGCGATAATCCGGCATCGTGAGAGAGACGCTCCGCGAGTGGAGACTCTTCAGGGGGAAGAATGGGAGTGCGAGACGCTTGGGTTGAGAAGCGGTTGAAAGAAACGGCGGCGGCGAACGGCACAAGAAACGTGTCGCAGATGCACTACGCGCGCCAGGGCGTGGTCACGGAAGAGATGGAGTACGTGGCGCGGCGCGAAAAGATCGAGCCGGAGCTGGTGCGCAGCGAAGTGGCGCGCGGCCGCGCGATCATTCCCGCGAACATCCATCACAAGGCTCTGGAGCCGATGGGCATCGGCATCGCCTTCAAGTGCAAGATCAACTCGAACATCGGCAACTCGGCGACGACTTCGCACATCGACGAAGAGCTGAAGAAGCTGCATCACTCGGTGCACTACGGCGCGGACACGGTGATGGACCTTTCGACCGGCGGCGACATTCCCACGATTCGCAAAGCGATCATCGAAGCCTCGCCCGTGCCGATCGGCACGGTGCCGATCTACGAAGCGCTGTCGCGGGTGAAGCGCACCGAGGATTTGACGATCGGTCTGATGCTCGAGGTGATCGAGGAACAGGCCGAGCAGGGCGTGGATTACATGACGATTCACGCCGGGGTGCTGCGGGAGTTTGTGCCGCTGGTGCGCAACCGCATCACGGGGATCGTGAGCCGGGGCGGGGCGCTCTTGGCGCACTGGATGAACACTCACAAGAAGGAGAATTTCCTGTACGAGAATTTCGAGGCGATCTGCAAGATTTTCAAGAAGCATGACGTGAGTTTTTCGCTGGGAGATGGGCTACGTCCAGGCTGCCTGGCGGATGCGAGCGACGCCGCGCAATTCGCCGAATTAAAAGTGCTGGGCGAGTTGACGAAGAAGGCGTGGGAGCACGACGTGCAGGTGATGATCGAAGGCCCGGGGCATATACCGATGGATCAGATCGAGATGCAAGTGAAAAAGGAAATGGAGTTGTGCCACGAAGCGCCGTTCTACACGCTGGGGCCGTTGGTGATCGACATCGCGCCGGGGTACGACCACATCACGAGCGCGATCGGGGCGGCGATGATCGGTTGGCACGGCGCGTCGATGCTGTGCTACGTGACGCCGAAGGAGCACCTGGGATTGCCGAACGCGGAAGACGTGAAGCAGGGCGTGATCGCGTACAAGATTGCGGCGCACGCGGCGGACGTGGCGCGACACCGCCCGGGCGCGCGCGACCGCGATGATGCGCTCTCCTACGCGCGATTCCTGTTCGATTGGAACAAGCAGTTCGAGTTGTCGCTCGATCCGGCAACGGCGAAGGCGATGCACGACGAAACGCTGCCGGACGATTTCTACAAGGACGCGAAGTTCTGCTCGATGTGCGGCCCGAAATTCTGCTCGATGAACGTGACGCAACTGGCGGAATCGGCAGGAGGGCAGGATCAATCGGAGCGCCAGCAGAAATTCGTGGAGCTATTGGCGAAGATCGAGAAGTAGAAGTTAGTAGCACAGACTTCAGTCTGTGGGGGTTCGTTCCGCAGCCAAGGCCGCACGCGCTAGCCAAGATCATGTGGAAACCCACAGACTGAAGTCTGTGCTACTAAAATCCAAATCCCTAAAATCAGATTCCTCATCCATCAACACAATTTCCAATGCCAGAACCCGCCGATAACGAAGCGCTCCGCGAAGAATTCAACCGCTGGGCCGAGACCGGCCGCGGCGACGGAATGGAAGAAGAGCATCTCCCCATCGTCCTGCCTGTACTCGATCAGATGAATCTCGCTCGGGACGAAAATATCGTCGACGTTGGCAGCGGCGTTGGCTGGCTCGTGCGCATGCTGGCTGAGCGCGTGCCCGAGGGCCGCGTAGTCGGCATGGACATTTCCGACGAAATGGTGCGCCGGGCGCGGCGCAAATATGTTGCGGTGGAAAATGCTATGTTCGTAGTGGGCTCGGCCGACGAAATTCCGTGGGTCACAAATTTTTTTACGCATGCGATTTCTGTCGAGTCAGCCTATTACTGGCCCGACCCGGCGCGCGGCCTGCGCGAAATTCACCGTGTGCTGCGCGAGGGTGGCACAGCGTGGATTGTGATTAACTTTTTTCGAGAGAACCCGCATTCCCACCAGTGGGCCAAGCAGTTTGCTGTGCCCGCACATTTGTTGAGCGCCTCTGAATGGGAAGCGTTGTTCCACGACGCGGGCTTCACGAATATCGCGCACCGCCAGATTCCCGATCCCACTCCCGCTCCCGAATCCTACACGGGCAAATGGTTTCAAGACGCCACCCAGCTCCGTGCCTTCCGCCAGTCAGGGGCACTGCTCATCCATGGAACAAAGACGGAGCTGTGATCCAGATAGTCGGCAACGTCGTGTGGAAGCGACGCGAAACCCTCCCAAAGTGATATTCTATGATGTTGGTGAAGCTGCCGTACGGGTTTGACTCGCCTTGCCGGGGATGGATATACTCCCCATTCCTAAGGGGCTAGAGGAGACACATGGGCGTTCTCGATCAGCGGTTTGAAAAGAACTTCATGATTACTCAAGTGGACTACGTGTTCAACTGGGCCCGGAAGTCCGCCATTTGGCCGCTGACCTTCGGCCTGGCGTGCTGCGCCATCGAGATGATCGCCTCAACTACGTCGCGCTTCGACATTGCTCGGTTCGGCGCCGAAGTGTTTCGTCCTTCTCCGCGGCAATCCGACCTGATGATCGTGGCCGGCACGGTAACGCTGAAAATGGCGCCGGTGCTCAAGCGCGTGTGGGATCAGATGCCCGATCCCAAGTGGTGCATCTCGATGGGCGCCTGCTCGAGCGTGGGAGGGCCTTTTAACGCCTATTCCGTGCTTCAGGGCGTCGATCGGATCGTTCCCGTGGATGTTTACGTGGTTGGGTGCCCGCCTCGCCCGGAAGGCTTGATCTACGCCCTGCTGAAGCTGCAGGACAAGATCGACCAGATGTCGCTGGCGAAGCGGCCCACGGAAATCCGGCTGCACCCCGGCATGGCGGAGGATTTCAAGCGCAACGTGATGGTCGCGCAGACGCCGTCGCCGCGCTAAAGCTGGTGTAGCCCGCGTCTTCAGACGCGGGGGTTTCCGCTGGTCCCAAGGGTCCCGCTCGCCTCTTATGCGGCGAGCATCAAAGCCTGACAATTTCAACAATCTGCTGAAGGAGTTGGCAAATGGGTTTTGTGCGTGCAGCGCGAAAAGACGAGATTCCGGCGGGCTCGATCCGGGAGTTTCAAGTAGATGGCCTGACCGTGGCTATCGCTAACATAGGAAGCAAGTTCTACGCGATCAACAACACCTGTCTGCACCGGGGAGGCCCTCTCGGCCAAGGTCAACTCCAAGGCGTCGCTGTTACCTGCCCTTGGCATGGCTGGCAATACGATGTGACCACCGGCAAGCTCGTCATGAATCAAGCCATCGGGGTCAAGACGTACACGCTCGAGGTAAGGGGCGATGATATCTGGATTGAAGCAAGCTAGTTCAAGCAACCGCTCAGAGCCAGGCTCCCTCCCAACTTATTAAAAAATAAGGACATAATTTCCACCTGACCACGAAATGCCCCCCAAAAAATCTCTTGAGTCCGATTTTCCGGACTATGCGTCTAATTGTATAGGGCTGAGGAATCACGGGTTAGTCCCTCTACGGGACAACCCAGAAATGCACGAATTTTTGCACAACGGGCGAGGTCCCGTGTATAGTGTCCGACCGACTACACTCTCGGAGAACGATCATAATTCGGAGGCTGCCCGGTTTGACGACAATTCGCCCACCGGCAAAGAAAGGCCATTGGATTTTTTCGGTCAATCCGCACCAATATCATTGGGATACGCTATTTGTGAAAGGCAAGGAGATGTGGCGAGGTGCTGGGACGCGTCCCGACGCGA
The DNA here is from genome assembly GCA_963768275.1 of uncultured Acidobacteriota bacterium. Taxonomy (GTDB): domain Bacteria; phylum Acidobacteriota; class Terriglobia; order Acidiferrales; family UBA7541; genus Palsa-360. The sequence continues at coordinate 6,517 of CAVYHH010000026.1, forward strand.
TTCGCGCCCTCAAACAGGTGCGCAAGGGTGATCGCGTGCTTTGCTACCACTCCGCGCCCGAAAGGGCTCTGTACGCCATAGCCGAGGTCACACGCGATCCTTACCCGGACCCGCACGACCGGGAATCGAAAATGATGGTCGCGGACTTGCGCGCCATGGAGCGTCTGCCCCGGCAGATTCCGCTGGACGAGCTTCGGAACAACGCCTCCGTTCGAAAGGTCAAGTTCCTGAAGAATGTGCGTTTAATCATTTCGCCGGTCACGGAAGACGAGTATCAGGAGATCCTGCGGATGGCGGGAATTGTTGCCACCCCGGGACTGCCGCTGCCGTAATTCGTGACTGGTGAATGGTGACTAGTGACTGGTGATTCGTGAACTCCCTTTTGCGGTAGTAGTTGCCAGTTTGTTTCCTGCGGATTCCTCCAACTGTTAGCTCCACAATGCTCACCAATTTATTGTGCTATTTTGAATGAGACTTTCCGATGCCTGAACTTCCTGAGGTTGAGACGGTTGTCCGCGGATTGCGATTGTCGCTGCCGGGGCGCAGCGTTGTCGAAGTGCGGTTCGGCAAAACGGACTTCGTGGAGGACTCGGCAGCGATCGCGGAACGCCTCCCCGGAATGCGGATTTTGGAGGTCACGCGCCTGGGCAAATTCATATGCATCGGGCTCCAGGCATGCAGCGCACAAGTCACTTCATTTTCGCAGGTCTACCTCATCATTCACCTCGGAATGACCGGTCGATTGACTGTGATTTATTCCGGTGAATCGGTTGCGCCTCACACGCATGGCTTTTTTGTTCTCGACGATGGCCGCGAACTGCGCTACACGGACATCCGGCGGTTTGGCCGCATGCTTCTCGTGCCGGAATCGAAGTTGGCGGAATTCAAGGGACAATTGGGCCAAGAGCCGCTCGAGATCAGCGCGGATGAATTCTGCCGAAATTTTGGATCGAGGCGAGCTCGCGTCAAAGCGTTGCTGCTCGACCAAAGAGTCTTGCGCGGGATCGGCAATATCTATGCGGACGAAAGCTTGTTCCGCGCGCGCCTGCATCCGGCACGTATCGCGGAAAACCTGACGAAAAAGCAGCTCCTGGCGCTTCACGGCGCCGTCCGCCAGGTTCTTGCCGAAGCCATCCGTTCCCGCGGCTCTTCCATTTCAGACTATGTCGATTCCAACGGCAATCGCGGCGAATTCCAACTCAAGCACCGGGTCTACCAGCGCGACGGGAAGCCGTGCTTTCGTTGCAAGGCAAAAATCAAGCGGCTGATCGTGGCAGGCCGGAGCAGCCACTTTTGTCCAAGTTGCCAGCCCGCCCCACGGAGCCGCAGAAGCTCGAAGGGGACTTGAAACCACAGATGCACACAGATGAACACGGATAAAAACAACAAAGAAAAGAACTAGAAAGAGCACTGGTCGTTAGTCCTAGAGCTTCTTCCTATTTTTTATCCGTGTTCATCTGTGTTTATCTGTGTGCATCTGTGGTTTCATTTGTGGCTCAGGCTAAAATATCGCGGTCGGAGGGGAAGCGTGCGCGCCGTCATTCAGCGTGTTACCCGCGCCAGTGTCACCGTGGACGGCCGGGTTGCCGGAGAAATTCGCGCGGGTCTACTGGTCCTGCTCGGCGTCAGCCGGACGGACAATATCGAATCGGCGCCGTATCTGGCCGAGAAAATCGCCAATCTGCGGATATTTTCCGATGAAGCGGGCAAGATGAACCTATCATTGCTCGACGTCGGCGGTTCCGCGCTGGTGGTGTCGCAGTTCACTCTGTATGGCGACACGCGAGGGGGTCGCAGGCCTTCGTACATTCAGGCCGCTCCGCCGGAGGAAGCCAGCCGTCTCTACGAGGAGTTTGCCCGGTCGATGCGCGCGCTCGGCGTAACGGTGGAAACCGGAGTGTTCCAGGCGCATATGCAGGTCGAGCTGGTCAACGACGGGCCGGTCACGATTCTGCTGGATTCCGAGAAGACCTTTTGAGTAAGAGATTTCCCATCCCACGCGGAGTGATGGATCGGGACTCGCTGTGAAAATCGGATTGGTATTTATATCGGAGGGCGATACAATATGGTTGTGTCCACCGGCATGATGACGGCCGCGGAATTCCGCGCCCTCGCGGAGTTCCGATACCAAATACGGATATTCCTGAACGGCAGCGAGGAGGCGGCGCGCAACGCGGACCTCGAGCCGCAGCAGTATCTGCTCATGCTGGCCCTCCGTGGGCTGCCCGTGGGCCGCGAGCCCAGCATCCGGGAGATTGCCGAGCGCATGCAACTGCGCCACCACAGCGTCGTGGAGCTGGTGGACCGCCTCGAACGAAGGCAACTCCTGCGCCGAGAGAGATCCCGGACGGACCGCCGCCAGGTGATTCTGCATTTGACTCCGCGGGGCGAGAAAATACTTACGAGGCTCGCCAAGCAGCGAATTTCGGAGCTGCGCACGGCCGCGCCGGCACTGGTCCGCGCGCTCACGGCGGTGATCCGCTCGACGCGAGTGCCCAAAAATGCTCGGGCGAAGTCATGAAGCTGCAAACTGCCGCTTGAATCCCGAGCAGGATATTCTCTCGATGCGCGAAAGCGCTGTGTAATGTCCCAAGACAGGAAGGCGAAAATTTGAGTTCCAATTCTCAGGTGAGTGCGGCTCCCGATCGCGGCCAGACTCCTGTTCAGTTCCGGCTCGGCTACATATCTCTGCTGGGCGGCCTCGTGGGCGTCATCGCTGGAATCGTTGCCTTTCTTCTCTACAACCTGATCGGACTATTCACGAATCTGTCGTTCTACCATGAATGGTCCTTCCATTTTCGCAGCCCGGCAAATAACCAGCTCGGCCCGTGGGTGATCGTCATTCCGGTCATCGGCGGAATCATCGTCGGATTCATGGCGAAGTATGGCTCGCCAAAAATTAAGGGGCACGGCATCCCGGAGGCGATGGAGGCGGTTCTCACGTCCAAAAGCCGCATCGAAGCCAAAGTCGCAATCCTCAAGCCCATCTCGGCGGCCATTGCGATCGGCACCGGCGGCCCGTTCGGCGCCGAGGGACCGATCATTCAAACCGGCGGAGCGTTCGGTTCGCTCGTCGGCCAGTTGGTTTCGACCACTGCCGCGGAGCGCAAGGTTTTGCTGGCTTGCGGCGCGGGCGCCGGGATGGCCGCGACATTCAATACTCCGATTGCCGGAGTCATCCTCGCGATTGAGCTTCTTCTCTTTGAATTTCGCGGGCGCTCCTTCGTTCCCCTTGTGATTGCGACCACGCTGGCGACGAGCGTTCGCCAGTTATTAATGGGCAATGGTTCGATGTTCCACGTGCTGCCGATGGACTTCGGGATTCCGCGCGCACTTCCGTTTTACCTTGTCCTCGGGGTCTTATGCGGCGGTGCGGCCATTGTTTTTACAAAGGCTCTTTATTTCATCGAGGATGGATTCGACCATCTTCCGATTTCCGAACTCTGGCATCCCGCGATCGGCGCGCTTGCCCTGGGCATCATTGGATTTTTCGTGCCCCGGGTGCTGGGCGTGGGATACGACACGCTTGGCGACATTCTGAACAACAGCCTCGCACTGAAACTCCTGATTCTCGTCGCACTTTGCAAAGCAGTTGCATTGCTGCTCTCACTAGGCTCCGGCACGTCGGGAGGATTGCTTGCGCCGATGTTCATGTCTTCCGCGGCGATGGGCGGGGTGTTTGCGGTGGTCGTAAACGATATTTTCCCGAGCGCGCATTTGTCCCCCGGCGCATGCGCCCTGGTCGCGATGGGGGCGGTCTTCGGAGCGGCGTCGCGCGCGACATTTACATTTATCGTGTTCGCATTCGAGATCGTTCGCGATTACAACGCGGTGCTTCCGTTGATGCTCGTTTCCGTGATTGCCTACGCCATTGCCCTGCGCTACCTGCCGAACTCGATCATGACGGAAAAGCTGGCGCGCCGCGGGCTGCACACGAATCAGGATTACGAAAGTAACGCGCTCAAACAGCTCAAGGTCGGGGAAGTCATGGCCCGCGACGTGGCCACGGTCGTTCCGGAGGAGAGTGTTCGCGTGGCCGCGGATCGATTTGCGAACGGAGATTTGAAAACTTCGCGCCACCACGCGCTTCCCATCGTGGATTCCGCCGGGAGTTTGCAAGGTCTCGTGACGCAAGGCGATTTGCTGCGCGCCCTGCAGGCAGACCCGTCCGGCGATATGAGCGTGCTCGACGCCGGTACGCGCTCGCTGGTGGTCGCGTATTCCGACGAACGCGTCTTCGACGCCGTGACGAAAATGCTCGAGAACAATATCGGACGCCTGCCGGTAGTCGACCGCAATGACCCTCGGAAATTGGTTGGTTACATCAATCGCGCCAACGTGATGGGGTCGTGGCGCGGCCATTTGCACGAGGAATCGGTCCGCGACCACGGCTGGTTGCGAAACCTGGCGTCGACTCCCGAGAGCGGAGGCGGGAGCGGCGGAATTGCAACTGGCAGGATTGTGGCCTTGGCGGACGACGAAATCCGCATCACGCTGAATTCACATGCGGGCGCCCCTGCCGAAGGGTTTGAGCTGAGCGCGCCCGTGCGGGGAGTATTTCTGGGGGATGAAGTCCGTGTGAGCTACCGGAAGGAGAACGGCCGCAAAGTCGCCCTGCGAATCGAAGAACTTTCCAACAGGCAGTAGAAGTGAGTGGCACAGGCTTCAGCCTGTGGGGGTTAGTCATTGCAAGGTCCAAACCCCGCAGGCTGAAGCCCTCGCCACTAACACCACCTTAAAATCCTCCGACGCTCCCGCCGCCCATCCCGCCGCCCGAAAATCCGCCACCGCCGAAACCGGAACCGCCGCTGCTTCGCGGAGCCGAAGCCATCACCGAACTCGCGCGCATGGTCATGTTGTCCAGGCTATTGACGAACATGATCGGATAAAATCCGCCGTTGTAGTAGCCGCCCTGGTACCAAGAGGGCGGTTGCGAATAGATATTCTGGAATGCGCCGACCCATTTCTTTTCCACGCCCAGCGCCATCGCGAATGGGAGAAATTTCTCAAAAGTTTCCGGAGTCTGGCCGACCCGTTCCAGGCGGCCGGTTTCGACGTGAGAGAGAAAATCCTCGAAGCCCAGTACGCCCGCGAGGGCCTTTGCCCCGTCGGCAGTTCGCGCCGGCATGAACCATCCAAATCCGGCGATGATTCCCCCCGAAAGAATCCCGGCCACGAAAAACGGCGCAATCGCCATCCCCATTTTTTGCGAGAGTGCGTTGCCCAAGAAAATCAGTAGAAAGCCGACAACGATACCCCCGGTGACATATCCGCTTCGCACGTAATCGGGACGGTGCAGGAAATAGCCGTGCTCCATCAACTCATCGAAAATGTTGTTCTTGATGCCGGGGAGATTCTTGTAAAACTGGTTTTGCAGGGTGGAAAGCTCCACATCGGGTTGCGCGCCATTGGAGAAGATTCCCGCGAGCAGCGCCAATTCGTGCGCCTTCAGTCCGGTCCATTCCTGGAGCCCCTTTTTCAAATGGAAGACGTATTCCTTGTTGTGGAGCAGCCCCATGATTCCCGACTTTTCTTTTTCTTCAATAACGATGAACCCGCGCACCGCGAGGTCCACGATCGTGGCCGTGATGTCCCGCATCGCCGCATCCTCATCCACCAGTGTGCCGGCTTCCGCCGGACTCATTCCCTCCGGCGGCGCGTACTGGACGGCGACCGGACCGGCGCGCGGATCGCGCCCGCGCGAGGACCACAGCCAGAACATGAACACAAACACAAATATGGGAATGAAGACAGGCCAGTTGCTGACCATGAATTGGCCGATGAGATCGCTCGTCCCAGGCTCTTTCACGAAGCCTTTATCCCAGCCGACGACAATCGTCAGCCCTTCGCGAAACGAGAGCGGCCGCGTCATGAACACTTCCACGGTGCTGCCTGACGCCGTGACCTCGGCGTCCTGCCCACGCGAGCGGTACGATCCGGTGAATTCATTTGTCCGGACGCCGGTTACGCCCTGCGGCAGCAGGATTTGCGCGCTGGCGTTGTCAATCGGAACTTCGGACTCGTCGCCGGTCACATTCCAGTACAGTTCATCGTGATCCTCATAAAATTTCAAGGCGTTGCGCGCCAAGTAGTGTAGGTGAATCGTTCTTACCACGTCGGTCGCCTCATCGACGTAGATTTTCCATTTCAGGTAATGGCCTTCGCGTGAGGATTCGACTTTCAATGGCTGTCCTGCATCATCGGTAGCGCCCTCAAATTTCACAAAGAGCGTATAGTTAAATCCTTGGGGCGTTACATATTCGACTGGGATCGCGCGATTCAGGCCATGCCACACGCCGATGAAATTCGCTTCGATGGTTTCGGTCACATCCAACGAGGAATCCGGCTCAACGACAATTTCCGCGGAAAATTTCTCGATTTTGAGTGTCCGCGCGGAAGCAGACGCGGCGAGCGCCATCACGAGCAGCGCCAGTACAGATGCGCGCAGGAAAAGATTGCGCAACGCGCCCTGCGGATAATCGCCGATTCGCTTCATAGGGGCGGACTTCAGGGTTTGTATGACGGTTTGGGGCTTCGTTGTGTAGCGCTCGCCTTCAGGCGAACACCCGCTCGAATTCAAACTGCCCGCCTGAAGGCGGCCGCTACAAAATCCTCGAAAATCCTGACCGCGATTCCGTCCTCGCGTGGAAGCCATCGCGGCTAGGCGCCCGTCGCGCCGAAGCTGACCTTCGGCACTTCGCGTTCGGCCGGAGCGCTGATCTGGAAGAATTCCCGCTCCTTGAAATTCCCCATCCCGGCGACGATGTTGGAAGGGAACTGCTCGATCATCGTGTTGAAATCGCGGACCACGGCGTTATAGTAGCGCCGCGCGTTCTGCAGAGTATCCTCAATCTGATTCAGCGTGCCCTGCAACTGCGTGAAGCTCTCGACCGCGCGCAATTGGGGATACGCTTCGGCCAGCGCGAAGACTTGCCGCAGCGCGCCGGTCAACAGGCCTTCGGCTTCTCCCTTGGCCGCCGGCCCCTGCGCGGACATCGCCTGATTCCTCGCCGCCACAACGCCTTCGAGCGTGTCCTTTTCGTGCGCGGCGTAGCCCTTCACCGTCTCCACAATGTTGGGGATCAGGTCATAGCGCCGCTTGAGTTGCACGTCGATGTCCGACCACGCGTTGTCGCACGTCACCTTCAGCCGTACCAAGCCGTTGTAGGCATACATCAGGTACATCACCACAGCCACGACAAAGACAATGAGGCCAATCAGCATGGGACATCCTTTCTTGATCGCAGGAAGCGTTCCGACCCGGCGCCTGATTTCACTATAGGAGAGGCCGTGGGAACAGTAAAGGTTTGCGTATCTTCCATGTGCACAATGCGCTCCCCGCCCGCTGCAAATCGAAGCAAAGGCGCGCCTTGCCAACCAAGAACGTTATGACTTTTCCGTTAGCGGGCCGTTCGCTGTTTCCCGTTGACATTCATACCGACTCGCAAGAGACTGGGCTCCCTCTCTCCAGGGTCTCAGGTGTGTCTTGAGGCGCTGGCAATGAGAAAAATCCTTTTCGTCGCGGTCTCTCTCCTGGTTTTTGGCGCACCCCTACGTTCGCAAGTGGATATATCGAATTTAAGGGTGCGGGTCATCCTGGTGGACAAAGACCTGAATCAAAAGCCCGTCCCACACCTCGCGGTTGTGCTGGTCGCGGATTCAATCGATCCCGGTAATTCACGCGAAGCAAAAACCGATTTTGAGGGCAAAGCCGAGTTCCAGGCGCCGCCCGGAAAATACCGGTTGACCACTCCTCAGGGCGTGGATTTCCAAGGCCGCCATTACGCTTGGGAGATGGAAATCAATGTCAGCGATAGACCCATTTCCGTAGACCTGAGCAACGACAACGCTAGAGCCGCCGGCCCGTCCTCGGTCGAACCCGCGCGCAAGGTGGACGACTTGACCTTGATGTTTCAGAAGTATCAAAAGTCCGTTGTGACCGTTTGGAGTGAAATCGGATCGGGCACGGGTTTCATTGTCGATTCCTCAGGCCTGGTCATGACCAACCAGCACGTAATCGGCCCTTCGGAGTTGATCTCCGTTCAATTCGACGCCAAACGGAAGGTCGCGGCGAAGGTCCTGGCGTTTGACGCGGAACGGGACGTGGCCGTTCTCTACGCCGATCTCAGCGCCTTCCCCGGCGCCGCAACAGCGCCCATCGCCACGGCGCAAGCGGGCCGCGAACTTGCTGTCGAGGGCGAAAGAGTGTTTACCATCGGCAGCCCCCTTGGACTGAAGAAAATCATCACCAGCGGCATCGTCAGCAAGGTCGAAGCGCGCGCCATCATTTCCGATGTAAACATCAATCACGGCAATTCCGGCGGACCTCTCTTCAATTCGCTGGGAGAAGTCATCGGAATCACCACGTTTTTGGTGCCGGGCGGAAACGGGCCCGGCGTGACGGGCGTTGTCCGAATCGATCAGACCTTGCCGGTCTTGGCGCAAGCTCGAAAGAAGATGAAGGACGCCGCTCTCCCCAGTGCGAGGTTGTTGCCCGTGGAACCGAGCGATCCTTACCCGCTGGATTCCCTAAAGGAAATAAGCAAGCCGGCCAAGTTCGATAGAAAGCCGTACATTTTCACGGTGGGTGGGTTCGATGTGGCCCTCGGGACTCCCGTTCTCCAATACGAACTCCAAGCGGAAGTGGGGCACGCAGCCGCCCAGGAAAAAAACAAGAGAACGAAGAAGCGCAACGAGTCCTCACAGAGCACATTCGAGCCGCTTCAGGACCTGCACGAATGGGCCGAGTACACGGGCGAATACAAGCCGGTGCTGCTCGTGCAAGCCGCGCCCCAATTGCGCGAGACATTCATGTCGGTTTTGGGGCGCGAATTAGTTCCCTCGATCGAGCCGTTCGCAAGCGGCGCCCCGCGCATGAAATTCAGGACCGATTTTTACAGAATGAAACTTCTCTGCGGCACGAAGGAAGTCGAGCCCATCCAGCCGGGCAAGGCCGCTACCGTCGTCAATGCCCACAACTCCTTTGTAAACGTTACCGACGCAACTTACGTAGGGATTTATTCGTATCCGCCGGATGCGATCTCACCCTCCTGCGGCAAAGTCACACTCCAGCTTTATTCCGAAAAGGAGCCGGACAAATCGGAATCGAAGGATTTGGATCAGAAGTCGATCGACCGCGTATGGAACGATTTCCGGCCGTACCTCGCCGTCCAAAGCAATTCAGGGAATGCGCAATGAATTATTTCCGTTACGCATTCTTTAATTCTCGGGTGTGCCCTGGAGCCTGAAATCGTAAAACGATTTGACGATCGACGCCGTCATGGCGTCCGGTTTGCCAACGAAGTTTCCGCTGAAGCTCGGTTTTGCAAAATAAAGAATTGTCCCCGTTTGAGCATCGACCACGGATATGTCGAGCGATACATGGCTATAGGTGATACCCATTCCAGTGAGGACCACGAATGTTTTCAATCCTGTCGTTGGGACGAAGCCCTTGGCGCGCACGAATACGAGACCATCTGCGGCCGCGCCGGGGCTGAAGTTTGTCACTTCGTCTCCCAGCGAGAAGCGTCCCGTCTTTACGTCTTTTGGCTTTTTTAAAAGAAGAACCTGCAACTTGTCATACCGGGACTGCAAATCGGAAAGCGCATATTTGAGGTCAGGGTTTCGGTCCAAGGAGTCCGAACGGAACGGGTCCTGCAAAATATTGCATCCTTTTTCCGATAGTACCTTTCCCACAATTGGTGTGAGATCCGATCCCAATGTCTGCGCTTCGGCCACAAGAGGCTCGGCTCCCTTCATGCCCGATTTCATAACGCTCGCTTCTGGCGGCAGGATAAGAATGTTCCTGACCATCTTTTTCCCGGTCCTAAAGTCCTGTGGTTGATACTGGGCAGGGAGCGTACTCGGCAGCAAAAACAAAATGAAGATTCCCGCCATCCAAAAAATAGCGTTACGCTTCATGAATTCTCCACCCGTGATGTCCTGGTTTTACGTTTCAAGCGGTCACTTCCCGTCAGGCGCTTGGGATGAATTCGCAGTCCCTTTTTCCATCGCGGCTAGGCGTCTTCTGATCTGCGGGGAATCCACGGCCGAGGGCACAAGGTCAAGATATTTCCTGAATTCCTGAACGCTTTGCTCGGGCTTGCGCTCTTCTTCATACAAAAACCCCAATCCCCGGTGCGGCCCTGCTAATTCCGGCGAAATCTCGAGCGCTCTCCTGTAATTTTTCTCCGCCAATTGTTGATTCGATTCCAACGCCTGCTGGCCGCCGGGGGCTTTCAAAAGCGCCGCGTCGTACTCCTGGGCAGTCATCTTCGACATCATCTTCCGCGCTTCGTCCTTCCCTTTGTTGGTGAGTTCCTCCGGTTTGGGTTCAGGAGTGCGCGGGCCCAAGCCACGGTACGCCTCGCCGAGGACATAAAAATTCTCAGCGAGTTTGTCATCCCTTTTCACGATATGTTCCATCACCCACACGGCAGTTCGCGCCCTTCCGGCGCGAATTTCCAAGTCCGCGTCGTGCCGCACGGCGCTTTCCGTCTCAATCAAATACCGATCCGCCTCGACGGCGGGGCTGACGGTGCGAGGTTTCAAGGAAGCTGCGAGATCGCCGACGTAACGGCTGCGATCTTGCAGCTTGGGGTGGTCTTGGTAGAAACCCTTTTTGGAAAGGTCCACGTCGTGATCCTGCTGCAGCACGTCGAAGAAGTTTTTCATCTCCCCAGCGGAATAACCCGCATCCACCAAAGCATGCACGGCGCGCAAATCTGCTTCTTCCTCCAACTCCCGGCTGTAGCCATTGATAGTCGACACTAAGATAGAAGGCATCGCGAGCTGAACGACCAGAGACGCCTCATTGCCGATGCCCCCCGCTAACCCACCCGCCGAGGCCGCCCCGGCGAGGATGATGCCGGCCGCCGCCTTCTTGCGGTAGCTCCGATTCTCGAGATAGCCGTGCCGGTTCATCACATGCGTTTCTTCATGCGCCAGCACGCCGGCGAGTTGCGCCTCGTTTTCGAGCACCGCAAGCAAGCCGGTGTGCACGTAGATGGATCCATTGGGCAGTGCAAAGGCGTTAGGGACGGCGTCACGCAGAACAAAAAATTGCCAATGAACGTTCTGATATTCGGGACCTGCGGGAAGAACGGCTCGGCCCACCTTCGTTATGTAGTTCGTCGTGTCCAGGTCGTTGTACACCAGGCCTTTTTCCTGGAGCTGTTTGTCGAGTTGATTGCTCTTGTCCAGCAAGTCCAGGTCGACTTGCGTGAACGAAAAGTCTCTTGGCTCTGGGGAGGATTGCTGCGCGCAGCAAACCGAAATCCACAGGAAGATAGCGGCGAAGACCCGAATCATGCGCTGGGCGTGCATGGTTTCCCTACTCGTAAGGCCACCTGTTCGATTGTTGAAATCGTAGTTTACTTCATAACAAATGTCAATTCCTCGGCATGCATCAATTCCACTAGCAACCAAAGAGCATTTGCGCTATTCTTGCGCCCGCCGGAAGTTGTCACTTCCAGTGACACATGCATTTTAAGAACTTCAGCGCCGCGGTGTTTGGCATCGACGCCTACCTGATGGAGGTGGAGGTGGACGTCGGTTCGGGGAAGCCCGGCGATTTCAATATCGTCGGCCTGCCCGACATCGCCGTCAAAGAGAGCCGCGAACGCATCAAGGCCGCGCTGAAAAATTGCGGACACGATTTTCCGTTTCAGAGCGTCACCGTCAATCTGGCGCCCGCCGACATTCGCAAGGAAGGCTCGGCCTATGATCTCCCGATGGCGCTTTCCATCCTGGGATGTGAGGGCGCGTTCTTCGGCAAGCGCCTCGACCAATACATTTTTCTCGGCGAGCTTTCGCTCGACGGGCAGGTCCGTTCGGTGCGCGGTTCTCTCTCGGCGGCGCTCGCGGCGCGCGAACACAAGATCAAGGCCGTGGTCGTGCCGGAAGCGAATGCGCGCGAGGCCGCGGTCGTCGAGGGGATCGACGTGTTCGCCGTGCGCAATCTGCCGCAAGCCGTGGACCTCGTCAACGTGCCGGAATCGTTCGCGCCGGTGCGCGTGGACGCCGGCACGATGCTGGCCGACGCCGCGCAATATGCCGTGGACATGCGCGACGTTCGCGGGCAGCAGGCCGCCAAGCGCGCGCTCGAAGTCGCCTGCGCCGGCGGCCACAACATTATTTTCATCGGGCCGCCCGGCGCGGGGAAAACGATGCTTGCCAAGCGCATCCCCACGATCCTTCCGCCCATGTCGCTCGAGGAAGCGATCGAAACGACGCGCATCCACAGCGTCGCGGGACTTTTGGACGACGCGCGCGGTCTCGTCGGCACGCGGCCGTTCCGCGCGCCGCACCACACCATCAGCGACGCGGGCCTGATCGGCGGAGGCGCGATCCCGCGGCCGGGCGAAGTTTCGCTCGGGCACCACGGCGTGCTCTTTCTCGATGAATTGCCGGAGTTCGAGCGCAACGTCCTCGAAGTGATGCGCCAGCCGCTCGAAGACGGCGCGGTCACGATTTCGCGCGCCGCGACTTCGGTGACCTTTCCCGCGCGGTTCATGCTCGCGGCGGCGATGAATCCCTGCCCGTGCGGGTTTTTCGGCGATCCGACGCGCCAGTGCCACTGCTCGCCGCCGCAAATTCAGCGCTACGTCTCGAAAATTTCCGGGCCGCTGATCGACCGCATCGACATTCACATCGAAGTTCCCGCCGTGAAGTACAAGGAATTGCGCGGGAACGGAACGACCGAGGATTCCGCCACGGTTCGCGAACGCGTGTTGCGCGCACGCGACCGCCAGTCCAAGCGCTATGCCGGCGAACGAAAAGTCTTCTCGAACGCGCAGATGCCGCCGAAGCTGATCCGGAAATTCTGCGCCATCAGCGAAGAAGGCGAAAAAATGCTGGAAAACGCGATCGGCCGCCTCGGCCTTTCCGCGCGCGCCCACGACCGCATCCTGAAAGTCGCGCGCACGATCGCCGACCTGGACGCCTCTGAAAATCTGGAGACCCGCCATCTCGGCGAGGCCATCCAATACCGCACGCTCGACCGCACCTACTGGGCCTAGCAGCCCATGGCAAGTGGCGCAGGTTTCAGAGCCTGTGTGGTGACTGCCGAATCTTTGTAGGGCACGGCTTCAAGCCGTGCCGTAAAGTATGCGGAATGAATAAGGCTTTAGCCGCTGGCCTGCTCGGAGTCGAATCGGCCCTCTGACTATTCAGCCCGCGGGGTCCGGATTCTCTGAATCGGAAAAATTCGCAGGCTTAAGAAAAGGACCAAGAAGGATTCCGACTCGCGGCGTCTACACAATAGCAGGTAACCGCGCTTCCCTGTTGTTCGGGAAGAAAACATCATTTGACATATCGTACTGCGATATAAATAATAGAGGAAGGTCAAGCGACCTCCGACACGCTTGGCTCGTTTTGGGCATAAGGGAAGGGAGGTGGTAGTCCCCACGTCTCCCTTTCCCTTCTTCTGGCTACCCTCGCCACTTGCCGAAGGCGCTAGGGCACACTCACTGGATACTGTTACTTGTGGCGGATATCTTCTGGAGCGCGCTGGCGATCGAGCGGCACGATTTGGAACTGCCACTCGACCGGCACGGCCGTCGGCAAAAAACAAATCTTGCTGTCGCACGCCTGGTATTCGAGGTTTCCCCGGACTGTAACCTTTTTCCCATCCGCTCCCAGAGCGCCGCTGAATTCGGCCATGGAATTTACTTTCAGTTCTTGGCGGATACGGAATGCGCCTTCAAAGACAGGCACGCGTTCCTTGATGGCAGGCAGATACAGAATCTTTGCGGAGGGATAATTGGCTTGCCTCAACTCGAAATCGGGAAGGGGATCGATCGAAAGCTTGACCGTCTTGTATCCCTTTGTCCCCGGCGCATAGACGTGCACGTCCGGCGGAAGGCGGACTTCGGCCGTTAACGTCACGAGATTGCCCGGAACGGCTACGCGGTCCGATTGTCCCACGCTGAGTTGCAAGTGCGGAGCTTCGACGGTATCGGTGACTTCTTCGCCCAATTCCGGGAAGAGCTTCGAGAGCACTGTATTTCCGGTCAGCCGCTCGCGATACTTCGCCTCGAAAAATTTCTCTCGAATCATGCCTTCCGTGTCGATGAAAAAATATCCCGGCCGCGCCATCCCCGCGTTTGGCCCTATCGCCTCCGCATTCAAAACTTGATACATCCGAATGATTTTTGATTCCGGGTCGGAAAGAAGAGGGAAGTCGATCTTGCGCCGGTCGGAGAAATATTTCAGGATCTCCACGCTGTCGTAGCTGATCCCCGCCAGCTTGATCCCCTGCTTCTCGAAGCGTTCCTTGGCCGCCTGCAACTGGATCAGCTGGCCTTTGCAGTAGGGGCACCAATCGGCGGAGCGGTAAAACAAAAGTACGGTGCCTTTCGATCCCCGGAGCGCTTCGAGAGTTTGCATTTTGCCAAATTGGTCGCGCGCGGAAAAATCAGGAGCATGCTGTCCCGCGCGAAGTCCAACTTCGGAAAACATCTGGAGAGAAGCAACGTGAATCGCGCTCCCCTCCAATGTGCCTTGAATTGTGACGCTGTCCCCCAAATGTCCCCGCGCCTGATCCTGCGGCTCGAGCGCGTAGACTTGCCGGATCGTATCGTCATACAGCGCCAGGGCAGCGCCAGCAGTTTCAGCAGTACACTTCGCCGCCTCGGCGAAAGCCTCATCGGCGTTGCACGAACCGTTGACGATGACGCCCGACCACGCCCCCGCCTTTGTATTCTCGGATTGCCCGGCCAGCGCAATCGTAGCGGCAAGTAGGATTGCAAACGCCCCTGCCCATAAGTGCTTGTTCATCTTCGAATCATCTCCGACCCATAAACCAATCGCGAATCTTAGATCGTCAGCGAATCTAGTGGCGCAGGCTTCAGCCTGTGGGTTTTGGTCCTAGCAGCCATCAAACCCCACAGGCTGAAGCCTGCGCCACTGATACGGCTCAGAATACGCTCACGCAGCCCCAGTCAGCAAGCACGCACAGCAATTTCACGTTATAATGAAGAGATATGCTTTCGCTGAATAACGTCACTATGCGCTACGCCGCCAGGGTCCTGTTCGAGGACGTCACCTGCTCGTTCCTCGAAGGGCGCCGCTATGCCATCACCGGCCCGAACGGCGCCGGCAAAACCACCCTGATGAAGATTTTGGAAGGAGATATCGAACCAACGAAAGGTTCGGTCTCGCGGCCAAAGAAGCTGGGTATCCTGCGGCAGGACCAGTTTGCTTTTGACGAATTTCGCGTCATCGACACGGTCATCATGGGCAACGCCCCGTTGTGGAAGGCTCTCCAGGAACGGGATGTGCTGTACGCCAAACCTCACGAGCAGTTGACGGACAAGGACGGCATGCGCCTCGGCGAACTCGAAGGAATTGTCGGCGACGAAGGCGGGTACACCGCGGAGGCGGACGCCGCGATCCTGCTCGACGGCCTCGGCGTCGAATCGACTCTGCACGAGCGCAAGATGAGCGAACTCCAAGGCGGCCAAAAAGTCCGCGTCCTCCTCGCCCAAGCCCTGTTCGGCAATCCGGCGGCGTTGCTGCTCGACGAGCCGACCAACCACCTGGACCTTGATTCCGTGCACTGGCTGCAGGATTATCTCCACGAGTACCCTGGCGTGCTTATCGTCATCTCGCACGACCGCCATTTTCTGAACAGCGTCTGCACGCACACCGCCGACATCGACTATCAGACCGTGATCATGTACACGGGTGGCTATGACGACATGGTCCTGGCCAAAACGCAGATTCGCTCCCGCATCGAATCCGAAAATGCCGTGCGCGAAAAGAAAATCGCGCAACTGAACGAATTCATCGCGCGCTTCTCGGCCGGCACGCGCTCCTCGCAAGTGATGTCGCGCAAAAAAGAAGTCGAGCGCATCCAAACCTCGGAGCTGGCCAGGTCAAACATCGCCCGGCCGTATATCCGTTTTGACATGAAAAATCCCTCGGGCCGCCATCCCCTCGAATTCAAGGGGCTCAGAAAGGCCTACGACGGGCATACCGTTATTGACAAATTTTCCGCGAACGTCGAACGCGGCGAAAAGATCGCGGTGATTGGGCGCAACGGGGCGGGCAAAACGACGCTGCTCAAATCGCTCGTTCGCAGCGCTCCGGGGTATGTCGATGACGCCGACCGCCACTTTCTCGCTGACGCCGGCAACGTCAAGTGGGGCCATGAAGTGGCAGTGGGCTACTTCGCCCAGGATACGACCGATACAATCGCCAAGGACACGACCGTCGTCGAGTGGCTGCACCAGTTCGATCCGAAGGCCTCGCAGCAGGAATTGCGCGCTGTGCTCGGCCAGATGCTCTTCAGCGGCGAGGACGCCGAGAAATCCACGCGCGCCCTCTCCGGAGGCGAATCGGCCCGCCTGATCTTCTGCAAGCTGATGCTGCAAAAGCCAAACGTCCTGGTGCTCGACGAGCCCACGAACCACTTGGACCTGGAAGCCATCAACGCCCTCAACATCGCCTTGCAGAAATATCCCGGCACGGTCCTGTTCGTCACGCACGATCACGACGTCATCGACGAAGTCGCCACGCGCATCTGGCAATGCAAAGGCGGCCACGTCGAGGACTTCAAGGGCCCGTACGAGGATTTTCTGGTGTACGCGAAAGAGAAGGCTTCGTAGCACTTAGTAGCACAGGCTTCAGCCTGTGGGGGTTCGGCCTTGCAAGGACCAAAATCCACAGGCTGAAGCCTGCGCCACTAAAACCTAATACCGCCGCAGGAAGAACGCGATCGTAATCCCCGCACTCACCACAGTAACCGCTGCGCGAATGTAGCGCGGGTTCACTCTTCTGGCGGTGCGCGCCCCGATGTACCCGCCGATGATGGCCGCCACCAGCATCACCAAAGTTTGCGGCGATGATGAGCAACAGATAAGAACCCATGCGTACTCCGAACTTTCAAACTTAACATTTTTTCCTCCCGGTTTGGCCCCCAACCACGCCGCGCCATTTCTCCCAACCGCATGTCTCGGATTGACTTACCCGATGGCGCTGTGCTACCCATACAAGTCCCTAGGCGGGTTCCGACAGCTGGATGCCCTCAAAACCTCAGCGGATTGAAGTCGTTCTGGAGACGTTGATCGAGAGCATTGCTCTCGCCGAAGAAGTGGGTGTGCGCGTTGCCGCGGTAGCCGGATTTGGCGAGGACGATCAATACAAGATTGGCCTGGCGGTGCACGAAGGCGTCATGAATGCCTTTCAATACGGCAACAAACAGCGCCGCGAGAGAAAAATCCACGTAATCTTTGAACTGCTGGAAGACAAGCTGGTGATCCGTGTGTTGGACCAGGGTGCGGGATTTCGCCTGGAAGACGTGCCCGACCCCCGTGAGGATGAGAATGTCCTCGGCGATTCCGGCCGCGGAGTCCTCTTGATGAAGGCGTTCATGGATGAGGTCGATGTTCTCTCCAGCTCAGCCGGAGGCGCCGAAGTGGTCATGGCCAAGCGCCACAAGCGGTGAGCTTCCAACCGATCGGTAAGACCTGGGCAGCGCGTTTCGCTCCAGAGACAACGCAATCGCTGGGAAAGGCTTGTAATGAGCTTCAAAGCAACCACCCGTGAAATCGGAGAAGTCACGGTGATCGACATGGACGGTCGAATCACGCTGGGCGAAGGCAGCGCCCTGCTGCGCGATCTCGTTCGCGAAAACATTGCCAGGGGTCGCAAGAAGATCGTGATGAACTTGGCCGGAATCAACTACATCGATAGCACCGGGCTCGGTGAATTAGTCGCCGGATACCGTTTGGTAAAAAGCGAGGGCGGGGAAATCAAGCTCCTGAATCTGAATAAGAAAGTGACCGACCTCCTGCAAATCACAAAACTGTACACGGTTTTCGACATCCACAATCAAGAGGCCCAGGCGGTTTCCAGTTTTCGTTCTTAGAATGAACTCATGAAGCTAGGGACGCGCGGCCACTTCCATCCACAGGCAATTTTGAGCGATTCCCGATTCGGGAAATTCTCTAGACAGCCGCCCAATTTTGTTGTATTCATGGCCCGCTTTTGTGGGTCCTGTAATTCCGTAGGTGCTCGAAGGCCCGCCAGGGTTTACCGCCCTCGTTGAGTACTCAGGACGAACGGGGGGAGGGTCACTGGTAACGGCGGACATTTATCTACCACCAACTGGCGTTACGCCCGGCAAACAGCGACCGCTCAAGATAGAGAGGCTACTAAGTTGAGCAGAGAACAAGGTGTGGTCAAGTGGTTCAACGCATCAAAAGGGTATGGTTTCATCCAACGCCAGTCGGGCGAAGACGTGTTCGTTCACTTCTCCGCCATCCAAATGGACGGATACAAGACACTGAACGAAGGCCAGATGGTCGAGTTCGAGGTCAAACAAGGACCGAAGGGCTATCAGGCTGAAAACGTCACCGCTGCTTCCTAATCGGGTACACGTGTTCTGAGGGCCTTGCCCGGCGCATCAGCGGACAGGGCCCTTTCGCTTTTCAGCGTAGCGCAGGTTTCGTATGGGCCGTTTGATTTCTGGTCCCAGACCTGGAATCGAAACCTGTGGTACGATTAGCGATTCGGAAACCTGTGGAGGGAAGACTCTGTGGCGCAGCATATCTTGCGCAAGGACCTGAAGAAGGACGAGATCCGGGAGAAGTTTGTCCAGGGCGTCGAATCGGTCGCTTCGCATCAGCAGGCTTTGTGGCTCGTGGTTACGGCGGCTCTGGTCGTGGTGCTGGCGGTCTTTGGGTGGAACACTTACGCGCGGCGGCAGACGGCCAAGGCCTCGGCGTCGCTCGACGATGCCATGAAAATATTCCAGGCGCGGATTCGCGCCGCCGGGGAACCGGCCGACCCGGTTGAGATTACCTACCTCGACGAAAAGAATAAGTTCGCCGACGCCGACAAAAAATTTCTCGCGGTCGCAGGCCAATACGGGCGCACGAAGCCCGGGCAAATGGCGCGTTATTATGCGGCTCTCTCCGAAGTCCAGCTGAAGCAGTATGCGGAAGCGGAGAAAAATCTCGACCAGGTTGTTTCAAGCGGCGACGAGAATCTGGCGGGCCTCGCCAAGTTCCAATTGGCCGAAGTCTACCAGCAGGAAAACAAGGGTCCGCAGGCAGTGGCTCTGTACATACAATTGTCGGATAAGCCCAGCCTATTTGTTCCGAAGCCAATGGCTATGCTGGCCCTCGCGGATTATTACCGCAAGACCGATCCTGCGCAGGCCACGAAGCTCTACAACCAGGTCAAGCAAGAATTCCCCGACGCGGCCCAGGAAGCGGATCAGGGTTTAGAGTTGCTCAACTCCAAGAGCTGATCACTAAGGGCAGGGCCTTCTTCCCGGGGCAGCTAGTACCTAAATCAACTGCGTCAGTGGTGATGATGTTCTTCGGCGGGTTTCCCTGATGGTTTTGCTGCGCTGGGAGCCTCCTCCGGCTCCTCTTCTTTTTCCATCTTGCCTATCGGATTGTAGCTTTCCATATCTTTGATTTCTTCGGGAGTGAGATGAGACAAGTGGCGGATGAACAGGACAAGTTGCCAGCTTTCATCATCCTGGTCGGTATGAGGCTCGCCCCAGGCTGGCATTCCCGTCAGTGGAACGCCGTTGCGAATGATGTAATATAGTTCGCCGTCGCCAAGATTCTGCGTTGCCGGCAGGCGCATATCCGGCGCACGGGGGTAGAGGTTCTTGCCCATTTCCGTGTTGCCGCTCCCATCGTTGGCATGGCATTGCGCGCAGTGATCGGCAAAGTGCTCGCGAGCATCCTTCATCACATCGGGCGTAGCCACGTCCTTCCACGGGTTCTCATCTTCGCGGTCGAGCTTGGGAATGGCCATGTGCCGCAGGGCGCGCGCAACTCTGATCTCTCCCTGCGAAGGATCCTTGCGGGCGCTGATTCCGTGCCGCAGCAAAACCGCGCCGTACGCGAGCCCCGCGATCACAGCGGCGAGCAATATCCAAAGAATCGCTTTCGGGATTTTCATTTTCGTCTCTCTCCCTTGCTCCTGATTCTGGCCGTATTATTTCTCTTCTCCGGAAGATGGCCGGATCCGAACGAACACCGCTATGGCCGCCGGATGGAAACCGTAAACAGCTTTCAGAATTTCCGGCACGCCATAGACCGTCACTTGCAGACCAACTGCTGAGCTGAAGTGGGGCACGATATCGAAATCCCGATCGTATCCGACAGTATATCCCTGCACTCGCCCAATCGGTATTTCCTGAAAATTTGGCGATAGCGGATTCTCGCCAAGGAGCAACTCGTTCGAGCGATCCGCGTTTTCGATCCGTGTCCAGGCATGGTTGCGTGTGAGAAACCGCAGCGTCGACTCGAGTACATAGCTGTTGAAAATGGAATTTTCTTCCAGTGACTTCGTGCGTCCCCAAATCAGCGAGCTGGCCCAATTGCCGTTGTGAAGCGGACGGTTATACATGGCCGACGTGGTCATGCGCTCCTGGTTTTCATTGGGGAAAAGACCTTCCGGACTTGTGATTCGACCGTACGAATATTGCCCGCTCCAATTTCTCCCCGGCTGCAGGGTCAACCGAGTGGACCACGAATCGATTTTTCCCTGGCTGATGTTCCAGCGATTTTCATTTGGTTCGCGTCCATGAAAGCCGGACGCCTCGATCCGCGCGATGCGGTAGGTTGCGCCCACGGTAAGCACGTCCTCCGCGACGTGCGTCGAGTCTTCCTGATGGTGGCCGAGCGCGGCCAGAGGATCTTCCGACGCGGACGCGCGGTGCGGGTAAGCAATCGGTCCGATCGCCGGATCGCCAATGGGCGCGGCATAAAACGAAAGCAGGCCGTTCGTCCCCAATTTCAGGTCGTACAGCGCGGCAATCTCCATGAAGAAATTATGTGGATGCTGCCCGTCAACAATTGGCTTCCCGAAAGCCGTTTCGCCTTGCTGAAACAACAGCGGGTACTGCCGTCCCGTGATCGTGGCGGGTTCGAGACTCAGCATCGCGCGCGCGGTAAAAACGCCCGGCCCCAGGGGGCGTTGCGCCATGCCCATGAACCAGTTCGTCGAGAAAAATTTGTCTTCGCCGCGCGGGCTCGATTGCTGCTCGTCCAGCACGAATACGTTTGCGTGGAACATCAAGGTCCACTCGCTTTTCTTCGTCATCAGCATTGGAACCGGAGTGGAATCGGGTTCGGCGCTCGTGCCCGACCCGGTGTGGCGGACGATTTCCTGCAGGAATGTTTCCGGATGCATGGTCATCAATTCGGTTCCACCCATGTTCATTCCTGGCATTTGCGTGTCGCCCATTCCGGGCATGCCTTGCATGTCGTCGCCTTTCTTGCTGCTTTGCTGCGCTCCGGCAGGCGCCGGAATTACCAGAAGTAGCGAGAACATCGCGATCCAGGGCCGCATAGAAAATATCTCCCAAGGATGATTCCTCTTGTATCAATGGAGTCGGTTTCTCTGTGTACTCCGTGATCTCTGTGTTAAATGTTTTGCCTTTTTGCCAGGAAAAAGCTTTCAACACAGAGGACGCAGAGAAATGCTGAGAGGTAGGAACACGGCGAGTTCTAGATTCGCAGACGTAGATGGAGGGGACTTCCGTCACGAACCTGGTACGTTGCAATGTCATCCCGCGCGCCGCGTAGCAGTGTAAGTGCACCATCGGCGCGGGGAGTTTCAGCAATCGCTAAAACGGAATGAAAATGTGAATCGCCGGAACGAGTCGTCTTTGCGAAAACGACTGAGCCGTTATCGCATGCCTGCTTTTCGCACGGCCCCATTTCGCCGATGGACGGATGGCTCGCTTTCAACCGCGAAATCGCAGGAACCGCCTGTTGGTCTTCGCCATTGGCCATTCCCGGCATGGTCATTCCGGCCATGGACAAGCCGTCCATTTTCATGCCGCCAGGCGCCAAGTCTTGTGATTTGGTTTGTTGCGAATGGCAATCCGAGCTCATCGAAGCGAACGCGCAAGAGACATCGCATGCCGCGGCAAACGAGGAAACTGACAGGAGTAGCGCCACGATCGAGCCGGCGAATATGCGCTTGATCATCATGCGAACTTCGATCCTACGACAAAGCGTTTCGCCGTTGCAACCTTGATAGATAACATACATCTGTGTTCAAAATTCAACGAGAATTTTCGCCACAGGAAGAGTCTTACTTAACCGTGTTGTTTTCCGTGCAGACGTACTCCTGAATCTGCCAGTCCGGTTTCAGTTTGAAGGTTTTCTGAGTGGTCCAGGGTTTTTTGTACGCTTTCGGATCCTCGATGGTGTATTCGTCCACCAAAGTATCGTGATCCACGCGGCGCAGGCGTTCGACCACGTGGAGGGCATCGGAATGCGGCAAACCCATCGGGTCGAGCCAGGTCTTGTCATTGAACCCGACTGTATCAATCACCAAAGTGTCTCCTTCAAATTTTCCAATCGCGTTGCCCATGTAAGTCGGCTCGAGATCCTTCGGATGTCCCCGCCCGTCCGTAAAAATCTGACGGATCAAGGATTGGTACTCGAATATCATGATCACCCTGTCGCGCGCCTGCACGATCTCCCACGGAAAGGGCTGCAGCATCTCCCTGGGTATCCCTGGCGGTATGCATCGTTCCGTCGGGTCGGGTCCGGAATCGGGATCCTGATGCAATTTTTCGGACTGCCGCTCCTTGAATTTTGCCTCCGCCCAGGGTTGAAAGGGAGGATCTTCTTTGGGAAGGATGTTTCTGTGATATTCGTCGATAAACCAGACTCCGGAAAAGTCAGGCGCGGCCGAAACAGCTCGAGTTTTCGCAGGTCCCGCGTGCGGCGTTGTCTGAGCGAAAATAACGAGGGGCAGAACAAAAGCCGACGCCATGAGCGCGCACTTGATGGATTGATTCCGCACTTTGGACCCGCCCCCTGTTTGCATCCCCATTCGGATTATTTGAATCCTTGCCCGTCGTACTTTTGGCCGTTCGCCAGGGTAATGCTGATGAGCCGCATGATTTTTGATCCGTTTTTGGCAAGTGCGCCATTCACCACCAGTTGGTCTCCCGCCTTGATCATTTCTTTCTTCCAACCCACGCGGAACAGCATATTGGGACTGTTGCCTTCAACGCGCCACTCTTCGACGCTGCCGTTTTCGTCTTTAACATTCAGGAAAATGAACACGTGAGGATTGGTCCATTCCACGTTGCTCACCACACCCTTCATGTTGACCGGATGCTCCATGTCGTACGACGAGCTCGAATGGTGAGCGAAGAGCGGTAGCGCCACAAAAATCGCACCGACCGCGAGAAGGAAAGCGATTCCAAGCCTGTGTTTCATGGCCACACCTTGTGATTCGATGATCGAAACTCTCCCGTTTATTTAAATGTTGTGCTCTACGTTTACTATACACCGGCCACACAAGAAAATTCACGGCGCAAAATCGCTTGGGCAGGTTTGTTAGTAAATTCGTTGTGTCCAAGGCAAGAGAATCGTACGATGCACCAGCCAAATGTAAAATTCGGAAATTCCGTGAAGGCGTGTCGATCCACATGGATCAGTGCGGTCCGGTGGAAAGACGAAAAGGAGGATCGCTATGGAAATGAAGCGGAATCGAGCGCGAGCATCACGCGTTTGTCCTGGCGCGAAAAGAAAAGCCCGTCATGATTTGTTTTGTATGAGCGCAGGTATCGTCTTGGCGGCTGTCGTGGCGTTTGCGATAGCTGGCTCTCGCCGAACTTCCGCCGCTCCTCCACTGCCAGCCAACAAGGTTGAAGTACCGAAATTCGTTGTCGATCCATCCTGGCCGCACATTCCGAACGGTTGGACGCTCGGCCAGGTGTCCAGTGCGGCGGCCGATGCCGACGGCAACATCTGGATCATTCATCGCTCGCGAACCGTCAAGCCCGGCGTAAAAACGGGACCGCCCGTGATGGAATTCGATGCGGCGGGCAATTACATTCAGGGCTGGGGCGGTAAGTCAGGAGACGGCTACACCTGGCCCTCGACCGAGCACGGAATTACCGTGGACTACAAAGGGTATGTCTGGATCAGCGGCAATGGAAACGACGATCAGATCCTGAAATTCACGAAAGACGGCAAATTCATAATGCAGATCGGCCATGCCGCGCAAAAGAAGACCAACGCGGATACCACCAGTCTTTGGAAGCCCGCCGACGTTTTCGTCTATCCCAAGACCAACGAAATCTTCGTTGCCGACGGCTACGGCAACAAGCGCGTCATCGTGTTCGATGCGGACACGGGCGCGTACAAGCGCATGTGGGGCGCGTTCGGCAACACTCCGATGGACGATCCCCCGCGCCCGCCCGCATTGACGGGAGAGGCCGCAAAAGCAGCGGCCGAGGAAGAGGAAGCCACGCGCACCCTGGCCACGGGCTTTGATCCCAAAGACCCGGGGCCTTCGCAATTTGTGCCGCCCGTGCACGGCGTCAAAGTTTCCAACGACGGCCTCGTGTATGTCGCCGACCGCGGCGGCAAGCGAGTCCAAATCTTCACGACCGATGGCAAATACATAACCCAGGTATGGATCGATCGCTGGTGCCTGGTAGCCGGGGCCGGTTGCAATAACGGTAACACAGCGGCGAGCGTGGCCTTCTCGGCCGACCCAGGGCAGCGCTTCCTGTACGTGGCCAGCAGAAGCCCCGCGCGAATCTGGGTTTTCGACCGCAAGACGCTTCAGGCGCTGGACTCGTTCGGCCGGCCCGGCATCGCGCCCGGCGAGTTCGACGTGCTGCATCACATGACCACCGACAACAAAGGCAACCTCTACAGTTCGGAAGTGGAGGACGGCAGGCGAGTCCAAAAGTTCATGTACAAAGGGCTGGTGACGATGCCTGTGCCCGCGAACGGAGCAAATTGATTTCACTTGATTAGACGGTTCGGAAGTTGTGAGTAGAATTGCTGGGGGGTACGTAGGACAGCCACTCTTGGCTGTCCCCGAAAGTCCTTGCAAGCCTGCGAGGGACAGCCAAGAGTGGCTGTCCTACCAAACACTTTGCCCCACTTTCGCTCGAACAAGCTGTCTGACATTCTTCGGCGTCCTGACATAACACTTAATGGCATTCGACTGATCGGACCGCTGCGATTCCTCCGCCGCTGGAGCCGACTCACAGCGGAATCGACGTACTAAGTCCTTACATTTCTTGGGATTACCATATCTGTGCCGGACGCGTTACCTGTACTTCTATGGATGGCCCACAGGTTGCCTCTTAGTCTGTGGGGACTGGCCCAGGCACAGCGAGCAAAATGGTCGCATGAGCTGGGGAGTCGGGAGGATCGGTAAATGATTCGCAAGTTACTCATCACGGGAGTCGCAATCCTGAGCGCCATCCCTGTGTTTGCCAACACCACCAAATTTGAAACAGGACAAATCGCCACGGCGCCGGAGAAGCCGGTCGCGCTGCGCCTCATGAACGACAAGGAATTCTCGACCTTTCTCACGCGCCTGGATTCGGATCTGCTTCACTCACAGTTGCGGATGAAAAAGATGGACGTGAAATCCCTGAGCCTCGATCTTCAGGAGAAACAGGAACTGGAGAGAAGCTACAGCCGTTGTTTGCAGTCGCTCGACGACACCCGCGACGAAATCCAAAAACTCTCGCAGAAGCAAACGCTCAAACTCGACTTATTCCTTTTGATCGACTTGAACGAACTCGCGCGCAATCTGGATGCGCTGGACGAGAGTTTAATGAATCCCATGGCCGTCAACGGAACGAGTGGATCGCAGAAGTCCCTGGGCTACGCCAGGGAAGTTCTCGGCATTGACGGCGCGCTGGCAACCCAGATTTCCGCTTTTCAACATCACTTCATCGCGTTTACCGGAGTCATCGACGCAACCCTCGATCAGCCTGAACCGGCTGACTCTCGACCGCCAATTCAGAAGTAACACCGGCGCAAACGCCCGCGACGATTTGGCATCACTCGCGCCGTGGCATAGAATCGTGCCATGGCACTGGCCTCCTATGCGATGGACGCAGCGAAATCGTGGGGCAGGCGTTATCCCGAACCGTCTCATCCCTACCGCAACGATTATGCGCGCGACCGCGACCGCGTGATCCATTCGCGGGCCTTTCGGCGCCTCGAAGCAAAAACGCAAGTCTTCACCACGCGCTATTCCGATCATTTCCGCAACCGCCTCACGCACACTCTGGAAGTCGCGCAGATTGCGCGCACCGTCGCCGGAGCGCTGGAACTCAACGCCGACCTCGCCGAGGCTCTAGCCTTGGTGCACGATATCGGACATCCGCCCTTCGGCCACGCGGGAGAGCGCAAGCTCGATGAATTGCTGCGCCCGCATGGAGACAGCTTCAATCACAATTTGGAGGCGCTGCGAATCGTCGAGCAATTCGAGCAGCGCTATCTGGATTTTCCCGGCCTCAATCTCACGTTTGAGGTCCGCGAAGGCATCGTCAAGCATTCGACGCGATTACGACGCGGCGCAATATCCCGAGCTCTCGGAATATTTGCTTGACCAGCGTCCGCCCCTTGAAGCGCAGCTGATCGATTTCGTCGACGAGATCGCGTACAACACCGCCGACCTGGACGACGGCTACGAAGCGCATGTGCTGGATATCGAAATGATTTGCGTCGAGGTGCCTCTGTTCGCGCGGTTTTATGAAGAAGTCGAGCGCAGCCACCCGCAGGGCCTCGAGAAATTGAAATTCAACGAAGCCGCCAAGCGCGTCCTCGACCATCTGGCGACCGGCTTGATCGAGAACACGCGATCCGTCGTCGCGGCGTCGGGCGTTCAAAGCGTAGAAGATGTCCGTCACGCGCCGCGCCGTCTCGCGGGCTTCAGCGCTCCCATGGCCGCCGAAAACGCGGTGCTAAAAAAATTCCTGCTCGCGCGTCTCTACAACAATCCCGCAATCGTCGGCGACCGCGAACGCTCAGTGGAAGCCCTCACCCAACTCTTCGATTTTTACGTTGAGCATCCCGGCGCGATGCCCAAAGCCTACGCCGAGCTAGCCCAACGCGCCCCCAAGTATCGAGTCGTGTGCGACTACATCGCCGGAATGACCGATCATTTCCTGCTTCGCCAGCATGCGGAGTTGCTAGGCACAGGCTCGGCGCGATCCGCGTAGGGCAGGCTTCAGAGTCTGTGTGAGAATTCGGTTTTAGTTTATGTAGCGCCCGCCTTCAGGCGGGCATCTGTTTAATTCCAAAGTGCCCGCCTGAAGGCGGGCGCTACATAAATGTGTGAATTTTGAGTTCTCACACAGAATCTTCAGCCTGTCGGGTTTTCGTTCATGGTGCATGCCTACATGCGACAGACTGAAGTCTGTCCTACACGTACCTGTTTCGAACCACTCGCAACGAACCGCGCAGTGCCTTCCTTGACATCACTCGGGCGGGACATATAATGGGTTTTGGGGAGAGTATCAGGGAACCCCATTCAAGCGGTGAATACCGATGTTCCTAGACGTAAAAGAGCTGGCCGTCCGAAAAATCCGCATCCGGAAGAGCTATGCCCCGGGAACGGTTGACTTCCGCACCGGCGACTTCCGGCAGGCGGAGTCTCTCGAGGTGCGCGCGACCGCCGAACTCGTGGAAGGGCAGATCCGCGTCACAGGGGAACTGCATACGCGCCTGGAGATGGTGTGCGCGCGCTGCCTCGAACCCGTGCATGAGGATATTGCCCGTGAATTTGACCTCTTTTACAAGCCTCTCGCGACCATGACCAAGGAAGAAGAGGAGCGCCTGAAGCTCGACGACACCGAAATAGCGTTTTTCGAGGGCGAAGGAATGTTCCTGGCCGATGTTCTGGCCGAGCAAGTCCTCCTGGCTTTGCCGATGAAGGCGATTTGCCGCAGCGATTGCCGGGGGCTGTGTCCCCAGTGCGGAGTGAATTTGAATAATGAGGAATGCCGCTGTGAAAGTCACGCAGGCGATCCGCGTATGGCGCCTCTGGCGCGTCTGAAACAGGACTGGTTCAAAAAGCAATAGGAATCCCAGGCGAAACACCATAGAATGCCTCATACAATTTTTGGGGCCATAAGAAGGAGTTTGTATGCCCAATCCAAAACGGCGTCATTCCCACGCGCGGAAGAACAGCAGGCGCGCTCATGATCATCTGAAAGCACCGGCCCTCGCCAAGTGCCCCAACTGTCATGAAATGAAACAGCCTCACCAGGCTTGCCCGCAGTGTGGCTATTATAAAGGCCGGGAAGTCGTGGACACCGGGACCTGACGCCCGGAAGTGTACGGCCTTTGCGCGGTTCCCCTACCGGAGTTGGAATGATCACCATAGCCGTAGATGCGATGGGAGGAGACCATGCGCCGCGTCCTGAGGTTGAGGGCGCAGTGCAGGCCGCTCGCGAGTTGGGAGTTCGAATCCTTCTGGTTGGCCTTGCGCCTGAGCTGAAGAAGGAGCTGGCGAAGCATCCGCATCGCGGGTTGCCCATCGAGATTGTTCCTGCGACCGAAGTCATCACGATGGATGACTCGCCCACGCAAGCTTTCCGGAAGAAAAAAGACAGTTCGGCGCACGTCGCGACAAAGCTCGTGCGCAGCGGCCAGGCCGATGCGCTGGTCAGCGCGGGGAATACCGGCGCGGTGATGGCGGTGGCGCGATTTGGGCTAGGCACGCTCTCTTCGGTGGATCGGGTGGCCCTGGCTGCGCCGTTTCCGACATCGCGCGGCGGGACAGCGGTATTGCTCGATGTGGGCGCGAACGTGGATTCCAAGCCCGCGCACCTCGTCCAATTTGCAGTGATGGGCGAGATTTACTACCGGGCGATTTTCGGAACGCGGCGGCCTAAGGTGGCGCTGCTGTCGATCGGCGAGGAAGAATCGAAGGGCAACGAGTTGACGCGCGAAGCGTACAGTCGCTTGAAACTGTCCTCGTTGAATTTCACGGGAAATGTGGAAGGGCGCGATATTTTCAACGGCTCCGTGGACGTCATCGTTTGTGACGGGTTCATCGGAAACATCGCCCTGAAGATCAGCGAAGGCGTCGCGCAGCATATTGCGTCGATGCTGAAGGAAGCGTTGCAGAGCACCATCAGTTCGCAAGTCGGGTACGTGCTCTCGCGCAAGGCCTATAAGAGCTTTCGAAAGAAGATTGACTACTCGGAATACGGCGGCGCTCCTTTGCTGGGTGTGAAGGGCGTGACGGTGATCGGGCATGGGAGTTCGAATCCCCTGGCGATCAAAAATGCCATCAGGGTGGCGACGGAACTGGTGCGGGGCGGAGTCAACGAAAGAATCGAGCAAGAGCTTGCCACGATTCCTGTCCCTGTGGAAGCATAAGCGACGAAACGGCGGTTCATTCAATGGGAAAATTGGCGTTTTTGTTTCCGGGGCAAGGTTCACAGTACCCCGGCATGGGCAAGGAACTAGCCGCGAACCATCCGGCGGCCCGAAGTGTGTTTGATGAGGCGGACAAAGCCCTGGGATTCTCGGTCTCCGATCTGTGCTTCAACGGCAGTGAAGAGGCGCTGAAGCTGACTGCGAATACGCAGCCCGCGATTTTGACTGCATCCGTGGCAGCGTATCGCGTGCTCGCCGAGAATGGAGTTCAGCCGGCCTATGTCGCGGGGCACAGCCTAGGTGAATTTTCCGCGCTGGTGGCGGCCGGCGGGCTGGAATTCGCCGACGCGGTGCGCCTCGTGCGGCGTCGCGGGGAATACATGCAATCGGCGGTGCCCGAAGGCGTTGGCGCGATGGCGGCGATTTTAGGATTGGCTCCCGCGCAGGTTGCGGGGATATGCCGGCAGGCAGCCGATGGACAAGTCGTGGCGCCGGCCAATCTGAATTCACCCGAACAGACTGTAATTTCCGGCCATGCCGAAGCGGTGAAACGAGCCGTGGAACTGGCATCGGCGGGCGGCGCCAAGCGCGCGGTCATGCTTGCGGTTTCCGCACCCTTTCACAGCTCGCTGATGAAGCCGGCGGCGGAGCGGCTCGAAGCAGATTTGCGTGCGACGGCGTTCCACACCTTGCGCGTGCCCCTGGTGAACAATGCCGACGCGGAGCTCACCACAAGTGGAGATGAGGCGCGGGAGGCGCTCGTCCGCCAGGTCACTTTGCCCGTGCGCTGGGAAGAATCCGTGCGCGAACTGATCGACCAGGGCGTCAACACGTTTGTCGAGGTGGGACCCGGGCGCGTCCTCACGGGGCTGCTGCGGCAGATTGACCGGTCGATCCACGTGTTCAACGTGGAGGATGAAAAATCCCTGCGCTCGACGCTGGAGAAACTCGCGCAAGCGCAGTCCGAATCCGCGGAAGCGTAGCAAGTAGCACAGCCACTCTTGGCTGTGCGGGTTTTGCGATCGTAGCTGAATCGGCGGAGTACACGCAATCTTCAAAACCGCACAGCCAAGAGTGGCTGTGCTACTAAAAAAAATCCCATGTTCAGCCTGAAAGATCGAGTCGCTCTGGTGACCGGCGCGTCGCAAGGAATCGGGCGCGCCACGGCGCTCGCGCTGGCGCAGGCCGGCGCGCGCGTGGCCGCGGCGGCGCGCAACGCCGAAAAATTGGCGGGCGTCGTCGCTGAAATTGCCGCAGCCGGGGGCGAAGGCCTGGCCGTGGCGATGGATGTGGCCGACGCCGAACAAGTGAAGTCCGGATTCCGCCAAGCCATTGAAAAATTCGGGAAGCTTGACATCCTGGTAAATAACGCGGCTATAACCCGCGACGGCCTGGCCGTGCGCATGAAACCGGACGACTGGGACGCCGTGCTGCGCACGAACTTGACCGGCGCGCATCTGTGCGCGCAGCAGGCCATGTCCGTAATGATGCGCGCCCGCTATGGCCGCATCATCAACGTGACCTCGGTGGTGGCCGAGACGGGGAATCCGGGGCAGGTGAATTACGTCGCCGCCAAGGCCGGACTCATCGGCTTGACGCGCGCTCTGGCCCTGGAAATCGCTTCCCGCAATATCACGGTGAACGCCGTTGCGCCGGGCTTCGTCGTTTCGCCCATGACCGACCCGCTGCCGCAAAACGTAAAAGACGCACTGCTCGCTCGAATACCGCTCGGCCGCATGGGTTGCGATGCGGAAGTCGCCGCGGCCGTGGTGTTTCTTGCAAGCGAAGAAGCGGGCTACATCACCGGAGCGGTTCTGGACGTCAACGGCGGCCTGCGGATGGGATAGAAGATCCGAGTGCCCGTCGCCACTCGATAAGTGCGTCAGCTTGAATTGTGGATGCACCGAAAAGCTGCCCGCCCTAAAAGCGGGCGGCCTCTACAAAACCACCCGGACATCTGCGATAAGGTCTTGTAGAGGCCTCTCCGTCACGTGCTCTTCGGGACGGAGAGGGCACGGTCCCTTTCAGATTGAGTCACTACCGAATTTTCGGTCACGTTCACAATTCTGGAGATTTCGATGAGAATCCTTGCAGCCGTTCTGCTCGCGGGCCTCTTCGCTCCTGTCGCCTACGGTCAAACAGACTGGCCTGCATATGGCTATGATCAGTCGGGCCAGCGTTACTCACCACTGAAACAGATTGATACCGTGAACGTGGCAAAACTCAGGAAGGCTTGGCAGTACAGCATTTCCTCCGATGCCGCCAATTCCGCGACGCAAGGCCCACCGGCAACGGAGGCCGTGCCAATCATGGTCGACGGAATGCTGTACACCCCAACCGTCAATCACGCCATCGTCGCGCTGGAACCCGAGAGCGGCGAGGAAATCTGGAAATATGATCTGAGCAAGGCGAACGCCACGCTTCGTGGCGTTAGCTATTGGCCAGGGGACAAGAATAATCCGCCTGCGATCCTTGCGGGAACGAGCGAAGGACATTTGATCGCCCTCAACGCCAAGACGGGGAAACTGGTTGCGGGGTTCGGCAAGGAAGGCGTCGTTGACTTGCGAGCTGGTGTTACTGAGAAATTCCCCACCGCGCCCTATCACATGAGTTCCCCCGGAGTTATCTACAACAACCTGATCATCATGGGAGCGCAAGGGAAGGAAGACGACCCCGACGGGCCCGCCATGGATGTTCGCGCCTGGGATCTACGCACAGGCAAATTAGTTTGGACCTTTCACACGATTCCTCATCCGGGCGAGACTGGGTATGAAACCTGGCCGAAGGATAATTGGATAGCCGCCGGATCGCCTGCCAACTGGGGAGCTGCAACCGTGGATGCTCAGCGCGGCCTGATTTTCTTGCCGATCGGCCAACCCGCTGCTCAATATTACGGAGGCGCGCGGCACGGGCAGAATTTATTTTCTTCCTCGATCGTGGCCTTGGATGCCAATACCGGAAAGGTGCGTTGGTATTTCCAGCTCACACATCATGACCTGTGGGATTACGACGCCGAGGCGGCCCCATCGCTGATGGACGTGATTCGCGACGGAAAGAAAATCCCGGTGGTCGTGGCCCTCTCAAAACCGGGACTGATGTTTTTCCTGAATCGTGAGACAGGCAAATCCATCTATCCGTGGGAAGAGCGGCCCGTGCCGCAGAGCGATGTCCCCGGCGAGCAAAGCTCGCCAACGCAGCCGTTTCCCGTGAAACCTCCGCCGCTTGCGCGCCAGGGGATGAAGCCCGATGAGGTCTTCACGGGCGAGCCCGAGCACGAAAAATTTTGCCGGGACCTTGTAGCCCAGATTGGCGGCATTCACAGCGAAGGCGCCTACACGCCTTATAGCAGCAAGGAGTTCAGAGTCATTTTCCCGGGCCAGCAGGGTGGACCCAATTATGGCGGCGTCTCCGTGGACCCCGCGCTCGGATATGTGTTCGTAAACTCGCGCAACGTCGGGGGTATGGGTCGCCTGGATAAGACCCCCGAGGGCGATCAAGTCGCATACCGCCGCTTCAGCCCACTCGGGAAAGGCTCCTTCAACGCGCGCTTCTGGGACCCCGACACGGAGCTGCCCTGCCAGCAACCGCCCTGGGCTGAGCTGATGGCCGTCAACGCAAACACGGGTGATATTGCCTGGCGCGTTCCGCTCGGCACGAGCGATGAACTGGAAGCCAAGGGGATTCATAACACAGGAGCCTTCGGGCAAGGCGGTTCCATCGCCACCGCCGGCGGGCTCGTGTTCATTGCGGGGACCATCGACAAGCGCATCCGGGCGTTTGAATCACGTTCCGGCAAAGTGCTCTGGGAATCCAAGCTGGACGCGGAAGGCCACACGAATCCAATGACCTACTTAGGACGCAATGGAAAGCAGTACGTGGTGATCGTAACCTCGGGCATCAACGCGTTTGCTTTGCCGTAAAATCCTATGCACAATCATTTCGATGGCCAAGGCGGTAGGGCTGCCGAACGACTGATTCAGTATCTAATTTGCCCCCGCTGGAATAGAGTTAGGTTGACCTGAGGCGAGACCGTACATAGAATGTCGGGTGCTCAAAATCAACACCCAAAGTAGAGAAAGAACGAGCCACACGAAGCCGGACATAGCGCTTATCGGAGGCAAAACAGAATGGCCAGTGTCGATGAACGGGTAAAGCAGATTATTGTGGAACAGCTTGGAGTGGATGAAGGCGAGGTGACCGCCACCGCTTCCTTTGTGGACGATCTGGGTGCGGATTCCCTGGACACGGTCGAATTGGTGATGGCCTTCGAAGAGGCCTTTGGGATCGAGATTCCCGACGAAGACGCGGAAAAGATCGCCACCGTGAAGGACGCAGTCGACTACATCACAAAGCACGGCAAGAAGTAATTCAGGGGCCGCTGCAAAACCACCAGGAGAGAGTTGATCAAGTGAGCCGCCGGGTTGTAGTAACGGGTGTCGGACTGGTCTGCGGTCTGGGAATCGGCACCGATGAGGTTTGGAAGAATCTCCTGGCGGGAAAGAGCGGTATCCGCACGATTACTCATTTCGATGCCGCCGGTTTCGATTGCACGATTGCCGGGGAAGTCCGCGATTTCGATCCTCTCCACTGGGCCGAGAAAAAGAGCTCAAGAAAATCGCCCGGTTCATCCAGCTTGCCCTGGCCGCGACCGATTTCGCCATGCGCATGTCAGAGCTGAAAATCACACCGGAAATCGCGGAGTTGACCGGCGTGTATGTGGCCAGCGGAATCGGCGGATTCGACGTGATTGAACGCGAGCACTCGAAACTGCTGCATGGCGGGCCCGGACGCATCTCCCCGTTTTTCATTCCCGCGGCGATTATCAACCTGGCCTCGGGGCACATTTCCATTCGGTATGGAGCGAAGGGGCCGAATTCAGCGACGGCGACTGCGTGCTCGGCGTCCGCGCATGCGGTAGGAGATTCCTTCCGCATGATCCAGCACGGCGACGCGGAGGTCATGATTTGTGGCGGCGCCGAAGCGGCCATCACGCCGATGGGCGTGGGCGGATTTGCCGCAATGAAAGCGCTTTCGACGCGCAACGATGAGCCGGAACGCGCCAGCCGCCCATTTGACGCCGACCGCGACGGATTTGTGATTGGCGAGGGAGCGGGAATCCTGATCCTGGAGTCGCTCGAATACGCGGAGCGGCGCGGGGCGAAAATTATTGGCGAGATTGTGGGATATGGAATGTCGGGCGATGCATATCACATCACCGCGCCCGAGGGGAACGGCGATGGCGCCTACCGCGTCATGCGCGCGGCCATTCGCGACGCGCGGCTCGAGCCGAACCAGATCGATTACGTCAACGCGCACGGCACATCGACGCCGCTCGGCGACGCCATCGAAACCAAAGCCATGAAGCGCGTCTTTGGCGAACACACCAAGAAAATTGCCGTCAGTTCGACCAAGTCCATGACCGGCCATCTCCTCGGCGGCGCGGGCGGCCTCGAAGCCGGCATCAGCATCCTGGCGCTTCGCGATCAGGTGCTGCCGCCCACGATCAATCAGGAGACGCCCGACCCTGAATGCGATCTCGACTACATCCCGAATCACATGCGCAAGGCCGCCGTCGAGCACGCGCTGTCAAATTCCTTCGGCTTTGGCGGGACCAATGCAGCGCTGCTGTTCAAGCGCTGGGATTCCCGATAAGAAGCGCCTTGTTGAATTCGGATTTGTTCGCTGCAATATTGTCACTATCATTCCGATTTTTTAGCTGCCATTCCGAGCGGAGCGAGGAATCCCTCTTTCTGTTTGAACAAGGGCGGAAGAGAGATTCCTAGCTTCGCTCGGAATGACAGGGGAAAATAGTCATTGAAAGAGTAATGCGAGCGAGAGGTATGGATGAAGATCGTCGTCTGCATCAAGCAAGTGCCCGCCAAGGACGCGCCCCTGGCCATCACCGACGCAAGCTGGATCCGCGAAACCGACATCGGATTTGAGATGAACGAGCCGGATAGTTACGCGCTCGAGGAAGCCTTGCGCTTGAAGGAAAAGCACACCGGCGAAGTGATCGCCGTGTCGATGGGCCCGGAGCGTGTGAAGCAGACGATCAAGGAAGCTCTCGCCAAGGGCGCGGATCGCGGCGTCCACATCGCGGATGACAAGGCGCACACGCTCGATCCGCTCGGCGCGGCCAAATCGCTTGCGGCGGCCATCGAGCGCGAAAAACCGGACCTCGTGCTGACGGGATTGCAAAGCGAAGATCAGGGCTTCGGACAGACGGGCGTGCTCCTGGCTGAAATTCTCGGCCAGCCGCACGCCACGATCATCATGCAGATTGACGCGCAGGGCGGCGGCTTGCGCGTGAAGCGCGAACTCGAGGCCGGATGGTTCCAGTGGGTCGAGCTGCCGATGCCTGCTGTCCTGACGATTCAGTCCGGCATCAACAAGGTGCGGTACGCGACGCTGAAGGGGATCATGGCGGCGAAGAAAAAAGAAATTACGACGATCGCGCGCGAATCGCTCGGCGTCTCGCATCAGCCGACGCAGCGCATCGAGCGCATCTACGTGCCGTCGAAAACCAAGAAGACAGAATTCTTGACCGGCACGCCGAAAGAAGCCGCCGCAAAGCTCGTCGAAAAATTGAAGCACGAAGCGCGAGTGATTTAGTCGAGGCCCGACCACGATGAACATTCTTCTGATCACCGAACAGCGCGACGCGCAGTGGAACAAGACCAGCTTTGAGACGCTGGCCGCCGCGCAACAAATTGCCGCGGAAACCAAGAGCCGCCTCGCGGCCGTGGTCATTGGCAAAGGTGTCGGGGCCCTGGCCGGCGAGCTTGCGGCAACCAAGCTCGATGAAGTGCTGCTCGTCGAGCATGACTTGCTCGCGGCCTACACGCCCGACGGGTACACCGCCGCCCTGCGCCAAACGATCGCCCACGCCAAACCCGATCTGGTGCTCTTGCCGCACACCTACCAGGTGCGCGATTTCGCGCCGAAGCTGGCCGCGTCACTCGGCAAAGGCATGATCGGCGACTGCGTCGGCTACCGCCATGAAAACGGGAAACTGATTTTTGTCCGCCTGATGTTTCAGGGAAAGACGGCGGCGGATGTTGTATTCGAAGGAGCGGCGCCGTGGTTCGCCACTTTCCAGGCTGGCGCGTTTCGCGCGGACCTCGTCGCGCAAGGCGCGTCGAAGGCGCCTGTGAATTCCATTTCCGTGGATCTCAAGCCGGAACAGATCCGAACGAAACCCCTTGAACTGTTCCGCGAAGCCAAACAAGCCGTGGACCTCACGCAGGCGCCCATCCTGGTGGCGGTCGGGCGAGGAATCAAGGCTCCCGAAAATATCCCTCTCGCCGAAAAGCTCGCAAAACTACTCGGCGGGGAACTGGCCGCGTCGCGCCCCATCTGCGACGAGGGCTGGCTGCCTATGGACCGCCAAATCGGCAGTTCGGGCCAGACCGTCGCGCCCAAGTTGTATCTCGCGCTCGGAATCAGCGGCGCCATTCAGCACGTCGTGGGAATGAAGGGCTCGCGCACGATCGTCGCGATCAACAAGGATCAAAACGCGCCGATTTTCGAAGTGGCCGATTACGGCATTGTTGGAGACCTGTTCGAAATCGTTCCGGCCCTCACTGAAGCGCTCGAAAAAGCAAAGGGGACTTAGGCACCGACACTCTCGGTGCGTCTCTATTGCGCCAATACGTTTCCGCATTCTGACTATGCTAAACTTACTTCCAGAGTGAATCTTCAGATGACCATCGAAAACTATAAAATTGTGTTGTATCGGCAAGAAGACGGCTCCTGGGTGGCGGAAATTCCCGCAATTTCAGGCTGCTATGCGCTGATGCCGACCCGGGAGCAGGCGCTCGCCGAGCTGAATGGCGTATTTCAGATGATTTCCGAAGAGTACAGGGAAAAGGGACTGGCATTACCTACCGACACAACGGAAATCATGCATGCCTAGCGCGACGGCGCGCGAATTGCAGAGTGCCGCACGAAAGCTCGGATTTTCTCGAACCCGCCAGACTGGTAGCCATGAACGATGGAACCATGCAGACGGTCGTGCCGTTACGATTCCCCTTCATGGCGGCCGTGAGATTGGGCCTCCGTTGTTCTTCAAGATCTTGCGTCAACTTGGAATCTCTCTGGATGAGTTTCACAAACTCCGTTAGACGAATTTTGGTGGTTCACGGATCGGTATTATGGGGGAAAGCGAAAAACCTGACAGGCTGAAGCCTGTCCTGCGATAACTTCCTAAGTCCTGAGGGAACTGAGCTTTTCGACGCGGCGCAACTCGGGGAAATTCCATGCCCACAGAGCGGTGATGAGGAGCGTTCCGACTCCGCCCATGATCACGGCCGGAACTGCGCCGAACCATTGCGCGGTGAGGCCTGATTCGAACTGGCCGATTTCGTTCGAAGCGCCGATGAAGATCATCTCCACGGCGCTCACGCGTCCGCGCATCTCGTCGGGCGTGGCGAGCTGCACTAGCGTGGAGCGGACCACGACGCTGACCATGTCCATGGACCCGACCAGGATGAGCGCTACCATGGACAGAACCAAGCTTCGAGAAATGCCGAAGAGAACCGTGAAGGCTCCGAAACCGCCTACGCACCACAGCATCGTCAGACCAGCGCGGCTGCGAAAGGGGCGGTGCGCGAGGAGCAGCGCCATGCTGCCCGCGCCGATTGCCGGAGACGCGCGCAGGAGGCCCAAGCCCCAGGGGCCGGTCCGAAGAACTTCGGCTGCGAAAACGGGCAGAAGCGCCACGGCGCCGCCGAGCAGCACCGCGAAAAGATCCAGGGAAATGGAACCCAGGATAATTTTCGTTTTTCCAATATAGCGCAGCCCCGCCAGGACGGATTTCAGGCTGAGCGGCTCCCTTGACCGAGGCTTGGAATGAAGCTTGATCTGCGACATTAGGAAAACCGCCCCCGCCGCGGCCAGCATCGAGGTCGTGTAGACCGCCGCAGGGCCTTTGGCGACGGCGTAGATCAGGCCGCCGAGCGACGGACCCAAAATTGTCCCGCCTTGGTTCACGGAACTGTTCCAGGCGATGGCATTCTGCAAATGTTTTTCGGGGATGATCTGCGGCAGCAGCGCGCGGCTCACCGGGTTGTTGAACGACCGCACCACTCCAAGCAGAACTACAACGGCGTACATCGGTAAGACCGTGCGGAGGCCACTCAGCGAGTAGAAGAGCAACAGTGACGAGCACACGCCAAATCCAGCGTAGCAGGCCATGAGCAGTTTTCGCCGGTTGAACGTATCCGCAGCATGCCCCGTGACCAGAAACAGCAGGATGCCCGGCGAGAACTGGGCCAGGCCCACCAGGCCCAGGTCGAGCGGCCGCTTGGTGATTTCGTAGATTTGCCAGCCGACCGCGACCGACTGCATCTCGAGGCCGGCTACGACCAGAAAACGAGCCAGCTGGTAGAGGGAAAAGTCAGGATACGTGAAGGCAATGCGCCCCGCGTTTGAGGAGTTCCCGGATTCGGCCATCAGAGGACTCTACTGTGCCATAAATTCAGGATTTGCACGAGGGGAGGGGGGACGTACAACAAACGTAAGCGAACAGAAACATCTCAGGGCTGAGTCATCCACGGATTGACGACTGGAACGGAAAGGCCTTCAAAGTGGGATACATTGCGTGTTGCAAGAGTCGCGTGGCGTGCGAGGGCGATGCCCGCGATCATCGTATCGCGAAATTCCACGGGTCGTCCCTTCTTGTGACGTGATGCCATCAATTCGGCGGAGCGTTGCGCAGCGGCCGTGTCGAAGGGGGCCACCCTCCCCCCGATGTCATCGTTTAGGACAGATTCGAACGTCCTTATTAAGAGGGAACGCTTCTTTCCCATTGGCAAGATTTGCAGCCCAAATTGGATTTCGAATATGGTCACGGACGTAATCCACATCGATGATCGAGCCTGCTTGTCAAGCCAAGCAACCACAAGTTCGTTTGGCCGAGGCTGCACCATTGCCGATAGCACGTTGGTGTCGAGGATAATCATCAATCGAAGGAAACAGGCCTAACCTTGTGACCGCGCAACTCGGGAATGTCAAATTTAAGGCCAAGCTTGCGAAATCGGGAGGAAATGGCCGTTCCTAGCCCGTCGGCGGAGGTTTCTTCTTCCTTGACGGCATCGCGCAGAATGTCGCGCACTTCCTCCTCCATGCTGCGGCCGCGCCGCGCCGCACGGCGCCGCAATCGCGACTTTACCGCTTCTTCGATGTTTCGCACGACCAATTGAGCCATAGCCCTCACCTTGAGTTAGATATCATGATATCATATCGGGGGTTCGGGGAAAACTACCACTCACGCTCGATATGAGCGAACCTCAATGAATTTGACCTATCATAGGTCGTATGAAAAGGAAGACTTCCATCACACTTTCTTCGGACGTGTTGGCAAAGATTGACCGTCTGGCTGGTTCCAAACTCTCGCGGTCGGCTGTCATTGAGCACATCCTTCGACTCCATTTTCGACAGAGGTCACACAGGAAAATTCATGCGCGTGATTTGAGGCGTATCAACGCTGCTGCCGCCCGCCTGAATGCGGAAGCTCAAGATGTTCTCACCTACCAGGCTTTGAAAGATTGAGACAACGTGCTTGGCGAGAGCCAGCCCGCCCATATCTGTGTAGGGACAACCTCGCTGGCGAAAACTTGCAGCGAGCCGGGGCAATCGGGTACCGTCTACAGTCGGAGATGAGCGCTAAACCAACGCTCGTCGTTCACTTAAGGAGGACGAATGAAGCGGATGGGGATGGCAGTTTTGGCGCTCGGGCTTCTGGCCTGTGGCGTGAGGGCGCAACAAGCGCCTGCGAAAGCTCCAGCGGCGCCGCCCGCAAAAGCTCCGGCGGCCGCGCCAGCGCTCGCAGGACAAGCGCCTACATTGGCGCCGGGGTTCAAGACGCAAAAGGAGAAAACCAGCTATGCGATCGGCATGGAAATGGGCAAGGGCGTGAAGGCCCAGGGGCTCGACGTGGATCCCACCATTCTGATGCAAGGGCTGAAGGATGCGCTTTCGGACGCAAAGCCGCAGATGAGCGAGAATGAGCTGCGCCAGGTGATCACCGCGCTGCAGCAAGAGATGCGGCAGAAGCAGATGCAGATGCAAGAGGCCGCCGCGGCGGAGAATAAGACGAAGGGCGACGCGTTCCTGGCCGAAAATGCAAAGAAGGAAGGGATGGTCGTCCTTCCTGACGGATTGCAGTACAAAGTTCTTACATCTGGCCAAGGGAAGAAGCCGGTGGAAAGCGACACGGTCCTGTGCAACTACAAGGGGACTTTCGTTGACGGGACCGAGTTTGACAGTTCTGCTAAGGCCGGAAAGCCCGTGCCCTTTGAAGTGAAAAACGTCATTCCCGGTTTCAAGGAAGTCCTGCAACTCATGCCTGTGGGTTCCAAGTGGCAAGTTTTTGTTCCGTCGAATTTGGCTTACGGCGAGCGCGGTGCGGGCGGCGTGATCGGACCGAACGCCACGCTTATTTTTGAAATCGAGCTCGTCGGGATTCAAGACAGCGCGCCAGCAACGAACTTTTCAGACACTGTGAAACGCCCGGGCGCGTCTACGCCAACCCCGCCTGCCGGGGGCGCACCGAAGAATTAAGATTGGGCTCGAATGCCTGCCGCGTTTATCTGCGAAGGGGTGCGCACGCCGATTGGGCGCTACGGCGGAGCGCTCGCGCAGGTGCGTACCGATGATCTTGCCGCGATTCCATTAAAAGCTTTAAGGGAGCAGTTTCCTAAGAGCGACTGGGAAACACTCGACGAAGTGATTCTCGGTTGCACGAACCAGGCGGGGGAAGACAATCGGAATGTGGCGCGCATGGCGTTGCTGCTCAGCGGGATTCCACACACGGTTCCCGCGATGACTGTGAATCGGCTGTGCGGTTCCGGGATGGAAGCGGTCATGGTGGCGGCGCGCGCGATCGGCGCCGGCGAGATTTCACTGGCCATCGCGGGCGGTGTTGAGAGTATGAGCCGCGCGCCGTTTGTGATGCCCAAGGCCGGGACCGCGTTCTCACGAACCGCGGAAATTTACGACACGACCATCGGCTGGCGCTTTCCGAACCCGCGGATGGTGAAACTGTACGGCAACGCGTCCATGCCGGAAACGGCGGAAAACGTCGCGGAAAAATACAAGGTCGATCGCGCGGCGCAGGACTGCTTCGCGCTGCGTTCACAGCTTAAAGCCGCCGCAGCGCAGAAAGCCGGAATCCTCGCGGAGGAAATCGTTCCAGTCCAAATTCCCGGTCCGAAGGGAACGGTGAAGACTGTTTCCGAGGATGAGCACATCCGCCCGGAGACGACGATCGAGGCGCTGGCCAAATTGCCCACTCCTTTCCGCCAGAACGGCACCGTGACGGCCGGAAATGCTTCGGGGATCAATGACGGCTCCTGCGCCATGTTCGTGGCTTCCGAAGAAGCGGCCGCGGGCTTTGGGTTGAGGCCGATCGCGCGGGTTGTAGGGGGTGCGACCTCGGGCGTTGAGCCGGACTACATGGGTATCGGGCCGATCTATGCGGTTCGAAAGCTGCTCGCGCGATGGAAGATTTCGATGGATGAAGTCGGCGTGTTCGAATTGAATGAAGCCTTCGCTGCCCAGGCGCTTGCTGTGACGCGAGAACTGGGTTTGCCCGACAACAGCGAAAAAGTGAATCCGAACGGCGGCGCTATCGCGCTGGGGCACCCGCTGGGGATGAGCGGGGCGAGATTGGTTTTGACGGCGGCGCGGCAGCTGCAGCGGATCAAAGGGCGATACGCGATCGCATCCATGTGTATCGGCGTGGGGCAGGGGATTGCGATTCTGCTTGAGCGGGTGTGACGCTTCTTGGTAGCACAGACTTCAGTCTGTGGGTTTTCGTCACTGCACCGAAGTTGCGCGCGCTAGCCAAGTTCGAATGGAACCCCACAGACTGAAGTCTGTGCTACTGAAGTCTGTGCTACTCAAGCCTGCGCAACTCACTGCTTCTTCATTCTGGCAACGCACCGTTCCAAATGTTCGTGCATTTCTTCGGCGGAGGCGTGGCCGATGCGGCCGTGGCCGGGGAGAACCCACTCGAATTGGCAGGCGAGCAGTTTTTCCATGGAACGCGTTTGTTCCGTCCAGGAATACCAGCAGACATCGCGGAAGGCGGTCAGGGTTTCGCGTTCGGGCGACCACGCAAGATGATCCCCAGTAAAGAGCACTTTGTTGCGATAGAGAAAAACCTGGTGGCCGCGCGTGTGTCCGGGCGTGGGGATGAGCTGGAGATCGTCGTCGATCCGCTGGGGAGCCGTTGCGGTGATGACGCGCTCGATGCCGCGCGCGGCGGCGCTGTCTCCGTCGTGCATGACGCGCGGGCAATGGAAGTGCGCGGCGAATTTGGCGTGGTCGGCGATGTCGTCGCGGTGCGAGAGGAGCATGAGGTTGACGCCGCCCATTTCCTCGATGCGTTTCACCAGGGGATTGTTGAAACGCGGCGAATCGACGAGGACGTTTCCGCCTTGCTCTTTCGGTCGCACGATCAGGTACGACCACGCACCAAAGCTCGCTTCCGAATTGAATCCGCAGTAGTAGACGTCATCCACGACGTGAGCGGGAAAAGCTTCGACGCCGGAGCGGGCGCTGCGGCGGGACACGGTGCCGATGGAGGCCGTCGGGCACGCTACTAGGGCCATGAATGCACGGTGCAGTTCGCCGGGATTTTGCGGCTGATGGAAGACGCTGGATTTGCCGCCGTGATCGCGAAAGCTGGCGGGCGCGATCTGGCGGCACGCGTCGCAATCGATGCAACTGGCGTCCACGAAGAATTCGCCTTCCACGTTTTGCGGCAGCCGCTCGTCGATCTGCGCCATGGAGGATTTGATTCCTTTCGGCCCCGGACGGTCGCATATTTCACGGATTCGCTCGCGGGGACGAAAACCTGACAGGCTGAAGCCCGTCCTACCTGAAAATACCTTATAATCCTTGCGCTCCGAAAGGCCCGCGATGAATTGTTTCCAGTTTCTGGCGAGGTGAGGCATTGGCGGCAAAAGCGAATCGTGCGAAATCCAAGTCTCAAAGTAAGGCTGCTCCCGCGAACAAGCCGGTTGTGCGCCGGAAGAAGCTGAAGGTTGCGATTGCCGGCTTCGGCACCGTGGGCAGATCCGTTGCAAAATTGCTTTGCCAGGAAGCGAGCGACACGTTTGAGCTGACGTATATTTTCAATCGCAATGTGGCCCGGAAAAAAGTGGACTGGGTGCCCGCGAGCGTGCGCTGGACGGAGAGCATCAACGAAGTGCTTTCCTCGGACATCGACATTTTTGTGGAGCTGGCGGGAGGAGTGAAGCCCGCCGGCGATTGGATCCGCAAGGCGCTGCGCGCGGGGAA
This sequence comes from uncultured Acidobacteriota bacterium, assembly GCA_963768275.1. Classification (GTDB taxonomy): domain Bacteria; phylum Acidobacteriota; class Terriglobia; order Acidiferrales; family UBA7541; genus Palsa-360. Next base: position 49,968 of record CAVYHH010000026.1, read on the forward strand.
ATCGGTGGTCACCGCGAATAAGCAATTGATCGCCGAGAGCGGCCCGGAACTCGTCGAGGTTGCGCGCGAAGCGGGCAGGCGCCTTGAATTTGGAGCGTCGGTCGCGGGAGGAATCCCGGCGATCATGGGAATTCAGGAGGGCCTGGCCGGCGACCGGCTTTTCAAGATTGCGGGCGTGCTCAACGGCACCTGCAACTTTATTCTGACGAAAATGGAGGCGACGGGCGCGAGTTTTGAAGCGGCGCTGAAGGAGGCGCAGGAACTGGGCTACGCCGAAGCCGATCCGACGAACGACGTGGAAGGATACGACGCGCGCGCCAAGCTCGTGATTTTGGCGCAAGCCGGGCTGCGCGTCCGCCTGCAAAGCGAACAGATTCCGTGCTGGCCGATTTCTTCCGTCGAGGCCGTGGATTTTGCCTACGCGCGCGAATTGAATTGCACCATCCGGCAGATTTCCCTGGCCAAAAAAGAAACGGAAGACGGGTTGAGTGTGCGCGCGTTTGTGCGGCCCGCATTGGTTCCGGCTTCCTCGCTCGTGGCGCACGTCGAGGGGAGCAAGAATCTGGTGATGGCCACCGGGCAATATGCGGGGCAGATGGTGTTTTCCGGTTTCGGAGCGGGCGGCGATCCCACCGCCGTGGCCGTGGTTTCCGATCTGTATTCGATCGCGCGCAGCGGCTCGGCGCCATCCGGCAAACTTCCTGAAGTGGAGACTCCTAAGGATGTGAGTGGAGAATTCACTGCGCCCTACTATCTGCGCTTTGTTGTCAAAGACCGGCCGGGGATTATCGCGGCTGTCGCAACCATTCTGTCGCGGTATGGGATCGGCATCGACGCCGTGCTGCAGCGGCCGGGACATCCACATTCCGCTTTGCCGTTCATTATCACTCTCGAAACTGCCCGCAGCGCAATGCTGGGCTGCGCGCTGCAGGAAATCAACCGGCTCGACTTCCACGTGGAACCTGTGCTTTGCATGCCTATCCTGGTGGACTAAGATTGCGATAGAATCCGGGTGTTGTAGCGCCAACCTTCAGGTTGGCAACTGGGAAGCAGGCAGATGCCCGCCTGAAGGCGGGCGCTACATGAAACAGAAAAGGGGGAGCCATGAAATCAGCTTCCAAGTTCGCAAGTCTTCTGATTGCGTTTCTTTTTCTTGCCACGTACTCCCAATCGGCGACGGTGACCGGCTCGGTGAAAAGTCCGGACGGAACACCCTTTCGCGGCGCATTCGTGCAGGCGCAGAACACGGGCACGCGAGTCCTGGTCAGCGTGTTGACGGACAAGGACGGCCGGTACCGGATTGAGAATTTGCCCGCCGGCAAATATCAGGTGCAAGTGAAGGCCGTGGGGTATCGCACCGACCCGCGCACTGACGTGAGTTTGACGGCGGAACAAAACGCCTCCTACGATTTTGCGCTGCAGCAAGGAATGGTGCGCTGGAGCGATTTGTCCCAGTATCAGGGCGAAGTTTTGTTTCCCGACGCCAAGGGGAAGGATTTGCTCGTCGGTCGTTGTTTCGCGTGCCACGGGTTCCAGTCGCGCATGGCTTCTGCGCGGCGCGATGAAGAGGGATGGCAGGACCGCGTTGCGTACATGAAGGAATCGATGCACTTTTTCCTGGGCGGCGTTGGCAGTCCGTTTAATGACCAGAATGCGTCGGACGTCGCTTCGTACATCAATTCGCTTTTCGGCGAGGAATCCGTCCTGCCGAAGTCTCCAGCCGAGATGCCGAAGTACAAGGAACTGGTCCGGTCCTTCGACGATGATGCGATGAAGATTGTCTACGTCGAGTACGAATTGCCGGGCCCGAGCCGCATGCCGTGGAGCGCATTCCCGGACAAAGACGGCAATTACTGGATGCCGTATTACGGCAACGCGAACAAGATCGGCAGGCTGGATCCGAAAACAGCGGAAGTCCAGGAGTATCCGGTGCCGAATCAGGGCACGGCTGCGATTCACTCCGCGGTGCCCGCACCGGATGGCAGCGTTTGGCTGACCGAGCAGGGCTCGAACAAGCTGGGACACTGGGATCCCGCGACTCGAACGATTACGGAATTTCAGGACGCGTATATTCCGGGCAAAGAGGGAACGGTTGCGGGCGGATCCAAGCACACGCTGCGGATTGACACGCAAGGAAGAATATGGGCGACCGGAGGGCCGCTCACCGTTTTCGATCCGAAGACGAAAACGTTCACGCAAATCAAGGAAATACCTTCCGCCTACGGGCTCGTGCTCGACAAGGATCAAAATTGCTGGTTTGCGGAATTCGTGCCGAACGGCAAAATCGGGAAGGTGGACGCAAAGACGCTCAAGGTGACGAAGTGGCAGCCGCCCACGCCGGATGCGCGGCCTCGGCGCATTCAGATCGACACGGACGGCACGGTTTGGTTTGCCGAATTTCAAGCGGGCAAGATTGGGCAGTTTGATCCGAAGACGGAAACGTTCAAGGAATTTACGCTGCCGGGCCCGGAGACGACACCCTACGCTCTCGCAATCGCCAAGAACCACACACTCTGGTATTCGTCCGAGCATCTGGATGTGATTGGGAATCTCGATCCGAAGACCGGTCACGTGACCGAGTATCCGTTCCCGCAAGCGGAGAATACGATGCGGGAGTTCTATCTCGATGCACAGGGACGCACGTGGTTTGGCACTCCGGCGAACAATAAGGTGGGGTACTTTTATCTTGCGGGTGAGAAGGCGCGCGCGGGCGATTGAGTTGAGTAGCACAGGCATCCGCCGCGGCGGACCTTTGCGGGTTTTGCCATCGCCGTTAAGCCAGCGCCATACGTGTGACCTACAAACCCGCACAGCCAGGAGTGGCTGTGCTACTTGGCGCGTCTAACGGCGGCGCCGAAAGCTTTCCAGATGCGCCAGTTTCCGGCCGGCTCTTCCAGCATGCGCTCTGGATGAAATTGTAGCCCGACTACAAAATTTTCTTCAGGGTCGTAATAGGCTTCGACCAATCCATCTTTGGAATATGCCATCGGCTGGAAGCGCGGCGCGAGGTCGCGGATTCCCTGGTGGTGATAGCTGTTCACGCGTAGCGCTTTCCTTCCGTACCATTTCTGCAAGGGACTCCCGGCGACAATCGAAATCGGATGCCTGTAAGTATCGTAATGGGCAAAATCGATGTGCTTCAGGCTCGACTTCTTTTCTTTTTGGACATCTCCATATAACGTTCCCCCGCAAACGACGTTGAGCAATTGCGAGCCGCGGCAAATGCCAAATATTGGAAGATTTCTGCGCAAGGCATAGCGGATCAGCTCGATTTCAATTTCGTCCTTCAGAGGGTGCGTTTTTTCGAGATGTTTGTAATTTTCGCGGGTGGCCTTGAAATGTTTTGGCTCGATGTCCTCGCCTTCCACCAGCAGAAGACCTCGCATGTCCGCCAAGTAGCCGGGGAGGCAAGCGCGCGCGCCTTCGACCACGGGAACCATGACCGGCAGCGTCTTTAGACGCACCAGAAGCGCGAGATGGGCTTCCGCGACGTAATCGATGAACTTATTCTTTCGAATGGTTCTGCGCGTTACGACGAGAACCGCGGGGCGTTTCATCGGAGGAGCGTCTGGAGCGCGCTGACCAGCTTGGCGTCTTTTTCGCGGCCCTGCGAGGCGACGCGGACGTGATACTGGTCCATGCCGATTTTGTTCGAACAGTCGCGCACGTAGAGCTTGTGGTCTCTCAGCAGGAGCCCCTGCAATTCCGCCGCCGTCATGCCGTCTTTGATTTTGAAGAGAACAAAATTTGCGCCCGTGGGATAGACGTCGATGCCGCGGATGGCCTTCAGGGAATCGTACAGGCAGCGGACATCGCCGATCACGCGCTTGCGTCCTTCGTGGTAGTCGGCGTCGGTGGCGGGGAGCAACGACAAAAAATATTGCGCCAGCGTATTCACATTCCAGGTCGGAATGAACTGGCGCATGTGATTCAGGATGTACAAATTTTCACTGTAGCAGTAACCGAGGCGCAGGCCGGGAACGCCGCAGTGCTTGCTCATGCTGCGAACCAGCAGGAGGTTAGAAAACCGGCCGCCGACGTGAAGCAGGCTTGGAATCGGATCTCCCGCAAAGTCGATGAACGATTCGTCGACAATCACCAGCTCCATATCTTTGGCCTGATCCAGAAAATCGATCATTTCTTCGAGAGAGAAAAGCTGTCCTGTGGGATTTCCCGGATTGATGATCAGGAGCGACTTGAGACCGCGCTTGCGCACCCAGTCCAGATACTGCGGGAGATGGAGCGTGTATCGTTCGTCGGGATTCAAGGCATAGAGTTCGGCGTCACGCTGATCCTTGAGTTTTTCGATGTATTCGCCGAATGTTGGAACCGGCACGGCGATGCGATCAATCAAAGTCGTATTGATGAGGACGATGAGTTCGGTCGCGCCGTTCCCGATGATCAGGTGGGCCGGATTCACGTGCAACACGGCCCCGAGATGTTTTTGGCTGCTGGCCGGATTGCTCGACGGGTAGGACTTGATCAAGTTGGGAAAATTGTCCTGTAGATCGCGCAGCATCGCGGCAGTCGGGTAGTAAGGATTGGCGATAAAACAGAAGTCGACGATTTCCTTGGCTTTTTCGTAACCGACCAGTTCGGCGAGCGAGGGCGAATGGGAAGTTTCGTAAAAGAGATGCCGTCGAAACTCGGCAGGAGAGAGAGCTGTGGCCGCTTTGTCCATATTCTTTTTGTAGCATTGTAAAGAAGAGCTTACAAGCTCTAGGTGTTTCGCGGCTGGGGTTTTGTAGCGCCCGCCTTCAGGCGGGCATTTTTCGATTCGCGCGCAGATGCTCGCCTGAAGGCGAGCGCTACACTAGATCGCCGCGCCACCAGCGTGCTGAGAAGACGATGAACGCCGCAGCCAGCCAACCGCTTGCGTACATTGGCTGCGCGCCCCAATGCATGATTGGGGAGTGCATGAGTCCGAACCAGGAGAAAACGGAGGCGATCAGGCACCAGATCGCGGCGCGTCCGAAATTTCGGTCGATCATTTCGGTGATGAGCGCGGAGACCACCAGCACCAGGAAGAGAAATCCGTTGCCGAGCCCTTGAATCGAATTCCAGTAGATGGAGCGATTCAGCGCCGCCTGGACTTCGGGATTTGTGGCCGACAGCTTCAGCGCCGGCAATGCGGAACTCACGGCGGAACTCACGACTACTCCGGCGGGCAAAACCAAACCCAGCAGCACGGCGTTTATGTATTTGTGGTCCACATGGTGGAGCGTTGCGCGTCCTACTCCGATTGCCACGTACGCGATCATTGCGGCGAGAATCGCCCAGGGGAAGAGCTGGGCCATGAATAGCGAGATTCCGCTCACGAACACGGCCATGAAAATTATTGCCGTCCAGAAACAAAATCCGATGCGCGCGCCCATCATTTTGTAGGGCGGGTGCAACGCGGCGACGACGGGAGTGATGATGCTTCCCGCGGCGCCACACAGAAAAGTTCCAAGCCCGTCGCAGGCAACGACCAGGCGGGCATCGTAATTATCTCCCGCTGAGTTCGCCCCTTCCACCGAAGCAATGTCCTGCAGCACCTGGTAAATCGCCATGGGCGCGATGACGGAAAGATAGGGAATCGCGAGGCCCATTGCCTGCAGCAGGCCCGGAGTCCGCACGAAGGGAAGTTGCGCGGAAAAACCTTGCCAGGCGGGATGAATGTAGCCAATGGACAATCCAATGGCGAGAGGAATGAGCCACGCCACGAGGAAGGGAGGAATCCTCCACTTGGTGATCGGAACATTGGCCAGGACGCAGACCGCGACGATGGTCAATGCGACGATACCCACGAGGGCTTGATCGAAGATGCGTTGCAGCAGGACCATGGCTAGATACGTATACATGGCCGCGCCGAACACGGTCATCATGGCGGGCCTGGGAATATATTTGCGGATCGTGCCCGCCAGCGGCGCCGCCGCGAGCTTGATGATTCCGGTCCACACCACGGCGGCGGCTCCAACTCTCCAGGCAAGTTCCTCATCGCGCGTCTGCAAGTACACGGGAAGCATAATTGACAACGTGTAGGCGATGATCCCCGGCACATTGTTGATGTACACGTGGGCCGTGACGTTGGTGCGGCCCTCGCGCTTTGCGAGTCGCACGGCAAGCGCCGTGAGACCCATGGAGCCGACGAAGAATCCCAGGGCAAAGCCGGGCAACAGGTGCCCCACGCTGAATCCCATGGCGATGCCGACCGGGACGAGCAGAAATGCGGGGATGATCATCTGCGCCACGTTGAAGCCGACCTGCGCAACCGTGGCGTCAATGTCTCCGCGCTCGAGCGCCCACCAACGTAGCGCGTTGGCCTGTCCGGTTTCCGGCATTTCGTTGTTTTCCTCTCAGGCCGTTTCGTGGAGCGACGCAATCTTAGTAGCACAGCCACTCTTGGCTGTGCGGGTTTAGCTGCAATTCACAAAAGCACACAGCCAAGAGTGGCTGTGCTACTCAAATCTTGAATGATTCTAGGGCTTCCGGCACGAACAGCTCCTGCGGCGTTAGCAGGCGCTTGGCTAGGCCCTGCTCATGCGAGTAGCGCAGGAACGTGCTCAGCCCGTGCACGTTGGGCTCGACGCCGTAGGGCCAGAAATCCTTTCCCATCAGGGTGCGCGTGTCCTCCGCATGGCGGATGAGCCAGGGGAGCATGAACTTCAGCGCCGCCGTTTCGTACAGGTCCTCGTAGACTTCCCGCTGCGCCAGAACGAAAGCTTTATAAAGCGACTGCGCGACCCAGGGATTCTTTTCGTAAACTTCTCGCCGAATGACGATCGTGTGCATGATCGGGAATATTTTTGTTCGCTTGTAATATTCGCGTTCCACCGTTTCGTAATCCTCGAACAGGAGGCGGACGTTTCCCGTTCCTTGCGCAAAACTGGAAGGGGTTCGCGGCGAGTAGATGGCGTCGATTTCTCCGTCGTGAAGCATTCGGGAAAGCGTCTTGTCTTCGGGAATATTTTCCAGCCGGATTTCGGGCGGGAGAGAAACGGTTTGTTTTTCGGTTCGACCAGGCGTTTCTTCGCCGCCGCGGAGATAGGTGACGCTGGAGACCGGGACTTTGTATTCGTCGCTCAGAATGCCGCGGATCCACACGCAGGCCGTCAGCTGGTATTCCGGATTGCCGACGCGTTTTCCGATCAGGTCCTTCGGCTCGCGGATGCCGCTGTGGCGATTGATGAAAATGCAGGAGTGGCGGAAATACCGGGAAGGGAAAACCGGAATGGCGACAAACGGTTTGGGGTCCCGGAACATGGAAAGCGTGTAGGAGGAGAGGGACATTTCGGCGACGTCAAATTCCCGGTGGCGGATCATCCGGAAAAAAGTTTCCTCGACGGGGATGTTGATGTACGTGAGGTCGATCCCGTCGATGGGAATGCGCTCCTCAAGCAACGCGCGCGTGCGGTCATAATTCCAGCAGGCCATCGATAAGCGAAGCTTGGACATTTTGAATCTCTCCGTCGTGAGCGTCCCGCAACCGGCGTCTTCCAGTGCGCGCGTTGCACCGCCTGCAGAAAGGCAATGCCGCGCGGACCTGGGGCCGAACCGCAGCCCCGACATCTTACAAGTGAATTTCAGAAGGCGTTTAAGAATCTTTGAATCGGCCGCCCGGGTCTGAGCGGCAGGCGGCGACGCAACACTCCGGACGCCGCGGCGCAATCAGGGATAAGAACAAACGCTCATCTATTTTGTCAAGCAGGCGAGACCAGTGGTGTATTTCGCTATGCGGAAGCTTTGCGGAAAGCCGCGTTGAGTTCTTCGTCCGCGGTGGGGGCATGCAGGATCTGATCCAATCTGAATTTCTTATCGAGCCCCGAAAGAAGGTAGGACATCCAGGCCTGGATGTTTTGGTCCAACACGTCTGAGGGGTGGATGATTTGATCCCAAACAAGCGTGGAGTTATGTCTCATGGAACGCGTGGAAATATAGCGTCCCCACCCGATGGAGAGACGGCTCCTGGTGGAGAACATCAGGACGATTCCACTTTCCCGAATCACGATTTCCAGACTGTGCTTGACCCGTTGCCGGTCGAAGGTAACGCGCAAGACGTTTTTCTGAGGAGGAAGAAAATCCAGCATTTCCAGGATGTGGTAGCCGGCTGCCCGGTTGACTTCCGAGACGACTCTTCCGATGCGGTCCGACAATTCGCATTCTTCGATTTGTCTCCAACACATGTCCCGAGCGAGATCTGCCTCACTCTTGCGCACTAGATTGAGTCGCTGGAGCAGGGGATTAATCCAATATTCGTTCCCACGTCGTTGACTCACCGGATATCGCCTCACACGTTCGAGTTTTTTACAGTTTCAAAGCGAACGAACATCAGACCGTCCTTCGATGGTTCGAGGAGCTCAGAGGAATTCCAGTGGTGCTGCAGTGGTCCCTGGTTCCCATGAAAGTCCAAACACAATCTAGGTTGAGGTCAGGATTGTGTCAAGGGAAAATTCGGCGCAAATCGGATGTGACCGGCATTCACACTCTGCAAAAATCGCGACGGATACGGTAAGTGGCGGAAGGCTGTGCGGCTTTAAATGGATTCTTGAACCGCTTGTCGCCTGCGTGCCCTCGCGGCGTTGAATTCTGCGACCAGCCGACCGTAGCCAGCATCTCATTTGGATAGTTCTTTCGATCTCCCACACATGGTTGAAGCGGTTTTACAGGACCGCTTCGCAGGGCAGACAAAAGCAACATTGTTACGCGCGCGAGTGGCGACACGAGGGGCAAATCCTCTAAGATGGCTAACAGATGAGAATGGCGGGCGGATTCGGGGGCATGGGATCGCAGCGCGGGATGGCTTCGCGCGCGGAGCGCGGGCACGGCGCGAGGCAAGGGCGGGCGGACGCCGCCGACGAGAGCAAGAAAAAACCGTTGCGGGTTATGGATCAATTGCCTGAAATTTGGGCCTTGATGCGGCCGCGGCGGGGCTTGCTGGCGGTTGGCCTGGTGCTGATGGCCATTAACCGCGTTTCCGGCCTGGCGCTTCCTTACACGACGAAATACCTAGTCGACAACGTGATGATCCATCACCAGACGCGGCTGTTGATGCCGCTCGTCGGTGGAGTGCTTCTCGCGACGATTCTGCAAGGCGTGACTTCGTACACGCTGACGCAAACCTTGTCGAAAGCGGCGCAGCGGATGATCACCGAACTGCGAAGGAAGGTGCAGGAACACGTCGGGCGCCTGCCGGTCGCGTATTACGATGCGAACAAAACCGGGGCGCTGGTCTCGCGCATCATGAGCGACGTCGAGGGCGTGCGGAACCTGATCGGCACGGGGCTTGTGGAATTTCTGGGCGGTTTGCTGACGGCGGCGATCGCACTCTACATGCTGTTGCGCATCAGTCCGGTGATGACGGGGCTCGCGGCCGCTCTATTGCTCGTCAGCATGGTGGGACTGCGGAAGGCGTTCAGCGTCTTGCGGCCGATCTTTCGCGAGCGCGCAAAGATCAACGCCGAAGTCAGCGGCCGGCTTACGGAATCGCTCTCCGGCGTGCGCGTGGTGAAGGGTTACCACGCGGAGGAGCGCGAGCATGAAGTGTTCACCAAAGGCGTGCAGCGATTGCTCGACAATGTAATCAAGTCGCTCACGACGATGTCGATGATGAGTTTTTCCACGACGGCTCTCGGCGGCGTGGTCGGCGCGCTCGTGATGCTGGTGGGCGCGCACGAGGTCATCGGAGGAAAAATTACGGTCGGGCAATTCATGAGCTACACGGCGTTTCTGGCCTTCATGATCGCGCCGGTGTTTCAAGTGGTCGGCATCGGCACGCAACTGACCGAAGCGGTCGCGGGACTCGAGCGCACGCGGGAAGTGCTCGACGAACGGCCCGAGGATCAAGACCCGCGCCGCACGGTCACGCTGCCGGACATCGTGGGCGAACTCGCGTTCGACAACGTCAACTTCTCGTACGAGCCCGGCAAGCCGGTGTTGCAGGACGTGAGCTTCTGCTCGCAGCCAGGGACGGTGACGGCGCTGGTGGGTTCGTCCGGCTCTGGAAAATCCACGATCATCGGACTCGTCGCGGCGTTTCACGTGCCGCTTTCGGGGCGCGTGCTCGTGGACGGCGTGGACCTCGCCACGGTGCGCCTCGATTCTTACCGCACGCGCCTCGGCGTCGTGCTGCAGGAGTCGTTCCTGTTTGACGGGACGATTCGCGAGAACGTGGCCTTTTCAAGGCCGTATGCGAGCCAGGAAGAAATTCTGGCCGCGTGCCGGATCGCGCGCGTGGACGAATTCGCCGAGCGCTTTCCCGAAACCTACGACACGATCATCGGCGAGCGCGGCGTGAAACTCTCCGGCGGGCAGCGCCAGCGCGTTTCCATCGCCCGCGCGATTCTGGCCGACCCGCGCATCCTGATTCTGGACGAAGCGACTTCGAGCCTCGATTCCGAATCCGAAATGCTGATTCAGGAAGGCCTGGCGCAGTTGATGCGCGGACGCACCACGTTCGTGATCGCGCATCGGCTTTCCACGATTCGCCGCGCCGATCAGATTCTGGTGGTCGAAGGCGGAAAAATCGTCGAGCGCGGCACGCACGCTTCGCTTTACGCGCTCGCCGGGCGATATCGCGAACTCTACGACAAGCAGCACGGACTCGAAGCCAATTTGTTCTTAGCGACCGGGGAGGGAGAAATTCCCGAGCCTACGGAAACGGTCGGCTCTCTGCCGAAAAATTCCGATCCCGATATGATTCGACTGCTGCGCGACCGGCCGGCGTAGTCGGTCGAGTTCGGCTTCGAGTAGCACAGCCACTCTTGGCTGTGTGCCTTTCTTGAACGCGCCGAAAACCACACAGCCAAGAGTGGCTGTGCTACTTAAACCCTTCTCCGACTAGAAACTTTCTACAACTTCTCACGACGAGTCTGACTGGGATTGCGAAAGAACAGCCATGAGATTCTGTTGCTACGCCTGCCAATTCGGTCTATAAACCGAAGCGAATTCCGAGCCAGTCTTCTGGAGGAAAACATGCGAGCGATGTTGCCGGTTCGAGTGATGATTTGCGCGCTGGCACTTGGAACTGCGGGCGCCGCATTGCATGCGCAATCGTGGGAAATGCCGAGCGATGCGCAGCGGTGCCCGTCGAAGTGGGGCGCGAAGGATGAAGTGGGCTCCGGAAATTTGATGAAGCCGGAGATGGCCTTGAAAGCGGCGAAACTGATTCACACGGGCGAAGTGTTTACGCTTGGCTTCCACCTTTCGGCGGCGTTGCCTTTAATCGGCTCGCGGCGTTTCGATCTGCACACCAAACGCAGCACGGCGACGGACCCGGGCACGCGCGGCGAGAACGAGGAGATTGTTATCACCGAGCTTGGGCAGGTCGGCACGCAGCTCGATGCCTTCGCGCACCAGATTTACGGCGGCGAATACTACAACTGCATCACGAATCACGATATGAGTTTCGGCGACGGCGGCGCCTCCAATGACCTGGTCGCTGGTGCGCGGCAGGGGTTTCCGAAACTTGGCGTCGAGAAAATTCCAGACATCATGACGCGCGGAGTGCTGATTGATGTAGCTGGTTTGAAGAATGTGGACATGCTGCAGGGCGGCTACGTCATCACGGCGGACGATTTGCAGCAGGCGCTGGCGAAAGAAAAACTGAAAATCGAAACGGGTGACGCCGTCATGATCAATACCGGATGGGGCAAGCTCTACACCGTCAAGGACAAGGACAAATATTTGAAATCCTCGCCGGGGATCGGCATCGAGGCGGGAGAGTGGCTGATCAAGCAGAATCCGATGCTGGTGGGAACGGATACGTGCTGCGTCGAAGTGCGACCGTACCCGGAACAAAAAATGAATCTGCCGATTCACGCGATGTTTCTGATCGTGAATGGGGTTTACCTCGTCGAAAACCTGAGGCTCGAGCAACTCGCGGCGGCACGTGCGTATGAAACCGCGTACATTATGACTCCCTTGAAAATCGAAGGCGGGACAGGGTCGACCATAGATCCGATCGCGGTTCGATGAAAGGGCACTTGTCCCGCACCAAATTCAAAGGCGTTTACCACAGAGAACACAGAGAAAAGCGGAGACTTCGGTATCGAAGTTGCGGCAGGGAATTACGCGAGCGCGGCTGGCTCGCTGCCGCGTGCAACCTTGCGGGGCTGGACGACTTCCAAGTCGGGATTTTCCGCGGCGCGTTGCCGCACCAAAGCGATAAACGCAGCGGAAGAACGCGGCAGCGTGCGGTCGCGTCGATAGACGATTCCCAGCTCGCGCCAGAGTTCCACGTCCGCGATGGGAATTAGTTTCACTTCGCCGGCGCGCACTTCGTTGCGCGCGAAGCTCGCGCTGATCAGGGACACTCCAAGGCCCGCCGCGACGAAGCATTTGATCATTCCCACGCTCGTCAGTTCCATCGTGATCTGCAATTGCGGCTTATAGGGCCGGAAGTGTTTGTCGAGCAACTGGCGCGTGTATCCGGTTCGCGGGAAAATCAACGGTTGCTCGGCAATATCCTTCATGCGGACCGTCTTAAGTTTTGCCAGCGGATTGCGCGGATTGACCATCAGCATGACTCGGTCCCGGAAAATCGGATGGAATTTCAGACTTGGAGATTTCGCGGGAAGCGTCACGATCCCGACGTCGATCGATCCGTCCTCGACCTTTTGCAAAACCTTGTGGCTGAAGTTGCGGTAAATGCTGATCTGCACTGCCGGATAGAGGCGGTGATATTCCGCGAAAATTTCCGGCAAAACGTACAGGCACGTCGCTTCATTGGCGCCGAGGGCGAGCACTCCTCGCGGCGTGGTGGCCTTGTCGGCCACGGCGCGCTGCGATTCGGCGCGCAGATTCACCATGCGCACGGCGTATTCAAAAAGGGTTTCTCCCGCGGAGGTCAGACGCACGGACTTGCGGCCGCGGTCAAACAGCTTCTCGCCATATTCTTGTTCGAGTTGGCGCACTTGCGCGCTGACAGCAGGCTGCGAGCGGAACAATTTCTGGCCGGCGCGCGAAAAGCTGCCAAGTTTTGCAATTTCTATGAAAGTGGTGAGTTGGTCGAAATCCATAGTTGAATGCGGAAGTATAGCAGAACCGCAGCGGAGGCCCGCAACCAATCCAAAAAAATAATGCGATGGATAGTAAATCTAGATGGCCAATGCCGTGGGGACAATCGGGCCGGGAGAATGGTAAGATAAAGGCTTTCCGGAAAGCCGGACTGGGAACGGGGTCGTAGTGTATGACGGGCCGATTTCCTGTATCAGGCTGTGTTTAAAGGGACCGTCCGGAATCGAAATTTACAAGTTTGTATCAAATGGTCAAGCCAGGGAGGCTGAGGAATTCCAGGGGAAACGGTTGAATCGGGTTAGCCGAATCGAATGCGTGGTTATCGCCGATTAATTCTGCCGCTCTGGATCGTCAATTCCGGCTCAAATGAGTGAATTGTACCCATTTCGGGGCATTCCGCCTGCTCAGGGATTGTACCGCCCGGAGCACGAGCATGACGCTTGCGGCATCGGATTTGTCGCCAGCATCGAGGGGCGGAAGTCGCACGACATCGTTCTCAAGGGCATCCAGATTCTGATCAATCTGACCCATCGCGGCGCTTGCGGGTGCGATCCGCAGACCGGCGATGGCGCGGGAATTCTGATCCAGATTCCCCACGCATTTTTCGAGCGTGAAGCGGCGAGCCTGGGTTTCTCTCTGCCCTCGCCCGGCGAGTACGGAGTGGGCATGGTTTTTCTTCCGGTCGACACGCATGACCGGCTCATTTGCGAAGGGATCATCGAAAAGATTGTGCGTGAGGAGGGCTTGACGGTCCTCGGATGGCGCGACACGCCGATCAACGGCAATACGATCGGGCGCCTGGCGCGCGCTTCGCAACCTTACATCGAACAAATTTTCGTGCGCAGCGGGCCGGGCATGGATCAGGATGCGCTCGAGCGCAAGCTGTACGTCGTGCGCAAGCGCGCGGAAACCGCCATCGCGGCAACCGACCTGAAGGAAAAAGATTTCTTCTACGTTCCGTCTCTTTCTTCGCGAACGATCATCTACAAGGGATTGCTGCTCGCGCCGCAGATCACCGATTTTTACAAGGAATTGCTAGACCCCGATCTGACCAGCGCGCTGTGCCTGGTGCACCAGCGATTTTCCACCAACACGTTTCCGAGCTGGAAGCTTGCCCATCCGTACCGCTACATCTGCCACAACGGGGAAATCAACACGCTGCGCGGAAATATGAACTGGATGTACGCGCGGCAATCCGTGCTGGCGACTCCGCTGTTTGGCGACGACATGAAGAAGCTCATGCCGATCATCACCGCGGGCGGCAGCGACTCGGCCATGCTGGACAACGCCGTGGAGATGCTCACTCTTTCCGGCCGCACTCTTCCGCACGTGATGTCCATGCTGATTCCGGAAGCCTGGGATCACGACGCCACCATGCCCGAGGACATCAAGGCGTTCTACGAATATCACGCTTCGCTGATGGAGCCGTGGGACGGGCCGGCGGCGGTGGCTTTTACCGACGGGCGAGTGATCGGCGCGAAGCTCGATCGCAACGGCCTGCGCCCCGGCCGGTTCCTCGTCACAACCGATGGCCTGGTGGTTCTGGCCTCGGAAGCGGGAGTGCTTTCGATCAAGCCCGAGGAAGTACGGATGAAGGGCAGGCTCGCGCCCGGGCGCATTTTCATCGTGGACACGGAGCAGAAGCGGCTGATTACGGACGAGGAAGTCAAAAAACAATTGGCCGCGCGGCAGCCTTACGCGCAGTGGCTCAAAGAAAATCAGATCACGCTCGATCACCTGCCAAGCCCGACGCACGTTCTGCCGACCAACCATGAAACGATCCGCATGCGCCAGCGCGCGTTTGGCTACACGGACGAAGACCTGAGAACGATTCTCCTGCCGTCCGCTCTCGGCGGCGAGGAACCCGTGGGCTCGATGGGAATCGACACGCCACTGGCCTGTTTGTCCGACAAGCCGCAAATGCTTTTCAGTTATTTCAAGCAGACGTTCGCGCAGGTCACCAACCCGGCGATCGATTCGATTCGCGAAGGCCTGGTGATGTCCCTCAATTCCTACATCGGAAGCGAAGGCAACATCCTGGAAGAGACACCGAAAAATTGCCACACGCTGAAACTGCGCCATCCGGTCATTTCCAACTGGCGGCTGGAGAAATTGCGGCGCGTGAGCTGGGGCAATTTCTTGGCGACCAGCCTTCCCATGCTTTTCCGCGTCAAGGGCGGCGAGAAGCCGCTTGAGGAAGCGATTGAGACTCTTTGCCGGCGCGCTTCGCTGGCGATCAAGTCCGGGTACACGCTGCTGATTCTGACCGACCGCGGCGTGGACCACGAGTACGCGCCGATTCCGAGCCTGCTGGCGCTTTCAGCCGTTCACAATCACCTGATTCGCGAGGGAACACGAAATCAGGTGGCCTTGATTGTGGAATCCGGAGAGCCCCGCGAAGTGATGCATTTTGCCTTGCTGCTCGGCTACGGCGCGAGTGCGGTGAATCCGTATCTCGCGATTGAAACGCTCGAGGATCTTCACAGGGCCGGAGCGTTCCCCGCGGAAACGACCTGGGACAAAGTTTTCAAAAGCTACATGAAGTCCATCGACAAGGGGCTCCTGAAAACGTTTTCGAAGATGGGGATTTCCACCCTCCAGAGTTATCAGGGCGCGCAAATCTTCGAGACGGTGGGCCTCAATCAATCGCTCGTCGAGAAATATTTTACGGGAACCTCTTCACGCATCGAGGGCATCGGCATCGAGGTGCTTGCCCGCGAAGCGATCATGAAGCATGAATTCGCGATGCAGCCGCCGCACCTGTCCGACACGGAACTGCGCGTCGGCGGGGAATATCAATACCGCGTCCGCGGCGAACGCCACCTGCTGAACCCGACGACGGTCAGCAAGCTCCAGCACGCCGTGCGGCAGGAGAAATTTGAGAGCTTCCGGGAATTCGCGGACATCGTGAATCAACAGAATCGCGACCTGCAAATGCTTCGCGGCATGTTTGAATTCAAGCCGAACGGCCCGGCCATTCCCCTTGAACAAGTCGAGCCTGCCGCCGAGATCGTGAAGCGCTTTGCGACCGGCGCGATGTCGTTCGGCTCGATCAGCAAGGAAGCGCACGAGACGCTGGCCATCGCGATGAACCGCATCGGCGGGAAATCGAATACCGGCGAAGGCGGCGAAGACGAGGCCCGATTCACTCCGGACGCGAACGGGGATTTGCGCCGCAGCGCGATCAAGCAGGTGGCCTCGGCGCGGTTCGGCGTCACGACGAATTATCTGATCAATGCGGACGATTTGCAGATCAAGATCGCGCAAGGCGCGAAGCCGGGCGAAGGCGGCCAGTTGCCGGGCCACAAAGTGGACGACGTGATCGCACGCGTGCGCCACTCGATCCCCGGCGTGGGCCTGATTTCTCCGCCTCCACATCACGATATTTATTCGATCGAAGATTTGGCGCAGCTTATTTTCGATTTGAAAAACGTCAATCCGCAGGCGCGAATTTCCGTGAAGCTGGTGGCCGAAGTGGGCGTGGGCACCGTGGCGGCGGGCGTGGCGAAAGCGCACGCCGACGTGATCCTCATCAGCGGCTACGATGGCGGGACCGGAGCTTCGCCGATCAGTTCGATTCGTCATGCCGGCATTCCCTGGGAACTCGGGCTTTCCGAGACGCAACAAGTATTGGTTATGAACGATCTGCGCAGCCGCGTGCGCGTGCAAGTGGACGGCAAGCTGCAGACGGGGCGCGACGTCGCCATCGCCGCTCTCCTCGGCGCCGAGGAATTCGGATTTGCCACCACGCCGCTGGTCACGATGGGCTGCATCATGATGCGCAAATGCCATTTGAATACTTGCCCCGTGGGCATTGCGACGCAGGATCCCGAGCTTCGCAAGAAATTCGCGGGCAAGCCCGAGCACGTGATTAATTTTCTGTTCTACGTCGCCGAAGATCTCCGCCTCATCATGGCGCAGCTGGGCTTCCGAAAAGTCGACGAAATGATTGGCCGCGTGGATTGCCTCACGCAGCGCACGGATGTGGAACATTGGAAAGCGAAGAGCATCGATCTCTCCTCGGTCCTCTACAATCCGCCGATGCCGAGCCACGTGGGGCGCCGCTGCACGCAGGCGCAGGACCACGGGCTCTACGACGCGCTCGACGGAAAGCTGATCGAGTACGCGAGCGATGCCATCGAGCATCTGACGCCCGTGTCGCTCGATTTGCCCATTCGCAACGTGCATCGCACCGTTGGCGCGATGCTTAGCGGACACATTGCGCGCCGGCACGGCTCCGTGGGCTTGCCGGACGACACGATTCGCATCCAGTTTCACGGCTGCGCAGGACAGAGTTTCGGCGCGTTCCTCGCCACCGGCGTAACGCTGACGCTCGAAGGCGAAGCCAACGATTACGTCGGCAAGGGACTTTCCGGCGGGAGAATCGTGATTTATCCGCCGCGTAATTCGCATTTCGTGCCGGAGGAAAATATCCTCATCGGCAACGTGTGCCTCTACGGCGCGACGAGCGGCGAAGCGTTCTTCAACGGCATGGCCGGCGAACGATTCGCAGTGCGCAACTCGGGCGCCATGGCAGTCGTCGAGGGCGTTGGCGATCACGGCTGCGAATACATGACGCGCGGCCTGGTAGTGGTGCTTGGCAAAACGGGCCGCAATTTCGCTGCCGGAATGACTGGCGGCGTCGCTTACGTCCTGGACCAGACCGGTGACTTTGCTTCGGAGTGCTGCAACCGGGCCGATGTGGACCTGGAGCCGGTAGCGGACGCGAAAGACGTCGAGACAGTCCATGGCCTGGTTGCGCGCCACGCGGAACTGACCGATAGCCCGCAGGCAAAATGGATTTTGAAGCACTGGGACGCGATGCTGCCCAAATTCGTCAAGGTGTTCCCGCACGAATACAAACGCGTCTTGGGCATTCCGCGCATCCCGGCGAGCGTCGTGGCGGCGCAGGCCGGAACCATCCACGCGCAGGGCCAGGTGATTCGTGGGTAAGGTCACCGGCTTCAAGGAATACACGCGTGAACTGCCGGCGCGGCGTCCTGTCGCGGAACGCGTCCACGATTATTTCGAGGTGTACCAGCCGTTCCCGGAAGAAAAAGTTCGCGTGCAGGGCGCGCGCTGCATGGACTGCGGCATTCCGTTTTGCCACACGGGCTGCCCCGTCAACAATATCATCCCGGACTGGAACGACCTCGTCTATCGCGACCGCTGGAAGGATGCAATCCGCGTCCTGCATTCCACAAATAATTTTCCAGAATTTACCGGGCGCATTTGCCCCGCGCCATGCGAAGCGGCATGCGTCCTGGGAATCAACGAGCCGCCCGTCACGATCAAATTGATCGAAAAGACGATCGTGGACCGCGCCTGGGAAGAAGGCTGGATCAAGCCGGAACCTCCCGAGACGCGCACCGGCAAGCGAATTGCCGTCGTCGGTTCCGGCCCGTCAGGCCTTGCCGCCGCGCAACAATTGAATCGCGCGGGCCACGATGTCACATTATTTGAAAAGAACGACCGCATCGGCGGCCTGCTGCGTTACGGCATCCCGGACTTCAAACTGGAAAAGCGCGTTCTCGACCGCCGCCTCGAACAGATGATGGCCGAGGGAGTCCGCTTTCAAACGAACGCTCACGTTGGCGGCAGCATTCCCGCGCAGGATTTGCGCAAGGAGTTTGACGCCGTGGTGTTGACGGGCGGCGCGGAAGCCCCGCGCGATCTCAACGTTCCGGGGCGCGAACTCAAAGGCATTTATTTTGCAATGCAATTCCTGCCACAGCAGAACAAAGTGGTCGCCGGCGACACGATTCCGAATCAGATTCTCGCCACCGGCAAGCGCGTCGTGATCATCGGCGGCGGCGACACCGGCGCGGATTGCCTGGGCACCTGCCACCGCCACCAGGCGAAATCCATTCACCAGTTTGAGATCATGCCCATGCCGCCACCCGATCGCCACACCAGCACGCCATGGCCTTTGTGGCCCTTGATGTTGCGCACCGAGAGCGCGCACGAGGAGGGCGGCAAGCGCGATTGGGCCATCAACACGGTCAAATTCACGGGTGATGAAAACGGCAACGTGAAGCAGCTCCATTGCGTTCGCGTTGGCCCGCCGCCGAAATTCGAGGCGCAGCCGGGCACGGAATTTGTGTTGGAAACCGATCTCGTTCTGCTCGCTTTGGGTTTCCTCGGCCCTGTGAAGCAAGGCATGATCGAGCAGTTCGGCGTGAATCTCGACGCGCGCGGCAACATCGCCACCGGCGCGGATTACATGAGTTCGGTTCCCGGCGTCTTTGCCGCGGGCGACATGCGCCGCGGCCAGTCCCTCGTGGTGTGGGCGATTTCCGAAGGCCGCAAAGCTGCTGTCGCGGTCGACAAATATCTTATGGGAAGTTCGGTTCTCGCGTAGCACAGCCACTCTTGGCTGTGTGGTTTTCTAGATCTCTATTGCACCACAGGTTCGCTGCGGCCGTACCCCGCCGCATAACTCTGGCATTTCAATGATAATCAGCCTCGACAAATTACACAGGCTGCCAAGTCACACAGGCAAGAGTGCCTGTGCTACCTAAGGCAGCGCAACAATCCCCATCCAGAACAAATTGCGGCTGCCCACATTCAGGTCGTATTTGCGCGCGAATTCGAGTTTCCCGTCACTGCGCACACGGAACACGGCCAGGCTGGCCGGAACGGTCTTCACTCCGTCCTTGTCGCGCACGGAGAGCTGCATCATGTTGCCCGCGACGAGAATCCTGCCGCTCGGGTCCAGGGCGAACGTGCGCACGTGAATTCCCCGCGTATCGACATTCTGGATCAGCGTCGGCTCGCCGGTTTCCTGGTTGATCGCGAAAACGGCGATGCTGTTCTCTCCTCCCACGAAGACGGGCTTTCCCTGGAAATCCGTGGTGCCACTGGCCCGGTTGGCCACGTACACGAACCTGCCGCTCGGATGCATGTGGATCGTGCCCAATGCCTGCCCCGGCCGCACGTTGCCGGGATCAACCAAAGTATCCTTGGAAAACAATGGTTCCTTGCTGAGCGTCCCATCCTTTAATTTTTCGAAAACGTCGAGCTTGTCTTGGCGCTCCAGGGTAGCGAACACCCACGGCCGGGCCGGATGAAAATCCAGATGCCGCACCTGGAAATTGAAGCCGCCTCCCGGAGCAATCGATTCCCGGTTCGCCAGCAGCCCATCCTTGTAGCTGAATACTTTCAGCGCGCCCGGATCTTCCGGCTTGGTGGGAGTCGGTCCGTTCCCGCGAGTCATGAGAATCACCATGTCGTTCGAAGGATCCACGCGCACCTGATGCCCATAAATTCCCACGTCCAGCGGAGGCTGCTTAACTTGCGAACCAATGGTCCCGTCGGGCTCGATCCGATGAACGGTCACGCCGCTGGGATCGTTGTAGGCGGCGAGCACATGCGTGCCGGGGATGTCCGTGGTCACATGAATCGGGCGCGAGGGAAGCGCTGCAGGCTGGCCGTATGGAAGCAGGGCCCCGGTGGCTGGATCGATACGAAACGTGGTCAAACCGTGCTGGCTGCCGCTTGGCGCAGCGCTGTCCGGCGGGAGATTGCTGGGCCCGCCATTGCTCCAGGCAACATAAAGGTACCGCTTCGAAGGATGCTGCGCTGCTTCCTGCACATTGGCAGGAAGCGTGAGCGAACCTCGCTTGACCAGAGCCGCGCCATCGACATCCACGTCGTATTGCGTGAGTTCAGCGCCCACTGCGGCGTACAGCGCCACCTTGCCCGATCCCGGTGCTTTGC
Source organism: uncultured Acidobacteriota bacterium (assembly GCA_963768275.1). Taxonomy (GTDB): domain Bacteria; phylum Acidobacteriota; class Terriglobia; order Acidiferrales; family UBA7541; genus Palsa-360. The sequence continues at coordinate 70,683 of CAVYHH010000026.1, forward strand.
CGCCTGACTTGCTTTCGAGGCTTGTTTGAGTTTGCCCAATTCCGGGCAAAAGCAGACTGAGAGCTGTAACACTAAGAAGGGATAGCCTCCAGCCCCGGATCGTGCATGGGATGCTCTTCATCGCCCCTCCTTCAATTCTGAAAATTCCGCGCCGTCAGTTCAGCAGAGCGTGGCGGCGCAACTTGAGGTCGTCAGCTTCGTAGACCTCACCCATCCCGCCGCCGAGCTGCGATAGAATGCGGTAATGCGAGATGGTTTTCCCGATCATGGTTGCAGATTCATCCGGCGAAGAAGATCGGCGAAGCGCGGATCGGAGCGCAGCGGATCGAAGATCGGGTCCATTTTAATCATTGCAAATGTACTTCCTATAGAGCGATCCTCGTAAGCCTTTCCCAGCCACTCGAATGCCTTTTCCTTTTCCCCGAGGCCCACATAGACTCCAACTCTGGATACTGCTGGAACATACTTTTCCTTCGAGATCGCGTTCAATTGGTCCAGCACCTTCTGCGCCTCGGCACTTCTACCCGCCACCGCATAGGCGTATCCGAGTCCCGATATTGCGTAAGGGTGGCGGGGAGATATCGCCAGGTCCTTTTCACACTCCGCAATGCCTTGCTTGTACATGGATTTTTGCAGATAGGCCTGGCACAGCGTCCAATTTACCATAGCGAAGTTCGGGTCCATCTCGAGTGTCAGCTGCGTTTGCTTGATCGCCTGGTCATAGTGCCGCGCATCGTAGAACAGGACTCCCAGAACCCGATTGATGATAAGCGAGAGTGGGTCAAGTTGCAGGGCTCGTTTCTGCTCCGCAACGGCTTCCTCAGAACGTCCTAGGCTCATTAGAGCTAAGGCATGCCAGAAATGAGCGATGGCATAGGCCGGATTGAGCTCGATGGCTCGTTGGAATTCTTTTTCGCCGCCTGACCGGTCCCAGTCATAGATTGTTTTGACCCACGCAAGCGACGTATGGCCTTCGGCGAGCGTGTCATCTATTTCCAGCGCCTTCAGTGCGGCCTCTTTAGCTCTCGGATAAGACTCCTTTGGAGCAACAAAACCGTAGTCTGCAAGTAGACTGTAGCTATCGGCCAATCCGGAATAAGCCAGGGCGTAGGTTGGATCTTTTTCGATCGCCTGCTGAAAGTATTCGCGGCCCTTGTTGAAACCATCTTCATTTCTCTTGTTCCACCAATAACGCCCCTTAAGGTAGTCCTGATAGGCTTCGGGGTTCGCGGTGTAGGTTTTGGCCATGCGCTTCTCATCTTCGCCGGTCAGGCGCATCCGCAGCGCGGTCGTGATCTCTTTGGCGATGTCCCCTTGAAGCGCGAAAATATCCGACGCCTTGCGGCTGTATTGTTCGCCCCAAATGTGGTCGTTGTTTCGGGTGTCAATGAGTTCCGCGCTGATGGCCAGGTTGTCGCCCACTTGCGCGACTCGGCCTTTGAAGACAGCTCGTACACCCAACTCGCGCCCGACTGTCTCCGCGTCGGGGTCCTTCCCCTTGTAGTGAAACGCGGAATCGCGTGATTTCACTTCCAGCTTCGGCAACCGGGACAAGCTATTGATAAGGCTCTCCGTGATCCCGTCGCTGAGATATTCCGTGTTGGGGTCGCCGCTGCCATTGACAAAGGGCAGCACCGCCAGTGAATCAATCGTCTCGCCCCCGCCCGTGCGAGATCGGTAAAACCAGCCCGCGCCCGCCAGCACAGCCACCAGGGCGCCTGCCGCAATCACCTGGGCGCCTCTGCCGCGCCACCATGCGCGAACGGGCGCTTCGGCGCCGGGTGCGGCAACGACTGAACGTCCCGAATCCGTGTCGCGCTTCAATCGCTTGAGATCGGCTCTCATCTCCGATGCGTGCTGATACCGCACGTCCCGATCCTTCTCAATTGCTTTACTGATGATGTCTTCCAACTTAGCCGGGAGTTCAGGATTCAGACGCGCCGCCGGTGTGGGCGCTTTCGTGAGGATCGCGCTCAAAATTACCCCTGAGGTGCTGCCCGAAAACGCCAGCCGCCCCGTCGCCATTTCATACAGAACCAATCCAAAGGAGAAGAGGTCCGTGCGGGCATCCAGCTCCTCTCCCCTCACTTGTTCCGGAGACATATACGCCACCGTGCCCAGCGTCGTCCCGGGACTTGTTAGTTGCTCCTCAGGAACTTCCGTCGTTCCTGCAGATATTGTTTGTCCGATTCCTGGCGGAGCAGACTTCGGCTGGGTCGTCAACTTCGCCAATCCGAAGTCCAGAATCTTGGCGTGTCCGCGATCCGTAACGAAAATGTTCGCTGGCTTAATGTCCCGGTGCACAATTCCTTTGCCGTGCGCAGCATCGAGCGCGTCGACCACCTCCACTGCCAACTCCAGCAACTGTTCGATAGCGAACGGTTTGCTGCTGAGCCGATGCTTGAGCGTTTTTCCTTCCAGCAACTCCATGGCGATGAAATGCTGGCCGTCCACTTCGTCGATCTCGTAGATCGTGCAGATGTTCGGGTGATTCAGCGCGGAGGCGGCAAAGGCCTCGCGCTGAAAGCGTTCGCGGGCCGCGGGATCGTTCTCCATCTCGGGAGGCAGGAATTTCAGCGCGACGTGGCGGCGCAGCTTGAGGTCTTCGGCTTCGTAGACCACACCCATCCCGCCGCCGCCGAGTTGCGAGAGAATGCGATAATGCGAGATGGTTTTCCCGATCATTGAGGCATGAAAAGAGAAATCTTCAGGGTATTGCCGGCCCTACTTTAGCGTATCTTCCGCTTTTGTTGTGGGTATAGTTATCTTTGGACTAGTCCGAGTGGCGCAGGCTTCAGCCTGTGGGTGTTCGACCTTGCAAGGACTAAACCCCACAGGCTGAAGCCTGTGCTACTGGTATAATCCTGCGACCAAAGGAAACTTTTAGCATCCAATCCGGCTATCCTGACCCCGAGCGGGGGAGAACCAAGCTCGATCATCGAACTGGGACCGACCATGGCGAAACCAATCTTATTAAGCGTGGACGACGACGCAGATGTTTTGCGGGCCATTGAACGCGACTTGCGCTCTCAGTACGGCGCGGATTACCGCGTCCTCGGAAGCGGATCGCCCGAGAGCGCGCTCGACCTTTTGAAGCAGTTGAAACTCCGCAGCGATAGCGTGGCCTTGCTCCTGGCGGACCAGCGCATGCCGCGCATCGATGGCGTTCACTTTTTGCAGGAAGCGATGCGGATTTACCCGGACGCCAAGCGCGCGCTCCTCACCGCTTACGCCGATACGACCGCCGCGATCGGCGCCATCAATCAGGCCAGCATCCACTATTTTTTCATGAAGCCGTGGGACCCGCCCACCGAGCACCTCTATCCGCAACTGGACGATTTGCTTGGCGACTGGCAAGCTTCCTACCACCCTGCCTATTCCGGAATTCGCGTGCTCGGCACGCGATGGTCGCCCCGGTCGTATGAATTGCGCGACTTCCTGGCGCGCAATCACGTCCCCTATCAGTGGATCGACGCGGAAATTTCTGCGAGCGATCCGGAGACGAAACTTTTGCTGGAGAGTCTCGGGCCGGAGGCGGCCAGCCTTCCGGTCGTGCTATTTCCCGATGGAACCAAGCTCCTCGAAACTACCCCGGCTCAAGTCGCACAGAAAGTTGGTCTCCGGACGCGCGCGCAAACGAGTTTCTACGATTTGGCGATTATCGGCGGAGGGCCGGCAGGCCTCGCCGCCGCCGTGTACGGAGCGTCGGAAGGCTTGCACACGGTGATGGTTGAGCGGGAAGCGCCGGGCGGCCAAGCCGGGATGAGCTCGCGCATCGAGAATTATCTCGGCTTTCCGGCAGGTCTCAGCGGCGGCGATCTGGCCCGGCGCGCGGTGGTGCAGGCGCAGCGATTTGGGGTGGAAATCCTGGCGGCGGAAGCGTCCGAAGTCCGAACGGAAGGTCCTTACCGGATCATCAAGCTGGCCGACGGAAGCGAGTTTTCCTGCCACGCGTTGATGATCGCGACGGGAGTCCAATGGCGGCGTCTCGATGCCCCTGGGATCGACCGCTTGCAGGGCGCGGGCGTCTATTACGGCGGCGGCGCGACGGAAGCGATTTCCTGCGCGGGAGAAACGGTCTACGTAATTGGCGGCGCGAATTCGGCGGGGCAGGCGGCGATGAACTTCGCCAAGCACGCGGAAAAAGTGTTCATCCTGGTGCGCGGAAGTTCATTGTCGAGCACGATGTCGCAATACTTGATCGATCAAATCAAGGAGACGCCGAAAATTCAAGTCTGGGCGCACGCCAGCGTTTCCGAAGTGCACGGCGAAACGCATCTCGAGGAAATTTCCGTTCTGTGTTCGGACACGGGCAAGATCGAGCGCGTCCCGGCAAACTCCATGTTCATTTTTATCGGCGCGCTGCCGCGGACCGATTGGCTGGCAGGCATGGTCGAACGCGATGATCGCGGCTTTCTCCTCACGGGTCCTGACCTGATCGTCAACGGGGAACGGCCGAAGGGTTGGACTCTCGAACGCGATCCTTACTTGCTTGAAACCAACGTTCCCGGCATTTTTGCCGTGGGCGACGTGCGGCACGGCTCGGTCAAGCGCGTGGCTTCGGGAGTAGGGGAAGGGTCGGTGGCCGTGCAGTTCATTCATCAATACTTGAGCAAAGTCCAATGACGGAAAAAAACGAACTGCTGAGCATCCAGGCCTTCGCGGACTTGCCGGATGACCAGATCGCATGGTTCATCAGCCAGGCGGAGGAATTGCGCTTCAAGGGCGGCGACCCTTTGATGAACCCGGGCGATCCGGCCGACGCAATGTTTGTCCTTCTCGACGGCCAGCTCCAGGCGCGCGGCGAATTCGCCGGCGAGACAATGATCATTACCGTCAACCCCGGCCAGGTGACCGGGCGGCTGCCCTATTCCCGAATGAAAACATTCACGTTCGGCGCGCGCGCGTTGACCGACTGCCGCATCCTGCGATTTCCGGAATCGAAGTTTCACGAACTCGTACAGAAAATGCCTGAGCTGACCGAGCGCCTCGTGGGCATGATGACCGACCGTGTTCGCGAGACCACGCGCAGGGAACAGCAACGCGACCGCCTCGCCGCTCTCGGAAAACTTTCGGCGGGCCTCGCTCACGAACTCAACAATCCAGCCTCCGCGGCAAGGCGCGCCTCAAGCCAGTTACGGGGCATCTTGCAAAAAATTCGCGATGCTGCGCACGAGCTTGGCCGGCGCGACCTCACTGCGACGCAGAAGGCGGAAATAGAGAGGCTGGAGGCCTGCATCATCCAGCACAAGGATCCCCCGCCTGACACCTTGGCTATGTCCGACCTCGAGGAGCAGTTGGATTCGCTCCTCCGAAGCCACGGACAGAACGATTTGTGGCAGCTTGCGGCCGGCCTCGCGCAACGCAACATCCATCCAGATGTGCTCGAATCTCTATTTGCGGAGTTTGATCCCGGAACGGCCCGCGCGGCGCTCGTCCGGATTGCGGCGGTCGCCGAGGTGTACGGTTTGCTCGACGAAATCGAAAGCAGCGCCGCGCGCATTTCCGACCTGGTCCTCGCGATCAAGGAATACACGTACATGGACCAGGCGCCCGTGCAAAACGTGGACATTGTGAAAAGCCTGGAAAGCACGCTGACAATCTTGAACCACAAGCTCAAGAGGGGAGTGACCGTGCAGCGCGAGTACGAACGCATCCCATTACTTGTGAATTCATTCGGCAGCGAGCTCAACCAGGTGTGGACCAACCTCATCGACAACGCCATCGACGCGATGGGCGGCAAGGGCGAGCTTCGCGTTCGCACCCGCCGCGACGATTCCTGCGTCGTCGTGGAAATCGGCGACAACGGCCCGGGAATTTCGCCCGAGGTGCAGACGCACATCTTTGAGCCCTTCTTCACGACCAAGGGAGTAGGCGAGGGAACCGGCCTCGGCCTCGACACCGTGCAGCGCATCGTGAAAAAGCACCGCGGCAATATTCAAGTCACGTCGAAACCCGGCGACACGCTGTTTCAAGTGTGGCTGCCGCTGGCTGATACGCCCTCCTAGAATCTCGCTTAGCATTAGATAGTTATAGTTATGGATTGAAATTTGGGGACCAAGCCGCCTGCGCGCCATAGTTCAAGTAGCACAGGCACTCCTGCCTGTGCGGTTCTTGCGACCACAGCTGGATCGGCAAAGTACATGGAATCTACAAAACCACACAGCCAAGAGTGGCTGTGCTACTCGAAAAGCAGTCCGCCATTGAGTTTGCTCCCGATTCCCGATAGTCTCGCGGTGGCGAAAGGGCCGCCGAACAGAATCCGTGAGCGAAAAACTTCTACAACTATTGCCGCCGGAAGGCTTCAAGATTCTCCTCACGCTCTTCTTGTGTTTCCTGATCGGGCTGGAACGCGAAGAACACCGCGCCGCGGGCCAGCGGTACAGCTTCGGCGGCGTTCGCACATTTCCGCTGATCGGGCTGACGGGCTATGCGCTGGCTCTGTTGTCGGGCGCGCAGCTGGTTCCTTTGACGTTTGGATTCGGCGTCATCGGCGCGTTTCTGTGGCTCTCGTACCGCCACAAACTCGAAACGTACAACGAAGCCGGAGTAACCACGGAAATTTCGGGGCTGGTCACGTACGTGATCGGCGCGCTGGTGTCGCGCGATCAATTGTGGATCGCCACTACCATCGCCGTTGTCAGCATGTTGCTGCTCGAGTTGAAGGAATTTCTCGAGAACCTGACGACGAAAATCCCGGCCGTTGAGATTCTGACGTTTACGAAATTTCTCCTGCTGACCTTCGTCATTCTGCCGGTCGTGCCGAACAAGGATTACGGCCCCTTCGCCGTGAATCCCTTCAAATCTTGGCTGGTTGTCGTGGCGATCAGCGGCGTGTCCTACGGAAGCTACCTGCTGGAGAAACTTTCGCAGGGAAAAGGCGGCGTAAGGTTCTCGGCGCTGCTCGGCGGACTGTATTCGTCGACGTTCACGACCGTGGTCATGGCAAAAGAAGCCAAGAAGGCTGCGGCTCCGCACACCTTTGCGGGCGGCATCCTGATCGCGTCTGGTGTGATGTACATCCGTTTTCTTGCCCTGATCGGTTTTTTTAATCTCCAGCTCATGGATCGTCTGTTGATTCCGTTTCTAGTCCTGGGAGCCATTGGTGTTGCGGTTGGATGGGCGTGGTCCAGCTTATCCGATGCGCCCGGGGCGGGGACGAAATCTGCGTATTCGACAAAAAATCCATTGGAGCTGAGCTCCGCGTTCTTGTTGGGGATAGTGTTCGTTGTTGTGCTGGTGGCGACCAATTTTGCGCTGATCCACCTGGGCAACGGAGGAATTTACGGGATGGCCTTGATTTCCGGACTTGCGCCGGTAGACCCATTCATCTTGGGTCTCACGCAAACCGCGGGAAAAATGACTCCCATGGCTCTCGCTGTGGCGGGAGTCATCCTCGCGGCGGCCAGCAATAATTTTGCTAAGGCATTTATCGCGCTGGCGCTCGCCGATCCCAAAACAGGCAGACAGAGCCTGATCCTGATGCTGGGGCTGACGGCGCTCGGCCTGCTGCCGTTGATTTGGATTGCCCGGTAGGTGCGAGAAATGGACGGAGCAGAAGCCACACCGGCGCATTCGGTTTCCAGGTCCACAGTTTTTCGTTTGACCGGCGTGTTGATTCTGGCCGCGATGCTGCTTGCGCCGGTCTGGATCGTGGCGTTCCCCCCTTTGCTCGATTATCCAAATCATCTGGCGCGCGCCTTTGTGCTCGCACATCTGAACGATTCGCATTTTTCATTCCAGCAGTTTTACCGTTCCGATTGGGGCGCGTATCCCTATTTGGGGATGGACGCCTCGCTCGCCGTGCTCGCGCGGCTGTTTTCCATTGAGACCGCTGGGCGCGTGTTCCTCAGTCTTTGCGCCCTCGCGCTTCCCGGCGCGGCGTGGTTTTTTCTTCGCCAGGCGCAGCCGGAATCGGAAGGAGCGTCGTTGTGGTCGCTGCTGATCGCGTTTAACGTTTTCTTCCTGGAAGGGTTTCTGAATTTCGATTTGAGCATCGCGGTGGGATTTCTCGCTCTGGGGTTGTGGCTGCGATGGCTTGCGAAGGTGGGAATAGGGCGATGGATTGCTGCGCTCGCGGCGTTCACGGCGCTGTATTTCACGCACCTGCTTGGCTTCGGAATTGCCGGGTTGATTATCGTGGCGTACCTCGTGCTTTCGCGGCGGTCGGTTCGTGACTGGTTATGGAGCGGCGCGCTGGCATTGCCCGGCCTGGCGTTCTATTTGCATTCTTCGCGCGTGGGGTTGAACGCGGGCAAAATTGTCTTTCACGGATGGGAAGACAAGCTGGACTCGCTCGGCATGATCCTGCACGGGTACTGGCCGTGGCTCGATTGGATTTCGCTGGCGGCGCTGGCGATATGGTTTTTTGCGGCGTGGTGGCGCAATCCCGAATTTCGCTGGGACAAAAAATGGATCGCGATCGCCATGTTTCTCTTTGTGCTGTTCTGGGTGATTCCCTGGATGTGGGGGGAAGGCTCGGACCTCGACATTCGCGTATTGCCCTTTTTGTTTGTGGCGATCCTCGCCACGACGCGCGTGGGTCGGCGCGCAAAAATGCTTGTCGCGATTCCCCTATTGCTCTTTGCCGCGCGCACCGTGAGCGTGACGCGGCATTTTAAAGAAGTACAGCCTGACCTGGCGGGCCTCGCGCGTTCATTCGATGCCGTGCCGCGCGGCGCGCTCGTGCTGCCCATCGTGGAAGGAGACGAAGACCCCATCGACCGTCCCTTCACGCATTTCTGGGCTTACGGAGTGATCCGCCAGGGTTGGTTTTCCCCGTACCTGATGGACGCCCCCGGCGAGACGCCCATGCGGATCATCCACGAATCCTACACGCCCGACGGATTCTGGAACCTCGTGTACGAGGAACCCCCGGACTGGCGGCAGGTCCAGAATGATTACGATTACGTCTGGGCGTACGATGTGCCTCGATTTTCCGGGCCCCTTGCGGGAATCGGCGAACGAATTTATTCCTCCGGTGCGCTCGAAGTTTATCGCATTCGGAAATCACCCGAAACGAATGAGGCTCCGGACTCACTTCCCGCGCACAAAAAATAGATGCCTTTCCACAAGATGCTGCGGAATTGCGGGAGCCAGGGTTTCGGTGGCGCCGGCGTCCCGCCGGCGATTTTGTGGCGCGCCGCGATAATAGAAAAGATGCCGGCGAGACCCCGGCGCCACAAGTCATCAATCTGTAACAAAAAATCGAATGTGAGAGGTGTAATCTTATCTTGGTACTGTGTTCCTGAATGGTGTTCCAGTAGCAGCACCTGGTGAGGCATAGGATGGGAATGATGAGAATTCGCAGAGTATTGTTTGCGATCGCGTTAGCTTTTGGACTTGTCTCGACGCCGCAGCCTGCGAGCGCGCAACAACCTGCCAACGAAACGTGGCGCTTCCTGGCGTCGGGAGACTCCCGCAACTGCGGCGACGTCGTGATGCCCGGGATTGCGGAAACGGCGAAGAAGAATCAGGTCGCGTTTTACTGGCACTTGGGCGACCTGCGCCGGACCTCCGGTGTCGATGAAGATATTGCGCACCAGCCCGAGCACGTCGCCAAGCCGCTCGATGTCGCGGGTTACGAAACCATCGAATGGCCCGACTACATCGAAAGCCAGATCAAGCCGTTCGGTTCCATTCCGTTTTTCCTGGGCATCGGAAATCACGAGACCATTCCTCCCCTTAAAACCCGCGAAGATTTCCTTCTGCAATTTGCGGATTGGCTCGATTCGCCGGTCTTGCGCGCCCAGCGCCTGAAAGACGATCCCAACGACTACCGCATGAAGACTTACTTTCATTGGATCGACCGCGGCGTCTCGTTCTACTACTTGGACAGCGCGACGGCCGATCAATTTGACGACGCTCAATTGAGCTGGTTCGAGCGCACACTTTCCAAGGACCTCGCCGATCCGGCGATTACCACGATTGTGTCCGGAATGCATAAGGCGCTCCCTGAAAGCATTTCCGCCGGACACAGCATGAATGAGTCCCCGGCAGGGACCGAAAGCGGGCGTCGCGTCTATGCCGATCTGTTGCGCGCGCGGGACCAGGCGCACAAGCAAGTCTACGTGCTTGCGAGCCACTCGCACTATTACATGGACGGAATTTTCAACACGGATTACTGGAAGCAGCACGGTGGCGTTCTACCGGGATGGATCGTGGGCACGGCCGGAGCCGTGCGCTACGCGCTGCCGCCAAACTCTTCCGATGCGCATGGCGCTCTAGTCAACGTGTACGGCTCGCTGCTCGGTACCGTGCAGCCCAACGGCGAAATCAACTTCGAATTCGAGCAGCTTCTGGAGAAAGATATTCCCGAGTCCGTCACCAGTCGCTACGGCAAGGATTTCGTGCACTGGTGCTTCGCCGAAAATACGCAGGTGAAGTAATAAGTAGAACAGGCTTCAGAGCCTGTGTGAGAACTCAAGATTGGCACGTTTTTTGTAGCGCCCGCCTTCAGGCGGGCACTTTTGAATCAAGCAGATGCCCGCCTGAAGGCGGGCGCTACATGAAACAAAATCAAGATCTCACACAGACTCTTCAGCCTGTGGGTTTTTGCACTCGCAAGAATCAACCCCCCACAGGCTGAAGCCTGCGCCACTAGGCCCTGAGATAATCCCCCTGCCAATCCTTAATCAATTGCTTGATGGCCTTGCGATTGTCGAGCTTTTCGTCCAAGACTTTGCGCGCCAGGGCCGGGAACTCCGCGTCGCTCGCAAAGCGCAAGGAAACCAGTTGCGCAACGGTGAACTCCGGGATGCGCGGCCGCAGATCCACTGGCAAGACTTCGGCAAGGCGTTGCCGCATTTCGAGGCGAATGACTCGATCCTGCACCGTGAGCGCGAAAACGCGCGCGAAGAACGCGAGAATAAACAGCGCCAACGCCATCAACACACCGAGAACGGACCCATACGAAATGCCTGCTCTTACCAGATGAATGATTGACCCGACTAGATTGATGAGGAACACCGGAAGGACGAACATGTGAAAAAGCGGCACAAGGCGGGCGTGATTCTGTAAATTCTGCGGTTTCTGGTTCGCCATACTGGGTCACCATCCTCTCGTCTGCGAATTGGAATCTCAGCGCACGGGTTCGGGAAACGACGAAATCAACATGCACCGGATTCTAGCAGAGCTATTTACGGAGCGCGTGCCGGAATTCTGCGGGCCTCCAGTAGGACAGGCTTCAGCCTGTCGGGTTTGTTGCGTGTCTCAGAAAGGCCAACCCGACAGGCTGAAGCCTGTCCTACTAAGATCGCAACTCGCAATTTGATTCAGGGAGATGCAGGCCAAGCTATCGCTTTTGAAATTCTGGCGAGCCCAGTACCAGGCCGGTTATCAGCCCCACGTTCACCTGCGTCACGGGATCGTCAAGCTTTGCGCCCAGGATCCGCGGTTCTACCATTTCCTTTTCGAGCGTCGCGCGGGTGGAGTCGGAAACCTGTCCTGCCAGAAACTCCGATTCGACCCGATCGAGCGCCAACTGAGGGTTCGCCCGAACATCCGTGCCCACCAGGGAATTGATGTCCACTTGCGCGCCGCGCACCTTGTTGCTGGTCAGAGCGACCGCAAAATTCACGCGGTTCAAGAGCGCTCCGGTGCTGACCCACGTGACAGCTTTGTCCGAATAGCCGTTGGGCGGCAAGCACTGGTACAGCGGTTCGCCGATACGCGCAACCCACTGCGCGAGCTGCAACGGCTGGTCCACGTCCGCGCCAATCGCGCGCGTCGTGGACGCCACGAGCTCGAACGGCGTCTTCACTTTTGCGCGGAACGCCGCCCGCGACCAGAACTCCGGCGAGTAAATCATCGTCGTCATCACGGCGCGGATGTCGCCTTTGGATTTTTCAAATGTCTTGGCCATGCGCGCGACGAGCGCCGGAGGCGGATCGTCCGACACAAAATGCTCCGCCAGTTGCAGTGAAACATGGCGCGCCGTATGCTGATCCTTCGCCAGCAGATCGAGGATTTGCTCGCCGTCCCTCAACCCGCCGCCTTTTATTTTTTTCCCAAGCACGCGTTTCGGGTCGGGATCGTGAATTCTCTCGTCAAAATAAAATGCGGGATTTTCGCGCGGCGACTCGATCGTCCATCCCGTGAACGCCCGCGCGACTTCGATCACGTCTTCTTGCTTGTACCCGCCATCCACTCCCAGCGTGTGCAGCTCCATCAACTCGCGCCCATAATTTTCGTTCAGCCCGTGCTTGGGCCCAAGCGGCGGCAGTTTTTCGCCCGGCCGCGCGCGCACCGGATGCTGCTTCAAGCGGTCGAAAGCGTGCGGGTCCGCGCTCGACGAGTTATCGAGATAGAACAGCATCGCCGGGCTCTTCGCGGTGGCTTCCAGCAACTCGCGGAATTTTCCGAGCACATGCGGGCGAATCGCGTCCCGCTCGTACGGGATCAGATACCAGCGGTCCGTGTCCTTGTAGATAAAAATATTGAAGTGGTTGAACCAGAAATCGGAAAGTTGCTCGGCGAGTTGCCGCTCGCTGTACACCGCCCGCATCATTTTCGCTTCCGTCACTTCGTTTACGATTTCATTCTGGTCCTTGAAGGGCAGGGCATTCATGCCGCCCGGCTGTTTGGCCAACTCCTGCAAATGCTTCTGGTATTCGTCGACCTTCATCCCCAGCCGCTTGGCTGCAATGTCCTGCGGCGGATACTGATCCAGCAGTCCTGCCGCGCTGAGTCGCAGCGCCGGGAATTGCGCGAGGCGCGCATCCACCACTGGGTCGCCGATATTTTCCGGATGAAGCTGCGCCTGAATCCAGTTCTCGAGCCCTGTCTTTTCAATTTGTTCCACCTGGCCGGGGCGAGGCCCGAATCCAAGCCGGTTGAGGGCGTGCAGAATCGCTTCCTCTTGGTTCAGTTCGCGGATCGGAAGTTTGCCGGCGAAGTTCGCGTTGCCTCTGCTCTTGTCACTCTCGCTCGTAGGCAAAGGCGAGGAATACAATTCCGCGCCGCCCCGGCGAGGGCCGGCCCAGGCCAGCGTCACAAGAGAGATCGCAGCCAAGAGTCCCGATCCAACGATTTCAGTCCACCGCTTCATGGCTCAATCTAATGATTGCCGGCAAAGAGGATTCGCATTTGCGCGCGTTCCCACATATTCAATTTCATACGCCCAATCCCCATGATTCTCAACCCCGAACGGGTCAAGAAGTTCTGTTCGCCCGCGGGCGCGTGCCACAGACGAATTTCAGCGACTACGATTCGTGGGACAGCCACTCTTGGCTGTCCGGTTTTAACGTCCCGCACGGTTACGATAATTCAAAGGCGGACAGCCAAGAGTGGCTGTCCTACTAAAATCCGATCGTAAGCAATCTGCGCTGCAACCAAGGTTGACACCAGCAAGCGGCAGGTCTACCGTTTTAAATAGAGAAGAAAATCGGAATTCCGGGCTTAGGAGGTTCCATGGAAATTGACCGAAAGACTTTTCTCGACAGTCTTGGCGGTCCCGAAGCCGCCAGCCGCATGGACTCCGAAGCGCGGGCGGACGCCCTGGAATCCCACATGATGGCCGAGTTGAACCGGGCGAAAACGGGCGACCCCGCGTGGGACCAAATAAAACCAGACAAATATCCCACTGTTGCCGAAGTCGAAGCGCAAATCGAAACTCGGAAGTACCGCGAGGGCGTGGGTTTCATGTACGTTCCGCGCACAGGCGATAATGTAAGAAGACTCCCGCCTATGCCCGCCAATCCAACATTATTTGATTTTTTCAAGTTCCGTTTCATGGACACTTCCAACCACGTCCTGCAAAGCGCAAGCCTGGCGATGAAAAACGGCATGAAAGAAGAAATTATTCTTGCTTGCCTGCTTCACGACGTGGTTCAGGAAATCATTCGCACCGACCACGGCTGGTGGGGAGCGCAACTCTTCGAGCCGTACGTCCCGGAAAAAGTCAGTTTCGCCATTCGCTCCCATCAGGCGCTGCGCTATTATCCCGACCCGTCCGTTGGTTACGAGTATCCGGATCTCTACCGGCAATTGTTTGGCGCCGATTACGTTCCCCCGCCCTACATCGAAGCGACCTACCAGATGGTTCGCAAGCACCCGTGGTACATGGACGCGCGCCTCGTCACGGTGAACGACTTGTACGCGTTTGATCCAAACGCCGTGGTTTCCATCGAGCCATTCACCGATATCATCGGACGCCACTTCAAGCAGCCGAAAGAGGGACTCGGAAACGACGGCAGTCCGGTCGCTCACATGTGGCGAACAATTGCCAGACCTGATCAGCCTCTGTAATATCTCACTCATCGAGTTGAGTCTCAGTAGCGCCGGCATCTCGCCGGCACGTTGCCTGTGCGTGTAACTTGAAGGCTGCCGGCAATATGCCTGCGCTACCCGATCGCGCGCACTCACGGAAAATGTGGAGGAAATTGTGAATAGGAAAATCAGAACTGCAATCACGCTCGCCGCTGCCATTCTGGCGCTGAGTGCCGGTTCGTTTAGTTTGATTGCTCGCGGGACTCAGGCGCAGACGAGTGATCTTCACGTCATGGTCTCGGACGGCATGAAGACGGTCGTGGAGGAACTTACTCCGCAGATCGAACATTCGACCGGACGAAAACTGGCGGCCCAATTTAACTCCTCAAAGAATCTGAGAGACAAAATTCAGGCTGGCGAACCATTCGATGCCGCGATCTTAACCTCTGATGTGCTGGACGATTTGATCAAGCAAGGGAAAATATCGGCCGCCGGACGGGCCGAAATTTCCCGCACCGGTATGGGAATGGGCGTTCGCGCCGGAGCTCCGAAACCCGACATCAGCACGCCGGATGCGCTGAAGCGAACTTTCTTGGCTGCAAAATCCATCAGCTTCAATCCGACCGGCGCAAGCGCGGCGCACACGTACGAAATGTTCGCACGTCTGGGAATCACGGATGCGGTCAAACCCAAATTGATGCTCGATGCGGAGGCAGGGCGCCCTCAGATGAATGTCGCAGGAGGCAAGGCGGAACTCGTCATTTCGCTGATTCCCGAGATCAGGTTTTTTCCGGGAGTGGATCTCGTCGGCCCGATCCCGCCTGATTTTCAGAGCTACGTAAATTTCGCCGCCGGCGTCGCGACGAACGCTCAGGACAAAGATGGCGCCAAAGCGCTAATTCAGTTCATCACTGGACCTTCAGTTGTGCCAGTCCTGAAAGCCAAAGGCATGGAACCGCATAAGTAGCACAGCCACTCTTGGCTGTGCTACTCGAACCATTCACGCGCGAACAGCAGAGCCTCGCGCCGCGACGTACTCGCGCATATTGGCATCGAACGCCCGTTCGAGCTTCTGTACGAGCGGCCCCATTACGACGGAATACCGGTGCCCCGAAATCTCGCTCACTCCAAGCAGGCTCCGATTGGTGGAAGTAATGAACACTTCGTCCGCGGCGTAGAGGTCTTCGAGCCTCAGCGTTTTCTCGCTCATGGGCACGCCCGCGCGCGGAGCGATTTCAAGCAGCACGCTGCGCGTCACGCCTTCCAGGCATCCTGACGAAAGCGGCGGCGTAAAAACCGCGCCATCCTTCACGCAAAAAATATTTGCGGAAGTGCACTCGGCCACCTCGCCGCGCTCGTTCAGCAAGATGACTTCAGTCCAGCCCGCCTTTTGCGCTTCGGCCAGGTGCCACACGTTGTTCAGCCACGCCGTAGTTTTCACGCCCGCGAGCGGCGAGGCCGCATGGCGGCCGTTTTGGGCAACGCCCAGGCGCGCTTCCCCCGAATACACCGGAAGTCCCGCCGTGCAAAGAATTAGGTCAACGTCGGGCATTGGCTCGCCGCTCTGCCAGAACCCGACGCGGTTGTAGATCATGTAGATTCGAGCCGTGCCTTCCACGACTTGATTGGCGGCCAGCAATTCGCCCAGATGCCGCCGCACTTTCGCTGGATCAAAAGGAAATGGCAGCCGGATGCGTCCAGCATCTTTCTCCAGCCGCCGCCAATGACGTTCGTAGGCGAAAGCCTCGCCCTGAAAAACACGCATCGTCGTGAACAGGCCCCAGCCGTTCGTGAGTCCGGCCTGTCCGGGCGAAAGGCGCGCCTCGTCGACGGGAACAATCCGGTCATTGTGAAAAATCAGCCGATGGATCAAGTGGACCTCGTGCGCGCCCTGTCGCAAAGCGCCACGGTATTCTAACTCACTCCGGCGAATTGACGTTGCCCAAGCGGAATATTTGGTGATGAAGAAAGCAATTATCTCAAAAGCTGTGGCGGGAATGTTACGCAGCTGTAATGCGGTCTTCCGGCACTTCGACCTCGGTGACTCCGCGGAAGGAGAAGAGCAGCTTGATCAGATATGCCGGCGGATTCTCGGAAGTTTGGCGCACGATGTGACCGACTGCGGCGGTTACGGCGGCGTGAAAGAGAACGCCTCCGGCCTGCAAACCGGCAAGATTCACGCGCACTGCCTGTCCCGGCTGAAGGGAAGCCACAACTCACCTCGCACCAGATTGTGTGCTTGTATCCCCCCGATTGCAAACCAGCTTGCTGTGGGGATTTTAGTAGGACAGCCACTCTTGGCTGTCCCTGCGCGCCTGGGCGAAATTGTGAGGGACAGCCAAGAGTGGCTGTCCTACTGCAAACCGCCCCGCATTGTCACTTAAGGGGGCGCGGGATAAGATGGAGCGGCGCGGCCATTTTTTCTGTTCGCGCCGCGACGGAGAGGCACATGTTGCCAACGAAATCGCATCATCCGTTCAAATCAATTCTAGCTGTCGCGGCAATGGTTGCGCTCTCCGGCTGCTCGCGCGGGCCGAGTCCTCCGACGGCGGCGCTGGCATCGTTTTCGGGCGATCGCATCCTGAACCATATCCGTATTCTTTCCTCGGATGAATTTGAAGGGCGCGGGCCGGGCTCCAAGGGCGAGCAACTCACAATCAAATATGTCGAGGACCAGTTTCGTTCGGCGGGCCTGGAACCCGGCAATCCAGATGGAACTTATTTGCAGAGCGTTCCTCTCGTCGGCATCACACCGGATAGCGGGATGAAGCTCACGCTTACGGGGCACGGGCGCACACTCGAACCGAAATTTCAGGATGATTTCGTCGCGTGGTCGAAACGCGTGATAGAAACTCCCGCGATCGACGCCGACATGGTCTTCGTCGGCTATGGCGTGCAGGCTCCGGAATTTCAATGGGACGATTTCAAAGGCGCCGACGTGAAAGGCAAGATTCTCGTCGTGCTCATCAACGACCCGCCCGTGCCCGATCCGGCGGATTCCTCCAAGCTCGATCCCAAAACGTTCGGCGGCACGGCTATGACATACTACGGCCGGTGGACCTACAAATTTGAAAAGGCCGCGCAGTTGGGCGCCGCCGGATGCGTCATCATTCACCAGACCGACCGCGCCGGCTATCCCTGGGAAGTGGTGCGCAATAGCTGGAGCGGAACGCAATTTGACCTGGCCACGCCCGACAAAAACATGGGGCGCCTCGCTGTGGAAAGCTGGATCACGGCGGACTTCGCCACGAAATTATTCCGTGCGGCTGGCCAGGATCTCGACAAGCTGATCGCTGCCGCCGCTCGCCGCGATTTCAAGCCTGTCCCGCTCGGCATCCACGCCAAACTGGCCATCCACGACACGCTGCAAACGATCGATTCACACAATGTAATTGCGAAACTTACCGGGAGCGATCCCGATCTGAAGAATACGTTCGTCATTTACACGGCTCACTGGGATCATTTCGGCATCGGGCCGGAAGTGAAGGGCGACAAGATTTATCACGGCGCGGTCGACAACGCCTCGGGCGCCGCCGCGCTTCTCGAAATGGCGCGCGCGTACAAAGCGCTTTCGAGACCTCCGCGCCGCTCAATTCTTTTTCTCTCCGTTACGGCGGAAGAGCAGGGCCTGCTTGGCTCGCGATACTACGCGGAGCATCCGCTGTATCCACTCGCGCGCACCGCGCTGGACATTAACATGGACGGGATGAACGTGAATGGGCGCACACGCGACATCGTGCAAATCGGGCGCGGAGCCTCCACCTTGGACGACGTGGTTGAGGCCGTCGCGGCGGAGCAGGGCCGCGCCGTAAAATTCGATCCTGAGCCCGAGAAAGGTCTTTACTACCGGTCCGACCATTTCGAATTTGCCAAGAACGGCGTTCCCGCGTTCGACCCGGAGGTCGGCGTGGAATTTATCGGAAAGCCGGAAGGCTGGGGGCTCGAAGCGCGGCGAAAATTTACCGCCGAAAGGTATCACAAGCCCGCCGACAAAATTCAACCGGACTGGGACCTGAGTGGAGCGGTGCAGGATGCCCAGCTTTACTTCCTGGTTGGATACCGCGTCGCCAATGACCCGCAGATGCCCGAATGGAAACCCGGGGCCGAATTCAAAGCCATTAGGGATGCGTCACTGAGGGCAGCGGGAATCTCTCAGTAATCCCATCGCTACAGTGAGATACCTATTGACTTATTCGCAGCACGCCCTTATTTTTACCTTGATCGATGGAGGAGGTGGCGGTGCACAAGATTTGTGGCACCATTCTGATTGCGATTTTAGGGGTTCTTTTGTTGCAAGCGCCTGTCATGGCCGCTCCTCCGGGCACACCATCGGCTCCTCTTGGCGTGGTTCTGGCGGCTGAAAACGCGAATGCGGGCGTGGATGCTACCTACAGTGGGGCCACAATTTACGACGGCGACCGCCTCGTGACGCAGGACATTGGAACGATGCGAGTTCGGCTCGGGACCGGCCAAATATTTTTGCACAAGAGCACCTCGACCCAAGTTCACGCAATTCCCAATGGATTTTCAGCAGACCTGGACGTTGGAAGTGTCTCTGTTTCCTCATCGGAGGGACAAACCTTCCAATTGCTCGCGGACGGCGCAACCATTAGCCCCGCGAGTACGCATCCAACCTCCGCTCAAATTTCCAAAATTAGTCCGACCGAAGTGATCTTGACTAGCACCCGCGGGGCCCTCCTGGTCACGATGGGCGATGAAGTCAAGACGGTTGAGGCTGGCAGCAGCTACAAGATGGAAGTGGAAACCGAAGAGTCGGATCCCCAACAAAAACGGCAGGCTCCAGTTTCTACGGCTCGAAATCATTTCATCCTGATTGTCATCGGTGCCGTCGGTGTAGCGACAGGTATTATTATTTGGCGCGCCGTCGTCAGTCCAAATCACCCTTAGGAGCAGGCAGAGCCATTGGGATGATTTCCGCGCAATTCTCCCCCGCCAATTGCGCATAAGTTCCCGTCAGATTTTCCAATCAAGAGGGCGCATCCAAAACGCCGCACGGCATTTAATGTCTCATTACACCGTGAGCATCACCGCCCCGGCAGACAATAGCTCTGCGTAGACCCGGAAAGCGAAACTCTGGCGAAACTCAGCTCGATCCAGGATGTGCCATTAAGGGCCCCCAGAACGGCTCCACGAGAGGGCTAGAACAACCCGGAAGCGGCTGATTCTTTGTACTTTCTCCCCTCTACCCTTGTGGCCCTTCAGGGGGGTGTATTTTACGCGTCCAGAATGATTCCCGTATTTGACACGTTCTGTCCTTCTTCCTACCCTTATAGCGCGGGCCCTCATGGAGGTTTTCGTGCGCATATTGTGTACCGCTATTTTAATCGCGATTCTGAGTTTTGCATTGATTGAAACGCCGGTAATGGCAGCGCCTGCAACTTCACCCGCAGCTCCCTTGGGGGTTGTCGTGGCCGCTGAGAATGGCAGTGTAGGCGCGGGCGTAACCACCAGTGGCGCGACGATTTATGACGGCGATCGCCTCCAGACCCCGTCCAATTCGACCCTTCGAGTCCGGCTCGGAACTGGACAGATGGTCTTGCGGCAGAACACCATCGCCGATGTGCACGCCTTCCCGAACGGCTTTTCAGCAAACCTGGACAATGGAACCGTGATCGTGTCCTCCATAGCGGGACAGACTTTCCAAGTGATCGCGGACGGGGCAACGATTCGCCCCTTGAACGCGCAGGCCACCTCCGGCCAGATCAGCATGATCAGCCCCACCGAATTGATTTTGACCAGCACTCGCGGAACGCTGGAAGTCAGCATGGGCGACGAGGTAAAGACCTTGGAAGCCGGCAACTCTTACCGGCTGGAAGTTGAAACCGAAGATCCTGGACCGGGTCCAAATCCGCAGTCTCCGCATGCGACTGCGCGCAACCGCTTTCTCTGGATCGCAATCCCTGTCATCGCCGCGGTGGCTGGCGTCGTTATCTGGCGCGCTCTCGTCAGTCCAAGCGCACCGTGACGTCGAGCTGGCCAGGGTCAGCCCTGCGCTCGAAAAACCTACCGAGAAAAATTTAAGGAAGTTCAGGGCGGTCCAAATTGGCCGCCCTTTTTTTGTGGCTGCACAAAGTTTTCCCTGCCTGGTTTGATTTTGAGTTCCCTATGTCATACGCCTTACCAAAGCGATCTTTTCTCATCTCCGTGAAGTGAGAGAACGCTGGCCCTTCTCGCATCGGCACAGTCTGGACGCCACTTCAAATCGTCTGTAGCTGGATTGGGCATCAAGCCGCAACGTGCGCCGGGCGCCGCCAACCCTTCTTGGTAAAATGACGTTATGCGGTCTCCCGCGGCGCATTCCCTTCGGTTCTTCGCGGTCTTATGCCTTGTCTCAGCCATTCCCGGGGGTGTATTCGCCGATACAATTTTTCTGAAGAACGGCAGAAAGATCACCGCCACACACGTGGTTCAGGAAAACGGCCAGGTGAGTTACGAAACTCCCGCCGGGCGGCTGAGCTTTCCCCTTTCCATCGTCGACCGAGTCGTCCATGACGATTCCTCGCCGATTTCCACCGCTGGGACCGCCGCGGATCGCGCCGCGAACCTCCCCATTGCCCCGCCCAACGAGTTAGCTGCACCGCCCAAGGATCCCGCGGCCAACGCCGCCGTGCGGGACGGCGCGATCAACAGCGACTTGCTTTCGAGGCTTGAATCCGAAGCGACCGCGAATCCCACTCCGACGGTCGTCGCCCGCGTTGTGGCCGCGGAAAGCGCTGCGGCGCAATTCGAAATCAGCGTCGGCGATTTCGAACGGGCAGTCGATCACTATAATGTCGGCCTCCGCTATGACCCCAACAACACCGCTCTGTTGCTGGAAGCCGCCTACCTTCATTTGAGGCGGAGCGAGTACTCCGCCGCGAAGGAATTGCTGGAGCGCGCCCGCCGCCTCGATCCGGACTCAGCCGAAGCCGCCAAGCTTTCCGGCTGGGCCTATTACGGGTTGAACCGCGCCGCCGACGCTGTAACGGAGTGGAAGCACGCCATGGAGCTCAAGCCCGACGAGGAGACCCAGCACGCGCTCGAAAAGGCCGAGCGCGATGCCCAGGAGGAGGCCGAGTATCACGAAGGCGAGACGCTCCATTTTCGCCTCAAGTACAACGGAGGAGCCGCTCCGGAACTCGCTCAACAAGTTCTCAAAACTCTCGAGTCCGAGTTCGATGAGATTTCCGCGACTTTGAACTACGATCCACCCGAGCCCATCGGCGTGATCCTGTACACGAATCAGACGTTCATGGACATCACGCGAGCGCCGAGCTGGTCGGGAGCGCTGAACGACGGCCGCATTCGAGTGCCCGTCGAGGGCCTCACCAGCATGACCGATGAACTGGCGCGGGTCCTCAAGCACGAACTCACGCACAGTTTCGTCGGCCAGAGGACCGGCGGGCGAGCCCCCGTCTGGCTGCAGGAGGGCATCGCGCAATACATGGAAGGAAAACGCAGCCGGGTCAATGCCGGAACCCTTTCCGCGGCGTACGAAAGCCACATGGAATTTTCTCTTCTCTCTTACGAAACCTCGTGGCTGAATCTGCCGAGGGACGCGGCGTCCAATGCCTACGCCTGGTCGCTCGCTGTGGTGGAGGGGATCGTGACCGTCGATGGCATCGATGACCTGGAACGAATTCTCGAGCATATCGCCGCAGGTTCGTCCGCGGAAGACGCCGCTCGCGCCGTTCTTCATGAGGATTATTCGGAATTGATGCTGTCCACCGCGCAGTTTCTCCGTAAGGCCTACGAGTAGGGCTTCGTTAGATTGTGGCCAAGAGAGCCGCAAGCAGCGCGGCGCGCTCAGGTAGCGCGCGGATCACGATGTTCTCGTTCGGGCTGTGCGCGCCCTCGCCGACGGCGCCCAGGCCATCGAGGGTCGGAACGCCCAGCGCTGCCGTAAAATTTCCGTCCGATCCGCCGCCGACGTAGGCCTCGCCAAGTGTGACTCCCATTTCTTTTGCCAGGGCCCGTGCCTTGGCATACAGCGCGGCGCTGCTTTTCCGCTCCATGGGCGGGCGATTGAACCCGCCGCGAATTTGCAGCTTTGCTCCGCGCAGGATCGGCCGCAGCGCGCGAAATTTCCGCTCGAGCGCACGCATGTCACCGGCCCGCACTGCACGCACATCCACCAGGACGCGTGCATTCGCGGGAATCACGTTGGTGCGAGTCCCACCTTCCATCACACCGACATTTACAGTAATCCCGCGGCTTGGCCGGTTCCAGCGTGAGATGCGCGCAATTTGAAGCGCGATTTCCTCGATCGCGTTGATACCGTCTTCAGGATTCAGGCCCGCGTGCGCCGCGCGCCCCGTGGCGACGATTTCGATCTCACCGACGCCTTTGCGGCCCGTTTTCACGCGGCCATCGAGCCCCGCAGCGGGCTCAAGGACAAGTACCGCATCGCTGCGCCGAGCTTCGCGTTCGATCAAGGCTCGCGATGTCCCGCTTCCGATTTCTTCATCGCTCGTCCATAAAAAGACGATCTGCTTTTGAGGCACCTGGACAGTTGCAACCAGGGCATCGACGGCGAAGAGGGCGATCACCAGCCCGCCCTTCATGTCGAAAGTGCCGGGTCCATAGGCGCGCCCACGCGACATTCGAAACGGCATCTCCGCCAGCGTCCCCAGGCCATACACCGTATCCAAATGGCCCAGAACGAGGATCTGGCCCCTGGCGCGATTTCCTGGCGGATTCCACATTGCCCGGACGTGATCGCCACGTTCCCGCTGCCGCACGAGCGTGACCCTGGCGCCGCGCCGCTTCCACTCCGCCGCAACGATCCTGCCGAAGTGATCCACGGCGGCTTTGTCATAGCTTGGCGACTCCGCGCGCACAAATTGCCCAAGAAGTCGCGTCATCGCAACTTCGCGCGGGCGCAGCCATTCCACGAGCGGCGATATCCGGGAAGACGCCTTCATTGCGCCGCTATGCTAACAACGCACCCGGCAAGGGGCAACTTCGTTTGCTGGCCAGGGAATATGGCAAGTCATTGGATACGCTGTCATTGTTCGTGGATTTTTGGGTGTGGAAGGGAACGGAACAAAATGTCGATACTCAACGCGACACATAATTATTACAATCTTGTTACAGACAGGTTAAAATCCTGCTAAAGAATGGAGATGGAGGGCGAGGAACTCTGCCGTTGTCCTTACTGCCATGAAAGCAAAGGTCTGGACAAGTTTGCTGCTGTTCGCATGCATGTGCGTGCCGCTTCATTCGGACGCGCAATCTCCACAACCCCGCTATGCCGTTTCCGTCAGGGAATTGAGTATTCCACCAAAAGCCCTGCACGCCTTCGAGCAGGGCATCGAACTCCTGGCAAAAAAAGACGCAGCAGGAAGCTTGACGTACTTCCAACGCGCGATCCAGGAATATGCGGGCTATTTCGAGGCCTATGACAGGATGGGAGCGGCGGACCTGAAATTATGGCGCCTGTCGGAAGCGGAGCAGGCGTTTCGGAAGTCCATCGATCTGAGCGGCGGCCAGTATGCGCACCCGCTACTCGCTCTGGGCGCGATTCTGGACGACCAGGAAAAATTCGCGGAGGCCGAGTCAGTGATCCACAAGGGTTTGGATCTGGAGCCGGAATCCCGTACCGGCCACTATTATTTGGCCCTTGCGTTGTTCGGTTTGAACCGGTTGGTGGAAGCCGAGAACAGTGTCCGCGAAGCACTTCGCCGGAAGACGGATTTCCCTGAAGCTTACCTCTTGCTCGCGGACATCCATAGCCGCGAAGAAGACTACCGATCCATCGTGAACGACTTGGACGAGTACCTCAAGCTTGCTCCGGACGGTCCGGCCAGCGCCAGAGCCAAAGCCCTTCGAGAATCTGCGCAGGGCAAGTTGGTCCAATCACAGAGCAACATCGCCCTCGTTCAGCCCCAGCCCTAAGCGTATTTCTCACACAATATGTGGCACAGGCTTCCAGCCTGTGGGGGTTAGTCCTTGCAAGGTCTAAAACCCGCAGGCTGGAAGCCTGCGCCACGTTTCGCATATAATTCCGCTGTATAGGCTACACTTACATCCTGCCGGAAATCGGCTGCAGGCCGCACACGTATCCAGCCCAATGCGGGCGCGGGCCTTGCTCTTGGGCAGCCCGCCGGGAAAATTGAGGCGATGAAATGATTCTCGACAACGCGGCTATCCAGAAAATACTACCGCACCGCTATCCATTTCTGCTGGTGGATACCGTTCTCGAAATCGAGCGGCTCAAGCGCATTGTCAGCCTGAAAAATATTTCCATCAACGAGGGTTATTTTCAAGGGCACTTCCCGGGAAAGCCTGTCATGCCCGGTGTTCTGATCATCGAGTCCATGGCCCAGACTGGCGGCCTTCTGTTGCTTTCAGAAATCCCGGAAAGAGACAAGAAGCTGTTCTATCTGGCCGCCGTGGACGAAGCACGTTTCCGCCGGCCGGTCGTGCCCGGAGATCAGTTGCGCATCGAGGTGACGGTGCTGAAGTGGAAAATTAAATTTTGCAAGCTGCAGGCAGTGGCAACCGTCAACGGCGATGTCGCTGCGGAAGCCATCCTGCGCTGCATGCTGGTCGACCGCGAGTCCGAGGCGGCGCCGAGCGACTCTACCGCGGACGACACCGTTGGTGTGCGCGATGAGTGAAGTCGATTCCCGCGCGATCGTTTCCGCGAGCGCGCGCCTAGGACAAAACGTCCGGATCGCCGCGTTCGCTGTTGTAGGCGACGGCGTCGAGCTGGGCGACGAATGCGTCCTTGAGCCGCATGCCGTCGTGCGCGGCCCCGCTCGCATCGGACGCAAGAACGTTTTCGATTCATTCTGTTCGGTGGGCGGCGATCCTCAGGATCTGAAATTCGGCGGCGAACACACCGAATTGATCATCGGCGACGCCAACCGGTTTCGCGAATTCTGCACCGTGAGCCGCGGCACGACCGGAGGCGGCGGCGTCACCCGGATCGGAAACGACAATCTCTTCATGGCGTACTCTCATGTGGCCCACGATTGCATCGTCGGAAGATCCACCGTGTTTGCGAATGGCGCGACGCTGGCCGGCCACGTAGTGGTGGAAGATTTTGTGAACGTCGGGGCGTTTAGTCCCGTCCACCAATTTTGCCGCGTGGGCCGCTACGCGTACATCGGCGCCTGCACCGTGATCACGCAGGACGTGCCGCCGTTTTCGCGCGTGGTCACCGAGCGCGAAACAAAATGCTACGGCGTGAACACCATCGGCCTCGAGCGGCGCGGATTCGATCGCGCGCGCCTGGAAACCATCGAGAGCGCTTTTCGCCTGCTGCTCCGCTCGAAGCTCAATACGACGCAGGCCCTCGAACAGATTCGCGCACAACTGAACGGTTCGCCCGATGTCCGGGAACTCGTGGAATTTATCGAATCGGCGGAGCGCGGCCTTCACAAGTGAATTCCTCTACGCCCATGTCATCTTCGGCCATTTCGGGCGCTTCCGCCGGATGGGGATTGATTGCCGGCAACGGACAATTTCCGTTTCTCGTCCTGCAAGCGGCGCGCGACCAGGGAATCGAAATGGCCGTGATCGCCATTCGCGAAGAGGCTTCCCCGGAACTCGAAAAAGTCGCGGCGCGTTTGCATTGGGTCAGCCTGGGTGAACTGTCGCGCACGCTGGAATTACTTCATCAGGAGGGCGTCACCCGCGCCGTCATGGCCGGGCAGGTGAAGCACAATAAAATCTTCAGCTCGATTCGGCCGGACTGGAAACTGGCGAAACTTCTGCTTTCGCTTCCGCTGAAAAATACCGATTCCCTGATCGGGGCCGTCGCGAGCGTCCTGGAATCGGAAGGCGTGCAACTGGTGGATTCGACTTCGTTTTTGAAGCCGCTGGTTCCCGCTCCAGGCGTGTTGACGCGGCGCGCACCGGACGCGCACGAAGCGGAGGACATTGCCTACGGCCGGGAAATTGCGAGTCAAATCGCGGGACTTGATCTTGGCCAGACGGTGGTGATTCGCGACCGCGCCTGTGTGGCCGTCGAAGCCATGGAGGGCACGGACGAAACCATCGAGCGCGCCGCGCGCATTGCGGACGGCGGTTCGCTGGTCGTGGTCAAGGTAAGCAAGCCCCGGCAGGACATGCGATTTGATGTACCCGTCGTGGGCCTCAAAACCGTCGAAGTCATGCAGCGTTGCCGCGTCACCGCGCTGGGGATGGACGCGGGCCGCACGCTGCTGTTCGATCGTGCGCGCGTCATCGAAGCCGCCGACGTCGCCGGAATCGCAATCGAAGCATTCCCGCTGGAGGCCATCGGAGGGGCGGAACGTCCGGCGAAACAGGGGAAGTTGTGAGTCAGGGAATTCAGGGTGGTCATCGGGAGCGGGCTCTACTTGGAGCCAGCCCAAACAAAGTCCGCGTGGCAGTTGTAGGCGCCGGAGATTTCGGGCGGAATCACGCGCGCGTCTATCGCGAGCTCGCCGATGCGGAGCTGGTTGGCATTGTGGACTCGAGTGCCGATCGCGCCGGGAAAATCGCCGCCGAATTTTCCACAAAAGTTTTCCCGGATATCGAATCGCTCGCGGGGCAGGTGGACGCCGCGAGCGTGGCCGTGCCCACTGTCGAGCACGCACGCGTCGGCTGCCGTTTGCTCGAACTCGGGATCGATGCACTGGTCGAAAAGCCGATGGCCGCCTCGCTGGCGGAAGCGGATGAATTGCTCTCCACAGCTTCCAGCGCGGGACGCATCCTCCAAGTCGGGCACTTGGAGCGTTTCAATCCGGCGATCGTCGCGGTGATGCAGGTACTGAACCGTCCTCTTTACTTTGAAGTTCATCGCCTCGGCGTCTTCACGCCGCGCAGCCTCGATATCGATGTGGTCTATGATGTCATGATTCACGACCTGGACATTCTGCTCGCAATGGTTGACGCGCCCGTCGTGGACATCAAGGCCATCGGAATTCCCGTTCTGACCGACAAAGTGGACATCGCGCATGCGCGCCTGGATTTTGAGACCGGCGCAGTTGCCAATGTCACGGCGAGCCGCGTTTCCACCGAGCGGGTGCGAAAAATGCGCTTCTTCCAGCAGCACGAATATATTTCCGTGGATTTCACGCGCCAGGATGCGCTTCGCGTGCGAGTGGCCGAGCCGGGTCCGCAGCCCAAGTTTGATTTCGCGGCGCTCCCCGCCGAGAGGGAAGAGCCCCTCCGCGCGGAATTGCGCGCGTTCCTGGATTCCGTGCGAACGCGCCGCGCTCCTGCGGTGGACGGTGCGGCGGGCCGGCGCGCATTGGCCCTCGCCGATCAGGTTATGGCAGGCATCCTGGAGCACGGCCGGCGCGTCCAACTGGGTGCCTTTGCTGCCCCGCAGGCAAATCCATGATCCCGAGGATTCTAGTTCCGAAGAACGCCCGGCCGGTCGTGTCTCCCACGGACGCGCCGCCGCGGCGATTGAGTTCAAACCTTGACGCGCGCACGCTTGTGCCACCGGACCTGCCGCAATTCGAGCTCGATCCCCACTCCTCGATTCCTTCCTATTTCAAGCTGGAGGTGCTTGGCGACGCCGTCGTCGTTCCGCGCGACATGCCGAACACCCCGCTCGACGCCGTCAGCAAAACGCCCAACTATGTCCCGCTGACGATCCTGGATTCGCGCGTGGCCGTGCCGAAGGACGCCCACGCGGCCAAACTCGAGCCGAAGCAGATCGTCGCAATTCAAGATTTGCCCGACGTCCTCGATCCTGACGTCCTCACCACCGGCGAAGTCAATCTGATGACCAAGCCGGCCGTGGACCGCACGGAGGCCTGGAACGCTGTGGCGCGTGTTGCTTCGATTGTCTTTCACTTTGTAGTGATTATTCTGATCCTGCTCGCGCCGAAAATTTTTCCGTACCACCCGCCCACCGATGCGGAAATCGCGCGGAACATCACCAATCTCTATATCCCTTCGGACCTCAATCGAATAGAGAGAACGCCATCGGCTCCCCGGCCCAAGAGTCCGGCCGTAAAGATCGATCCGCGCCTGCTGCGGCAACTCGCGCCTCCGCGCGAAGTGCTGCCCGCTCCTGCTCCTGCGCCCCCCGAACAGCCTCGTGAGACTCCGGCTCCCCCGAAGCCCTCGCCTGCCGCCCCTCTATCCCAGCCGCACCCAGCGGAGAGCCCCATCCGGCCCCAGACGCCTCCTCCGGATGCTCCTTCCAGTCTTGTATTGCCAAAATTTTCTCCTGGAAAGGCGTTGCAGGAATCCATGCAAGAGGCCTTGAAGGGCGGCGGGTCACAGGCTGCCACATACGAAGGACCCATCGGCAGCGGCTATGGCGGTGGAGGTGGCGGGGGAGGCGGAGGGCAGGGTTTTGGGGGCAACGCGGTGGAGATACTCACGCCCACCGAGGGCGTCGATTTCTCCACCTACATTGCTCGCGTGCTCGCCAGTGTAAAGCGCAACTGGTATTCCGTGATGCCGGAATCCGCGCGCCTGGGGGATAAAGGGAAGGTCGTGCTGCAATTTCGGATCATGCGGAATGGTGTCGTACCTGAGCAAGAGCCCGTCATGATGGGGAGCTCCGGCAAGGAGCCCTTGGACCGCGCCGCAGCGTCCTCCATTCGGGCCTCGACGCCGTTCGAACCCCTGCCGTCGGCCTTCAGCGGCCCCTATATCGAGCTAAGGTTCATTTTCCTGTATAATATCCCCCTGAACTCACAGACTGCCCAGTGAAGCCATCCCGCACACAAGTGGCGGGGTTCCTGTTGCTGGCGCTGCTGTGTTTGATTTATCTGGTCATCCGGTACTGGAAATACCTGTAATGAGCGCCGCTCCGAAACTATCGCCGGATCAATTCGAAGAGCCTGCCAGAATAGGGCGCGACTCGCTCCCTCTCGTTGCCATTGTGGGTCCGACGGCGTCCGGCAAGTCCTCGCTCGCCGTGGCTCTGGCCCGCAAATTGAGGGGCGATGTCCTGGCCTGCGATTCCACGCAAGTCTATCGAGGGTTCGATATTGGCACGTCCAAACCCACTCTCGAGGAACGCGGCGGCATTCCGCATCACTTGCTCGATCTGGTGGACCTGAG
Source organism: uncultured Acidobacteriota bacterium (assembly GCA_963768275.1). Taxonomy (GTDB): domain Bacteria; phylum Acidobacteriota; class Terriglobia; order Acidiferrales; family UBA7541; genus Palsa-360. Next base: position 99,894 of record CAVYHH010000026.1, read on the forward strand.
CTTCCCTTTCACGGCGGGCGAATACCGCGCGCGAGCGGTCGCTGTCCTGGGAGACTTGCGCCAGCGCGGACGGCTGCCCATCCTGACCGTTGGGACCGGGTTGTACCTGCGTGCTCTCCTCGAAGGGCTCGCCGACGCCCCGGCACGCTCGGAAGAATTGCGCGCCCGCCTCGAAGCCGGCGCCAACGCCCATAGTCTGGAGTATTTGCATCGCGTCTTGCGGCGGCTCGACCCGGAAGCGGCGCTGCGAATCGGTTCTCGCGACCGCCCCAAGATGATTCGCGCAATCGAAGTTTGTCTGCTCACGGGGCGCCCGCTGTCGGAAATTCACCGGTCGGGCCGCACACCCCTTGAAGGGTACCACCCGATCAAGATCGGCCTCCAGCCACCGCGCGCCGCGTTGTACGACCGCATCGAGCGGCGCACGCGCACCATGCTCGAACGCGGCTGGCTCGATGAAGTTGCTGGCCTGGTCCGCAACGGCGTTCCGCAAAATTCAAAGCCCTTCGATTTCATCGGCTACAGCGAATTGAATGCGCACCTCGAAGGCACTGTCACTCTGGCAGCCGCCACGAAGGCCATTACTCAGGCCACACGCCGCTATGCCAAGCGCCAGGTCACGTGGTTCCGCAAGGAGCCCCTCGTGCACTGGCTCACCGGCTTTGGGGATGATCCGGCAATTGTCGCCGCCGCTGAGAATTTGGTGGCGGGTCAATCACAGTCCGGAGTCGCGGCCTAGTTGCGTTTATCCTTCGGGTGTACAATAGGGTTGTGAAATTATCTCCATCGTCGCATGCCCTCCGCCTGCGGTTTGTGTCCACTGTTAACGCCGAATGAAGACTACACGACCGACAGAAAGCCACGAGCGCGTGTTCCTGGTAGGTGTGGGCATGAAGCGAGCCTCACATGTGCCGGGGATTGATGCGGGCGATGCGGAACGCGCGTCGCTCGACGAGCTCGCGGAGCTTGCTCGCAGCGCGGGCGCGCAAGTCGCCGGAAACATTTTTCAGATGCGCGACAAGATCGATCCTGCCACCGTGATCGGGCGCGGCAAGATCGAGGAAGTGAAAATCGAAGCGCACCTGCACAATGCGCCCCTCATCGTGTTTGACCGAAATTTGACGCCAACCCAGCTGCGCAATCTCGAAAAGGGCACTGAATGCCGCGTGATTGACCGCACGCAGTTGATCCTGGATATTTTTGCGCGCCACGCGCGCAGCCGCGAAGGGCAGCTCCAGGTCGAACTCGCTCAATTGAATTACATGCTGCCGCGGCTCGCCGGAAGCACCAAAGAACTCTCCAGGCAGGCCGGCGGAATCGGAACGCGCGGCCCTGGCGAGCAGAAACTCGAAACCGACCGCCGGCGCATTCGCGAGCGCGTGGCAAAAATCTCGCGGGCCATCGAAGCCATTCGCAAACAGCGCTCGCTGCGGCGGCAGACGCGCCAGGCCGTGCCGCTCGGAACCGTCGCGCTCGTGGGCTACACGAACGCGGGGAAATCGACGCTCTTCAATTCGCTGAGCCGTGCCGGCGTGCTGGTTTCCTCGAAGATGTTCGCCACGCTCGACCCGACCGTACGCGCCGTGCGCCTGCCGTCGAATCGCCGCGTGCTCTTGTCCGATACGGTCGGATTTATTCGCGACCTTCCGCCGGGATTGATCGCTGCGTTTCGAGCCACTCTCGAGGAAGTCCAGGAGTCGGCGCTGATTCTCCTCGTGACGGACATCTCGAATCCGCACCACACCGAGCAGGACTCGGAAGTTGAAAAAATTCTGAAAGAACTGGGCGTAGCGGACCGGCCGCGCCTGCACGTGCTCAACAAAATCGATCAGCTCACACCCGAACAGGCCGCGGCCGTGAACGGGAATCACAATTCCGCGCGCGTCTCCGGACTTACCGGCGAAGGGTTGGAGTCGCTGCTGGCCCGCATCGATGAGGCAATGCCCGTCGATCCCGTGCTTCATTTGCACTTCACGCTTCCGCTTTCAAATGGACGCGCGATTGCTCTCGTACACGCAATGGGCCGCGTACTGCATTCGGAAGTGCAAGACTCGGCCATGGCCATCGAGGCGGAAATTCCCGAATCCGTTGCTCGCCAATTGAGAATCGGTCCGGAGCCTACGCTCGCCTGAGGCGTTTCTCCAATCTGGATTCCAGAAAATATAGACTCAACCGCAATAGAGGGAAGCGGGAAAAGCCCACAAGAATCAAGGAAATCCACGTATTTTTGAGATCGAGCCGCGGTCGATAAAGCGACCTCCCATTGTGGAAATGTCTGTGGAAATCATTTTCCCTTCGTGGGGCTAATACGGGGATGATTTCGATGAGAGGGTGGCCCTGACCGCTTTCAGTATTTGTAACTATATTATTTCCATTAAGTTATAGCCAATTATGCTGAATCATTCAGCAATTCGTCCCTTCCCCAAGCGATTGGTTGTAAAGCCATGATTTGCACAGCCTTGCGGGTGCGTGTTCCCTATGAGTATACGACTCCAGGTGCGCGCGTCCCGCGTGGTATTCATCCTTTTCATGTGTCTGGGAACTCATTTTGAGCAATCGTTGACTGCCCGCACCGGTGCGACTATAGTGGCTTACGCCTCGCAACTGGGCGGGTACATCCAAATAGGAGCAGGGAGCCCCCCGGGTGTGTCATGAACCTGCCAAACAGCCTGACGATACTACGAATTTTCTTTATTCCAGTGCTGGTCGTTATCCTTTTGACCCGTGAACCAAATATTGGATTCTTGGGAGTGACAATTAATTTTGCCGAGTGGGGCGTGCTGATTCTTCTGGCGGCTGCGGCCACGGACTGGGCGGACGGTTATTATGCGCGCCGTCGAAGCGAAATCACGACGCTCGGAATTCTGCTCGATCCCATCGCCGACAAGCTTTTGATGTCCGCCGCATTTATTTCCCTGGTGGAAATGCACCTGGTGCCCGGCTGGATGGCGGTGATCATCATCGGGCGGGAGATCGTGGTTCTCGGGCTGCGAAATATCGCTTCCGCGGAAGGGTTCACCATTCCAGCTTCGGCGCTCGGCAAAACGAAAATGGTTCTGCAAGTGATCGCCGTTTGCGCGGTGATCCTGGCGGCCAAGCACGCCATCATTCGGCCGCTCGGCGTTCTGCTGTTGTGGCTGGTTGTGGGAAGCGCGGTGGTCTCCGCGTTTCAGTATTTTCAAAAGTTTTGGGGCCGTGTCGACGGCAGCGTGAAGCAACGGCGTCACCTGAGAATTCTCGAACGGCGCAAGAACGCGCAGGATGTCCCGACTGTCCAGTGACGATTGGCTGGCGCTGGTGGAGATTGCCCGTCGCGCGATTTCCAGCGTCATCCTCGAAAAACGTCTCCCCGATCTCCCGCCTTACGCCGCGGCGCTTTCCGAACCCAGAGGAGCATTTGTCAGCTTATATCGCGGAGGAATTTTGCGCGGCTGCGTGGGACAAGTCGAGAGTCCCGGCCTGCTCGCGGACGTGGTCGTCCGGTCTGCGATCAACGCGGCGTTGTACGATTCGCGTTTCCCTCCGATTAGCGGTGAGGAGGTCGCCAGCCTGGAAATCGAAATCTCCGTCTTGACCGCGCTGGAACGCATTCTTCCCGAAGCGATTGTTGCGGGACGACATGGGCTTATGGTGGTGCGCGAGTCCTCCAAGGGGCTGCTGCTTCCGCAAGTCGCCACCGAACGAAAATGGTCCGGCCGGCGGCTGCTTGAGGAAACCTGCATCAAAGCGGGCTTGGCGCGGGATGCCTGGCGCGATCAAGCGACGCTGGTGTTTGGTTTCACCGCGGAAATTTATTCGGAGAAGCAACAGCGAATAATTTCCGATCCGTAAAATGGAGGCGGGCTTTGTGGCGCAGGCTTCCAGCCTGCGGAAAAAAGGCCTCGTTCTGTCATTCTGAGCGAAGCGAAGAATCTCTCTTCGATTTAAGTATAGGAAAAGAAACAAGGAGAGATTCTTCGCTTCGCTCAGAATGACAGAGTTTTGAGTTTTTCCGCAGTCTGTTCAGCCTGTGGGCTTTGGTCCTTGCAAAGACTAGCCCCCACAGGCTGCCCTTCAGAGATGCTCAGGGTAAAAAGCCTGCTCTACGCCTGCCTGCACCTTCAAGGTTTTCTTTCCACGAATGTTGGAAAAATGAAAAAGGATCCGATTCGCCTCGCAAATCAGATCCTTTTTTCTTCGGTGCGGATTGCGGAAGGAAACTCTGGCCGCAGCTATTCCACTTCCACGTAATCGCCGACGTAGATTTCAAACCGTGCATCCGTCACCATAACGGTAGAGGAATTAGGCCCGGTGCGCAGGACGATTCCTTCGCCCAGCACCTGGCGCGGAAGGTTATTCCACTCGTACCTGACGGGGGTGCTTCCGTAGCCAAACGCCTTGTAGGCCGTATCTTGGAACTGATAGGCCGTCTCGATGTGTGTTCCCTGATAACGGAATATGCGGAAGTAGTCTCCGACGCGAACGCCCTGCGCGCTGCCCAGGTTGACGTAAACGATTCTGCCAGTCCCGGTGAGCACATCATAATCCTTGGCGGTGACGACCATGGCCGTTTTCTTTCCCGAAGGCGCGGCGAAGGGATCAAGCTTCACGGCGTGGAACTGAGGAGCCGGACGGGCCACAAAGGGGCGCACAATGTCGCCACGCTGCATCATTTCGCAGCCTAGGTCCATTTCCGCGGTGGATGTCTTGGCGTCGACGTGAAGGACGCGCAACCGCCCGATATCCGCATATGTGGTACCCATGGCCTTATTCAGCATGGCCTGATACTTGAACCACGTGGTCGTTGCCATGATGTCGCTCACGGGCCGAACCACTTCGAATTCGTCTCCGACTTTTACACCTTGTTCCGCGCCTCGGTTGATGTAGATATAGTCGCCCGTGGTGAAAGTGGTCTTGTATCGGGAATTCTCACCGGTAATCACGTAGGAATCCTGCGGAACCGGCTGGTCAGTCACCACTCCAGAACAATACACTTGCCGCGGCGAGGGGGTGTTCCGCGGGATCGCCTGCGCTTCGGCAATTCCAGCGGAAATCACAAGGCCCAGCACCACTCTAAGTCCTATAGTTAGAATTCGATAGCTAATTTTCTTGTCCATAGAGACTGCTCCTTGCGTTCGCACCTTAATACATCCCGACACCGGTTAGGGTTGCTCAACAAAGCTAGCACTGGCACCATCGACCGTCAAGAAATCGTCGGGGGACGCTTTACACATTTGTAACCCACGTGATAGAAGCCTAAAGTTTAGCTTTGGGGGTGGAGGGCGCTTGAAGGGTCTCTTCGGAAAAGATCGCGTGTGCGGCGTCGTCGCCGCTGGAACGGCGAGAGAGATGAAGTCGCAGGTCCGCCAGGGCCTGCGCAAGACGCGCACGCTGGAATTACGTCTGGATTATCTTCGCGGTGCGAAGGAGTGTGAAGATTTCCTGTTCTGGCTCGGCCGTAATCGCCCGCGGGCCCTGCTGATTGCCACGTGCCGGCGGAAAGAAGGGGGAGGGCTGTTTCAAGGCAGCCGGGAAGAGCAAATTGAGATCCTGGCGCAAGCGGCCCGCTCCGGCTGCGACTGGTGCGATGTTGAAATCGAAACGGCGAAGCATTTTGCCCGGGGTGAACTTGCCCGCGCGCTTTCTCCCGCGCGCGCGATGGTGTCGCATCACGACTTCCGTCGAACGCCGCGAAGGCTCACAGGAATGATTCGCCGGCTGGAACGCGCGGGCGGGCAAGCGATTAAGATCGCAGCGCAATGTCACTCCGTTTCTGACAGCTTGCGCATCTGCGAATTGGCCCGGACCCGTCCCCATATTGTCGTGATCCCAATGGGCGAATTCGGACTTGCGGGGCGCGTCCTGTCGCTGCGCGTGGGCAGCGCTCTGGCGTATGCAGCGGTGGAACAGGCCACGGCGCCCGGCCAGCTCTCTCTGGATGCGATGACCGGACTTTACCGGGCCGCGCAGATCACTCGCCGCACGCGCGTGTACGGCGTGATTGGCGATCCGGTCGGGCATTCGCTCTCGCCCCTGCTGCACAACACCGCTTTTCGCGCGCGCAAATTCGACGCGGTATTTGTTCCGTTTCTCGTTCGGAATCTTCGAGAATTTCTGGGCGCGATGGAGGGATTTGGAGTCGCGGGCCTGGCAGTCACGATTCCGCACAAGGAGACGATTCTGCGCTCTCTGGACGACTGCGATCCGCTGGCCGCGCGCATCGGAGCGGTCAACACCATCGTCGTGCGTGGTGGTGGGCGGTTGTACGGGTACAATACAGACTACGTCGGAGTCCTGCGCAGCCTGGAGAAGCGGATGCGCCTCGCGGGGAGCCGCGTGCTGCTCTATGGCGCGGGAGGCGCGGCGAGAGCGGCGGCGTTCGCGCTGGCGCAGGCGGACTCGATTGTTTGTATTTGCGCACGGCGACCGGAACGGGCCCGTGCGCTGGCTCGCGCCGCCGGAGGGCAAGTCGTGGCGCGCGCCGATCTGAAGCGTGAATATTTCGATGCGATAGTGAATTGCACGCCCATCGGGATGCACCCGCGCGGCGGCTTTCCGCTCGCGAGCGCGGAGCTGAATTGCCGGATCGTCATGGACATGGTCTACCGCCCGCGGGAAACGGAATTGCTGCAGCTGGCGCGGCGGAAGGGCATCGAGATTATTTCCGGCGTGGAAATGTTTCTCGCGCAGGGCTTCGCGCAATATGAAATATGGACGGGCGAGCGCGCGCCGGAAAGCGACATGCGCCGCGCGGTGGTTTCGGCGCTCGATCGGGAAGAAAAATTGAGGGCGCGCCGCTCGTGACGCGCCGCGCCGGAGAATCGCGCAGGAATCGCTCAAAAATCTATGATACAGCCTGACTTCAAATCCTTCTGCAAGCTGGCGCGGCAAGGCAATCTCGTTCCCGTGTACGACACGTTCACGGCCGACACGCTCACGCCGGTTTCCGCGTATCTGCGGCTGGCGCAAAACGCGCGGTACGCCTGCCTGCTTGAAAGCGTCGAGGGCGGAGAAAAGATCGCGCGGTACACGTTCGTGGGCGCGAACCCGAGCGAAGTGTTCCGCTACGTCAACGGCGCGTGCGTGCTGGAAAGCGATAGTCGCACGTCCTGGGTGCAGGTGAATCCCCTCGATTACCTGCGCAACCGCGTGGAGAGGTATCGCCCCGTGCGCGTGCCGGGCCTGCCGCCGCTCGTCGCGGGCGCGATCGGATATTTTGCCTATGACATGGTGCGGCTCATCGAGCGCATCCCGGACACGACGCGCGACGACGTGGGGATGGACGACGCCGTGATGATGTTTTTTCTCGGCCTCGTCGTGTTCGACCACGTGCGGCACAGGGTGTGGATCGTGCGCAACGTGTTCACCGGCGGAGAAGGCAGCCTGCGCGCGAAGTACAACCAGGCCGTGCGCGAAATCCAGAGCACGCGCCGCCGCCTGGACGTGCCCGTGGCCGCGGAACATCCGAAGCGCAGGAAGCCGCGCCCGTTCAAGGTTACGTCCAATTTTTCGCGCGCCAAATTTCTCGATGCCGTGAACAAATCGAAGGAATACATTCGCGCGGGCGACATTTTTCAGGTGGCTATCAGCCAGCGCTTCGCAGCCAAAACCGACGCCGACCCGTTCGAGATTTACCGCTCCCTGCGGGTTGTGAATCCGTCGCCGTACATGTATTTCCTGAAGCTGAACGATCTCGCGGTGGTCGGCAGCTCGCCCGAAATGCTTGTGAAGGTGCAGGGCCGCGAAGCGTTTTACCGGCCCATCGCCGGGACGCGCCGGCGCGGCGCCGATGAAAAAGAGGACGCGGCACTGGAAGCCGAACTTGCCGCCGATCCCAAGGAGCAGGCCGAGCACATCATGCTCGTCGATCTGGGGCGCAACGATCTGGGCCGCGTCTCGGAATACGGCACGGTGCGCGTCGAGAAGCTGATGTTCGTCGAGCGCTACTCGCACGTGATGCATCTCGTTTCGAGTCTGCGCGGACGATTGCGCGAAGAGGTGGACTGCTTCGACGCACTCGCCGCTTGCTTTCCCGGAGGCACGCTTTCGGGCGCGCCGAAAGTCCGCGCCATGGAAATCATCGACGAGCTCGAGCCCACGCGCCGCGGGATCTACGGTGGAGCGATCCTATACCTCGATTTCTCGGGGAATCTCGATTCCTGCATCGCGATTCGCACCATGGTCGTGAAGAAGGGCGTGGCGTACGTGCAAGCGGGCGCGGGGCTTGTCGCGGACTCGGTTCCGGAGACGGAATACACGGAGACGGTGAACAAAGCGCGGGCCCTGATCACCGCGCTTGAAATTGCGCATCGCGGCGACGATCCCGCTCCGGGAGGCAGTCCGATTGCGAAGCGTCGCACGACTAAGTGAACAAATCGCTCATACTTTCCCATCCTCGTCAAAGAATATTGGACAGTATGAACTTCCCAAGAGTCGACAAAGCGCCACTCAGTGGTGCTAGAATTGAGACCCATATCATTATGCGACACGGTTCAAAGTCCAAACTCCGGGGTCTGTCGCCATCGGACGCTTGGGACGAGGCAGCAGCGAGATCTCTCGCAGCCGGAGCTGCGGGGTTCCTAGTCGGGGGGAGCGTGCAAGCCGCCGGCGCAATCCCGGACGTTTACCGGGTAACCCTGGCGCCCGCATCGGGTATTGTGGCTGCAGTTTTGGCTTCGTTCGCCATTGTGGTCTTTTACTATCACAATCGACAGAGGACAGGAGCAATCGTGGCCTCCTCGGTTTTGTTGCTTACTTGCCTAATCAACCTTCTCTGGGTGAAATTCACTGTTTTGTCTTTATTTTATCCGGACGTTGTTATTCTCTTTATCGGAGTTTGCGGATTTAGGATGTTCCACAAAAAGGCCTCTGGGACGAGGTGGTTAGATGACCTTGATGAAGAATCGGTGCGGGCAATGATCACAGATGTTGAGTCCCGCGTTACGTGGTTCGACCAATTTGTTGTGCTTTGGTGTCTGGGAGTCGCTTTGCTTCTAATTATTCTATTCATCCGGTGAAACACGCCCCGCGTTTGCAAGTCGGTTGTCGAATTATGCTGAACGATTCCGCCCCTGACCCTCGCACGGGATTCCAAATTTATGTAATCGTGTCGATTGTGGCCTTTCTTTTCGTGGGTCTTTACATCGGCTGGGTTTTCTATTCGCGACGGCAGGCAAATCAAGCCATTGTAGAGAGGGCGGCGGAAAAGAAACGTGCACAGGATCAAGAGACTTTCGAGGCCATGGGAGGAAATCACTTCGAGATTCTTGAATTCTCCGCCGATCCCGTGACGATTCAGGCGGGGGAGAAGAGCTCCCTCTGCTACAGCGTGTCCAATACAAAAGCCGTGAAGATCGACCCGCAACCGGAAGAACCCACCTGGCCGGCCTTCGCTCGCTGCGTCCACGTTTCGCCGCGCAAGACAACCAAATATTCGCTGACGATCGACGATGGCGCGGGACATACAAAGACAGTAAGCGTCGAGGTCAAGGTTCAGTAGCACAGGCACTCTTGCCTGTGTGCTTTTTGCGATTCTAGTCGGAGAACCAGTCACCCGCGCGACCGACAAAACCGCACAGGCAAGAGTGCCTGTGCTACTTATTTCTACGGATGAATAATTAATTTTTGGACGCGCCAGTTGGAAGTTTCCGCGGCGTACACCACGTTGTCCGAAGCGCAGGCGAGCTGATGCGCGCCGGAGAACTGCTTGAGCTGGCGTCCCGAGCGGCCGATCACGCCGAGCACTTTTCCGTCGAGCGAAACCTTGAAGATCCGCCCGGGGAATGTGGTTTCTCCGACATATAGAAATTGAGCGGAGCCGGGCGTGATGCAAATGGAATTCGGCGCGCCGATCACAGCGGCGAGGCGATCGCCGGTGGGAGTGTTGCCGTTGGTCGCGTGCGTTCCGGGTTCGGGCGGGACGTCGATGGTGAACATGCGCAGAAATTTTCCGTCGGTATCGAACACCTGAATGCGCCGGTTCGTGCGATCGCCCACGTAGAGATTATTGTTGCGGTCTATCACGATGGTATGGGGCAGACGGAATTGTCCCGGCGCCGTGCCCTTTTCCCCCCACGACTTCACCCAGTCGCCATTCTTGTCATATTTTGCGACGCGCGAGTTGACATATCCGTCGGTGATGTAAATGTTGCCGTCCGAATCCCAGGCCACGTCGGTGGGCTGGCGGAAGAGTCCATCCACGGCGGGAAGAGGAGGATTGGGGTGTCCCCACGGTTTCGATTCCTCGTCGGCCCCTTCGGCGCGGCGTCCGAAAACCATGACCACGCGGCCCGCCTGGTTGAACTTGATGACCATGTCGGAACCTTTGTCGATGGCCCAGATGTTGTCGTCCTTGTCGATGCGCACGCTGTGGGCTTCGGACCAGGCATAAAGTCCCTTGCCGATTTCACGCAGGTACGTGCCATCGGGGCCGAACTCAAAGAGTTGCGCCGCCGCGGGAGCGTAAGCGGGACCGTTGGCGCTGTTGGACCGCGTGAACACGAAGACGTGTCCCTTGGAGTTGACGGCCACGCCCGGCACCTCGCCGAAATTCATTCCGGGCGGAAGCTTGAAGAAATTCGGAACGGAGTCAAAGGAAAGTTCGGGCACGGTTTGCTGCGCGAACAAAGGCGATGCGAGCAACACGGAGAGCAGAAAAAGCCACATTCTTATCTTCATCGAAACCTCATCGCAGATCTGAATTGAATTCCATCACTGACGTGCCGCGAGCCTACGCTTGGAGTGTGCGAGTGTCAATTAGGGACGACATGGTAGCGCCGGCGTCTCGCCGGCATTTTTTTTGAGCCAAGAGATCAGTAAAGTTGCCGGCGAGACGCCGGCGCTACGAAAAGGCTGCGTCCTTTTCTGACTCGAAAGGTTGTGTTTCACCGGCGAGGTCTTCGTTGTGAATTAGGGGCCTAGGCCTTTTTCTGTGTGTTGTTCAAGACGGAATCCGGAATGATCAGGCGCTCGACGGGGCGGCCGCCGATAATGTGCGATTCGATGATTTCATCGACGTCTGCGGGAGTTACTCCGCCGTACCAAACTGCGTCGGGATACACGACAACCGTTGGGCCGACCTCGCATTGCTCCAAACATCCGGACTTATTTGCGCGCACCTTGCCTCCGGGAATCCCTCGCTCGCGCAACTTTTCCTTGAATACGCGGTGGAGTTCGGCTTCGCCTGAGGGATTGCAGCAGCCGCGCGGGTTGCCGTCGGGGCGCTGGTTGGTGCAGATAAAGATGTGTTTTTCAAACTTTGCCATGGGCCCTTGTGAGATATCTCCTTAAGCACTCATTGTACACGGCCTTTGGTAGGACGGGCTTCAGACTGTCGGTTTTGAACTTGTTCGTGCCTACAAAAACCGACAGGCTGAAGCCCGTCCTACCAAAATCGTGTACTATTACATTTCAAGGGAATCGGGGCCAATCGCACGGCCATCGGCAGCGGGAGCACATCATGAAGGCGCACTCGACTCGGGCCATCGCATTTGCAACTCTTTTACTGGGGTTGTTCGCCGTTCGGACGGCGCGGACGCAACAGCAGCCGCCGCAGCGCGGCCCGTCTACTCCCGAAGAGCGCGCCCGGGCCGTGAAAGTCGCGCACGCGCTCGAAGAGGATCCGCTCGCCAAGGATGCCAAGGACAATCGCGAATGGGTCATCCAATGGATCGTGGATATTCCGGACATCACCGTGAATGTGTGCTTCGATTATTTCGGCAAGATGCCGAATCCGCCGCGCGGCCATTCCAAAGAAATCGTCAGGCAGATGATTATCTCGAGCGCTGCATTCATGATCGAGCACCCGGACAAAGCCAAAGACGAACAGGCGGTGGCCACGGCGGGTTTGCTCGGCTCGTTGAAGGCGTACCAGTCGATCCTCAAGGGGGAGCCCGACGCGCGCTGGCCCTACGTGGATAAGATCATCCAGATGCGCGACCAGGGCAAGCTCGACGACTTCGTATCCGATACCCGCCGCAAGTGCGCGCAGGACGAAGAAGAGCCCGATCCGGACACGATCCGCGCGGACGCACGCTGATTTGTCCTGCTGGTCCGCCAGCCGTATAATTTCTTTTTGATTTTTCCCGTATGCGACCGCGAGTACGCGGCCGGCGCGGAGAACACTGACAAGAGCTGCCGACGATGATTCTGCTTCTCGACAACTACGACTCGTTCACCTATAACCTCGCGCAGTTCCTCGGCCAGTTGGGCGGGAAGCTGGAAGTGCATCGCAACGACCAGATTACGCTCGAAGAAATCGCCGCGAAAAAACCCGAGCGCATCGTGATTTCTCCCGGACCGGGCACGCCGGAAGATTCCGGTATTTGCGTGGACGTGATCCGGCGTTTCGCGGGGCAGATTCCCATCCTGGGAGTGTGCCTCGGCCACCAGGCCATCGGATACGCGTTCGGAGGGAAGGTCATCCGCGCGCCGGAAATCATGCACGGCAAGACCAGCCGCATCCATCACGACAACAAGACAGTCTTCAAGGATTTGCCGCAGGATTTCGTCGCCACGCGGTATCACTCGCTGATCGTGGAGGAAAAATCGTTTCCGGCCGATCTGGAAATCTCAGCGAAAACCGACGGCATCATCATGGGACTGCGCCACCGGACGATGCGCGTGGAGGGCGTGCAGTTCCATCCTGAATCTGTGCTGACTGAAGTGGGGATGCAACTCTTAAAGAATTTTCTTTCGCTTTAGGGTTTCTCTGTGACCTCTGTGTTCTCTGTGGTGAATTCCGAAAAGCATTTAACACAGAGGGCGCAGAGAACGCAGAGTTCGGAAGAGCACATTCACTACATGTGAGCGAACTCAATAAGCGCGTCAAGTTTCTTACGGGCTTCGCCGAAATCGATGGACGCGGCGGCAAGTTGTGCGCCTTCGAGGAAATCGGCGGCGCGGCCGGAGGCGACAATCGCGGCGGCGGCGTTGGCGACGACGATGTCCCGGCGCGGGCTTTTCTCGCCGGAAAGAATCGCCCGGATGAGGCCTGCGTTGTGCGCCGCGTCTCCACCGGAAATCGCGTCGAGCGGCGCGCGCTCCAGGCCGAAATCTTCGGGCGTGACCTGGTAAATTCGCACCACGTCGCGGTGCACATCGCCAACCGATGTCTCCCCGGCCAGCGAAATTTCGTCCAGACCACCCGCGCCGTGAACGACGAACGCTCGCTCGACGTCCAGTTCGCTGAGCACGAGCGCGACTTTCTCCACGACCTTATCCGAAAAAACTCCGGCGATCTGCGCGCGCGCGCCGGCTGGATTTGTCAGAGGGCCGAGCAGGTTGAACGCGGTGCGTCCCAGGCGGCGGCGCGCCGGCATGGCGTGCCGCATGGCCGTGTGCAGCGCGGGCGCATAGAGAAACCCGATCCCGATCTCGCGAATGGCCGCGCCGACACGCTCCGGCGGAACATCGAGCGATACTCCCAGAGCTTCGAGAACATCCGCCGAGCCGCATTTCGAGGAGATCGAGCGGTTGCCGTGCTTGGCGACGTGCACGCCCGCGCCCGCCGCAACGAATGCCGCCGCAGTCGAGATGTTGAATGTTCCCGAGGAATCGCCGCCGGTGCCGCAGGTATCCACCAGCATTTCATCGGGGCGCGATCCGTCCGCAAAAACGGGCGTCGCATGCCGCCGCATGGCGCGTGCGAAGCCGACCAGTTCTCCTACCGTTTCACCTTTCGCGCGCAGGACCGTCAGCAGCGCGACGATGGTCTCTTCGTCCGAGCGCCCGGAAAGAATCTCCTCCATCGCGATTTCGGCTTCCTGACGCGAAAGGTCCGAGCCGGCCTCCACTTTTTTGATGAGCGCATTCATCATGGGTGGATAAGACTCAAGCCAAACCAGAGGTCCAATCGCGGCAGCGAACGCACGGCCGCGTTGTTCCGAATTGGCATCCGTTGCGAAATCACCTGGTTCCTTTCGCCTTGCCCGGTTCGAGTGTTCCCTATAAACTCTAAAGTTTCCAATGTAACTAAATTCTAGCACTGATGGACGGACGATGAAGATCCACGAATATCAGGCAAAGGAAATTTTCAGGCGTTTTGGGGTGCCAACACCTCGCGGAGAAATGGTCACCACACCCGATCAGGCGCGGGCTGTCGCCGAGAGGCTGGGGACAAAAATCGTTGTAGTAAAGGCGCAAATCCACGCCGGAGGGCGCGGCAAGGCAGGCGGCGTGAAGCTGGCGAAATCGCCGGCGGAAGCGGCCGACCTGGCGAAGGCCATGATGGGCATGAAACTCGTGACCCCGCAAACCGGTCCCGCCGGACGCATCGTGCAGCGATTGCTGATCGAGGAAGGCTTGGAAATCAAGCGCGAACTCTACCTGAGCATTCTCGTCGACCGCGCCGTCGCCGCTCCTGTGATCATGGCGAGCACGGCGGGCGGAATGGAAATCGAGGAAGTGGCGCACAAGAATCCCGAGCTGATTTTGCGCGAGACGATTCTTCCAGCGACCGGCTTGCAACCCTACCACACGCGCAAGCTGGCTTTTGGACTTGGCCTCTCCGGCGACGCAGCCGCCGCGGCGGGGCCGTTTCTGCAGGCGCTCTACCGCGCGTTCCTCGAAACCGATGCGTCCCTCGCGGAAATTAATCCGCTGATCGTGACCGGCGACGGCAAGCTTGTGGCGCTCGACGCGAAGATGGCGTTTGACGACAACGCGCTGTACCGGCACAAGGACATCGCCGAGCTGCGCGATTTGAACGAGGAAGACCCGCTCGAAGTCGAAGCGTCAACCTATAAGCTGAATTACATCAAGCTCGATGGCAACGTCGGCTGCATGGTCAACGGCGCGGGCCTCGCCATGAGCACGATGGACATCATCAAATTGTCGGGCGGCTCGCCGGCCAATTTCCTCGATGTCGGCGGCGGCGCTTCGGCTGAGCAGGTGAAGAACGCGTTCAAGATTCTGGTGAAGGACCCGAGCGTGAAGGGCGTGTTCATCAATATTTTCGGCGGAATCCTGCGGTGCGACGTGCTGGCCTCCGGGGTAGTTGCTGCCGCGAAGGACTTGAACCTCAAGCTTCCGGTTGTAGTTCGCATGGAAGGCACAAACGTGGAAAAGGGGCAAGAAATCTTGAGAGACTCAGGCTTGGGGTTGACGATTGCGAAAGACATGAAGGATGGAGCGGAAAAGGTCGTGGCACTTGCAGGCGGTGCGCGATGAGCGTCCTCGTCAACGAAAATACGCGCGTCATCGTGCAGGGCCTGACCGGCCGCGAGGGCAGCTTTCACGCCGGTCAGATGGTTGAATATGGCTCCAAGGTGGTTGCGGGCGTGACCCCGGGCAAGGGCGGATCAAAACACGAAAATATTTGGGTATTCAACACCGTTTCGGACGCCGTGCGCGAAACCGGAGCGGACGCTTCCATAATTTTCGTTCCGCCGCCGTTTGCCGCGGATGCGATTCTCGAGGCCATCGATGCCGGCGTGCCGCTCGTCGTCTGCATCACGGAAGGCATTCCCACGCTCGATATGGTCCGCGTGGCGGCCGTGCTGAAAAATTCCAAGACGCGCCTGATCGGCCCGAATTGTCCGGGAATTATTTCTCCGGGAAAATGCAAGATGGGGATCATGCCGGGACGAATTCACAAGCAGGGAAATATCGGCGTCGTGAGCCGCAGCGGAACGCTGACGTACGAGGCCGTGCATCAACTAACACAGCTTGGCATCGGCCAGTCCACGTGCATCGGGATCGGCGGCGATCCGATCATCGGAACCACGCACACCGACGCGATCAAGCTCTTCAACGAAGATCCCGACACGCACGCCATCGTCATGATCGGCGAAATCGGGGGCGACGCCGAAGAGAAAGCCGCTGCCTACATCCAGCAGCACGTGAAAAAGCCCATCGTGGGATTGATCGCCGGGCAGACCGCGCCTCCGGGGCGCCGCATGGGCCACGCGGGCGCGATCATCAGCGGGGGCGCCGGCACAGCCGCAGAAAAATACAAAGCCATGGCCACGGCGGGAATTCATACAATCCAAAGTCCGGCGGACATTGGTTCCACATTGGCCGCAGTTATAAAGAGATAGGCAGCAGGCGGCAGGGAACTGAGGGTAGGGAAGTAAAGACACGAAATTCCCGGATGACAATACGATTAGGGAGAAATTCTGAATGGCAATCGAACGTACTCTAGCAATCATCAAGCCAGATGCAGTGGGGCGAGGCCTGACGGGAGAAGTTTTGTCTCGGATTCAGAAAGCCGGATTTCAGATTGTTGCGATTAAGTCCATGTACCTTACGCGTAAGGAAGCAGAAGGGTTTTACGCAGTGCATCGCGCGCGACCCTTCTTTGGAGAACTGACGGAGTTCATGAGTTCCGGCAAAGTGGTCGTGCTCGCCCTTGAAGCCGAAGGCGCGATTCTCAAATGGCGCGACACGATGGGCGCGACCGATCCCGCGAAGGCCGCGCCGGGCACGATTCGCCGCGACCTCGGCACCAGCATTGGAAATAATTGTACACACGGTTCGGACGCTCCGGACACAGCAGCGTTTGAATTGGGATATTTCTTTGCGGGATACGAGTTGGTTTAGCGCCGCGGCTCTGGCAAGCGCACTGTCACAAGCCGACCACTCAGGTGTTCGCGAGGCTTCTTGGGAAACGCCCGTAGAGCTTCCAGAGCTTGCAGGTGCCAGCGGCAAAGCCCCACAAAATATAAATAAAAGGGAATAAGAGGAACTCCAGACCGTTCAATTCCCCACTTCTGAAAATCCAACCCGGTTTATGGCGGTTGTGAAAGACAACCCACACGTCGAGAAGAAGCAACAGCGCCGGCAAGATGAAATAGAAGTAGGGCGAAAGACGCGCCCGTCGTGAGGGCTTCGCATCTCCAGAATCGACCAGGTTTGCTCTACCCAAGTCCGAGACTCCGCCCGGCATGCCGCGCACTTTTCCATATATGCTCTGATCATAAGTGACGCCAGTCTGCAGCAGCTCGAACCGGACTCCGTCGCCAGGCTCGAGATAGTCGAAGGTGCGCAGGGCCGCATATGGATGTGTTGCGCTGGGCTGAACAGAAAACGATTTTCCTCCGCCGACTGCGGATCGAATGGCGATTCGCAAAATCTTTCGATTGGAACCCCATGTACCGAGCCGCAATGGGTCGGCCTCAACGATGTCCGAGCGGTGGAAGGTTCTACGGCCGGCATTCCAAAGGACGAATTCGCTGACACAAATGTATGGGCTGCCCGCATCCTTCATCGCAGCCTTGATCTCCTCAGGCAGGTTCTCCTTTTCCTCGCCCACGATAATTTTCCCGTCCCATTGGTATGCCAACTTGGCCTTGGGTTTTTGCCAGAAGGAACGAAAGAGAAACGTAAAGATGGTCAAGGCCAAGAGCAGGAGCCAAATCGACCATCCAAGCCAAATAGAAATTGCGATCGCTGCGAACATTGGTTTGCTTAATTGTGAATACTATATTCTAAATGTCTTATTCGGGCAAGAAGTGTCCCGCTAGTGGAAAACGAACTTTTTGCATGGTGCGGGCCTGTACTCCTAGAACCACGCTGGACGCTGGGGCTCTTGGCGGGGAGTTGGGTGTCGGCCCAGCCCGGCATTGCGATTCCGAGCCTTGCCCTCGAAGCCGGATCCTGATACATTACCGGCTCAATAACCACGTCCCCAGAAATCAACGTTAGTAATTGCCATGAAGCTGCGGAACCCAGACCCTGCCGCCGCGGCCACTGCCGAAATCTCTCCAGTGTCCATGACTCGCCGTTTCTTTGCGCGCCGGCGAATGGATACCATGGTTTTTGTCAGCCTGGACGCGGACAGCGCGGGCCCCCTTACCAATTCCCGCGAGAATGGTCCGGCCTCCTCTGCCACCCGGCGCCTCGCAACCGGCCAAACGCTTCACGTCCTATTCAAGCTGGTCGGCATCGAAGGGTGGATGAGGGCCACGGCCAAAGTCATGTGGCTCAGCGAGTCGGGGAGGGCCGCTGGACTGAAGTTCGTTGAGATGCCGGAAGAAACCGGCCGCCTGGTGGAGCAATGGCTCGCCAAGCGGGAGCAGGCAGTCCGCTCAAACGCGACCTCTGGTTCCCAATCAGCGCCCGCTGAGGATGACAGCTCGGCCGCCCTGCCTTATTTCGATTTGGATTCTTATCAAGTGGCTCTGCCAGTTGAGGCCATTGAAATTATCCCGGCACCATTTGTTTCCAGCAGGGAGCTTGCCAAGGCTGCGGTTCCATCGAGCACGCCCAGAGAGGCTCCCAGGATTGAAACCGATTCCGCGAAAGGCGCTGCGGTGCCACAAACGCAGGGTTCCGTGAGATTGCCGGATCCGGCCGCTGTTAATTCTCCATTGGAAGCCCTAAAAAATGACCGGAGAGTGGTGCGGTCGTTTGCGTTGACGGTGGGCGCGCTGATGGCGTTATTTGCGATGGTCGGCTTAGTTGTTTGGCAGATTCGTGACGGCTCAATCCTGCGCCTGGTAAGCGCGCAACCCATCCAGCCAAACGTTCCCTCCGCGGCTGCGGCCTTCGCTCAGCCGCGGATCGATGCGAGTCTGAGTTCTACTGAAGCTTTGCTTGGTGAATTCTCGGTCGCTCCTATGACCAAACAGCCCGGGCCCTCTGCAATGACAACTCAAAATGCGGGCAAGCAGGGGAAACCGGGAAAGCCGGACATGACGGCGTCACCCTTCCCGCCAAATGTGCCCGTGACCCCGAAAATCCATCCCCTGGCAAGTCGGCCTGCGTCAGTACAACAAATTCCTCAGTCGGTTCCGCCAAGCACGAAGATTCTCCCGGCAGCGAGCCTGCGGCCGGTGACTGCCGCTCCTGCCGCAATGACCCAAGTACCACCCTTGACTGCGCCATCGAATTCGATATCCGAACGGCCCGTGGAACCCGGCGTTTCGGCGGCCCCTGCGGAAAGGACTTCCATCCCATCAGCGGTGACGACACCCAATTCCGAAAACCAGACCGGCTCCATCGAAGTTATTTCCGACCCGTATCCTTCCATTCGCATGCCCGCGGGACAAGAGTCTTTGGGGGGGCGGCCGGCAACGCTTACCATCGGCCACCTTGTGTCCAAGGTCGAGCCGGTTTACCCAACGGATGCGATGCGGCAGCGGATTACCGGGACGGTCAAAGTGCACGTCGTCTTGGGGATTGACGGGCGAGTCGACATGGGGTTGGTGGTCGACGGCCCTGTTCAGCTTCGTGAAGCGGCCCTTCACTCCGTCGAGCAGTGGCGCTACGAACCAACCCTTCTGGGAAACACGCCGGTGGAAGCAGAAGAGGACATTTCGCTGGTTTTCCGGATCACCACCTCTCATCCAGCTAATTAGCGAGTCCTGCGGTGTAAGCTGTGAAATATGTTTCCGTGGAATGCACCTGCGGACTGGGACGAATGATGGTCCGCATGCATCGCAATATGTAGCCGTTAAGCGGGACGCGGTCCGCGCGACCTAGTTTCCGCCGCTCGTGTCGAGCGCCTCGCCGCTCGCCAACACGACTTTTTGAATCCAGATTTCCGGCGCTCCTGTTTTGGCCGGGAAGCCGCTTATCGTGATTACGTCGCCAGTCTTGAGTGTGTCTTTCGTCCACCCGGATCGCATCAAGTGATTGGGGCTTGTGAGTGCTCCCGCCCAATTCTGGACGTTCCCTTTGTCATCTTTCACATCGAGGGAGATCGTTACATGCGGATTGATGAACTGGAAGTTCGTCACGGAGCCTTTTACAGTGACGGACTTGGTCGTATCGAAGTTTGCGGTTCCATGATGGGCGAATGCCATCGTGGAACCCAGCAGAAAGAAAACAATTAGAGCAAGCGAAATTACCCGTCCGTTTTTCATCTGAAACCTCCGAGCTTTGGCTCTGCCAATTTTGCGGCTCTCGAAGCGCCCGCTAACTTCTTGTTCAGAATGGGCTATCCCGCCAGAGGAGGCTGTGACCTTGGTCACCCATGGATGTGCGGGCAGTCACCCCAGCGAGAGCTGTTTTCCTCGCAAATTAGGTAGAATTGAGGCCAATGGAACCCATGCGCGAACTCGGGCGAATGATGGTCTTCGCGGGCGCGGCGCTCGCGGCGGTTGGCGCGCTCGTTTGGCTGGCGGCGCGGCGAGGAGGGTTTCCGCTGCGGCTGGGACGATTGCCGGGCGATATTGCCTACCAGGGAAAACATGGCTCGTTTTATTTTCCCGTGGTGACGTGTATCCTGCTGAGCGTGGCGCTGACGCTGATCCTGTGGCTGGTGCAATGGCTGAAAAGATAAAACAATTTGAGTTGAATCTCGCGCCGGAGCGAAAAATCTGGAATGTCACGGAGCTGACGGCGCGAATCAGCGGCGTCCTTGCTTCGCAATTCTCGAATTTGTGGGTCGAGGGCGAAGTCTCCAACTATCGCCCCGCGCAGTCCGGGCATCTCTATTTCACTCTGAAAGACGCGAAGGCGCAGGTGCGGTGCGTGTGTTTTCGCACGCAGGCGATGCGGCTGAAATTCCGGCCCGAGGACGGATTGACACTGATCGTGCGCGGATCGATCAGCGTGTACGAGCCGCGCGGCGAATACCAGATTTACGTGGAGCACATCGAGCCGTCGGGAGTCGGCGCGCTGCAGCTCGCGTTCGAGCAGCTCAAGAAGCGCCTCGATGCCGAGGGACTTTTCGATGTGGCGCGCAAGAAGCCGCTGCCCATGCTGCCGCGGCGCATCGGCGTTGTGACATCGCCGAGGGGCGCGGCCGTGCGCGACATTATTCGCATCCTGCGGCGGCGATTTCCGAATCTGCACCTGATCGTTTATCCCGTGCGCGTGCAGGGCGAAGGCGCGGCGGAAGAAATCGCCGCGGCGCTGAAATATTTTAACCGCAAACAAATGGTGGACGTCATTCTGCTCGCGCGCGGCGGCGGGTCGATCGAAGATCTCTGGGCGTTCAACGAGGAATCCGTGGCGCGGGCGATTGCGGCGTGCACGATCCCAATCGTGAGCGGCGTGGGGCACGAAACCGATTTCACGATCGCGGACTTCGTGGCCGACGTGCGCGCTTCGACGCCGTCCGCCGCCGCCGAGATCGTCGTGCAATCGCGGCGGGAATTTCAGCGGCATCTTGGAGAACTGGAACACAAGATTTCGCAGCGCATGCGATACATCCTGCTCGAGTGGCGGCATCGCCTGAAAGAACTGACGACGCACATGGGATTCCGCCGCCTCGAGGACTTGCTGCGCCGTCACCGGCAGCAGACGGACGAGATGACCGCGCGGCTCGGAGTCGCATTGCAGGGCCGCCTCGAGCGGCTGCGCCACCGCTACACGATTGCTGCAACCCGCATCGCGTCGTTTGACTTGCGCGCGCGAATCCGAACGCTTGGCTTGCGGCTCGTGCAGCGTTCGGCGGAACTCGGCATGCGCATGGAGCGGTTCCTCGTCGGCAAGATCCAGCAGTTGGAGCGGCTGCGCGTGCAGCTTGACGAGCGCAGCCCGCTGCGCGTCCTGCAACGCGGCTACGCCATCTGCACGGACGCCGCGGGAAACGTGGTGAACGCCGCCGACCAGGTTTCCGTCGGCACTGAAGTCAACGTGCAACTCGCGCGCGGCCGCCTGGGCGCGGTGGTGAAACGTCGGGAAGTCCCAACACCCTGAGGCGCCGTGCTAAAGGTATGGCTGGGCAGAAGACCGTCAAACGCACATGAAGACATTCAGAAAAATCCTGAACGCCGCTGCGATGGTAGCCGGAAGCGTGGCAGCGTTCTTGGGGTTCAGTGCTCTGATTCACCACCAATACACAGTCTATTCAGTCCGAAGACAACATTGGACTCCGACAGTCGTTATCGCGCTTAGTGGAGTATGGCTCTTCGTTCTTGGGTTGGTCGGCTTCATCCGTAGGGCGGGCGCCGGTTCGAGGGAAGTTCCAAAAATTAGGTGAAGAGGGGCCAGTCCAGCCGCAGGAAAATACTTTGGCTATTCGTCGGACGTGCTCGCGACCTTCAACACCGCCAGGAACGCTTCCTGCGGGATGTCCACGCGCCCGACGCGCTTCATGCGCTTCTTTCCTTCTTTTTGTTTCTCGAGAAGTTTGCGTTTGCGCGTGATGTCGCCGCCGTAACATTTGGCGAGCACGTTCTTGCGGATTGCCGCGACGGTCTCGCGCGCGATCACGCGGCTGCCGATGGCGGCCTGGATCGGCACCTCAAACATCTGGCGCGGGATCAGCTTGCGCAAACGCGTGACGAGTTCGCGCCCGCGCTCGTAGGAAAATTCGCGATGGCAGACGAGCGCCAGCGCGTCGACCGGCTCGCCCGCAATCAGAATGTCCAGCTTCACGAGGTCGGCTTCCTTGTAGCCCGCCAGGTGATAGTCGAGCGACGCGTAGCCGCGCGAGGCGCTCTTCAGCCGGTCGTAGAAATCGAGCACGATTTCGTTGAGCGGCATTTCGTACGTCAGCATCACGCGCTGCGGCGAGAGGTACTCGAAATTTTTCTGCACGCCGCGCTTTTCCTCGCACAGCTGCAGAATCGCGCCGACCGAATCCTCGGCCGTGATGATCATCGCCGTGATCACCGGCTCTTCGATCTTCGCCATTTCGTTGGGCGGCGGAAATTTCGTCGGGCTGTCCACTTCGACGACGTCCCCGGCTGTCGTCGTAATGCGGTAGCGCACGCTCGGCGCGGTGGTGATGAGGTTGATATTAAATTCGCGCTCCAGCCGCTCCTGAGCGATCTCCATGTGGAGCAAGCCGAGAAAGCCGCAACGGAAACCGAATCCGAGCGCCACGGAATTTTCCGGCTCGTAGAAAAACGCCGCGTCATTCAGTTGCAGTTTGCCGAGGGCGTCGCGCAAGTTTTCGTAGTCGCTCGCCAGCACCGGAAACAGGCCCGCGAACACCATGGGCTTGATTGCTTCAAAACCGGGCAGCTGCGGCGCGGGCCGCGCGGCATCGGTGACGGTGTCGCCCACGCGCGCGTCGGCCACTTGCTTGATGTTGGCGACGACGAAGCCGACGTCTCCGGCGACGAGTTCATCGAGGACGACGGGCTTGGGAGTGAGCGCGCCGAGCGCTTCGACCTCGTACACCTGGTCGTTGAAACAGAGCCGGATCTTCATGTGCCGCGTGATCCGGCCGTTCATGACGCGCACCAGAATCACCGCTCCGCGAAACGGATCGAACCAGGAGTCAAAAATCAGCGCCTGCAGAGGCGCTTCCGACGTTCCCGTGGGCGGAGGGATGCGCGCGACCACGGCTTCCAGCACGGATTCCACTCCGAGGCCGCTTTTGGCGCTGATCAGCAGCGCATCGGACGCCGGAATGGCCAGGACGTTTTCGATCTGCTCCTTGGCCTGATCGGGCTGCGCGGCGGGGAGATCGATCTTGTTAATGACGGGAATAATCGTGAGATTGTGCTGCGATGCGAGGAACGTGTTGGCGACGGTCTGCGCCTCGACGCCCTGGCTCGCGTCCACCACCAGCAGCGCGCCTTCGCATGCGGACAGCGCGCGGGAAACTTCGTAGGAAAAATCGACGTGGCCGGGCGTGTCGATCAAGTTGAGCTGGTATTTGTTTCCGTCCTTCGCTTTGTAGTGCAGGCGAATGCTCTTGGCCTTGATGGTGATGCCGCGCTCCCGCTCGAGGTCCATCGAGTCGAGCACCTGCGCGCTCATCTCGCGCTGGCTGAGCGCGCCGGTAAGCTCGAGGAGGCGATCGGCCAGCGTGGACTTGCCGTGGTCAATGTGCGCGATGATGCAAAAATTGCGGACGAAACGTGGGTCCATCAGTCAGCCTGCCGGCGCACAGCGTTTGCGCCGGTTAAAGTCTCCCGTCTTAAGCGGTCTGGGGGCATTATTCCGCGTGAGGTTTCGCACCGTGCAAAGCGCGAACCATTCCGCAGCATTTCAGTGTGCCATAACTGACCGCAGGCCGAAAGCGCTCGAGGAGCCGAGCACATTCCGATCCCTAGTCACGCGACCGGATCGCCGTGTATTTCCACTTCGTTCATTTCCACGCCGCACGCTTCGGGCAAGGGCAGCCGCCCGGTCCAGTTCGCCCAACCCCAGAAGATTGCAGTGGTCGAACTGAGCAAGCCCGCTACAACTCCGATCGTTCTCGGACTGTAGCGCGTTGAGGCAATCCCCGCCGCGGCCATGGAGAGCATCATCATCGACCAGGTCAGCGTTTCGATCGTGGAAAAGACGCGGCCTCGATACCGGTCGGAAACCGTCTTGAGCAAATACGAGTAGTTCAGGATCGAATTCATGGCAATGGCGGCGCGCGACACGAGAATGTACAACAGCGCCATCTCGAACTGCGGCGTCCGGCTGAACAGGACGTACGCGCCGCCGTGCACGAGATAGTCGACAAAGACCGCCAGCTTGTACTCCTCAAAGGAAAGCCGCTTGCCCAGCCAGTTCGCAAACGTGCCGCCGAGAAGCAGTCCTATCCCGGCGAATCCCCAAATCGTGCCGATGCCGGCGGCCCCGCGATTGAACACAACTTCGCCGAACAGCGTAAACAGAATCTGCGCTGCGCCTCCGCCCGTGGCCCATCCCACCGCGAGCAGCGCAATCGCAAGAACGAGCGGAACCGAACGCATGTACCGCAGCCCCTCGCGATATTCATGCCAAGGGCGGATGACCTCCGCTTCCGTCAGGTCTCTATGCTCGGCGCGAAACTGTTTGCCATGCGGCTCCCGCAAATTCCAGATCGCCCACGCCGAAAAAAGGAAGGAAAGCGCATTGAACGCGAACGCCCATTCATAGCCGATGCCGACCACTGTCGCGCCAAGAAACGTCCCGATCGTCAGATTGGTCCATTGGGTCGTCTGCGTCAGTGAATTCGCGGTATGGATTTCCTCCTCATTGGCGATGGTCGGTAGAATGGCGGAGCGCCCGGCCGTGAAAAACGGCGACGCAATCATTAACAGCGCGCTGAACGTGTACAGGAGCCACACCTGCTGTTGCCGCAGGGCCAGAATGAATCCCAGAGCAAAAATGGCTCGCGTGAGATCGCTGGCGATCATGATTCGCTTGCGGTCAAACCGGTCCAGCATCACGCCCGCAAGCGGTCCAATGGTAATCGCCGGAATGGCGCGCGACAGCATGACGCCCATGACGACCAGGCCCGAATGGGTCAACTGCATCGCCAGGGCAAACACGGCGATATTATTGAAGTTGTCGCCGATTTCGCTGACGACCTGCCCCATCCACATGCAGCGATAGTTGCGGTTCCGGCGAAGGAGTTCTAGAAATTCGCGCATTAGTTAAGGCAGCTCTCGTTGCAACCTGGCCGGCTCGGCGAGTATTCGATGAAAAGGCGAGCGCGATGAGTTTGCATCCTCAGAAAGTCTGACACAGTTCTCCTCAGCGCACACCTTCCTGGTTAGCAGATTGTTACTGACAGCGACCAGTCACCTTCTTGCGGACCCCATAAAGGCCATGAATCCGTACACAGCTTGGAATTGCCGAATTGAGCAGCGCTTCCGCGATCGGTTTGGCGCGCCAAGCCGCAGCGGTATATAGTATTTTTGTCCTGGCTAGTGTCGATCCGCGAGTCTGCGGTCGCAACTTCACATAAGGAAAACCGTCCGAGCCCGCATGAGCGTGGACATCGTCAAACAACTGGAAAAGGCCAAGCGCTTCGTCGAGAAGAGCCGCATTGAAGAGGCCATCGAGGCCTATCAGTCGGTGCTGTCGGCCGCTCCCAATCACCTTGAATCCATGCAGTCATTGGGCGACCTCTTCACCATGCAGAACCGGCCGGACCGGGCGGCCGTTTACTACGGGATGCTCTTTGACCACTTTACGGCTCCCAGGGAAGAGCCCAAGGCCGTCGCCCTGTACGCGCGCTTTTTGAAGCCGCACCAGCAGCCCCCGGAACGCGTCGCCAGATTCGCCCTGCTTCTGCAAAAGCAAAACCGCATGGAAGAGGCCATCGAACAATTCATGTCCGCGGCTCTCGCCTATGAATTGAGCGGGAAAGGAGACGATGCGCTGGCATGCTTCGTGCGCATCGCGCAGATCGATTCCGAAAGCCGCGAGCGCCACATCGCCGTGGCCGATTTGGCTGAACGCCTGGGCAACCACGCGGCCGCTTCCCGCGGGTACTTGCGGGCCGGGCAACTCTCCACGCGAAACGATGACGAGGCGATTGAATATTTCGCGAAAGCGCACCAGCTCATGCCGAACGATCGCAGCGCGTCCCTGATGTACGCCCAGGCGCTGCTGCGCAAGGGAGACGCGCAGGCGGCCGCCGCGCTGCTCGCGCCTTTGAGCGAAACCGAAAAGGACGCGACGTTTCTCGAAACCTATGCTGAAGCCCTCATGCGTTCCGAACAACTGGACGCCGCACGCACTGTCTTGGAGCGCATGACGAATCAAGGAACGGGTTCGGCGGAAAAATTTTTCTCGCTTGCCACCGAATTCCTTCGCGCCGGCCAGGAAGAAAAAGCCGTCAACCTTTTATCCGCCACCAAGAAAAGCATGCTCGCCGCACGGCGGGAATCGGAATTCGCATCCGCCGTCGACCAACTGGTCGGAACGTTCCCAAAATCACTGCGCCTGGCCCAGTTCTGGGCGGCGTTCTACGCTGAAATCAACCGCGAGTCGAAATATTTTGACGCTCTGGTGCGTCTCTTCGATTTGAACATGGCCAATGACCAGCTTCCCGGCGCCTGCGAAGCTCTCGAAAAACTCGTCGAAATCGATCCGTACGATTCGCGCAATCAGGGGCGTCTCGACCTGCTGAAAGGGCGCGCCAGCGACGAGTTTATGAGCCGAGTAAAGTCCCGTCTGTCCAATGTCGCGACGCATCGCCCGGACGTCCATACACACGAGCAGCCCCACGGCAAAAGCAGCGAACCGTCGCCGGCCATTCTGGGTGACGTTCAATCCGGGCAGACCCTCGAAGACCTGCTCGTCCAGGCGGAAATTTTTGTCCAGTACTCGCTCCAGTCAAAAGCCATCGAGCGTCTGCAACGCATCGTGGAACTGTTTCCCGGAGAAGAAGAAAATAACGAACGCCTGCAAGGCCTCTTTGAAGCCGCCCGCTGGTGGCCGGAGGAGGGCAGTGTCCCGCGCAGGCCGGCGGAACCTGTGCGGGCGGTCGTCGAGGAGCCCGCGAATCGCTCCAGTACCGCTTCCCCCTATGCTCCCGAAACTCTGCGGGATCTCGCGAAAATTTCGGAAATCAATCAGAATGTATTCCGCCAGCCTTCGCCGCGCGCCATGCTTTCCGTTGCGGTGAATGAGGTGGGCAACTATTTGCGAGCCGCAAGATGCATCGCGGTGGTCGGCCCTCCCGGGCAGCCGCCGCAAATGGCGTCGGAGTTTTGCGCCTCCGGCGTCGAAGCGTCCCCCGGTAGCCAGATCGTGCGCCTGATTGGCCAGATTGAACGCGCCACGCCTGACCCGCTCGGCGGTTTGCCGCTCGAAGCCACCGCCGCGCCCATCCTCCGGGAAATGGGCCTGGAAACGTCCCTGGGAGTCCAGCTCACTGATCCGGAGACCCAATCTCCCGCCGGAATGATGATCGTGGGTTTCGCCGGGCCGCATGCCTGGAAACCCAACGAAACTTATTTCCTGCAATCCATCGGCGATCAAATGTTGATGTGCGTGCACCACACGCGCCTTCGCACCCTCGTGCGCACCCTTGCCGTGGCCGATGAAAAAACCGGATTGCTGGCGCGCGGTTCTTACATCGATTGCCTGCTCCATGAATCGCAGCGCGCGCGAACGCAGGGTGTTCCTCTGGCCCTGGCTCTGCTGCAGATCGATGGCGGCCCGGAACTTCTGCGACAGCAGGGAGAGGGGCCGTTTGACCGGTACATGGAACAGCTCGGAAAATCCGTGCAAGCAATCATCCGCCAAACCGACCTCGCGATAAAGTACACTTCCTGGGCGCTGGCGGTTGTCCTGCCGGACACGCCGCTCTCGGGCGCGCAGATGTTCGCCGAAAAACTGAAGAAAGCCGTCGGCGGATTGCGTCCTCAGTGGGACGGAGGGCAGTTGACCATGAGCTTCGCCGTGGCCGAGGCGATCACCCGGCAGGACTATGATAACGAGGACATCGTCACCGATCTGATCAACCGCGTGGAGGCGGGTCTCGAGGAAGCTCGCAAGCGCGGCGGCAATGAAATTGTTGCCCTCGAAATGGCGAAGAATTGAGGGATGCGGATGGCCTACGAAAACCTGCTCTATGAAAAGCGGGAACGCATCGGATTCATCACGTTCAACCGCCCGAAGGTGTTGAACGCGCTCAACCGGAAAACGATGGAAGAGCTGAAGGATATTCTGACCGCCGCGCGCGAGGACGACGAAGTGCGCGTCCTGATCCTGACCGGCGCGGGAGAAAAATCGTTTGTGGCCGGCGCGGACATCGCGGAACTCGCGGTCCAGACGCCGGTCAGCGGCAAGGAAACGGCCGCGTTTGGACAGGGCGTGCTGCGCTTGCTGGAGACGCTGGGGAAACCGTCGATCGCGGCCATCAATGGCTTCGCGCTCGGCGGCGGATGCGAGGTCGCGCTGGCCTGCTCGATGCGCTTGGCCTCGAAGACGGCGAAGCTTGGCCAACCGGAAGTGAAGCTTGGAATCCTCACGGGCTATGGCGGCTCGCAGCGGCTCACGCGCTTGTGCGGCAAGGGAGTCGCAAACGAACTTTGCTTGACCGGAGAAATGATTTCAGCGGAGGAGGCTCTGCGCATCGGCCTCGTGAATCACGTGTATGAGCCGGCGGAGCTTTTGCCCGCGGCGGAGGCCCTGGCGAAAAAAATCGTTGCCAACGCGCCGCTCTCGGTGAAGTTCACGATGGAAGCCATCGAACGCGGAACGGAAATGCCGCTCGAGGAGGGCCAATATCTCGAAACGACTCTCTTCGGTCTATGCGCGGCCACGGAAGATATGCGGGAAGGAACGCGCGCGTTTCTGGAAAAGCGGCCCGCGCAATTTCGCGGGAAGTAGCGCGAACGCGCGGCGCCGAAACTCATTCACATGAACAAACCCTTTCACGGAAAAGAAATTCGCGCGGGGGCCAATGCGGCGGGCTTGCGATTCGCGCTGGTGGTCAGCCGCTTCAATAGTTTTATTACCGATCGCCTGCTGGCGGGCGCCTTGGATGCGCTCGAAGCTTCCGGCGCGGACGCGGAAAACATCGTGGTCGTTCACGTCCCCGGCTCGTTTGAAATTCCGCTCACGGCGAAAAAATTGGCCGAGGGCGGACGCGTCGACGCTGTGATTGCCATCGGCTGCGTTCTTCGCGGCGAGACCTCGCACTTTGATTACGTCGCGAGCGAGGTGGCGCGCGGCGTGCAGCTCGCGCAACTCGACACCGGCATTCCGGTTATTTTTTGCGTCCTCACCTGCGACACGCTCGAACAGGCCATCGACCGCGCCGGACTCAAGGGCGGAAACAAGGGCTACGACGCAGGCCTGGCCGCCATCGAAATGGCCAACTTGTCGAAGCAGCTTCGCTCGGCGGACGCTTCGCGCAGCGGCAAGACCACTCCCCGCGGGAAACGCCGCTAGATGACACTGCGCCGGAAATCCCGCGAGTACGCCCTCCAGATGCTGTTCCAATGGGAAATGGGGAAGCAGGAGCATTCACGAATCGAAGAAGGTTTTTGGAAAAACGCGCGCGCCCAGAAATCCACGCGGGAATTCGCCAACCAGCTTTTTGAAAACGCCGCCGCGCGCGCCGCGGAACTCGACCCCATCATTTCCTCGCACGCGCAAAACTGGCGCCTCGAGCGCATGGCCGCCATCGACCGCGCCATCCTGCGCCTGGCCCTGGCCGAAATGCGCACCACGAGCACTCCCGCAAAAGTCGTGATCAACGAAGCCGTGGATCTCGCGAAAAAGTTTTCTTCCGAAGAAGCGTCCGCATTTATCAACGGCATCCTCGACGCCGCCGCAAAATCCTTCGGCGAAAAAACCTCAGCCTGATTAGAAATGATTGTAGCCCGCCGCGGGGATTCGGTTTTAGTAGCACAGGCTTCAGCCTGTGGGTTTTAGTCCTTGCAAGGACACAACCCCACAGGCTGAAGCCTGTGCCACTTTGCGCTTCGCGTAAGAAATTCAGTCCCGTCAGAGCTACATGCCGCGAACGATCGTGCAGGCGTGATCGAGGATTTGCCGCGTAGCCGCCGCACTCCGCGTCTCCGAGTACACGCGCAACATCGGCTCCGTCCCCGAAGCGCGGAGCATCACCCATCCCACGTTGTCCAGATACAACTTGATCCCGTCCAAATCCTCGCGGCGCTCGACCGTCCATTCAAGGACTCGATTCACCCTCGCGCCGCTGAAATGCTCGATGGCGCGCTCCTTCTGTCCCGGCTTGAGTTCCAGATCGATCCGCCCGTAATGATGCTCGCCGAATTCCGCCTGAAGTTGCGCGACGAGTTCTCCCAGGGATTTCTTGTGCCACGCCATCACTTCCACGAGCAGCAGAGCCATCACGGTGGCGTCGCGCTCGGGCAGATAAAGTTTCGTCCCAATGCCGCCCGACTCTTCTCCGCCCAGCAGAATGTCGCGCTCCAGCATCAATTCGCAGATGTATTTGAACCCGACCGGAGTCTCGAATACTTTGCGGCCGAATTTCTCCGCGATTTTGTCGAGCATTTTCGTCGAGGAAAAAGTTTTCGCGACGTCGCCGGGAATCCCGCGCGTACCCGCAAGATGCCAGAGCAAAATCGAAAAAATCTGGTGCGGCGTGATGAACGTGCCGTCGCGATCCATCGCCCCGATGCGGTCGCCGTCGCCGTCCGCGCACAGCCCGGCGTCGTACTTGCCGGCGAGCACCGCGCGGCGCAGCGCCTCGACATGCGGCTCGATGGGTTCGGGGTTCACGCCGCCAAAGAGGGGATCGCGCGTGCCGCGAATTTCTTCGCACGCGATGCCGTGCTTTGTCATCAGCTCGCGCAGGAGTCCCCGCGCCGCGCCGTGCATTGGGTCCACAACGAACCGGAACTTGGCCGCGCGGATTCGTTCCCAGTCCACTATTTTCTCGATGGTTTCAAGATATGGTGAAAGAATGTCCAGCGTTTGGATGCGATCCGGCTGCGGAGGCAATGGCGGCACGCCGTTCGCCATCACCTTGGCAAGTTCTTTTTCCACTTGCGCCACAATCGAAGGCAGCGCGGAGCTTCCATAGCTGGCCTTGAATTTCACGCCGTTCCATTTGTAAGGATTGTGGCTCGCGGTGATCATGATCCCGCCCGCCGCACCGCGCTGCCTCACCAGCAGCGAAAGCGCCGGCGAAGGGCACGCCTTCTCCGCGATCCACACCGGCATCCCGGCCATCGAGACCACTTCCGCCGCGGCGCGTGCAAACCGCTCGGAGCCGAACCGAGTGTCATACCCGACGAGCACGCCTGCCCCGGGTTTTTCCGCGCGCACCACGTACCGTGCGATCGCGCACGCCACCTTGCGCACATTCGCAAACGTGAAATCCTCGGCGATTACGCCGCGCCAGCCATCGGTGCCAAATTTAATTGTGCTCACAGTTCAGAAGTATATGCGAAGCAGGTGATTGCGAGAAGTGGCGCGGGCTTCAGCCTGCGGGTTTTGGTCCTTGCAAGGACACAACCCCACAGGCTGAAGCCTGTGCTACTAAACCCGCCATGTCTTGGGATTTCCTAAAAATTGAAACGCAGCTTTACGGATAGATCATGAATTCCAGGAGGTTGCCGTCCGGGTCTCGCACGTACACGCTTGAGCCGGTCTTCTTGCGGCCGCCCTGGCGTTCCACTGGACCTTCCACGGCCTTCGCACCTGCCCGGTCCAGCATTGCTTTTAACGACTCGGGCGTGCCGCCCCACACAAAACACAAGTCCCCGCAAGGCGGTTTTGCGGCGGGAGCTCTCAATGTGAAAGTTTTGTCCTGCCAGTGCGCGGGCCGGTGAAAGTTGATCATCTGATTGCCTACGTATACAGAGCAGGCGTTCGCGCTCTCGATCACTTGCAAACCAAGGCCGCGATAGAAAGCCAGCATCTCCTCGGTGTGCTCCATTGGAAGGGCCACGTGATCGAAACCTTGGATTCCTGCGGGCGGCTGCGCCACCAATCCTGATCCGCCAGCCAATACGCCTGCGGCGGCAACACGCTTGATGAGTGTTCGCCGTGAAACCCCGTCTTTCATTGCGCACCCCTCCAAGAAACTATGGATTCTAGCGCGGCTAGTTTATCTAATGTTGGCGTGAAATAAGTCAGACAACAAACGTGAAATCGTCGGGGATGATGTCGCGCCAGCCGTCCGTCCCAAATTTAATTGTGCTCACGATTCAGGAGTATATGCCATTCGCAACGGATGGGAGAAGCCGACCCTTGAGAATTAGCGGCAACGCCTTCGCATTGTGTCAACTCGAACGTTTCTTTCGTGCTTCAAACGTCTCGAGCCCCTTTACCGCGAAGCCGACTGCCATAGTGACACAAAGATGTAGAATCCAAATGTCGAAGCGAACGACGAAGCTTTCAAATTTAGTCAAATAGACAATCGTGCCATGAAAATAATACGGATAGATTTTGCCGTCGGCGGATATCGGACTCGTGGGTCTTGACGTGCCGAAATACATCTCCAAACACCAGACCACGAATGTCAAGAAAACGAGGACGTAGAAGAAGCTGCGCAGCCCAATGCGGGAATAACGGAGCAACCTAAGTGTATTCATAGAATCGCGACTATTTCGAAGTCTGACTTAAGTGGAGCGCTAGAGCAGTCCGGAGAATTTCTCTTTCTCCAGCCACTTTACGATTTTGCCGACGTCCTGCGCGCGGTCGCGCGGGCAGAGCAGCAGCGCGTCTTCGGTTTCCACCACGACGAGGTCGCGTATCCCCACCGCGGCGACGAATTTCTTCGGGCTCCAGAAAAAGTTTCCCTGCGCATGGAGCGCGACGAATTTTCCCGCGGAAACATTCTCTCCGGCTTTTCGCGCGAGCAATTCGTAAACGGCGGTCCACGAACCGATATCGCTCCAGCCAACTTCCGCGGGCAGGACGAAGACGCTGGGGTCCGATGCGCGGCGCGTCACCGATTCGAGCACGGCGTAGTCCACGGAAATGTTTTCGAGTTTCGGATAAACACGGGCGAGCGTGCGCGCGTAGCGCGGCGTCCCGATTTCGCCCGCCAGGCGCATCAGCGCGTCGTGCGTCTTCGGCAGAAATTTCTCAAGGTTGCCGAGGAACGTCGAGACGCGCCAGAAAAACATTCCCGCGTTCCAGTAATAGCGTCCGGAAGCCACATATTTTCGCGCCCGCGGCAGCGCCGGCTTTTCCGTGAACTGACGCACCGTGAAGACGGGAATGCCGTCCGCATCCAACGCTTTCGCTCGCGCGCGTTCGATGTATCCGTAGCCCGTCTCGGGCCGCGACGGCGGAATGCCCAGCACGACGAGCGATCCCGCGGCGTGCGCGACGTGCAGCGCGGCGCGCACGATCCGCAGATACCGCGACGGTTTTGCGATGTAGTGGTCGGCGGGAAGCACGGCCATGAGCGCGTCGTTTTCCGTGCCCAAGCCGCCATGCAGCAAATGCGCGGCGGCGAGTCCGATCGCGGCAGCCGTATTCCGGCCAATTGGCTCCGCAAGAATGTGCGACGCGGGGACGCGTGGCATTTGCTTTCGCACGGTGGCCGCCTGCTCGGAATTAGTGACGACCCACTGGCGCGACGGCGGAAACAGCGGCGCAAGGCGCGCGGCGGTTTGCTCGAGCATCGTGTCGTTGCCAATGATGTTGAGCAATTGCTTCGGTGTTCGCGTGCGGCTACGCGGCCAAAAACGCGTGCCGCGGCCACCGGCAAGAATGATGGCGTGCGCGGCGAGCGTTTCGTTGTTCCGTTCTCGCGTCACAGATGCACCACGCGCGACCACGCCGCTTCCGCAATGCGCTCCTCGGTGAGCCGCTTCACGAAGCCGTGCAGGTCCGGCACGTATGCGCGCAAGAGAGTCGTGGGAGAATCGGGCGCCAGTTGGTACGCGCCGAGAGAGGCAGGGAACAACCAGACTTCCGCGGGCGCGAAGGATTCGGCCCCGCCGGCAAACTCGATGCGTCCTTTGCCCTCGAGAAAAATCAGCAAATCAAAATGCTCCGGCGAAGTGACGGCGGCGATTCGTTCGTGGAATTCCCAGCGTTCGGTCGCGAAGTGCCGGCACGCCGCATAAAAAGTTTCCGTGACCGCGCCGCGCGTAATGCGCACCGGATCGCACAGCCCGCCGCTCTGTTCGCTGAACTGCATCACGTCCAGCGCTTGCCGGATGTGCAGCGCGCGCGGCTTGCCGTCTGTCCCCACACGGTTGTAATCGAAGACGCGATAGGTAATGTCCGAGTGCTGCTGGATCTCGCACAGCACGACTCCGGGACAAATCGTGTGCGTGGTCCCGGCAGGCACGAAAACGGCGTCGCCCGGATGGACCGTCACGTTTCCAAGACAATTCTCCACGGTGCCATCGACGACGGCGCGTTGAAATGACTCCCGCGTCACGTTTGGATTCAGCCCCACGCGAACCGCCGCTCCCTCGCGCGCGCTGACCACATACCACATCTCGGTTTTCCCGACGCCGCCCGCTGAGGACTCGTGCTGCTCCGCGTACGCGTCGTCGGGATGCACTTGCACGGAAAGTTTTTCTTCCGGAAAAATAAATTTCACGAGCAGCGGAATGCGCGGCAAACCACGCAGGCCCGTCCCGGTCCATTCTTCCGAAAGCGAAGGCCACACTTCGCCAAGCGTGCGCCCTGCAAATTCGCCCGAAGCAAACGCGCACTCGTTTCCCGTCAGCCACGCTTCGCCGATGGGCTCTAGTTCATGGGATCTTTCCGGAAACAGGGGAGAGAGGTCACGCGCGCCCCAAATGCGAGGCACGAAAATCGGGGCGAGCCGCGCAGGCGCCCGCCCCGAACGGATGGTTCCCGAATTCACCTGGCCGCTTCCGCCATGGCAAAGAATTTTTCGAGGCGGCGCAATCCTTCCTCGATGCGATCGATGGAAGTCGCATAGGAAAGCCTGATGTAACCGGGCGTGCCAAACGCTTCGCCTGGGACGCAGACCAGATGCTGTTTTTCCAGAAGCGCTTTCGCGAGCGCGGTCGTGTCCGCGATGCCGTTGCCCAAATGCGCGGCAACGCTCGGAAACGCATAAAACGCGCCGCCGGGCTCGACACAGGTGACTCCTGGAATCGCGCGAAGCCCGGAAACGATACGGTCGCGACGCCGCGCATATTCCGCGAGCATCGCGGTTACAGTGTCCATAGGTCCGGTCAAGGCTTCGAGCGCCGCGTATTGCGCGATCGAAGTCGGGTTTGACGTGGACTGGCTCTGCACTTTGATCATCGCCGAAATCAGCGGCTCGGGCGCCAGCGCGTACCCCACGCGCCAGCCCGTCATGGCAAACGTCTTGGACAGCGAACCGGCCACGATGATATTCGGCTTCGTTCCCGGCACGCTGGCGAGAGACCACGGCTTCTCGTTTCCATACAAGAAGTGGGAATAGCACTCGTCCGTCATCACCCAGATATTTTTCGCGCGGCACACTTCGTAGATTTTCACAAACTCGTCGTTGGGAACGACCGCTCCGCTGGGATTGCTCGGCGAATTCACGATCAGCAGCTTCGTTCGCGGCGTAATCGCGCGAGATACCATCTCGGCGCGCAGCCGAAAGCCGTCGGACGGATCGGTCATCACCGGCACCGGCGTCGCGCCCGTGTACAGGACCTGCTCCGGATAGGTGACCCAGTACGGCGCGGGGATCAGAACTTCGTCGCCCTTTTCCAGCAGCGAGCAGAACGCATTAAACAGGGCGTGCTTGCCGCCGACCGTGACAACGCATTCCGGCACCGTGTAGGACGAGCCGAATTGAGCCGCGTGCCATTTGCAAATCGCTTCGCGCAGCGGTGTGATCCCCGGTGTCGGCGTATATTTTGTTCGCCCCTGCTCGAGCGCGCGAATCGCCGCGCGCTGGATGTGCTCCGGCGTTGGAAAATCCGGCTCGCCGGGGCCGAAGTCGGCCAGGTCCACGCCCTGGGCTTTGAGTTTTTCGGCCGCCGCCATTACAGCGGAGGTAGGCGAGATAGCGATGCGGTTAACGCGGGCAGCGAGTTGCACGGGATGACTCTCCTTTGGGTTCGAGTAGCACAGCCACTCTTGGCTGTGTGGTCTTGTACCCTGACAAACTCTACTCGACGTAATTACGATTGCAAAACCACACAGCCAAGAGTGGCTGTGCTACTAAAGAACTTTAGCGCGCAGGCGCTCTTCCACTAACGGCGGCACGAGGCCGGTAATCGGCCCGCCAAGCTGCGCAATTTCGCGCACCAGCCGCGAACTGAGATAGCTATAAGACACCGCTGGCATCATGAAAACCGTCTCGACATTCGGATTAAGCTTGCGATTCATCATAGCCATCTGCAATTCGTACTCGTAATCCGAAACCGCGCGAATCCCTCGCAACAGCACATTGGCCTCGCGCAGCCGCGCGTAATCCACCAGCAGCCCGCTGAACACATCGATTTCCACGTTGGCCCACGGCCGCGTAACTTCGCGCAGCATCTCCACCCGCTCGTCGACCGTGAACAGCGGCTCCTTGTCGAGGTTGCGCAGGATGCTGACCACCAGCCGGTCAAATATCTTGGCGCCGCGCTCGATCAAATCAAGGTGCCCGTTCGTCACCGGATCAAACGTTCCCGGATAAATGGCCAGGACATTTTTCATGGTTTCGTCCGCATGCGTCCGTTCGGTTCCAAACTATTGTAGCGAAAATTGGTGCGGATTACGCAAGGGAATTGACGGGAGCGAATTTCCTGTCTGGGGCTTTCTTGCGGAAGAATACTCAAAAGCTAAACGGACGAGGAGCCGCATTCCGAGAAGACGATTTCTAGGGACTCGGTCCCTTTTCCCCAAGCTAATCCTTACTGCCTGGTGGAATTATCCGATTTGGAGCCGCCCGACGAGCCGACGGCATACTTCGGAGACACGCCCTCTTTGATGGTAACGAACGTCTTGCCATCGGGGAGCACGACCAGCGTGATTCGCCCGAATGGGTTGCCATTCTTGACCGGGATTAAGGAGACGGTAACTTCATCCCCAGGCTTGAACGTCGTCTTTCCCCAACCAAGGCTGACCATTTCGGCGGGATTTTGAGTCTCTGCAATCCAATGCACCACCTGGCCGCCTTCATTCTTTACGTCAAATTGAAGGAGGCAATGAGGATTGGACCAGTCCCATTCCGTGACGGTACCCTTCATCGTGAGTGTTTTGTTGGCGTCAAGCGTCGCATTTCCATGGTGCGCGATCAGCGGCGATGAAGCGCCCAGCAGGGCGACCGCTACGGCGATCACCCCAATCGTCCTCATTGTCATCACAATTGCCTCCAATTCAAAATTTTTTTGTCCAGAACCAACACGACAGTCACTTCCAAGTCGCAGACGAGCGACCCTCCCAGACGATTAGGTCACGCCAGCTCAATCTATTGAACGTGTGGTTTGTCGGTTCCCACACCCGCAGGAGCGCCGAATAATTTATTGTATTTCTCCATCTCAGACAAAGAGCAATACATCTCCGTTACTTCAAAGTGGGGGTCCTTCAACCGAAACGCGAATTTGTTCATGGCCAGCCAGGGCTTCGTATACATCTTCGGGTCGTCAATGGTCACCGTCAGTTCCATGCGATCATGGTTCACCCGGTGGAAGCGCTCCTCAACGCGCAGTTGGTCGCTGATCGGGCGGCCGGTTCCATCCAGCCAAACTTTGTCCTCCGGCATCATTCCGACCGTCTGGACCACGAGCGTGGTGTCGTCCACCCATTTGCCAACCGAGTAGCCGTAAAAGCGCGGCTCTCGAACTTCCTTTCCCACGAGCACGCCTCCATCCACCAATTTGGGGACCTCTCGCCCATCCGTCCATATTACCCGCCAGGCCTCCCCATATTCATACAAGACGGCCACTTTGTACCGGTCCTGCATGATCTGAGTCTCTCTCAGATTGTAGAAATCGGCTCGAGGGAATCCCAGCGGTTCGCACGTATCCCGCGGATCGTTGTAGGAAGTAGCAAGAACTTCATCGGCCCCAATGAGCGGTTTATGCGACTCGTAGGTTTTCAATCCGTAGGGTGTATACGGCAGCTGATGCTCCGGCTTCCCGTCATTTGGCATGGCACTTACGCCGAGAGCTTGGATTCCATCGCCCGGCCCTCCGACCGGCTCCCAGGTTCCGGAAATGTCATGAAGTGGAGCGGGAGCTGCGGTTGCTTTCTGATCCTTGGCCGCCCCGGACTGCTGAGGCCGAGCGTTCTGGGCAAACACCAGCGGGGAGAGAGTAAGCGCTGCAGCTAGCACAATCACCGAAACCCTGAATCGATTTAGCATTTTCAAAGCTCCCGCCGACACCATCAATTGGAAGTTCCGATTCAGGCCTGTAGTTCGGATAAGATATGCTTTTTGTGCGCTGGACACAACGAATTTGCCGCCAGTGAGTGCGCTCAAAAGGACAGGCGAACTTCCGATAAACGGTCTCGCCGAAAAGTGGATAGGATTGCGCAATGGAATTGAAAGGAGCCAAATTCATACCTGGGTTTTTGCGGAAGGGTGCGCAACAAGAAAACAGGCAACGGGCCACACTCCATGAAGACTACATCACCGGACTTGGCCTCTTTTAGACTAACCCACGCTCACTGCTTAGGGTAATTTCCCGATTTGGTGGCGCCCGGCGAGCCGGAGGAATCCCCGTTGATAGTTCCCCCACTGGCGTTTAGCGTCTTGCCGTTGGCGAGCACGACCTGTTTGATTCGCCCATATGGCAAGCCATTTTTAGTCGGCATCAAAGTGACGGTAACTTCATCTCCAGGTTTGAAAGATGCCTTCCCAAAACCTGCGTAGACCATGTTTGCGGGATTTTGAGTTTCTGCAATCCAATGCACCGACTGGCCGCTTTCATTCTTCACGTCAAATTGAAGGAGGCAATGAGGGTTGGACCAGTCCCATTCCGTGACGCTACCCTTCAGCGTGAGCGTTTTGTTCGTGTCAAATACCGCGGTCCCGTGGTGCGCCCGCAGGGGCATGGACACACTCAGGAGGCCGGCCGCCAAGGCAAATACTGAAATAGCCCTCATTCTCATTGTAATTGCCTCCTTTCAAGAAATATCTGACCTAGAGCCCCCATTACCAAAAAGTCGCGGAAGAAGAACATGCCCGGACACTGGAACACACCAGCGCCAACTATCGGCCCGGCGTATCGCCGCCCGGCGGACTCGCCGGTGCACTCGTGGGATTACCAAATAATTTATCGTATTTCTCCATCTCGGACAGAGAGCAGTACACCTCCATCACATCATGGTGAGGATCCGCCAACCGCATCGGGAACTTGTCCATCGCGATCCAGGGTTTGGTGTACATCTTCGGATCGTCGATGGTCACCGTCAGTTCCAACCGGTCGTGGTTCACGCGATGGAAGCGCTCTTCCACGCGCGCGGCGTCGCTGATTGGACGGCCAGTAAGATCCAGCCAGACTCTGTCTTCCGGCATCATCCCGACCGTTTGGACGACGAGGGTGGTATCGTCCACCCATTTGCCGACCGAGTAGCCATAAAAGCGTTGCTCTCGAACTTCTTTCCCCACCAGCACGGCTCCATCCACCAATTTGGGGAGAGCTCGCCCATCCGTCCAGATCACGCGCCACGCCTCCCCATATTGATAGAGGATCGCCACTTTGTACTCGTTCTGAAAGATCTGAGTATCTCTCAGATAATAAAGGTCCGTTCGGGGGAATCCCAGCGGCTCGCACTTATCCCGCGGATCGTTATAATCCTTAGGGAGAACCTCATCAACCCCAATGGTCGCTTTGTGCGACTTGTAAGTTTCCAGTCCGAGTGGAGTATACGGCAGTTGATGCTCCGGCTTCCCGTCGTTGGGCATGGCCTTTGCGCCGTAAGGCTGGATTCCATCGTTCGGTCCATTGGCCGGCGTCCAGGTACCAGAAATGTCATGAGGCGGAGCGGGCTCTGCCGTTGCTTTCCGATCCTTGGCCGCCCCTGACTGCTGAGGCCGCGCGTTTTGGGTAAACGCGAGTTGGGAGAAAGTCAGTGCCGCTATTAGAACAATCACCGGGGCAATGAAGCGATTTAGCATTTTCGAAACGTCCCACCTAGACTTCAACCGGAGTTTCCGATTTAGACTTGCAGTGCGCACAGGATACGCTTCTTCAACCACCGGCACAATGAATTTACTAGCTCAGTAAACCCTCGCGGAGATTCCAAAGTTCCGAAAGCCAAGTCCCGAGAAAGGGGAGTGTGGAAAGTGGCGCCACTCCCGAAAATCAAGAGGTGCGGGCTTTTGATTGGATAGGATACAATCTCATTCCTGGAACGGATACGAGGAGCAATGAAAACCATTCGTCCCGGTTGGATCGTCGCCTTACTCCTTTGCTCGAACTTTGCCGCCTTTGCTCAGGCTGCCCCTCAGCAGGCCCACACGAAAAAGGCATCTGCAATCGCGCCCTCCTTCGCGTTCGAGCCGCTGGACAATTGGAAGGCCGCTGTCCTTGCCGGCGACAAGGCAGCCCTCACGGCCTATTACACAACGTCTCCCCCAGCGAGGACCAAGACGCCAAAAGCCGAGACGCTCGATCCCTCCGAGGAGCCTATGTTCTGGTCCTCTCTCAAGCCGGCGGGACTGGACCGGCTCAATGTCATGGTGCTCGAGGCGAATACGCTGCAGCCGGGCGTGATGTCGCTCGTCTTGCGAATCGAAGCGGACATCAAGACCAGCGCGGGTGAGAATTCCTCCATTATTTCCGCCTCTCAAGTCTGGGTGCAAAAGCTGGGCGATTGGAAAATCATTGCGACGCAGCGCGGCGATCTCGTCGCGAAGCAGCTCCGGCGCTTGCCCGAACCGGCCAAGCCGAATATACAGCTCTATCCGCCGCCGGAAGAGGCGCAAACGGAAATTTCCTCGGCGCTCGCCGCTGCGGCCAAGGACCACAAGCGCGTCCTTTTGGTTTTCGGCGGAAACTGGTGCTACGACTGCCACGTCCTCGATGCAACGTTTCGCTCGAAAGCCTTCGCCCCGATCGTGAACGCGAACTACCACGTCCTCCACATCAACGTCGGCAATTACGACGCCAACCTCGATCTTGCCGACAAGTACCAAATTCCGCTCAAAAAGGGCGTGCCCAGCCTGGCGATTCTTGATCCGGACGGGAAATTGGTCGTCAGCCAGAAGCAGGGAGAGTTCGAGTCGACCGTGCGCATCGGCCCCGAAGACGTGCTCGAATTCCTGAAAAAGTGGAAGCCGCAGCGGGGAAGCTGAAGTAATCTCAAAT
The DNA here is from genome assembly GCA_963768275.1 of uncultured Acidobacteriota bacterium. Classification (GTDB taxonomy): domain Bacteria; phylum Acidobacteriota; class Terriglobia; order Acidiferrales; family UBA7541; genus Palsa-360. Next base: position 141,101 of record CAVYHH010000026.1, read on the forward strand.
TTGAAATTTGAGATGGAAATCCTGCGGCCACGGCCATCGAGCATCAGTTGCGATCCCCACCAGTCACGGATCCCAGCCTCACTTAACTGCCCGCTTAAAAATCGTGAGTGCGGTGGAACGGAATTGGCGTATACTCCGCGAATAGCCAGGCCCAAACACACAATTTGAACGTCTCTTGTTGCGCACGGGGGCCGGAACGGCATTGATTGCAAGCCCACCGCTCACGCACGGTGAGAGAAAAAACAAGGAGATCGGGAATGACATCCATCGAGACGCGATCGAAATTCACGGTCCTTTTCGCGGCAGTACTGTTTTTCCTCTGCGGCCAGTTTGCCAGGGCGGCGGAAAATAATTCCACCATCGAGGGCGTCGTGCAGGGCGCATCCGGGAAACCTGTCACCGGCGCGTTTGTAAAGCTGAAGAACAACGACCGCCATCTCGAATTCATGGTCATCAGCCAGGCGCAAGGCCACTACACCGTAAGCAATCTGCCCGCTGGCCAGTATGTAATCCAGGGCGTCGGCGGCGGCTATCAGAGCAATGTTTCCGCGCCGGTGGATGTAGCGGAGGGCAAGACCGCGAAACAGGATTTGGCGCTGTCCAACAAGCAAGGGCCCATGCTCCCGCGCGCTTGGCCGATGAAGACTCCCGAAGCGCTGATGGTCACGGTCTCGAAGGAATTGCCGGAAGGCGACGGCAAGAAACTGGTCGGCGCGCGCTGTACGACTTGCCACAACACGGAGCGATTCATCGGATTCCACATGCCGCGCGAGGACTGGGCCTTCACCGTCCGCAGGATGCGCGCCCGCATGCGAACCGCAAAAATCCGCGATCTGACCCCGGACGAAGCCAAGCTGGCAATAGATTATCTCTCGGCCAACTTCTCGCCACTTCGCCAGGTGGACCTCAACGACCGCCTGCCCCGGATCCTGCTCGAAGGCAAGTCGCTGCACTACAAGGCCGTTCAATACGACATCGTGGACACCATGCTCGGCTCGGAGCCGCATGACGTCGCCGTCGATCCGCATGGCAACGGATGGGTCAGCCAGAGGGCCGGCAAGCTGGGTAAGCTGGATCCCAAAACGCTCGAATACACGGAAGTTTCCATTCCCGCTGGTCCCGCTCTCGCCGACGGCCAGTTGCTGGGCAACCTTCAGATCGACGCCAAGGGACAGTTGTGGGTGCCGGATGGATCGAACTACCGCTGGCTCGATTACGACACGAACTCCGGTAAATTCACGGCCTACGATTGGCCCAAGGACAACCGCGCCGACGCCGGCGGCAACTCCATGCTGATCCATCCCAACGGCACCATCTGGGAAACCAGCGGCAACCAGGTGCGCATGCTCAATACTTCCACGAAGGAATTTAAATTCTTCGACCCACCGTCTTACCTTTCCACACAGGTTCCCACCGGCGCCTACGGCATCACCGTGGCCGGTGACGGCTCCGTGTGGTGGGCCGAGGACGGCGCGGATCGCATGTCCAGGATCGATCCCGCCTCGGGCAAAGTCGAGGAGTACAAAATCCCCTTCGACGGCGTGGCCTATCCGCGCCGCATGAGCCATGACGCCCGCGGCGACGTCTGGGTCGGGCTTTGGAATGCTGGACTGCTGATGAAGGTCGATTACGAAACCAAACAAATGTCGTTCTTCGCGCCGCCAACGGAAACTTCCGGCACCTATTCTGTAACCGTGGACCGCAAGAACAACCTGATTTGGGTGAGCGAACAAATGGCGGACAAGATTGCCCGCTTCAATCCCAAGACGGGCGAATGGGTGGAGTTCCCGCTTCCGGATTCGGAGTCGGACCCCAGAAGGCTTGAGATTGATCCGAATAATCCCAATCGTGTCTGGTGGAGCGGAAATCTCTCCGGACGAATGGGATTTGTAGAAGTCCTTTCAGGGAATTGACGTTTCATAGACTGCGGGGGGCATCCGCCGCGGCGGATGCCCCTACAGCCTGGTTGCCCGTTCAGCCCCCCAATAACACCAATCAACCCCCAAAAAGGCCAATTCGTTGCAGCCAATTTGACTAACCCGACCAAATTGGTCGTAATGTAAGCTGCTGGCCCGGTGGGAGTTGCCGACAACTGAATCGCTTGACTTCGGTACCCGGCTGGCATTATCATTCAACTGCGACTGGTTTGGTCGCATATCGAATGTTAAAGCTCTCCAAGAAAGCGGACTATGCCCTGATCGCCGTTCGGCACCTGGCGACGCATCGTGGCGAGCCTTCGCAGAGCGCCTCCGACATAGCCGACGCGTATGGGATTTCGGCGCCGCTTCTGGCCAAGGTGTTGCAACGGCTGGCCAAGCACGGACTCGTCACGGCGCGTCACGGTTCGAGTGGCGGCTATCAACTGGCCCGGCACCCGAAGGAAATCTCGGCGCTCGATGTAATCAACGCCGTGGACGGGCCCGTTGTGATCACATCGTGCGTAACGAATCACGGGAACTGCGATCAGAGTTCCACCTGCACGGTGCGCGAGCCGCTGCGGCGAGTGAATGAAAGCATCGCGCAAGTGTTGCGCTCGGTCACGATTTCACAGATGGCCGAGGATTCGCCCGACGCGGAACTCGTCGGGCTGTCGATTTAAGTTCGCGGCGTCCGCTGCGGCGGGCGACGCATCAAATTTTGGAGAGACTGCGTCAGGGGATCGAAAGAATTCGAGACGGGAGACACAAGCATGGCTATTAAACTGCCGATTTACATGGATTACCACGCCACCACTCCGGTGGACCCGCGCGTGGTCGAGACGATGCTGCCCTACTTCCACGAGAAGTTCGGCAATGCCGCGAGCCGCAACCACTCCTTTGGCTGGACGGCCGAAGAAGCGGTGGAGAACGCGCGCGCGCAGATCGCCCGTCTGATCAACGCGACGCCGAAGGAAATCATCTTCACCAGCGGCGCCACGGAATCGAACAACCTGGCGCTCAAAGGCGCCGCGGAAATGTATCGCGAAAAGGGCAACCACATCATCACGCAGGTCACCGAGCACAAAGCCATTCTCGATACCTGCAAGCGCCTCGAGAAGTACGGCTATGAGGTGACCTATCTCCCCGTCGCCAAGGACGGCCGCATCGATCTCGACGATCTGCGCCGAGCCATCACCGCGAAAACAATTCTGATCACCATCATGTATGCCAACAACGAAATCGGCGTGGTTCAGCCGATCCAGGAAATCGGCAAGATCGCCAAGGAAAAGGGCATCCTGTTTCACACCGACGGCGTGCAGGCGGCCGGGAAAATTCCGGTGGACGTGCAAAAAGACAACCTGGACATGATTTCTCTGACCGCGCACAAGATTTATGGCCCCAAGGGCTGCGGAGCTCTCTACGTGCGCCGGCGCAACCCGCGCGTGCAGCTCTCCGCCCAGATCGACGGCGGCGGCCACGAGCGCGGCATGCGCTCGGGCACGCTGAATGTGCCGGGCATCGTCGGATTCGGCAAGGCGGCCGAGCTTTGCCAGAACGAAATGGCGGACGAGAGCCGACGCCTGAGCGGCCTACGTGACCGCCTGAAGGACACCATCTTCGCCAAGCTCGACGAAGTCTACATCAACGGTTCGATGACGCATCGCCTGCCGCACAACATCAACATCAGCTTCGCCTTCGTCGAAGGCGAATCGTTGCTGATGGGCATCAACGACGTCGCAGTTTCGAGCGGCTCGGCCTGCACTTCGGCCACACTCGAACCGAGCTACGTGCTCAAGGCTCTGGGCGTCGGCGAAGACCTGGCGCACACCTCGATCCGCTTCGGCCTGGGCCGCTTCAACACCCAGGAAGAAGTCGATTACGTCACGAGCCGCGTGATTGAAGTCGTGCAGCGGCTGCGCGAACTGTCGCCGCTCTACGAAATGGCCAAGGAAGGCATCGATCTCAGCAAGATGAATTGGGGAGCCTCGGCGGGTGGACATTAAGAAGAATCACGGCAGAGATTATTTCGTCAAATATAGAAGGAGAGTGAAATGGCTTATTCCGATAAGGTAGTCGATCACTACGAGCATCCGCGCAACGTCGGCAGCCTGCCCAAGGACGATCCGAATGTGGGCACGGGCCTGGTTGGCGCGCCCGAGTGCGGCGACGTCATGCGGCTGCAGATGAAAATCAATCCCGAAACGCAGGTCATCGAAGAGGCGAAGTTCAAAACCTTCGGCTGCGGCTCGGCGATCGCCAGTTCTTCGCTCGCGACCGAGTGGGTCAAGGGCAAGACGGTATCGGAAGCGCTCGCCATCTCGAACACGGACATCGTGCGCGAGTTGAGCCTTCCGCCGGTGAAGATTCACTGCTCGGTCCTCGCCGAGGACGCCATCAAGGCGGCCATCGCGGATTGGAAGAAAAAGAAAGATACTTCCACTCCGGCAGCGACCGCGACGTCAGTCGGCGACTAATAATCAACCGGCAGACGGGCCTCGCGGAGTGCTTGCCGCTGGATCCGTTGTGAGTTTCGCAATGCCCTTTGTGGGTCGCGGCTTCAGCCGCGACATCCGAGGGCGAAGAGAAAGTGGGCTTTAGCCCCTGAACGGTCGAGGCCTAGTTCAATCAAGGAAGAAGTAGCTGGATCGGAACGAAATATGATTCACGTTACAGAAAAAGCGGCAACAAAAATTCAGGAGCTGCTCGCCAAGGAAGGCGTGGCGCCGGAATCCGGCGGGCTGCGCGTGGGCGTTCAAGGCGGCGGCTGCTCGGGGCTGACGTACGCGATGCGTCTGGAGACGCAGGCGCGCGACCGCGACAAAGTGATCGAAGAAAACGGCGCGCGGCTATTCGTGGACCCGAAGAGCTTCCTTTATCTGAATGACACCACGCTGGACTATCAGGAAGACCTGATGCGGCGCGGCTTCGTGTTCCAGAATCCGCAGGCCACTCGCAGCTGCGGCTGCGGCAGTTCGTTCACCCAGTAGGACGGGCTTCAGCCTGTCGGGTTTAAGCGAAGTAGTGGGGATCTCTCTCAGAGGGTGAAGCAGGCGCTTTCTCTCGCAAACGGAGTGAAATGCGTGGTTGGCCGGGATGGGGAGCCCGCCAGCCATTTTTTTTGGTAGCACAGCTCTTGTAGCACAGACTTCAGTCTGTGGGGTTCCATCTGATCTTGGCAAGAGCGCAAATCGTGTGCCGCATCGCTTTTCGGTAATTGCTGGTGAATGTGGCGCCGCCCGGGCGAAATTTACAGAACCCCACAGACTGAAGTCTGTGCTACTAAACCCACCAAGACGATTAATTTATGAGTGCGCCATCCACAACCGTGACGACATCGGCGAATTGCTGGAGCTGCTCGGCAGCCACCGGCGGCGCGCACTTTTGCCCGTCGTGCGGAAAAATTCAGCCGCTGCCAAAGGGCGCCGATTACTTCGCTTTTTTTGGCATGCCGCAGAAACTAATTGTGGACCTGGCAACCCTCGAGCAGCGCTTCCACTCGCTCTCCTGGAAGCTGCATCCCGACCATTTCGCGCGCGCTTCCGAAGACGAGCGCCAGCTTTCACTCGACCTCTCTTCGCAATTGAACGACGCCTGCCGCGCGCTGCGCGATCCGGTCGCGCGCGTCGAGTACCTGCTCAGCCTCTCCGGCATGCGCAAGGAAGGCCAGAAGAAGCAGCAGGCGCCCCCTGAATTGCTGGAGGAAGTTTTTGAACTGAACGAATCGCTGGACGAGTTGCGCGAAGCGCGCGCCTCCGGCGGAAACGCTGCTCATATGACGGGTTTGCGCGCAAAACTGGAATCGGCGCAGCACAAATTTGAATCGTCGCTGGCGGATGTGGACAAGGAACTCGCAGGCGTCTCGGCCGAATGGGACGCAGCGCTGGATTCCTCCGCCGACGAAGCCGCGAAAAAGAAACTCATGGAGCGGATGAACGAAGTCCTGAATCGCCGCTCGTACATCAGGAATTTGGTGAACGGAGTGCGGCAGGAGTTGGTGACTAGTGACTGGTGACTGGTGAAAACCAATGCTTCGGATCGGCGACGCTTTTCACGAATCACAAATCACGTTTCACGAATCACGGTTCACTAGTCAACAGTCACATTTCACAACGGCAGGGAGCTAACACCTAGAACATGCCTCGAACCGTCGGCATCGATCTCGGCACGACCTACAGCCTGATCGCTTATCAGGACAAGCGCGAAGGCCGGCCGAAGTGTATCCCGGGCCCATACGGCACGCCGCTGTGTCCTTCCGTCGTGAGCGTTGACGCGGACGGATCGATCGTCGTCGGCCAGGCCGCGCAGCGCCGCTTGCTGACGCAATCCGAGCGCACGATTTATTCCGTGAAGCGCCTGATGGGCCGCGGTCCCGCCGACGTTCAGGACGAACTGAAAATTTTCCCGTTTCGCATCGATCCGGCGAGCAAGAACGTGATCCGCGTGCGGCTCGGTGACCGCGTGTTCACGCCGCCGGAAATTTCCGCGTTCATTCTGCGCGAACTGAAAATGTGGGCCGAGGAATATTTCCAGGATTCGGTCGAGCGCGCGGTGATCACCGTGCCCGCCTATTTCAACGACGCGCAACGCCAGGCCACGCGCGATGCAGGACGCCTCGCCGGCCTCGAAGTCTTGCGCCTCGTGAACGAGCCGACCGCCGCGGCGCTCGCCTACGGCCTGCACGAACAGAAGCGCGGCAAGGTCGCCGTCTACGATTTTGGCGGCGGCACATTCGACATTTCGATTCTGAAGTTGATTTCGACCACCGACGGTGACATTTATCAGGTGCTCTCGACCAACGGCGACACGCATTTGGGCGGCGACGACATCGACAATGCGTTGCAGAACGTGGCGCGCGAAGAAATTCGCGGCCTCGGCGTGGACCTCGCGGCGCACCCGGAAGTCGTCCAGGAATTGCGCAAAGCCCTGATCGCTGCCAAGCACGAACTTTCCGACACGGATAAGACGACGATCAAATTTTCTTTGCCCGATGGCGGCGTCTATTTTCGCGAGATCTCGCGCGCGGAATACGAGCGCTGGATTCGCCCGATCGTGGATCGCACGATGGGCCCCGTGCGCCAGGCGCTCGCCGATGCAAAACTTTCCCCCGCGGAGATCGAGGAAGTCGTGCTGGTCGGCGGCTCGACGCGGGTGCCGCTCGTGCGCCAAACCGTCGAGCAATATTTCGGACGCCGCCCGCACGCCGAGCTCAACCCCGACGAAGTTGTGGCGCTGGGCGCCGCGGTGCAGGCGGACATTCTCGAAGGCGGCGTGAACGACATGCTGCTGCTCGATGTCACGCCGCTGTCGCTCGGCATCGAAACGATGGGCGGCGTGGTCGCGAAAATCATTCCGCGAAACTCGACGGTGCCGGCGAGCGCGCAGGAACTTTTCACCACCGGCGTCGAGAATCAGACCGGGATCGACATCCACGTCCTGCAGGGCGAGCGCGAACTGGCCAAGGATTGCCGTTCCCTCGCGCGATTCCAGCTGAAAGTCCCGCCGGGTCCCGCGGGCCTCGCGCGCATCGAAGTGAAATTTCTGATCGACGCGAGCGGCATCCTGCAAGTCTCCGCGAGCGATCTGCGCGCCGGCACCGAGCACTCGATCGAAGTCCAGCCGACCTACGGCCTGGATGACGCCGAAGTCGAACGCATGCTCGAGGAATCGATCGAATTCGCCGAACAGGATTTTTCCGAGCGCCAGTTGATCGAGGCGCGCAACGAAGCCGAAAGCATTCTGCAACTCACGGAAAAAGCGCTGGCGCGCGAGCGGGCGGAAGCCCCGGGAGAGCTTCCCGAAGAAGAGCGCCGCGCGATTGACGACGCCATCACGGCGCTGCGCGAAGCGCTAGCCGGCACGGATTACAAGGCCGTCCGCGCGTTCGTGGACGTGCTGAATCAAGCGTCCACGCCGTTAGCCGAGCGCATGATGAATCGTGCTCTCGGAGCAGCACTAGAAGGCAAAAAGCTCGGGGACGTGTAGCGCGCGCCTTCAGGCGGGCATGTGCTCGCAGCACCAGTGCCCGCCTGAAGGCGGGCGCTACAAAAGCTTAAATCTTTGCCAGACAGCAATGAGCAGTTTAGAAGGAGAACACCATGGGCGGCAGCAACCCTTACATCGAACAAGTCAAATACACGCCCGCGACGAAGAAATTCAAGGTGACTTTTGTCACCGAGGGCAAAACGGTCGAAGTGGATCCGGAAAAAGTTCCCTACGCGCGCGAGGGTCTCCCAGGAAGCATCCTGGACATCGCCACGGGATTTCACATGGGACTCGACCACGCCTGCGGCGGCGTGTGCGCGTGCTCGACGTGCCACGTCATCGTGCGCGAAGGCCTGGAGTCCTGCAACGAACCGACGGACGCCGAACTCGATCAGCTGGACGACGCGCCCGGACTGGAAGTAAAGTCGCGCCTCGGTTGCCAGTGCGTGCCCGATGGAACGCGCGACCTGGTGGTCGAAATTCCGGAGTGGAATAAGAATTTCGCCAAGGAAGCGGAACACTAGGTTTAAGTAGCACAGCCACTCCTGGCTGTGCGGGTTTTGTAATCATATCGAATCGGCTCTGCACCTGCGGCTTACAAAATCACACAGCCAAGAGTGGCTGTGCTACTCGGAGAAATAAATGCCCGCTACATTCGATTGGGACGACGCGGAAGAAATCGGGATACAGTTGGCGGAAAAGTATCCGGACGCCGACCCGCTCACGGTGCGCTACACGGACCTGCACAAGTGGGTCACGAGCCTTGACGGTTTCATGGGCGATCCCAAGCAGTCCAACGAGGGCAAACTGGAGGCGATCCAGATGGCCTGGCTCGAGGAGCACAATGAGAGGAAGGCATGACTGGTGGCTGGTGAATAGTGACTGGTGAAAACCGTTCGCTGAACAGACAACTCGCTGCTTGTAACTCTCAACTCTCGACTCTCAACTGTGAACTTCTTCCTGAAGCACCGATGCCGTGCGAGCGAGTGTGCTAGAATTCTAGAACGCCAGGCTCGCCTCGCGTGATTCCGTGTGGCCCGGTAGAGTAATGGTTAACTCGTCGCCCTTTCAAGGCGAAGATTACGGGTTCGACCCCCGTCCGGGCTACCAACCCCTTCGCTGAAACCTCCCGTGAACCGCAGCATCCAATCCACATGGCAGCCGCTTCAGGAAGATCCGACGCTGGTTTGCGCAATTCATTTACAATGGACCTCCGAAGGCGCGTGCCCTCGCTGATTCCAACAAGCGCGCCAAGGATTACTTCAAAGGAAATATGACTTATGGCTGAAGAGCATCCTTCTGATTTTACAGTTGACGCCGGCAGGGAATCCGCGATCTCGCCACCGCCTCCACGCTACGCGCGCTCGAATAAACGCAGAAATATTTTAGTAATGACCGTGATTGCTGTGGTCGTGCTCGTGGGCGGCCTGTTTTTATGGCGCTACTTGGGCAGTTATGAATCCACCGACGATGCCCAGGTGGATGCGCATCTCTACCCCGTGAGCAGCCGCATTTCCGGGTACGTGACCAAAGTGAATGTGGACGACAACCAGTACGTGCAGAAGGGCGCGGTGCTCGTCGAGATCGATCCGAAAGACTACGAGGTCGCCGTCGAAGAGGCCAGGGCCAATCTCGCGAGCGCGGAAGCAACCGCTCAATCGTTGAACATCAATGTTCCGATTGCTTCTGTGAATTCCACGAGCCAATTGAATTTCGCCACGTCCGGCGTGGAGGACGCGGGCGCCGCAATCGCCAACGCCGAAAATCAAGTCGCCGCTGCGCATGCACAATTGGAAGTTGCCCAGGCAAATGATGTGAAGGCGCAAGACGATCTTCGCCGCTACAAGGCGCTGCTCGACAAACAAGAAGTGGCCGCTCAAGTGTACGATCAGGCCGTGGCGACTGCAAAGGCCAGCACCGCCTCCGTGGCGGCGGCGCGCGACAATGAGGCCGCGGCTCAACAAGCTGTGCAGCAGGCGCGCAGCCGTCTCGGACAATCCGAAGCGAGCCAGCGATACGCCGAAACGGGCCCGCAACAAGTGTCGTCGGTGCGAGCTCGCGCGCGCGCCGCGGTCGCCGACGTGCAGCAGAAACGCGCCGCCCTGGAAAAGGCGGAGTTGAACCTGCAATACACCCGCATCGTGGCGCCCATCAGCGGCGAAGTGAACAAGACGGTCGTCGTCGGGTTGAATGTTCAACCCGGCCAGCAATTGCTCACCATCGTTCCCCTGGATGAAATCTGGATTACCGCCAATTTCAAAGAGACGCAATTGAGGCAAATGAAAGTCGGGCAGAAAGCCGACATTCATGTGGATTCGAGCGGGCGGACGTTCAAGGGCCGCGTGGAAAGCGTTGCGGGCGCGACAGGCCCGCTCTTCAGCCTGCTCCCGCCGGAAAATGCCACGGGTAACTACGTAAAAATCGTTCAGCGCATTCCCGTGAAAATCGTTCTCGATCCGGGAGAAAATCAAGATCACCAGCTTCGCCCGGGCATGAACGTTGTGCCCGACGTATACATCCGATGAGCACCGCCGCAACTCTCACGGCCGATCAGGATATCTGGCGGCCGAAATTTAATCCCTGGCTGATCGCCGTGGTCGTGGCCATGGCCGCGTTCATGGAGGTCCTCGACACCAGCATTGCCAACGTGGCCCTGCCGTACATGGCCGGAAATCTGGGAGCGAGCAACGACCAGAGCACGTGGGTGCTGACTTCTTACCTCGTCTCGAACGCGATCGTCCTGCCGATCAGCGGCTGGCTCGCCGGCGCCATCGGACGAAAACGATTTTTTACGATTTGCCTTTTCATGTTTACAACGAGCTCGTTGCTCTGCGGCATCGCGCCGAGCCTCGGCTTCCTGCTTTTCTTCCGTGTGCTGCAAGGCGTGGGCGGCGGAGGCCTGCAACCCATGGCGCAGGCCATTCTGGCGGACACGTTTCCGCCGCAGCAGCGAGGCTTGGCCTTCGCGCTCTACGGCATCACGGCCGTCACGGCGCCGACGATTGGTCCGACTCTTGGCGGTTGGATCACGTTCAACTATTCCTGGCGATGGATTTTTTTCATCAATCTGCCGGTGGGTCTGCTTACTCTCCTTCTGGTCTATCGCTTTGTCGAAGATCCGCCCTACTTGGCCAAGATCAAAGCCGCCGGAGTCAAGCTGGACTACATTGGGATCGCATTGCTGGCCCTGGGTGTTGGAGCGCTGCAAATATTGCTCGACAAGGGGCAAGAGGACGATTGGTTCGGATCGCGTTTCATTACGACGTTAGTCGTCACGTCCGCGGTTTGCCTGATCGCTCTGGTGATCTGGGAGTGGCGCCAAAAAGCGCCCATCGTCGACGTGCGCTTATTCAAGAATTTCAATTTCGCCAGTGCCAACCTGATGATGTTCACGCTCGGAATCATGTTGTTCAGCAGCCTGGTTCTGATGCCGCTGTTCCTCCAGACTTTGGCGGGATACACGGCCCAGGTCGCGGGGCTCGCGATTTCGGCTGGGGGCGTGTGTCTTCTCATCGAGATGCCCATCATGGGCACGCTGACGACGAAACTTCAGGCGCGGCACCTGATCGCCTTCGGCTGGCTCTGTCTGGCCCTGGCGATGTTCTATTCCACGAAGCAGATTGACTTGACCATGAGTTTCAATACCGCGCTGTGGCTCCGCGTCGATCAGGTCTTTGGGATGGGTTTCCTGTTCGTGCCGATTACGCTGGCGGCCTATATAGGAATTCCGCCGGAGAAAAATAATTCGGTTTCAGGGTTGGTCAATTTCATGCGCAATATGGGCAGCAGCGTCGGAACCTCGATTGTGACGACGTTGCTCGCGCGGCGCGCCCAATTTCATCAGGAGATCCTCGTTGGCCACATCCGTGAAGGCAATCCCCGTTTTCAAGGGGCGATCAATAATCTTTCGCAACACCTGGCCCAGTCCGGATTGGACAAGCACGGAGCGCAGATTGCGGCTTACGCCAGAATTTATCAGTCCATCCAGGCGCAGGCCAGCGCTGCGGCCTATATTGACACCTTCATGGTGCTTGCCGTAGGGTCTGGCATCATGTTCTTTCTCTCTTTTATATTGAAGAAGAATGATCCCGGCGGCGGAGGCCATGTAGTGGCGGAATAAATGCAGTGTCATCGTTAGCGCCCGGGCAAGTCGCTGCGGGCGCACTGGAGACGGCATGCTCAAGATCGTCACAGTGGAACGGGAATACGGATGCGGCGGCGGTGAAATCGCTCAGCGGCTTGCCGAGCGGCTTGGCTGGAAGCTTTGGGATCAACTGCTCACGGAGGAAATCGCCCACCTCGCGCATTGTCCGCAGGCGGTCGTGGAGCAGCGAGAAGAGCGAACCGACCCGCTTTACTACCGGCTTTTCAAATCATTCTTGCGCGGAAGTTACGAGGGAAGCCTCAACGCGCCCAAACTGAATCTGGTGGACAGCGAAAATATTTTGAAGATCACGCAGCGCGTCGTCCTGCACGCCGCGAGCAAGGGAGAGTGCGTGATTGTCGGAAGGGGATCGCAGCTTTTTCTCAGCAGCCGCCCGGACGCTTTTCGCGTGTTTCTCTACGCTCCGAGGGAAGACAAGGTGCGCCGCCTGTTGTCCCGCGGCAAAAGTGAGAGAGAAGCCCAGGAGCTGGTGGATACCGTCGATCGCGAACGCGCCGGCTTCCTTGAAAAGTATTTTCACGTGGTGTGGCCCGACCGCGCCGTGTACCACCTCATGATCAATACCGCGGTCGGCGACGAAGCTGTTGTACAAACGGTCGTGAACTGCATGAAATCCTTCGATTCAAAATTCAACGATTTAAGAACCAATGCCCCGTAGGACAGACTTCGCAGACTGCGGAAAGAGTACTTTTTTGTCATTCCGAAGTCGCCGAGGCGACTGAGGAATCTCTCATTGGTTTAAACGCAGGAATACAGAGATTCCCAGGCCGCAAATCGCGCCTTCCATTTTTTTGGGACTTTAGGAAGGCAACGCGTCGAGCAGCTGCGCAATCAGCGGTCAATCCTTGATTCGATAAGCCAATAGCAGCATGTTCCAAATGAATAGGATCGAATGCCCGTATCTATTTGAAACTAAAGAAAATGAAATGATCTGCCGATCAGATGATCGAATGGAAGGATTTTGGCCAAAACCCTTTGAGTATTCAGAGAGAGAGCCGGACTCGATTTGTATAGTTTCTACTCATCGGCTCCTGGGAGGGGTTTCTCACATGTCTTTTGATTGGCCATAAAGTGTGCATTATCAGTTGGTTGTGAGGCAATTGAAGCTTGGCTGAGGAGTTGCTCTACCATAAGCGACTCCTCTCGAGAACTTTCAAAGAGGGGTAAGCCAAGCGAAGGACGTCTGCGATGACGCAAGCCCAAGAAGATAGAACAAGTGGAAAATTGGGAGCAAGGAGTCCGCGGCATGTGAGCGGATTCTCGATGATCGAGGTGCTTTTTGTGCTCTTGATCTCCATTATCCTCGCGGCGATTGCGATTCCAGGGGTCGGTTCGGTCGTGAATTATTATCATTTGCAGGGCGCAGTGGCCGGCGCGACTTGGGCCGTTCAATCCACCCGCTATCAGGCTTTGATGGCGGGTTATCCGTATCAAGTGGTCTTCTCGAAAGCGAATAGCAACTATCAAATCCAGGATTTACCTACCGGTGCGGGCTCTTATGCCAATGTCGGCGGGACGGTCCCACTTTCGGGCCAAGTCATTTCTCTGAATCAGGATACGACGTTGAGGTTCTCGCCTAATGGGTCGGTGTCGGCACCCACGGGCGCTCTCACTTTTACGATTACGTACAACGGCACTACGAAAACCATTACGGTGTCCACTTATGGAAACGTTAAAGTTACGCCTTAGGCGAGCCCCCATGCGGGGCTTCACCCTAATAGAAACCCTTGTCGCGATGATCATCCTGTCCGTCGGGCTGGTGGCGTTGGGCAGCTTGGCGGCACAAACGCTGAGCGGCACGTCGCGAACGCATTTTTCCGCCCTGGCGGCGGACCTGGCGTCGGAAAAACTCGAGGACTTGAGCCGTTGGCCCAGCTTCGATCCGAACATTTATGCCGCCTCGGGCACGACTGTGGGTGACCTCACTTCCGATCAGTCGGCGAACGTCACTTCGGGCGGAATTCCCTCGGAGCTGGTGAACTATTACGACGACGTGGAAATATCCGATTCCAAAGGGGCGATTGAGGAAACCGTGAGCCAGGTTTCCGGGGGAGTGACTACCTACAAGACGACCTCTCACAATCCAGACGGAACGATCACGACTACAAGCAGTTCAACCGCAACGACCGCGGACATATCCGCTTTTTCGTTTCACCGCCGCTGGACCATTGAAATGGACCAGCCGGTCACGGGTTTGCGGCGCGTCACCGTCCTGGTGACGCTTAATAACGGGTATGTACAACCCCCGGTTTCCGTTCAGATAACGATGGTGCGCCCATGAAAACAATGACTCGCAATTGCCGGGAACGCGGCTTCACGCTTCTGGAGATGCTTATAGCCATAGCCGTATTTGTGGTCATCAGCGGGTCCGCTTTCGTTCTTCTTGCGAAGCATCAGCCGATTTTCAACCAGCAGCAGAATATGGGCGCCCTGAACATCCAGATCCGGAATGCCGTGTCACAATTGCAGCTCGACGCGATCAATGCGGGGACCGGATACTATCAGGGGACCAATGTACCTGAATTACCTCTCGGCCTGACCATTCAGAATAACACCGCCACGCCTTGCAATACCCCGGCGACGCTAACTTACGGCCCCAATTGCTTCGATCAGATCAACATCATCAGCGCTGACCAATCCACGCCGGCGTCTCATCCATCGAATGGCGCCGGCGGTTGCGCCCTCACGACCGCCTCCCCTATGTATGCGACCCCCGTAGCTCCGACGACCGCCGCGCAACTTGCCGCGGATTTCCATACTGGAGATCAAATTCTCCTGATCAATTCAGCTAGCTCCCAGGTGAACACCGTCATACTCACCCAGAATGGGTCGGTCTCAGGCGCAAATGTTAAACTGACTTACACTGCGACCGCCGCAAACGGAACGAACGCCTTAGACCCGGCCTTCATCGCAGTGCAGCTAAACAACAAACTGGGCACGTCTTTTTGCAACACGGATTGGGTCTTGAAAATCCTGCCGATCTCTTACAAGGTGGACACGTCCACGCCGTCAGACCCAAAACTGATCCGAGAGCAGCCCAGCGGAAACGCCGCCAACGACGTGGTCGTGTCCGAACAGGTCATCGGATTCAAGATCGGCGCGATGAATTGGAACTCGTGCACTCTGGGGTGCACTCCGGATGATGAAACCACTTACAATTTCGATTCCAGCACGTATACCACATGTTGCAGCACCCCAGGCGTGCTGATACCACAACCCTATAACTTCTCGTTAGTTCGTTCCATTCAGATGGAATTGATCGGGCGGACCAACCCGAATCCGGATCCCAGCTACGTGTACCGCAACGGGTTCGACGGAGGGCCGTATCAGATTCAAAGCGTTTCCGTCGTGGTGAATCCGCGCAACCTGACCATGAACAACCACTAAGGAAGCCGACAATGAGGATAACCAATATGACGCTCTACTCCAACAGTCCAAAAAACACACGCGGTCGCGGCACTGACTCGCGCGGCGTCGCCCTGATCACCACCATGCTTCTGCTCACGGTGATGATCGCCATGACGCTCGCGATGGTCATCGCCCTCACCTCGGACACCCTGATTACGGGCTATTACAAGACGTACCGCTCCTCGTTCTACGCGGGAGATTCCGGGGTGAACGTCGTGCGGCAGTACATGCTCAACCAGTTGGTGTCGAACGCGACCGTGGCCGTTGGGACGACCTTTGCACCGACCTCTCCACCGCCGCTTTCGGCCACGGACGCTTCCACTACGTTGACGAATACGTTGAACGCTTACAGCTCCACCGCATCGGCTTCCAACCTGCAAATCAATAGCGGAAAGGGAGCGAATTCCTGGCCGGGCAATTTCTACATTGTGAGTAGTCAGGCGGGCACGCCGGGCACCACGCTCGCAGCGCCGAATTGCACGCCGATCTTCACGCCTCCCAATGCCGGCACCGGGACCATGTCGCCCGCCGCAGGTCCCTACGATTGCGGCGCAAATTATCCGAAGTGCACAGGCGCGTGCACAAGCTTCGCAATCACGGATTTCCAATACCAATTCCCGTACTCGATCACCGCGTTAGGCCAGTCCTCCGGAACTGGACAGCAACTCGTGGAAGACTCTGGACAGCTGGTCCTGAATATTCATGTCGCACCCTCGGGCGGAGTGAAGCAGAATTTCGCGGGGTATGGCATGTTCATCGACCAATACACCGAGTGCGACGGCTCCACCCTCGTTCCCGGCACGATTTCCGGCCCGGTCTTTACCAACGGGGCGTGGAACTTCGGCACCAGCGGCTCATACATTTTCACCGATAAGGTCGGCAGTGTCTCGTCTACCTTCGGCTACCAGTTCAGCGGCTCATGTGCTGAGTCTGCTGCCACAAGCGACAAATCGGGCAACACGACCATCTCTCCGACCTTTCAGGCCGGCGTCACCCTTGGGGCGAATGCAGTTCCATTGCCGACAGACAGCTTCAACCAAAAGGAAGCTGTGGTCGATGGGATTGGGACGACCTGCGCCGGCGTAGCGGGTTGTCCAACCAAAGCTACGCTGAATGCCAATTTGCGGGACATCAATACGACGGCCTACCCCTCGGCTGGCGCCGCCAGCGGCGTGTTTCTTGGCTATACTTCGACGACCTCTGGCGGGGTCACCACGAACACGATGACGGGGGGTGGAATACTGGTCGAGGGCAACGCTGCCGTTACACTCACCGCGTCAACTTCCGGCGCCGACGCTGTTGAAGTTTACACAATTGTCAACAATTCGACGACGACAACGGTGACGGTCGACAACAGCGCCAACACCACCACGGTTCATTCCGGCGCGAAAACAACCGTCATCTCCGGCGTACCCGCGAACCGCGCCGGCGCAACCGCATCTCCGGCAACCATGCTCTATGTGGACGGCAGTATCAGTTCGCTCTCCGGCCCATCCAGCGGCGCAGCGGTCCAGGACGGCTATGCCAGCACGGTGACGGCGGCCAGCAGCATTACCATCACCGGAAACATCCTTTACAAAACCGAGCCCGTCACCACGACGCAGAACCAGATCCCAAACACTCCCGCGGACACGCTGATCCCCGGCAACAACAACGGGCAGGTCCTCGGTATCTTCACCGCGGGCGGAAACATCAACTTGAGTGTACCGTCTTCCGGGCAGAATCTTGAGATTGACGCCTCCATTGCGACCATCTCACAGGGCGGCAGCGGCGGGCTCGTCAACACCGGCAATGCGATCAACACCCTCAACATCGTGGGCGGACGTATTCAGAACACCATCCAGAATATCAATTCCACCACGCGAAACGTGCTCTTCGATCGAAGATTTGCGCAGGGTAACTTCGCGCCGCCGTGGTTCCCTTCCACGACGATTACAGGAGCCCCGTCGGACTCCGTTACTTCTGTCGTTCCCTCCGTGCAGCGAACGCAGTGGATCACTCCGAACAGCTGAAGCTCGGAAGCGGGCCCATCACACTTGACGGCATCAACCAATCGGGGCGGCATGGGCCGCCCCGATTGGTTTTCATTCTTCAACGGATGGGCCCGCCTTCCCGCCCCATTACCTGGACCCTGCTGAAATCAAGGCCCCGACCGAATCCGAGCGGAAAAAGGCGCCGCGGATGCTGGAACCGTGCACGCATACTGCGCCGGCCAGCCGGGATCGGTCGTCGAATTCCGGCACAGCGAAGTCGAATTGTAAATGACGTTTCCCAGTACCACCGGCCCATCCAGCGGCTCCGCATAAATCTGATAACTCTGCGACGTCCCGACCAGCAACCGCCGCAGGGAAAACGTGCCGTCAAATTGCGCCGGGCCAGGGTCGCTGCAACTCCAGCCGGCCATCACGGCGGCGGTCACTGTACCGGTTGCGTTGTCCAGCGCCACGACTTGCGCGGGAAAGATGCCGGTCACTCCGGCGGGAGAAACGGGCAGAGCGAGGGAATTCGCGGGCAGCACGTGGCCGCTGATCGCGCCGATGTGCGCGGAGTCGCTCGGGTCCGGATAGAGCATGCGCAGGCCCGTGCGATCGTCGTCGGAAAGCGGCGCATCGGGAGACTGCGCCGTGGGCCTTGTGCCCGTCATTTGGCCCGGCGGAGGAGAGAAGGGAAACATCATCGCGCCCCACACGCCTGAATGATTGAAGCCGAAGGAATGGCCGAGTTCGTGGGTCACGATGGATTCGAGGTCGTATGCGTTCGGATTCGAGGGGAGCGCGGCGGGAGTGGCGAATGTGGTGTTGGCGTTGCCGGGCAAGAGCAGAACATCCGCGTCCAGGATCTGGCCGACGAATGTGGAAGGCGCGCTGGTCAAGGAAAGCTGTTCGCCCACGGCGTCCGCCGAAACGACGCGCGTGAACGCCAAAACACCGAGGGCGAACCCCGCATCGTTCTGATTGAAGCAGATGGAATTGAGTCCATCCGAGGACATGCACGCCGCCGTCGTCGAAGTGCGGTTTAGCGTGGCGAGCGCGGTCGGCGCGAGCAAGGTGCCAGAAACGCCTGTCCACACCGATAGCGATTGTTGAACGACCGCCTCGATTTCGTTCAGCCGGCCCGCCGGGGTCTGGTCCGCTGTGAGGATCGTGACGGGGTTCGTGCCCAGCGAAGTGCTCCATTGGCGATTGATCGAGCCGGGCGTGGAAATTCCGAAGCGCGTGAGTTGCGGGCAGGAGGTGCCGCCCGACAGAGACGCCGCCTGGCGCATGTCTGCCACCGTCGTTCCCAGATCGTACGCTCCGGTGTACACAGCGGTGATTTGCAAGAGGAACAGGCAAGCCACGGCAAGGGAAATCGTGCTACGAAACTTACGGCGGCGATTTGCGCTCATCTTGATTTCTCCATGCCGCGGGCGACGGCGGCGGCAATTCGCGCGCGAAACTCACCGATCGGCATCCGGCGAATTCCGTCTGCGCGAAACGTGCGAGTGGTCGCGTCGAATACGGCAAAGGCGCTCGAATCCTGAGTCACGGTTTCGTCGCCGGTTCGCGGATCGCGCGAGATTCGGAAGGTTCCCTCGACCCACCCGGCAACCGTGAATCCTCCCGCGGGCGAACGTTCCAGGAACACGACGGCTTCGTCTCCCGGTTTGAATTTGGGCGTGCCGTCGACGGTGGCGATCAGATGCCCGACACGCCCGCCCGGCAATCGCACCGCGATTTCGCGAGGCAAATTTCCTTTCATGGCCTCGACGACCTCGAGCGTCGCCACCGTCCAGATCGAGCCGTTTTCCCAGCGCGATTCGGCGCCCGCGCACCGCACGCGCGCCACGGCATCGGATCCCGCGGCCAATTGATCGAGGCTGAGCCGCGCGAGCGTGGTGGCTCGAAGGACCGGGAGAAATAGGATTGCAGGCAAAAGCGAAATGACGATTTGCATTCTGGTTCGCATCAACGCACCTCGATGGCGCCGCTTCCGGCGGCCTTGTCCTTTTCCGGATTTTCAACGAACAAAGTTCGGGGGCCAGGGGCGGCCGTAGCGGGGACTTGCAGCGTCAAGTGCAGGATCCCCAAGCCCAGAGGTTCGCGATTGCTGACGGTGATGTCCGGCGTTGGCGGGCCGCTGATCGTATAGGTGAAGGACGGATCGAGGGCGCTCACGGAAAAGACGCAGAGGTCCGCGGTTCCCATTCCCATAGCAGGCCGCTGAATGATGACCGGACTTCCGCCGAGCACGCAGGAGGATGTCGCCACGGAGTAGGCTCCGATCGCACCGATGTTCAGGGTTACGTTTCCCGCGGCGCCCGATCCGCCGTTGGTGCTGAGTTCCACGACGACGATGTCATCGCCGGTGCTCGTGGGCGCGCTCGGCGTCAGAGGGATTCCGCCTCCCTCCGAGCCCGGCGCCAGCACGACGAATGCTTGCGTATTAGAAAGTAATCCGTTGGGATTCTCCAGTTGCACCGGAAGATTTCCCGCGGATTGCAGGTCGGACGGTTCCAGCGACGTGATGCATTGGGTACTCGAGGCGCAAGAGGTAGCTCGCGCGGCGCCGGCCACCAGGATCATGGAACCGGGTCCGGGATCAGACGGAGAGAAGTTGTTCCCGGAAACGAGCAAAGTAAAGCCGCCTTCCGAGCCTGCGTAGGCGCTCGTCGGAGAGAGAGAAAAAATGCCCGGGCCATTGTTAATCGTAACGAATGCCGTTCCCGATTGGGTGGTGTCTTCCGAACTCGTGGCGACCACATTGATCAGGACGGGCGAGGGCGGCGCCGTGAACAGCCCGGTGGAATCAATGGACCCGCAGACCCCCGGATTGGCGCACCCTATGCCCGTGACGGACCAGATGACCTGTTGATCGCTGGTGCCCGTAACGGTGGCGGCAAATCTCATTTGCCCTGCGCTTGCTATCGTCACGCTTCCCGGCTGAACACTGACGACGACGTGGGGCAGAACCGTGACGCTTGCCGAAGCGCTTGGTGTGCCGATCGCCTGGCTCGTGGCCGTGATGTTCACCGGGTCGGGAGATGGCACGCCAGCCGGCGCAACATAATCGACGCTCCCGCCGGCGCTGGCCGAAACCGGCTGGCACGGGTTGGATGCCTGCACGCAAATTTGGCCCGTCACCGAATTCCCGCCTGAGATTCCGTTGACCAGCCATGCCACGTTTTGATTGGGAGTGTTGTTGACCAGGGCGGCGAAGGTTTGCCTGTGGCTGACAGCAAGCGTCGCGCTCACCGGCATCAGAGTTACGCTGACGGCAGCCGAGAAAGTGATCGTCGCGCTTGCGGAGACGTTTGGGTTGGCGTTGCTGCGCGCGTTCACGGTTACCGATCCGCCCGCCGGCATGGTCTGCGGGGCGTTGTACGTTGTGGTGTCCGGCGCGATTTGCGAATTGAGAATCGATCCGGCCGTTGGGTTGCCATCGACCACTCCATTGACGTCCCACGTGACCGTCGTATCCTGCGCTCCGGTCACGGTGGCTTGAAAAGTTTGCGCACCGCCGAGCGCCACCGTCGCAGCGGAAGGCGAGACCGAAACGCTGACGGCGGGAAGAATCAAAAGGGAAACGGAAGTGGTCTTCAACGGATTGGCGAGCGGCGTGGCGACGATTTGCACGGTGGCAGGAGAAGGAGGAATCGAAGGGGTGGCATACGCGCCGCTCGAAGAAATCGTTCCGCAGGCCGCGCCGGTGCAACCCGTCCCCGAGACGCTCCAGAAAATCACGCGGCTTGGATTCGAGTTCGGGGTCGGCGTGAGCGTCGCCGCGTAGGTGGCGTTGCTGCCTGTGGTGAGCGTCGATGGCCCGGCGACGGCCAGGGAAAAGGAACTCGTGAGGGTGAGTGTCGCAGCGCCGCTCCTAGAGGAGTCGGCCACGCTGATGGCGGTCAGGGAAACGACCGGCGGCGAAATGGAAATTTGCGGCGCCGTATACGTGCCGGAAGAATCCACGGTTCCGCACGCGGCTCCCGTGCATCCGCTGCCGGAAAGCATCCAGGTGACGGAACGGTTGGGATTGCCGGCGGAATTCACCGTGGCCGTGAACGGCTGCGTGGCTCCCAGCTCGACCGGCATCGCCACGGGAGAGACCGAAATGGAAATGTCGCTCGTGATCGTCACCATCGAGGCCGAAGTTTTGGAGCTGTCCGCCGCGCTCGTGGCCTGCACGGAAACGGAAGCGGGTGCCGGGAGATTCGCGGGAGCTGTGTAAACACCACCTGCGTCGACCGTTCCGACCGTGGTATTCCCGCCGGGAATGCCGTTCACGCTCCAATTCACAGCTGTGCTTGCCGCATTGCTGACCGTCGCGGTGAAAGTCTGCGGCTCCCCCAGAGGCACGGACGCGCTGGACGGTGCGACCGTCACCGTGACTGCTGGAGGGGGCGGTGGCGGGCCTGAACCGACCAGTCCGCCACAGCCCAGGAATGACGCGACGAGAAGCAGCGCGGGACGCCAGTGAGACGGGGTGAGAGATGGAGTGCAGCGTCCGCGAACTTTCGCGCTCCTTTCCATTGCAGCGGCAATTGCACGCGTTGTGCCAGCGCGGTGCATCGGGCGGAACGTGCTCCTTAGGAAGGTTGTTGCTCAGGTTTGTAACGGAAAGTAATTCGCGCAAAGCTCGCGCCATCACGGTGTTGCTGATCTTTCGTTCGGAGGATTCCTTCAGCCGAGGAGATATTTTCGTGGCGGTAGTTAATCCGAGTTGATACGGACTTCGTGCCGAGTTGGGAAAGGGAATCGGGAAGCGGGATTCAATTTGGGGCAAGTCGCGGTTTCATGGAATGCCGAATTGGTAGTTGTAACGCCCGCCTTCAGGCGGGCATTGGCCTAGTCCAAAAATGCCAACCTGAAGGTTGGCGCTACAACAGCCCGGCAAAGAAAGCTCTCACACCGATTTTACGGGCCACCCGCGGATCCCTGATTGACACAGCTGTCCTTGGCTTGAATAATCCTTGCATGCCTCGTCCTGAAGCCGCGCACCGCGTCAAGAGTTATTCCGCCGCGACGGGCTACGTGTACCAATATTATTTTTACGAAGTGGAGAAATCAAAGCGCGGCGCGGCGGCGGGAACCGAGTATGTGTACATGGCTTCGGTCGACCGCAAGCATGTTTTTCCGGTGCGGATTTTCGTTGATAAGAACGCCCTGGAAAAGTGGTCCGCGCGCACCGGCCGGGAATTCACCGGAACGGAAGAATACGCGGTCGCCAAGATGCGCCTGTTTCAGGCTTTTGACGAAGTGGAAGGGTTTTCCGCGAAGACTCCCGACCTCCTGGTCGATGAGTCGAATCTCGATACACTCTTATCTCAATTGGACCTCTGAGCCAAGAAGCGCACCAAAAGGCATTCCCTTTCGCCAAAGATCTCCGAAGGAGAGATGCACGAGGTGCGCTTCTTGGCCGAAAATATATTTTAATTGCACCGACAGTTATGTTTGAGGCTGCCCTAAGTCAGATAACCGACTGGTCATCGACTATGCCAAGTTGCTAAATTCGTAATAATGCCGATCGCTGAAGACGCATACCCAACTACTGGTACGATCCACCAATTCCTATAGCCGCCAATTCGCCAATTGCGGTCGCCCTTGCGGCAATAAGCTTCACCAATCCATGCGAATGCCGTCAGCCCCGCCGCGACAGAATAGGCTTGCAGCCTACTTTGGCCCAGGATTGGGTTATCTCTGCACGTCCCAGCCTCAAAGCATGGCATGTGGTGCGTGATTTCGATGTCTGCAACAAAGAGCGCGGAACGCACCGCCCACATCGAGGAGGATTTTCTATCGAACATGGCCTGCTTCCAAGTCATCGGAGCACCGCACCAGGTGCAGGAATTAACCTTCTCGACGTGCCAAGTCATGCGGCCATCATTCTTTCTCGCAACCACGACAAGATCATCCGAGAACCGTGGCCAATCCTCGCCCGCAGATATCCACTGTCCCTCGCGGGCGAGAGGTGTGGGTTTATCTGGCAGTGGCTGCGCCTCGGCTTTGGGAAACAAGGCATCTGAGTTGAGCGCAGCTGGGGCTGATTGGCCTTGCGCGGCAAAGACAATGGCATCAGAAGGCGCCAGATCCTCCGCGTTCTGAACTTCGGGTTTGACAGGCAAGTCTTGGGCATGAATCGCAGTTACTACCAATAGGAACACTACGGCCAAGACGATTCGCATGAGCATGCGTCCTCCAATTTCGCTAGAATTCAAACGCCCGGACTAAGAAGGGGTTAAGTCGGGCCGGTCAGGCTGTGTCACGGGGAATGACACGCACGCGCTGTTCCACAATTGAAATTTTCTAAACCCTTGATCTTTCTAGCCTGTTGATATCGCTCGACTAAGAGGAGGGAATTGGGCGTACCGATTTAGGAATGGTCTTGTGATTTCTATTTTGTTTTGGAAATTCAAGAACTGAATAAGGACATGTTCTTTCGATTCATGCGGGCTTGAGGTGGCGAGATCGTGCGGAAGTTATTTTCGGATCAGTGAAACAAATGCGGCCCCGTCTGTTCAGGTCAAGTCGAGGAATTACTGGGCCACCTCGGAATTTTGGGCGGGAGTTCGCCTCTGACCCTGATCCAAAGGCGACGTCACAAGCCTTCGGCTTACGAAGAAATTAAAGTCCTACCTGGTAATTGTTACAGGGATTAATTCATGACGCAAAGCATAATGAATAAGCTCGGCCAGAGAATGAACGCCAAGCTTGAGCATGATTTTAGATCGGTGAGTCTCGACAGTCCTGGCAGTGATTTGCAACAGCGCAGCAATCTCCTTATTCGTCTTTCCCGCGGCTAAGAGTCGGATGATTTCAGTCTCGCGAGGGGTAGTTCGGGTGCCTTTCCCCTCAACCGCTTGATGCTGCCCTGTTGTATTGAGAAATCCTTCCAGCACGATTTCAGATACTTTCGGAGTAAGGAAGCGCTTACCAACTACAATGGCTTCAACGGCTTTGAGGAGGACATCCGTAAGATCAGATTTCAAAAGGTATCCCTTGGCTCCGGCGTCCAATGCACGACGAATCATAGACTCTGACTCGTTCATCGTGAGCATAAGGATTTTAGTTTTAGGAACTGCTTCTCGGATTTGACGAGTTGCCTCGATTCCATCAAGTTCGGGCATGCCAATATCGACGACGGCCACATCCGGCTTAAGTTCCATTGCCTTTGTTACCGCCTCACGGCCATTCGCTGCCTCGCCGACAACTCTCCAGCCGGGCCGGGAGTGCAGAACCTCCCGTATACCACGCCGCACCAACCCGTGGTCCTCAGCGACCAGAATGCGCAGCCTTTTCACGTTTTTCCTCCCCGAGGGGAACCGTCACGCGCACTGTTGTACCATGACTGGTGGAATCAATATCAAGCCGCCCGCCGACCAGCTTCACTCGCTCCTGCATGCTGAGGATGCCGATACCAACTTTGAACTGAGGCTCCTCTTTCCCTCCCTGATCGCTGGCAGGGACTCCGCGGCCAAAGTCGCTGACTTCCAGCGTAAGATCCGAGTTGCGATCAATTCGTATCTTGGCTTGCTGACTCCCTGAATGCCGCTGGATGTTGGTGAGGCTCTCTTGCACAACTCGGAAAAAAGCCAACTCGATATTCCGATCCATCTGTCCGACACTGGGTGAAATTTCCAATTGCACCTGGATTCCACTCCGCTTGGTGAAGCCGTTCACATAGTCACGAATCGCGTCTTCTAAACCGCTCTCATGCAGCTCAGGCGGGTATAAGGCGTAGGAAAGCGTACGAACTTCGCGGATACACTGCTCTACTAGGTCCAGGCATTCAGAGATAACCGTGCGTGATTTTCGCTCATCCAAAGGAGCTGAACTTCTGAGCTGACCAAGCATGGTGGCCAGTGCGACAAGATTTTGCCCCGTAGAGTCGTGCAAGTCCTGGGCGATCTTGCGCCGCTCCTCGTCCTGCAACCGCAGAAACTGGCCAGAAAGGCGCCGGAGCTCCTCCTCGGCTCGCACACGTTCAGTGATGTCACGACAAGTCCCCGCAAGGCGAACCGGCTTTCCTTCTTCGTCATGAAAAGCTTGCCAGCGCTCCTCGAGAATCTTGACGCGGCCATCCGGCATAACGATCCGATATTCGACCGTGCAAGGCGTGCGCTTGTCAAGGGAGGCTACAAACGCTGCATCCACTTTCGCGCGGTCCTCCGGATGAATGAATTCGCGGAACTTTGTACGAGTGGCGTAGAAACGAGACGGATCAGTCTCAAAGATGTGGTGTGTTTGCACTGACCAAATCACGTTCAAGCTCGGCAACTCCGCTTCCCAACTTCCTATTTTCGCCACCTCCTGAGCCTCGACCAATCGCGCGCTCTCTCCTTTCAGTTGCGCGGCGAGTTGGCGCTGTTCCCGCTCGCTCGATCTGAGGGCTTCTTCGGCCTGTCTGCGCTTGGTAATGTCCCGAGCGCTGCCCACTAATCGATAGACATGGCCAAGTGCATCACGAATTGGGAAACCTCTGCATGAAACCCAAGAAATCGATCCGTCCGGCCGAACTACTCTGCATTCGAGATTGTCGATCGGCTCTCCGCCAATCAAACGTTGCACGCATTCCGCAACGCGTCCGCGATCTTCAGGGTGGATGCCTTCCAAGAAGGACATCGGCTCGGCGTAGAAGCTTTTCAGCGTCCGGCCCCAGATCTCCTCGTAAGTGCGATTGACAAAGAGAAGTTCGCTGAAATCGGCATTGGTTAGGGCGAGCGCTACCTGTAGGTTCTCTGCAATCTGGCGGAAGCGTTCGCTGGTCTGGAGCTCTTGGGCCTCCCTCGCAAACCGTCGGTCCACCGACGATGTCACTATGGCTACGCCTTGAACAACCAAGGTGCCAATAACAATTCCAGCGAGACCGAGCGAGGAAACGTTCACGGCGTGGGTCATATCAGGGAGCAAGGTGGAGGGAATGAAACTCGCCGACCACATGCCTGAGTAATGCATCAGAAAGATGGCGGCACCCATCACCGCTGCGCTTAAGACTTTCGCCACCGTGGTTTCCCTGAAATCCTCGCGGTAATCGAAAGTGAACACCAGCGCGACCAGGGAAGCAACACCCGCTATCAAGGCGGATAAAACAACAATTGGAGGACTGTAATGGCACACCGCAGAGAGACGCATAGCATCCATTCCGATGTAGTGCATCCCCGCGATGCCAAGTCCCATAAAGACGCTGCCCGTCAATGCTTGCGCGCGCCCCATTTTCTTCCGGCTCACCACATAAAGTGCCACGGCAGAGGCAAGAATGGCGGCCAGGAGAGACAGGAGAACTGTCGGCCAGTCGTAAAACACCGGGACAGGTAAGTTGAAGGCCAACATACCTGTGAAGTGCATCGACCAAATTCCCAACCCCATAGCAGCGGCTCCGCCAGCTAACCAAGCGGAACGGATCCAACCGCGAGCAGCAGTTACACGTCCGCCAAGATCGAGTGCCATGAAAGACGCGGATATGGCGATGAATATGGAAAGAGCAACGAGGCGATAGTCGTAGAAGCCTACTAGAGGTGCACCGATCTCGGACATGACGGCCTTCTCCCAATAGCGCACAGCGTACGCAGGGGCCGATTTCCGAAGAGAGGACTTAGGCTCTTAAATATACCTCTTCGCGCTAGATAGCTACAAAATAAATAATCGAAATCCACACAGGATTTAATGTACGTAAGTCTACATACGAGTACTAGTCATCCGTCGTGACATTTCCACAGCTTTTTACACTAAGCATTCGGTGGTATTGAACTGAGAGTCGAGTCAGATGAATATCGCGCCGGTCCTGTCCCCATCTAAAAAAAAGAAAGAAGGGAAAAATGGAAAATCACGCGGACCCACCCCACGTGTCTCTTTCAAACTCGTCTCGTTTTACCGGGCTGATTGGCGAATCCGCTTCAATGCAATATCTCCGGCAGCTAATCGGAAAGGCTGGCGAATGTGCTTGCCCTGTCCTGCTCCTCGGAGAAACCGGAACTGGAAAAGAACTTGTGGCACGCGCCATTCACTTCGCCGGGTTCCATCGAGGGAAGGACCTCGTCACCGTCGATTGCTCAGCGATAACTCCCACGCTGATCGAGTCCGAACTATTCGGACATGTCAGAGGCTCCTTCACAGGAGCAGACCGACCGAAGGTCGGTCTGCTCCTGGCGGCAAAGGATGGAACCATCTTTCTTGATGAAATCGGGGAACTCCCAATATCCTCACAGGCCAAGTTGTTGCGTGCTCTACAAGAAAAGGAGATAAGACCTGTCGGGTCTACGCAACGAATTCAAATTAACGCGCGGGTTATCGCAGCCACAAATCGAGACCTCGAAATGGAAGTCCGGGAGGGGACGTTTCGACAGGATCTGTATTTCCGCTTGAACGTAATGCAAATAAGAGTGCCGACCTTGCGCGAGCGAAAGGCCGATATCCCTCTGCTGGCCTCCTATTTTCTGAAAAAATACTCCGACCCGTTGCACCCGGTCCGTGAGATTTCAGTGGGCGCATTGGGGCAATTGATGGGGTACAGTTGGCCGGGAAATATCCGCGAATTGGAGAACACTATCGAATGTGCGCTAGCACTAAGTTCTAACGCCATTCTACAGGTGGGCGACCTTCCGGCCAAGCTTCAGGACACGGGGGTGCACCCTGTTCCTGAGAATATCGAACCCTTAAGGATCGACCAAATCGAGAGGATCGCTATCCTGCGAGCCTTGGAGGAAACCGGGGACGATAAGCTTGAAGCCGCTCGAATCCTTGGTATCGGCAAGACCACTCTTTACCGCAAGATCAAGGAGTATGCCAAAATTCCAAAATCAGCATAATCAGGATCTGGCAGTATTCTGCTAAATGAGATTTTAGCACAGTCACGTTCGATGTCAATCGGATTCAGGCAATTTCGCTTCGCGCACAGAGGATTCAGTGGAATTCCTTTCGAATAAATCGGCGCGTGGGAATTTTATTTTCGGAACACTTCCGCGAGCGCGCCCGCGAGGTTGGGCTGCAAGAACGGATACCCTGAATCCGCAAGCTTGGACGGCATCACCATTTGGCTGATGAGAAGCAATGCGTCCGCCATTTCCCCGAGGGCCAGCCGAAGCGCAAATGCAGGCGCGGGAAACAGGGCAGGCCGGTGCAGTGTTTTTGCCAGGACGCCTGTGAATTCGCTGTTTCGAACGGGATTTGGAGCGACGGCGTTGACTGGTCCGGTGAGCCCTGAAGTCGCAAGGGCGAATTGGATGATGCTGACGGTTTCCCGCAGAGTCAGCCAGGACATCCACTGGCGCCCATCGCCAAGCCGCCCGCCCGCGCCAAATTTGAACGGCATCGCCATTCGCGGCAGGGCCCCTCCGTGCGCCGCGAGGATGATTCCGAAGCGCAAGTTCACCACGCGCGCGCCGAACGCTGCGGCGCGAGCAGTTTCCGTTTCCCATTCCCGGCAGAGCCCGGCAAGAAAATCGTTTCCCGGGGCGCTCGCCTCCGTCAGCGTTTCATCGCCGCGATTGCCGTAGTAACCGATGGCCGATGCCGCCACAATCACGCTCGGCTGCCGCTGCAATTTTGCGAGGGCTCCGACCAGATGCCGCGTAGCGTCGATCCGGCTTGTCCGCAAAAGATTCTTGCGAGAGGCGTTCCAGCGTCCACCTGCAATAGACGCTCCCGCCAGATGAACGAGCGCGTCCGCCCCCTCGGCTCCGGCCGCGTCGAATTTCCCCGCGACCGGATCCCATGGGATGCTTTCTGCGCGAACTCCGGCAGCGCTTTTCTGAGATGTTCCGGGCCGCACGAGGCGCGCAATCGAATGACCTTGCTCCTCCAGCGTTTCCACCAGCGCCGTGCCCAGGAATCCCGTCGAGCCCGAAACCAGAATGCGCATGTGCAAGGTCTCCTCGAAAACCCACAGGCTGAAGCCCGTGCTACTGTTCCCACGCTACGGCGCGTGCGCCGGCAAGGTCAATTGAATTTCGGAAATGTAAACTCCGGCCTCTTCAAATGATTTGAAGGAATCAAATTTTCAGAATTGGCCAGAATTTCGCTGAAGCATGCGAGAGGTTAACAAGGAGGCGGTATGGCTTTTGTGAGCCGCCGCCACCATGTTAGGATTCGGCGGGGGGAAACGTATGGGACATCAACTAAACGACAATATTTTGAAAGCGGCCAGCGCGGGAATCCTGAGCCGTCGGGGCTTGCTGCAATGCGCGGGATGGAGCGCCGCGGCCGCTGCGCTTCCCAGCGGATTGTTTGCCGCCGAGAGCGTCAGCCCCATCATGGCCAAGCTCAGTGCGTATATGAGCGAAGCCGGCGGGCGCGCCCTGCCGGAGGAAGTGGTTGAGAAGGCTAAGCACCATATCCTCGACACGTTTGCGGCGATGATTTCCGGGTCGGACCTGCCACCGGCGCGCGCGGCGTTCACGTACGCTCGCGACTTCAACACCGACAAGACCGCGACGATCGTGGCCTCGAAGATGACCTCGAGCCCTCCCGAGGCGGCTTTCATCAACGGCATGCTGGCGCATTCCGACGAGACCGACGACTCCAACGAATTTTCGCAATCGCATCCCGGGTGCGCGGTCGTTCCCGCCACGCTGGCGGCCGGGGAAAAATTCGGCATCGACGGAACGCGCTTTTTGCGCGCCGTGACGCTCGGTTACGACGTCGGGCCGCGCATGACCATCAGCTTTGGCGCGCTCAAATTTCGGAATGAAAGCCATAAGAGCACGCACTCCATCTCGAGCGTTTTCGGAGCGGCGGCCGCGGCAGGCTGCGCCGCGAATTTGAACGCACAGCAGATGCGCTGGCTGCTCGATTACACGGCCCAGCAATCCTCGGGCATCGGCGCGTGGAATCGCGATACCGAGCACATCGAAAAAGCCTTCGTCTTCGCCGGCATGAACGCGCGCAACGGGGTCACCTCCGCTCTGGTGGTCCACGCCGGATTTGACGGGCTCGACGACATCTTTTCGGGCGTCGACAATTATTTCCAGGCGTACGCCCCCAATGCCAATCAGGAGGAACTGATTTCGCAACTCGGCGAGCGCTACGAGATTGCCCGGACCAACATCAAGAAATGGACCGTGGGTTCGCCGATTCAGGCGCCGCTCGATGCCATGTACGACATTTTGAAAAAGCGTCCCGTGAACCCCGACGAGGTGAAGTCCATCGTCGTGCGCCTCGCCAACAGCGAGGCCCGCGTCGTCGACAACCGCGAGATGCCGGACATCTGTCTCCAGCACATGGTCTCCGTCATGCTCCTCGATAAAACCGCTTCCTTCCATGCGGCGCACGACAAGCCCCGCATGAAAGACCCGGACGTCCTTCGCGTTCGCGCCAAGGTGCAGCTGGTTCCGAGCGAAGAGCTTGAGAAGCTGGAACCGGCGCGGCAGGCCATCGTGGAGATCACCCTGAACGATGGAACCGTCCTGTCCGACCGCGTGACGGACGTGCGCGGCACCGTGGATAATCCGATGACCCGCGAAGAGGTGGCGCAGAAATGCCGCGACCTGGTGGAACCCGTCCTCGGCAAGGCGAATTGCGCGGCTCTGATCGATAAAATATTCGGAATCGAAAAAGTTGCGGACATCCGCGAGCTGCGCGGCGTGCTGCAAAAGGGCTGATCGGGTAACGCCGCGTTACGCGCCGCGCTTTAAGTCCTTAATGAACGAGAGAACGTTCGATACGCAATCGTCGGGCTTGACGACGGCGAGGTGGTAGGCGTCGCTCGGAAGGACGAGAAGCCGCGAGTTCGGGATTTTTTGTTGGTAGCGCAGAACGGTTTCCACGGATTGCAGCGCGCTGCGGTCGGATGTGATCACCAGGGCCGGCGCGGCAATGCGGGGCAAAACGCTTTCCATATTGAGTCCTTCTTCCACTTTGGCCATGCCGGTTTTTGTTTGCGGCTTCGTCGAACCCATCAGTGTGTTCCAGTATTCCACCATTTCTTTCGAGGCCGAGGAACCAAGCCGTCTTTGCTGGGCGGAAGAAGACGCGGCGGTGAACGGAATGTTTGCGGCCACGCGTGAGGCCGGTCCGCTGACGACCGTGAGCGTGCGCGTTCGCCGCGGATAATCGGCCGCAAACTGCATGGCAATCGCGCCTCCCATTTTGGCGCCGATGATGTGCGCCGAATCCACTCCGATGCGGTCGAGAAGCCGCGCCATGGTAGCCGCCATACTTGGCATGGACCATTCAAAATTTTGCGGGATCGGGGAGTTTCCAAATCCCGGCAGGTCCGGCCGAAGGAGGCGAAACTCCTGAGCCATTCGAGGAATCCATCCGAACCAGGAAACGCTGGATTCGTCGTTGCCGTGGATGAGCAGCGCGGTCTCGGGCTTTACCCATGGCGCGCCGAGCCAGTCGTCCCGGTAGAACAGCTCGTTTCCCGACGCTGCGGGCGCGGCAGTCTGCGGATTGGCGGCGCTGCTTTCCGGCTCGCGCGGCGAGAGAGTACTCATCGCGCTGAGTTCCGTTGCCAACGTCGAGATGCCCAGCGCTCCCGCCGTTCCGGCGGTCATGTGCAACAAACCTCGTCTCGAAACTGTGGTCATTTTTGTTCCACCTCCTGGTGGATTCTTTCTCCGCAAGCAAGCAGAGCGTCTACTTCGGCAGAAATGTACCCCGATCCGCCCCCAAAAACCAGCGGCCCCGTGCAAGTGTGCGTGAGAACTAGGTTTTGATTCGTGTAGCGCCCGCCTTCAGGCGGGCATCTGCCTGATTCCAAAGTGCCCGCCTGAAGGCGGGCGCTACAAAATACGCGTCAACCTTAAGTTCTCACGCACACTCGTGCGGGGCTACGGCGAAATGATTGTGCTGTCGCAATACTAGATCGATGAGAAACAAGCATCGTGCCTCTCGATCAGCAAAATGTTTGATCTGAAGGGATTCACGCAGGGCGGATTCGCATAGTGGAACTTTCCGGCCGGCGCGGATAGAATAATGAAATGCGTGTGCGCGTGCTGTTCTTCGGACGGCTAAAAGACATTGTGGGTAAGGCAGAGGAGCAGGCGGAACTCTCCGATGGAGCGCGTGTCGAGGATCTGTTCGAGCGCTACGGCAGGAGTTTTCCAGAGCTTGCCAAGTTTCGCGATTCGATCGCCGCGTCCGTGAATCAGGAATTCGCGGAGTGGCGCGCGCCGCTGGCTTCGGGAGACGAGGTCGCGTTTCTTCCGCCCGTCAGCGGCGGCGCAATTCCCGCCGGTGCCGCAGTCGAGGAAAACCTGTGCGCCCTGGTCCGTACGCCGATCGAGACTTCGGAAATTGTGGCACAGCTCAAGGCCCCGCCCGATGGCGCCGTGGTCGTGTTTGAAGGAATCGTGCGCAATCATTCCGCCGGCCGCACGACCCTTTACCTCGAATATGAGGCTTACGAGCCGATGGCTATCGCGAAAATGCGCGAAATCGGCGCGGAAATGCGCGAGAAATTCGCGATCCGGCGATTCGCGATGATTCA
This sequence comes from uncultured Acidobacteriota bacterium, assembly GCA_963768275.1. Taxonomy (GTDB): domain Bacteria; phylum Acidobacteriota; class Terriglobia; order Acidiferrales; family UBA7541; genus Palsa-360. The sequence continues at coordinate 173,978 of CAVYHH010000026.1, forward strand.
CCGTCTGGGCCGGCTGGAAATCGGGGAGACGTCGGTGTTGATTGCCGTCTCGTCGGCGCATCGCGCCGCCGCCTTCGATGCCTGCCGCTTCGGCATCGACACCCTCAAGCGCACCGTGCCCATTTGGAAGAAGGAGTTCTTCCGCGACGGCGCCGTTTGGGCCGAAGGAGAAATCCCTTCCGCCTGAGCAATCCTTTTCGCGGGCGCAGGAATCTTACCTCTGTGCCGATGCCCTCGTTTCCCAGCGCGTTCCATCACAAATTTACGGCAAGAATGGTCGGGCGTAGCGTCGCTTGCCTCCGCAAAGCCATTGCGCTTGGTTCCTGCTGCGCTCTTTTGGCGGCGTTTGCAGCGGCGACGCTTAAGCCTGTCGCGGCGCGCGAGGGAAATGACCAGGACCAGCGCGGACGCATCCGCACGGAAGTCACCCTCGTTAGCATGCTGGCCAGCGTGCTGGACAAAGACGGGCGTCCCGCGCTCGGTCTCACGGCGGACCAGTTTGAGGTTTACGAGGAAGGCGTCAAACAAAAGATTGAAATCCTCGAGCCGGAAACGCAGCAGCCGCTGGACCTGGCGCTGATGATCGATTCGAGCCTGAGCGAAATCAAGGAGCTCGAGTTTGAGGAAGATGCGGCTTCCCGATTCATCCAGAAACTGGTGCGCCCCGCGGATCGACTGGCCGTGTACGAATTTGCCGACATCGTGACGCAGCTTGCGCCGTTTTCCTCGAATGTGCCGTTTCTGCAAGGGGCGTTGCGCCGCATCGTCCCCGGCGACGGGACGGCCCTCTATGACGCGATCTTTCTGGGCTCGCAAGGGCTGTCGAAAAACCCAGCGGGCCGTCGGCGCGTGATTGTCCTTGTCACCGACGCGGGAGAGACGACTAGCCGCGCCGACTTCGAGACGGCCCGGCGTGCCGCTCTGCGCGCTGATGCGCTCCTGTACACCATCGTCGTGCGGGCCGTGAAGAACGAGGGCGGACGCAACACCGCCGGCGAACATGCTCTCGATACAATCGCCGATTCGACCGGAGGCGCGATCTATTTCCCGGATACCATCGCCCAGCTCGGCGAGATGTTTGACCGTATCGACCGGGAACTCCGCACGCAGTACCGCATCGCCTACTATCCCGATCCGCGGCCGCCTGCGGGCACGTTCCGCAACCTCGAAGTCCGCGTGAAGTGCGAATGCAAGGTGAGGAGCCGGAAGGCGTATTATTCGGGGGGACGGCTGGATTGAGAGAAGCGTGACTGGTGACTGGTAACTGGTGATTCGTGACTTGTGATTCGTGATTCGTGCAACCCCCCCCCGCCAATCAAGCCTATTTAACATGCGCGAATTCTGGCATGATTTGGTGCGAGGGCCAAACAAACGCATGAATTCGTTTCTAGATGTGGCTATTGAGACGGCGCGGGAGGCGGGGGCCATTTTGCTCGCGGAATTCGACCGGCCGGTCAAGATCAGCTACAAGGGGGAAGTGGATATTGTGACGCAGGCCGACAAGCGGTCTGAACAGGCTATTGTTTACCGGCTGCGGTCCCATTTTCCGAAACACGCGATTGTAGCTGAGGAGGGAGGCGGGTCGGAAAGCGAATCGCCCTTCCGCTGGCACGTGGATCCCCTGGATGGCACGACTAATTTTGCGCACGGGTACCCGTGTTTCGCGGTTTCCCTCGGTCTTGAGGAGGCGGGGGAGCTGATTGTGGGCGTGATTCTCCAGCCGGTAAGCGGAGAGCTCTTCACGGCCGTCAAGGGAGAAGGGGCATACCTCAATCAGAAGAAAATTGAGGTGTCCCGAATTGAAAAGCTCTCGACGAGTTTACTGTGCACCGGCTTTCCCAGCGTCAAGCGCGCCCAGAATCCGAATATTCACTATTACTGGGACTTTACGTTGCGTTCCCACGGCGTGCGGCGCGATGGTTCGGCGGCCATGGACCTCGCGGCAGTGGCTTGCGGGCGCTTTGAAGGCTTCTGGGAGTTCGGCCTGCATACCTGGGATACCGCGGCGGGCGTTTTGCTGGTGCGCGAAGCCGGTGGCACAGTGACTCAGTTCGATGGGCAGCCCTACAGGCTGGGGGACAGGGAACTTCTTGCTTCGAACGGTCGCGTGCACTCGGAAATGAAAGAAGTTGCGGCCAGCATCGCCGAGCGAGCGGCGGCTCAGGCCCGAATTCCGTAACTGCGCAATAACTGTCCCAAGGTTCCGGCTGCTTCGAAGTCGACATTTCCGCTTTGTACACGGACCCGTAAAACGTTGCATTGACTCCATTTCCAGCCGGTGTTAGGCTCGGGAAAGTTGTCTTGTATTTACTGAGGGATGATGGGCGGCAGCCTTACATTTCCGGTTCCGGGAAACGCGGGAGCCGGCGACAAACTTTCCAGATGGCTCGGCCGTTGGCGCCGAGGCGGCATTGAGCAGTATTCGTCAGCAGCCGCGCAGGAATCCTCCCGGGCATGGCGTTCCGGCGATCGCTTCAGCGTGAATGCTGAGCGAATCTGGCTGGATGCCCTCCCGAGTGTGTTTCATGGCTTGCGCATAGTGCAAATTTCCGACGTTCACCACGGTCTCTTTCTCCCCAAAGAATGGCTTTCCGAGGCGGTGCGGCAGGCAAACCGGCTGAATCCTGACATTATTGCGCTCACGGGGGACTTCGTCACGTATTCCCGCCGGAATATCGGCCCGGCGGCGGAGCTGCTTGGACGCCTGCGGGCGCGTTACGGGGTGTACGCGGTGCTCGGCAACCACGATTTCCGCGTGGATGCCGATGCCATAACTACGGCGTTGCGCCGGCAGCGTATTGATGTCCTGCGCAATCGGCACGTTACGTTGTGGTTTGGCGGGGAGTCTGTGTACCTGGCTGGAGTGGACGACTACGGGTACGGGGCGGATTTGCGGCGCGCCGTGCGCGGAGTCCCGCGCGAGGCAGCCACGATCCTTCTTGCGCACAATCCCCGCGTGATCCACCTTGCCTCACGGCACAACGTAAGCTTAGTCCTTTCCGGGCATACCCACGGCGGACAAGTCAACCTGCCCCTTCTCGGTACTGTGTACGGGCGCTCGCCGGAGCGGTTGCGGTACAAGATCGGCTGGGACCGGATGGGAGCCACGCAAATTTACGTTAGCCGCGGCATCGGTACGATCGTCCTTCCCTGGAGACTCCGCTGCCCGGCGGAAATCAGCCACTTGGAACTGCTCCAGGGGGCCTCTGGCGTTTCCCGTTTGGCAGCCGCGGATTGATCCCCCAAGCGCATGCGCGCCGTTGACCTGATTCGCCGCAAGCGGGACTCGGGCGAACTCGCTCCCGAGGAAATCCAGCAACTCATTGCCTCGTACACCCACGGCGACATTCCCGATTATCAAATGTCCGCATGGCTGATGGCGGTCGTGCTGCGCGGCATGAGCCGGCCTGAAATTGCCGCGCTGACCGAGGCCATGCTGCACTCGGGCCGCGTCCTGGACTTTTCCGATCTGGCCGGGCGCAAGGTGGACAAGCACTCCACGGGAGGCGTTGGGGACAAGACTTCGTTGGTTATCGCTCCCATCGTGGCGGCTGGTGGCCTGAAAGTTCCCATGATCAGCGGGCGCGGCCTGGGCCATAGCGGTGGCACGCTCGATAAGCTGGAATCCATCCCCGGATTTAGCGTCAATCTGACGCTTGCCGAATTCCGTCATGTCCTCGAGACCTGCGGGTGCGCCCTGATCGGGCAGACGGCGGAAATCGCGCCTGCCGACAAGAAAATCTACGCGTTGCGCGACGTGACCGGGACGGTCGAAAGCCCCGCGCTGATCTGCGCTTCCATCATGAGCAAGAAACTGGCCGAAGGGATCGACGCGCTGGTGCTCGATGTCAAGACTGGATCGGGCGCGTTCATGAAAAAGATGGAGGACGCGGTGAACCTGGCGGAATTGCTCGTCGAGACCGGAAAGCGGATGGGCAAGAAAGTGGTTGCGCTCCTGACCGACATGAATCAGCCCCTCGGGCGCAAGGCCGGCAACGCCATGGAGGTCGCGGAGTCGATCGAAGTGCTGGCCGGAGGAGGGCCCGCGGACCTGCGCGAGCTTTGCCTAGAACTTGCGGCGTGGATGTTCTTCCTCGGCGAGCGCGTGAAGACGCTGGAGGAGGGGAAGAAGCTCTCCTCGGACTTGATTGCCTCCGGCCAGGCGCGCGAGAAATTCCGTGAAATCGTGGGGTTGCAGGGCGGCGATGTGGGCGTCGTGGACGATCCGCATCGCCTGGCGCGCGCGCGGCAGACTCTCGATGTCACCAGCTCCGCTGGTGGATACATTACCGCAATCCAGTGCGAACAGCTGGGCGTGGCCGGCGTGATCCTGGGCGGCGGCCGGGAAAAGAAGGAAGACAAGATCGACCCTGCCGTTGGCCTCGAGTTTCACAAGCGCATCGGCGATGCCGTCGCGCGGGGAGAGTCGCTGTGCACGCTGCACTACAACTCCGACGCGCGCCTCGCGGAGGCAAGGCGCCTTGCCGAAACCGCCTATCGCATTGAACCCGAAAAGCCTAAATCCCTCCCTCCGCTCGTCCACCAGGTGATCGGCGCGTAAGGTGGGTTTCGGGAGCGAGCTGTGGCTGCACTATATTGAAGCTCGCCTTCGCCTTAAATGGTGCAAAGTGGTGCAAAATGGTGTAACCTTACATCATGGCAACCCTTGAGAAGCCGATTCGACAAAGTGTTTCACTTCCCGCCCGCCTCGCGCGGCGAGTTCAAACGCTTGCGAAGAACCGCAAGACCAGCACCAACCGCGTTTTGGTGGAATTGATCGAAACAGGAATCGAGTCGAAAGAAGCCGAAAAGTCGAGGTTTTTTGAATTGGCGGACCAGCTCAGCGCCACCTCAGACCCCGCCGAACGGAAGCGAATCAAAGAAGCGCTGGCCCGCATGACCTTCGGTGAATAAATGCCGAAGATTCAGTGGACGGACTTGCCGCCCGCGCTTCGCGATCACCTTTTTGAAAGACTCTCCGAACGGAAAATCACCGTGGAAGATCTGTACCAGCTAAAGATATGGCGTGAATCGGAGCCCGACGCGCCCGAGGGCGATTGGCATAAGGATTTCGGTTCATTCAAGGTCTGTGGCGAAGGAAAATATCCGAAGACTTTCCTGCTTCGCGGACAAGCCGCAAGAGGGGAAAAGCTATGAACCTTAGGGCTGATTCAAAGGGTGGTCCATCCGGCTAGGCACGCTTTGCCTTTACGTCCGCCACGTGAATGATGACACGCTTCCCAAGCGCCCGGGCTGCCCGCGTGATCGTGGCAATCGTCACGGAGATATTTTGTGGATCAAGCAATCGATCGAGTTGCGATCTGCTCGTGTGAAGCTGTTTCGCCATGAGTTGCTTGGTCTTTCGCTGCTCCTTCATCGCCTTTTTAAGCTGCCAAGCCAGTACCCGCTTGATTGCCACTGCCTCGACCTCTTCCCGGATTCCTTCTTCTTCGAGAAAGCTGTCGAAGGTCGAACCAGTGTGGTCTTTCACCCTACGGCCTCTTTTTGTTTTCATCTCATTCCTTTTTGATGCTGGTTCTTGTTACGCCTCGCCAGATCTAAATCCTCGTTCGGTGTTTTCGGCGTCTTCTTGATGAATCCGTGCAGAAGGACCATTCGGCCCTTCCGATCGATGTAGAAAAGGATCCGCGCAATTCGATTTTGGGCCAGGCTCGTTCGTATTTCATAAACACCGTCCCCCAACGATCTGCAAACGGGCATCCCGATCGGCCAGCCGAACTCCACTGTCTTAATGTCCTCGCCAATCCGCTTGCGGTCTTCATCGAAGGGCAGACTCTTCAACCAGTTTCGCAAAGGCTCTCCGCCAGCATCCGTCTGGAAGAAGACCGCTGGAACTCGCTTGCCCGGTTTTTCGAGTGCTCCAGACGGGGCTGCCGGAGTAACGGGAGGCTTAGGTTTCTTGCCCACTGTAACAGTGTACCATACATGGTACGTAGGGAAGAACGTGTTTCGTCCTCCTCCGGAAATGACAATCCGGCTGGACACTCTTCGCGGGCGGCAAATCCTGCACATCAGAATTTCCACATCCCGAGTTGTTCCCGGGCGTGCTACTGTGACGGGCATTTCCCGGGCGTACCGGGAATGCGAGGAGACCGCGAATGGGCCGATTCACGGGCGTGCTGGGGTTGCTGACGATGCTTGGGCTGGCCTATTTGTTTTCGACCAACCGGCGGGCGATCAAGCTGAAGATGGTGATATGGGGTTTGTCCTTGCAGATCGCCTTCGCGTTTCTGGTGTTCTATTGGACGTTCGGACAGATGCTTTTTTATCGGGCGGGCAATGGAGTGAACAAGCTGCTCGCTTTTGCGTTTGTGGGATCGGAATTCGTGTTTGGCGAGCTGGGGAAGCAACGATCCTCGATCGGATTCATTTTCGCGTTTCAGGTTTTGCCGACGATTATTTTCATCGCGTCCCTGTTTGCGCTTCTCTACTATCTCGGCGTCATGCAGGTGGTGATTCGCGCGGCGGCGTGGGTGATGCAGCGGGTCATGGGCGCGAGCGGCGCGGAATCACTGAACGTCGCGGCGAGTATCTTCATGGGGCAGACCGAAGCGCCGCTGACGATTCGGCCGTTTCTGCCGGACTTAACGCAGTCCGAGTTGATGACGATCATGACGAGCGGCATGGCCCACGTTTCGGGCGGAATCATGGCGGCGTACATTGCGTTCGGCGTGGAAGCGCGACACCTGCTCACGGCGGTCATCATGACCGCGCCGGGGACGCTGCTCATTTCAAAAATGCTTGTGCCGGAGACTGAGCAGCCGAAGACCATGGGTGTCGTGCATATGGAGAATGTGGAACGCGACGCGAACTTCCTTGCGGCCATTGCGCGCGGGACAAGCGAAGGGCTTGGCATGGCGATCAACGTGGGAGCGATGCTGATTGCCTTCCTGGCGCTGATCGCGCTCACCAACGGCATCCTAGGGGGAATTCACAACTTTCTGGGTGGGCACGGCGTGATGTGGTTTCCGACGAGCCTGGAGCAAATTTTTGGCTGGGCGTTTGCGCCGGTGGCGTTCATTATCGGTGTGCCGTGGCACGATTGCGTGCAGATTGGAGATCTGTTGGGCACGCGTATGGTCGTCAACGAGCTTCTAGCGTTTTCCAAGCTCGGTCCGATGAAGGGCACGCTCGATCCGCGCTCTTTTACGATCGCAACGTTTGCGCTCTGCGGCTTCGCGAATTTCAGCTCCATTGGAATGCAAATCGGGGGCATCGGCGCGCTCGCGCCGAATCTGAAATCGCAGCTGGCGAAATTCGGCATACGCGCGATGCTCGCCGGGACCATGGCGAACCTGATGTCCGCCTCGATTGTGGGGATGTTTTTGAAATGAGCGCATCCGCAGCGGCCAAAACAAAACCGAGCCAGGAGTTCGTGCACGCCGAGGTTGCAGCGAAATCTATCCTGGCAAAAACAAAACTGCGTCCTCGCATTGGCTTGATCCTCGGCAGCGGATTGGGCGCCTTCGCGAATGAAATTGCGGGCGCGGCGCGCATTGAATACGCGAAAATTCCGCATTTCCCTCGATCGACAGCGATTGGACACGCCGGGCGCATGGTCATCGGCAAAGTCGCGGACGTGCCGGTGGCCATCATGCAGGGGCGCGTGCATTTCTACGAAGGCTACTCGATGCGCGAAGTGATTTTCCCGATGCGCGTGATGGCCCGGATGGGAATCGGCGCCGTAGTGGTTACGAACGCCGCGGGCGGAATCAATCGCAATTTCAAGCAAGGGTGTCTCGTCGTTCTGCGCGATCACATCAATCTTCAGGGGACGAATCCTTTGATTGGGCCGAACGACGAGCATTTCGGCGAGCGCTTTCCCGACATGACGCAGGTGTACTGGAAACCGTACCAGGCGGCGGCGCTGCAGGACGGCAAACGCCTCGGGATCGAAATCGCCGAGGGCGTGTACGCGGCGCTCACCGGGCCGAGCTACGAAACGCCGGCGGAAATTCGCTACTTGCGGACGATCGGCGCGGACCTCGTCGGGATGTCCACCGTGCCGGAAGTGATTGCCGCCGCACACCTGGGCATTCGGGTGCTGGGAATTTCCTGCGTCACGAACATGGCGGCGGGGATTCTCGATCAGCCGATTACGACCGAGGAAGTCATGGAAACCGGCGAGCGCGTGAAGGCGGATTTTGTGGCCCTGTTGCGGGCCGTGATTCCACGCATGAGTAAGGACCTGCCATGAGCGAACCTGACGCCCAACATGATGCCCACCACGACGCATTGATCGCCGCGGCGCGAACCGCGCGCGAGCACGCGCACGCGCCCTATTCCAATTTCCGCGTGGGCGCCGCGGTGCGCGCGAAATCCGGCAGAATTTTTACCGGCTGCAACGTGGAAAATGCCACCTATGGCTTGACGCTGTGCGCGGAGCGCGTCGCCATCTTCAAGGCGATTTCCGAAGGCGAGCGCGGATTCGACGCCGTCGCCGTCGTCGCGGACACCGATGCGCTCACGCCTCCGTGCGGGTCGTGCCGCCAGATCCTGTGGGAATTCTGCGGCGACGCGGAAGTAATCCTCGCGAACCTGAGCGGCAAAGTCGAGCGCTATCGCATGTCCGCCCTGTTGCCGAAGCCGTTCGACGGATCGTTTTTGTGAATCGTGATTCGTGATTTGTGAATCGTGATTCGTGAAGAGTCCCAGCGGATCGTTTAGATTTGATGCGCAGTTCCATTCGTATTCTTTTAAATCCAATCTGAAGTTGAAATCCGCGTATTCCGCCGATTGTTGACCCAATCATGAATCTCAGGCCACCAATCTCAAATTTGAAATTTCAAATCACTAAGAACAGATCACGACTCACAAATCACGAGTCACGAATCACATCCGACGCGGCTCTACGAGCTGCGCTCCGCGGTGCGCTGGCGCTGAAGGCGCGCCGAAGCTGTCCGCAGCGTATCGGAGACGTTCTTGTTGGTCGACAGGAATTTGAGGTCCAGCGGCTTCATGTGGGGCAACAGGTGGAGCGTGACCTCCAGCGGCGTTTTTGGATTGAACATCAGCGCGCGAGTAATGGTGTAGTTTTTGCGAAACTTGCGGTTGCCGGCGATCAGGCGAAGGGTTTCGTCGGTCAGGCTGGCCATGTTCGCGAAGGATTCCACTTCCTGCTCGGAAAGTTGCGGGGATTGGAGGACAGCGCGCTGGACCACCTTGCAGGGGTCGCGGATCAGCAGGAGGCGCTCGTCGCGGCCTCCCTTGAGCGCGCGTTGCACGCGCTCCACGACGCGCATGCGGCCCAATTTTTGCAACAGCGTTTCGCGTTTTCCCTGGTCCGGCTCGGCGGCTTCCACGGCTTCGACGAATGCCTCGACGGGTTCCGGCTCGGCGCGCTGCAACTCCTGCAGATGAGTGCGCTGCTCCGCATTGATCACGGCGGAGGCGATGAGTTCGGCCACCAGGATGGGGGAAGTGCTCAGCCGGTCGAGGTCCTCGAACAGTTCTTGAACGGCGGTGACCGAGAGATAGTGGATGACAGGGCGAAGGACTTCGATGGGGCAGGTCGTATTTTGGGCCAGCGCGTCGGCCACGCCCGGCCGGCGCGGAAATTCAGCGGCGCAGTAGGCGAACATTTCCGGAGCGGCGCCGGGCTGCGCGAGCGCGGCGAGGACGGTTTTCAGCGGCTGAGTCAGCAGAATGCTCGCAGCTTTCTCGCGGACCGCGGAATCCGAATCAGCGGCAAGGATGCAGAGCGGTTCGATGCGGTCTTCCGGCGCGAGCGACGCCGCCTCGCCGCAGATGGCAAGCTTTCGCTCCGGGGTCGTGCGGCCGGCACGAATTTCATCACGCAACGCGACGCTAATTTCCGCCACTTGAGGCTCCCTTGAGAGTGTCTCGCGTGAGCGTGACCTTGCCCGCGTGTCCCGGGGAACCAATGGGAGCGAGCGTTTTTCCGTTCAACTCGATGTGCAGCACGCCCGCATCCTTGGCGGTCACTTGAAAATGGTCCGCGGCTGAGAAAAAATGATTTTCCCCGGCCTTCATGGTTCCGTCAAAGACCATATCATTGTCAGCCACAATCGTGACCTTGGTTCTCTTGCCCGTCTGGATTTTCAGTTCCATGAGGTCGTTCGCCGGCGAAACCGGCGCAGAGGCGGACGCGGAATCCGTAGCCGCAGCCGGCGCCATCGAGGTTGCATCCTGAGCGATTGGGGTTGATGTATCACTGTTTCCAGGAACGGTCGCATCAGCGGTCTGCTGCGGCGCACCAGAGGACGCGGGAGATGACGCGGCACTTACTGCAGCGGCTCGCCTTGCGGCGCGCCAGGCAAGCAATCGCCGCGCGCCGAACCAGCCTCCGCCCAGCAACGCCAGGACAACGACGGCGGCAATGATCCACGCCAGCCAGGGCTGCTCTGGCGTAACCATGGGAGGGCTGCCGGTCCAGACAGGAACGCTGGGACGGTCCCCGACAGCCAAGGTATATTCCGCGACAGTGTTTTCTTCATCCAGGCCGAGATAGCGGGCCATGGCCCGCACGAATCCCCGGTTGAAAACCCCGCCGGGCAGCTGATCCCACTCCTCGTTTTCAATGGCCCTCAGGAACCGCGTGGCAATTCGCGTAGCGGCGGAAATCTCCTCCAGAGTGACGCTCCGCAATTCCCGTTCGCGTTTTAGGCTCTCGCCAAAAGTGCCAGTGGTCATTGTTCTTTTTCGGCCCGCTGTTCCCAGCGAATATAGGCGGGCGGCGCGGGAGTGTCAATCTCACGGAAAACCCTGCCGAAAGTGTCAATCTATGCGGCTTTTTACTTTCGAGCAACACCCTGCGAAGTCGCCGTTGCACAGATTGACAAGAGTTGACTATAATTTCTAGTGCCCCAACACCTTCCGCGAACCGGCGGGTGACCCGCGATAGACTCTGGCACCAAGGCTTTCAGTGACCACGACTGAGAATTTTTCTGGGATCGAGCGGCGCCGCAGCACAACGGTTCGGGGAGAACAACGCGAGGCGGGCGAAATCGCGGTGTTCCACGAGCTGGGCAAGGCGCTTACTTCCTCCCTGCAACTCGATCAAGTCCTTCGCACCATCATGGAAAAGATCGACGAATTCCTGCGCCCGGATACCTGGTCGCTCCTTCTCGTCGATGAAATCAAGCAGGATCTGTATTTCGAGCTGGCGGTCGGCAAGGGCGCGCAAGCGCTGAAGGACGTGCGGATCAAGATGGGGCAGGGAATCGCCGGCTGGGTGGCGCAGCATGACGAAGCCGTGATCGTGCCCGACGTGAGCCAGGACACTCGGTTTTTCTCCAAGGTCGACGAAAAAACTAAGCAGGAAACGCGCTCGATCGTCGCCGTTCCCGTGCGATACCGCGACCACTGCCTGGGCGTCATCGAACTGATCAATTGCGTGGAGCGGGAAGGCTTCATGGAGCGTGATCTGGCGCTGCTCGAGGCGCTGGCGGATTTTGCCGCGATCGCTCTGGAAAACGCTCGTCACGTGAAGCGCATCCACGAGCTTACGATCACGGACGATTGCACGAGCCTTTATAACGCGCGGCACATGGATTTCATTCTGGAAACGGAAATTTACCGCTCGCAGCGTTACGGCTACGAATTTTCCGTGGTGTTCATCGATCTCGACCACTTCAAGGGAATCAATGACACACACGGACACCTGATCGGATCGAAACTTCTCGCTGAAGTGGGGCAGATCGTGAAAAGCGCCTGCCGCAGGATCGATTTCGCGTTTCGCTACGGCGGCGATGAATTCGTGATCGTGCTGCCGCAGGCCTCGAAAGATAACGCGTTTGTCGTCGCCCGCCGGCTGCATAAATTGATCGGAGAGACGCGCTGGCTGGTCACCGAAGGGCTGGACGTCCACTTCACGGCGAGCATCGGCGTGGCGTCGTATCCGTCGGACGCGAAGACCAAGGTGGAATTGCTCCATCTGGCCGACGAGGCCATGTACGCGATCAAGAACACGACCCGCAACGGCGTGGCCGCGGCGAAAATCGGCGTGCTGCCGTCTTCATAAAAAGCTCCGCGGCGCGATTTCCACAGTAACGCAAAGGCCTTCCTCCCGCATTTTCTTGATTCACCTCGTATGCCATGCTAGTCTCAGCGCACCCGGTGGCACGCGGCAGTGTGAATGGATTCGATGTCCCGGACGAGCCGAGACGAGGAGCGCATGTCCAACGAAGCATTGGGGATGATTGAGACCAAGGGCCTGGTCGCTTCGATTGAAGCCGCCGACGCTATGGTGAAGGCCGCTAACGTCATCCTCATCGGCAAGGAATATATCGGCTCGGGATATGTCACGGTGATGGTGCGGGGAGACGTAGGCGCGGTCAAAGCGGCGACGGACGCAGGAGCGGCTGCCGCGCGCCGTGTAGGCGAACTCGTTTCCGTGCATGTGATCCCGCGTCCGCACGAGCATGTCGAAAAGATTTTGCCCGGAGGCGGAGCGCCGCCGGGAGTGAAAAAGTAGAGGACGCGGAATTATTGTCCTCCGAGCAGTCATGAATTTGTTGTAGCCCGCGTCTTCAGACGCGGGGATTTTTTTAGCGTTCCATCGAGCAAACCCTCGCCCGCCGCGGCGGGCGAGCTACAACAACCGGCGAGCACCAGCAACGACGTTCGTAGGAGAAGGTAAAGCGTTTTGAGCCTGCGCGATCGCGACCTCATCTCCATTCAAGAAGCCCGCGAACTGGCGGCCCGAGCCGCCGCCGCACAGAAAAAATTCGCGGCATTTTCCCAGGAACAAGTCGACGCCATCGTGGAAGCCTGCGCGAAAGCAGCCGCTGAAAACGCGGAGCCGCTGGCGCGCACGGCCGTGGAAGAAACCGGATTCGGCAACGTTCCCGATAAAATCGTGAAGAATACGCTGGCCGCGGTGAACGTGCCGAATGCGATTCGCGGCATGCGCACCGTCGGGATCCTGCGCGAAGACCGCGAAAAGGGCATCGTCGAAGTGGCGTCGCCCATCGGCGTTGTCGCGGCCGTGATTCCTTCCACGAATCCAACCTCGACCGCGATCTACAAGACGCTGATTTCCGTGAAAGCTCAGAACGCGATTGTGCTGAGTCCGCATCCCTCCGCCATCAAGTGTATTTGCCAGGCGGCCACGCTGCTCGATCGCGCCGCGCTCACGGCGGGCGCGCCGGAGGGGCTGATCCAGTGCATGCAGCACACAACGCTCGAAGGCACGCGCGAGCTGATGCGGCGGCCCGAGGTCGGCGTGATTCTGGCGACGGGCGGCACGGGCCTCGTGCGCGCCGCGTACGGCTCGGGCAAGCCGGCCTACGGCGTCGGGCCGGGCAACGTGCCTGCGTTCATCGAGCGCACCGCCGACGTGCGCAAGGCCGTCGCGGACATCATTGCCGGAAAAACATTTGATTACGGAACGATCTGCTCGTCCGAACAGGCCATCGTCGCCGAGGAATCGGTGCGCGCGCGCGCGCTCGAGGAATGCCGCCGGCAGGGCGCGTATTTTCTTTCGCCGGAAGAAATGGAAAAGGTGGCGCGCCTCGTGTTCCTGCCGGGATCGCACACGCCGAATACGAAAATCGTCGGCCGCGCCGCGACCGTAATCGCCGAAATGGCGGGCATCAAGGCGCCGCCCGCGACGCGCGTGCTGATTGCGCGCCTCGATCCGGAACAAGTGGGGCGCGAATTTCCACTCTCCGCCGAGAAGTTGTCGCCGATACTCGCGTTTTATGCCGTGCCGAACCTCGCCGCGGGAATCGCGCTTTGCCGCCGGCTGCTGGAATTCGGCGGGCTGGGGCACACTTGCTCGATCCACTCGCAGAATCGCTCCGCGATTCTGGAGTTCGGCGAGGCCATGCCCGCGTTTCGCGTGGTCGTGAACAGCGCGTCGGTGCACGGCTCGATCGGCTATTCGACGAACCTTTTTCCGGCGATGACGCTCGGCTGCGGCGCGCCCGGCGGGAACATCACTTCGGACAACATCGGCCCGCAGCACTTGATGAACGTGAAGCGGATCGCCTGGGAAACGCGCGGCGTCGAGCATCGCACCGTCCCCGCCGACCAGCGCATGGCGGGAGCAGCGAATTCGCCCGAGCCAGAGGCGGTACAGGAAAAAGTGGGCGTGCCGGCAGCGCGAGCCTCTTCGCCAGTATCAACGCCGAGTACGCCGCCCTCCCATGAGGCGAAGCAGGAAGAAAAGAAACCTGTCGCATCCACTGCCGTGGCGCCCACCGGCGGCGTGGATCGCGCGGCGATTGCTCGCGTGGTCGAAAATGTGCTTGCGGCGCAAGGAATCGCTCGCGGGAGCGGCGCGCCAAAGTCCATCCCCGCGGCTGCGCCCGCGCCGAAAGAATCGGCAAGCCCATCATCCATCGCTGCTGAAATCGCGGACCGCTTTTTTAGTTCATACGCAAAGCCCAAGGCGCAAATCGCGGATGCTTCATCCGCCGCCACAACCAGCGCAACAAAGACCTCGGACGTGCCGGTTCTCTCGGCTCCTATTGCGGATGCCGGAAAAAAGCCTGCGCCTCCCGCAAAAATAACAATCGAAATTCAAGGCTTCGTCAGCGAAAACGATGTGCGTCGCGCGATGACGCGCAGCGAAAAAATCTTCATCGGCCGCAAGACGATCCTCACGCCTTCCGCGCGCGACCTGGGCCTGGAACACGAAGTGTTTGTGGAAACCGAGACGGGATCGATCCGCTAACTGGTCGTTACTGACACAGATTCTTGTGGCACAGGCTTCAGCCTGTGGGGTGGTTTGGTCCTTGCATGGACTAAAACCCACAGGCTGAAGCCTGTGCTACTTTCGGGATAAACACGGGCGGCCCACCAGGATAACCGTCTGCATTTTTGAAGTAGATACGGAAGAGAGAAAAACGAGCTAGAATGCCTCCAGAATATGGAAACACCGACCCTCCGTGATTCGTTGACGGATGCGATCCACTACTGGGAGCCGCTGCGCCTTGCTTACAACGCGGTCCTGGCCGTCATCGTTTTGATCTACTTTTGGAAGGGATATCCCGCTTCCAAAGTGAACCTTTCTGTTGACTCGATTCTGCTCATCTTTCTTATGGCAGTCCTGGCCAATGTGGCATACTGCGCCGCGTATTTCGTCGACATATTTGCGCAGTGGTCCGGCTATCGCGAAACATGGCGAAAGAATCGATGGATTCTATTTGCGATCGGGCTTTTGTTTGCAGGGATATTGACGCGCTTTTGGGCGGTTGCGATGTTCACCTCTCCATCGAAGTAGGGCTTCCGAGAATGGAAATGTCATAGAGTCAGCAAAGGGAAGGCAATGAGAAAAATTATGGTAGTGGCAGTCACGGTCGCATGTGCGCTTCTATTTTCACAAAGAGTGGCCGCGCAGACATCTGCGGTTCGAGTGCTGGCTTCGAACGGGATCAAAGCCGTGGTTGAAGATCTTCTCGCGCAAAGCGAGCACGCGATCGGGCACACGATCTCGGTTCAATACCGCCCGACGGCCGCACTGAAACAGGAAATTGACGCGGGCGAGCCTTTCGACGTGGTGATCGTGACCGTGGAAAGCATCGCCCAATTGAGCAAGGAAGGGAAGACGATGGGCGGAGAGGGAACGCCCATCAGCCGCGCGGGCGTGGGCATCGGCATTCGCAAGGGAGCGGCCCGGCCGGACATCAGCACGCCCGAGGCGCTCAAGCGAGCGCTGCTTGGCGCGAAAGCGATCGCCTACGGGCCCACCGGAGCGAGCACGCCCTACATCACGCGAATGCTTGATACGCTTGGAATCGCCGACACCATGAAGGCCAAGACCTTGCTCTTTGATACTTCTGACGGCACGAACGCCGCTGTCGCCGAAGGGAAAGCGGATTTTGGCATCACGCTCGTCAGCGAAATTTTGCCGGTGAAAAGCCTCGAACTGCTGGGCCCATTTCCTGACGCGTTTCAAGGCTACGTTCGCTTCTCCGCCGCCGTCAGCGCAAATGCAAAAAATCCTGAGGCAGCGGCCGCGCTGATTAAATTCCTGGCTGGGCCGGCAGCTTTGCCCTCCATCAAAGCCCGAGGCATGCAGGCTCACTGAATGGGAGCTTTTCTAGTAGCACAGGCACTCTTGCCTGTGCGGGTTTTGCAATCGTCATTTGGCCGCTAGCAGCATGTGCGACCTACAAAACCGCACAGCCAAGAGTGGCTGTGCTACAAAAGCAGACACGCCTCGGTCGTCATTTAACATGGTAGAATTGCCGCTATACGGCTCGAACAACAAGAAGGCTTCCTTGATCGAAGTTTCAACCTCGTCCACACTGTCAGCCAGGCCTCCGCGAGTTGCGAAGCGAATAGGGAGACGATCCATGAATCATTTTTGGAAAGCGCTAGGGCTTGTCATTTTTTGCGCCGCGTTTGCGTACGGTGCGGCGGACGCGACCATCTCCGGCGTCGTCAAGGACCCAGCAGGCGCGCCATTTCGGGGCGCATTCGTTCATGCCCAGAATGTGCAATCCAAAATCACCGTGAACGTCATGTCCGACAGTCAGGGCCATTACCGCATCCAAAATTTGCCGCCGGGCGAGTATCAAGTGCGCATCACTGCAACCGGATACACGGCCGACCCGCGCACGGGCGTGAAACTCGCCGCGGGCGATACCTCTTCGCTCGACTTCGCGCTCCAACAGGGCACCGTGCGCTGGGCCGATCTTTCCTTGTATCAAGGTAAAGCCCTGCTTCCTGCTGGAAAAGGCAAAGACATCCTGAACGGGAACTGTTTTGCCTGTCACGGATTCCAATCCCGCATGGCCGCCGTGAAACGCGATCATGACGGCTGGACGCAAGCGGTCAACTTCATGCTCACCACGCGCCACCCGCGCCTCGGCAATCACATCAATGATGAAGATGCCGCCGTCCTGACGAACTATTTGAATGACGCCTTTGGCGCGGATGCCAAGCTGCCGAAATCCCCCGCCGCCCTGCCGGGATACAAAGCCACGGTTCGCCCCGTCAGCGATGACGGGTTGAAAATCACTTATGTCGAATACGACATGCCCGGGCCGAACCGCATGCCGTTCAGCGCCGCGCCGGACAAGGACGGAAAACTCTGGATTCCAGACATGGGTTCGGCGAACACCCTCGGTTGGCTCGACCCGAAGACGGGCGTGGTCCAGGAATTTACGGCGCCGAATTCATTTCCCGCCGGCATTCATTCAGCCGTGCCCGCTCCGGACGGTTCCGTGTGGATCTCCGAGCAGGCCGCGAACAAAGTCGGCCGCTGGGATCCGAAAACAAAACTCATCACGGAGTACCAGGACACTTACAAACCTGGGATGGAAGGGCTCGAGGACGGCGGTTCGAAACATACCGTGCGGGTCGATTCAAGAGGACGAGTGTGGGGAACGGCCGTGTTCAACAATCTGACCGTTTACGATCCCAAGAACAACGAGTTTTCGCATTTTCCGGACACATTTTCGCCCTACGGAGTCGAACTCGACAAGAGCGGCAATGTCTGGTTCGCGGAATTTTACCCGCAAGGAAAAATCGGCATGGTCGATGCAAACACGGGCAAGGTTACGCGATGGGCCCCGCCCTCCAAGGGCGGCTGGCCGCGCCGCATCGAAATCGACGACGACGGCATCGTCTGGTACGCGGAATATCAGGGCGGCAAGATCGGCCGGTTCGACCCGAAGACGCAAACGTTCAAGGAATTCGATTTGCCCGGACCAAGAGCGACGCCTTACGCGCTCGGGATCGATCGCAATCACGACATCTGGTATTCGTCCGACGAAATGGACGTCATCGGCCGCCTCAATCCCAAAACCGGCAAGGTCACCGAATTCCCTTACGCACATTCGGAAAACATGATGAAGGAATTCTTCCTCGATGCGCAGGGCCGCATGTGGTACGGCTCCGCGCCGAATAACAAAGTGGGATATTTCGTCCCGTCCGATTTAGATTGAAGGATTCCGATCCAATCTGAAATGAGTTGGGCGCCCCATCCTTCGCGCTTTTTGCGAAGGGTGGGGTTTTTCTTGGAGGAGAAATTTTCTACTGTTTCGAGTCTTCAACCTCGGGCGCTGCTTTGGGAGCCTGGCGAAGAAATTTCATCAAACCTTTCCCCGTCGCCCCTTTCGCGCGGCTCTTGAAGAACTCCGCTGCCGTTTCAATCACACCGACTTTTTCCGCAACAGCAACGGCGATCCATTGGTTCAGGGACACCCCGTCTTCCTTTGCCAGCCGCTGCGCGGCTTTCTTGGTGGAGAGCGGCAGTTTCAATGGATAGGTCGACTTGCTCATCGTTTCACCATCTTTAACAGATCGGCTGGCCGAAGCACGGGGATCTTGAATCGATCGCCTGCGGCCGCGAAATCTGCAAGGTTGTATGTTACCAGGGCATCCGCCCTTCCATGGATGGCAGCTTCTAGAACCATTTCGTCGTTCGGATCGCGCAACTGAGGCCGCCAGCGAAAATGAACTTCGACAGGCTCGATCAACGCCGCAAATTCAGCCAGGAATTCGTCGATGGCATCGGGGGCAAGCCCGTGTGCCAGACGCTGCTCCGCCCGTTTTAGCACGTCCTCGTACTCGAGGAAGAGCGGTGGAGTCGCCAGGGGTGTCAACCGGCGCGTTGCCACCAACCGAAGGACGGCATTGCCAGCGCCAGAGCGGGTGCGAAGCGCCGCGACGACCACTGAAGTATCTAGAACCACCCTCCGGATCATAAGACATCCTATAGGATGTCACATATCATGGGATATTTTCAACTGGGA
The DNA here is from genome assembly GCA_963768275.1 of uncultured Acidobacteriota bacterium. Classification (GTDB taxonomy): domain Bacteria; phylum Acidobacteriota; class Terriglobia; order Acidiferrales; family UBA7541; genus Palsa-360. Next base: position 192,670 of record CAVYHH010000026.1, read on the forward strand.
AAAGCTCCTTGTCAGCAGCAGGGGGTTGTGACAACTAAGGACACCTCCCCGGAGAAATAGATCAAGAATCCTAACCCCTTACAAAAACCGCAAAGAATGGACAATCGATCTCGATAGACGCGGGTTTTCAGCCAGAAGACTCTAATTGTTCTTGACGCTATGGAACTTCGGCGGTGTATGATTTATTCAAATTGAAATTGAATACGGAGATTTGATATTCGGGAGGAGTGCGGAAATGCGGAAGCACCTGTTGGGGTCTGTTCTGGCGTTCCTGATTGTCTGGATCTATTCCTCAGCGGCAATTGCTCAAACGAAATCGTCGTCCGTAGCTCCCGCCACTCCTAGCGCCTTCGATCCGCACGACTTGTCGGGACTCTGGAGCCAGGACCATCCACGGACGGCGCCTGTCGTGGAGCGGTACTGGAATTATGAATTCAGCAAGGAGCCGCCTCCGATGACGGCCTGGGGACAGTCACAATTCGACGCGGCCAAGTCTTCTTTCGGCCTTCACACGTATCCCCTCGCGGAAACGAACGATCCCCTTTATCACAGTTGCACACCCCCCGGTCTGCCGCGGGTTTATCTCCATCCCTTCCCGATGGAAATCGTTCAGACGCCCGGCGAAATCCTCGTTCTTTTTGAATACGACTCGCTCCGCCATCCAATCTATGTAGACGGCCGTGCGCACGACACGACGCTTGGCCCATTGTGGATGGGCGACTCGATTGGGCACTGGGACGGAGACACTCTGATCGTGGACACCGTGAATTTCAACGACAAGACCTGGATTGACCGAGTCGGGCACCCGCACAGCGGCGCGCTTCACCTCGTCGAGCGCATCCGGCGGACCGACCACGGCCATTTGACGGACGACCTCACGATCGAGGACCCGAAAGCGTACACCAAGCCCTGGACAGCGCACCTGGATTTTGTGTTGAAGCCGACCTGGACTTTGGGCGAACAGTTTTGCGAGGACGAGCACAGCTTTGAGAACTTCGATAAGAGTGGGTCCACGCCACCGAAATAAACAGGCTGCTCTCTCCGTAGGGTGTCGCTGATTTCGGGCTATTTCCAGGAGATTGACGGACGCCGACAGTGGTATTGACACCCTCTGCACTCGATGGGATATTTTAAGCAGGTTGTTCTTCCATCGCTGATGGTTTTGGCAAAAGTAATTTAGTTTTCATTCGCCTTTATGGGGAGGCTTGGGAAATGAAGAAATTTGCACTCATTCTGGCTGTATCCTTCGCGGCGCTTCTGGTTTCGGCCCCGCTTCCGGCACATCACGGAGAAGCGAATTACGATACGGACAAGGTCGTGTCCGTCAAAGGAACCGTGTCGGACTTCGAGTTCATCAATCCCCATACGCTGATTACCCTGGATGTAAAGAACGATAAAGGCGAAATCGAAAAATGGGACTGCGAAATGAGGAGTCCGACGATGCTGGTCCGCGTAGGCGGCTGGGACAAGAATACGCTCAAGCCAGGAGACGTCATCACTGTTTTTGGTTTTCGAGCCAAGAATGGAACGACGGTCATGCGCCTTCAGAAGCTCACGCTCGCGGACGGCACGGTGAAAGATAACCTGTAGAGGTCTGGGCTCCAAGAAGTAGCGCCGGCATCTTGCCGGCAGTTTTCGAGTTCCGGAGAGCGGCACGGAGCCGGCGGGACGCGGGCGCTACGAAAAAACCCCGGCATCCTCTGATGATCACTGGTTAGCGATTCGCTTCTTTTTGCGCTTCAATTTTGGCGCGCTATGCGAATTCATCTTGACGCCAGCAAACTCCCGCAGGGTATGATCCTCCTCAACTGATTTCAAAGAAGGAAATTCGAGCCCGGGGAGGAGTTTTGAAATGCGAATTCATCGATTCGGGGTCTCACTCGCGTTGACGATTGCCTTCAGTTTTTCATCGGAAGCGTCCGCTCAGAGCAAACCGCAAACCGCGGCGCCGGCGACCGCAACTTCAGATCAGGCGCGCGACTTGACTGGGGTCTGGTTCGATGACCGTCCTCGGCCGGTCACGGTCAGCGAGCGGTATTGGATTTTTAAGTTCAACGCAGAGGAGCCGCCCATGACCGCGTGGGGCCAGGCGCAATACGATGCCACCAAGTCCTCCTTCGGCGACCGCGCTTATCCCTTGGCGGAAACGAACGATCCGCTTTATCACGCCTGCAGCCCGCCCGGCCTGCCGCGCATTTATCTTCATCCATTTCCCATGCAGATCGTTCAGATGCCCGGCGAGGTCCTCGTGCTTTTCGAGTACGATTCCATCCGGCACCAAATTTTTACAGACGGGCGCGCGCATGACACAACGCTCGGGCCCTTGTGGATGGGCGATTCGATCGGGCATTGGGAAGGCGACACGCTGGTCGCCGACACCGTAAATTTCAACGACAAAACGTGGCTCGATCGCATTGGGCACCCGCACAGCGACGCCCTCCACGTTGTCGAGCGATTCCGGCGGAAGGATCAAACGCACCTGGATCTCGACATCACGATCGAGGATCCAAAGGCCTACACGAAGCCCTGGTCGACGCACATCGAATTTGGGTTAAGGCCGAAGTGGACTCTGCAAGAGCAATTCTGTGAGGATGAAGAGAGTTTTCAGAAGTTGGACAAGGACGCGGCAGCCCCGGCGAAATAGCCCGTTGAGATTCGAGTTTCGGGAGGAGTTTTAAGATGCGAAAGGATTCACTGGGCATTGCTCTGGCATTTGCCATGGTATTGAGTTTTTTGCCGGCGGCTTTCGCTCAAACCAAACAGCCATCCAAGCCGGCGACGGCCGAGAACTCGGACCAAGCGCACGACCTGTCAGGAGTGTGGTTCGACGACCATCCGCGCCTGATTCGGGTTCAGGAACGATACTGGGCCTACACGTACACTCCCGAGGCGCCTCCCATGACGGATTGGGCCCAGTCGAAATATAACGCGGCCAAGGCCTCTTTCGGGCCTCATGCTTATCCGCTCGTGGAAACCACCGATCCCCTTTACCACACTTGTGCGCCGATCGGTTTCCCGATTGCATTTCTTTATCCGCTGCCGATGCAGATCGTTCAGGCTCCCGGCGAGGTCATCCTGCTTTTCGAGTGGGACTCCCTCCGGCATCAGATATTTACGGACGGCCGCCAGCATGACACGGCTCTCGGTCCCTTGTGGATGGGCGACTCGATCGGGCATTGGGAGGGAGACACTCTTGTCGCGGACACCGTGAATTTCAACGACAAGACTTGGCTGGACCGCATGGGACACCCGCACAGCGAAGCTCTCCACGTGGTCGAGCGAATCCGGCGAGTTGACCACGATCACTTGGTTGACGACATCACCATCGAAGACCCGAAAGCGTATACGAAGCCCTGGACCGCGCATCTGCCATTCGTATTGAAGCCGAAGTGGACCCTGGCGGAGCAGTTCTGCGAGGATGAGGAGAGCTTCCAGAAAATCGATAAGGACGCGGCCGCACCGGCGAAGTAGATGCCTCAGCCCGCGAAGTCAGCGAGACTGGGCGCAGATGCGGCAGTCATCGCTCGATTGTGAAGTCCGAGTTTGAATTGGTCTTGACGGCATCGAACTGCCGCGGTGTATGATCCGCAAAACTGAACTTAAAAAAAGAATTTTGAGTCCGGGGAGGCGTTTCAAAATGCGAAAGTATCCACTGGGAATTGCGTTGGCCTTCGCGATTGCATTTAGTTTTTTCGCGGTGGCCTTCGCTCAAACCAAGCAGCCATCCGAGGCCCCGAAGGACGTCAATGCGGACCCGGCGCGTGACTTGTCAGGGGTCTGGATGCTCGATCGTCCCCGGCCGCTTAGCGTCGTGGAGCGGTTCTGGATGTATGAACTCAACGACGAAGAGCCTCCGATGACTGCTTGGGGCGAGGCGCAATATAAGGCTTCCAAATCTTCCTTCGGAACTCGTTCTTATCCTCTCGCAGAAACGAACGACCCTATTTACCACACCTGTACTCCACCCGGGTACCCTCGGGTCATTATGCATCCCTTCCCGATGCAGGTTGTTCAGACGCCCGGCGAAGTCATCATGCTTTTCGAATATGACTCCGTCCGCCATCAGATTTTTACGGACGGCCGCAAGCATGACGCGACTCTCGGTCCCTTATGGATGGGCGACGCGATCGGGCATTGGGAGGGCGACACGCTGGTCGCGGACACCGTGAATTTCAACGACAAGACCTGGCTGGACCGCGTCGGCCACCCGCACAGCGAAGGGCTTCACCTTATCGAGCGGATCCGGCGGACGAACCATTTTCATTTGACGGACGACATCACCGTCGAGGATCCGAAGGCGTACACCAAGCCCTGGACCGCGCACCTGGATTTCCTGTTAAGGCCGAAGTGGACTCTGGCGGAACTATTTTGCGAGGATCAGGACACCTTCGATGAAATTGAAAACAACGAAGTCAAACCCGCGAAGTAGCGACTTTAGGATTGACATGTCTCCAATCGAGGTGGGATATTTCTTTCAGCCACTTTCCAAGCGATGAAGTTACCGGAATCGTGTGTCCTGCTTGGGTCGCTATTTGCTGGAGGCTTAGGAAATGAAAAACTTACTGCTCTGTCTGGGCATAATGTTTGCCGCTCTTTTTGTTTCGGCGCCGGTCCTGGCGCATCACGGAGAAACGAATTACGACACGGATAAGCTCGTGACCGTAAAAGCGACCGTGACGAACTTCGAATTCATCAATCCCCACGTGCAGATTTTCATGGACGCAAAAAACGATAAGGGCGAAATCGAAAAATGGATCTGCGAAGCCAGAAGCCCAGCGATGCTCGTCCGCAATGGCGACTGGGACAAGAACACGCTGAAGCCCGGCGACGTCATCACCGCCATCGGGTTTCAATCCAAGAACGGGACGAAGATTTTGCGTCTGAAGAAGATCGTGCTCGCCGACGGCAAGGAACTGCCCGATCTATAGAAGCGATGGCAGGGTCCAATCAAGTGCAGGCAGATGGATTTGATTTGCGAGGGTGTCGCATGAATTTCAAGCTGGGAACCTCCATTCTCTTGATCGCAGGTCTTCTCTTGATTTGCGGCCCGGCGTGGGCGCATCACGGAAATTCCGCTTACGACGAGGAGCATTGGATCACCATCTCGGGCACGGTGACGGAATTTGTGTGGGCTAATCCCCACTGCCAGATTTTTCTGGACGTGAAGGACGACAAGGGCGCGGTCGTAAATTGGGCGATCGAAAGTCAAAGTCCTGGAATCCTGCGGCGAAATACCTGGACGAGGACCTCCGTCAAGCCCGGCGACCAAATTACGATCACCCTCGCCCCCGCTAAAAATGGAGCGCCGGTCGGCTTTTCCGGCAACAAAACGGGGAAGGTCGTGTTTGCCGATGGCCACATGTTGAAGATGGACATCCGGTAGCACAGCCACTCTTGGCTGTGTGGTTTTTGCAATTCATGCGATTGAAATACAGCTAACTTTTCTACTCGTATTTTTCCGCAAACGGTAGGAGGCGCAAGGTGCCAAGTCGCCCACATCCTCTGCTGACTTATCTGCTAGCATCCTTCGTGGCAGCGCTCACCTTCTCGACCATCGCGCGCGCCCAGGCCGCCCCGCAGCAAGCCGCCTCGAAATCCGCATCCTCGCCCGCTCCAAAACGCGACCTCTCTGGCGTCTGGCAATATCAAGGAGGCGGCGGCGCGGACAGCATGACTCCCGACAAGGATATGCCTCCGATGACGCCGTGGGCGAAGGCCAGGTTCGACACCGAGAAGCCTGGATACGGACCCAGAGGCGCTCCGGGCGGAAACGACCCCATTTTGCAGTGCGACCCGATCGGCTTCCCGCGCATCATGTTCATGCCCACGCCGAATGAACTCGTTCAGCTGCACGACCGCGTGCTCCAGTTCTGGGAGCGCGAACACGAATGGCGTCCCATCTGGACCGATGGGCGGCAGCTTCCCACCGAGGCCGACCCGACGTGGTTCGGTTACGCGATCGGCCATTGGGAAGGCGATGACACCTTCGTCGTGCAATCGTCCGGCTTCAATGACAAGACCTGGCTTGGCCCCACAGGTTTTCCGCATAGCGAGGAAATGCGCGTCACCGAACGCTACCATCGCATCGACCATGACACCATCGTGTACGACATGACGGTCACCGACCCGATGGCTTACACAAAGCCCATCGTCGCGCCGCAGAGAATCATGAAGCTCAAGCCGCACGAAGAGATTGAAGAGCAGCCCTGCGTCTGGTCGCTAGAGAATGAGTTTGCGAAGAGAATCCGCGAACCCGCTGCCCACAATCCCGCGAAGTAACGAGCATGTTCATCACTAATGTGGGTGGTTCAAGTAGCACACGCTTCAGCCTGTGGGTTTTTGTCCATGCAAGGACAAACCCGCACAGGCTGAAGTCGAAGATCCCGACTCGGTCGGGACCTGCGCCAATGTGCGCGCACAGCAAAAAGTTCCACTGCGTTTTTGTGCAGAAATGCGGGCTTGCAATGGTAGTGCTCTTGTCGTTTGCAGCGGTCCCCGTTGCCAGTCAGCAGCAGGCAACTCCGAAAGCCGCGCCATCGCCCGCCCCGAAGCGAGACCTCTTCGGGGTGTGGCACTACGAAGGAACCGGCGGCTCCGAACCCATTGCTCCAGACAATCTGATTCCTCCGATGACGCCGTGGGCGCAAGCAAAGTATGACGAGGAAAAACCCGGCTACGGCCGAAAACGCGCTCCGGGCGGCAATGACCCCATCCTGCAATGCGACCCCATGGGTTTCCCGCGCGTCATGTTCATGTACACACTGTTCGAGTTTGTTCAGGTCCCCGCCCGCGTGATCCAGTTCTTCGAACGCGACCACGAATACCGCTCGATCTGGACCGACGGCCGCTCTCTTCCCAAGGACGCCGATCCGACGTGGTACGGATACGCCATCGGCCACTGGGAAGGAGACGACACGTTCGTAGTTGAGTCCGCCGGCTTTCGTGACGCCACGTGGCTTGGTTCCACAGGCTACCCCCACAGCGAAGACATGCGCGTCACCGAGCGCTACCGCCGCGTGGACCATGACACCATCCTCTACGACGTTACGGTCACCGACCCAAAGGCCTACGCGCAGCCCATCGTCGGCCCACACCGAATCATGAAGCTGCGGCCAAAGGACGAATTGTTGGAGGAGATTTGCGTACCTTCGGAAGAAAAATCCTTCGCGAATCGAATTGCTGATCCGGCTGTCCCCAAAACGCCAAAGTAGGCGAGCGCTTGGGGGAGAAGCGTGCCTGAACGAACACCACTCAACTCTGTGCTTGTACCCATTTTGGGCACAATGATATAATCTCCGGTGTTCGGTAGGATGCCCGACCATGAGGGTTATCGCGCGAAGCACGCTGAGGCGATTCGTCGATACGCTCAGAGGAAGCAAAGACCAAAGAGCGGTCAAGGCGGCGCTTGATTCCTGGTTTCATGAGGCGGCCAACGCGGACTGGAGGACGCCAGCGGACGTGGTGCGGGCGTACCGGAATGCGAGCGTCGTGGGACCCGAAAGAATTGTCTTCAATATTAAAGGGAATTCGTATCGATTGGTGGTCGCGATCAATTACGCGCACCGGATCGTGTTTATAAAATGGATTGGGTCGCACGCGGAGTACGATAGGATCAACGTCAGAACGGTGAACTATGGAGATCAAGCCAATTAAGAACGCGGCGGATTATGACCGGGCGCTTCGCCGGGTGGAAGATTTGTGGGACTCGCCGAAAGGCTCGCCGCGAGGCGATGAGCTCGATGTCCTCGTCACCTTGATCGAGGCATACGAACGGCAGCGCTATCCGATCGATCTTCCCGACCCGATTGAGGCGATCAAATTCCGGCTGGAACAGGAAGGCAAGGACCTTCGCTCCCTTGTAGGTGTGATTGGGCAGCGGACGCGCGTTTACGAGGTTATGAGGGGCGATCGCCCGCTGTCGTTGAGTATGATTCGCAGCCTGCATGAGAAGCTGAGTGTCCCCGCGGAGGTACTGATTCAGCCGATCCGCAAAAAAGGGAAGCGCAGGGTGCGTCGCTCTGTGAGCAAGCCAAATAGGGCCAGGCGTGCGGGAATGCGAAGGTCTGCCTGACGGAAGCGCAAAGAAATCAGTTCAAAGTCTGCACCCCCTGAGAGATGCAACGGATTGGGCGCCCGGCTACCCGCACACCGAAGACATGCGCGTCACCGAGCGCTACCACCGCGTGGACCGCGACACCATCGGCTACGACATCACCGTAACCGACCCAAAGGCCTACACCCAGCCCATCGTCGGCCCTCCCCGAATCATGAAGCTGCGAACCAAAGACGAATTGTTGGAAGAAATTTGCGTGCCGTCGGAAGAGAATTCATTTGCAAATAGAATAGGCCAACCCGCCGCCTCCAAGCACACAAAGTAACCGCACGCTCACTGCATTTTGCGTCTCCTTGGCTGGAAGGCGTCGATCGTGGAGGGGAAGGATGGAGGTTTTGAAGTGAGCTTCTCACGCACGCTTATATTTGCGTGAGAGCCCCTGTTGGGCGACGGCTTGCTGCAGGAGTTTTCGCGATACTGGCCGCAGTTCTTCGGGATGATCGCGAAGATAAGCGAGGAGGTGGCGCTTTTTTTCCTTCCCGCGCTCGGAGATTCGCGCTTCCGGCCGCGTGTATTCTGGAAATAATTCCGGCAGGCGCGAGATCGCGCGATTATAGATCGAGCGCCATGTATTCTTGACGGTAGAAGCGGAAGTGCCCAGATCGGCGGACAACTCCTCGTCGGTTCGTCCTGAGAGGGCTGAAAGCAAAAGCCTCTGTTCGCCCTGGCTGAAGCCGATTTGCGGCGGATGATAATCGAAGAGGGCGCCAACCCATGAGCCGGGCCTTTGGTGCTCTATCTCCCGCGTCACGCCTAAAATGTGGGGTTTCCTGATGATTTCCTCTGGATGTTTTTCCAAGGGCTCAACGTAGCGGCCACGCTTTGGGTCCCACAGCAGGCCGCCGGTTTTGAGCAACCACTGCAGTCGCTCCACACTTTCGATCTGAGAGGAAATCGCCTCCTTCCAAAGGTAACCGCGATGACCCTCAATAAATATGCCCAGAATTTTCCGATGAACTTCCGTGTGGGACTCAAATCCCGGGCGAATGCAACCTTCCCATGTGACCGTGTTCAGGCCGCCGCATGAGTTTGCCTCTCGAACCTGCCTGTCAGAGAGCAGCGGAGAATCTCCTCGCACGATCCGTCTTGCCAGCTCTGGTCCAAACCAGACAAGCGGCGGGGTCTTCAATTCCCGCACGAAAGTGTCGCCAACAAATACGCTCACCCCTACGAAGCAAATCGTGGCATGAGATCCGTCGACTTCCTCAATGACCCTGGCAATCTTGGCTTCGCTTTCGAGCAAGCGGAGCCAAGCCGGACGCAAATCCGAGATGGCACTTCCATATCGCGGACCGATAACCGGGTGCGCCGCTATGATCTCAGCGCACTCAGCAACATCTTTTGGCTGCATCGCGCGATGCTGTAGGCCCATGGGACATCCTTAAGAAGAACGGGTAAGACTCTTTATAGCCCTTTTAGGGGCTAGTTTAAAGTAATCCATACTTATATAGTTACGGGCCACGTCCCTGAAGATCGTTCTCGCTAGGGAATTCCGGTTCCTTCGGTGTAATCGGTCCGATGCGAGGATTCCGACCGCAAAAACGAAAGGAAGGCTACGATGAAGCTCAAGATCATCGCTGCACTGATCACGGGTCTGATTGTGGGGTTGAGTACAGGCGCGCAATCGCTGCCCAACAAGACCCCGTTTCCGAACGGTAGCGGATTTCTGGAAACATACAACATCAATAATGCTCCAATCAGTTTGACCGGGGCATTCTTCCAATCGCTCGGAACCAATGGGCGGTCCTGCTCCTCCTGCCACTTACCCGGGGAGGGCTGGAGCGTTTCCGCAGCCGAAGTCCAGGTGCGTTTCCTTCTGACCCGAGGTTTGGATCCCATCTTCCGAACCAACGACGGTTCGAACTGCGACCACGATATCGACACATCGACGCTGGAAGGGCGGCGTAAAGCCTACAGTTTGCTGCTAAGTAGGGGCCTGATTCGAATTTCCTTATCCGTGCCCGCTGGCGCCGAATTCACGGTGGAAAACGTCAGTAATCCATACGGATGCAATGACCCATCGACGCTTTCGATGTATCGCCGTCCGCTGCCAGCGACAAACCTGAAGTTCCTCAGCACCGTCATGGCGGATGGGCGCGAGTCAACGCCACCGAGCACCGAAAAGATCACCTACCCCGACCCTGATTCTGCTTTGCTGGCAGACTTGGCTCACCAAGCCATCGACGCTACCACCGGGCACGCGCAAGGCGCGATTCCCATGCCAGCGCAGGTACAAGACATCGTGGAGTTCGAGACGTCCTTGCGAACCGCCCAAGCCATCGACTACTTTGCTGGCTTTCTGAATGATGACGGAGCATCCGGCGGTCCCGTAGCGCTCGCCTCGCAGCAATTTTTTATCGGCATCAACGATTCCTTCCCGCCGAGCTTCATGTTCAATCCCACCGCGGCGCCCTTCAACCCCAAGATCTTCAATTTGTTTAACGCTTGGACGAATTCGCTTGGCCGGCGCGCCAGCATCGCCCGCGGTGAAGCGCTGTTCAACTCGAAAGCGATTACGATTTCTGGAGTCGGGGGCATTAACGATGTGGCCGGGCTCCCGGCATCGTTTTCCGGCACATGCGGAACTTGTCATGACACACCCAATGTGGGCAACCATTCCGTTTCTGCGCCATTGAACATCGGTGTCGCGGACCCGACGAGTCCGCTGGATGTCAGCTACCTTCCGGTCTTCACCTTGAAGAACAACACCACAGGCGATACCGTCAAGACCACTGATCCGGGGCGCGCGCTCATTACTGGGAAATGGGTGGACATTGGAAAAGTCAAGGGTCCCATTCTTCGCGGACTTGCCAGCCGCGCACCTTATTTTCACAATGGCTCGGGCGGAAGCCTGGCGGATGTCCTCACATTCTACGACAAGCGTTTCAACATAGGTTTTACTGCCCAAGAGAAGGCTGATCTGATCGCGTTTCTTGACGCGCTCTGAGTTTGCAATCGAGAAGCCGGGCGCCCCACACTTCGCGCCTCGCGAAGTGTGGGGTTTTTTCTAACTGCTGCCGACCTCTTGTGAGATTTGATATTCAATCCAAGATTCATATCTTGCCAATGGATTTCAACGCGGCGCGAAGATCTTTCATCAGAAGCATAAGTTGTTTCGGATCAAGGGGCGAAGCCTCGAAACCGAATTTCTTATAGAACGAAGCAGCTTCTTCATCAATGGCATGAACCAGGATTGCTCGAGCGCCGATCGCGTCGGCTGCGGTCAAAGCGCGCGCCAGGGCATCCGCCAGCAGGGTCTTGCCGAGACCCGCACCGTGCTCATTGCGGGTGACCGCGAGGCGCGCGAGTAAGATGACGCCGATCGGGCGCTTCGCGAGGCCCTTGGCAATGCGGGCGGGGGATTCTTCCTTGCGCACGGAGCCTGCGGAAAGTGAGTAATAGCCAACGACTCTGTTTGCGCGATGCAAGACATATGTGCGAGCCGAGTCGTTCTGCTGGTTGGTCAGCGCAAAACGGCGGAGCCAGTCATCCAGAGACGGCTTCCCGCAATTGAACGAAGAAACGTCGTGATCCTTTGTCAGTTTTTCGAGGGGGGAGAGAGGTTGGTCGGAGTGAATAGCGCCACCTCGCTAATTGACGGCGAAAATTTCACCACAGAGGGCAAAGAGAACACAGAGAATGCATTCGCGCACCTGCAAACACTGCCTCCCTCATATGAAACAGAATCATGTCTTCTCTTATTTACTCCGTGCCCTCTGTGTTCCCCGTGGTGAAACTTTCTTTGAGGTTTTCGGAAAAGAGCCGCGCCAGCCCCGGTTTCACGCGAGCGGGGCGGTCGAGGGCCTCGACAAACGCCTTCCATTGTTTCGGGGAAGCGATGAACTCACGCTTGTCCGCGAGCACGTGCTCGGCCTGCAAACAGGCGCTGTCGAGGATGAAATCGGTCAAGCTGACGCCGGTGGTCTCGGCGCCGGTGCGAATGAGTTTTTCCTGGCGGTCCGTGGCGCGAAGATTGATGCGCCGGGTCCGAATCGTTCTCGCACGAGAAATAGGCATAGCTCGTCCTCGCTTTCACCTTGTACGTACATTGTATGTCACATGCAAGTGGGCGTCAAGGTGCGGGGATGTGCCTTGCAGCCCATACTTTCGCCGCGGCCTCAGAACCCGTATAGGCGCGCCGGATTGTCGACAAGGATCTTCTTGCGGATCGCCGGATCGGGCGCCCAGACAGCGAGCTGGTTGAGCAGGCGGCCATCGTCGATGGAAAACGTCGGCATGGGGTCGCTTGGCTTGGCGCCGGGAAGCGCCGCTGCGGGATGCGGCCAGTCGGTGCCCCAGAGGACGCGGTCCGGATTGGCTTCGATGAATGCCTTGGCGTAGGGCGCGGCGTCAGGATAGTCGGGGGCCTTCGTGGACGAGCGATAGGCGCCCGAAATTTTCACGTACGCGCTGCCGGAGCGAAGCAGTTCCAGAAGATCGGCGAAACCAGGCTGCTGCAAGCCGTTCGAGGCTTGCACGCCGCCGAAATGATCGAACACGGTCGGCACCGGAGAAGAACGGACCAGGTCTTTGATGTTCGAGATCACTCCCAGGTTCGTATACAGCTCGATCATCCATTTGTGATTCTTGAACCGGTTCATCGCGGACTGATAAATGGGGCGGGCGGCGGCAGGATCGGTCGGGCCGGAAACTCCGGAAATGACTCGCGCGCCGCGGACGCCCGCCCGGTACATCGCATCGAAGTCGCTGTCCGGCGTTTTTTCGTCCACGACGGCGATGCCGCGCGCGGTCGCGCCGCGCGCCTTCATGCCGAAAAGCGTGGCGCCATTGTTATTGGGTCCATAGACGCTGGGCGTCACGATCACGACGCGCTCCATGTGCAAGGCGCGGTGCAGCGCGGACATGTCCTCGGGATGAAAAGTTTGGGGTGTATACAGGTGCGCGGGGGAAAGGGGAAATTGTTTTGGATCGGCGTAAAAATGGGTGTGGCAGTCGCAGGCGTGCGGCGGGATTTCAAAGCTAACCGCCGTGGCTGGTTGAGCAGCTTTAGCAAAGCCGGCTTCCGTGCGCAGCAAAACTCCTGCGGCAATTGCTCCCGTTACGAACTTGCGTCGCGTCAGCATCGCTTCCTCCCCGTTTGTCTCCAAGTTTCCAATTTGGTCCCGAGGCCCGGAGCAGTATTCGGCAATTTGTCTTGGCACTGCTCATCACGGCTTGGCACATGCGAAATTATTAGAGTCGTCGATACTCCCCGAACCTTTGTACTTCGCTACCTGCGGATACGGACATAGCGGGCGAGTGCGTGTCACCTTGTCATCGACAACCCGAGACCCAATGATGTGGTCTGGCGGAATCCCATTCTCGACCCATTGGACTAGCGGCGTGAGAGCGTCAAACGTGCTGACCCCGACGCCTCCTCTGCAATGAAACATTCCGGGAACCATGAACAGCCGGTAGAAGTCAGTCGTTGTGGGACCCAGATGTGCTTCGACCTTTTGGTAGTAATCAACACCCATGAACGGTGTAAGTGCCGGGTCCGCCCAACCAAAGTACATGACGATCTTCCCGCCCCTCGCTTGGAAACGCGAAAGATCGGGGTCTGTGGCATCCATAATCCGGGCTGTCCAGCTCATCTTTTCAACATCCGTATCAAAATTAAAATTGGAAAGATTGAATTCCGGGTCGGGCTTTGAAAACGCGATATATCTCAGGAAGCTCTCGCCGAATTGTGAATCGATCGTGCGTCCAGTCTGCGATACCATCCACGGTTCCCATCCACTGCTCGGTCCGTTTGGACCCATCGCCTCGATCTCAGCCCCGAGCGGCTGACCGGGGAAGAATTGCTTCCCATTCATTTTGACGCCGTCGTAGATTTTCTCGAGAGCCTTGATTTGCGCATTCGTGAAGCAATTCGCGCCATCCACATCGCCGGAGCATCTCGGGAGGTCACTGGCTAGATGGAACGGACAGTTGCGGGGATCGTCAATCAGGCCGTCGGCCAGGCCATCCAATTTGTCGCACTTCGCATAGAGTCGGTCAGCAATGATGGAGAGTTTTTGCTTCGTGATGGGAGCCGATTGGAGCGCCTGGGCGCGCCAGACATGACGCAACAAACTCCCTGAAAAATTCAAGACCGGAGACTCCCACTACGATGCCGTCAAAATCCTCCGGGAATCTTTGCGCCGACATCAGGCCCTGGCGTCCGCCCGTCGAGCAACCGTCGAAGTAGGAATGCGTCACCTGTGATTGATAAAACTGGTTGGTGATCTGCTTGGCCGTCATGGCCGTCACGTGCACTGCGCGATAGGCGTAATCGAGAAGCTTTTGCCGATTGAGCGCAAAACTGGCTAGAGGTTCAAGCAAAGCCTCATGACCCGTGTTTGTCGAAGCTACTACGAATCCATGTTTCAAGGCTTGCTCACGACTGGCAATCCTGGCAGGAGCATCGAACGGCTCTCCGGCAAATCCGCCGTTGCCAAACATGTAAAGGCGGCCATTCCACGCGCTGGGCAGATTCACTTCAAACTGGATTTCCGGGAGAATCTGGCCGGCCACTCGACAATGTTCCGGCACATCGCCTGTCGCTCCCACGAGGGTCGCGGAACTTATCGCGAATTCGTAGCCAGTCAAACTCACCAGCGCCTTGCAGGTGAGCTTTTTGGTGGAGGGCATCGCCGGGTCTTTGGTGAAAGAATTCCAGTCTCTCAATTGCGAGCCATTCTGCGCCGCAACAGGCTGGGCTGCGAACGAGCAAAGAATCAGAGTGAATACGCATGCGCAGATCCGCTGGGCTGTTTCAACGAGCTTCCAGGTCATGACGACCCTCCTTCAAACAATTCCCAACAGGAATTTTCGATTTAGATCTTTGGTCTGTGCATCGTACGCTTCTGCTGCATTCGGCACAACTCTCCCGGGGTCGCCTCAGGTGTCCGCGGCCAGCGCGCCCCTATGTTCGGCGTCTACGTTTTCGAAAATCGCACAGGCCCGCCACGGCGAGTGTCCGTGCCACCAAAGCTCCCAGCTTTGACTTGTGAGCCACATCGCGAAAATCCAGTTTCTCGGGTCTTATTTCAATGCTTCAGTTCAATTCCATACACAAGGTGTTACTTCTTCTTGTGTGTTTCGCCATCTTCCCTAGGAGATTAACCAGACACGTAGGACATGCTCCGGGAAAGCCTTTCTGCCAGTGACATGAGAGAATGGTTAGGAAACGAGTATATGATTTTAATTTGGGGGAATCTTGTCTGAGCCTGCGATCGTCGCGGAAGGATTGTCGCGTAGTTTCGGCAACCTCGTTGCCGTGGATCACGTGGACTTGCGCGTGGATGCCGGACAATTCTTCGGTTTTCTGGGGCCGAACGGCGCCGGGAAATCCACTACGATTCGCATGTTGACCGGACTGCTGGCGCCGACCGCGGGGCGCATCCAACTGCTGGGGCTGAGCCTGGAAGGAAACGCGACGGAGGTCAAGCGGCAGATCGGAGTGGTGCCGGAAGGTCTGGCGCTGTTTGACCGGCTTACAGGGACCGAATTCTTGAATTTCGTGGGGCAGATGTACGGGCTGGACCGCGCGACGGCCGCGCAGCGTACGGCGGAATTGCTGGATTTTATGGACCTGGCCGACCGCCCGAAAACACTTGTGGTTGATTATTCGCATGGCATGAAGAAAAAACTGGCGCTCGCCGCCGCGGTGATCCACGGACCGAGGATTTTATTTCTGGATGAACCCTTCGAGGGAGTGGACGCAATCGCGGCGGGCACATTGAAGACGATGCTGCACAACATGACGGCGCGCGGCGCGACCATTTTCCTGACCTCCCACGTGCTCGAGATCGTCGAACGTTTGTGCAGCCACGTGGCCATCATCAATAAGGGGCGGATTATTGCGCAAGGTTCGCTCGACGAGCTTCGCGCCGGGGTCGCCGCCTCGCATGTAAACGGCGGCGTCCCGGCTGCGGCGCAGAAACTCACTCTCGAGGAAATTTTCCTGGCCGTTGTGGAACCCGAAGGCGCGCCGCGCAAATCGGAGGAAGAGCTCTCGTGGCTGAAATAGCCTATTCGACGGGGCTGGGCCGCCAGTTATCGCTGTTGATCCTGGTCCGCTGGCAGACATTCCGCAACAGCCTGCGCAGCAAGTCCGAGAAAGTTCACCTGGTCGGGAACATCGCGCTCGGTTTTTTTTTCGGAGTGCAGGTGCTGGCACTCTCCGTGGGAATCGGCTTCGGCGCCTATGCGATTGTGATGTCCAGGAAATGGAATTTTCTCACCTTAATGCTTTGGATCATCTTTTTGTTTTGGCAGTTTGTGCCGGTTCTCGCTACGGAAATGAATCCCGGCTTTGATGGGCGAAATCTGTTGCGATTCCCGGTCAGGTTTTCCGCCTTTTTCCTGATGAGCGCGGCGTACGGCTTTGCCGACCCATTCGCGCTCGTCGGAATCCTGTGGCATGTGGCCATCGGCGTGGGCGTTGTGGTCGCCCAGCCGGATCTCGTGTGGTGGGCCGCGCTGGCGCTGACAATTTCCGTGCTGATGAATCTGCTCTTCAATCGGCTTGTGTTTGCGTGGCTGGAACGGGCGCTGGCGAAACGCCGGACGCGGGAAATCGTCACGGCAATTTCCATTCTGTTATTTCTCGGCGTACAGTTTTCAGGCCTCATTTTGCAAAGGAAGGGCTCGGCGCTGAGGCGCGGCGTGGAGAATAGCGCCGCTTTTTGGCGATCCTTACCGCCGGCTTTACCGGGAACCGTGCTGGAACACGCCGCCAATGACGATTCGGCGGCGGCTTTGGGAACAGCCGCCTTACTGGGGATTTATACTTTGGTGTTCGGCGGACTTTTTGCATTTCGAGTGCGCGCACAGTTCACCGGTGAAGATCTGGGAGAAAGTGCCGCGCCAGTTCGGGAAAAACCCGTTGCGAAACGCGTTCCGGTTCCTCTGCCGGCGAAACCCGCGGTTGCCGGCCAAGAGTCCGAGTCTCACTTGAGAATTGTCAGCGCGCCCGTGGCCGCCATTTTAGGAAAGGAGATTCGTTATTTTTACCGGAACACGATGCTGATGATGAGCGCTTTTATGCCGTTGATTCTGATCGCGTTTTTCATCATGACGTCGTCCGTGCCGAGGCGCCAGGGCGGACTTTCCTTCATTGGAAGATTTGGCGGCAACTTCGCGTATCCCGCGTCGGTTGTTTACATCCTGCTGCTCATGATGAATTTTTGCCCCAATAACCTGGCCTACGAAGGGCGGGGTGTGGAGAGATTGTTCCTCGCTCCGGTGAAGTTCAGCGATGTGATGCTGGCCAAGAACCTATTTCACGGTGGCTTGCTGGTCTTTGAGTCGCTCCTGGTACTGGTTCTGGTAACGGTGATGGGGCATCCGCCGAGCGTGCTCATCCTGCTGGCAACCTGGACGGGGCTTCTGTTCGCCGCGTTGATTCATTTGGGAGCGGGGAACTGGCTTTCGCTTCAATTCCCGCGAAAATTTGAATTCGGCGTGAAGCGGCAGCGCCCGTCGGGATTGACGATGCTCATTTCCTTTGGATTGTTTTTCGTGGAGATGGGATTGATCTCCGCAGCGGCCTTCCTCTGCAATTGGCTCGCGGGGTTGTGGCTGCTGCCTGTTGTGTACCTCGCCTTGAGCGCGGCCGCTCTGGCGGTCTACAGGCTCATCCTCAAAGGAACTACGCGCCAGGCGAACGTGCAGCGCGACGCATTGCTCGAGGTGCTTTCGCGCTAGGTCATCCGCACATTCAATTCCTTTCAGACGCGGAAATGTATCGACAAAATATGCCTATGAACATTTCACTAGGACGCTCAACGCCCAGAGAGAAGAGCCTTGGGGGTTTGAAGCTAACGAGACGCCGGGTAATGCTGGCTTACGACAAAAACGAAGCGTGATTTACCGCCGTTCTTGTTCCATGTTTGTTCGATGTCGGCTAGTGGAACCGTTTCCGTTTTGATCTGCAGCTTGCCTGGTACAACAGCCTGCATCACACCGCGAATCGCGCCGACAAGCCCTTCGAGAGGAATGCTTCCGATGCCGCTGCCCATTAAGACCAGTGCGGACGAGCGCAGGGCCGCGCTTGGCAATGTAATGTTGCCGCCGCTTGCCGCTCCGATCTGAACGAAGCGGATGGGCACTGCTTCCTTGCCTGCCCTGGCTGCCGCTACGATCAGGATTTCGGCGCTCTGCCCCCAGAGGTAGTCGAGAACAACATCAACGCCTTCGCCGCCAAACTGTTCCTCGAACGCTGCCTCCAATTCTTTGGGGGATGGAATGAGCGGGATCGTTACATCCGCGCCTAGGACTTTCAATTGTTCCAGAGCGTCGACGTCCCGGCCTGTCGCGATAACTTTCCTCGCGCCCATAAACTTGGCGATCTGTATGGCCAGGCGTCCTGCCGCTCCCGTGGCTCCGTTGATCAGTACGGTCTCTCCGGCAATCAGGTGGGCGCGCTCCTTGAGCGCGGCCCAGGAGGACATCCCGGGAATTGCGATGGCGGCGGCGGTTACGTCATCTGCCTGATCCGGCACCGGAATACACTGTTCTTGCCTCACCGCAACTTTTTCCGCCATGCCGCCAAAGGGAGCTTCGGGCAGGACGAAATAAACTCGCCGTCCGTCCCGGGTTCGGCCAACGCCGTCCATTCCAACGACGGCGGGAAGGCTACCGGGAGTGGTGTAGTGGGAGCCCGAGGCGCGGCTTTTCGTGATCTGGCTGAGTGCGGACGCCGTGACCGTTATCAGTTCTTCCCCCTCCTGTGGCACGGGGTCGCGAAAGTCCGCGTATACGGGGGACTTGCCCGGTTCCATCATTACAGCGGCCTTCATCCGATTTCCCCCTTCATCGCTCACCGTAGAGCGAAGGACCAAGCATGACCCATTCCGCGAGGTCCCGCTAATCTAATACGTACGCGGGTTTCATTTTATTTCCACAATTCGTCCATCCCAGCGATTCCTTCGTGGAGATCGATACTTGGGAACAGGTCCCGCAAATCCAACTGTGTTTTTCGAACTCTAACACCGTTCAGCTTTCACCCCCTACGGTTGTCCACCGCCAACGCGTCCCTTATACTCGGCGTCTAAGTCTTCGAGGCTCTCGAACAGATGCGTAACAGCGAAGCGCAGAAATATGCGCGGTGGTCGCTCGCGGCGGCGGGATTGCTGGCCGTGGTGGTTGCGGGGGTGTATGCGAGGAATATTTGGGTGGCGCGCCAGGCGGAGAAGAAGGCGCCGCCCGCCGTGCCGCCGACGGTCGAGCAGCGTTCGAACGAATTTTCGTATTCCAAAGTCGAGGGGCAGAGAACGATCTATACCGTGAAGGCGTCCCGCACGACGGAATTCAAGGAAGGCAGCCGGAATCTCCTCGAAGACGTCGCCATCGTGGTGTACGGAAAAAAAGGAGAGCGCAACGACACTCTCGTCACCAAGGCTTGCGATTTTATTTCGAATACCGGGAAGATCAGTTGCGCCGGGGAAGTTCAGATCAAACTGCAGGCCGGGGGCGCTCCGCAGGCGAGCGCCAACGCCATACAGGTCACGACGTCAGCCGTGACGTTTGACCGGGATTCCGGTGAGGCGCGGACGGACAAACCGGTCACGTTCCGCTGGCCCGCGGGAGAAGGACGCGCCGTGGGTGTGAGCTACGATTCCAACAGCGGGACACTCCGATTGCTTCAGGGCGTCGGATTGAATCTTTCTTTTTCGTCATCCAATCCCCCTGAAAAAACCGAGGCAACGGGCGAAAAGATTGTGCGCGTGGCGGGCGACCGCATGTCCTTCCAGCGCGAGAAGCGAATAGTCGTAGTGGATGGGGATGTCCATGCGCAGCAGACGACGCTCGAGCTGACCGCGGACAAATTGCTGCTGGAGCTGGACGCGGCATTTCAAGCGAGACGCTTTGTCGCCAGCGGCCATCCGCAATTGCACGATTTGAGTCCTCAAGGGCCGCTTGCGCTCAGCGCCGACGAAATCGATTCGGGGCTCAGGCCCGACGGGTCGATTGAAACCATCGTGGCAACGGGAAATGTGCACGGCACGCGCAACACCCCTGTCGGCGGGGACGGAATCGATGCCGGGCGCATTCAGGTGGACCTCGTTTCCTCAGACAACACGCCTCGTCTTCTGACGGCCAGCAACGGCGTCACGCTGACATCCACGAGCGCCTCTTTCAATGGAGGATCACGCCACGTCGAAAGCGATGCTCTCGAAATCCACTTTTCAAGCGATTCCCGCCCGGGGCAGACCCTTGTAGAGAGCGTGAACACGCTCGCTCCGGCGCGCGTCGATTGGCAGAACGTGGCCCTCGTGAACGGCAAGCCAGTTCCGCAATCGACGCGGATGTCGGGCAAGCAGATGAATCTGAAATTCGACGCGCAGAACCAGTTGCAGCAGCTGTTGGGCACGGGCGGCGTGGAAGTGACGCGCAAACTCGGCGACGCGCCCGACGAGATTACGGCGTCGCGCGAACTCACGGCGAAATTTGACGGCGCGGGCCAATGGACCACGATCGAACAAACCGGGAGCGTCCATTTCCGCGATGGGCAGCGCACGGGGCAGGGAGACCGCGCCCACGTGGATCGCTCCACCAATATTTTCACGCTGGACGGCTCGGTAATCCTTGCGGATGCGACGACGAGGACCACGGCGCAGTCAGCGTCGTTCGCTCAGGGGGCGAATACGTTGCGCGCCGATGGTCACGTGCTGACCACGGATTTGCAACCCGCCGCGGAGAGTATTTCGAATCTTGCGCAGGGGCCCGCGCACGTTTCGGCCGAACATCTCGTCGCGGACACGGCGCGAGGGCACGCGGTGTACTCCGGAAAAGGAAGATTGTGGCAGGGACAGTCCGTGATCGAGGGGGAAACAATCGAATTGGATAGCCCGACGCACACTCTGGTGGCGAAAGGAAAAGTGCGCGGAGTATTTCCTCAGGCGGCGTGGAATCCGAAGCCAGGAGAGGTGCCGGGGCCGCCGTCGAACAAGACGGCAAAGCCGCCATCGAACAGGGCAACGGCGGGCCAAGCGGCGCATCCTGGCACGCAGCTGGGGCATGTCAGCGGAGGATTGCTCACGTATTGGGAGACGGAGTCGCGCGCTCGAATCGAACAAGACGCAAGGGTCGATTCCGAGCAAGGCTCCATCCAAGCCAACCAAATCGATCTCTATTTTTCCGACGCGGGTGCCGCAAGCGGCACCAAACAATTGTCGCGTTCCGTGGCCAGCGGAGATGTGACGGTCCGCCAGGAAGACCGACGCGGGACCTCGGACCGGGCCGAATACACGGCCTCGGAAGGCAAGTTTGTTCTTTCGGAAGGTAAACCAACTCTATATAGCTCAACTGGCGACACCACCACGGGGCGTCAATTGACCTTCTATTTTGCTGATGATAGGATCGTTGTGGATTCGGCGGATGGCTCGAAAACAGTGACGCTTCACCAGGTCGAGAAATGACGTGGCATGCTCAAGCTCCAGGCCGTCGAACTCAGCAAGTCCTATCGAGGGCGAAAAGTAGTAGACGACCTCAACCTGGAGATCAGCCAAGGTGAAGTGGTAGGGCTTCTGGGGCCTAACGGCGCTGGGAAGACAACGACGTTCTATATCCTGGTAGGTTTAGCCCGGCCGGATTCCGGGCGCGTCCTGCTGAACGGGGACGACATTACCGACCTCCCCATGTACCTCCGGGCCCGCAGTGGGATCAGTTATTTGCCGCAAGAACCTTCGGTTTTCCGGCAGCTTACGGTCGAAGAGAACCTGATTGCGGTCCTGGAAACGCTGCCTCTGACTTCGGAGCAACAGCGGGACCGGCTTGAGGAGCTATTGGCGCAAATGAAGCTGGAAACGGTTCGATCCAACGGGGCGTATACGCTGTCGGGAGGCGAGCGGCGGCGGCTGGAGATTGCCAGGTCACTCGTGCTCGAGCCTGCCTTCATTCTGCTGGACGAACCTTTTTCGGGGATCGACCCTTTGACCGTTGTGGATATCCAGAAAATTATCAGCGAATTGAGCCGCGAGGGAATCGGCGTACTGGTCACCGACCACCAGGTGCGCGAGACCTTGAGCGTCACCAATCGCGCCTACATCGTCCAAAACGGCAAAGTGCTTGCCGCCGGGACGCCGCATGACCTGAGCGGCAACGCCGAGGTCCGCCGAGTCTATCTCGGAGATCATTTCCGTTTGAATTGAACGCTTATGAGCTGGCTCCAGCCAAAACTTCACCTACGGGTCGCGCAGAAGCAGATCCTTACGCCTGGCCTGGTCCAGATGGTGAGCGTGCTGGCGCTGAACCGTCTCGAGCTTCGGGAGATGATCAATCAGGAGATGATCGAGAACCCGGTGCTGGAGGAATTGTCGGAAGAAAGCGTAACACCCGAAGACTACAGCGATGAAACCTTCCTGAAAGCGGAAACCGAAAAAATTCCCGAGGTCGAACCACCCAGTCCCTTCGAGGATTTCGATGTCGCCTCGTTTTTCAACCAATATCTCGATAGTGGCGGCGGCAATCCGGAGCGGGGCGAGACTGAAACCATCGAGCGGCCGTCCTTTGACAAGTTCCTTTCTTCGGCGCAGGGTCTTACCGAACATCTTGCCTGGCAATTGAGCGTGACGGTTTGCAACGACGTGGTGCGCGAGATCGCTGACGCGATCATTGGCAATCTCGATGAGAACGGGTACCTCAGCGCCTCGCTCGAAGAAATTTCGCAAAACGGAAAATACTCGATGGAAGACGTCGAGGAAGCCCTGGCGGTGGTACAGGAATTCGATCCGCTGGGCGTGGCTGCCCGCAACTTGCGCGAGTGCCTGTTGATGCAACTTCGCACGCTGGATGGACAAAACGCGCTGGCGATGCAGATTGTGTCCGAATGTTTGCCGAAGCGGCCCTTGGCGGCGAGCGAAGCCGAGGAGCTGAATCCCGAGACGCCGCTGGCCCGGCTCTTGCAGGCGAACCAGTTGAAAGAAATTGCACGCGCGTTGAACCGCCCCGTCGAACTCGTCAAGCGGGCCGTGGACGTGATCAAGAAGCTCGATCCGCGCCCCGGGCTGCGCTACAACAAGACGCAGCCGCGCCTCGTCGAGCCGGACGTATATTTCCGCAAAGTGGACGATCAGTGGCAAGTATTCATGAACGATGATGACGTGCCGCAACTGCGGCTTTCGCCCGTGTACCGCCGGCTGCTGGCTCGCGACGCGGCCGATCGCGAAGTCCGCAATTACGTGAAGGAACGCGTGACCGCGGCGATGCAATTGATGAAAAGCATCGAGCAGCGCAAGCACACCATCCTGCGAGTCTGCCAGATCATCATCCAGCGGCAGTTTGAATACCTGGATCACGGCGCCGACCACCTGAAACCCATGATGATCAAGGAAGTGGCCGAGGAAGTGGGCGTGCACCCGTCCACGGTCAGCCGCGCCGTATCGAGCAAGTACGCGCACACCCCGCAGGGAGTTCTGGAGCTGCGGTCGTTCTTTTCGGAATCGGTCAACGGCCCGGAAGGCAGCAACATGTCGCTGCAGACCCTGAAGCGCCTCGTGAAAAAAATGATCGATGAAGAAGACACGGCCCACCCGCTCACCGACGACCTGATCGCCAAGAAGCTCGACGACGCCGGAATCCACGTCACGCGCCGCACCGTAGCAAAATACAGAGAAGATCTCCGCATTCCCAGCACCCACCAACGCCGGGTCAAGGCGTAGGCCGGTCCGCGTGAAGCGCCGCAACGCGCGCGACGCCCGGCAACTGGTGATTCTCACCGGCCTGAGCGGCTCGGGGAAGAGCACCGTTCTCAAAACTTTCGAGGATCTCGGTTTTTACTGCGTTGACAATCTTCCCGTCGCGCTCATTCCCACGTTCAGTGAATTGCACATGCAGGCCGGCGGAGCAATCCAGCTCGCCGCGTTGCTGGTGGATGCGCGCGAGGGCGGACAGCTAGAAAAATTGCCTACGATACTGCAGCAGTTGCGAGCAGAGAATCCCGCGACGCTCGTATTCATTGAGGCAAGCGAAGACGCACTGCTGCGGCGGTTCAGCGAGACGCGGCGTCCCCATCCGCTCGGGCATGACCGTCCCGTGCTGGAGGGATTGCGCCGCGAGCGCGTGCTGATGGAGCCGATCCGGAAGCTTGCCGACGTGGTCATCGACACGACCAAATTCAACGTTCACGAATTGCGGCAATTCATCATTCGCCGCTTCCAAAAAACAGACCGCCGCCCCATGATGGTTTCGCTCGTGAGCTTCGGATACCGGTACGGGATTCCCGCCGACGCCGATCTTGTTTTTGACGTGCGCTTTCTGCCGAATCCCCATTTTATTCCGAAGCTGCGCAAATATTCGGGGCGCGATCCGCGCGTCGCCCGGTACATCCGGTCGTTTCCACAAACAGGGGAATTCTTGCGCCGCGTCGAAGGCTTGCTGGTTTATTTGATCCCTCACTATATTCGGGAAGGGAAAAGCTATCTGACGATTGCCTTTGGCTGCACGGGCGGCCGGCACCGCTCGGTCATGCTGGCGGAAGCGGTGCGCAAGACGCTGCACAAAAAGGGATATGCGTCCAAAGTTGTGCATCGCGACCTGGCGAAGTAGGAAAGTGTTGTAGCGCCCGCCTTCAGGCGGGCACTGTGGATTCAAGCACATGCTCGCCTGAAGGCGAGCGCTACACAGGAAACATCGGCGCAGCATCCAGTTCATGGCAACAGCGGGGCGCGGCGGCTTGACAAAAGCGCGGGCGATTCGTAGCGTACCAAAGCTTGCGGCATTCGTCCGTCACACAGGGGATCAGCAAATTCTTTGACGAAGCGGGAAGAACTCGGCCGGTTACTGCATTACGTCAAGCCTTACAAGATACGGCTCGCGATGGGAGTCGTGTGTCTTTCGGCGGTGGGGCTGTCTGAGGGGTTGATCGCGCTCATGATCACCCCAATTTTTGGCACCGTACTTAATCCCAAAGCTCCGGATAACAAACTCTTTCTGATTGAAAATCCCTTCACGCACCAGCCCATCTACCTGAACTCCTTCCTCCCCCACCAAATTCATAGTGTCGGGACGCTGTTCACGATCGCCATCCTGACTGTGTTTATCGGGAAAGGAGTCGCGGAATACCTGGGCAACGTGCTGGTGCAGCACGCAGGGATCGCGGGCGTCACCGATCTGAGAAACCAGGTTTATGCAAGGGTTATCCGGCAACCCATCGGTTTTTTCCAGGACCATCCGACCGGGCGACTACTATCCACGGTCATTAACGACGTCGAGCGCGTGCGGGCCGCGTATTCGGAATTTCTGGCGCTTGGTTTCCGGCACATTTTCACACTATTTTGCCTTCTCGCCGTGCTGCTCGCCACCAGTTGGAAGATGACGGTCGGCTCCGTGGTGCTCCTGCCGCTGGTGGTCTGGCCCGTCAGGACACTGGGCCAGCGGATTCGCCGCTCCACGGAGAAAATCCAGGCCAAAGTTGGCGAGTTGTCGCAAATTTTGGAAGAGACGGTCAGTGGCAACCGGGTCGTGAAAGCTTTCGGGATGGAGGATTTTGAAATCGGGAAATTTCGCGAGGGGGCACGGCGCTTGCTTCGCGAAAACATGCGATGGATTCGGTCGGCCGTGGTCACTTCGCCAATCATGGATTTGCTGGGCGCCGTGGTGATCGTGCTTTTACTGATGTACGCCAGAGGGCAAATCAAGATGGGGGCGTTGACCGCGCCGGTTTTCGTCACATTTGTGTACGCCCTGTTCAAGTCTTATGAGCCCGTGAAGGGGTTGGGTTCGGTTTATCAGCAGTTCGAGTTGGCGTTTGGAGCGACGGCCACGGTTTTCGAATACATCGGCCGGCCGGGAGAGCCGGAAACGGAACCGGGGTTGAGCGCGCTCCCTCCGTTTTCGCGAAGTGTGGAATTCGATCGAGTGAACTTTGGATACGATCCTGAGGTCCCCATTCTGCGCGATATTTCCTTCGTGGCGCACGCGGGCGAGGTCATTGCGATTGTTGGGTCCAGTGGCGCCGGCAAAACCACGCTGGTGAATCTTTTGCCGCGATTTTACCCGGTGACTTCAGGCTGCTTGCGCATCGATGGCGTGGACGTGCGCGAAGTGACTCTGCGGTCCTTGCGGGAGCAGATGGCCATCGTGACGCAGGAGACCATTCTGTTCAATGACACGGTCTGGAACAATATCTGTTATGGGCAGCCCGGACTTCCGAAAGATCGCGTGGAGGCCGCTGCAAAGGCGGCGCTGGCGCACGATTTCATCCTGGAATTGCCGCAGGGCTATCAGACGATGCTGGGCGACCGCGGGCAGCGCCTCAGCGGCGGGCAGCGGCAACGCATCGCTATTGCGCGGGCGATCCTGAAGGATTCGCCCATCCTGATTCTGGATGAGGCCACGTCTGAGCTGGATTCCGAGTCGGAAATGCTGGTGCAGCGCGCGCTTTCGAACCTGATGTTGGACCGCACCTCGTTCGTCATCGCGCACCGGCTCTCCACGATCCGGCGCGCGGACAAGATTATCGTCATCGAGGACGGCACAATCGCGGAAACGGGCACGCACCAGGAACTCCTTGCGCGGGGCGGAACCTACGCGCGCCTCTACGAAATGCAGTTCGCGGACGTGGATGACGCGGCGACGCCCGCGCCAAAGGCGGATCGATGAAAGCCACTGCGGCACCCACCGGAATTTATTCGATGACCGGATTCGCGCAGGCCCGCGCCGAGCGCGAGGGAAGCTCCGTGCGCATCAACCTGCGAAGCGTGAACCACCGGTTTCTGGACCTTCATCTTCGGATGCCGGATGGGTTTGAAGTGTTCGAATCGCGCATCCGGCAAGCCATTCGAAACCGGTTGAAGCGCGGCCATGTGGACGTGAACATTTACTACGAGCCGGGCGCGGCCGGGTCAGTGGAAGTCAATCACGACCTGGTCGAATCCTACATGAAGGCCGTGGAGCGGCTGCGGCAGGAGTTCGGCGTAAAGACCGAGCCGGACCTGGTCGGACTCTTTAGGCTTCCAGGCGTGGTCGCGGCGCCGGGATCGGCCAGCGATCTGAAGAGCGAGGAAGAACAAGAGAAGCTGGGCGAGCAAGTGGAAGCCTGCCTGGAGCAAGCGCTGAATAAATTGGAGGCCATGCGCCGGTCCGAAGGGCAGGCGCTGACTGTGGAGATGCAGGGAATCCTGGGGCAGATTGCGTCGAGGACGGCGGAAATCGAGACTTTCGCGGAGCGCGTGCGTCCCGCCATCGCGCGCCGCCTCGCGGAACGGCTGGAAGAGCTTTTGAAGGGCGTGCAGATCGATCCCATTCGCCTCGCGCAAGAGGCTGCGCTGCTGGCCGAGCGCAGCGACGTCAGCGAGGAACTGGCCCGGCTGCGCAGCCACGTCGAACAATTCCGGAAATTGCTCGCCGGCGCGGGCGAGGCGGGGAAGAAACTCGATTTTCTTTTGCAGGAGATGCAGCGGGAAGCGAACACGCTGCTGTCCAAGACGCCGGGCGTGGAGTCCGAGGGCCTGGCAATCACGGGCCTGGCGCTGGAAGTGAAATCCGATATCGAGAAGCTGCGGGAACAGGCGCAGAACGTCGAATGACGCTGGCACAGGCACAGCAGCCTCTGGTCTTCATCGTTTCCGGACCTTCGGGATCAGGAAAATCCACGCTGGTGCAAAAAATGCTGGAAGTGCCGGGCACGATGTTTTCGGTATCGTGCACAACCCGGCCGCCCCGTGCCACGGAAAGCGCCGGAAAATGGTATGATTTTATTTCCGAAGAGGAATTCGATCGCAGGGTTCGCGCCGGGGAGTTCCTGGAACACGCCCGCGTTTTCGGAAAGCACCGGTACGGCACGCCGCGCCGGTGGCTGGATGAGGCGCAACGCAAGGGACTGGACCTGGTGCTCGAAATTGACGTGCAGGGCGCCGAACAGGTAAAACAAAAGCTGCCCCACGCGGTCGCCATCTTCATTCTTCCACCCGCGAAGCAGGAATTGGAACGGCGGTTGCGGGCGCGAGGGCAAGACCCGGAAGAGGCGATCGAGCGTAGGCTGGAACGGGCCCGGCAGGAAATGCAGCGTTACACGGAGTATGATTTTCTGGTGGTGAATGACGATGTGGAGCGCGCCGGACGCGAAATCCAGGCGATCACGGTGGCCGCGCGGTGTCTTCGCAGTTGCTTGAGCGAGCGCGCACGCAAAATACTGGAATCTTTTGGAGGATAACGATCTCATGACGGCCGAGAGTCAGGCACCGGATAGCAAGTTTGCATTTGTGGTGGTGGCGGCGCGAAGAGCGAGGCAGTTGATGCTCGGAGCGTCTCCGCTGGTGGCGAACCCGCGCTCGCACAAGTCCACTCGAGTGGCGATCGAGGAGCTGGTCGCGGGCGTGCTCGAATATCAGTTGCCTGAAATCCCGGGCGATTTGTTGGACAAGGATGGGAAGCGGCGCAAGGAATAGCGCCGCAAAATTTTTATGCGCGTGGCACTCGGTGTTTCCGGCGGAGTGGCCGCCTACAAGGCGGCGGAACTGGTGCGCAAGCTCCAGCAGGAAGGCATCGACGTGCAAGTGGTGATGACCAAGAGCGCGCAGGAATTCATCACGCCTCTCACGTTTGCCGCTCTCACCGGGCAAAAAGTAATCACTGAAATGTTTGGCGAGGAAACCGCGGGCGCGAATGTGGAAAGCGCCATCGAGCATATCGCCGTGGCTCAGCGGATCGACCTATTGGTCGTGGCGCCGGCGACGGCGAATGTGATCGCGAAAATGGCTCGCGGCGTGGCGGACGATTTTCTGACCACGCTGTATCTGGCGACGACCGCGCCCGTGATTGTCGCTCCCGCCATGAACGTCAACATGTGGGAGCACGCGGCGACGCAGGAGAATGTCGAGATGCTGCGCGCGCGCGGCGTGCACGTCGTGCCGCCGGACGAAGGCTATCTCGCTTGCGGAATGACCGGCGCAGGACGCCTCGCCAGCGTGGAAGCGATCGCTCAGGCAGTGTGCGGGCGGCTGGGAATCGAACATGATTTGCAGGAAGAGACGGTCATCGTGACTGCCGGCCCTACTTGCGAAGACCTGGACCCTGTGCGATTTCTGACCAATCGGTCTTCCGGCAAGATGGGTTATGCGCTGGCGCAAGCCGCGGCCAGGCGCGGCGCTCACGTGATTTTGATCAGCGGGCCTACGCGGCTCGATCCGCCCCAGGGCGTGCAATTTGTTTCCGTGCGCAACACCGAGCAGATGCATCGCGCGGTGCTCGAACATTTTCCGCGTGCGACCGCGCTGATCATGGCGGCGGCGGTGGCGGATTACCGGCCCGTGGCGCCGCAGACGAAAAAAATGAAGCGCGGGAACGGCCGGCTGAATTTGGAGCTTGAGCCTACGCTGGATATTCTCGCTGACGTGGCGCGCGGCAAAGGGGATCGCGCGATCATCGGCTTTGCCGCGGAGACTGAAAATGTGGCCGCGCACGCCCGGGCCAAGCTGGAATCCAAGCAAGCCGACCTGATCGTCGCCAATGACGTGACGGCCGACGGCGCCGGATTCGATCACGACACGAACGTCATCACGCTGTATTTCCGCGATGGGAGCGAGAAGGCATTTCCTCGCATGCCGAAGATTGACGCGGCGCACCGCATCCTGGATCAGTTGCGCGGCCTGCGGCAGCCGATGGGACAAGCAATAGGACAAACGGGCGCAACGCAGCGCGCGCGCTGACCTGCCGATGGATTCCTCTCCCACGCAAACTCCACGCGAAAAACTGGAAGCCTGGCTTCGTTACTACGACGATCTGAATCTCGGTGCGTTTTACACCGACCGGAGAACCATGGGAAAACGCCCGACCAAACGAGCTGCGGAAAAAGCGCCTGCCGCGTTGCCTGTTATGCGGCAGGCGATTGCCAGTGCGCCTCCGAAGATAGCTCCGCCGGTTTCCGTGCTTCCCATCGTGAATGCGCCGTCTTTGTTCGAGGCTATCGATCGCGTTGAGAACGATACGCTGGAACGGATCCGCGAAGATCTCGGCGAATGCATGCGCTGCCGCCTGCACAAGCAGCGAAATAAAATTGTTTTCGGCGCGGGAAATCCGCGCGCCGAACTTGTGTTTGTTGGAGAAGGCCCAGGCCACGATGAAGACGTGCAAGGGCTGCCGTTCGTGGGCCGCGCGGGAAAACTCTTGACGCAGATGATCGAGGCGATGGGCCTCACGCGCGAGCAGGTTTACATCTGCAATGTCGTGAAATGCCGGCCGCCGGAAAACCGGAAGCCTGAGGATGACGAGGTCGCGACTTGCTCGCCCTATTTGTACCGCCAATTGGATGTGATTGCACCGAAGGCGATTGTGTGCCTTGGCGGAACCGCCGCGCAGGAGCTCTTGAAAACCAAGGATTCCATTTCGCGATATCGCGGCACCTGGTTTGACTTTCGGAACACGAAGCTGCTCGCCACGTATCACCCGGCCTATTTGCTGCGCAACCCGAATGCGAAGGGCGAAGTCTGGAAGGATTTGCAAAAAGTGATGGCGCTTCTTGGGTTGCAGCCGAAGAAAGCTTCGCGCTGATTGCATTTGGTGGCGCCGGCGTCCCGCCGGCGATTTTTGTCCTCGCTACACACGCCGAAAAACGCCGGCGAGACGCCGGCGCCACGAAATTCGCCCGCCTTCCGAAACCTTCCTGGGCAATGCCCACTCGAGTTTCTGCTGCTACACTACTTCTCCGACATGTCTTCCACTTATTGCGAAGTCGCGCTGCCGGTTCCGCTGCGCTCGCTGTTCACGTATGAGATTCCGGAGCGTCTGACTGGATCGGTCTGCGCGGGCAGCCGCGTGCTCGTGCCATTTCGCAATCGCGCGATGACGGGAGTGGTTGTGGAGGCATCCGTGCGGCGGCCCGATCCCTCGCGCGTAAAAAATGTCAGGGAAATTGTCGAAGTGCTCGATCCGATTCCGGCGCTGCCGCCGAAGCTTTTGGAGCTGGGGCGCTGGGTGGGCGGCTACTATGTGGCGCCGCTGGGGGAAGTTTTTCGCGCGATGCTGCCGCCGCAGATCGATCTGCGGCATGAGCGGGAGTTTCTGATGACCGATGCGGGTCGGGCGCGCCGCGCGGAACTGGACGCCGCGGGGAATCGCAGCGAATCTGAAGTCGCCGAACTGGCGCTGCTTTCTCTGATGGAAATCGAGGGACGGCCGGTGCGCGCGGACCGCCTGCGCAAGCTGCCCGGCGGCGAAGCGGCGGCGGAGCGCCTGCAGCGGCGCAAGCAGCTTGAAGCACGCGAGGTCGCGGTGCGGCGCGAGGCGCGCGTGCAGAAAATCGTCGCCTGGAACGCGGCTCATTCTGAAAATTCACCAGAGACCAATTCGACCACCTCTCTCCCCGAAAAAGAAATGCGTGTCTTTCATGTTCTCGCGGAAGAACGCGGCCCTTTGCCCCTGCCTCAACTCGCAAAACTCGCTAAGGTTTCACGGCCGCTCGTCGAAAAGATGATCCGGCAGGAAAAACTGAAAAGTTGGGAAGAGCCGCTCTCCATCGAAGAAAATCTTTTCGATGCCGATTACACGCCGCCATCGAATATTTTGAACGTGGACCAGGAGCGGGAAATAGGTGTGATCCGCGGCTGGATAGAGGCGGGTGTTTTTACCGCTGGACTTCTCTATGGCGTCACCGGCAGCGGGAAAACGGAAGTGTATCTCAACGCCGTAGAAGCCACGCTTGCGCGAAACAAGACCGCGCTGATTCTTGTTCCGGAAATCGCGCTGACGCTCTGGTGCGGAAGATTGTTCCGGGCGCGATTCGGCGCGGGCGTCGCAGTGCTGCACAGCGCGCTGCCGGAAGTGGAACGCGCGCGCGAGTGGTGGCGCGTGCGGCGCGGCGAGGCGCGCGTCGTGGTGGGAACGCGCTCGGCCGTTTTCGCGCCGGTCGAAAACCTGGGACTGATCGTGGTCGATGAAGAACAGGAGGCGAGCTACAAGCAGGAAGAAACGCCGCGCTATCACGGGAGGGACGTGGCCGTGGTGCGCGCAAAACTCGAAGGTGCGGTCGTGCTGCTTGGTTCGGCGACGCCCTCGCTCGAAAGTTTTCAGAATGCGCGGTCTGGAAAATACCATCTCCTTCAGCTGGATTCGCGCGTGGAGAATCGCCCGCTCGCGCCGGTGGAAATCGTCGACCTGCGCGAGGATTTCAAGGCCACGCATCGCGCCGGGCCAATCTCGTCGAAGCTCGGCGAAGCCATCGCCGCGCGCCTCGCCGAGGGGACACAATCGCTGATCCTCATCAATCGACGCGGGTATTCGTGGTTCGTGATTTGCCGGTCGTGCGGCGCGGGCGTGCAGTGCGAGAACTGCAGCATTTCGCTGACGTATCACAAGCAGCGCCAGCGGCTCGAATGCCACTACTGCGGATTCTCGCGGCGCGTGCCGGAGAGCTGCCCAAAGTGCAATTCCGAGCACGTCTATTTTTTCGGCGCGGGCGCGGAACAGCTAGAAGAAAAACTGCGCGAGAAATTTCCCGCCGCCAAGGTCGCGCGCCTGGACCGGGATTCCGTGCGCACCAAGCGCGCGTATCAGCAAGTGCTGGGCGACTTTGCGACCGGGAAAATCGACATCCTGGTGGGCACGCAGATGGTCGCGAAAGGCCACGATTTTCAGCGGGTCACGCTCGTCGGCGTGGTTTCCGCGGACACGCAACTGAGCCTGCCGGATTTCCGCGCCGCCGAACGCACGTTTCAATTACTGACGCAGGTCGCGGGCCGCGCCGGCCGCGGCGACTTGCCCGGGGAAGTGCTCGTCGAGACGTATTATCCGGAGCACTACGCGATCCAACTGGCCGCGCGTCAGGACTACCTCGCTTTTTTTGAAAAAGAGGTGCAATTCCGGCGCTTGCTGCACTATCCGCCGTTCACGGCGCTGGCGAGCGTATTGGTGCGCGACACGAAAATCGAGAACGCCATCCGGTGGTCGCGGCAACTCTCCGCGTTTCTCGCTCCTCAGGAAGCGCGGGGCGTGAAAGTGCTGGGGCCGGCCGCGGCGCCGCTTGCGCGGCTCAAGCGCGAGTATCGCTTCCAATTTTTGCTGAAGGCGCCGAAGCGCGCGCAGCTTACGCGCGCCGTCTCGGAGCTGCTGGCTTTCAGTGAAGAGAAAGAAATTCCGCAGAAAGCGGTCCTTGTGGATGTCGATCCGTTGAGTCTGTTTTAGGTTTTGAGTAGCACAGACTTCAGTCTGTGGGTTTCCAAGTGATCTTGGCTAACGCGCACGGCCCGGGTTCATGAACGGAACCCCACAGACTGAAGTCTGTGCTACCTAATTCCCGCGGATCATGACCGGCATGGGCATGAAACACAGAATGAACATTAGGACGGCGAAGGCGGCCCAGAGGAGACGCGTGCGATCGAGCTTCTCCCAGCGGTTGAGCAGCGGCGGGTGGCGGAAGCCAATCGCCAGCAACAAGACGGACCACAAGATCCATCCATTCCAAAAAAACAGGCCGAGAGGAATCAGGAGCAGGGCGACGGCCAGCGTAATTTTCCGGTGATATTTGCTGGCCACGGAATAGAGTATGTGCCCGCCGTCCAATTGGGCCGCCGGGAGCAGGTTCAGCGCCGTCGCGAACAATCCAACCCATGCCGCGCGCCCCACGGGATGCAACAGCAGATCTCCCGGCGCGACGCCGGGCCGCAGCACGGCGACGAGCAGGCGCATCACTATCGGTTGCCCGAACACAATGGAAGAATGCGCGTCCGAAAGCGGCACCACCCTCGAATAAAAAATGGCGATCGCCAGCGCCGGGACCGCGAAGAGAAATCCAACCACGGGTCCCGCGAGGCCCACGTCAAAGAGCGCCTTGCGATTGTAAATCGGAGAGCGAATGCGGATGAACGCGCCGAGCGTCCCGATCAGTGTCGGCGCAGGGAGAAAATAAGGGTAGCTGGCCGAAATCCCGTAATAGCGGCACGCGAAAAAGTGTCCCAATTCATGCGCCAGCAAAATGCCGATCAGCGTGAAGGCAAAAGGAACGCCGGCGAGCAAAAGTTGGGGGTGCGCGAGCAAGGACGCATACGTGGATAAGAGCGCATCAAAATCAGGGGATTGCCCGGACGCGTAGGAGGACGCGTATTGTGCTCCGACCGCCAGCGTGGAAATCAAAGTCAGCACGAAAAGCAGGATGGCAATTGCGAGCGATCTTCGCTGCTTTCGGGCCTCCAGATTTTCCCAGTAGGGATTGGGAGGCAGATCCCAGGCAAGCACCTCCGGAGTGAGAGTTTCCGCGGGGGTGGATTCGAATTCGCTTCGGTCAGTCATAGGATGTTTGATGCGTCAGCCAAGGTAACGGGTCACGGTGGATTTGCCGCAGTGCCACTAAAGGCTGCTCAAACACCGCTAGTATCAGGCACTCCATCCATTCTGGAGCAAGATTGGGAACGCTACGCCGGAATTTTCAGCAGCTTGCGCATCGTGCCGCCGAGAATCGCCTCGCGCTCGCTGTCGCTCAACCCGGGCGCGTCCAGGACCTTATCGACCGGGTGGCCCTCCCACGCGAACGGATAATCGCTGCCGAGACCGAGTTGGCTCGCCCCGCAGACGGCAATCAGGTGGCGCAGACCTTCAGGCGTGAAAACCATGGCGTCGAAGTAGAGCTGCTTCAGGTACTCGCTCGGTTTTTTTTGAATGGTCTTTGAGCAACGGGTGGGCAGGGTCAGGCAGCCCTGGTCCATGCGGCCGCTATAGGATGGCAGGTAGCCTCCGCCGTGAGCCGCGCAGAGCTTCAGGTTGGGAAACTTGTCCAGCGTCCCTTCAAAAATCAGGTGCGAGAGAAAAATCGTAGTTTCAAGCGGATTGCCAATCACATTTTCGAGGAAGCCGTTCCCCTGCACGCGGGAGACGACGCCCGTGGCCACCGCACTATCCTGGGGATGCATGAAGATCAGCGCCTGCAATTCCTCCGCTTTGGCCCAGAACGGGTCGAATTTGGGAGATGACAGTTCCTGACCCTCCACCGTCCCACCAATCGCCGCGCCGCGCATTCCCAGGTGCTTGATCGCATCTTCCATCTGTTGGGCCGCGAGTTCGGGAAACTGGAGCGCCACGGACGCAAGCGCCACGAATCGGTCCGGGTGAATGGCGCACAACTCGGCCAGTTTTTGATTCTGAACGTCGATCAATCGGCGGGCCAAATCCCGCTCGGCGGAATACCAAAAAGCGTTGATGCTGACCACCTGGACGTCAATTCCCATTTCGTCCATGGTTTGCAGACGCCCGGGGCCAAGCGAATGTGGGTCTGTCCCGGGGCGCGTTGGACCCCCAGCCGCGAGCTTTTCAAGAGGGGTGCCCTTTAAGACCTCGGCTGCTTCCGGCAACGCGATGTGACTGTGCACATCCACCGTTTTGACGCGACGCTGCCCGACACGAATTTCACGCCGCTTACCCGCTTGCGGCGCTGGCGCAGCCGGCTTTGAACTATACACGCCGCTTCCCAGGAAAAACATCCCGGCAGAAACTCCCGCGGCGTCCTTCAGGAATTGCCTGCGATTGCGCATTGTATTACTCCTGTTCGAACAGCCTGAAGAGTCTGTGTGAGAATTCGAAATTGACACTTTTTTGTAGCGCCCGCCTTCAGGCGGGCACCTTGAAATCAAGCGCATGCCCGCCTGAAGGCGGGCGCTACATGAATCAGAACCGAGTTCTCACACAGACTCTGAAGCAGGTGTGCGGATCAAAACGAATGATTCAATCCTTTATTTCCGGTTTTCAGTTTTCGGCTGAGCGATAACTTAAGCCCGGGTATTTGCGATTGCAAGGGCCAGTTGCGTCTTCAGCTTACGGAGTTTCAAGGCGCCGAACCCGCGCGGTATTCCCCCGACCCGCGTTCGAACGAAAAAATAGCTGCGGCGCTGCAAGGGTTCGGCGGGAAATCGCAACAGGGAGTTGTCGGGTCAGAGCGTTTGCAGTTCCTTGCCGGGCTTGAAGCGCACCGCTTTGCCGGGCGGGATGCTGACTTCCTGGCCGGTGCGCGGATTGCGGCCGATGCCGGTCTTGCGAGGGCGCACGTTGAACACACCGAATCGGCGCAACTCAATTCGCTCGCCCTTGCCGAGCGCGTTCTTCATGGCTTCAAAGACGGTTTCGACGGCCTGTTCCGCCTTGGTCCGGCTCACGCCGGTCTTGTTTACGACGGCATTAACAATGTCCAGCTTAATCACACCAGCCTCCTGCTATTCAACGGCAAGCTATGCTATGCATGCAGTTGCGGGTTGTCAAGCTGGACGCGCTCGGGTAAGATGCGCGTCTTTGCGAGGTCGTGCAGGAGGCCCTGGATGTCGGTAAAGCCGGATCGCTGGATACGCAAGATGGCTCTGGAGCACAAGATGATCGAGCCGTTTGAGGACCGCCAGGTCCGCGAGGGCGTCATCAGCTATGGAGTGTCCAGTTACGGGTACGACATCCGCGTCGCCGACGAATTCCGCATTTTCACGAACGTGAATTCCACGATTGTCGACCCGAAGCATTTTGATTCGCGGTCGCTTGTCGAGTTCAAGGGAGCCGAATGTCTCGTCCCACCAAATTCGTTTGCCTTGGGACGGTCGGTGGAATATTTCCGCATCCCGCGAAACGTTTTGACCATCTGCCTTGGGAAATCGACGTACGCGCGCTGCGGAATTATCGTGAACGTGACGCCTTTCGAGCCGGAATGGGAGGGATTCGTTACGCTCGAAATCAGCAATACCACTCCGCTCCCAGCGAAGATTTACGCCAATGAAGGGCTGTGCCAGGTTCTCTTCTTCGAGTCCGACGAGGAATGCGAAATTTCCTACAAGGACAAAAAGGGGAAGTACCAGGCGCAGCAAGGCATCGTGCTTCCGCGGCTCTAATTCGCATTTTTCGCGGGAACGCCAATCTCTCCGCCGCGGCGGACGTCTCGCAAATCGCCAATCAGGAGATTGGCGTTCCCAGGTCGAAACGAATCCAACTAGCAGCTATACATTTGCCGCTTGGGCGTCTCCGGTTTCGTTCTTGGCGAGACTCATTGGGAAACCTCGTCTGCGCCAGCCCTCGTAGCCTTCCGAGAGCGGGCGGATTCGCGTGATTCCCTTGCTGCGCAGCAGGAGCGCGAGCCGGGCGGCGGTCACTTCATTCGGGCACGCGCAAAACAGAACAATCTCGCGGTCCCGGGGAATGACTTCGTACGCTTCCTCCAGCTCCGCGGCATCCACGTGCAACGCGCCGGGAATCGTCTCTGGGTTTGCGTCGAAGTCGAGCGAGTGGCGCAGGTCGACAATAATAATGTCCTCGCCGGCATCTATTTTTTTCTTCAGCTCTTCGGGAGTGATTCGCGCAATCTTCAGTTTGCGCAGGAATTCTTGGCGATGATAAAACTTCCAAAGAATATAGCCCGCGAATGCCGCCAGCAAGAGAACGAGCAACCATTCCCCGAGGTAAGCCGCTTTCGATGCTACGCGTTCGAGGTCACTGCTGAACGTGTAACCTGTTATCGTGAAGGCGCTCACCCAGAGCAAAGCCCCGAGTGTATCGAAGAGCAGAAACCGGCGCCAACCCATCCGAATGATGCCGGATAAAGGCGCGGCCATCGCGTTTAAGCCTGGGATAAATTTGGCGACCAGCAGCACCCGCGGGCCGTTGCGCGTAAAGCTGACCTGGGACCTGCGGACGCAGGAGTCGGGTTCGAGCGAAATCCGGCAAAGCAATTGGAGGACACGCACGCCCTTCCGCCGTCCGAGCTCATGCCACATCGAATCGCTGGCCACCGCCCCGATCGTCGCAAATGCGATGGCCATCCCCAGATTCATTTGGTGCGTTCCCGAAAGCGCACCCGCGGCCAGAAGCAGCGGCGCCGAAGGAACAGGCAGGCCCGCCTGTTCGACAAAAACCCACGCGAACACCAGCATGTACCCGTGCCGGACAACGAATTGGAGCAATTCAGTCATTTCATTTCCATCAGGCGGAACCTGCGATCGGCGCCGGTTGTCCCCAAGCGCCCGAAAAAACAAATGTCTCCAGCGGCTTGCGATGGCGCTGGGCGGTTTCCCGTTGCCTCAACTTATCCGTCAACGAGTCCGGATCTCCTGGATACCCCACAGCGATCACGCTGACCGGCTCCCATCCTGCGGGCACGGCAAAACGTTCTCGCGCGGCCTCGACATTGAACCCCGCCATAGGGTGCGTCGCGAGACCCAGGGCCGTCGCCTGCAGGGACAAATTCGCAGCGGCCTGGCCCAGATCGTAGAACGCGTGCCGGTTGGGCTTCCCGTCCTTTTCAAATTGGGTATGCGCGAGGGTCAGGATCAGGACGGGCGCTTTGTTTGCCCAAGTGCGGTTAAATTCTATCAGCACGCCGGCCAAGGCCTCGAAATTTTTCGGGTCTTGCTGAGAAGCCACAAGAAAAGCCCAGGGCTGCTCATTACTCGCAGACGATGCCCAGCGGGCGGCTTCGAACAGGCGGAGGAGTTTGTCCGGCTCGACGGGCCGTTCCGAGAAGGCGCGCGGGCTCCATCGCCGGCCAATTACTTCGTGAATGGGTACTTGTGTCTCGGCTATTTTTTCCATGATCATGATTAGATACTCTACCTTTCCAAATGGGCTCACATCTTTGAATAAATTTG
Source organism: uncultured Acidobacteriota bacterium (assembly GCA_963768275.1). Classification (GTDB taxonomy): domain Bacteria; phylum Acidobacteriota; class Terriglobia; order Acidiferrales; family UBA7541; genus Palsa-360. Next base: position 231,310 of record CAVYHH010000026.1, read on the forward strand.
GCCGGACGGGCAAGTCCCATCCGGCCAAAGCACGCGGTAAGTCGCAACTTCGCGTGGTGCATCCCGTGATGGCTTACGCTGCTGGCGCTTGCTGGATCAATTCCGCTTCGACTGTAATCTTGACCTCGTCCCCTACAACTACTCCACCTGTCTCGGTCAGGGCATTCCAGGCGACTCCAAAATCTTTGCGGTTGATTTTCGCCGATGCCGTAACTCCAGCCCGGATACTGCCCCAGGGATCCTTCACGGAAGCAGTGGGACCTTCGACGTCGAAGGTGACTTCCTTGGTGACGCCGCGAATGGTCAGATCGCCGATCAACTTGAAATTCTCGGCGCCAAGAGCCTCGATTCGTTTCGACCGGAACGTAAGTGTTGGGTGATTCGCCACATCGAAGAAATCGGCGCTGCGAAGATGTTCGTCGCGCTGGGGTTCGCGTGTGTTCAGGGATGCGGCTTCAATCGTTATTTCGACCGAAGACTTCGCGGGATCGGCCGGATTGATGAGCGCGCTCCCGCTGAGCTTGGTGAATTCTCCCCGGACATTCGAGATCATCAAGTGCCGGACGCTGAAATGCGCTGCGGAATGGGCGGGATCGATTTGCCATTGGGTCGGTTTGGTGCTTTGCGATGCTGCGGTAACGGCTGTGTTCATTTTCATTTCTCCTTGATTGTATTTTCTGACGATGAATGCGTTGGCCTCCAAAAAATCAATTGGCTGAATGCGCCTCTTCCACATGCCCGCGGGCGCGGTCGAGCAAATTCAACAGTTGCCGGAGTTGTTTGGCGGGAAGATGGCGCAACTGGCGGCGATGGAATTCGTGCACGGGCTGATCCAATTCCTCCAGAAGCCGGAGCCCTTCGGCGGTGATGCGAGTCTTGACCACACGGCGGTCCTGCGCCTCCCGCGCGCGGGCGATCAATCCCCGGGATTCCATGCGGTCGAGCAGACGAGTGATGTCCGGATCGCGAGAGATGAGCCGGCAGCCAACTTCGCGGCAGGCCAGGCCCTTTTCTCCCGCGCCTCGAAGGATGCGCAGGATGTTGTACTGCGTGGCGGAGAGATTGTAGGGCTTGAGCAGGGCCTCGGCGCCGCGGGCCAGGGCGTCGGCGGTGCGCAGGAGGCTGACGAAGACGCGGGCTTCCAGGCCGGCCTGCGAATTGCGTTTTGGTTTGGCGGCTCGTTGCATGAGCCAACAATACTTGTTATAACGACTATTGTCAAGAGGAATGTTGCGGACGGTTTTCTCGGTGTCCTCTGTGTTAAGGTCTGCCCATCCAAAGGCAGAATCTTCAACACAGAGGGCACAGAGGGGCACAGAGAAAACCCGCGTGTAGTTACGGCTTTCGCGTGGGGCGGATCTGCACTTCGCTGATGAAGCTTCCCGAGGCTTGCGTTACGAGGGCCGCCACGGCGTGCGCGACGTCTTCCGGTTGCAGGATTTTCGAGGAGTTCTTGCGGCCCTGCCCGGGGAATTCCGTCGCCACCGAGCCGGGGCAGATGGCGCTCACGCGGATGCCGTATCCGCGCAAATCCTCGGCCATGCTGCCGGTCAGGCCCATGAGTCCCCATTTCGACGCGCAGTAAATCGCGCCGCTGGCGAACGTGTTTTTCCCCGCCAGCGAACTGATATTGATGATGTGGCCGGTTTGGCGGCGGATCATTTCCGGCGCAACGGCGCGGCACGCGAGGAATACCGACTTCAGGTTCGTGTCCAGAACGGTGTCCCAATCGGCTTCCCCGAATTCATGAAAGGGGCCAAACACGCCTGTCCCAGCATTGTTCACAAGAATGTCGATGGGGCCCAATTCCTGCTGGGTCTTCTGAACCAGGGCGGCGATTTGCTCGCCGCGCGCAACGTCCGCTGGAACGGCGAGCGTCTCGATTCCTTCGCCACGAAGGCCGGCTGCCGATTGTTCGAGCTTCGCTTGATCTCGCCCGCAAATACAGACGCGCGCGCCCATTTGTCCCAAACGGCGCGCAATCGCGAAACCGATTCCCCGGCTCGCTCCCGTAATCATTGCGACCTTGCATGCAAGGGCATCTTGTTGCTGCATTGATTCTCCTTTATTGGCGGGAGTAATGATATTCTCTGCCCAGGCTTCCATAGTGAGGAGGTTGTCATCATAACATCAGCGCCCGCCGCGCCAGGCACAAGGCCAAAACGGTGAGGCGTAACTCCGGCGCGGAAGCCGAAGGGAATCGCGCTTGCGCCATAGAGTAGGATTCCCTATAATCCGGTAGCTTTAAGCCAGCAGACATTCTTGCACATTGGTTTGTTCAATCGGATTTGCGACATTTGCTGAGGAGGCTGGAAGCCGATGATACGAAAGTGGATTGTGACTGGCGCCGGTCTGTTATGGATCGCGCTCGGAGTTGGTTCTAGCGCGGGAAAATTGTGGGCCGCACCGCAGGCGGCGACGGACCAAGCGAAACCTGGCTATTCGCTGGCCGAGTATAACCAGTACCAGGCGGCGGACAAAGAGGCGAATCCTCAGCAAAAGGTCAAGGCGCTGGATGATTTTGTGAAAGCGTATCCCAACTCCACCCTGATGCCGTATATCTACCGCGACTACTACACGACGTACATGGCCCTGAAAAACTTCGCTCAGTCGATTGAGTACGCGGACCGCATGATCGCACTCGGCGACAAGATTGACGCGACAGGGCGCCTCGAAGCGTATTACACCCGGGCCCAGGCGTTTTATCTGGGGGCGTCCAGCAAGGACATGCAAACTCCCGATGCGCTGACGAAAGCACGAGATGCCGGCCTTGCAGGTTTGAAGGCGCTGGATGATCTCAAGAAGCCGGACGCTGTGCCCGCGGACCAATTCGAGCAGCAGAAGAAGGGTGTGAAAGTTCTGTTCAATGCGGTCGCGGCATTGGCTTCGACAACCATGAAGGACTACGCCGCAGCGGCCGGATACTACAAGACGGTTCTCTCCATTACTCCCGAAGATCCCGTCACTCACTACCGTCTTGGCATCGTGGATCTACAGATGACTCCGCCGATGGGAACGGATGGATTCTGGGAACTCGCCCGCGCGATCGACCTGAAGATCCCGAACGACGCGCAAGTGCGGGCCTACTTGAAGAATCAAATCATTCGGTATCAGCAGCCGGCCTGCGACAAGCTCGTGGACGACCAGGTGACCGAACTCCTCACGCTTGCCGCCACCGCCACGGATAAGCCCGCCACGTTGAATGTTCCGAGCGCCGCCGACCTACAGAAGGCGCGTGATGACACGGCGAACTTTATCCCCGCACTGATGGCCGGAGGCGATGCGGGCAAGGCCATGTGGCTTGCCAGCTGCGGCCTGGAATATCCGGACGTCGGAGTCCGCGTGATGGAACCGCCCGCGGTGGAAGGCGATACCGTGACGCTTAAAGTGTTCCGCGGCGCGACGCCCGAGGAAATCGAGGCGGCCACCATGGCCAACATGACCGTCAAGATCGATGGTCAACCGGAAGCCAAGCGTCTTGAGAAAGACGCCGTCGTCCGGTTTACCGGCACCCTAACCGCTTATACGCAAAATCCCTTCATGCTGACGTGGGACAAAGCCAAAATCAACATGGAGGACTTGCCGGAGGAAAAGGGTCCTGCCAAGAAAGGGCCGGCCAAGAAGGCTCCTGCCAAAAAAGCTCCGTCAGGAAACTGATCTTCGAGCTCAAAGAGAAAGGAAATGGCCCCGGAAATTTCCGGGGCCATTTTTTTATGGGCAATAAACGCAACCGATTGGCAGTGCTCGCGTTCCAAAGCAAAGTTCACAGAGCCCGCACGAACTAAATCTCAAATTACAAATCTCAAATTTCAAATCACGAATCTGAAATCCCAAATCCCAAATTTCAAATCAGGGACCAATCTTCAGTGGCCGAAGTGAGATCAGAGCCAGCGAATCACCAGTCACCAGTCACTAATCACCAGTCACCGGCCGCCCGTCACTTTCCCCGCCGCTGCCGATGATCCAGCTTGTAAAGGTCGATCTTGCGGCTGAGCGTATTGCGGTGAATTCCCAGCAGCCGCGCGGCGCGCGATTGGTTGCCGTGGAAACGGTCCAGCACGCGCTTGATAAATTTCTTTTCAAATTCGTTCACCGCTTCATCGAAATGAATTCCACGCTCCACCATCAGGCCAACCAGCGTTTCCAATTGCTCCTTCACCTTAGCACGCTCCGCACATGAGTTGTTCGCCGCCGGTGGATTCCGGCGGCGCGCCTAGCTGAGTTCGTGGCCCGTTAATTGCCGGTACGCTTCCCTGTATTTTTCGCGGGTTGCGGCAACGACGTCGGGGGGCAGATCCGGGCCGGGCGGCTGCTTGTTCCACCCGATCCGTTCGAGGTAGTCGCGCACGTATTGCTTATCGTAGGAGGGCTGCGCGCGGCCGGGCAGGTAGCCGTCCGCGGGCCAGAAACGAGAGGAGTCCGGGGTCAAGGCCTCGTCAATCCAAATCAATTCCTTTCCTACGAGGCCAAATTCGAATTTTGTGTCCGCCAGAATGATTCCGCGGGGTTCGGCGTACGCGGCGGCGCGGCGGTAAATTTCCAGGCTGATGGCGCGCACTCTTTCGGCAAGCTCCGCTCCGACGAGCGAGACCGCGCCGTCGAACGAAATGTTTTCATCGTGGCCGGTCGTCGCCTTGGTCGATGGAGTGAAAATGGCTTCCGGCAAGCGTTCAGATTCGCGGAGGCCCGGGGGCAGGGCGATTCCGCAGATTTTTCCGGTGGCGCGATAATCTTTCCACCCCGAGCCGGACAGGTATCCGCGCACGACGCATTCGATCGGCAGTGGATTCGTTCGCTTGCAAAGCATGGTGCGGCCCTCGAGCTGGCCTTGGTAAGGCGCCAGCACGGCCGGGAAATCGGCCGCGGTGACGATGTGATTCGGAATGACGTCGCGCAGCAGGTTGAACCAGAATAGCGAGAGCTGCGTCAGCACGCGGCCCTTGTCCGGGATCGGCGTGGGCAACACGACGTCAAACGCGGAAAGCCGGTCCGTGGCGATGAGCAGCAGTTGGCCGCCCACCTCATACAAATCACGCACCTTCCCGCGATTCAGAAAGTGAATTCCGGGGAGATTTGTTTCCCACACGACTGTATTCAATTTTGGAGAAGCCAAATGCCGCCTATCCTTCCGAGAGGCGGACATTCTAGCCTACGGCCCGGCGATGTCAACGGAGAAGAAAAACGAAAAGTGGAAAACTGAATTGGGAGAAGGAAACGAAAGTGGTGTGCAAAGTTTTTCACTTCCCACGAGGAATTTGTGCGTGCGGGGTGCGCTTCATTTCACGGACTAAAGGCAAAGACTTTTAACACGGAGGACACAGAGTGCACAGAGAAACAAGGAAGAGAAAACATTTCCAGCTTTTCTCTGCGTTTCCGCAGTTAGTTACGCGGCGTTCGTCGCGGCTTGCGCGACCGCGGGGTCGTCCCAGCGGACGGAGACGAGTTTCGAGACGCCCGGCTCCTGCATCGTCACGCCGTACAGGACCGACGCCATCTCCATCGTTTTCCGGTTGTGGGTCACGACGATGAACTGCGTGCCCGCGCTCATTTCGGCAACGAGTTTGGTGAACCGCCCGACGTTGGCTTCATCGAGCGGCGCATCGACTTCGTCCAGGATGCAGAACGGGCTTGGCTGGTAGCGGAAGATGGCGATCAACAGCGCCAGAGCCGTCATGGCCTTTTCGCCGCCCGAGAGCAACAGCACGTTTTGCAGGCGCTTGCCCGGCGGCTGCGCCACCACGTCGATGCCCGGTTCGCCGGAACTGTCCGGTTCGGACAATCTCATCTCGCCGGTTCCACCGCCGAAGAGTGTGTGGAACGCCGTCGCGAATTGTTGGTTGATGATCGAGAACGCTTCCTCGAATTTCTGTTTGCAGACTTCGTCGAGTTCCGCAATGGCCTGCTGGGTGTCCGTGATCGATTGCAGGAGGTCGGCGCGTTCGCGGCCCAGGAAATCGAAGCGCTGCTCGCATTCGTTGTATTCCTCGAGGGCCATCATGTTGATCGGGCCCATTGACTCGATCCGCATTTTCAGTTCGTGATACTGCGCGTCGGAAGAACGCAACTCCTCGCCCGTCAAGAGGGCGGGGAATTCCGCGATCAAATCTTCCGGCTGCGCGTTCAGCTCCTCGACGCACGATTGCCGCAGGTGCTCGCGTTCGGACTCGTTGCGCGCGCGCTCGATTTCGAGCTTGCTGCGCTCCTCGCGGAAATCGCCGAGCTTTTGGCGGGCCATGCGCAGCGTGTCATCCACCTGCGTGGAGCGCACGCGCGTGTCATCAAACTCCCGCTCCATCTCGGCGCCGCGCGCTTCGAGGCGCAGCTTTTCCGCGCGGAGCGATTCGACCTGCCTTTGATGCTCCGCTGTTTGCGACGCTAGCTGTTCTTGTTCCTGCACGAGGGAATCGCGTTGGAGAACCAACGCCGTGCGCCGCGCGACAATTTCCTGAAGTTCGTGCGCCATCCGCGCCGCGATCGTTTCCGCGCTGGCCAGGCGTTCCGCCAGCGCGGCCATCTCCGCGCGCCGCGCCGCCAGGTCTTCCTGTTTGGCCTGGGCTGTTTGCCGCAAGGCGATTTGCTGCTCCATGGCCTGGGCGATTTCCTGTTCCGCTCCCGCCCGTGCGCTGGAAACTTCGCCGCGCCTGTGTTGCGCGGCCTCGGCGCGCCGTTGCGCCGCGGTAGCATCATTGCGCAAACGGCCTAGTTCGTTTTGGCAATCGCTCAGTTCGATTCCGAGGCGTACCATGTCGCCTCGCGCCTGGTCTCGCTGCAAAGTGGCCGCCACTTCGAGTTTTTCCGATTCGACGTGCTGCGCGGTGGCTTGTTCGAGCGTCGCCTCGCAGGCGCGAAACTCTTCTTCAATGTGAAGGAGCGCCGCCTGCGCTTCCGATGCCGCGCGCTCGAGTTGCAGCACTTCGGCGTCCAGCGAGCGCAATTCGCGCTTCATGCCGAGAGGGCCCGCCTCCGACGGACGGCCGCCGCTGACGACGCGGCCCTGATAGGTCGTGCCGTCGGGCGTCACGAAAGAATACGCGGGATTCTCGCGCGCGAGACGCTCAGCTACCGCGGATTGTTCCACGAGGAACGCCGATTGCAGCCGCGGCAGAAACTGCTTCGCCGCCGGGCCCAGGGGATCGCGAAACTCCACGAGACGATCGAGGCGCGAAACCGTTTCCCGTTCGATCTCGAAGGGCACGACCGGCTCATTCGGCTGCAAATTCAATTTGCGCAGCGAATCCACGAAAAACGTGGCGCGGCCGCCGACTTCGTCGCGCAACATGGCAATGCCCGCGCGGGCGACGTCAAAAGTTTCGACGACGACGTATTCCAACTCGTCGCGCAGAAATTGCTCGACGGCGCTCTCGTATTCCTGCTCGACCTCGGCATAGTCGGCCAGCACGCCAACGGCGCGGAAGCCGGTGGGTTCATCGCCATTTTGACTCGACGCAAATAGTTTCTGGACCGCATCCGCGGTGTAGGAGCGGTCATTCAAAATCTGTTGGACGGATGCGCGCCGCGCGCGGCCGCTGGAGAGAGCGTCGCGAGAGGCGCCGGCCTGCGCGGTGGTTTCGTGCTGCTGGCGGCGGAGGTCGGCAATGCGCGCCTGCGCGTTGTGCACCAGTTCTTCCAGCCTGCGCGTGCGCTCCAGGACGGATTGCCAGTGCAGATCGGCGGCCTGCGCTCGCTCGCGATGATGCAAGGCTTCCTCGAGCAATTGCTGTTCCTGCTGCTCGTAGCGCCTCACGCTTTCGATGTGATGCGCCAGCGTCTGTTCCGCCTGCGCCTGGTCGCCGTGCAAGCGCGTCAGCTCGTCGCCAAGTTCAGCGGCCGAGCGGCGCAGCGAGGCGATGCGTTCTTCGGTTGAATCGTGAGCGCCTGAAATTTCAGCAGTGGCCGCAACCAGGTTCGTCAGTATCGCTTCGACGCGCGAGACTTCGCCCTGGATTGCCGTGACCGACTCGCCATGTGCGGCGGCGCGGCCCTCGACCTGCGCGGCTTGGGCCGCGCCCTGCTCGATTTCGACGTTCAATTGCTGGAGCCGGCCGGTTAGTTCCGCGGTGCGCTGCCGGTTGAATAGAATGCGATTCTCGCTGCGGTCGAGTTCGAGCGCCGTCTGTCCAAGGACGTTCTGGTGCTGCCGCAGCTCGCCTTCCAGTTCGTAGGTGCGCGACGATAGGCGCTCCTGTTCCGCTTCCCATTGATTCACCGACTGCGCTTCCTGAGATTCCTGTTGCGAGATTCCCCCGACCAGCCTTGCCAGCCGGTCTGCCTCGAGGTCGAGCTCCTTTGCTTTGCTAGCCAGAACCTGGCGCAGCAGCCCGCGCATCTGCTCGCGGATTTCGGCGTACCGGCGGGCCTTCGAGGCCTGCCGCTTCAGGGACGCGAGCTGTTTTTCCACTTCAACGTAAATGTCGTTCACGCGGGAGAGATTAATTTTGGAAGATTCGAGTTTGGCTTCCGAGAGACGCCGCTTGGTCTTGAATTTCGTGATCCCGGCTGCTTCTTCGATGATGGCGCGCCGGTCGGTCGGCTTCGAGCTGAGAATCTGGCCAATGCGGCCCTGCTCGATGATCGCGTAGGAGTCCGGGCCAAGCCCGATCCCCATGAACAAATCCTGAATGTCGCGCAACCGGGCGACGCGGCCATTGATGAGATACTCGCTCTGGCCCGAGCGATACAAGCGGCGCCCCACGACGACCTCGCCCGGCTTCAAATGCATCGCGGGCTTTTCCGCCGCCGCGCGCTTTTTCTTCAGGAAGGCCGACTCCTTCGAACCATCCCCCTCCGCCTGCGATTCCATAGAGGCATCGTCGCCCGCGAGATCCAAATTCTCGACGTTTTTCTCTGTGTCCTCTGTGTTGAAAGATTTTCCGGTCGCCCCATAAGCGCTGTCCGGGACGCCGATCGGCCCAGGCGTCGCAGCTTCGCCCTGCTGCGGCCCCAGCACAAACTCCGCCGCTTCCGCAAGTTCCGGATCAATCAAAGTCAGCGTGACTTCCGCGAGGCCCAAGGGAGGCCGCTTGGCCGTTCCGTTAAAAATGCAGTCCGACATCCGCTCGGCGCGCAGCGATTTGTGGCTCTGTTCGCCCAGAACCCACGAAATGGCGTCCACGATATTGGACTTGCCGCAGCCATTCGGGCCGATGACGCAGGTGAGCCCGCTGCCGCTGAAGGTAATGTGCGTCTTTTCGCAAAACGATTTGAAGCCCACGAGCTCGACTTTGCGCAATTTAAGCAAGATTTCCCCTTTTATGGCCTCCGCCGTCTACGCGCTGGGTGAGCGGGTTCCCTGGAATCGATTACACCAAGCCCATAATCTACATATCGGCAGAAACGTATTCCGCTTACTCGGGAGGGTTCGAGCCGCGACAAAATCGCTGAAGGGTCGTTTAACAGTGGCCCAGCCGCCTGGCGCTACGATGGCGGTTACGGGAAAATAAATTAGCATGCGTCGCGCTCGAAGTAAAGATGCAAGCGCGTATCAGCCAACCTTAGGTTCCGTCCACGCGAGGTTTTATTGATTTCGACGTGCGTTCAACGGAAGGAAAGGGCGAAATCAGACCGATTTCGCCCTTTGACCTGCTTCGGAGCATTCTTGTGCTACTGCGATTGTGCCGATTGTTCGGTCACTGATAAAGCTACGAGCTGACCATTTCCGTCAGGCTGATAATCCACGCTTGCCGTTGTACCCGCGGCTACATGGCCTTGCACTGTCGTTCCTTTGTCCACGACAAACCGCATTGGGCGCTTGTCATTCCCTTGACTGACGTCCATCGAAAATGCCTTGCCGCCGGTTTCCACCTGCGTCACTTTCCCTGTAACGGAATGGACTTTGGGAGCCTGCTGATCCGATTGAGAATTCTGGTATGGAGGGTGAGCTTGTGTGGATACGGCCAGCAGGAAACCGGCAAGCGAGGCAAGCATCAGGAATTTTCGAACCATGAGCGTCTACCTCCTAGATTATGGGAGGGCATTTCCATCGGTGCACACTCAGGGCCACTTAATGAGAAGTGTGGAAAAAACTGGAAGTCTTGCAGAGTGAGCTGATTGCATAAGCCGGGGGTACCAAGTTTCACGGAAGCTTCCGGTCAAAGCGAGAAGCTTTTTCCGGACGGCTGCAGAATATTTCTAAAGGAAAGAAGGTAGGGCAAGCGCGCGAAACGAATAAAGCTCAAGGGGCATCCGCAAAGGGATTTTCAATTAGGATGCCTGCAATACGCTGTCCGGCGTTTAAATCTTCGGAGAGAATCCGCGTCGAGCCACTTTTTACGGCAGAGGAAATGATCAGCGCATCCCAGAATCCGATCCGCGATTCGTCCTCGATTCGGAACGCCGCGGATATTTCAGCTGGAGTGGTTTCTGTGCACCAGAGCGCATAGCTCGTTACCACGGTGCGCGCCGAATCCTTGGATAGGGGAGACGCAATCTTCCGAGTGACATTGATATAAAATTCCTGGAGTACCTGCATGCTAAGAGCGCCGGTTCGTTCGCTCCAGAGCTCCCGTAGGACCGCCTTCGCAATTTCATTCTTCGCTCGCGCGTCAATGTCATGCGCATAGATCAAGATGTTCGTATCGATGAATGTCTTATCGCTCATGCAGTTCATCCCGGCTCGCTCGAATTAGGCCGCCTAGATGAAAGCCTTGGTCCAGCAGGGACATGGCCTGGCGCTCAGCCCGTTCGTAGGCTTCTTCTTCACCGACGAGGATTTCGATTTGGCGAGCTACAAGGCCGCTGATGGAGGTCGACCGCCTCGCCGCAAGGATCTTGGCCATTCGGATGGTTTCCAGGTCGAGGCTAAGGGTTAGATTCTGTTTTCCGTTGTGCTTTGGGCTTGCCATAAGTCCTGCCTTTTTAATGTTTCACGTATTATACGTGTAGCACGTTTTGCACGTATTGTCAACTCAAGCCAAGACGGGGTAGTGCTTCAGTTTGAATAATGAACAGATCGAAAAGCTGCCCGCCCCAAAAACGGGCGGCCTCTACAAAACCCACCGCGGGCGCAGGTTAGGGTTTTGTTGAGGCCTCTCCGTCCTGTGTTCTTCGGGACGGAGAGGGCACGGTTCCCTTCAGAATGAGACACTACCCAAGCCGACGAGCAGTCTCGTTGCAAGCAGGATGCCGCCGTCTTGGCAATTCGTCGCAGAAACTTCGGGCAGGTGGATTCCATTGCCCGCTGCAGGATGGCCCGTCCCGCGATCCTGATGTAAGCTAAGACCACAGTTCGGAAATGGGGGTCCATCATGTTATTCGACTTCAAGGAAATCCGGGGCAAGGAATGTTACAAGCTGCTGGTTTCCACGGTGACGCCTCGGCCGATCGCTTGGGTGGTCAGCCAGGATGCCCAAGGGCTGCTCAACGCCGCGCCTTTTTCGTTTTTCAATGTATTTTCGGGCGACCCGGCGGTCGTCGGGATCGGCATCGGCAATCGCAAGCCGGGTCAGGCCAAGGACAGCCGCGCGAATATTCGCGAAACCGGCGAGTTCGTCGTGAATCTGGTCGCCGAAGCGAATGCCGAAGCCATGAATATCACCGGGATCGAATTCGATTCCAGCGTGGACGAATTGGAGCAGGCCGGCTTGACGCCCGCGCCTTCCGTGCGCGTGAAGCCGCCGCGCATCGCGGAAAGCCCCGTGGCCATGGAGTGCGAGCTCATGCAGATCGTGGAATTGGGCGAAAGCGGGCTCGTTCTGGGCCGCGTGCTGGCGATGCACGTGCGCGACGAATTCGTCCTCGACGCCGCGAAATATTACATCGACACTCCGGGTTTGAAGCTGCTCGGCCGCATGCATGGCCGCGGCTGGTACGCGCGGACGTCGGATTTGTTCGATATGCCGCGCATTGCCGTAAGCGAGTGGAAGATGAAGACAGCGGCGGCATCCGGATCCTCGGAAAAGACTTCACGTTAAGTGGAATTTGTCCCAGCCCATCCACAGCCGGAAATCCGGTCATCACGATGAGCAACAAAAAGGTTGCATTTCTTGCGGGCCACGTTAATATGCAGCCGGGAGGTTGCATAATTATGGAGAATCGAATCGAGAAGCGCATCGAACTCAAAGCGCCGCTTTCGCGCGTCTGGCGCGCGATAACGGATCACCGCGAATTCGGCGAGTGGTTCCGCGTGAAACTGGACGGACCGTTCGTGCCGGGCGAGGTCTCGCGCGGCCATATCACTTATCCCGGTTATGAGCACGTGAAATGGGAGGCCGTCGTGCAGAAAATGGAGCCCGAGCGGCTTTTTTCCTTCACCTGGCATCCCTACGGCATCGACCCCAAAGTAGACTACTCGAAGGAGACGCCCACGCTTGTCGAGTTCCGGCTGGAAAAGACCCCGGGCGGCACGTTGCTCGTGCTCACCGAGTCCGGTTTCGACAAGGTCCCCAGCGACCGCCGCGACGAAGCATTCCGAAAGAATGACGGTGGCTGGGCGCAGCAAATGAAAAATATTGAGAGCCATGTCGCGCAGAAGCCGTAGCGGCGTGGCCGTCAAAAGGCGGGCCCCCGCACCGGTCTTCGCCGCGCTGGGCGACGAGACGCGGCTATCGCTCGTTGCGAAGCTCTGCGGCGGCCAGCCCCATTCGATCTCTCAGCTAGCGCAGGGTTCCAGGCTGACCCGGCAGGCGATCACCAAACATCTTCGAGTGTTGGAAAAGGTAGGAATGGTGCATAGCGTTCGTTCCGGCCGTGAGAGCCTTTTTGAATTCAACCCGGAGCCGATTGAAGAAATCAAGCAATACCTCGATCGCGTCTCCGAGCTGTGGGACCAGACGCTGTCCAGGCTGAAGTCGTTCGTCGAAGGCTGAGTTATCCGTGCGATTTGATGTCGTGGGAAATTCGACCTAATCGATACGGTAGTGGCAACCGCGGCTTTCGCGGGCCTGGTCGGCGGCTTCGAGGATCAAGAGCGCGGTGAGGATGCCGTTGCGCAGGCCGATGATGGAATCGCTGATTTCGCATTTCTCGTAGAAGCGCGCGATTTCCAGGTCCAGCTCGCGCAACACGCGCATCGCGCGATTCAATCTTTTCTCGCTTCGGATCAAACCGACATAATTCCACATGGTGTGCTGGATCGTCAGCCAGTCCTGCGAAATGAGCGCGGGATCGGCCGGCTCGTGCTCATAGCGCCAGTCGGCGACTTGGGGAAAGTAAAAATCGTTGCCGCGGTGGATGCGCTCGGCAGCTTGCTGGCCGGCGCGCGTCCCCCAGACGAGACATTCGAGCAGGGACGTGCTGGCCAGGCGATTCGCGCCGTGCAAACCGGTGCAGGCGACTTCGCCGACGGCGCGCAGGCGATCCACTGTCGTGCGGCCCCACGCATCGGTGGCGATTCCGCCGCAACTGTAATGCGCCGCGGGAACGACGGGGATCGGCTCGCGTGTCATGTCGATCCCGCGCTCGATGCAGACGGCGTAGATGCCGGGAAAACGCTCGCGAAGCTGGTCGGCGGGCTTTTGCGTGATGTCGAGATAGACGCAGGGCTCGCCCGATTCGAGCATGGTTTGATAAATCGCGCGCGCGGCAACGTCGCGCGGAGCGAGCGAGCCGGCGGGATGAAACCGCTGCATGAATTCCTTGCCCTGGCGATCCACGAGCCTGCCGCCCTCGCCGCGCACCGTTTCCGAAATTAGGAAGCAGCCGTCGGGGGCGAGGAGCGCTGTCGGATGGAACTGCACGTATTGCAGGTTGATGCAGCGCGCCCCGGCGCGATAGGCCATGGCGATGCCGTCGCCGCGCGCGCCCGGAGGATTCGTCGTGTGCAGAAAGACGCTGCCGAGGCCGCCCGTCGCCAGAATAGTTTCCTTGGCGAGAATGGAGAAGATTTTTCCGGTGGTCTGGTCGAGGACGTATGCTCCAACACAAGTCAAAGGGCGGTAGACGTCGGTGGGTTCGACCGAGTGGTGCGACGCCGTAAGCAAGTCCACCGCAGTGGCATCTGCGAGCACTTTCACTTTCGGGTGAGCCTGCACCCTCTCAAAAAATGCCCGCTCAATCGAGAATCCGGTCTGGTCCTTGAAGTGAATGATCCGCGGAATGGAATGGCCGGCCTCGGATGTCAGATCGAGTTCGCCGGGATGTTCCGGAGAAGGATCGAATGGGACGTGCAGCTCGTCGATCAGGATTTCTTTCACCAGGCGCGGGCCTTCGTGACTCAACAGGGAAGCCGCTTCCGGCGAACTGAGCCCTGCGCCGGCCGAGAGGATGTCCTCCACAAGTTGCTCGGGCCGCTCGCCGTGCCCGCGATAGATGATTCCCCCCTGCGCCCGGTAGGTGTTGCTGTCTTCGGGTTCGTGGGCGCGTGTGAGCAGCGTGACTTCGCAGCCCCGCTTTGCGGCGTCCCACGCCGCTGCCAGGCCGCCGAGGCCGCTGCCGATAACGAGAATGTCGGTTTGGATTGCAGTGTTCATAATGAGTGCATCTTGCTGGTCCAATCTCCAATCGTCAAATTCACCGGCGATGTTGTAGCTCGCCTCTTCAGAGGCGAGGGCTTTCTGCCAGCTGTAGAGAAAAACCCCGCGTCTGAAGACGCGGGCTACAACTGAAAGCGCGCATTAACAGACCTCTTAGGGCAATGGCTCAATCTCAAAACTTAAATCCACGGCGGGAGCAGAGTGCGTCAGCGCGCCCACTGAGATCCAGTCCACGCCCGCTTCGGCGAATTCTCTCACGTTCTCGAGCGTGATTCCTCCTGATGCTTCGGTCCGGATCTTGCTCGGCGCGGAGTGCTTGCGCACCGCTTCGACGGCTTGGCGCACGAGAGATGGGTTCATGTTATCGAGCAGTATGACATCGGGGTTGTGGGCGAGCGCGGCGCGCAATTCGTCCAGATTCGTGACTTCAATTTCAATCCACGCGACGCGGCCTTTGGCCGCTTGCGCCGCCGTGAGCGCGGCCGAAACGCCTCCCGCCAGGCGAATATGATTTTCCTTGATCAGGACAGCTTCGCCCAAGTCCTTGCGGTGGTTCTTGCCGCCGCCCACGCGGACCGCATATTTTTCGAGGGCGCGCAGGCCGGGCGTCGTTTTTCGCGTATCCAGAATTTCCGCGTTGGTGCCTTCAATCGCGCGCACGAACCGGCGGGTGAGCGTCGCGACGCCGCTGAGCCGCTGCAAAAGATTCAAAGCCACGCGCTCGCCCGTCAAAAGCGCGCGCGCGGAAGCGTTTACCCGTGCCGGTACTTTTCCCGCCGTAAGTTCCTCGCCGTCATGGGAGACAATTTCCACGGAGGTTGTGACGTCCAGGAGACGGAAAACCTCGGCGAACAACTCAATCCCGGCAAGGACCAGCGGCGATTTGGCAATCACCTCGCCGCGGCCGCGCTGCAGCGTGGAGACCGTCATTTCGGTAGTGATATCCCCGGCGCCAATATCTTCAGCGAGAAAAGACCGCAGCAAGTTGTGGCATGCGGACGCGTCGAGTAAAGGGGACATGGGGAATGGAGGAAGGCTAACTCATCTCCAGCATTCGGAGAATCGGTTTCAAAGCGCGCTGGCGCAGATTTTCTTCTAGCGTGATTTCTGGTTTCCGGTCGCGCATGCAGAGATAAAGCTTTTCCATCGTGTTCAGCTTCATGTGAGGACATTCGCTGCAGGAGCACCCGCCTTCGCCGGGAGCGGAGATGAAAGTTTTCTCCGGGCAGGCCTTTATCATCTGGTGCAGGATGCCGCTTTCGGTGGCCACGATAAATTCCGCCGCCGGGTTATGTGTTGCGAAGGTCAGGATTCCGGTGGTCGAACCCACATAGTCGGCATGGCGCAGAACAGCTTCCGGGCACTCCGGATGCGCCAGGACCAGAGCCCCCGGGTGCCGTTCCTTAAGTTGCACCAAGCTCTTCTCGGAAAACATTTCGTGAACGATGCAGCTGCCCGGCCAGAGCGTCAGGTCTCGGCCGGTCTTCTTGATCAGGAAGCGCCCGAGGTGCTGGTCCGGCGCGAAGAAGATGGGTTGCTCTGGCGGAATCTGGCGAATAATTTTCTCGGCGTTGCTTGAGGTGCAGATGATGTCGCTCAGCGCTTTGACCTCGGCGCTGCAATTGATGTAGGTGATGGACACGTGGTCCGGGTGACGCTCGCGAAACGCCTTAAATAGCGCGGCCGGGCAACCATCCGCCAGCGAACAGCCTGCCTTCAAGTCGGGAAGCAGAACGGGCTTCGTCGGGTTCAGGATTTTGGCCGTTTCGGCCATGAACAGCACTCCCGCAAAGACGATGACGTCCGCCTCGGTGGCCGCTGCTTTTTGAGAAAGCTGCAGGCTATCGCCCACAAAATCCGCGAGGTCCTGAATCTCCGAATCCTGGTAATAGTGCGCCAGGATCACGGCATTCATCTCCCGCTTCAGGCGCGCAATCTCCTTTTCGAGATCGAGATGCGCCAGGGAGGCCGGGCTTTCGATTTGTGCAGGAACGATCATGGTCTTGGCATGACTCGGTACCAAGCAGACACTCTTATTATAGCTATGGCATCCGAAGGACACAAACTTGTGCGGTTTCGTAGCGCCGGCGTCTCGCCGGCGGTTTTGATCGTGCGTCGCGTCACAAACCGCCGGCGAGACGCCGGCGCTACGAAAACTAGCTTTCTTCCACCCTTTCATCGCATAATGCAGATACCCGTTGAGGAGGATTTCAATGAAATCACAATTCCTGATTGCGGCGGCCTTGATTTCAAGTCTTTGGCTGGCTGCAACGCCTATCCGTGCGCAGGAAGTGACCAAAGAAACGGTCGATGGCATCACCAACTTCCATCGCCTC
Source organism: uncultured Acidobacteriota bacterium (assembly GCA_963768275.1). Classification (GTDB taxonomy): domain Bacteria; phylum Acidobacteriota; class Terriglobia; order Acidiferrales; family UBA7541; genus Palsa-360. Next base: position 248,054 of record CAVYHH010000026.1, read on the forward strand.
GAGACGACGGTCGCCTGCTCCGGAGCGATCAAAGCCACTGCGGTGCCGGAAATCAAGAAATTCGGTTTCGCTTCAATCATCAATTTGCGGCAGCCGAGTGAGGACGGCGCAAACCTTCCTGAGGAAGAAGCTGCCGCGAAGGCCGCCGATATTCGCTACTATTCCCTCCCGTTCAGCAGCACCGCGCCCGATCCCGCGGTGGCCGACAAATTTCTGGACGCGATTACCGCGAAGGGCAGCGACCCGGCGTTCATTCACTGTGCGGGCGGCGGTCGCGCTGCTACGATGTGGTTTATCAAGCGGCTGGTGGTCGATCATTGGGATGTCGATCGCGCCGCCAAGGAAGCGACTGCGCTGGGCATGACGAGCCCGACGCTCAAGCAGTTTGCTATCGACTACGCACAAGCGCATAAGCGATAGATGCCGAACCACAACATTCTGAGAAGAGAACATCTCACAGGGAACTAACTCACTAGCGATAGACGCGTTTGCAGGACATCCCTGTCCTACCCCAACAGACCTTTTGCTACATCCGCGCGCGTCGGTTAAAATGACGCGTTTGCCATGAGCGCACAGCCTACACTGAGCAGCGGGGACCGGACCACGAAGACGGAGATCCGGTTCCACAATACGATGTCCGGCGAGACGGAGCCGTTTGTTCCGCTGGTGGCCGGCGAGGTGCGCGCGTATACCTGCGGGCCCACGGTCTACGATTTCGCTCACATCGGCAATTTCCGCACGTTTGTTTTTCAGGATGTCTTGCGGCGGTATTTGAAGTCGAAAGGCTTTCGCGTCATTCAGGTCATGAACCTTACCGACGTGGACGACCGCATCATTCAGAAATCGGCCGCGGCGGGCGTCAGCATTCGCGAATATACGGACAAATACATTCAAGCGTATCTGGACGATCGCCGCGCCTTGAATCTGGAGCCGCCCGAATATGTGGCGCGGGCCACCGAGCATATCGACGACATGGTGAAGCTGATTCAGCGCCTCACTGCTAATGGTTTCACTTACACAAGCGAGGGTTCGACGTATTACCGCATCGCGAAATTTCCAGCCTACGGCAAACTTTCAAAAATTGACGTCGCGGGGATGCAGACCGGCGCGCGCGTGGACATGGATCGCTACGACAAGGATAATGCGCGCGACTTCGCGTTGTGGAAGGCGCCCAAGCCCGGCGAGCACTTCTGGGAGACGCCGATCGGACCGGGGCGCCCCGGCTGGCACATCGAGTGCGCCGCCATGGCCCTGAAGTATTTGGGCGACACGCTCGACATTCACAGCGGCGGCGTCGATCTAACCTTTCCGCATCACGAAAATGAAATTGCCGAAGCCGAAGCGACCACAGGAAAAACGTTCGTGCGCTACTGGCTCCATGCGGAGCATCTGCTGGTGGATCACGAAAAAATGTCGAAGTCTCTAGGGAACTTCGCGACGTTGCGTGAATTGTTTTCCCACGGGCATAAGCCGTCTTCGATTCGATTCTTGCTGGCTTCCGTGCCGTATCGCCGCCAATTGAATTTCGCGCCGGAGAGTTTGCAGGGCGCGGCGAGTTCGGTGGAGCGCCTGAGGAATTTTGCTTCGCGCCTTCGCGCCGGAAAATTTCCGGAAGGATCTTCTCCAGCGATCGCGGAGCGCGCCGCAAAAGCGAAGGACGAGTTCGATCGCGGCCTTGCGGATGACCTCAACACCGCGCAGGCGCTCGCGGCGGTCTTCGATCTGGTGCGCGACGCCAACACGGCGATGGACCGCGGCGAGTTCCGCCAGGGCGATGCCGCGCCGGTTCTCGATGTGATGGAAACTTTCGACGCGATTTTTGCCATTCTGCGCGATGATGACGGAGAGAAACTCAAAGCGCTCGGGATTTCCCCCAATGGGCCAACCCTTAGCGATGCGGAAGTGGAAGTCCTCGTCGCGGAACGCCAAGCCGCACGCAAGCGCCGGGATTTTGCGGAGTCCGACCGCATACGCGACTATCTTGCCGACCGCGGAATCATTCTCGAAGACTCCCGCGATGGCGGAGTCCGCTGGAAACGCAAGTAGGACAGGCTTCAGCCTGTCTGGTTTAGATTTTCGCTCTAGCTACACTCCAAAACCAAACAGGCCGAAGCCTGTCCCACTGAAACGCACGTAAATCCCGGCGATTCCGAAGCGTAAACATTTCCTGATTGCCTCTTCTCGACGGCCTGCCTCCTTCGGCGTAAATTAGTATCAGGTCCCTCTCCTTCGATCTTGTGATTCACGGTCCTGGAGAGGGATGCACGCGTTCCGCGCAGTCCGGGTCATGGGAGCGAAACCACACCCGCTGGAGGACGTTCGTGGAAAAATCAGTGGGCGCGATAACGAGCGAAGCCAAATTGCCCATGCTGTTGACGCCGCTTCCCGGTCCAAAGGCGAGGGAAGTGATCGCTCGCGACGCGCAATTCGTTTCGCCTTCCTACACGCGGGGCTATCCACTCGTGGCGAAGTCGGGCCGTGGCGCGATGGTCGAGGACGTGGACGGCAACATGTTCCTGGATTTTGCCGCGGGAATCGCCGTCGTCTCGACAGGACATTGCCATCCTCGCGTTGTCGACGCGATTCAGAAGCAGGCCGCTGAACTGATCCACATTTCCTGCACGGATTTTTATTATCAGGGACTCGTGAAACTGGCGGAGCGGCTCTCCGCCGTGGCTCCTGGCAATGAGGCGAAGAAAGTTTATTTCGGCAACTCGGGCACGGAAGCCATCGAAGCGGCCATCAAGCTGGCGCGATACCACACGCGCCGCGACAAGATCATCGCCTTTCATGGTTGCTTTCACGGGCGCACGCTTGGAGCGCTTTCGCTCACCGCGTCCAAGGCCATCCAGCGCAAGGGATTCGGCGCTCTGCTCGCCGGCGTGTTTCACATTCCCTATCCGAATTCCTATCGCTGCCCGTACGGCAATCCTTCGCCCTGCACTTGCGTCGAATCGGCCACGTTTCTAGAGCGCGAAATCTTCAAGCGCCTGGTCGATCCCGAAGAAGTGGCGGCGATTTTCATCGAGCCGATCCAGGGCGAAGGCGGATACGTTCCCGCGCCCAAAGAGTTTCTGCTCGAGTTGCAGCGCATTTGCCGGAAGCACGGAATTCTTCTCGTGTGCGACGAGGTGCAGAGCGGCATGGGACGCACGGGGAAATGGTGGGCCAGCGACCACGCCGGAATCGAGCCGGACATTCTCTGCGTGGCCAAGGGCATCGCCTCGGGCATGCCTCTTTCCGCGACGATTGCGCGCGCAAGCCTGATGGACTGGAAGCCCGGCGCGCATGCTTCGACGTTCGGCGGCAATCCGGTGAGCGTCGCCGCGGCGCTGGCAACAATGGATTTGCTGGAGTCGCAATACATTGAGAACGCACGTCGCGTCGGCGGATTTCTCCTGGGCCGCATGGCCGATTGGCCCGCGCGGCACCGAATCGTCGGCGATGTGCGCGGCAAAGGCTTGATGATCGGCGTCGAAATCGTGCGCGACCAGAAAACCAAGGAGCGCGCCGGAGATCTCCGCGAAGCGATTGTGGACCTGGCATTCGAGAAGGGCCTGCTCCTGCTCGGCGCCGGCGAGAACACAATCCGCATTGCTCCCCCGTTGGTGATCGATGAAGAACAGGCTGCTTTCGCCGCGCAAACGCTGGAAGCATGCATCAGCGAAGTGGAGAAGTCGGCGTAGGATCGGAAATTCTCTTGGTTCAGTTTTCTCTGTGTACTCTGTGCCCTCTGTGTTAAAAGTTTTTCCGATGTTGGGCAAGGCTTTCAACACAGAGGTCACAGAGAAAAACGGGAGTGAGCCGTGCCGATTTTAGCGCGCGCCATGTTCGGCTTGGTGAATTGGGCCGCCCGAAAAGGCCTCGCCGAATCGTCCGCTCCGCCGGCGCGCTCGGCAGCTGCGGGCCGCAAGGCGAGGCGAACCGGCGTGCGCGGCGAGACATACGCCTATTGGTATCTGCGCCGCAACGGTTACGTCATGATCGCGCGGAACTTCACCTATCGCGGCGTCAAAGGCGAAATCGATCTCGTCGGATACGACGGCGAAACCCTCGCTTTCGTCGAAGTGAAAACGCGAACATCCACCAGCGACGAGTTTGGTTCGCCCGAAGATGCGGTCACCGCCGGAAAGCAGCTGCACCTTTCGCGAATGGCCCGGCAATTTGTCCGCGAGTACCGCGCCAGCGGCGCGCCGTTCCGATTTGATATTCTAGCGATTGAAGCCCCGCCCGGCCAGCGACCCGTCGTGCGCCTCCACAAGGGCGCTTTTTCCGCCCAATAAGAATTGTAATTGTTCCGCAAGACTTGCCGGGCCGGTCAGACATAAAATAAGCCTTTTTCAGCGGCGTCCGATGTTAAAGTGTGTGGTCTTAGCGGCCAGGAGGAAGCGTTGCCCGAGTTAAGAAAGGATCCCATCACTGGACGATGGGTCATTATTTCGACGGATCGAGCCAAGAGGCCGTCGGATTTTCTTCGCGAGAGCGTCGAAATCAAGGGAATCGGCATCTGCCCGTTTTGTTACGGCCATGAATCGAAGACGCCGCCCGAGGTCCTCCAGTACGGCCGCAACGGGAGCGGGCCGAATACGCCGGGCTGGCAAGTGCGCGTCGTTCCGAACAAATTCCCCGCGCTGGGAATCGAGGGAGATCTGGACAGGGAAGGCGAAGGGCTGTTCGACCGGATGAACGGCGTCGGCGCGCACGAGGTCATCATCGAAACCCCCGACCATCGCAGCACGCTCGCAACGATGACTGAAAAGCAGATCGAAGACGTGCTTTGGGCGTTCCGCGATCGCATGCTGGACTTGAAGAACGACCGGCGCTTTCGCTACATCTTGATTTTCAAGAATCACGGAGAAGCCGCCGGCGCATCGCTCGAACACCCGCATTCGCAATTGATCGCCCTGCCGATCGTTCCCAAGCGCGTGCGCGAGGAAGTGGACAGTTCGCGCCACTATTACTTCGAAAAAGAGCGCTGCATTTTCTGCGACATGATCCGGCAGGAACAGGATTCAGGCGTGCGCATCATCGGCGAGACGGATTTGTTCGTGACACTCGCCCCGTACGCGCCACGCTTCCCGTTTGAGATGTGGATTCTGCCGAAGCAGCACGCTTCGGCGTTCGAGAATCATCAGAGCCTGATCTATGCGGGGCTGGCCAAGGTGCTCAAGGACAATCTTTCCCGCCTCGACGTGGTGCTGGACCGGCCCGCTTACAACCTGATGATTCACACTTCGCCCATCGGCGAGGAAACCAGCGAGCACTACCACTGGCATATCGAAATCATCCCCAAGCTGACCAAAGTCGCCGGCTTCGAGTGGGGCACGGGATTCTATATCTGCCCCACGCCGCCCGAGGAATCCGCGCGCTTCATCCGCGAAGCGCAAGTCATGCCCATGGCTTCCCGATAATTCGGCGGGCGACCGCGCAACCACTGACAAGTAGATGCCAGTTTCGCTATACTTCATAGTTTCGGCGCGGTACCCAAGAGGCCTAAGGGAGAGGTCTGCAAAACCTCCATTCGTGGGTTCAACTCCCACCCGCGCCTCCAAAATCGTCAGCTTTGTTTCCGATCCGTTGACGGATTCATTTCCCCATTAAGCGCCTGCGTGGCGTTCGCTTCGAGAACCACGGGAGCGACTCCCGGAGGGGCTTGAACAGGTAATCGTTCGCCGTTTTCTAAATTTAAAATTAAAAGGGACTTTTCCTCTAAAGTTGCTTCGCCATTCGCCGATGCAGTCCTGCGAGGTGAAGCGACGATCCATGAACAATACCGTCCAATCTCACCAAGCAACAAAGGCACACGCAAAGACAGAACAGATCGTTCAGTCTCTCCGAACAGCAAACGTACGCACCCAGACAGTACAAACGGTCCAGCCACCCAAGCAAACACAAACAACGGCCCAGAACCCAGTCCTGAGGTCCACAGTCGCGATCAGTGAATCCGCCCTGGAGCTTTCAGCAGGGTATGGCTTTCACGAAATCAGGTCTTTTTTCAGGGAAATCTTCAGCTTCCGATAAATTGGATTAAAACGAAAAACAGAATGGCCGAGTGAAATCCATCGGGAGGCTTTGCCCGATGCAACGAAGATGCCCCTGCCGGCAAATAACCCAAGGGAAGAAAATTATTCCCAAGGGACGCTGGCGGTGCAGTTGATCTCCGGGAACGCCAATCTCCACAACGCGGCGGCAACGCCATTCAGTGGAATGGCGTTCCCGGGGGACATTGCCGGGTGATTGTGCGCCCATAGCGATCGCATTGGATCAGGGTAATCGCACCTTGTCCTTTCGCTTTGTGCCCGCCGTCGAATCTCGTAAGAAATATGAACTAGGGATAGCGAATCTTCAGAATCAATATGGTCAGCGCGAATACAAGCGTCACGCTGTTGGCGTACAGGACGGGCCGGTTATTCAAGAGCAAGCCGTAGGTCGCCCAAAGCGCGGTACCGAGAGTAAACACGCTCTGCGTGAGGAGCGAGATGCCCTCGGTTCTCTTCTCGCGAATAATTTTCACCGATTGCGGCAGCCAGCAAAGCGTCGTGCATGCCGCTGCCACGCTTCCTACAATCTCGAACCAGGCGGCCATGGCCTCACTCCCATCCCACTTCGTTTTGAAGTGTGCGTCCGGCCGGAGCCGGAGTTCCGAAGGCGCGCATAAATACTAACGCAAAGGCCCTTGCAGCGGTCAGCCGTCCGCTCCGAGAGGTGCTGCATTTGGGGCCTGGGCCTTGAAAGCGGCTTGCGTTTTCGGCCAGTTCGAAACTCGCGAGGACCAATCTGGGCAGGCACGCGCCAGAATCCCATCCTTAGTTCTTTCTAATCCTCTACTCGATTGAAAACAAACGGGTCCCTTGCTGAGCCACGCTCTCATTTGGAAATCGATGTGCATACCTGACCGAGGCGAGATGCGTTCAGCTCTTTGCGCCGTGCCCTTTAGCCAGGATTCAGGAGAGATGGGTTCGCTTGTATAGACGAAGACAAGCAATGAAATGGATCGTTTGCATGCTGGCATTGTCTGCTCTTTCGATGGGTGTGGCCGCACAAGAGCCCGTGCAGGGCTCCGCAAAACCAGTGGACCTGACTTCGATCAGCATCGAGGATCTCATGAACATCCAGGTGACCTCGGCTTCGAAGAAAGCGGAGAGCCTGTCCGCGGCTCCAGCGGCCATCTTCGTGATCACCGGGGAGGATATCCGGCGCGGGGGATTCTCCTCGGTTCCGGATGCGCTGCGCACGGTGCCGGGACTCTACGTGGTCCAGCAGAGTTCCCACGTCTGGCTGGTGACGGCGCGCGGATTCAGCAATGAGTACAACGACAAGATGCTGGTGCTGATCGACGGGAGGCTCGTCTATTCGCCGACTTTCGGCGGCGTCTTCTGGGACGTCCAGGACCCTCCCCTGGAAGACATCGACCGGATCGAAGTGATTCGCGGGCCGGCCGGAACGTTGTGGGGCGCGGACGCGATGAACGGGGTGATCAATATCATCACCAAGGACGCGGCGAAGACACAGGGCCTGCAGGTGACAACCTCTGCCGGAATGAATGAAGGTTATGCCGGCCGCGTGCGCTTTGGCGGAAAAATTGGAGACAACTTCGCCTACCGAATTTTCGGGACGAGTAACAATTGGCTGCCAACCGTTGACGCATCTGGCGCGGAGAACTACGACGCGTGGAGCATCACGCAAGGAGGAACGCGTTTCGATTGGTCTGCCTCGCAGAAAGACACCGTAACATTCGACGGCGAAGGTTACACAGGGAGAATTCGCGATGTCGCGCCAATCTTCATGCCCACTTCGGCCGTGGCCACACTAGAAGATAGCAGCGGAGTGGTGAAGGGCGGGCACGTCCTCGGCGAGTGGAAGCATTCCTTCAACGATCGGTCCAATACGGATGTAATGGGCTATTGCGACTGGACGGACCGGGTTAGTGGGATTGAAACAGAGTATCGCAATACTTGCGATGTCGAATTCCAACACCGCTATTCCTTTACGCCCCGTCATACGCTGACCTGGGGCGGATCGATTCTGACCACCGGAGACACATGGTACGAAACGTTTACTCTCAGTATCGAGCCGCCCTACCGCCGCGACACAACTTACAGTGCGTTTCTGCAATATGACGTCATGTTGGCGCCGGATAAGCTCCGGCTGATCGCCGGCTCGAAGTTCGAGCACAATCCCTACACCGGCTTCGAATACCAGCCCCAGGTTCGCGCGGTATGGACGCCGAACAAAAAGAACACTCTCTGGGCGGCGGCATCGCGCGCGGTGCGCACGCCCAATCGCATCGACGAGGGCCTCCTCGACCGGATCGCGCAGATCAATCCTTCGCCTCCGCCTCCGGAATTCCTCCTTTATTCCGGCGATTCGAGCGTGGATTCCGAAATCCTTCACGCCTACGAGGTGGGATACCGGTACGAGTGGAGCCAGAAATTGTCGTTCGATGCGACAGCCTACTACAACGATTACGATGGCCTCGCCGGCCTCAGTGCCCCGGGCGCCCCTGTCGTTAATCCCTCGCCATTCTTTATCGACGTTCCTGTGCACGTGATCAATGAACAGGGAGGAGCGCAAACTCACGGCCTGGAACTATTCGCGAAATATACGCCCGTTCGACGGTGGACCTTATCCGCGGGGATTACGGAGTTGCGCGGAACCTCCCCTCCCGGAACGGGCTACCCTGCCGTCACGGACAATCCGTTGCACGAAGTAAATGCCCAGTCCAAGTTGGATTTAACCCACTTCATGAACTTCGATGCTTCGTACTTCTACAACGATGCGATTTCCCATCAGTTGCCGACGCTGAATCGCGTGGACATAGGCATGTCCACAAAGCCGATCCATGGATTCACCTTCTCAGTTTGGGGCAGAAACCTGCAACAGGACCGGCACCAGGAAGCAATCCCACAGTCCTATCTCGGAGGAGATATCCGCCGGTCAGTGATTTTCAAGGTGATTTGGGAGCCGGACGAGGGCGCAAGAAAAGCCACGCCCTAGTAGGCTGGAATGCTCGTGGCCCCGGCTGACTCCACTCCCGGACCATGCCGGGGCGTTCAGAAAACAAGCGGAGCCCGGATGTAATGATTCTATTTTCTTTGCCCTTCGTTTCTGCTCCTCCACCCGAGTTGCCCCAGAGTGAGCCAATCCGGTGCGCCCAGGGCCGATTCGGAACTCCCCGCTGAAAACACCCTCTCGTTAGCTGCTTCTAATCTTGCAGTTCATTGAAATAAAGCAGTTTAGCTCATAACCGGTGATTGCCATTTGGCAGGAGCAATGCAATTGCATTGAGGGGATCACCTCGGAAGAACTCCGAACGTTTGGGGCATTAGTTTTGGGGAGCAGGCTTCAACTTTGATTCCAATCTCGTTGCGTCGCAACCGGGATGGAGAGGAAAGCACTGAAAAATGAGAAGACAGTCAAAGCTCATGGGGCGTTCGCTGGCTCTTCTTATCTTCTTTTGCGCCCCATTGTTGGCGCAGAAATCTGACCACGGTACGGGTTCGGGCGTGGACCTGACCACGATGAACATCGAGGACTTGATGAACATCAAAGTAACTTCCGTTTCGAAGAAGGAGCAGAAACTTTCGCGAACAGCCGCGGCAATTTTCGTAATCACACAAGAGGACATTCGCCGCTCCGGCGCCACAAATATTCCCGATCTGTTGCGAATGGTTCCGGGAATGGACGTAGCGCAAATCAATGGAAGCACTTGGGCCATCAGCGCGCGAGGATTCAACGCGCAATTCGCCGACAAACTACTCGTGATGATCGACAGTCGGATCGTGTATACGCCGAATTTCGCCGGGGTTTATTGGGACACTCTAGATCTTCCCCTCGAAGATATCGACAGGATCGAAGTGATTCGAGGTCCAGGAGGAACAGTCTGGGGCGCAAATGCGGTAAATGGCGTCATTAGCATCTTCACGAAGAAGGCTGCAGAAACAAGCGGAGGGATGGTCGAAGCTGCAGGGGGAAATATCGAGCAGGGATCTGGAACCGTGCAATATGGAGGAAAGGCGGGCCAGGGGACGGACTACCGCGTTTATTCAAAGTATTTCAACCAGACCCAGGAGCTGGGCCTCAACGGGCAGAACGGGGGAGACGGCTTCCACATGTTGCGCGGCGGCTTCCGGACCGATAGCGCCCTCACTTCCAAAGACACTTTGACAGTCGAAGGAGATCTCTATACCGCGCGCGAGGGAGAGCTCGGATTCGCTTTCCCATCCATTACGTCTCCCGCACTCGTGCCCGTGAGCGAGGAAATCAATTTAAGCGGCGGCTTTATCCAAGCTAACTGGAACCATGTCTATTCGACCCGGTCTGACGGCAAATTGCAGATATCTTTTATACCCTATAGACGTGGCGACCCGCTCGAACCAGAGAAGAGAGATACGCTTTATATCGACTACCAAAACCATATCGCCTGGGGCCAACGACACGACATCGTCTGGGGATTAGGCTATGGCTACACACACGATACAATTGGAGGAAGCCTGACGGTTTTTTTCGTCCCCCCGAGTAAATCCCTTCAAAACTTCAACTCGTTCTTCCAGGATGAAATTGCGCTGATTCCTGATCGTCTTTACCTGACGGTTGGCACAAAGCTGGAGCATAACGATTACTCAGGCTTTGGGCTCATGCCTAATATCCGCATGACGTGGTCTCTCAGCGAGCGCAACATGTTCTGGGCCGCGGTCTCCAGGGCATTGCGGATGCCCTCCCGAAATGACACAGACCTGAACGTAAATGTTGCTGGATTTTCCGGATCTGGCGGCACTCTAAATCTTGTCAGGGTTTCCGGCAGTTCACAATTCAAGAACGAAGAGTTGATTGCCTACGAGGCCGGCTACCGGACCACGATAGCCAAACGTCTTTCCATTGACATAGCTGCTTATTACAACGACTACGATGACCTCCAGACGACGGAGCCAGGCACACCCTTCTTTGAAGCAACGCCCCTCCCGCCTCATCTGGTCTTGCCGGAGTTGAAGGAGAACTTGATGTACGGGGAGACGCACGGGATCGAGATCACAGCGAACTGGAAAGTAACCGACCGCTGGTCTCTCAGTCCCGGATATGCATTGGAGCAAATTCACCTGCACACGGAGCCCTCGAGCAGCGACACGACCACAGGTCCATTTTTTGAAGGCGGCACTCCGCGCAGCAGCGCCCAACTTCGATCCCATTTCGATTTACACCAAGGTATTGCATGGGATGCGTCCGCGTATTTTGTGGATCGCCTCACGAACCAGGGCACCTCCAACAATCAGGTGATCCCTGCTTACACCAGGCTGGACACAGGACTAACGTGGAAGCCGCTGGAAAAATTTTCGATCAGCGTTTTTGGACAGAATCTCCTCGAGAATTACCATGCGGAATTTGAGGACAAATTTGGAAGCATGCAATCCAGTCAAATCCCGCGCAGCGGCTACGCGAAAGTCACCTGGAGATTCTAAAGACCATGAAAACCAAACGGGATTGCAAAATCTGGCGCATCGGAACCTGGCCATCCTGGCACCACGCATCTTTTATCGCGGTTTTCCCGACGCTGACTTTGCTTCTGCTTTGGTGCCCAGCTGCGGCGCAGCAATCCCAATCGCAAACAGCGCAAGCGAATGACCTGACGACGATGAATATTGAAGATTTGATGAACATCAAAGTGACGTCCGTTTCCAGGACGGAGGAGAAGCTTTCGCTCACTGCATCCGCAGTGTTTGTGATCGGGCCGGGTGACATTCGCGATTCCGGCGCGCTAAACATTCCGGACTTGCTGCGGATGGTGCCCGGCGTGGACGTGGCGCAGCTCTCCTCCAACACCTGGGCCATCTCCGTGCGCGGTCTCAACGACAGGTTCAGCAACAAACTGCTGGTCTTGCTGGACGGAAGGGCCGTGTATACGCCGACGATTGGCGGTGTCTTTTGGGACGTTTTGGACCTGCCTCTTGAGGATATCGAGAGAATTGAGGTCATTCGTGGGCCGGGAGGGTCGGTCTGGGGAGCGAATGCCGTCGATGGCGTCATCAATATTCTCACGAAGAAGTCAAGCGAAACACATGGCGGGCTCCTCACGGCAGGCGGTGGGAACCTCGATCAGGGCTTCGGGACCGTGCAATATGGCGGAAATTTGGCCAATAAGACCGACTATCGAATCTACACCAAGTACCAGAACGACGATCACACACCCAACGGCGCAGGGCAGCCGGGAGGCGACGGCTGGCATTTGCTCAACGGGGGTTTTCGAACGGACAGTTCGCTCTCGGCCAAGGACGCGTTAATGGTTCAAGGCAATATCTATACGGGAGAAGAAAATCTCCCGGCGACACAGCTGCTGTCGATCTCGCCCTCCGGCCTGCAATTTACGGATTTCCCGGTCACTTTATCAGGCGGATTCATTCAATCCGTCTGGAACCACACTTTCTCCGAGCGAACTGGGACGACAGCGGAGCTTTCCTACAGCACGTATCAACGCGATGACGCGCTCCGGGACGGGCGCAGGACGCTCAACGCAGACCTCCAGCACCACATCCTGTGGGGCGACCGGCAAAGCGTTCTTTGGGGATTGGCGGTCCAATATACTTCTTCGCATTCGAACGGAAACTTCCTCGTGTCCTTGAATCCGCCTTCGGAAACCAACTATTTATTCAGCTCCTTTGTGCAGGACGAAATCGCGCTGATTCCCGACCGTTTCTACCTGACCGTGGGGACCAAGCTGGAGCGCAATTACTATACGGGCTGGGCCGCCATGCCCAGCGCGCGGGCCGCCTGGCTGATCAACGACCGGCACATGCTCTGGGCAGCCTACTCCAGGCCGGTTCGGACGCCTTCTGAAACCGATGTCGCACTGCGCTCCAATGTGGCGGAATTTACGGGGCAAGGCGGGCTTCCCGCCGTGATCGAGATTACGGGGAATCCGAATTATGGGAACGAAACAACGACCGCCTACGAATTGGGCTATCGGACGAGTGTATCGAAAAAACTTTCGATCGATTTTGCGGCCTATTACAACGAATACACAGATCTGCAAACCACCGAGCCCGGCACTCCGTTTCTGGAGTCCACGCCCGCACCCCTCCATCTGGTCGTTCCCATGGTGTATGAAAACATGATGTATGGAGAAGCGCATGGGCTCGAAATTTCCACGAAGTGGCAGCTGACCAATCGATGGAGTATCAGTCCGGCCTACGCGTTTGAGGAAATTCACTTGAATACGGAGCCGGCCAGCCAGGACGCGATCTCCGTGCCGAACGCCGAGGGAAGCAGCCCGCGGCACTCCGCTCAGCTTCGCTCGCGCCTCGAGTTATCCCACGGACTGGATTGGACCGCCTCGGCCTATTTCGTGGACCGTCTTCCCGCCGAAAATATTCCTGCTTACACACGGGTTGACACCCAGCTGACCTGGAAATGGGGCGAAAGAGGAACGATTTCCCTCGTCGGGCAGAATTTGCAGCAGGACCACCATTTTGAAATTCACGATTTCCACAACAGCATCGACGCAAATCAGGTCAAGCGCAGCGCCTATGCCATGATTCGCTGGAGGTTCTAAATCACATGACGACTACGCCTGCTCCTCGACAAGCTCTCCATCGAATACGACAGATTCCAAGTTTCGTGTGTGGGGACGCCGGAATTTTTATCGTGATGGCCTGCCTGCTCGCAGCTGCGCCTGCCCGAGTGAGGGCGCAGGATGCTCTCTCTGAATATCAGGTCAAGGCCGCCTACCTGTTTAATTTTCTCAAGTTTGTGGAGTATCCCGAGGAATCGTTTGCGGATCCGCTCGCTCCGATTGTGATCGGAGTGGTTGGCGAAGACCCGTTCGGGGACGCGCTGCCGCAGGTGGTCACCGGTAAGACCGTGCAGGGCCGCGATCTTGTTATTCGCATCTATCACGCCGGCGAAGATTTGCGCGGCGCTCACATCCTGTTCATCAGCGCTTCGGAAAGAAAAAGACTCCCCGTGATTCTGTCCAGCTTGCGTGGATCGAGCGTCCTCACTGTGTCGGACACCGCGGGGTTCCTCGATGCGGGAGGGATGATTCAGTTTCTGAATGAAAACGGCCGCGTCCGGTTTGCGATCAACGTGGATGCTGCCAGCCGGGCCAAACTGAAAATGAGTTCCAAGTTATTGAGTTTGGCGAAGGTGGTAGGAGGAAACGGCAAGGAAGGCGGCAATTGAACGAAGCCATGCAGAGCGTAGGAAACAATTCTGCGGAGCCCGGGATTGCATACGTTCGAACCGTGTTTCTGAACGCTTGCATAGTTTCAGCCTTCCCTGCGAGGACGGAACACACGAGCCCGTACGGGGTAGGACCGGTAAGCCTTAGATGGGGATCCCCCACGGGATAAAAGTGCGGTCCATAAGGAGCACAACACGAACGGCCTATTGTCTGGCGCTGCCATGCAATTCGAATCCTCGCTCGTGTGTGCGCGGACGGCGGTTCGCATGCCTCGCCGCTCTGTTGCTGGCCGTACATTTTCCGCTTGCGGATCGCGCCGCTTACGCGGACCAAACCCCGACCGAATATCAAGTCAAGGCGGCCTATTTATTCAACTTCTTGAAATTTGTGGAATGGCCCGACGATCCAGCCGCCGATCCCCATGGGAAGTGGGTGATCGGATTTGTCGGAGGCAGCCCCATCGCCGACGAATTGGCGCGGCTCGCCGACGGCAAAAATGTGCTGGGCCGCGACTTGCTGGTCAAGAAATTTCAGGACGCGGACAATCCGCGCGGCTGCAATATCTTGTTCATCAGCGAATCGGAAAAGAAACGCCTCCCATCCATCCTCACGGCATTGCAAGGATCCAGCGCCCTGACGGTAGCGGACATGGACAATTTTATCGGCGCGGGCGGAATGATCCAGTTTGTGGTGGAGGACGCCCGAGTGCGAGTGGCCATTGACGTGGGCGCCACCAGCCATGCGCATTTGAAAGTCAGCTCAAAGCTGTTATCGCTCGCCCGCGTGGTGACGGGAACGGAAGGAGGTCCGAAGAATTAAAATGCAATGGACCCGCAAACTTTCGCTGCGACACAAGCTCACGCTGGTCATCATGATCAACACGTTCGTGGCGCTGTGCGCGGCCGGCACCGGGTTCGCGGAATACGGCGTGTATCGATTCAAGGAACTGCGCCTGGAGGATTTGAACGCCCTGGCGAATATCCTGGGAACGAACAGCACGGCGCCGCTCGCATTCAAGGATCCCAATTCCGCCCAGGACATCCTCCGGGCCCTGGCAGCCAAGCCGCACATTCTCTCGGCTGTCATTTACGACCGTGACGGCAAGCCTTTTGCCGTTTATCACCGCGGTGCATCGACAGGCAAATATTCCGCGCCGCCCGTGGAAAGCGAATCCAGCCGGTTTACCTCCAATCGTGTCCTGATCTTCCAGGAGATCAATTTTCAAGGCGAGAAAGTGGGAACCGTGTTTCTGGAGGGGGACACGCTCGAATACAAACAGCTCCTGGTTGGGTATTTGTTCTTTTTCGCCCTGATTGTCGCGGTCGTCTCCCTGGGAGCGTATGTGATGGCGGGGCGCCTGCAACGACCGATCTCGAATCCCATCCTGGAGCTGGCCTGGACAACGAAAATGGTGACCAGCACCCGCGATTATTCCATTCGGGCGGGAAAACGTTCGGAGGACGAAGTCGGCGTCCTGATCGACGGCTTCAACGAGATGCTCGGACAGATTCAGATTCGCGACTCCGAGTTGCGCCACGCCCGCGAAGATCTGGAAAGGCGAGTGGACGAACGCACGGCCGAGCTGGAACAGGAAGTAGCGGACCGCCAGCGCGCCCAGGAAGCTTTGCATGAGAGCGAGGGGCGAATCCGACTGTTACTGGATTCCACGGCCGAGGCGATCTATGGAATCGATCGCGAAGGAAGATGCACATTTTGCAATCCCGCAACACTTCGATTGCTGGGCCATGAAACGGGAGACGCCCTGCTCGGCAAGGATACGCACTCCGCGATGCACCATACACATGCGGATGGGACTCCTTACCCAGCAGCGGACTGCCAGATTTACAATTCGCTACGGCGCGGCGAAGGGGTTCATTCGGACGAAGACGTTTTCTGGCGCATCGATGGTACGTCCTTTCCAGTGGAATACTGGGCGTACCCCATCCGCAAGGAGGGCGAGGCCGTCGGGGCAGTCGTCACGTTCCTGGACATCACCGGGCGCAAGCGCGCGCAAGCGGCTCTGCTGGAGGCCAAGGAAGCGGCCGAGGCGGCCAGCCGCGCCAAGAGCGAATTCCTGGCCAACATGAGCCACGAAATCCGCACGCCGATGAACGGCATCATCGGCATGACGGAGCTGGCGCTCGATACCTCTCTCACGGCCGAGCAGCAGAACTATCTCAACCTGGTCCGATCTTCCGCCGATAGTCTCTTGCACGTCATCAACGACATTTTGGATTTTTCCAAAATTGAAGCGGGCAAGCTCGAGCTGGAGAAAACCGAATTTGGTATTCGAGATTTGCTCAGGGATACCTTGAAAACGCTGGCCCAGCGGACCGACCAGAAGCTCTTGGAGATATGCGCGCGCGTGTCGCCCAGCGTGCCGAAGTTCCTGATCGGAGACCCAACGAGGCTGCGGCAGCTCATCGTGAACCTGGTCGGCAACGCCATCAAGTTCACCGAAGAGGGAAACGTCATCCTGGATGCGGAACTCGAAGAAAGCACCGGCGACGAAGTGCGGCTGCACATTTCCGTTTCGGATACCGGCGTTGGAATCCCGCTCGAGAAGCAACACATCATCTTTGAATCCTTTGCCCAGGCCGACGGGTCCACGACGCGCCGTTTTGGCGGGACAGGCCTGGGCCTCACGATTTCGCGCCAGCTCGTGGAACTCATGGGCGGGCGTATATGGGTGGAAAGCGAAGTAGGAAAGGGCAGCAAGTTTCATTTTACCTGCAAGTTCCAGCAAGGAACCGTGGCCGAGTCGGACCAGGAACGAATTGCCGGACAGTCCCTGCCTGGGCTGAATGTTCTCGTCGCGGACAATAACCCCGTAAACCGCAAGATATTTTCGGAGATGTTGACGAACTGGCGCATGAACCCAACTCTGGCTGACAGCGGCGCCAGCGCCCTGGAGCAATTGGAAGCCGCGCAAAAAGCCGGCCGCGCATTTCCGGTCGTTTTACTGGATGCGCTCATGCCAAAAGTCGACGGATTCCAGGTCTTGCAGCGAATTCAAGATGATCCGGGACTCGCCGGCGCGGTCATCATGTTGCTTTCCGGAAACCGCCATCTTGTGGACACGGCGCGATGCCGCGAACTCGGCGTGAAGCAGTGTCTCACCAAGCCCGTCGGCCAGTCCGAACTGCTCGACGCCATCCTGACAGCGCTGGGACTGGCCGCCGTCGAGGAACGGTTGATCGAATCATCGGGTCGCATTCCGGAAAAACCTAAGGGGCGGCCACTCAACATTCTGCTCTCCGAAGATAATCCCGTGAACCAGATGCTCGCGATCCGGCTGCTCGAAAAAGCAGGTCATCGCGTCCTTCTCGCGAGCACGGGCCGCGAAGCGCTCACAGCCTGGGAAAATGCAGGCATCCCCGGATTCGACGTCGTGCTCATGGATATCCAGATGCCGGAGATGGACGGCATGGAAGCCACGGCGGCGATTCGGGAACGTGAAAAAAATTCCGGAAAACATATCCCCATCCTGGCGATGACCGCGCATGCCATGCGAGGAGACAAGGAAAGGTACCTCGCGAGTGGAATGGACGGATACGTTTCCAAGCCAATTCACCCTGCCGGCCTGTTCGCCGAAATCGAACGATGCCTGAAAGCATCGGGAGGGAGCAACGCTATGACGGAAATTTCTCAAGAACCGAGTGAACTGATCGACCGCGTTTCACTGCTGGAGCGCGTGGAGGGAGATCGAGAACTGCTTACTGAAATGATCCATCTCTTCCAGGAAGACGCGCCCAAACTGCTCACTGCCATGCGTGACGCTCTGCAACGCGGCGACATGGCCGTGCTGGAGCGATCCGCGCATTCCCTCAAGGGAGCGGCGAGCAATCTTTCGGCGAAGGCCACGGCCGCCGCGGTCTTGCAGCTTGAAAGTGACGCAAAGAGCAAAGACGCGGAATCCGCGAAGAAAAGTCTTGCGGAGGTCGAACGAGCCGTGGAGCGTCTGCTCCCGCCGCTCGCCGAGCTCTGCCAGGGGGTTACTAAATGAGAATACTCATCGCCGACGACGAACCGGTCTCGCGCCGCATGCTTCAGGCCCTGCTCGGGAAGTGGGGATACGACGTAATCTCGGCCGAGGATGGCGACGCCGCCTGGGAAATGTTGAAATCTCCGGATGCCCCGCGCATGGCCTTGCTCGATTGGATGATGCCCGGCCAGAACGGCGTCGACGTCTGCCGCGCCCTGCGGAAGCTGCGGCCCGACCCTTACACCTACATTCTCTTGTTGACGGCGAAGGACGCCAAGGAAAGCGTGGTGGAAGGCCTCGAATCCGGAGCCGATGATTATTTGACCAAGCCGTTCAACCCGCAGGAACTCAAGGCCCGGATTCGAGTGGGGTTGCGCCTGCTCGATTTGGAAGACAACCTCGTGCAAGCGCGCGAAGCCATGCGCTTCAAGGCGACGCACGATACTCTCACGGGAGTTTGGAACCGCGGAGCGATTCTGGAAACGCTGGACAAGGAAGTTTGGCGCTCGCGGCGGGAGGGCCTTTCCCTCGGAGTCCTGATCGCGGACCTGGACCACTTCAAGTCCGTCAATGACACCTATGGACATCTCGCGGGAGACACCGTTCTTCGGGAAGTTACAAAAAGAATGCAGACGGACGTCCGGCCTTATGATGCCGTGGGCCGCTATGGAGGCGAAGAGTTCTTGATCCTGCTGCCGGGATGCAATGGTTTAGAAACGCGGGATAAGGCCGAACGGCTCCGCGAAGCGATTAGCCGAGGGCCCATTGACACCCCGGCGGGCATTCTGAAAGTCACGATGAGCATCGGCGGGGTTGCCACGGCGGATTGGCCGGAGGACACTGCCAATCAAATTCTGCAGATGGCCGATTTGGCTCTTTACCGCGCGAAGGAAGAAGGCCGTAATCGCACGATCATGGCAGGAGCGGCGGAGCATGAGGAGGCGCATCACCCTTCTCTGGAGCTTTCCTCTCGCGGCACTCAAAAGGAATAACGAAATTGCGATTGCGATCCCGTCAGGAATTTGAACGCGCGGTAAAACTCTGGAGCGCCTCGTTCCCGACAATTTCCACGCGCTGCACGCCGCCCCAGCGAATGTGTTCCTGCTCGAAGCGGTTTTGAATCCGGCGGCGCAATTCCCGGGCGGCGTCATCCTGCCGCCCGGGGACGGTGCGAAGCTGCAGCCGCAGCGTTGCCCCAGCCGGCCCGAACGAATCCACTCCTAGCGCGCGCGGCCCGTCCACCAAGACGGGCGACCAGGAAACATCGGCCCTGAGTTCGGCGCACACGCGTTCCAGCGCAGCGAGCGCCGCATCGGCCGATGCCTCTTGCGGAATGGAAATGTCCACGAACACCTGGCCCCAGTCGCGGCTGAGGTTTGCGACCTGCGAGATCTCCCCATTGGGAATGCTGACCACGGCGCCTTGAATATCCCGGACCACCGTGCGGCGCAGTGTCAGGTGCTCGACGCGCCCGATCACCGTTCCGATCCGCACGGTTTCCCCCACCACGAACTGATCTTCGATGGTGATGAAAAAACCGTTGATCAGATCGCGGACCAGATGCTGCGCGCCGAAACCGATCGCCAGGCTCGAGAGGCCCGCGGCCGCAGCAATGGGCGTGACGTTGAAGCCGAATTCCGGCAATGCCGTGAGGATCGCGCCAACGACGATGAGGGCGGTCCCCGCGCTATACATCAGTCCCGCCAGGGTTTTCACGTGCTGCTCGTGCATCCGCGCGACCCGGCCCAGGCCCTCGGTCCCGGCCTTTGGAATCAGACGGCGCGTCAGGGAACGCAAGATCCGGTTCAGGATCAGGGCGATCACTAAAATCGTGACGATGCGAATTCCATGCGCCGCCGCAATATCTGTCCATTTGAATACGATTGGCGTCATAATATCGGGACGAGATTATAGCACCCTGGGATTCGCCACAAGATGGGGGATGGCGGCCGAAATTGCGGCCGCAGGAGAATCCAATGAAAACCGGACGCCGATTCTTTCTTTCGGGCGCAGCCGCGACGCTGGCGGGAACGCGGGCCCTGCTGGCTGCAGACCAGGGCCAGCGGCGTGACAACCCTACCCGCGTTCCCCAAATTCCGGATGCCGCCAATTCAAACGGGGCGGACGACGTTCCCCTTCCACCGCGGGCAGATCCAAAAGTGCAGCTCAAGGAAGGCCAAAAAGAATTGAGGCGTGACGTCGACCACTTGCTGCAATTGGCCAAGGACTTGAAGGACGAATCGGATAAGACGCCGGAGACCGATGTCTTGTCCCTTTCCCTGGTCAAAAAGGCGGAAGATATCGAAAAGCTGGCTCGCCAGATCAGGGACCGGATCAGGGCAAGTTGAATGGACGCCACTTTACACCAGGATGACGGGATGGCAGGTTTCAGGGAATAGCATTGAAATCGAAATTTCAGGGAGGGCTTACATGAATTGGATGCGTGGATCAGCGCTCTTCGTGGCGGGAACGCTAGTCGGGTGTCTTATCATGGCGGCGGCTGCGTCACCGCAAAAAAAGTTGAATGGCCTCACGCTGAATCATTTCGGGCTCTATGTGAAGGACATCGACGAATCCACGAAGTTCTACACGGAAGACATGGGCTTTCGCAAAGCGTTCACGTTCACGGATGGCGCAGGCCACCCGGTCGTATATCTCCAAATAGATCAAAACACGTTTCTCGAAATGACGCCGGCTGATAAGGATCACCCGGCCGGGTTTTCTCACGCCGGTATCTTGTCGGATGACGTGAAATCCACCGTCGCTGCGCTGCAGAAAAAAGGGCTGAAGGTGGAAGACGTGCATTCCGGCGGAACCAAGGCCCTCATTGCGAATACGCTGGATCCCAACGGCGTGCGGCTGGAATTGCTCTCCTATCCTCCGGAGTCGCTCCAGAGGAAGGCGATGGACGCCTGGAAGTGAACGGGCGGCGCGGGCGGCGAATGAAGCGGGCGGGTTCAAGAGTTCGTGTTGAAGGGCATCTCTAAAACTCAATCGAGCGGACAAAATTGACTGCCGGACTTCTCTTTCGCTGGCGATTTAGGAGAACAAAATGAAGAAATTTTTCTGCCTGGTCTTTGTTTCATTGTTCGTGTCCATCGGGCATGCGGCCGCGGGCGGAAACATCGCCGGGACAATCCAGGGGCCGGAAGGCGCTCCCTTCAAGGCCGCATTTGTTCGCGCCCAGAATGTGCAAACCAAGATGGTCACCATCGTTCTCTCGAACGCTCAAGGAAAATATTTGGTCAACAATTTGGCTCCAGGTACGTATGAGGTTTGGGCCACTTCCGTCGAGTACAAGAGCGACCCGGCCAAACGCAGCGATATCAAAGTCGAGGACGGCCAAACGCTAAGCCTGAATTTCAAGATGCAGAAGAGCGCGGTCCAATGGAGCCAGCTAACCAGGTATCAGGCCGGGATGCTGCTGCCCATTCCGGCGTCTCAGCCCGAAGCAAAGGATAGGGACGTGCTCTTGCAGCAATGTTTTGGCTGCCATGGCATGAGCAAGTGGGGAATGCGCGCCGATCACGATGGCTGGGCAAACGCGATTGGCGTGATGCGGCAAGTGGGAGTCGCCGACATCAAGCCGGAAATCGCCGAGCAGGCCGCGACTTATCTTGCCAGCGTGTTCGGCCCTGACTCCGACACCCCTGCGGTTCCGACCCAATTGCCGGGATATCAAGCCGTCAAGCAGGATCACGAGAGTTGGAGCGACGATGCCCTGAACATCGAGTATGTGGATTACCAATTGACGGGAGAACCCAAGGATCGTCCCGGAACAGGCCGGCCCGACAAGAATGGTTTCATCTGGCTGGAGATGGGCGGCGGACTGGCGAAGCTCAATCCGGAAACGGGTGAAGTGAAAATTTTCCGATTGGATGATCCGTCGCGGCCTACCATTCATGAAGTCTTCCCCACCGCGGATGGCTCGTCGGTATGGCTCACGATACAGGATGAAAACGCCCTGGTGCGATTCGATACACGCACGGAAAAGTTCGACCCCGTCTACAAGGATCAGTGGGACGGGCCGAGGCCCAGGCAAACCAACACGATTGCCCCCTGGCCCCAGTTCCGAAATAACGACACGGAGACGATTGGCAGCGGTCCTAGGACTCATACGGCGGTGGCGGACCCGGCGGGAAATATCTGGGCGTCCGGCCGGCCGCTTAAAAAATTCGATATCGAGACGAAAAAATATACCAACTTCCCTGACGTTCCCGACACTTATGGAATTGCCATCGATAAGGAAGGAAACATCTGGGCGGGAGAATTTACCGCCAGGGATTACCGCAAGCTGGTCAAGGTGGACTCGAAAACGAATAAAGTGACCAAGTACCTGCCGCCCAATACCGATGACAAATTGAATGGAGCCCCGCGCCGCGTAAAAGTCGATTCTCAAGGATACGTATGGTGCGCGGATTATTTCGGCGGCAACCTGACGCGATTTGATCCCAAGACCGAAACCTTCAAAATTTTCCAGATTCCCGGGCCGACCCCGACGCCTTACGGAATGGGCGTCGATCACAACGACAATGTCTGGTATACCTCGTTCTACACGGATGTCACCGGAAGGCTCGACCCCAAGACGGGCAAATTCACCGAATATCCTTCCCCCTACGCAGAAAGAAGCACAAGGGACCTGAACGAGGATTCCAAGGGGAGAATTTGGTTCGGTGCGGAAAATATATTCAGAGTGGGTTACTTCCGGCTGCGAACCGCGTCCGAGATGGCGGCAGTGCAGGACACTAAATAGCAGGCAAGTGAAATTCGGAAGTTCAAAACCGGAGTCGGGCAAGTTGATTGCCGCATTTGATGGAATGCGGAAACCCCAGCCGGTGTGTAACGGCTTGACCCACTAAAAGAGCGGTTGTTCACCTCCGGAACAGTTCAGAAGTTCCCGCCGCGCAGTCACGAATGGAACCTGTTTAACACGCTCACCTGTATGAGTTTGCACGCATCGGTGTTGGCTCAAGTTCCCGCCAAATGGAATCCCAGTTGCCTCTGATTGCTTGCATTTACCGTCGCGTTAGGAAGTGACGCGGGTAGTGCCTGAATTCGGTGCATTTTTCATCTATGAAAATCTTTAGAGAGAAAGGGAATAAATTGTCGCGGGCGCCGAGGCTGCGCTCGTGAGACGCGAAATGTACCGATTTGATGCGATCGGCTGAACTGAGGGAGAAGCAATGCGAAGTCACCATTTTCTGTTCGTTGGAGAAACGGAACCGACAGGGAAGGCAAGAGCGAATATCGTTCTTGCGGCCCCAAAAGTAGAGCCGCTGCACGACGTATTCGCGGAAGCCATGCTGGAAGATACTTCCTCGCACCAGCGGCGCAGCGCTTTCGATTGGGTCGTGTCCGTCGGCATCCACTTCGCGATCCTGGCCGTGCTTTTGATTTTGCCTCTTTATTTCACGGCGGGTCTCGATTCCCAGAAGCTCAATTTGACGTTCCTGGCAGCCCCGGCGACGCCACTCGCCGCGCCTCCTCCCGCGCCGATGATTTCCTCGGCCGCGCCGCGCCCAGCTCGCACTGCGCCTGCGCGAGTCTTCTCGCCCGGACAATTGACAGCGCCTTCCTTCGTCCCGAAAGCCGTCGCAACCGCTCCGTCCAGCGCAGCGCCGGTGCCGGATGAAGCGCTTGAGGGAGTGCCCGGCGGAATTCCAGGAGGCCAGGAGGGAGGCGTTTTTGGAGGCATGCTGGGAGGCGCCTTCAAGACCGTGTCGGTGCCTGCGGCCCCGGTATCGGCAGGACCGAAGGCGCCCGTCCGCGTAGGCGGCGCTGTGAAGCCTCCACGCCTGCTGTTCGGGCCCGCGCCGGAGTATCCGGTCCTCGCCAAGCTCTCCCACCTCTCCGGCGTTGTCGTCATCGAAGCGGTCATCGACGAACATGGCAAAGTGACGGGCATGCGCCTGATCAGCGGGCACCCGCTGCTGGTCCCCTCGGCGTTGAACGCCGTTTCGAAAAGAATGTATGAACCCACGGTCGTCGATGGCGAACCGACACCGATCGATTTGCGGGTGGAGGTCGGCTTCAGTTTATCGTAGCTCGCTGCCAAATGGCCCTGGACTGAGCTTCTATTTCAATGCGGAAATTGAAAACCCGCACCCTCCGAAAAGCGAAGGATGCGCGACCCAAAAATTCTAAAGGCGGTCACGTCGGTATCGTAGAAGGGGGCATCCGCCTTCAAAACAATGGGGCCAAAGACCAATCCGAAATGTCAGGGTATCCGATTCCTGCCCCTCCTTGTTCCGAGAATCCCGTGGCTTCTACTGAGCAGTATACATCTGGAAATGTACAGTCACCTCCATCAGGAAGGGCGTGGGCACGCCATTGAGATACACCGGCTCGTACTTCCAGGTCTTGACGGCTTGCAACGCCGCGGCATAGAGCAACTGCGGCCCGGAAACAACGGTCAGACTGGTCACGGTCCCCTGCGCGTCGAACGTGGCATCGACCACCACTTCTCCCTGCACACGCGCCTGGCGGGCAAGCACCGGGTAGACGGGCGGCGGCGCGTAGACAGCCCGAGGCGGAAGAACCTTGCCACCCACGCGGATCGGCTCTGTCGGTTTTTCCGCAGGCGGAGCTGGAGCGCTCTTGGCCGCCGGCGATATTGCGTTGAATGCGGCGCTCGGGAGCCCGCCCCAAATCCCTCCTGCCACGCCGCTCGCGGTTTCAGCTTCCGGCGGCAGCGGTTCCTCACGAAGCATGGCGATATGCGAAGGAATGGCGCGTGGGGCCTGTAGCTTCCCGTTCACGACTAAGACGCGGTGCGCGGTCGCGTGCGCCGTTGCCGTTGCGGCAGGCGGTGGACGCACGGGCGGCGGTGGGGGAGGCCCTATAAGAAGTGTCTTCGTATAGGTGCGGAAGTCCAGCGCGTCCGTAAACCACAGCGAGGCCAGAATCGGAATAGCGAGCAGGACCACGTGCAGCAAAATGGAAACAGTCAAGGTCCTCCGATGCGAAGCCGACGGCATCCGGTGCGAGGCAAGAAAGGTTCGATTCAGATCGATTCGCCTGCCAAAGGCGAGAGGTGGCACGGCGGAATCAAGGCGCGAAGGAGAAGCCTTTGGAAAAAAGATATGACCGGGAATAGTCGCCGGGGAGGGCGGCTGGATCATCGTTGTACTCATGAGATTTCCCTCCTTGGAACATACCGCGAAGATGAACGCATCGATGGATTTGCACAGTGCTGCGGGTCACGGAGGCTCGTGACGCAGGTCACCGGCTGGGGTTGGAGCGGCTGGCTGAAAAACGGCCTGCAGCTTCATGAAAAATCATTTAGGCATCAACGCGAACGTCCAGATCGAGCCGCCGGCCGGAACTTTGGTCGCTGCATAGCGCGTGGCAAGACTGCCGCCGAGTCCCGACGCAATGGTGACATACTGGCGGCCTTTGTGGGTGTAAGTGATTGCCGTCGAATTTACGCTCGAGCTGGTCTTGAACTGCCATAGCGTTTCGCCCGTATTTTCGTCAAGTGCGATGAATTCACCCGACAGTTTGCCGGTGAACACAAGCCCGCCGCCGGTCGCGAGCATGCCGGCCGAGCTGGGCAGATCGGTCAACGGGACTTCCCACTTCTTCTCGCCGGTGAGCGGATTGATGGCCACGAAATGGCCGAGGACGTCTCCTGGCTTGGGTTCCGGGAAACTGCCGATTACGCCAGTCGAGGGCCCGCCAGGAACAGTTGGTTTCGGCGGCGCGAGCTGTTGGATGCGCGGCACGTTCCACGCGCTCGCGTAGATGAGGCCCGTGTTGGGATCGTACGCGCTGGGCACCGCATTTGTGCCGCGCGACGGCCAGATTTCGACCTGTTCTCCAGCGAGAAAACGTTTCTGTACGTCCGTCAACACCGGGCGACCGGTGTCCGGGTCGATACTCGTGGCCCAATTGACCTTGACGTACGGGTGGGCGGTGATTAATTTGCAGTTCGTGCGATCCAGCACATAGAGGAAGCCGTTCTTGTTGGTCTGGATCATCACTTTGCGAAGCTGGCCGCCTACCTGGATATCTGCGAGGACATTCTCATCGGTGCCGTCCACGTCATACAAATCGTTCGGTGTGTATTGATAATAGCAAGCAATCTCACCCGTCTTCGGCCGGATCGCGAGTACGCTGGACGTGTAGAGGCTATCCAGACCTTCGCGCGGTCTCGGATCGTAGGGCTCCGCGTTGCCCGTCCCCCAATAGACCAGATCGAGTTGCGGATCGTACGAACCGGAGCGCCACGTCGGACCTCCGCCCTGCGTCCAGGCGTCGCTATTCTTCGGCCACGTCTCCGAGCCAGGCTCGCCGGGCGCTGGAATGGTATATCTGCGCCACAGCTTCTTCCCTGTGTCGGGATCCCAGCCGTCCAAGAAACCGCGTGTGGTGGACTCTCCACCGGACACGCCGGAAATGAGTACACCGTTGGCGATGATCGGGCCGCCGGTGGCGTAGTAGCCATCCTTCAAATCCGCGAATTTCTGGTTCCAGATTTCTTCTCCCGTCTTCATATCGAGTGCGAGGATGTGGTCGTCGATCGTTACGCGAAAAAGTTTGCCGTTATAGATCGTCGCCGCGCCTCGATGGAAGGCTGTCCGCCGGGTCTGCGGTTCGAGGTGCACGGGCGTGCGCCAGATCTGCTTGCCGGTTTCCACGTCGATGGCGAAGGACCATTTGCCGTTGATCACGTACATGACGCCGTTGTAAACCGTCGGCGCCGCCAGTTCACCCTGGTCATTCATCAGGCTGGTGCTCCAGATGGGCACGAGGCGCTTGACGTTGGATTTATTGATTTGCTTGAGAGGGCTGTAGCTTTTTCGGTCATAGCCCATGCTTTGAGTGGTGACGTTGTCCGTATTCTTGCCGTCATTCACCAGTTCTTCCGTAGTTTGCGCCAATCCCAGCGCGGGCCAGAAGACAATCAGCGTTGCACACAGCCAAATTTTTTTCATGATCGGCCTTCCTTGGTCGAAGCCGGAATTTTTGATTGAGACCGCTGTCTCGCGAATCGTACGCTCTTCCTGTCCTTGACACAAAGAATTTGCCATCAGGGGAGGCCCCAAAGGGTCCGCAAGATCGAAAAGCCGGCAGGGCATCCACTGCTCCTTTCAATGATTGGAATTTGATTTTGCGCAAGTGTGCCCAGCGCCGTCCCCAATTGCGCAAAATTTTGCACTCTGCCGTTGCTGAATAAGGCATAAGTTACTTATTCGTATCTGCTTTTTAGGGGCTGGTGATGGACTCCGGCATGCTTCCCATTTAAATGCCCTGAGTGGGGCCATCAATCGCCACAAGCCTCCCCGAAGGTTCCCCCGGGCATGGCGAGGCTGGACACGTCGTCAACCCCGCGGCGCAAAGTACACGGAAAGGAAGCAAAAATGGGTGAGACCGCCAAACTGAGCCGCCGCGCTGGAATCCGGCCCTTGTGCCCGATTCACTTCGAGGGAATGTCTGGTTCCGCGGATCCAACGTTGGAGTTCTATTCGTGCCCGCGACGCGGCTGTGATTTGCACTGGCGGTCTGCATCGGATTACTTCAGGCTTTCCCAAGGGCAACCATCTCAGCAGCCGTTGGAACACGTGCTTTGCACCAAGGACGGCCACGGCCATAAGTTTATCGCCAGGAGAAACGGCAGCAAGGCTATTTGGGAATGCTCCGTGGAAGGCTGCTTGGAAACGGAAGAAAGGCCCCTACCTTCGAGAAGCCAAAGTGAAATACCTGAGGAACAGAGCCGATCCGTTGTGGCCGAAGTCGCTTCGGAAAAGCCACGAACCATTTACGATCGCGGACCTGGGAATGGAGTGACAGCGACGAAAAAAAGACCGGGTTGGGTGTGGTTCATCTCCATCTGGTACGCAATAAGCTTTGTGGTGGCCTCCTTGATGGCGTACCTGACTTTCTCAGGAAAAATCCCAATGACTCCGCAATTTAAGGCGTATATCGGAGGCTTGACCGCTGTCGACTACATCTTCACATTCGTCCAACCGATACTCTCGATATCCGCCGCCGCGGCTCTCTTTCTGCTCCGAAGGCAGGCAACTTATCTCTTTTGGTCATTGCTGGCGGTCGGAGTAGCTTCTCATGTGTGGCAATACGATCTAAGAAGCGGGGTAGCGGGGGCGCAGTCGATGCCGGGCGGGACCTCGGGGGTATTCTTTGCTATGGGGATACAGTTGGCGATTTGCATCTACGTCGAGAATCTAAAGAGGCGAGGCACGCTCAGTTAAAGTGGCTTGGGTCTTCCGGTTGGCTGCTCCCACGTGGTGTTTCAAAGGGCGGAAAGTTTGTCCAGGGGATGGTGCGCCCAAGGGGACGATTTTCGAACTTTCCTCACCGAATTCGCGTCGTGTTTGCCAGAGATTGCAGCTGGACTCCGCCATTAGCGTGGTCGGGAACCTTGAGGGCATTTCTCCGGCAGCCGACTTACCAGCCAGTTGGACCATCCCTCAGTAGCGCGTTCCCCTCGGTCAGAGGCAGGACGCTAACTTTGCCTCCGGTGAGTGTGGCACCAGCAACGTGAAACGAGTGGGTCAACAACTCTAGCCAAGCCCGACGCGGCGGATCAAGTCCTCAAATCGAGGATCGCCGCGCAGAGTATCAAAATAGGGATGTACCTTAACAAACAACAAAATGTTCGACTGCTCCTTGTAAGCCTGCTCGAGCCAAATGAAGGCTTCGTCGTTTTCGCCGAGTCCTAAATAAGCGTTCACAAAAGCGCCGGCCGGAACGTAGCCCGCCTTTCTGCGTCTTTTCAGTTCCGCGAGGAGCGGCAGCGCATCATTCCGCCGCCCGGCGTGGGCATACGCCCTGATCAAAACTCCGATCACGCCGGGGCTACGGTTCGAGACCGAAGCCGCCTTTTCGAGAACGGGGATGGCATCCTCGGCTTGATTGTTGGCGATCAGGGCAAATCCAAGATCCCAAAGAGTGCCTGGATCGTCGGCTTGAACCGACAGTTGGCTGCGCAGCTCGTGTATGGCTTCTTCATAGCGGTGAGCTTGAAACAGAATCCACCCGACGTCCTTACCGGAAACCGAGAGCGGATCGAGCTCCCGCCCACGCCGCGCCCAACTCAGAGCCTCGTCCGTACGCCCTTGCGATAACAGCCACGAAGCAAGTCCCTCGTGAGCATCAGCGTCGTTCGGATTCAATTCCAGAGCGCGCCGGTATTCGGTTTCGGCGTCGGCCCAGTGCCACTGATGCATCTGCAGGTCCGCCAGCAGCGCGTGCGCTTCAGACAGGTCCGGGTCGAGCTCTACAGCTTTTCGGGCTGCGTCCATCGCTTTCGCGTGCGCTTCTTTGGGAGGGGCGCCGATAAAAACCGTGCCGAGTTCGATAGAAGCGTTCGCTAGGCCGAGGTAGGCCGGCGCAAATGTCGGGTCACTCTTTATCGCCGCGTCGAAGTAACCGATGCTTTCCTCGAGGCCCGCTCTGCTGTTGCCTTGGTCAAAAGCGAATCTGCCTTTCAGGTAGTTTTCGTAGACTTCGGGCGCGACCAACCGCACAGCAGTGAGCCTCTCCTGATCCCCTCCCGTGACCGTGACTTCCACCTTTTCTGCAATCGACTGCGCCAGCTCACTCTGCAAAGTAAGCACGTCTTGCATCTCGCGATCGTAAGTTTCCGACCAGAAGTGCTCGTCGGTCGCGCCGCGAATCAACTGCGCCGTGACCCGAATCCGGTTGCCGTCTCGCAGGACCGACCCTTCCACGACGGCATCGACATGCAGAATTCCAGCGATTTCCGGGACCGACATCTGCGGATTCTTGAAGCGCATCACCGACGTGCGGGAAATGACGCGTAGATCGTGAATCCGGGCGAAGCGTCCAATAAGCGCGTCAGTCATCCCATCGGCAAAATAGTCCTGGGCTGGATCTCCGGACAGGTTCTTCAGCGGCAGCACCGCCAAAGACCTGATTTTAGGTCGCGCCGCATTCTCGGTGCGGGCCCGGGATACGGCGTAAACGACAGCCAGCAAACCGAGTACGACAATGCCGGCAAAAGCAATCCAACGGTGCGCCGACACGGCTGATTTCCGTCCGTGGTCAATTGTCGGCTCCACAGGCGCCTCGGACTTCTGGTCTTTCTCTTGGTCGGCCAAATCCGGTCTGCGGCTCTGCAGCCAAGCATCAAGCTCCGACCCCAGGGCGTAGACGGAGCCACGCTTGTCGTGGACGTGGCGGTGGACCGGCATCCCCTCCCGCTTTTCCCAGCGCTGGACGGTCGTGACATCGCGGTCAAGGTATGCTGCGATCTCCTTCCACGAGTCCAGCGGGGCCTCGGTGGGCCCTTCCGACGGCGAGGTGCCGGGAAATGTCTCGCTCATTGCGTTCACCTAATGGAATCCAGGAGCGCGGTTAGACGGGTGAACTGATTGTATATCGATGTCTCGATAACTGCAAAAGGCGGCATTGGACGGCAAACGGCCTGTTCCGCGCATTGCTGCTTGACCGAACCACCCGGCGTGTCCGATGGTTGCCGCGCGCCTCGAGCGCGAAATCGCCGAAATGTACTTCTTGGGCCAGAAGGCATCCGTTGGAGCTCCGTCATCCCTCGCGGTCCGAGGAGAAGCTTTCTGCGACAAAGACACGAGTCTCTAAATTGGAGGTTTCTAATGAAGACCAAAACCTTGTGGTGGGTGGTATGCATTGTTGCGGTCCTGGCGTTGGGAGTAGGTACCAGCGCTCTGGCCCAGGTGCCAACGCCCGAGCACCTCAGAGGGCTAATCAATGACTATACGTCCTCGCACGACACAAAAGGCAATCTCACGGGTCCGTGGGAAATGCACGGGACATGGTCATTGAAGGTGAGAAGAAGATTGGGTTTGGCCGACTTTTCCGCAGCCCTGACCATGGAGCACTCGGATTACGCAATCACTCAAGCTATTGTAAATGCCGACGATCCCGTGACACGCAGTGCTCATACTCACCACATCACAATGAAAAATGCCACGCTCAGCTACAATACGAACGCCTGCCCTGCCGAACCTCCCGGCAATCCTGCTACTACTGGCCGTTTCGTGGTCTCAGGTTACGCCGACATTACGGGCAATGGAAGCCCCGCGCCCTTTTCGATGGGTGAGACAGTTCTATCCCCGCTGCAGGTCTGTATCACCGGAGGGACGGAGGTCGAGTTTTCGAACGTTACCGTGGTGTTCGGTGCTCCTGCGACTGGGCATTTCGGCGTACAGCCGATCCATGGGGTCGTGCGCAGGCCAAAGGATCCCGAACCGCGCGACGACCACTAAGACTGGCGGCGGACACGGCGAGAACCCGCCGTGTCCGTGCCACTGCCTGACGCCTCCCACGGTAAACCCGGGACAAACCGAAACTCTGGAATGACGCCTCGATTTTCTGAAACCCCCTCGTTTTATTGGAAAGGTGGTGCGGCTGGGGCGACTCGAACGCCCGACCTCGTGCTTCGGAGGCACGCGCTCTATCCAGCTGAGCTACAGCCGCGTAGTTCCTTTATATCATGCAGGCCTCGTTGCGCGCATTCCTGTGCTCAATTTTTGAACTCGGTCTTGGTTCATGTAGCGCCCGCCTTCAGGCGGGCATCTGCTTGATTCCAAAGTGCCCGCCTGAAGGCGGGCGCTACATGAACCAGAACCAGGTTCTTACACGGACTTTGAAACTCCGACCCACTAAATGCCAGAGCTATCGAGACGGTTTTCAAATTAGGACACTACCGCGCGCTGCATACCCTCTCCAAACCGACCAGGGTCGTGCTAGAATCCGGCCGGAACGTCTCCACCAGGCCGCACCCTAAAAAGGAAGTTGCCGTCCATGGCGCATGATGTCTTTGTCAGCTACGCATCCGGAGACAAGACGGTGGCGGATGCCGTTTGCGCGACGCTGGAGTCTCACGGGATTCGCGTTTGGATCGCGCCGCGCGACGTTCTCCCCGGCATTCACTACGGCGAAGCCATCATCGACGCCATTCATGAGAGCCGCATCATGGTGCTCGTCTTTTCCTCCAAGGCCAACTTGTCCGGCCACATTCCCAAGGAGATTGAACGCGCCGTCAGCCAGGGCATCACAGTCATGCCGCTGCGCATTGAAAATGTCGCGCCCGCCAAGTCGCTGGATTACTTTATAGGCAGCGTCCACTGGCTCGACGCGTTGACGCCGCCACTGGAAGTGCACCTTCAGAGGCTGGCGGCGAATGTGCAGACGCTGCTTTCGCGAGGCGACGCAAGGACCGAAGTGAACGCAGGCCCGGCACATGTTCCTGCGAACGCGCCAGCCGCGCCGGCTCTGGTAAACGTCACACAGCATGCGGCACGGCCCACGTGGGAATATTTCGTGATCGGCGGTTTGGCCGCGGTTGTGCTGATTCTCGGCTTCTTGACGTACCGTTCCAAGTTCCAGCGGAGCACGGCAACGACGCAAATCGTAGCGACGAAGCCGGCACCGGCCGCGCTGCCTGCCATAGCTCCCGTGGCCGTTCCCGCGGTCGTTCCCGCAGCTGGGTCCGACAAACCGAAGAAGCTCCTCGCGCCTGCGAGCACAGCTGCTTCAGCAGCTCTTTCCGGTGTTCCTGCCGCAATTCCTGCCGCGGCTCCGTCCGTGCCACCTCCCGCGGCTCACCCTGCGAAGTCCCCTCGCGAAGTGGCGCTTCACTACGTGGATGATTCAACTGTGAAGCTCGAGCAGCTTATCGGAGATGAGGACAAGGAGCGGCACAAGCCGACCGCGAACCAGACCTTCACGCGATTCGGCGTGGAGGGCACGGAGCTTGGCAGTTCTTTTGAACACCAAGGTCACATCTATTTTCTGTTCGGACCGACCTTGGGCCGCTCGCCCGGGTTATCCAACACAATCGCGACTTCTGACACAACGAATCCCACCGGCGGCGTTCACCTGGAATTCCTGACGAACGGCGGCAAAAACATCGCCGTGCAGCCGACCGGCGTCACGATGGCGCCGATGGATACGCCCGTAGCGGGTATCAGCCTGGACGGGCAGATGTACGTGGCCATCAGCACGAATTTCACGAAGGGCCGGGCTACCGAGCGCTCCGTCCTAACCAAGTTTGCCGCTCCGGAGACTTTCCAGACGATTCGCACCATTTCCGAACTTCCCGACGGGCGATTCATCAGAATGTCGATGCATGCCCAGCCTGGAAACATCGCGGGGCTTCCTCCCGGCGGACCTTTCATTCTCACTTGGGGAACAGGCCGATACCACGAGAGCGATGCCTATCTGTCGATCATCCCCGCGGCCCAATTCGAGGCCGGCAGAGGAATTCGCTACTTTGCGGGCCTGAACGCGTCAAACGCTCCGACTTGGAGCGACAACGAATCGGACGCAACTCCGGTTGTGAAGGACGGCACGCTCGCGGACTTGTCCGTTACTTGGTGCAAGGAACTTGGATTGTGGCTGATGACTTATGACCGCCGGACGCAGCCCAATGGGATCGCCTTTTCCTACTCGCGGACGCCGTGGGGACCGTGGAGCGCGCCTGAAATCTTATTCAACCCCATGCGTGATAACGCTCTCGGAAAATTCATACACGGTCCCTTTAGGAAAAGTGACGACGGCCTTGCTGGGCCAGTCCTGGGACAGAGGGGTCGAGTAAACGCCGCGGAAATTCGTGGTGGTGCGGTTGCTCCCTACGTCGTGGAGCGCTGGACCAAAGTGCAGGGCTCCGAACTCGAACTCTACTATTTGATGTCGACCGTCAATCCCTACGTTGTGGTCCTGATGAAATCAATCTTGCGGATCGAGTAGGGAATTAGGATCGCGAATTACGCTGAGCGGGGAAGCGCTTTTCCCATCTGAATGACATTCATGAGCCACCCACCCCGGAATTCCCTCCACTTGCCCGTCACCCTGGCCATCGGATTCACCGGGCATCGCAAACTTCCAAATGAAGCCAAATGCCGCGCCGCCGTACGAAAAGTACTCCTGGAGTGGATAGAGAAGGTTCCCGGAGTTGTTTATGGCGTGACGTCCGCCGCCGCCGGTGGAGACTTGGTGTTTGCGGAGACTTGCATCGAGCTGAATCTGCCGATCCGCGTTTTTTTGCCTCTGCCGAAGGAACAATTCCGCGATGATTTTGACGAACCTGCATGGGCCCGCGCGGAATGCGTATTCAAGAAGGCGCTGTCGGTGGAAGTCACCGGCGCCGGCGAGAAATTGACGGAGCGCTATTACGAATGCGGCATCGAAACGGTGCAAGAGAGTCAGTTGCTCATCGCACTCTGGGACGGAGAGCCCAGCCAGGGACTCGGCGGCACGGCGGACATGGTTCACTTTGCGAAGGAACAAGGGCGGCCGGTCATTTGGATTCACAGCGCGACCGGCGCGGTGCAGCAATTCAACGTGAGTCCTGAAATCCTGAATGATCCGGAAATGCGCTTCCTGAACGGATTGCCCGGACCCGCCGTCCCAATGCCGGCAGGCTTCCCTCGCGATCTGGCGAACGCGTGGTTCGTCAAGTTGGATGAAAATGCCAGCCGCGTCGCTCCGCAGTTTCGCCGGATGGCCGCGATTCCCATCTTCTGCACCGCCGCCGCGGCCGTGTTGAGCGGAAAGACCGCGTATACCGGGAGCAGCGTGGTCTGGCTGTGGATGGGAACGGCGCTTGGAGTCATGGCCGCCTCGCTGCCAACGGTCCTGAGACTCGGTCGCCGCCAGGTTGCATGGACGAGGATGCGAACCGCGGCGGAGATCTGCCGTTCGTGCCTGGCGCTCTGGTGGACGCCGTCGCTCTACGAGGTTGTTGGACCCGAGGTTGTGCCCGATCTGGCCGGGATGCTGACCTCGCTGAATTTTCTGAAAATGTCGGATCGCGCGGCGCACAAGAACAACCTCGATGAATTCAAGCGGCTCTACAGAGGCGAGCGAGTGCAGCATCAGATCGCCTATTTTACGCGCCACGCAAATCACGCGGCCGCGTGGGCGCGCCGATACCGGATTGTCACCTGGGCCAGCACGATTCTTGCCGCAGGGCTCGACTTCTGGCTGCTGCTCAACGCGCATGGCCTGAATCATTCGATTTCAGCGCGGGTGAGGCCGGAGCTAGCGCTGTCGGTTGCGCTCTTCTTCCAAATCGCGACCGTGGCGGGGTCGCTCGTGGTGGTCAATGACTACGTGCGCCGCCGTGATCGCTACAGGGAAATGCATCGCATGCTGTTGCAATGGGACAAACAGTTGGAACTATCCGAGACATGGCCGATCGTGCTGCGGATCGCTTCCACCGTGGAAAAGGCGTTGCTCGCGGAATTGATTGAGTGGAGATCGCACATCCGGAACCAGAAATTGCCGCAGAAATGAACTTGTGGGATCGCGACGCCTTGCGGGGCCCGAAGAGTTTCTATTCCATGAAGATCACGTCTGCGTGCGTCCAGCGGGCCAACGCGCCGAGAACCTTTGCCGGGAGGCAGGCGCTCTGTCCAACTGAGCCACAGCCGCGTCTTCCGCGTCACTTGATCTCGAGTGTTTTCACCCCCGCCGTATTGGCGCCTGCGCTGACATATCCGATGGCGCCCGCGGTTCTTCCCACGTATCCGATGACTTCGTCATCGGAACCGACCGTTTTCGGCATGGATGCCTTTCCGGTGAAAATCAAGCTGCGGTAATAGGATTGGAGCGCCGCATCGGATCTGCCCAAGTACTCCTTAATGAAGGATTCATGGACGGGGCCGTCCCTTTCGAGCACCGGCTCCACGTGAGTGCCGTCTCCCAATGAATTCGTTTCCCGAAGGAAGATGCTCTTGAGTTCGTCAGCGGTAATCGCCGACGCTTTGATTCTCGAGTTTGCGATGATCTTTACATTCCCTCCTCCACGGACAGAAATAGAGAAGATGCCAAACGAGCATGTAGCGAGGAAGATGAATCGCAGGGTTCTCATACTCTTGTCCATTTGCTCGTCCCGTCAGAAACTAAATCCGGTCCTGGCGACCAGGGCATTCGTGGCCGGCAACAGCCCGTTTGGATTTTGCTGCCCGTAGAACCCGCGGATCGAGTCAAAGGCTCCATATCCGTCCATAAAATGGCCCTCCAATTTCATGAACCAGTGGCTGGTCAGGTCGAACCGCGCCGTCACGGCACGGTCATACACGTGGTTCGTCGGCAGAGATTTGTCCACGGGCCAGTTAGCGATGAACCAGGAGAAATAGCTGCCGACTTCCAATCGCTTCGAGATTCGATAGGCCGCCGAGCCGTACCAGGAGCGGCTATCCGAGACCGCGTTGAAGGTCACGGCGAGGTCCGATGACCCGGGGAGGTAGTATCCCACCCATTCGTTGCGGAACTCCCTGCGGTATTCAGCCTCCAATCGCAGGGCCCTCCACGTGTATTGCAAATAATATTGGTAATAGTCGTCTTTGTTGGAATGTTCGCGCTCCTGGGAACCAATCGGCAGAGAGAGCAGGCCGGAGAGGAACGTGATTCCGGCGGAAGATCCCGTCAGCTCACCATGTCCAGTAATGTGCTGGTTCATCAGGGATGCGCCAACCAACAGTCCATTGACCGGAGTTTCCCACCGTAAATCTTGTCCCTCTACCCAGCCGCCGTAGGCGTGCAATGTGAGCCCCACCGATGCAAGACCTAAAACGAATCCGCCATACGGATCCTGTCGCCGCTCGCCTCCATAAATCGTGTAAAGGAACTTGCCAAGCTTCCGACCAGGCCTGATTTTGCCGTAGATATCTACGCCGACGTGGGAGATCGTGGAGGACCGCAAATCCAACGGGTAGATGGACTGCGGAAGAATGGCCCAGGTGTGCACAAAATCCAGGTCCTGCGTATCGTTGTACAATCCCAACGTGGTTTTGACAATTCCGGCACGCACTCCCATCCAGTCCTCGAATCGATAGTCCAGATAAGCCCAGTCCGCTTCGGGATGCCACTTCCCGATCTGGCCGATGTCGCGATCGTACAACTGCGCGCCGAAACGGAATTTGTCCGTTATGACCATCGACGCATTTAAGCCGAAGTCGGTGAAGGCGCCGCTGCCCTGGCTCGTATTCATGGTCAGCCAGTTGTTCTGGTTTGTATACACGAACCCCTGCGAGGCGAACCCGTGAATTTGAAAGTCGCGCGAGAAGAGTTTGAAGTCTTGCGCCCGTGACATCGTTGGGATCACGGAGATCACCGCGATCCATGCCAGTCGGCTGATCCGCGTGCGCATTGGAAACCTCGCTTTCATTGCCCAGCTCAAGAATTCGTACAAGCCGTTTTCACCCGATGAATACAACGCCATAGAGAAACTCAAAACGTCTCCCGAGTTTCCATTTCAAGGGGCGGTTGTTTCTGCGGGGATAGGACCGCGTCCTCGATCGTGGCGATCAGTTCCTTGACATGAAGCGGCTTCGTCACGTAATGATCCATGCCTGCGGCTTGGCATCGTTCCCGGTCTCCCACCATGGCGTGGGCCGTCATGGCGATAATAGGAATGTGTTTCCCGGTTTTTAGTTCTTCCTCGCGGATGGCCTGCGTCGCGGCAAATCCGTCCATTTCCGGCATCTGCACGTCCATCAGGACGATGTCGAAGGTTTCCTTCTCCAGGAGGATCAGAGCCTCCTTGCCGTTCTCAGCGATCTTCACCGAATGCCCTCTCTTTTCCAGGATACGGACGGCCAGCGTTTGATTCACCGGGTTATCTTCGGCCAGAAGGATGTGCAAGCACTTTCGATGTTCTCTCAACGTGTGCTGCGTAACGAGGCCGGTCACTTCCGCCGCGTTGGGTGCCGATCCCAAAACAATCTTGATTGCGGTGAGGAGGTCCGAGCGATCGATCGGTTTGTTCAGGTACGCTTCGATCCCGAGTTCCCGGCAGCGCACTGCGTCACCGCGGACGCCAGTCGAGGTCAGCATGATGAGTTTTGGTTGTTCGAGCCGAACATCGGATTTGATCCTAGACGCCACCTGGAAGCCGTCGATTTCCGGCATCTGCGCGTCAAGAAGCACCAGAGGGAAGGGCCGTCCCAGGATGGCGGCTTGCTCCAAGCTCGATAGCGCGGCGGCCCCCCCATCGGCCAAAACGGGTTTCATCTTCCAGGAGGCAACCATCTCCTCCAGGACCCGGCGGTTGGTCCGGTTGTCGTCCACCACGAGCACGGGCACTCCGGCCAGCGCTTGCACGTCCACGGAGTCCGGAACTCTGGATATGCCTTTTGCCATGGCGAAGCGGGCTGTGAAATGAAACGTGCTGCCTTTCTCCAATTCACTCTCCAACCACAGTCGTCCGCCCATCATTTCCACGAGTTTCATGCAAATCGTGAGGCCCAGGCCCGTGCCACCAAACCGCCGGGACATCGAATTGTCGGCCTGCGTGAACGGCTCAAAGATCGCGGCCTGCTTTTCCGGCGCGATTCCGATGCCGGTGTCCTGCACCGAAAAGTGGAGCAAAACGCCGGTGTCGGACTCTTCTTCTCTTTCCACGCGGAGCACGATTTCCCCCTGCTTTGTGAATTTGATTGCGTTTCCGGCGAGATTCACCAGTACTTGGCGCAAGCGCGTGGGATCACCCTGCAAGCCGTCCGGCACGTCAGGGAATACGTGGCAGACCATTTCCAATCCTTTGTCATAAGCACGCAGGCCAAGAAGCCTGGCGGTGTTTGTGAACATGTCTCTCAGGTGGAAATCGATGGCTTCCAGCTCCAGCTTTCCCGCTTCTATCTTGGAAAAGTCCAGGATGTCGTTGAGCAACGTCAAAAGGGAGTCCGCTGACATTTTCGCCATATTCAAATACTCGCGTTGCTCCCTGGTCAGCTCCGTATCCAGGACCAGCTCGGTCATGCCGATCACTCCGTTCATGGGGGTGCGGATCTCATGGCTCATGTTGGCGAGAAAAAAGCTCTTGGCATGGCTCGCCTGGACCGCCTGTTCCTTGGCCTTGATCAACTGAGCTTCGACGGTTCTTTGTTCGAGAATGCTTTGGGCCAGCTTGGAGTTCGCCGCCATCAATTCCTGCGTACGCTCCCTGACCCGCTTTTCCAGCATTCCCTGATGTTCCCGGATCTGCATCGACATGGTGTTGAAAGATCCCGTCAGAATTCCGATCTCATCGGTGGATCGGATCGGCAGGGCATGGAAATCGGCTTGTTCGCCCTCACCGAGTTTTTTGGCGGCCTGAATGAGCGCTTGAACTGGCGCGACGATTCGGCGGGTCATCACCACAAAGACGACCGTCATCAACAGCATGACTCCCATAATGCAAGACAGCGTGACGATTTCCATTCGACGAATCGAGGCGATCAGATTCGACTGGTCGAATCCGAGGTACACCGTGCCTACGCGGCCATCGAGCACGGGCTGGACAAATACCACGGAGTCCATCGTGTCCCAGGGCAGCCGCACGAAGGAGTGGTTGCTCAGCTCATTGCGGGGATTCTTCAGTTGTTCTGGGAAGGTGAGTTCGAACGTGTGGGCCAGGACTTTCCCGTCCGGGGACGTAATAATGGCCCATTCCACATCTTGGCTTCCAATGCTGGCACCCAACAGGGACTTTACCGATTCAATGTCCCCTCTTGACAGCCCCGACTCCGCGGACTTGGCGAGAAGTTCAGCGACTACGTCACCATGGTTTGTAAAATCTTCCGTGAGCTGTCGTGACAACAGTCGATCCATCAGCGGATATAAGATCGACGCCACTAGCAACCCACAGCCAAGCTGCAAGACTGTGAATTTGCTTGAAATACTTCTCATCTTGTCCCCGCAGGGGAGGGTGCACGTACTATGCCAAAATCTCTTGAACTCCTTCGCTATCTGTCGCTCAATCAGTGGATTAGCGCGAATTCGGAACAGAACGTATGCTTTGGGAATGCTCTTGTCCCAATACGACCTTGCTCTTACCAGATTGGAACCTATGGAGTGCGATCGGATCCTTGCGGTTTACATAGCGGAAGTCGGCTATTGCTCGTTAGTTGCGACGGCGCGGGTCCACCTTGTTGCCGCTCCACGAACCTTTGTCGGGAATGGCTCGACCTTGAAGCCGTGCTGCGCCAGTCTTTGGGGAATGATTGCCTACGAGTTTACTCGATACTGTCGGCGAAGATGGATCGGCCAATCACCTTAACGTCGATGGAAATGGGAGGACGCAGACCGCTGCCCTGCACGATCGCTCCCCGGACCCAGGTGTTGCCTCCGAGAGCCCCGACTTTCAAGGGATCGTACACGGTGCCGTCGCACGGATTCACGACCATGGGATGGCTGGCATTGAATTTAAATTTCGAGGCGAGCCGTCCGAGATCGGTCACGAATTCCAATTCGCAGCGGCCGAATGGTCCCTGAAGGGAAAACGCCCAGTATTCTCCGCCGGGAAGCCGGATCACCATGGCGGGAATATTTTCCAGTGTCAAAGGGTTCACGAAAGTGAATTTCTTCGCGGCCCACGGTTTGGAAAGCTCATCCATCGTCGCAGCCAAGGTTGGCCCTTCGTGAACTGCCGGAATGGGATTTGGCAGCGGCGGCGTTGGCGCGGCCTGCGCCGTGGCGTCCGCATCAGTAGAGGAAGAATTGGCTTCGCCGTGGGACTTGCTCTTCACCCACCAGAATATTACGGCGCCGAACAATACGATGGCGGCGGCTATGCCGCCGATTTGCAGCAGGCGCTGCGTATCGAAGCCGCCCAACCCGCTTCCACCCTGGCGAGCCCCCGGACCCACGCCGGGAATTGTCGGCATTTCGGGCCGGAACGGATCAAACTTGTTCTCCGCGGGTTTGTCGGGAGGCGCGTCCGGAGTTTTCGTGGGTAGTTTGACGGGCATGGGAATCAAAATTTGCGCATACGAATTACGGTACCGTTTTGTTCGTGCTTCACTTCATCCATCAGTTTGTTGATCAGCAAAATGCCGCGGCCATGCTCGGAATGCAAATTGGATTCGTCAGTAGGCGAGGGGATGGACTTAGGGTCGAACCCGCTGCCCGGATCGCGAACTACAATCACGATGCCCTCTTCTCGATCGCCGGTCACGGAACATTCGATTTTCTTGGCAGGATCGCCCTTGCAACCGTGCAGGATTGCATTGGCCAGTGCTTCACGCAACGCCATCTCAATTTCAAATTCCTTGCCCGAGGCATATTCCAATTCCCCGACCAGCCGCATGACCCAGCCCACCACTGGCGAAATGGCCGTGACATCGGCGGGCAGACTCACCTCGAAGCGCATGGAGAAGGACTGTTCATTCCCGGACGCCTCTGAATTTAACTTTGTACGCATACTGGATTTCGAGCGCGTGCCGCACACCCAAATTGCGTCTAAAAGGCAGAGATCGCAGTCCTGGGCAACTGCAAGGCTACCGAATCATATTTTGGACCTGAGTGGACTCCCAAACAAGAAGAGGGGAAAGCTTGTGTTCCGCAAGGATACCCCACCCGCGGAGCTAGAGTGCGAGCGAAGCTTGGTGGCGGATCTGCTCGTTCAAATTAGCAATCGCCAAAAGCAATTGCAGTAAATTCGAGCGCATTTCATCACCCAATTCCAGGCTCTCGCTCCCGATGGTTTCGACAATGAAATCCACCTGAGCAAGCATCCAGTCGCGCGCATCGCGGTCAGCGGTTTCTCCGCGGCTTACGAGCTCAGTTATGGCATTGAGCTCTTGCATTGAGTCCACGAGGTAGCTATCCAGACTCTGGCCGCCTCCGGCGAAGCTCGCGGGGAGTTCGATCACAGACTTTTCGGAGTAACTGTTGCGACTAGGAGTCGTCATGGGCCACACCTCAATCTTCCTTGGAACTATAGGGGTGAAGAGAGCACGCCTGCTGCCAACCTGGGAAAGCCCTGCATCTCCATTGTTTTGGCGAGGCTGCGGACAATCTGCCCGCGGCGGGCCGGCCTGTTTGGCTGGGCACAACGGATAGAATCTATCCTGCCTGTGGAAGCAGTGGGAATTTCAGACCCGGCCGGAATTGTGTGGGATGAGGCGCAAAAAACTCTTTTCCATGGAGCAATAGTATTGACTTGCCGGGAAACTCCTAAGCGGATTAGCATGGACACGCCTTACCACCGAGGCGATGATGGGTGGGCCAACGCAGTCGCACCCTGGGATGCGAGGAGGGTCATCCGTATGCGCAAGTTAACAATTCTATGCGCGGCGCTTTTTTGTTTCTCTCTCACAGCGTCAGCACAGGATTCTACAGCGGCGTTCGATGCCAGCAGTCCGGCCAGCGAGCCCGCCGCTCCCGCGTCGCTCATTCCAGCGGATCGCGAGCCGTGGCAATTGGGCGTGGGGTTTCAATTTCTGCAATACAATGTCCTGGGCCAAAAATTTCATGATTTCGGCTATCAAGCGGACGTCACAAGATATTTTGTCAACTGGTTTGGTGTGGAAGGCACTGCGATCGCTGGATTCGGAAGTGCGGGATCGAATCCAAGCATTACCGCGAATTCGTTATTCCTCGGCGGTGGACCCCACGTTTCCGTGTACAACACCCACCACCTCGAGCCGTGGGTCCATGTGCTTGTTGGTTGGGAGCGCTTCCGTTTTACTCAATCGGACGTGCTTGGCAACAATTCCCACGCCGCGTTCATGCTAGGCGGGGGAGTGGACTATAAGATCGGCATGGGGCGCATCTATTGGCGCGTGCAGGGCGACTTCATGGGAACCAACATCGGGCCTCCCGGGCTTTCAAAAAACTATTCTGTCGGGACAGGCATAGTTCTCAATTTCTAAAGGACGCGGCAATCTTTTTTCAACGGCCGGCAAGGAGCGAGGGCTTCCTGCCGGCCTTTTTATTTTGCGGCGCGGCGGACGATGCACTCTTGCAAGGATGCATGTGGAAATTATGGCGTGGTGGGATGAATCTGTCCGCTAAGCCGCTGCGCCGTGGCACTTTTTAT
Organism: uncultured Acidobacteriota bacterium; assembly: GCA_963768275.1. Classification (GTDB taxonomy): domain Bacteria; phylum Acidobacteriota; class Terriglobia; order Acidiferrales; family UBA7541; genus Palsa-360. Next base: position 290,984 of record CAVYHH010000026.1, read on the forward strand.
ATTTCTTCCCGCTCCCGCAAGGGCATGGGTCATTCCGGCCGATTTTTGCTCCGGTGCGGACCGGCTTTGGCTGCTCGGCTTCCGCGGCTCCTGCTTGCAGCTTCATTTCCTGCTGTTGCCGGCGCTGGCGGCGTTCGATTTCCCTGGCTTCATCTTCGGGGCGTGCGGGCTGAACCAGGAAAAGGTAGCGGACGGTCTCGGTGTCGATGCGCCCCATCATGTCCTCAAAAAGAATGAAGGCTTCCTTTTTGAATTCGACGAGCGGATCTTTTTGTCCGTACCCGCGCAGGCCGATGCCTTCCTTCAAGTGGTCGAGCGTTAACAGGTGGTCCTTCCACTGCGTGTCGACGATATCCAGAATGATCCGCCGCTCGAGCCAGCGCATCATCTGCTCGCCAAACAGTTTTTCCTTTTCGGCGTAGCGTTCCTTGACGCGCTCGACTAGAGTGTCCGCCAGTTCCGCGTGGTTCATCTTGGTCGCGTCGATTCCGGCCGCCTTTACATCAATGCCGTACTGGTTCAGCACCTCGGCGGCGAATTGGGTGACGTTCCATTTGCCCGGATGCTCGCTTGCCGGGCAGGAAGTTTCCACCAGTTCGCGGGCAATGTCTTCCGCGATGCCCAGCGCGTAATCTTTTTGTTCTTTTCCTTCGAGGGCGGAGCGGCGAATCGAATAGATCGTCTCGCGCTGCTTGTTCATCACGTCGTCATATTCGAGCAGGTGCTTGCGCGCCTCGAAGTTCTGCGCCTCGACCGCTTCCTGCGCGTTTTCGATGCGCCGCGAAATGAGCTTGGATTCGATCGGGACTCCCTCGGTCATTCCCAGCCGGTACATCAGCGCCTTGACGCGCTCGCCGCCGAACACGCGCAGCAAATCGTCCTCGAGCGAAAGGAAAAAGCGGGAGGAGCCCGGATCACCCTGGCGGCCGGCGCGCCCGCGGAGCTGATTGTCGATGCGCCGCGCCTCGTGGCGCTCGGTGCCGAGAATGTGCAGGCCGCCGAGAGCGATCACTTCATCATGCTCCGCGCGGCATTGCTCCGCGTAGATATCGTAAATAGGTTTCCATTGATCCGCGGGCACCTGAAAAATCTTTCCCTCCTGCTGGAACAAAACCATGTTGGGAGACGTGTTTCCGTCGGAGCCCTCTCCGCCGATCACCGCGGGCGCCGAGATGTACGGAATCGCGATCCTTTCGTGCAGGCAATGCTCGCGAGTCATCGCTTCGGGGTTGCCGCCCAGCAAAATGTCCGTGCCGCGGCCCGCCATGTTGGTTGAAACCGTGACCGCGCCCTTGCGCCCCGCCTGAGAAATGATTTTTGCTTCGCGTTCGTGCTGCTTCGCGTTCAAGACCTGGTGCGGAATGCCCGCCTTTTTCAGCAGATTCGCCAGATGCTCGGATTTTTCGATCGAAATTGTGCCGACGAGCACAGGCTGGCCCGATTCGTGAAGTTGCCGGATCCCGTGCGCGTGCGTGTTATCCTCTTGCAGGATGCCGTTGACCACGGCTTCATATTTTTCCCCGGCCGTGCGGTACACCACGTCCGAAAATTCCTCCCGGCGGAGGGTGCGGTTGGTGGGGATCAGCGATACATCCAGTTTATAGATCTTGTTGAACTCGGTGGCCTCGGTCTCCGCGGTTCCGGTCATGCCGGAAAGTTTCTTGTACATCCGGAAATAGTTTTGGAAGGTGATTGTCGCGAGCGTCTGATTTTCGCGCTCGATCTTGACGCCTTCCTTCGCTTCCACGGCCTGGTGCAAGCCGTCCGACCAGCGGCGCCCGGGCATTTCGCGTCCCGTGAATTCATCGATGATGATGACTTCGCCGTTTTTGACCACGTATTCGACATCGCGCTTATATAGTGTGTGGGCGCGAAGTCCCTGATAGACGTGGTGAATCGTTTCCATGTGCTGCGGGTCGTACATGTTGCCGAGCCCCAGCAGCCTCTCGGTTTTGCTGACGCCCTCTTCGGTCAGCGTCGCGGTCCTGTGTTTTTCCTCGACGATGTAATCGATGTCCTGAATCAATTTCGGGATGATTTTGTCGATGCGGTAGTACTTGTCGGTGGATTCCTCGGCGGGCCCGGAGATGATCAGCGGAGTGCGGGCCTCGTCAATCAGGATCGAGTCCACTTCGTCCACGATTCCGAAGTGATGGCCGCGCTGAACGCAGTCCGCCAGATCGAATTTCATGTTGTCGCGGAGATAATCAAATCCGAATTCGTTATTAGTCCCGTAGGTGATGTCGGCGCCATAGGCCGCGCGCCGTTCGACGTCGCTCAGATCGTGGACGATCACGCCGACGGTCATGCCCAGCGAGCGGTAGATCGGGCTCATCCACTCCGCGTCGCGCCGCGCCAGGTAATCGTTCACCGTGACGATGTGCACGCCTCGTCCTGTGAGCGCGTTCAGGACGGCAGGAAGCGTGGCGACGAGCGTCTTGCCTTCGCCCGTCTTCATTTCGGCGATTTTGCCTTCGTTCAGGACGATGCCGCCGATCAATTGCACGTCGAAATGACGCATGCCCAGCTTTCGGCGGCCGGCTTCGCGCACCAGCGCGAAGGCCGGGACCAGCGCGGGTTCCAGCGCATCCTTGCAGCGCTCTTTGAAGTCCGGATCTTCCAGTGGAATGCTGCCGAGGCGCCCCTGCACCTCGGTCCGCAGCTGCACCGTTTTCTCCAGAAGCTCGGCGTCGCTTAGCTTCTCAAACTCCGGCGCAAGCGCATTGATCCGGGTGACCAGCGGCTGGATCACCTTCAGGTCGCGCTCGTGCTTGGTGCCGATAAACTTGGCAACGACTTGGTCGATCAGGGTATCGACTCGCATCACAACCCTTCAGTGTCTTTCGGAATAAGCTTCCTGCTCCGGCGGCGGGCTCCGAGGCCCTGCGTATGAGATGCAGGCGCGCGCAGTATGGGGCATCCTGCAGGCACGCTCAAAAATTCATTGTACCCTGTCCTGCAATCGCCTTGCAAAGCGGCCCATGCAAGGCTGCGGCATAGTTTTCGATTCGCCCGTAACGCATTCCCCATCCAGTCCCTGATCGGGTAGACTTAGCCAGCTCGCTCCTATGCCACATTCTGTAGGCGATAAACTTGGCCCCTACCAAATCGTCGCGCCGATTGGCGCGGGCGGCATGGGTGAGGTGTATCGCGCTAAAGACCCGCGTTTGAATCGCGACGTGGCCATTAAGGTTTCCGCCTCGCAATTCTCGGAGCGCTTCGAGCGGGAAGCCAAAGCCATCGCCGCGCTGAATCATCCCAACATTTGCCAGATTTACGATGTCGGCCCAAATTATCTGGTGATGGAGTTTATCGAGGGGACTCCGCTACAAGGCCCTCTCCCGCTTGATCAAGCGATTCGATACGCCTTGCAGATTTGCGATGCGCTCGATGCCGCCCACAAAAAGAGCATTACGCATCGCGATTTGAAACCCGCCAACATTCTGGTAACCGCAAACGGCGTGAAGCTGCTGGATTTCGGATTGGCGAAGATGGGAACCGCCGGCGCTGCGCCTGATTCCGATGCCACCGCGCTAACCTTAGACCTCACGGAAGTGGGCACGGTCCTGGGCACTGCGGCTTACATGTCGCCGGAACAAGCCAAGGGCGAGCCGACGGACGCGCGGTCAGACATTTTTTCTTTCGGCGTGGTGCTATACGAAATGCTGAGTGGCCGCCGGGCGTTTTCAAAGAACTCGGCCATCGAAACCATGGCCGCGATCGTGCAAGATGAGCCCGCGCCGCTAGATGCGCCGTCGAACCTCTCCGCGATTGTCATCCGCTGCCTGCGCAAGTCACCCGCCAGCCGCTTCCAGTCGATGAACGAAATTCGCACAGCGCTCGAACATGCAGCGCTTGAAAAAACACGCGCGACGCCCGCGGGCAACACTCCCTCGATCGCGGTCCTACCTTTTTCCAACATGAGCCGCGATACTGATGATGAATACTTTTCCGACGGCCTGGCCGAAGAGATCTTGAACCTGCTCGCAAAGGTTCCTGGCCTGAAGGTGACGGCTCGCACTTCTTCCTTCGCGTTCCGGGGCAAGGAGCAGGACATCACCAAAATCGCCGAGGCATTGCGAGTGCGGACGATCCTGGAAGGCAGCGTGCGCAGAGCCGGGACCCGCATCCGCGTCACGGCGCAACTTATCAATGCAGCCGATGGGTATCATCTCTGGTCGGAACGCTACGACCGGGACATGACCGACGTCTTTGCAATCCAGGATGAGATCGCACAAGCCATCGCCGGTGCACTTCAGGTGACCCTCGCCCCCGAATCCGCCGGACCGCGCCGTTACACGCCCAACCTTGCCGCCTACGAAGCGTATTTGAAGGGACACCATTACCAGTTCAAATTCACGCCGGAATCGGCGGCGCGCGCCATGGCAGCTCATCAACAGGCCATCGCCCTCGATCCGAACTTCGCTTTGGCTCACGTGGGTCTAGGCGACTACTTCCTGAGTCTTACGCACATTGGTCAGATGTCGGCCAAGGAGGGCATACCGCTTTTTCGCGAGCAGGCTCGAATAGCATTGGACATTGATCCCTCACTGGCAGAAGCGCATGCCATGCTTGGCATAGCGGCCGGAGTGTATGACTACGATTGGAAAGAAGCCGAGCGGCGATTTCAACGGGCCATGGATCTGGCTCCCGCTTCCGCGCAAGTTCGATTGTGGCGCGTGGCTTTCTTCCTTATCCCCATCGGCCGCCCGATCGAGGCCGCTGAGGAGGTGCGGCACATTCTCAGCGAAGACCCGCTCAACATCGTTTATCACTGGAACCTTGCGACCGCTCTCCTTTCTGCAGGCAAGGATGCGGAAGGCGCCGCTGAATTGCGTCATATGCTGGAACTCGATGAGAACTTCTGGAACTCCTCATTGATGCTTGGCATTTTTCATGCGTTGCGGGGCGAGTCGGAAGAAGCGCTTGGTTACGCGGAAAGAGCGTACGCCACGGCGCCATTCGCTCCGCTCGTTGTTGGACTGCTCGCAGGCGTGCGGATGCGCACCGGAGAAACCGGGCCGGCCGAAGAAATACTCCAGCGCCTTCGCTCCGGCGAGGCTTACAAGGCTCCGGCAGCGCTTGCCATTTTCCATCTTGTATGCGGGGAAATCGACCAGGTCGCCTATTGGGTGGACAAGGCCATCGAGCAACGCGATCCTTTTCTTCTGTTCAATCCGTGCCGCAGTTTTGGGAAGGATTTGGTCTCTAGCGCCTTCTGGCCCGCTCTAGCGAAAAAAATGAATTTGCCGGAGTTGGTCAAGCCTGGTCTGCCTGGGTAATGTCGATGCAGTTCCGCACAGTAGGAGGGCATCCCGCAACCGCGCTCAAAAATTCGTTGTACCCTGTCCAACAATCGCCTTGCAAAGAGTGGTGATTCCAGCGGCTGGAATCGTGGAGATCGCTGAGAGGAATTGCTTTGCAGCGCGGCTGGAATGTGCTAAAGAACGCGATCATCGCGGGATTTTCCGGTCTGGAATGACAGATCGCGAGAGGGTGCCCTAATAAGGTGCAGATTTCCTCTTACAGGCTTGACCCGGCCGAAAATCCGGTAACTACCTGACGGACACCTCGAACCCTTTTCATGCAAAATGCGAATGGGGGTCCCTTTATTTTTGAGCAAAAAACGATGAGCGAGGGAAAAATTGCATAGTGTTGCGGCGCCTGAAGTCAGCTAGAGGTCAAGAGAGGCGCCCTGTAAATTGTTGAAATTGCAATGGCGTAACAATATGGCGAGAATTGGTTTGCGGTTTGGCTCTAACGGTGCCAATTCGATCGATCTAAGTTCGATTGGCGAAAGTCTCGGCATTGAGGACAGGCCCAAGCCAATTCAGCCTAAGATGGACCCTTCGGAACGATCATTTGATTTAGTTTAGGCCGCCCGCCCCAACCCGGCGCGGTCCATCCCCGAGACACACAGCTGAGGAACATCGATGCGCACGGCCTTGAAAATGGTCTTGCCCCTGATCGTGAGCGTCGCGCTCGTTTCCGGGCTGTTCGCGTGGTACCAGGTGCGGACGGAGAAACGTGTCCTGAGAAATGACCTTTCCCGAAGGGCTGAAATTCTTGGCGAAACCTTGCAGGAAAATGTCGAACCCCTGATGGATCGCGCGCCGGACAGGAATTTGCAACGGCTCGTGGAGCGGTTCAGCGAGCGTGAGCACTTGAAAGGCGTCGCTGTGTACGACGCTGCGGGACGGTCGCTGGCGATCACGCCGGGAATTGCGGCGGAGTTCCAGAGCTGGCCGGAAGTTGTGAAGAACGCGGCCGGAAAGAATCAGGAACAGGGCGAATTTGTCCAAGAAAAGCGCGCAGATCCATCCGGAAAAGAGGAAGACCTGGCGCTTGCACATCCTGGCGTGCCCGCTGCACCGGGACAATGAGCTGACGGGAGCCCTCGCGTTGTTCCATGACACGAGCTACATCGACGCGCAGGTTGCGCATACGCTCCGTGATTCGCTGGTGAATGCATTAGTGCAGACCCTGCTGATCACGGGTCTGGCGCTGATCCTGGTGCGATGGACCTTCATGCGGCCGCTGAAGCGAACGGCGCACTGGCTGCGCACGCTGAGGACAAGCGGCGCAAACGGCGCAAAGGTCCCTCCGGGGCTGCCGCAGGGGCAGGGGGAAATTTTCGACCAGCTACATCAGGAAGTCACGCATCTGGCGCACGACTTGAGCACGGCGCGGGCGACAGCCGAGGAAGAAGCGAGGCTGCGCGATTCCGGGGCTTCGCTGTGGACGGCGGAGCGGCTGCGCGTGAGCCTGCAGGACAAACTTCACGGGACGCCGCTCTTTGTCGTCTCCAACCGCGAACCGTACATGCACGTGATGAATGAAAAGGACAAGACGATCAGCGTCATCGTCCCGGCGAGCGGCCTTGTGACCGCGCTTGAGCCGGTGTTGCTGGCGTGCAACGGGACGTGGGTGGCGAGCGGGCCGGGGAGCGGGGATCGCGAGGTGGTGGACGCCAATGACAGGATTCGCGTGCCGCCGGATCATCCGAGTTACACGCTGCGACGCGTTTGGACGACGGATGAGGAGGACAAGGGATTTTACGAAGGATTTTCAAACGAAGGGCTCTGGCCCTTGTGCCACATCGCGCACACCCGGCCCGTGTTCCGCCCCGAGGATTGGCTTCACTATCAGCGGATCAACCGGCGGTTTGCGGATGTGGTGCTGCAGGAAATGGAGGGGACGGAATCGCCGATCCTGCTGGCGCAGGATTACCACTTCGCCCTGCTTCCGCGCATGGTGAAGGATGCGCGTCCGGACGCTCGCGTGGCTATTTTCTGGCACATTCCGTGGCCGAATCCAGAAGTGTTTGGAATTTGCCCGTGGCAGAGGGAACTGGTCGATGGTTTGCTCGGTGCGGACTTGATCGGATTCCACATTCAGACGCACTGCAATAATTTTTTGGAGACTGTGGACCACGCTCTGGAAGCGCTGACGGAATGGGACCGCTTTGCCGTGAACCGCCAGGGGCACGTGACGCGTGTGCGGCCGTATCCCATCAGCGTCGCCTTTCCGGAGAGCTCGCCAAACGATGTGGAGATGCGCAACGCGGGGGCGGAGCGAACGTTGATTTGCGAGGAGCTGGGCATCGAAGCTTCGTTTCTTGGCGTGGGGGTGGATCGTGTGGACTACACCAAAGGAATTCTGGAGAGGTTCCGCGCAATCGAGCGATTCCTCGAGCAGTATCCGTCCTACCAGCGGAGATTTTCCCTTATTCAAATCGGGGCGCCGAGCCGGACCGACATCGAGCGGTACAAGAATTTCCTGGACGAGGTGGCCGCGGAAGCGGAGCGGATCAACGCGAAGTTTCATGCCGGCCGGTGGAAGCCGATTGTCTTCCTGAAAAGACACCATTCACACGAAGAGATCGCGCGTTATTACCGGGCGGCATCAGTGTGCCTGGTGACGTCGCTGCATGACGGGATGAACCTCGTGGCGAAAGAATTCGTGGCCTCGCGCCCGGACGACCGCGGCGTGCTGATTCTCAGCACATTCGCGGGAGCGGCGCTCGAGCTTTCCGACGCGTTGCTCGTGAATCCCTATGACATCATGCAGCTGAGCGAGGCGATCCACACGGCGCTCGAAATGCCGGAAACCGAACAGGCCAAGCGAATGCAGTGGATGCGCCGCGAGGTGAGGGAGCACAACATCTACCGGTGGGCGGCAAATCTGCTCAGCGATCTGACGGAAATCCGAATCGAGGCGACCGACCGCCCGGAGGCGCGGCAGCCGCAATGACATGGACGCGCCGCACAACCCCGCATTTGTTCGCACAGTGGGACCGCATCGTCCGGCGAATCCGCAGAGAAAAACGCGTGGTCATGTTTCTGGATTTCGACGGGACGCTCGTGCGAATCGCGCCCCTGCCGACCGGCGTGCGACTGGAGGATGAAACCCGGAACATCCTGCAAAAACTCGCGAGGCACCGGAACCTGACACTCGCTGTCATTAGCGGAAGGCAGCGGGCCGAGCTGCAACGCTACATCGGCATTCGCAATCTGAAATACTTGGGCCTGTACGGATGGGAGAGGAGGGGAAATCAGAGGGTCTCCTTTCCGATCCGCCTGGCGCTGGTTCGCACGCTGGTCAGTCTACTCCCGGAGCTTCCCTCACATCCCGGCGTGTGGATTGAGCCGAAGCGCAGCAGCTTTTCGGTTCATCTGTTGGGCTCCAGCCCCGAGACGCAGCGGCAAGTGCGGCAGCAGGTCCAGAAACGCGTGAAGCCTCAGCGCGAAACGCTGCGCATAATGTCAAACCTTCGCGACGTTGAGGTTGCGCCCATAGCGATTGGCGACAAAGGTGTGGCGGTGCGGCAAGTTCTCGACGAGCCTGCCATGCGCGGCGCGCTGCCCATTTATTTCGGCGACGATTTTTCCGACGAGCCCGCGTTCGCCGCGGCGCGGAAGGGAATTCCGATTCTGGTGGGCAAACGGCGGACGACGCACGCCAAATTCTCCTTGCGTGGACCGGCGGAAGTGGCCGAGGCGCTGACCAGGATGGAAGAAATTATTCGGTGAACACCGCACTATTGCAAAAATTCTCCAGGGCCGAGCGTCCACGCGCTAGGGTGCTGCGTGAAGCCGATATGCGGGTAATAGTTTACTGCGGCAGGCGCCGCGAGCAAGACAACGCGTGCGTTTGGCCCCCCGGCCTGCTGCGTCCTGCGGATCAGTTCTTTCCCAATTCCCAAGCGTTGGTGAGACGCGCGCACGGCAAGGTCGGAGAGATACGTGGCATAGCTGAAATCCGTGAGCGATCGCGCGATTCCGACAAGCAATGTGGCGTCCCAGGCGCTTACGACTAGATTTGCGTTGCGGAGCATCGTAACCATGCGCGCACGATCGCCCACCGGGCGACGCTGGCCCAACGTCGAAGCGCGGTAGAGGTCAATCACCGCGTCAAGATCGAGATCGTTACCGAGGCGAAAGCCAATCATAGAGGCCACCTTTCGTCGTAATTAGCCCGCGCTCTACCACTCTCGAAAACAATCTCAATCGAGCGCCCGCGACCGATTCGTCGATGGCAAACTTGGCGAACTTCAGCAGGGCGGCTTTCGTTCGAAACGGAAAGCGGCCGGCGATGGCGAGTTTCGCGATCCCGTGCACCAGCGACCACGCATACAACGCCCGTTCCATTGTGTTTCCGGCCGGCAGTTGGCCTTCTTCCTGACTATTTCGAATGTAATTCACCAGCGTGTTGAACGCTTCCTGCGAAGCCTGCATGTACTCGGGATCTTTGCAGGCGACGACAGGGGCGTCAAACATCACCGTGAAATGCTCCGGCCTGCGGACTGCGAAGGCCACGTATGCCATGCCGGATTGCTTCAGCTTGTCCAGCGCGTTCGATTGGCGTTCTCCCGCCTCCCGCATGGCGAGCGTGAGTTCGCGAAATCCTTGCGCGGCGACGGCGGCGAGGAGCGCGTCCTTGTCGCGAAAATGGCGGTAGGGCGCGTTGTGGGAAACGCCGGCTCGTCTCGCAACTTCGCGAAGGGTGAACGCGGCGGGGCCCGCTTCGGCGATGACGCGGACCGCCCCTTGCAGGAGGGCCTCGCGCAGGTTACCGTGGTGGTAAGGTCGTCGGGGCATCGTTGTAAAAGTATTTTACACGGGCATGTTGACAAACGCAACATCGATCCCTTAGAATGTTGCCAGTGTCCACATTGATGGTGCACGGGAGGTTTTTATGGCCCAGGGCGGCGATTCCGGAAAACAAAAACCCAGCGAGCATTCCTACGACGCCATCGTCATTGGTTCCGGCATGGGCGCGCTCGCCTTCGCCTCCATCATGGCCAAGCTGCGGAAGTGGCGCGTCCTCATCCTCGAGCGCCATTTCAAGATTGGCGGATTCACGCACACCTTCAGCCGCCCTGGCGGCTGGACTTGGGACGTCGGCGTTCACTACGTGGGTGAAATGGGACACGGCATGACGGGGCGCAAGCTCTTCGATTTCATCACCGATGGCGGCGTTGACTGGTCCCCCATGCCGGATGTTTACGATGTGTTCGCCTATCCCGGCCTCACCGTAAAGGTGCCAAAGGGCCAGGCGAATTTCGAGCGCGCCCTCGTGGAAGCTTTTCCCGCGGAAAAGCAAGCCATCGGCGAATATTTCCATGACATCAAACGCGCCGCGGGCTGGCTCAATCGGCACATCATGGCGATGGTCACGCCGCAACCAGTGAGCTGGATCGTGAAAACCATCAATCGCTTTTCGGAACAATCGGCATTGCAAACGACGCAGCAATATCTGGAAAGCCACATTCGCGATCCTCGTCTTCGCGCAGTGCTCGCTTCGCAGTGGGCCGACTACGGATTGCCTCCGGGCCGCAGCGCCTTTGTGGTCCACGCCGTGATCGTAAGCCACTATCTGAACGGCGCATGGTATCCCTCCGGCGGAGCGGGAGAAATTCCCAAGGCGGCGAGTTCCGTGATTCATGCAGCGGGAGGAGAGCTTCTGGCGGGCCACGAAGTCACTAAAATTATTTTGGAAAACGGCCGGGCCGTGGGCGTGGAGGTTCAGCCGAAGAAAGGGAAGGAGCAACCTCGACTGGAATTTCGCGCGCCGGTCATTGTTTCCGATGCGGGAGCATGGAATACGTTCACGCGCTTGTTGCCCAGCGAGGCGATCCCGTTCCGCGCGGAGCTGGAAACACCTCCGGAGGGCCTGGAAGCCGTCGAGCTGTTTCTTGGACTGAAGCGCGATCCTCGCGAGTTGGGTTTTCAGGGAGAAAATTACTGGATCTTCTCCTCTTTCGAACACGATCAGATGTGCGCCGGCCGGAATGATTTGCTCGAGGGCCGCGTCCCGATGGCTTACCTTTCGTTTCCTTCTTTGAAAGACCCGCGGGCGCGGAGCCACACAGCGGAAATCGTGGCGCCCTTTTCCTACAGCACTCTGGAGGCGTTTCGCGAAGAGCCCTGGCGGCGCCGCGGAACCGACTACGAATCGGCCAAGGGCCGCATGACCGAAGCGCTGCTGGACCTCGTGGAGAAGCAGCACCCGGGCTTTCGGGAACTCGTGGCCTACGCCGAACTCGCGACGCCCCTTTCCTTCGAATTTTTCACGGGCGCGCCCTCGGGGACGATCTACGGATACCCGGCGACGCCGGACAGATTTCGAAAGACCTGGCTCAGGCCCAAGACACCGGTCCGGAACTTATACCTCACCGGCACAGATGCAGCGGTGCTCGGAGTCATGGGCGCCTTGATGGGCGGAATTGCCACGGCGAGCACGCTGCTTGGTCCCGCGGGCTTTTTGGAGATCATGCGGGCGGCGAACTCGTCTCCACTCGGTGGGCGGTCCGGCCATGATTAGTTAGACAAAATGGGAGGGGGCGGGAAGAGTCCTTCCCGCCCCCAAAAGTGCGCCTACTAGGAACGATGAATTATGCAACTTTTTCGCGCCTTCCGCGGCGCACAGCGTTTTTACTGCCGCCCGAAAGTGTAGCCTATCGAGACCGTAACTTCCGGAACAGTGTTCCGCCCATATTGATCGGTCAGGTTAGGTACATAGTGGATATCAAACTGCGGCTTGATGAATATGTCTGATTTGAGGTACAACTTCACACCTACGCCGCCGTGCACTTGAAAGTGATTGGAGCTGACGAAGAATTGACTCTGGTTAAATACGGTGCCTCCCGATTGGGAAACATAAAAAGACAATTTGGAGCCGCCAATACCTCCCTCCAGGACCGGAACGACGCGTTTGTCGCCCGCCGTCGGCTGATAGACCGCGTTAAAATCATAAAACCCGGGACGGACGTTCAGTTGTTCGCTTGGCATGTAGTTGGACTGAGCAAAACGGAAGGAATACTCGCCGTTGATTCCCAGGTGAGGCTTTATCATGAAGTCCGCACCAAACACGCCGAAGACCCCACTCATCGAGTTCACAGGCGTACACCCGCCGACGAACGGGTCCGTGATTTGCCCAGAGGGACAGCCTGATTGTGTGGCCGCGCTGTCGAAGGCGCTGCCCAAGCCGAAATAGGCGCTGACGCCTTGCGCGCTTGCCTGTTTGACTCCAGCCAACAAGAAAAGAGCGAGAAGTGGAATTGTACGGATCGTTAGTTTTGACAAAGACGCTCTCCTTTTATGAGACGTAGTCGCACTTCATAAACTACTTTAACCCATAAATACAACAGATATCTGAGGGCGCGTTGGGCGTCGTTTCGTTAAACCTGCCGCCCGGCCATGATTTTGAGCTGAAATGGCGGAATCTATTTTTCACCCATCGGGCGTAGAGGTACATGGCCTGCCCATCGCGCTCTCCCCACAAAACTTAGATGGTCGCAAACAACTGAGGGTTGTGCAGAGATCAAAATAAGTCGTGCGTTTCTATTAGATTCGGACCCCGCAAAAACGAGAGAAACCCGTACGGAAAAGCTCGGAGCCTCGAGACTCCCCCAAACCGGACCGCAGCGAATTGTAAATTTAACCGGCGGACTGGGTGAGAAGCACTTGTTCATCGGTATTCGGCGAAGTCTTGTTTTCGAGGAGCACTTTGCGGAGGCGGGCGCGTTCGTCCAGATCCATGTCGGCAAATTCAAAGCCAAGACCCTGAGCTCGCGCATCGCGCATCAGAACCTGCGCGCGGATCGGCCGTAGGCCCGACCCGATTTTCATCGAGACGAGCGTACCCGGCAGCAGATGCTTTTCGCCGACCGCGATTCCTCCGCTCAAGCTTAGGCCGCGAATTTCCAGCCGGTAGGAATCCTGCCCGACTGCCGCGATGGCCGTGATGGGTTGCGACAGACGAATGCGAGGATAGCGCCTGCGCCGGAAATATTTTGCGTTGGGCAGCGGATCCAGGGGCGCCATGGCCAATTCGCTTTCACTGAACCCGCTTCGGGGGACAAAATCCGCCGCCCAATTGGGATCGATTTTCTTCATGGACTGCACGGCTGACAAGCGCAGTTCACCCGGGTGCGTCCAGTGAAACATGTGCCGAGCTTCCGCGATGCCTCGCAATAGTTCCGTGGCCTCTTGCGCTTTAAGCCTTCCGAGCGCCTCCACCGCTTTCAATCGGACAAACAGCCCGGACGAGCGGCTCGCCTCTCCTTCCGCCAGGTGCAATAGAGTGGGAATGCAACTCGCGTCTTCGCTCAATCCGATTTCATCGATCGCCAGAGGCAACAAAACTGGATCCAGCATATGAAGCAGATTCAACAGCATGGCTCCGCGCTCGGCTGCGCCGCCCATTGCAATCAGGCGCACCACGCGATCTTGCGCTTGCCGCGGCCAATCGCTCAGGCGTTCGGGCAGCCAGCGGTCGATTGTGGTGTGGTCGAGTCGGCTCAGCAAGCCCGCGGTTTCCGCGGCTTCGTTCGCGGAGCCGGAGCGAAGCGTGTCGCGCAGCGAGGCCATCAATTCCTCTCCCACGGCGCGCGCCAGGTCCACCAGGCGCTGCATCTCGGCGCGGCTCGAAGTCCGGTTGAAACGCGAAATTAAATTTTCCGCCGCGCTGCGCGGTACGCGTTGCAACAAGATCTCCAACCCTTCCATCTTGCGATCACCGCGCAACACGTCTTCCAAGAATTCCGGCACGCGTTTTTCCAGCCCGATGCGCGGACGCAGGCTTTGCGCGAAAACAGGCCTCTGGTGCTCCACTGTATCCAGCGAATCGAGCGATTGCAGCAGCGCGGGGAACAACCGCTTCAAGCCCGCTTCCTGCGCCAGGCGGACAAACGCCGCGCTGATGAGCCCTTGCAAATTGTCGTCGCGCTCGACGCTCAACTGCGCCCCTGCTATCTGAATAGCGGGCGCGAGAGGGCGGCCTCCGAGCGAAGCGTACACATCGGCGAGATCCGCAATGCCGATTGCCGATCGGCGCCGCGCCTCGAATTCGTCACTTTGCAGGCAGGAAGCGTAATTCTGCAGGATCGCGAGCACTGTTTTCTCGTCGCCGTTCCGGAGCAGTTCTTCGACGTACTGCTTGAGGTTGCGCGCCGGAATGCACCATGCGTCCGAAGAGGTGAGCACGGCGCGCTTGCCGCGTTCCGGCACCGCAGCCCAGAACTGCTGGTCGAGCAATTCCGCGGTCGATTCGACGATGACCCCCGCGTCCGCCAGTTTTTGCTCGTGCCCGCCCAGGATTTTTCGCAGGCCTTCGATTTCCTGAGACATTTTTTCAAACATCTGGCGCACGGCGTTGACCTTCACTTCGCCGCGCTGGTATCGCTCCAGGGCGAATTTGATCGCGAGATGCTCCGCGAGACGCAACAGCATCGGGTCTTTCGCATTTGACGCTGGCGCCTGCGCCGCCACGGCCGCCAGCGCCTTGCGCAACATCTCCTGCGATTCCGCCGGGAGCTTGGTCAGTTCTTCCTGCAAAGGGCCGGGCTGCATGCTCCCGCCTGGGCCTGAGACGGTGTGTCCCAGACTGGTCAGAAGCTTCAGAATTCCCAGGATGTCTTCATCTTTGGTGGTCCAAGCCGAAATGCCGCTTCCCGTGTCGCTCGGTCCGCGTGTGCCGCTGGTCGAGCCCCCGCCGCCAGAGCCGCCCGGGCCCAGGCCGCCGGGACCGCCTCTGCGCGGCCCTCCGCTCCCGGAGGGGCCTGCGCCAGATCCTCGCTGAATGACTCCACTGCCCGGTTTTGCGCCAGAGTAAGGGCTTTGGCCGCCCGGTGCTCCACTGCCTGGGCCGCCCCCTGTGCCGGTGCCCACTGGACCGCTGCCCACGCCGGTCCCTGTGCCGGCTCCAGCGCCGCTCGTGACGCCGATGCTTCCAGAACCAGGTCCGCCAGTGCCTGCACCGCTTCTAGCGTCGCCTGGTGCTCCGCCGCCCGTTGCTCCACCGCCTGTGCCGCTGCCGGCAACATTTCCCGCGCCCGATCCCGTGCCGGCGCTGCCACCTGTGGCTCCAGGTCCTCCCGTCCCCGTGCCTTCACCACCTGGTCCGCCGCCGGGGCCATCGCCTGATTCGCCGCGTGATCCTTCGGCTGCGGCGATCAATTGCAACAGTTTTTGCGGGTCGCGGAGCCAGTCCTTCATCGAATCGGCGTCGGCGCCCAGGGTTTGCGCGGTGAGCAAGCCCGCGGCCAGGGCATCGCTCTTGGAAGAATCCTCCGCGACGAAACGAATTTCGTTGATTCGAATGTTCGGTACGCCGGCCAGCGCCGTTTTCAGCTGCTCCGCCAGGACTGCGGGCTTGGTATTATTCGTAGGAAAAGCGCGCACCAGCCGTTCGAAGTCTTCCTTCGTGACTCGCGAAGTGAATTGAATACTGGCGAGGCCTGCGGCCGAAAGCAACTGGGCAAAGCTGCGCTCGGCAGGGGAGGCATCAATGGGCACTCCATCGAGCAAAAGCTGCGAGCCGGTGGCGCTCAGCAGCAGGCCGGATTCATTGGTGACGGGAATCGCCTCGTGTAATTCGTTCCACGCGGTATTGAACTGCTCGGTTGTGCGCGTATGATCAAAGCTGTAGAGCCGCGCATATTTGAGCAGAATGTTGAGGCTGCGTATGAAGGCGCGCGCGGATGTTTGTTTGGTATTAACTGAATCCATCGCGTAAAGGGCGCAGATAGGCCGCGCCCCTCCTTTCTTACCCTAGCGCCGGGCCTCGCAGGGAACAATGGCCTACGGCCAAATTGTGGCCAAACGGGAACTGCCTGTCCCGATGGCCGGGTGCCAGTGGACGTGCGGGCCTTTCTCGTTCAAAATGAAGGCGGTAAAATGTGCAACCGCAGATTCTGTCGATCCAGGAGAAACTGACCATGCCGCCGCCCCCCATGCCCCAGCCCCCCAAATTGCCCATCCAGGGCGTAAAAAACCTCGTCGCCGTCGCGAGCGGAAAGGGCGGCGTGGGAAAGACCACGGTTGCCGTGAACCTGGCCCTCGCGCTTCAGCGGATGGGCGCCTCGGTCGGCTTGCTCGATGCGGACGTGTACGGTCCCAACGTGCCGATCATGCTGGGGACCGAAGAGCAGCCGCAGGCGCTTAGCGAAAGGGAAATTCTTCCCGTCGAGGCGCAGGGTTTGAAGATGATTTCGATGGGCCTGCTCAATCCGGGCGACAAGCCCATGATCTGGCGCGGGCCGATGCTGCACAGCGTGATGCAGCAATTCCTGCGCAGCGTCTTGTGGGGCGAGCTGGACTATCTGATCATCGATCTCCCTCCGGGTACCGGGGACGTGCAGCTATCGCTGATCCAGCTTGTTCCGGTGACCGGCGCAGTTTTGGTTACCACGCCGTCCACGGTTGCACTGGCCGATGTCCGCAAAGCCATGGAAATGTTTCGCCAGGTCAACGTGGACATCCTCGGCGTCGTCGAGAACATGAGTTTCTTCAGTTGCCCGCATTGCCAGGGACGCATCGACGTTTTCGGCCACGGAGAAGGGCGGCGCATCGCGGAAACCTACGGCGTGCCGCTTCTTGGCGAAATCGAAATCGACCCGCAAATACGCATCGGCGGCGATACAGGGAAGCCGGTCGCGCTCCTCGGTCCGGACGCGCCCGGTGCGAAGAGCATCTACGCGATGGCGCGCGCCGTCGCCGCGCGTTTGGAAGCGAAGCCGGCCGCCGCGCGCGGGTCGGTCGTTGAGATTGATTGAAACGTGGATCCCTACCGAGAAGAGTGGCAGGAGTATAAGAGACGCAGGAACTTACATTGGTTCTGGTTCTTGGGCTTTCCACCCGGATGCGTTGCTATCGGTATTGTCTTGAAGAAATTGTTTCACACTTCAATTGTGTTTCCCATTGTCGTAATTTTATGGATCGGCATGCTGCTGCGTGCCTCGTGGAGTCTTCAAACGTGGCCTTGCCCGCGGTGCGGAAAGTGTTTTTTCGGGGGCCGTTGGGGAAATTTCCTCGCGAGGCAATGCGTCTATTGCGGGTTACACAAATATGAAGGCGAAAATTGAGTCAGAAAATCGCAAGAAGCTTGAATTCACCACATCACCTTCCTTGTCAGTCAAGATGACGTGTGCTAGCTTCGTTGGATTCATTTCGTTCATTATCCTTGAGGAGTGCGCATGATTCGCAGCCATCACGGGCGGACGCCGCAAATTGCGGCGTCGGCCTACATCGATCCGCAAGCGGTCGTCATCGGCGACGTTTCCATTGGCGAGCTTTCGAGCGTGTGGCCGTGCGTCGTGATTCGCGGCGACGTGAACTGGATCCGCATCGGCTCGCGCACCAATATTCAGGACGGCTCGATCCTGCACGTGTACAAGGACACGCATCCGTTAGTATTGGCCGATATGGTGACCGTTGGGCACGGCGCCATCCTGCACGGCTGCACGATTGAATCGCGCGTCCTGATCGGCATGGGCGCGATCCTTTTGAATGGCGCGCGCATCGGCGAAGGCTCGATTGTGGCCGCGGGCACTTTGGTTCCCGAGGGAACGGTAGTCCCGCCTGGCAGCTTGTTCATGGGGCATCCCGGAAAATTCCGCCGCGCGCTCACGCCCGAAGATCAGGCCAGCATCCAGGCCTACGCGGATCGCTACGTCGAGTATTCGGAGACGCACAAGGCGGAGGCAAAGTAGGACGGGCTTCAGCCTGTCGCTTTTCGTTAAGCTCTGCAAGGCCAAAAGCAGACAGGCTGAAGCCCGTCCTACTTATTCAACACAGAGTCCACTGAGGACGCAGGAAAGAATGATGAATTTTTCGGAATTACCACTCGCGGGAACCTCCCTTGGCAGATAAAGCCAAATTCCAGGCCATCAAAGGTGTTCGCGACATACTTCCGCCGGAGTCCGCGCTGTGGAACCGTGTGGAGCAGAGAGCGCGTGAGGTCTTCGGCACTTTCGGATTCGCCGAGATTCGCTTGCCAATTTTCGAGCAGACGGAACTCTTCGCTCGGTCCGTCGGTCAGGAGACGGACATCGTTTCGAAGGAGATGTACTCGTTCCAGGACCGGGATGATTCCTCGATTTCACTGCGGCCGGAAGCGACGGCCTCAGTTGTACGCGCGTACATTGAGCATGGGATGCAGACGCTTGCAGGCAACGCAAAGCTTTACTACATGGGGCCAATGTTTCGCCGCGAAAGGCCGCAAAAAGGGCGTTACCGCCAGTTTTATCAGATTGGCGCGGAAGTGCTGGGGTCTTCGGACGCGCCGGGGATCGACGCGGAAGTGATTGAGATGTTGATGAGGCTTTTCGAGCGGCTCGCGCTCAAGGGCGCGGTCCTGAACATCAATTCGATCGGTGATAAAAATTGCCGTCCTGCCTACGTCGAAAAATTGCGTGCGGAATTGCAAAAGGTGCGCGAGCATTTGGGAGAGGACAGTAAGCGGCGCATCGAGACGAATCCGCTGCGCGTGCTGGACTCGAAGCTTGAAAGCGAGCAGGGAATCATCGCGAAGCTGCCGCGCATCGCCGACCATCTTTGCGCGGATTGCCGCGCGCATTACGACGAAGTGAAGCGTCAGCTTGGGCTGCGCGGGATCGCGTACCAGGAAAATTGGCGGCTCGTGCGCGGGCTCGACTACTACATGCGCACGACATTTGAAATTACGGCACCGGGGCTCGGTTCGCAGAATGCGGTTTGCGGCGGCGGGCGCTATGATGGTCTCGTGGAATTGCTCGGTGGTCCAGCCACGACCAAAGGAATCGGATTTGCTATCGGCACCGACCGGCTGGTGCTATCGCTGCAGGAAGCGGGAGCGGGCGAGACGCCGGGCGGCCCTGCCGGTAAGACAGTTGGGCCTGACGTGTATCTCGCATGGTTTGGCGCGGCGGCGCAATCCGCGGCGATTGGTCTCGCGCGGCGGCTGCGCGATGCGGGATTCGTCGTCGAGCTGCCGGCGGTCGAGATGAAATTTGGGAAGTCGCTAGGTCTTGCGGATCGGTTGAAGGCGCGCCACGCCGTGATCGTGGGCGATGACGAATTGGCAGCCGGAGTCGTCACGGTGAAGCGCCTGTCCGATGGCACGCAGCAAAAGCTTGGCGAGCAAGAATTGTTTTCGTATTTGCGGGCGGTTTAGTAGCACAGACTTCAGTCTGTGGGGTTTAGTCCAAGCAAGCACCAAAACCCACAGACTGAAGTCTGTGCTACTGAAAAAATGGAAGGAAAAACGACTCGTGCTCGATTCACTTGGAACACTGCAACGCACGCATTATTGCGGCAATCTGCGCGCCGCGGACGCCGACAAGGACGTGGTCCTGATGGGCTGGGTCCACAAGCGGCGCGACCTCGGCAATCTTCTCTTTATCGATTTGCGTGACCGCTCGGGACTTGCGCAGATTGTTTTCAACAAGGAACTCCATCCCCAGGCGCATGGCCGCGCCGAGGAATTGCGCTCGGAATATGTCGTCGCCGTGATTGGGCGCGTGGTGAAGCGGCAGAAGGTGAATCCCGATCTCACTTCGGGCGAAGTTGAAATCATCGCCACCGAGTTGCGCATCTTGAATACGTCGAAGACGCCGCCGTTCGTGGTCGAAGACGAACTGACCGCGAACGAAGAGACGCGCCTGCGTTACCGCTATCTCGATTTGCGGCGCACGAAACCGCGGCAGAATCTCGCGCTGCGCCACCGCGTGATTCTTGAAATCCGCAAAACCATGGACGAGATGGGTTTCTATGAGATCGAAACGCCCATGCTCACCCGCTCGACACCCGAAGGCGCGCGCGATTACCTCGTGCCGAGCCGCGTGCATCGCGGACAGTTTTACGCGCTGCCGCAATCGCCGCAGATTTTCAAGCAGATATTGATGATCGGCGGTATGGACCGCTACTTCCAGATCGTCAAATGCTTTCGCGACGAAGACTTGCGCGCCGACCGTCAGCCGGAATTCACGCAACTCGACCTGGAAATTTCGTTCCCCACGCAGGACACGATTTTTGGCGTGATTGAAAACGTGATGGTGCGCGCCTGCGCCGTCGCTGGCATCACCGTGAAGGGCCCGTTCCGGTGCATGGAATACAAGGACGCCATTCGCCGCTACGGTTCCGACAAGCCCGACCTGCGCTTCGGGATGGAATTGCACAACGTGACTGAACATTTCGCCGCGGCGCGCGAAACGCTGCACATTGAAGGTAGCGTGCAGGCCTTCGCTGCTCCCAGCGCCGCGACGTTCTCGCGCAAACAGCTCGACGAAATTTCCGAGAAAGCGAAATCGCTTGGCGCCCGCGGCGTCTATCCGATGAAAGTGACGGCCGAGGGCGTAACTTCGCCGCTTGAGAAAAATCTTGGCGCTGAGACGCTGAAGAAAATCGCCGCAGTGGTGGACGCCAACCCCGGCGATCTCGTCGTCGCCGTCAGCGCCAAGGAACAAATCCCCGGCACGGACGCCGCCGCGCTGATCGCCGGTCAATTGCGTTTGCTGCTCGCGGACCAGTTGAAACTGATTCCGAAGGACCGCTGGGAATTTTTGTGGGTTACCGGCTTCGCGCTCTTCGAATGGAACTCCACGGAAAAAGCGGTCGTCAGCGCACAGCATCCCTTCACCGGGATTGTGGAGGAGGATATTTCGAAACTCGAAGATCCCTCCGACGAAGTACGCCTATCGATGCGTTCGAAGGGATACGACCTGGTGCTGAACGGCGTCGAGCTGGGCTCGGGCAGCATTCGAATTCACCAGCAGGAATTGCAGGACCGCGTGTTCAAGATGCTCGGCCTCAGCGAGGAGCAGCGGAGGAATCGCTTCGGATTCTTCCTCGACGCGCTGACGTACGGAACGCCTCCGCACGGCGGCATCGCGCTGGGTATGGATCGGGTGGTGACGCTTCTCGCAGGCGAAAAGTCGATTCGCGAGGTCGTTGCCTTCCCGAAGACGGCGAAGGCGCAGGACTTGATGGCCGATGCGCCTTCAACAGTGGACGCGGAACAACTCGATCTGCTCGGCATCCAACTGAAGCCGGTCGAAGAAAAATAGTGGGTTGCTTAGGAATGTAGCGCCCGCCTTCAGGTGGGCACCTGCATGATTCTGAAATGCCAACCTGAAGGTTGGCGCTACAATTAGTCGATACATGACACGAATACGCATACTTGCTGAGAACGTCGCAAACAAGATCGCCGCGGGCGAAGTGGTCGAGAGGCCCGCGTCGGTTGTAAAGGAACTGCTCGAAAACGCGCTGGACGCGGGGGCGCGGTCGATTCGCGTGGAAGTCGAATCGGGCGGGAAGCGGATGATCCGCGTGATCGACGACGGGACCGGGATGATTCACGACGACGCGCTCTTGGCGTTCGAGCGGCACGCGACGTCGAAGCTGCGCACGGCCGACGATCTGCTCTCGATCGCCACGCTCGGGTTTCGCGGTGAAGCGCTGCCTTCGATCGCCGCGGTCTCGCGCCTGCTGCTGCAAACGCGCGCGGCCGAGGAAGAAGAGGGAACGCGGGTCGAATTTGCGGGCGGAAAACTCGTCGGCGTGAATCCGGAGGGGCTGCCTTCGGGGACGACGATCAGCGTGGCCGATCTGTTTTATTGCGTGCCCGCAAGGCGCAACTTCCTGAAATCGGAAACGACGGAACTCGGCCACATCGCCTCGCTTGTCACGCATTATGCGCTCGCTCACCCCGACAAGCAATTTGTGCTGAAGACGCCGACGCAGGAAATCATTCACGCGACGGCGGTCGAGACGATGGCCGAGCGCGTCTACCAGCTTTTCGGGCGGCAGGCGCTCGACGAACTGTTTGAACTTTTGCCGGTCCGCTCGCCCATGCGCGCCGCGATCACCGAGGCGGAACTCACGAGCGAAGAGCGCGCCGCGGAACTCGTCGTGCGCGGGTTCGCTTCGCGGCCCGAAGTGCAGCGCGGCAACCGCAACGGGATCTATGTTTTTGTGAACAAGCGCCTGGTGCGCGACCGCCTGATCCTCCACGCGATTCACGAGGCCTACCGCAACGTTCTGCCGCCCGCGGTCTTTCCGGCCGTGCTGCTGTTTCTCGATTTGCCCGCCGAGGAAGTGGACGTGAACGTTCACCCGGCGAAAATCGAGGTGCGCTTCCGGCATCCACAATTCGTGCACGACTTCACCCGCGATTCGATCCGGCAAGCGCTTTCGCGCGCCCGGCCGATTCCAAGTTTCGCCGGCGTTGCGCCTGCCGCCGCGGACCCGGGAGAACACGAAAATGGCGCTGCAGTCATCGCGGCCGCTGCAGGCGCAAACCAATCAAGCACGGGGTTGCCGCGCGCCGTCATTCCGCCGATGGGTGCGCCTCCCTTGAATGGATCGCCGATGAACGCGGCCACCGCAACCGGCGCGGTTATAGCCGGCGATTTCGAATTGACCGTCGCGCCCCTGCGGCCGGAGGCGCAGCGCTTCCGGTTCGAAAGCGGCATCGGGACGGCTTCCGACGAATCGCTTTCCGAGAGCCTGCGGAATTTCAGCGACGCGGAACCTCTGGCGAGCGCGGGGAGCTTGACCGAGCTGAAGCCGCTGGGGCAGGTGAATTCGAGCTTCATCGTGGCCGTGAACGGCGAAGGGCTGTGGATCATCGACCAGCATGTGGCGCACGAGCGGGTGCTGTTCGAACAGCACCTGCGGGCGCGGCGCGAGGGTCAACTGACCGGGCAGCGCGTGCTCGTGCCGATGATGGTGGAGCTTTCGCCGCGGCAGATCGTGATTTTTGAACGCATCGCCGAGGAGCTGACCGCCAACGGCTTCGAAGTGGCGCAAATGGGGCCGCGCAGCGTGGCGATTCACGCGGCCCCGGCCGGAATTGCCACCTCGGACGCCGAGCGGCTGCTGATGGAAATTCTCGACGGCACCGAGCGCGAAAACGCGGCGATTTCGATGGATTCGCTGCAGGCGAAGATCGCCGCTTCGACTTCCTGCCACGCGGCGATTAAGGTAAACATGCCGCTCGACCAGCAAAAAATGGAGTGGCTGCTGGCGGAACTTGCGAAAACGGAAGCGCCGATGAGCTGCCCGCACGGCCGGCCGATCGTGCTGCGCTACTCGGTGCGCGAAATCGAGCGCGCGTTTAAGAGAATTTGAAAGGACGAATTCAACCCTCCGGTGAAAGACAAACTCATCATCGCCATCGATGGCCCAGTCGGATCTGGAAAGAGCACTGTCGCGCGGCGCGTGGCGGAAATGCTGGGCTACACGCATCTGGACAGCGGCGCGATGTACCGCGCGGTCGGGTTAAAAGCTTTGCGCGGCGACGTGCCGCTTGATTCGCCCGAGCGTCTGGCGGCGCTGGCCGCAGCGGCGCGGATCGACCTCGTTCCGCGAGACGGGAAGCTGCATGTCTTGCTCGACGGCGAGGACGTCACGGCCGCAATTCGAGCGCCGGAGGTTTCGCACGCCGCCTCGGTGGCCGCCGTGGTGCCGGGCGTCCGGCATCCGATGGTGGCCGAGCAGCGTCGCGCGGGCGAGCGTGGCGGCGTGGTGATGGAAGGCCGCGATATCGGATCCGTCGTGTTCCCGCACGCGGACCTGAAGATTTTTCTCGATGCTTCTCCCGAAGTGCGCGCCAGCCGCCGCCAGCGCGAACTCGAGGAAAAGGGCGAACCGAGGGAATTTGAGAAAGTGCTCGAGGAAGTGCACGAGCGCGACCGGCGCGACCGCGAGCGCGAGATGTCGCCGCTGGTGCGCGCCACGGACGCCGTGCTCGTGGACAACACGGCGTTGGATGCGGAAGAAACAGCGCGCGTGATTGTTCTGCTGGCGAAGGAGCAGGCGAGGGCGGCTGTTGGATGACTGGTGACTGGTGAATAGTGACTGGTGTTTCGTAGAAAGCTGCCACCCCCCTTATTTTTTTCCCCGCGTGTTTGAATTGGTGTTTTCTAAGGGCCTAAATCAGAAGACCTTCAGCCGGCAACCGGGACGCGAACGCTGTGGCGGAGCGCCGTGGACCAATCGACCGCGGAAATATAGAGCGTGGAAACTTGTTCTTCATTCATTCCCGTCGCTGAGACGAGCACACTCACTTTTTCCCAATCGGCGCGTTCGTGGGCGGTCGCGAGTTCCAGCAACTGCCAGTACAAGCCTTTGCGAGCCTGCAATGCGTCCTTGATTTCGGCGCGCACCGGCAGTTCCGCCAAAATGGAATCGAGCGGCTGGTCGAGGACCGCGTCCATCACGGATAGAAGCCCCATCAGGAACAGATCGTTCGCATGTGCCGGCATTCCCGCAAGCGGCGCCAGCATCTCGCAGAATCGCCCGCGTATGAGCGGAACGGTCATCAATTCATCGGGTTTCCCATCCGCCAGCACGCCGACCGATACTACCGCGATCCATTTCCGGAGTTCGCGTTCGCCGAGCAGGGAAAGGGCGTGCGCGACGGAGTGGATTTCCGAGCGGAGTCCAAAGGCCGCGGAGTTGAGGTATCGCAGCAAACGGAACGTAAGGGAAGCTTCGTGCTTGATACTGGAAGCCAGTTGCTGGATGTCGAATTCGGGAGCGGTCGCCGCTTGCAAGAGTTCGAGGTAGGCCAATTTGAACGAAGGCAACGTGCGATGCTGCATCATTTCGGGGCGGCAGAAAAAATAGCCCTGGAACAGCGAGTATCCCATTTGCATGGCCGCCGCGTACTCCTCCTGGGTTTCCACTTTTTCGGCCAGCATGAGGATTTTTTTTCCCGCGTACCGGGAAACAATCGCTTGTTGTTCCGTCCGGCCGGTGAGGCGGAAATCCACCTTGAGGATGTCGGCGAGCGCAACCAGGGGAGCCCAGTCGGGAGAATCCACGAAGTCATCGAGCGCGATCGTGTATCCCGCTTGCTTCAGGCGCTTGCAGGCTTCGGTGACTTCCTGGTCGGGTTTGATGTTTTCGAGAATTTCGACCACTACCGAATTGGCCGGGAAAAGAGAAATATAGTCCCGAAGCAAAAAATCCCGGGGACAGTTGATAAACATGCGGTGTCCCGCCGTGATTTTTTCAAGGCCGATCAGGAAAGAAGTGTCGAGCACGGAAGTCGAGGCAAGTTCGAGGTTGAGCCCATCGCAAGAGTTCTGAAGGCTGTTGCGAAAGAGCAATTCGTAGGCGAATAATTCGCGCGCGCGATTCAGGATGGGCTGGCGGGCCAGATATTTCATGGAGGAACCCCTTCTCGATCGATCGAATGCCGAACGCTCCGGCGCGGGCCGAAGATGGAAGGGGGAATGGAAACGCGCCAAATGCCCTAGCTCGGGCTGGACATGGAAGCAAGAAATTCGGCGTTGGACTTCGATTTGGAGAGTCGCCCCAAGAGCAACTCCATGGCCTCGACAGGCGAGAGAGGATTCAGCACCTTGCGAAGCACCCACACGCGGTTGAGTTCATCGGGCGGCATCAGCAATTCTTCTTTTCGGGTGCCGGAACGGTTGATGTCGATCGCCGGGAAAATGCGTTTGTCCACCAGGCGGCGGTCGAGGTTGATTTCCATGTTGCCGGTGCCTTTGAACTCCTCGAAGATCACGTCGTCCATGCGGCTGCCGGTATCGATGAGTGCCGTGGCGATAATGGTGAGCGAGCCGCCCTCCTCGACGTTTCGCGCGGCAGCGAAAAATCGCCGCGGGCGCTGCAAGGCGTTGGCGTCAATACCGCCCGAGAGGACTTTGCCGGAGGGCGGGGTGACGGCGTTGTAGGCGCGGGCGAGACGCGTGACCGAGTCGAGCAGGATCACGACGTCGCGCTTGTGCTCCACAAGGCGCTTGGCTTTTTCGAGCACCATTTCCGCGACCTGGATGTGGCGCTGCGGCGGCTCGTCGAAGGTCGAGCTGATGACTTCGCCCTTCACCGTGCGCTGCATGTCGGTGACTTCTTCCGGCCGCTCGTCGATCAGGAGAACGATCAGCGCGACTTCCGGGTGATTCGTGGTCACGGAGTTGGCGAACGCCTGCAACATCATGGTTTTTCCGGTGCGCGGCGGCGCAACGATCAAGCCGCGCTGCCCTTTTCCGACCGGGCAAAGCAAGTCCAGCACGCGGCCGGTAAGATTCTCGCGGGTCGTTTCCATTTTCAGGCGGCCCTGGGGATAGAGCGGCGTGAGATTGTCGAAGAAAATTTTGTTTCGCGCGACTTCAGGGTCCTCGAAGTTGACCGCTTCGACTTTGATCAACGCGAAATAGCGCTCGCCATCTTTGGGAGGCCGGACTTGTCCCGAGACGGTGTCGCCGGTTCGCAGATCAAACTTCCGGATTTGCGAGGGCGAGACGTAAATGTCGTCCGGGCCGGGGAGATAGTTGTACTCCGGCGCGCGCAGGAAGCCGAAGCCGTCGGGCAGGCACTCCAGGACGCCTTCGGAGAAAATCAGGCCGTTCTTTTCCGTCTGGGCGCGCAGGATCTGGAAGATCAACTCCTGCTTGCGCATGCCGCTGGAGCCCGGGATGGCCAGGTCCTTCGCGATCTTCGCCAGATCGGTAATATTTTTTTCTTTCAGTTCCGCAAGACTAATACTCATCGTTTTCATTTCCTTAATTCTCTATAGAGATAAGCCTGAAGCTCAGGCCGGGATTGTGCTAATCGGCGGAAACCGGGCCCGCCACGGCGAGCTAATCGATTTCCGACCGGGTTAGCCAAACTGGATATTCAAATCACGGGCGATACGAATTACAGCCGCGTCCCACTTCCCGATGCACCCCACTGGCTGATTATTCGATTGCGTTTCATCGGGGCGGGGGAGCCGAGGTTTCCCTCAATTGGTCAATTCTTGATCGCTCTCTGTTTCCGTTTCAAACTTTGCCGCCACTTCCGGGACTGCGTCGTGCGTTGCGGGTGTCAGGGGCCGTTCCAAGGCGATTTCCAGAACTTGGTCCATGTTCTCGACGAACCGGAGGGTCAATTCGGCCTGTATTTCCGCCGGGATGTCCGCCAAATCTTTTTCGTTGTCCTTCGGCAGAATCACGGTGCGGATTCCGACGCGGTGAGCCGCCAGCAATTTTTCTTTCATGCCGCCGATCGGCAGGACCTTGCCGCGAAGGGTGATTTCGCCCGTCATGGCCACGTCGCAGCGCACCGGAATGCGCGTGAGGGCGCTCACGATCGAAGTGGCGATCGTGATTCCAGCCGAGGGGCCGTCCTTCGGGATCGCGCCTTCGGGAACGTGCATGTGAATGTCGAGGTGGCGGTAAAAATCGCGCGGCAGGCCAAAGGTTGAGGTACGGGACCGCACGTAGCTCATCGCCGCCTGCGCCGATTCCTGCATGACGTCGCCCAGCTTGCCGGTGAGCGTCAGGCGTCCCTTGCCCTGCATGATCGTGGCTTCGGTGGAGAGCACTGAACCGCCGACTTCGGTCCACGCCAGACCCGTGGTGAGGCCGACTTCGTTCTTCTTTTCGGCCCAAACTTCCCGGTACTTGATAACACCCAGAAATTCGCCAACGCCCTCAGGCGCGACATTGATCGAGTACTGTTTTCCCTCCTTCACCACGCGCCGCGCGACTTTGCGGGAGATGCTGGAAATTTCGCGCTCCAGGCTGCGCACGCCGGCTTCATGCGTGTAATGCCGGATGATGTGCGTGATGGCCTCGTCCGTGAAGGTGAGGTTGGTTTCCAAAAGGCCCGCGGCTTCGCGCGCCTTGCGCACCAGGAAGCGTTTGGCGATCTGCGCCTTCTCGGCTTCGGTGTAGCCGGGGAGCCGCAGGATTTCCATGCGGTCCTGCAGGGGCTGGGGAATCGTGTGCAACACGTTGGCGGTGCAGACGAACATGACTTTGGAGAGATCGTACTCGACGTCGAGGTAGTGGTCGGTGAAGGCGTTGTTCAGCTCGGGGTCGAGAACTTCCATGAGCGCCGCCGACGGGTCGCCGCGGAAGTCGGTGGACATCTTGTCCACTTCGTCGAGCACAAAAATCGGATTGACCGTTCCGGCCTTTTTCATCATCTGGATGATCTGGCCGGGCAGCGCGCCGATATAGGTGCGGCGGTGTCCGCGGATTTCCGCTTCATCGCGCACGCCGCCGAGAGAGACGCGAATAAATTTGCGTCCCGTGGCGCGCCCGATGGACATGGCAAGCGAAGTTTTGCCGACGCCCGGAGGCCCCACAAAGCACAGAATCGAGCCGCGGGGATTCTTCACCAGCTGGCGCACGGCCAGAAATTCGAGGATGCGCTCCTTGATCTTGTCCAGCCCGTAATGCTCTTCTTCGAGAATCTTTTCCGCGAGCGCGATGTCGCGAATTTCCTTCGATCTCTTTTTCCAGGGCACGGCGAGCAGCCAGTCCAGATAATTCCGGCTCACGGTGGATTCCGCGGACATCGGCGGCATCATTTCGAGGCGCTTCAATTCCTGCGTGGCCTTTTCGAGGGCGTCCTTCGGCATGCCCGAGGTTTCGATCTTCTTTTTCAGTTCCTCGAGTTCGTTCTTCTCGCCGCGTCCGAGTTCCTTGTGGATAGCCTTCAATTTTTCGTTGAGGTAATACTCTTTCTGGGCCCGCTCCATCTGGCGCTTCACGCGGGTGTTGATGTTGCGGTCGACGTTGAGCTTTTCGATTTCGCTTTCCAGGATTTCGCCGACGCGGGTCAGGCGGTCCAGCGGATCGAAATTTTCGAGGAGTTCCTGCTTTTCCTCGACGGGGATCTGCAGGTTCGATGCGATCGTGTCGGAGAGTTTCGCGGGGTCGTCGACGCGAGTCGCCGCGATCATGGTGTCGTAATTCAGGCTCTGCGAGAGTTTCACGTACTGTTCAAACAGGCCCGTGACCTTGGTGACCGCCTGCTCGATTTGCGGGGAAGGCTCGGCCTTGTTGGGAATCACTTTCAGCGTGGCCCGGAAAAAACCTTCGTCGGTCGAAATCTGCACGGCCTTGGCCCGCTCGACGCCTTCCACGAGCACGCGCAGGTTACCGTCCGGCAGGCGAACGCTTTGCACGATGTTGGCCAGCGTGCCGACGGAGTAGATTTCGTCGGGCTTGGGATCGTCGACGGAAGCGTCGTGCTGCGTGGCGAGGAAAATTTTCTTGTCGGTGGCCAGGGCTTCTTCGAGGGCGCGCAGGGAACTTTCGCGTCCCACGATGAACGGGTTCATCATCTGGGGGAAGATGACCAGATCGCGCACCGGCATCATCGGCACGCGTTTCGATTCGGTCTTTTCTCGGTTGAACATGGGTTCCGTTGCGATCTTATTGCTCCTTGAGCGATTTTTTATTCGCGGCGGCCCGCACCCGTATTATCCGGCTTTTTCGAGCAGCGACCAGTTGATCTCCCGGCTGCGGACCATTTCGCCCGTGACGACGAATTCGCGGAGTTTGCGCTGGGCCGGCAGGTGGTACATGAGTTCGAGCATGAGGTCTTCGAGAATCATGCGCAGTCCGCGGGCGCCAACCTTGCGCTGCAAGGCGAGTTCCGCAACGGTTTCGAGGGCGTCATCGGAAAACCGGAGGCGCACGTTCTCAAATTCGAACAGTCTCTGATATTGACGGATGAGCGCGTTTTTCGGTTCCGTCAGAATCTGCATCAGCGCGGCCTTGTCCAGATCGCCCAGGACGCCGACGACGGGCAACCGGCCCACGAATTCGGGAATCAGGCCGTAGCGGATCAAGTCGGTTGGCTGAGCCTGGCTGAGCAGTTCAATGTTGCGGCGCTGCGCGGTGGTGGGCTGCGCGTCGGTGTGAAAGCCGAGCGATTTCTGCCCGATCCGGCGTTCGATGGTTTTTTCCAGTCCCACGAATGCGCCGCCGCAGATGAAGAGAATGTTGGTCGTATCGACAGGCGTGAATTCCTGGTGTGGATGCTTGCGCCCGCCCTGCGGGGGAACGTTCGCGATCGTGCCTTCGAGAATCTTCAGCAGGGCCTGCTGCACGCCTTCGCCGGAAACATCGCGCGTGATGGACGGGTTTTCGTCCTTCTTGGAAATCTTGTCGATCTCGTCGATATAGATGATCCCTTGCTGCGCTTTGGTGACGTCGCCGTCGGCCGCCTGCAACAGCTTCAAGATGATGTTCTCGACGTCCTCGCCGACGTAGCCCGCTTCGGTCAGCGTCGTGGCGTCCACGATGGCGAAGGGAACGTCCAGCATGCGCGAGAGCGTCTGCGCCAGAAGCGTTTTTCCCGTTCCGGTCGGGCCGATGAGAAGGATATTCGACTTCGTCAATTCCACGTCGCCCGGCTGGCGGTTCAGGAAGATGCGCTTGTAGTGGTTGTAGACGGCGACGGCCAGCTTCTTTTTGGTTTTGTCCTGGCCGATCACGTAGCCGTCGAGAAACGCCTTGATCTCGGGAGGCCGCGGCAGGCGCTTATTGACCGGATTCGCTTGCTCGCGCTTTTCTTCCTCGAGAATTTGTTCGCAGACCGTCACACACTCGTTGCAGATGTAGGCGCGCGGGTAGTCCGAGGGCGAGCTGATCAACTTCTCGACCTGCTCCTGCGTCTTATGGCAGAAGGAACAGCGCAGTGGTTCGTCAGTGCTGAGTTTTCTCAACGGTGTGTCGCCCTCCGCCGGTCAAGGCCCGGTCAAGGGAAGCTCTCCTTGCCGTGCGGATTATTTTAGGCCCCTTTGCAGCTTCCGTACACCGCCGTGTTTGTTTATTACTAACTGTTTGGAACGCGCTAGCGGTGCTTGGTAATTATCTCGTCGATCAATCCATATTCCTTCGCTTGCTCGGCGGACATGATGAAATCACGCTCGACGTCTTTTTCCAGGCTTTCGAGAGCATGCCCGCTGTGCTGCGCCAGCAGGCCATTGATGACCGAGCGCATGCGCAGGATTTCCTTCGCATGGATATCAATATCGGTCGCCTGACCCGACAATCCCGACATCCAGGGCTGGTGAATCAGAATGCGCGAGTTGGGCAGGGAAAAGCGCTTCTTCGCCGCTCCGGCGGTCAGCAGCAGCGCGGCTATCGACGCGGCCTGGCCGACGCAGATGGTCACCACGCTCGGACGCACGAACTGCATCGTGTCATAAATCGCCATTCCCGCCGTGATCGAGCCGCCCGGCGAGTTGATGTAAAGCGAAATATCCTTCTCGGGGTCTTCCGCTTCCAGGAACAGGAGCTGCGCGGTGACCAGATTGGCGACGTGGTCGTCAATCGGCGTCCCGATGAAAATAATATTGTCCTTGAGCAGGCGTGAATAGATATCATAGGCCCGCTCTCCCCGGTTCGTCTGTTCCACCACCATGGGGATGAGTGTTGTTGCACGCGGACTCATATCATCAGTATGGTTCATTTTGTTTTTTAGGTTGCGCGGAGGACCCCGGCCGGAACCACTTCATTTCTCCTTGGTTATTGTCCGAGTCCGGGAATTGCTGCAGAGCCAGTCCAGAGTTTTTTCACTCCGGATCTTAGATTTCATCCTATCCAGCGCACCTTGCCTTGTCAAGTTCGCGCGAACGGCTGTGGCCGATTCGCCACTCCGCTCCGCGATCGCTGCAATCTCCTTTTCCACTTCTTCCTCGCCCACTTCGATATGTTCCGCCGTGGCGATCCGGTCCAGCAGCAATTCCGCCTTCACATCCTCGATCGAGCGGTCCTTTTGCCGGCTGCGCAGCGCCACCCAGTCCACATTCACCGCGCGCGGATCGACGCCCTGCGAGGCGAGCGACCGCACCGTGCGTTCCAGGCGCGAGTCCATCTGGTGCTCGACCAGCGCCTCGGGGACAGGGAACTCATGCGATTTCACGATCTGGGCGAGCAGCTTTTCCCGCGTCTGATCGCTTTGACGGCGCGTGCGCGCCGCTTCGAGATTCTCGCGCATCTTCTTGCGCAACTCTTCCAGGGTCTGCGCGTCGCTCACGTCCTTGGCGAATTCATCGGTCAGCTCGGGCCGCTTCTTTTCCTTGAGGCCCAGGACCTCGACCGCGTAGGTGTATGTTTTTCCCTGGAGCTTTGGATCGGGATAGTCGGAGGGATACGTCACGTCAAAGTTTTTGTGGTCGCCGGTGTTCGCGCCGCGAAGATTTTCATTGAACGGCCCCATGGTTTCTTCGCCGCCCACGTGGCACAGGACGCTTTCGGCCTCCAGCGGTTCGCCGCCGCCCGCCGGGATTCCCTTCAGCTTGAGCTGCGCGTAATCGCCGTCAGCGATGGCTCGGCCTTCGACCGGGATAAAATTGGCGGCGCGGTCGCGAAGCTCCTCGATCCCTTTCTCGACATCCGAATCTTCGACCTTGAGGTCGTCGACTTCAACTTCCAGGTCCTTATATTGTCCGAGCTCGAATTCGGGCAGGACCTCGAACGTCGCGCGGAACTTCACCGGTCCGGTTTCCGTGAAGTCGACCTTATCGATTTGCGGCTGCGTGACCGGGACCAGCTTGCTTTCGGTGACGGCGCGCTCGATCTGTTCGGGCACCAGGGATTGCAGCACTTCACTCTTGATGTCGTCGGCAAAACGGCGCCGGATCAACGTGACAGGCGCTTTTCCCGGGCGAAATCCCGGGACGCGCGCGACGCGGGCAAATTGCTTGGCCACGCGTTCAACTGCTTTCTGTACAGTTTCCGCGGGGATTTCCAGTTCCAATTCGCGCCGGCAAGTTGCTTCACTCATGGTCAGGCCTTCGGGATCAAAGATTGCGTTGTCAGATGATCGAAATACGTCAGGAACCGCCCTAAGGTTCGTACTTCTACTCTTTGCCGCTTCTCGGTCCGGAAAAATGGAAACGGGAAAGAACTGCAAGCGGGGTACGGCGAAAGCAAAGTATAGGGGAATCCAAGATCAACGTCAACTCACACGAGCTGTGTGACAATAATAATGTTTCGAACGGATGCATCGAGAAAAGACAATGATGGTGCGGAAGAAGGGACTCGAACCCCTACGGCCTTTCGGCCACCAGCTCCTAAGGCTGGCGCGTCTGCCAATTCCGCCACTTCCGCGTTGCGCCCCAGTATATCACTCGGACCGCGCCGGGATGATCGCCTGCCAATTTTCCAATCTCGGATTTTCACAGTGGTGCTTGTGCGGCGAAGTCAGCGGTGATAGCCTTCGCGCGACGTGCGGGGCTCTGTCCTTAACGACTTCCAGAGGGGAGAAACACAATGGCCTTTTGCAGCAAGTGCGGCACTGAAGTGGCGGCGGGCGCGGGATTCTGTCCCAAATGCGGGGAGGCGCAATCATCAGGCGCGGCGGTGGCGCAAACGGCACAGAGTACGCAGTCAGGGATGTCTGAAAACGTGGCCGCATTCTTGTGCTATCTGGTGGGATGGGTCACGGGGATCATTTTCTTCCTGATCGACAAGCGGCCGTTTGTGCGGTTTCACGCGGCGCAATCGATCGTTGTGTTCGGCGGGCTGCACATCCTGAACATCGTCATTGGGATTTTCTTCTTTCGCGTGGGATTCATGATGATGGGCGGGTTCGGCGCTTTCGGGTTGGGATCTATGCTGTACGGCCTGATCAGCCTGGTTGCGTTCGTTCTCTGGATCCTGCTCATGGTGAAGGCGTACCAGCACGAGAAGTTCGAGGTCCCGATCGCGGCCGGCATTGCAAAAAGTTTTTCCGGCAATTAGGGGCAGTTAATTTCCTCTGCCGCGGTGATTGGCGAGGCCGCATTTGTAAGGGCCCGACATGTCGTGCCACTGCTATTTTCTGATATGTTGCCCTTCCTTTTCATCTTGACATTCTTGCCGGTCCCGTCCATCTTTTAGGGCTTTCCATCTGCTTTTACGTTTGGCATTGGGGTGGAGCGAGGGCGGAGAGTGGCGGACCCGGTCAAAGTTCGATTATGCTTTCACGACCGATGCTTCGACGGCGCGGCGTCGGCGGCGGTTTTCTACCGCTTTTTTCGGGAGCGCATCCGGCCGGGCGCGGAGTTTCATTTCACGGGGATGACGCACCAGGCGCGGCATCCCTTCCCGGAAGCCCTGTTCGACGGCGATGAAAACGCCATCGTCGATTTCAAATACTCGAGTTCGCCGCGCGTAACTTGGTGGTTTGACCATCACCAGAGCGCGTT
Organism: uncultured Acidobacteriota bacterium; assembly: GCA_963768275.1. Classification (GTDB taxonomy): domain Bacteria; phylum Acidobacteriota; class Terriglobia; order Acidiferrales; family UBA7541; genus Palsa-360. The sequence goes on from CAVYHH010000026.1 coordinate 325,196, forward strand.
TCTTACTCCCGCCGACGCGGAAAACTTTCGCCAGGACCGCAGCGGCCACAAGTTCTATAACCCCGATTACAAATCCTGCACCAAGCTGCTGGCCGACGTGACCAGCGCGCAATTCGGCTTCGACGTGAAGCCGCTCGCCGAGCTGATCCATTGGGGCGATATCATCGACGGCGCCCAGTATCCGACGCCGGAATCCGCCGTGGCTCTCGCGGAACCCGCGACGCAACTGGCCCTGGTGATCGAGGCCGCGCCGGAAGAGGGCCTGGTCGCCAAAATTATTCCGGATTTGTCCGTGCGCCCGCTCGCGGAAATGATTCGGCTGCCGATCGTCGCGAAGCACCTCGGCCCGTTGCTCGAAAAACACCGCCATTCGATCGACTTGCTGCGGCAGCGCATCGAAGTTCGCGGCGGCGTAATCTATTTCGATATCAGCGACCTGGACATCGACGGCTACAACAAATTTATTCCCTACATGCTGTACCCCGCGGCGCGCTACACGGTGAGCGTGCTCGCTTCGCCGACGCGCGCGAAAATTTCGATTGGCTCGAATCCCTGGAATCCCGACGCCGCGGAAGACAATCTGGCCAGCCTGGCGGAACAATATGGCGGCGGAGGCCATCCGCGCGTCGCCGCGATCTCGCTGGATCCGAACGACGTCGAGCGCGCAAAAAAAATCGCCCAGGAAATCGCGGAAAAATTGCGGGATTAAACGCAAACCGTGCCTTGTTAGGTGTGGGTTTTGTAGAGGCCGCCCGAATTTAGGGCGGGCAGTCGTTTGTTTCACCCAGAGCCAAGCTGAGCTACTACCTTCGCGTTGTGGGCGACCTGAAAAATGGTTTAGTCGTGGTAAAATAAAAAGTTCGTGGACCGGTAGCTCAATGGTAGAGCAGCTGACTCTTAATCAGCGGGTTGTAGGTTCGAGTCCTACCCGGTTCACCAAAACATCAATAAAATTGCGGCTTACACGACAATCCTTCGCCTGACCGTTCCACCTCGTTCTTCTGTGTCAGTGGTCTGGCGGCGGAAACATCCGAACGTCAAATTTCAGGCAGCCATGGGGTCCCTCATGAATAGCCCCGAGCTTATCAAGCGAATAAGTTTGCTTGAGCGAGAGAACGCACTACTGAGGAAAGAACGGGATTTCTTTCGAAGTACGCCGACACTGGCTCAGGGGCTCAAAGGCGAGACTCTCGTTGCGACGCTCACGGGCGGTGTTCTGACAGGCTACAAGGATCCGCACGACGTGACAGTCACGACCGGTGCGCGCCTCGAAGTGAAGTACAGCCACATGAACTCGCCGAATCCTTCCGCGACACGACGCTGGAACTGGCATAGTGTTTTGGGGATGTCGAACAATAAAAAGTACGAATACCTCGTGTTGGTCGGGGAGAAAGATCCACGGTATTACGATCAGTACCCGGCCGAATTGAGCTGTGTATTCTTCCTGGTACCTCGGTCAGAAGTCGACAACATCAAGACGGGGAGGAACATCGCCATCAACACCAATCTCGATAGGGTAAGGGCACCTAGGTCCTTGGCCTTGAGACGGCACTTGGTCATGGGGGCGGACAGGTTCACGAATCTGCTTGGTGCCGCCGTAGTCCCCTAACAAGGGAATGGCTGGTGGGCCGGCCTTCGGGGTAGGTTGAATTTTCGGGTGCCGCATCTCTTCGCCGTTCTTATGAAGGGTGCGGAGTTTTTTTCACGAATTAGAACAACAACCTGACCAGCAAAATCGAGCGCTATTCCATGATGTGATGAAGGCGCTCGTCATAAGGGCTTCCGAGCATGGGATCGATTTGCTGGCGGAACTGAACGGTGTGCGCGGCGGCGACGTGCGCATCGAACGCCTGCTGGGATTCCCAGACTTCCACGATCATATGATGATTGAGGCGCGAGATCTGCTCGTAGACCTCGATGCGCACGCAGCCCTTTTCCTTGCGGCTGTCGGCAACGTATTGCTGCAGCAATTTTTTGCCGGCAGGCATATTCGGCCCCAGGAGGTCGGCGTGCGTCACGACGTAAATCCTGTCGCGCGTCCCCGGTTCCTGGGCAAGCGCCTGCCCGGCAAGGCCGCAGGAGACCAGAACCAGCAAAGCCCACACGCGAAGCAACGGCCATCGCATGAAATTCACATTCGATAGGATCGGCATTTTCTTCACCTCCCTGCAAGTTGGTCGTTCCATCATGGAATCGTTCGTTCCTGGCAGCGCATCCGAAACGAATTCTCAGGCCGCATGTATACCATGCTGGCAGGGCTGGACGCATCTCTCATGCGGTAGGCCTGCCCGAAGCTAGTCAACGAAGAAGCGCGAAGTCATGAGCCGCTCGGCGATTTACAGCAATGAGTACCTTCCACCACAATCCTGTGATATGTTTATGACTTCCTACTTTTAATCTCTGTTAAAATTGCCACCAAGAATGTTGGTACGAAGGCTGATAGGGGTAGAAATGACTAGGACGACTCCGATCTTCTGTTTGGTCTGCCTGCTGTTTGTTGGCTGTGGCTCGAACTACAGCAGCAATAGCGGCGGCAGTGGTGGCACCACGAGTTATACCGGTCAAGCTCAAGGAGTGTATTCGGGTACCGCCTCCAGCGGATATTCGTTTTCGACGATTGTGCTACCAAACGACAAATTCTTCGGAATCTACGGCACAGTCACCGGGAACTTGCTTTCCGTTTACGGCATGGTCGCCGGCCAAGGTACATCTGGGAATGACTCCCTTACCGCCAATGTGACCGATTACTTTTACACTGGCCAAACCTTTACAGACACCCTCACCGCGACAGACGTACCAGGTCAGAGCGTAAGCGGCACCATTACTGAAAGCGGAACTGCGATCACCTTCAACGGGACGGCTCTCGCATCTTCCTCCTTTAACTACAACAGTGCGGCGTCCGTCTCTGCCATCTCTGGTACTTGGAACGGTGCATTGCTGGATGGAGTGACAACGACGGTGACTATCAATTCCAATGGGACAGTGGGCGGGTCAAGTTCAGGGTGCTCTTTTTCAGGGACGGTCGCGGCGGATAGCTCCGGCAAGAACTTCTATGACGTGTCTATAACTTTTGGTGCCTCTCCTTGCGCGTTTCCGAATCAAACAGCAACTGGCGTGGGCGTCTATTACTTACTTTCGGATGGTGTAACGCACCAATTACTTGCCGGTGTCACTTTGGGAACTTCTGAGGGGACTGTATTTTTTGCCCAGAGGTGACACCAAGGCGCCCGGATCGGGCGGGTGGGCCACCCATCTCTGGTTGCTATGGGTCGGGCTCAATCTCCGGTGGAATATTTCTTCGAGACTTCAGGCGTCGAGTGGACGAGCGACACTGTCGCCACGCGTTTCGCAATTTGATAAATTCTTCAACAAATAGGCGTGCAAGTAGAAATAGAAGTAGAACTACCGCTCCGCACTTAAGAATGAATTCGGTCGGGTCTGGCATTGGCGCACTCTGCCCCGAAATTTTCGCCATCCCGGAGGCGATGGGGCCGTGAACCAAAACCAACGAACAAAGGGCTGGGAACACTTTGTTTGGCGCTTGGAGTCACCAGGATTGCCTCTTTTCAGATGGACGCTGGGAGCGCTCCATCCTGACCCTAAGGGGAAGAGGCATGATTTCAAACGCCTGCTCCTCTAGTAAAAGTAGGGGTACGGCGAGGAGCGACGTAATGCTAGCACACAAAAATCGTGGGTCGCAACGAAAAACTCAGTAATGCTGCATTGCGGGTGGGCCACTCTTTGAGGTGTGTATGAATTTTCGGGTGGCGCATCCTTCACGTTCTGTGGGAAGGGTGTGGGTTTTTCTTCTCGCGAATTAGAACAACAAATTGATCAGCAAGACCGACCGCTGGGTGTCCGACCCTTCCGTGTATGTCAAGTCCCGGGACATCCCTTACGTTTTGTCCCTAGACATCCTTTACATCACGGGAGTTGAGCCGTCTTGGAACCCAGCGCTCGACGATCGTCGAGCGCTGGGTTCCAAGATCGAGTTCGCGCATCAGCGTCGCGCAATAAAACACCATCATTCGGTCTTCGACCTTCACGACCTGGACTCTCTCTCCCGATAGGGCTTTGCTGATTTTCCAGTTCCGACCTTTCACCTCGATCCTGCCTTGAGGATCCACTTTGAGCACCCAGCTCCGGTAGGGTATTCCCATCCCGATGGCCGCGGATCGTATCGGCGACGGCTGGGTTGCCACACACTGGCTGGAGTCTGCATGTTCAGTGCTTCGTGCGGTCGCACGTGGTTATGCTCCCAGCGGTACCCATCCAGCCAAGCCTGAGGTTGCTGTCGCGAAAAACCTCGTCGTGTCAGTGCCCGTTGTAGCGATCCATGGAAACGCTCCACTTTCCCTGGGTTTGCGGATGCCGAATGCCACTCCAATTCAATCGAATGCCCTGGCGCATCAGCCAGAGCGACAAACGTGTCTGCCCAGAACTGGACTGCATGCCCCACCACGGAGTGCCATGGTCCATCAACATTTCCTCGGGAACTCCGCATCGTAGAAATGCTTCTTCCAGTCGCTCTCGGACAGGCTCACCGTGCGTGCTGCCGTTGGCCGCCAGTACAATCAGATAGCGGCTATGATCGTCTAGCACCGACAGCGGCCCCATCGGTTGCGGCCAGGCCTTCGGCCCTTTGAAGTCCATCTGCCAAAGTTCGTTGGGCCGACTGCGTTCGAATCGTTGCGTGGCTGGAGGATGTCGTTCTTCTTCGCGGACCAAATCGTGGCGCAGTAGAATGCGATGAATCGTATTCGGGGTAATTCCACGCCTTCTCGCGCCAACACCACACGCAACTTGCGTGCGCCCCAATCCGGATAACGCAGCCGCACTTGCACGACGCGCTGCTCCAGGTGGCTGGCCGTCTGTCGTGGGCTGTAATGAGGCTTGCGACTCTGCTCGGTGATCCCTTGAACACCTAAGTTCCGATAGCGCTTCAGCCACAGATATCCCGTGGGACGGGAAATATCAAACTCAGCGCACACAGCACTGAACGATCGCAACTTCTGCGTTGCCTCCACCACAAACCGTACCCGTTGTTCGTGAATATCCATAGTCTTCCATGCCATCGCTCTGCCACCCCCACGCGCTTTCGCGCGCCGGAGTGTAAACGATGTCTAGGGACAATCCGTAAAGGATGTATGGGGTGAACAGATGAGCGGAGAGTCGGGCACCGGAGCGAAGACCGCAATGACATTCAAAAATCAGCACTTGGCGTAACTCCTCGGGAACCTCCGCCCCGCATAGACCGCCGCTCGCTGACCTGGCCACGTTAAAATCATTTCATCATGTTTCTCCGCATCCGCCAGTGGCTGGAAGCGCACAGCGCTGAAACTGCCGTTTTTTTGGCCCTCTTTGCAGTTTGCCTGCCGTCACTGGCATCCGCGGATTTCTGGTGGCACCTTCGGTCCGGTCAGCTTATTTATGCGACTCATTCGATTCCGCGCAGCGATCCTTTTACTTTTACGGTTGCGGGACAACGCTGGATTGCGCACGAATGGCTTTCCGAGCTGGTTCTCTATGTCACGTACCATTTCGGAGGCTATGCCGCCGTTCTGGTGCTTTTCGGCGTGATCACGGCTACTGCCTACTGGCTGGCATATCGCTGCTCCGAAGGGCCTCTCTATATTTGCCTTCCCGTTCTGGCTCTGGCGGTGTGGGCTGCTCATCCTACTTTCCTCGTGCGCCCGCAGGTGTTCACGCTGTGCTTGTTCTCCCTGTTTTGCTTTGTGCTGGGGGCTCACCGCCGCACGAGCGCCTGGCGGCCCTTGCTCGCCCTTCCGCTGCTGACCATTCTGTGGGTCAATCTGCACGGCGGATACATCCTTGGGGCGGCGGTAATTCTTCTGTACCTCGCGGGCTATGCGCTCGACGCGCTAGCTGACGCGAGCGCGCGGCGGAAACTCCTCGCCCGCGCGACTCATCTCGGGGCGGCGGCGATTGCTTGTCTTCTTGCGGTGCCACTGAATCCCAATGGCTTCCGCCTCTACACCTATCCATTCGAAACGTTGCGCTCGCCTGCCATGCAGACCCTTATAACGGAGTGGCAGCCGCCCAACCCGATGCAGCGCCTCTTCTTTCCCTTTTTCCTGCTGATCGGCTTGACCGTTCTGGCGTTGGCGCTGCGTCGAAAGACGCTGCGTCCCGGTGAGATTCTCTTCGTTACCTTCTTCGCCGGAGCCGCGCTGCATTCCATGCGTAACATGGCGTTGTTCAGCGTTGCCTGCATTCCGCTGCTTTCCGGCTGGCGCCCGGCGCCTCTTCCTTGGCGCATTCCGCTCCCGCTTCGCCAAGCTGCGATTGTTTTAGTCGTACTCCTGAGCGGCTGGCGCTGGCACGCCGGGATTGCCGGCGCGGCCATGTTCGAACGCACGCGCTTTCCTGCGGACGCCGTCACGTTCCTCGAACACAGCCGTCCCGCCGGGCAGATCTTCAACGCCTACCCCTTCGGCGGCTATCTGATCTGGCGCCTCTATCCTGAGTATCGCGTCTACGTGGATGGGCGCGCCGACCTTTACGGCGATTCTTTTCTCACGCACTTCAATGAGATGTACGAGGGGGAAGTGAATCCCCAGCCGGAATTCCTCCGCCGCGACATCCGCACTGTCCTGGTCGAGCCCAGCGCTCCAATCGCCAACCTCCTCAGCATCACGCGCGGCTGGCACAAGTGCTATCAGGACTCCCTGGCTGTCATCTATGAGCGCATGGATGCTCTTCCTCCCGCGTGAAACTTCTAACTCGATTGGTTAGAGATTGGTGGGCCTGGCTTTGGGGCGGATTGAATTTTCGGGCGCCGCATCACTTCACCCTTCTTGCGAAGCGGCGGCACTTCCATCAGGCGCGGATTGTTTGGAGGAATGAGTCAACCGAACCGGAGAGCTGTTCCGTCTGTTCCGATAAGAGCGCAGAGATTTCCTTCATTTCTCCGATGCTTTTTGCCATCGCGCCGACAAGGGTGGCCGTCTGATCGACGGTGGAGCGCATCCTGGCAATTTCGGTCCCGATCTCTTCTGTCGCGCTCGTGGTTTGTTGCGACAGCGATTTCACTTCGGCGGCAACGACCGCAAAACCCTTGCCCGCCTCTCCGGCCCGCGCCGCCTCGATGGTGGCGTTTAGCGCGAGCAAGTTGGTCTGCCGGGCAATTTGGGAAATGAGTTTAATCACTCCCCCGATGCGTTGCGAGGCTTCCGTCAGCAGCACAATCACCTCGCAGAGCTGGTGCGCCTTTTCGTCTTTCTCCCCGGATTTACCAGATACGCCTTGCGCAACGGAGATGTTCGCCCGCGCCACCGCACCGGCAGGCGAGGCGTCCGCGCCCGTCCCCGCTGCGTCTGACAGGGTGAGCGCGGCGGCGGCAACCCGCGAGGTGGAGGTAGCCAATCCCGAAAAAACCTTTTTTACCGTGTCCTCGAATTGATCGGCCAGGATGCGGCGTTGTTCCACGGATTCCTTCAAAGCGGCGTCCCGCTCCAATGCACTGTTGGTCTGATTGATCGTATCGCTTGCCTGGCGGAAGGAACCACGCATGCCGCGCAGCAACACGCGCCGGAAGAATTTGCCGCGGCTGGCATATTCGAGCGAGGCGCCGACCTCGCGCAGAAATGCGTCCGTCATATCCAGCATGTGGTTGACGGCGTCGGCCAGGCGTTCCATCTCGACGGAACCGTGACAGTGCAACATCCTCGCTTCCAGGTCGCCATGCGCTGCGCGCTCGCACGTTTCCGTTGCCTGTGTCAGTAACATGCGGTATTGGTTGAGTTCCGCTGTCGCGGCGTCGGAGGATTCCCCTTGTTGTCGAGGATCATTTTCGTCGCCGGAGCGGAAGAAATGGAAAGAATGTTTCACGCGCGAAGTTAAAGTCTGGTTGGTTGCCATTGACCTCTCCGTGATTTCAGATGGAAAGAACGAATTGATCGTACTGCATCTGTTTCGCCGCAACGGTCTGAAGCAGCATTTCCGTAGCCGCCGCCATACCTTTTTTCCAGTCCGAGTGCCGGTCCTCTTCCTGCTTCAATTTTCGGTACAGGCCATCGGCTATTTGGATCTGGTTGCGATCCGGCCTGCGGCGATTGGAGTGGTAACCGACGATTTTCTTGGCAGAATCGAACGTCGGAGTCACATGCGCGAAGACCCAGTAGTAAGCTCCGTTTTTGGCCATGTTCTTTACGTAGGCGAAGATCTCATTTCCTCCCTGGATCGTGTCCCAGAGCAGCTTGAAGACGCACCGCGGCATGTCCGGATGGCGGATGATGCTGTGCGGCTGTCCCAGGACTTCTTCCTCCGTGTACATCGCCACCTCGAGGAATGTTCGGTTCGCGTAGGTAATGATTCCCTTCAAATCGGTCTTGCTGACGATGATTTCATCTTCATCAAAAGTTCGTTCGACCGCCGTGGGCTGGATTGTCTGCTCTCTCACTTGTAATCTCCCGAGGTGGTTACTGCACCAATCATCGGCATGGAATGGGCGAGCTTTATTCCAAAGGGTGCGTGGGTAATGGGCTACAGGTGTTCCGGAGCGGGACACTTTTCTTGAATGGAAGGATTCAATCTTAGATTGCGTCTGGTCAATTCTGACTAAGTCTATTCAAGAGGTTCGACCTTCATCATTCTCGCGGTGCGAGTATTGACCATCCACAACGTCAAGCGGCTGGTCGTGGGATTGTATGTGATCTTCTTCGAATCGAACTCGGTCGGGATCTGATACTCGACGATTTCGCCGGTCTTGGGATCAAGGCGCATGAGGCGCTCGGCCATGTTGCTCGTCGCGTACACGTAACCATTTCTGTCGGGGGCCGAGACGGCATACGGCGTCGTGTACTTGCGCGGCACGGGCCATTCCTGGAATTTTTCCGTGCGCGTGTCGAACATGCCGATCTTGTCCCCGGTGTACTCGGCAAACCAGAAACGGTCCTGCGCGTCCATTCTGCCGCGGCGCGGCGATGACCTGGGCGTGGGGACCTGCCAGAACTTGGCTGCACCGGTCTCGGCATCAATGCCGATGATGTACGAGCCGCCGATATCCGGCGCGTATGGATTGCCCTTGGAGTTGACCACGGTGAGATCGACGTACTGGCGGTGCGGGCCAGGGGGAATGTTCGGTGATTTCTCCCAGCCGTACGTGGCCTCCACTTTCATGGTCTTCGGATCGACGCGCGTCCACCCCGCCCAGATTTTGCCTTCGGGTCCGAGCGCCATGAATTGCGTTCCCACTCCCTCGATGGTGCTCACTTCTTCCGTTTTCGGATTGAACTTCGTCAGCACGACCGCCGCGCCGGCGATGCGCCGCGGGAACCAGATGTTGTCATCGCGATCCACTTGAATGTCCCTCGCGCCCGGCAGGTCTCCGGGCGGCACGGGTGGCAACGCGTACTCGGTAAACTTACCGGTTTTTGGATTCATCTTCCCGAAGAACATGCGGCTTTCGTCGGTGTACCAAATCGTGCCCGCGGAATCGAGGTCGAGATCGTGTGCCACTGTGTCGGGCCGGGGCATGTCGTACTGGGTGATGATGACGCGCGTGGCCTTGCCCTTCGGACGCAGCAGCGTCTTCAATTCGTAGGGCCACGTTGTTTTTCCGCCGCTGAGGTTGATCGTCGAGAGGTACTCGGCCAGTTCCTTCTTCGGGACCCCCAAAGGCTCACGGCCCCAGATCGGGTTCTCGTCGGCAGCGGCAACCTGGTCTGGGATGCCGATCTGTCCGCGGCCCCGTTTGTCCCTGCTGACCGCCGAGCCATCGGTGTAGTACTTCTGCATGCGCGTGATCACTTCCACGAACTCGCCGGCCGTGTGGTTCGACCTCATGACGCGTTCCAGGGCATGGCAGTAGGCACAGCTCACTACCTGATAGATGAGTTTGTTCTTTTGTTCCGGCGTGCCGGGGGCGCTCATGGCCCACTCGAGGGAACTGAGCTGCCCGGCGAGGTCCTTGGTCTTGTCGAGCTTGAGATCCGCGCTTGTGGTTTTGCCCTCGGCGATTGTCACGGTCCCCGGGCCGTTCAGGTCGTAGCCTACAGCCCGTATCGTGAGGGCGTATTTACCGGGGTCAACGTGGCTCCGGGGGAAGCTATATTTCCCTTGCGCGTCGCTCACGACTGACACGGTGAAGTTGGCGCCGTCGCGTCGAGCGCTGACGACGACGCCCTCCATGGGGCCTTCCTGTTGCGAGCTGACGACACCGCTCAGGGCGACGGGTTCTGAGGCCTGCGCTATGAGATCAGGAGGGGCCCAGCTCATGACGCCAACCGCGATAATCCCCAGAGCGATGGCATGAAATAGTTTCGACATGGGTCCGACTTTTAGCATGCGCGTTGGCCGCCGTCAATTTGGCGGTGACTGGTATTCGGCCCGCGCTGACTTGGGAGACATTCCGACAAACGGCTTCTTGGGGGGCCTATCCAGCAAGTTAGCGATTTCGATGTCGGAACATACAACAAACGCGAGACGATCTTTTTCGCCGTCGAGTGGATTTGTAATCAGCTGTCCGCTACGCCTTGCCCGTCTCCGCGGCTGCGTTTCTTCCCGCGATTCGTCCTTGCACCGCGCATCTCGCCAGTCCGTGCAGGCTGAATCCTCCCGCGGACTCGCCGCCGCAGTACAGGCCCGGAATGACATCGCCATTGAGGTCCACCACTTGGCATTTCCCATTGATGCGCAAGCCGGAACGCGTGTCGTGAATTACGGGCGTGGCCCAGGCTGCGTAGAAGGGAGGCGTCTGAATCTTATATTTCGGCGCGGGTTTGCCGAAGTCCGCGTCCTTGCCGGCGTCCACGAAGGAGTTGTAGCGCGTCACCGTGTCTTGCAGCGCGCTCGGCGGCATCGGTTTTTTCTGAAATTTGTTTGCAATTTTGGCGGCGAGTTCTGTCACGGAATTCGCGGAGAAAAAATATCCCTGCGCCTCATCCACATAAGGAGCCGTAACTTTCCAGCCTTCCCGCTTCACTGCGTCCGAGTCGAAGATGGCCCAGATCGGGCCGCCTCCCGGGGTGGTATCGCCGGTTCCCGCCAGGGCCGCGTTAATGAAATTGGATGTCTCGTACTTCACATTCGCGGCATTGAGGTAGCTTCGCGGGATGTAGGATTTGATGGAGTTGTAGTTGTTCGCGGGGAATTGGCCTTGCGTCTCATCGTAAAATCGCTGGCCCGCGATGTTCACGAGGATCGCGTCCTGATAATCCTTGACGAAGAGGCCTGTGGCGCGCGCCTTGGAAAAAATGGGGCTGTCCGGCTGCCAGCTCAGATTCACGTAGCCGTACTGGCAGCCGATCCATCCCGCCTTTGTCACATTCTGCCCAAATTCTCCGGTTTGATTGAATGCTCCCCAGAGCGACGCGCCGATGGACATGGCCGCGATTTCTCCGCTGGCATCCTGGAAGGAGTACGGTTCGCCGGCCACCTGGTACTCTTCGGTGAGGCGCGGATCGAAGATTCTGCGGAAATTTATGTTGCTGCTGTGTCCACCCGTGCCGATGATGACGCCTTTGCGCGCGCGGATGTTCACGGTCTTGCCCTGGCTCGTCGCCGAAATTCCCAGGACCCTGCCCGAATTCGGATTTTCGCGCACGATGCCCGTCATCTTGTGCTGCAGGAGAACCTGCACGCCCAGTTTTCTCGCGCTGGCCTCCAGCGGCCGGATGAGGCCGACGCCTGAGGAAGTGGTTGCCCCTTTGTCGGCGGGCAACGGGCCGCCATTCTGGACGAGCGCAAACGCCAGCGGCGCGGCATGACTCTCCCTCGGGGCGGAATTCCCGCAAGCGTGCCCGCCCAGCGTGTCCGGAGCTTTTTCCACAAACGTGACACCATGTTCGACCAGCCACTCGTACGTCTTGGCGCTTTCGTCGGCAAATGCGCGGATGACTTCCTTGTCGTTGTACCGGTAATCGGGAAATCCGTTGGGCTCGACGACGGACCAATCCGTCAGGTCCGAGTACAAAAGGTCCGGCGAGTCCACCACTCCATATTTTTTCTGCCTGCTCGTGCCGCCGCCGAGAGCCACGTTGCCGCCGCTCAAGATCGCGTGCCCGCCGACGTCCGTATTCGCGTCGATCAGAATCACGGACGCGCCCCCTTCGGCCGCTTGAATCGCCGCGGGCAGACCTGTGGCTCCCGCTCCAATGACGACAACGTCCGCTTCCTTATCCCAATGCGCGGGCCGTCCCTCAGCCTTCGCTACTTCCACGCCAAGCCCGGTGAGGGCGGCGGCGCCGGCTCCCGTGGCTGTCGTCTTGATGAAATCCCGTCGCGAGAATCCGTTCTGATCGCGGTTGTCTTTTTTCATAAGTGTGATCCCAATTGGCGATTTTGATTTGTTCCTTGCGCAAGAACATATGCCCGACTCCGCCAGGTGTCAACCTCAGTTCGACATGACTGGAACGAGGCAGGTCGCCGTTCTAAAGAGGCTCAAGTTCCGAACAAAATGAAAATCTCAGCTAAACCAAATCGAAGAAGTTGGTGTACATTCATCAGCAATCGTTGCTTCCGGAATAGGGATCCGGCGAAATGAGTCTCCGGTGGCCGGCGGTGTTTGGATCGCGGGAGATTCTGCATAGAATGCGGAGGTCTTCACGATGTTATCCCTGAAAGTCAATCGAAAAACCTATAGCGTAGATGTGGAACCGGAGACTCCTCTCTTGTGGGTCATCCGGGACACGATCGGTCTGACAGGAACGAAGTTCAGTTGCGGGAAGGCCCTTTGCGGGGCGTGCACCGTGCATGTAAACGGGAAACCTGTCCGGTCCTGCGTCCTGCCGGCAAGTGTGGTGGTAGGCCAGGAAATCACCACCATCGAAGGCCTGTCGCCGAATTCCCAGCATCCGGCCCAGATTGCCTGGCGCGAAGCCGATGTGCCGGAGTGCGGCTATTGCCAGTCCGGACAGATCATGGCAACTGCCGCCCTGCTTGCGAACAAACCGAACCCAACCGACGCGGATATCGAGCGGGAAATCACCAACCTTTGCCGCTGCGGTACGTATCTGCGCATCCGCCAGGCGATTCACCGCGCCGCTCAAATCGCCGCGAAGGCCTAGGCGTTTATTTGGAGGTTAGCATGTCTGCAAATCGCGAAATAAGCCGGAGAGAATTCGTCGTGACCGCCGCTGCCGTGGGCGGGGGATTGGCATTGGGACTCTCCTTTCCAAAGAGCGACGTCGTGCGTGCTGCCGATATTGCCAAATTATCCGGCCGGCCCTGGGAATCATTGGCGGGCAGAAATGACATCGAGGTCAGCCCTTGGGTAGTGATCGCACCCGATGACACTGTGACTGTTCGCATTGGCCAATCCGAAATGGGTCAAGGCGTGATCACATCTTGCGCGAAGATGCTCGTCGAGGAGCTGGAATGTGACTGGTCGAAAGTGCGCGCGGAATATGTATCCGTCAATCGTCACTTCCGCGAAAACAAGGTGTACAAACGGTTGAACACTACTTCGAGCAGTTCGGTTCGCTTGGGACGCCCTTACTTGCAGCAAGCCGGCGCGAGCGCGCGGGAGCGTCTGATGGCAGCAGCGGCACAGACCTGGGGTGTGCCGAGAGCGGAACTTACGGTCAAGGACGGCGTAATTACCCACAAATTGACGGGGCGCACGCTCCGCTACGGACAAGTGGCGGAGAAGGCCGCTGCCATCAAATTACCCGCAGAGCCGAAGATCAAGACGCCCGACCAGTACACGCTGATGAAGAAGCCCACCAAATTGCTGGATACGCCTCTGAAGGTGGACGGCAGCGCGACATACGGAATTGATGTGCATGTGCCTGGCATGCTCTATGCGGCGGCGAAGGCATCGCCGGTGTTCAAGGGCAAGGTGAAGAGCTACGACGCGGACTCCGTCAAGCGCCGGCCGGGCGTGCATTCGGTGGTGGAGTTCAGCGGCGAGGAGATTGAGGCAGGAGTCGCCGTGGTGGCGGATAGTTACTGGCACGCAAGGACTGCGTTGGATGCCATGCCGATCGAGTGGGACGAAGGGACGCACGGCAACGACACTTCGGAGGAATTCTTTAAATCTTCGCGAGCAACTCTTGATGAGTCCGGCGCCAAGGTCGTCACCATGAAGGGAGATCCGGAGGGCATGCTCAAGAATGCTTCGCAGGTCGTGGAGGCGGTCTACGAAGTTCCCTATCTGGATCACACGGTGATGGAGCCATTCAACTGCACTGCCCAGGTCACTGCGGATCGAGTGGATATTTGGGTGGGGTCGCAGGATCCCGAGAATGCCACGATCGATGCAGCGAAAGTGGCGGGCGTTCCGGTGGAGAAAATTTATCTCCACAACTGTTTCCTGGGCGGCGGCTTCGGGCGGCGCGGAAATCAGGACGATGTGCGTCAAGCGGTCGCGATTGCCAAGCAGTTAAGTGGTCGCCCCGTTAAGGTTATCTGGAGCCGGGAGGAAACGACACGCCACGGATACTATCGGCCGATGCGTGTGTCGAGGTTCCGCGCCTCTCTGGGACCGGACGGAATGCCACTCGCCTGGCATACGCGAGTCGTCGGGATGGACGAAGGTGTCTTCGCCTCGAAGCTTGTGGCGGCCGAGGGCGGCCTCGCATCAGATAGACGCAATGGCGGAACACCCGAACCGGGTAACGAACAGCTCATCCGCGGTCTGCACAAACTTCCTTACTTCGTGCCGAACCAGCTATTCGACTATCACCTCCGAAATACGCACGTTCCGACCGGGCCTTGGACGTCCGTTGGCAGATCTCAAAACGAGTTCTTCTTGGAGACATTTGTCGATGAACTTGCCCACGCTGCCGGCAAGGACCCATACCTCTACCGGCGCGCTTTGCTGGAGACGAATGCGGAGTTTCCTTTTGCAAAGGCCTGGACCGAAGTGCTGGGTGCAGCCGCTGAGCAGTCCGATTGGGGCCGGAAATTGCCGGAGGGAACCGGGATGGGGATCGCCATCGGAGATAGTCGCCGCCTCAGCCGGACAGAGATCACGATTATCGGCGTTGTAGCCACCGTTTCGGTCAGCAAGAAGGGCGAAGTCCGGGTGGAACGGATGGACGTTGCGGTGGACACGGGTCCATTCCTGGTTAATCCGTTAGCCGCCGAACGGCAGGTGGAGATGCAGGTTACGATGGGACTGGCCGCGACGCTTCGTCAGGAAATCACAATCGAGAAAGGGCGCGTCGTTCAGAGCAACTTCGATGACTACCCGTTATTGCGGGCAACAGAAATGCCCGAGATAAGCGTCCACTGGGTCCGCGCAACTGATGACCCGATAGCCGGAATTGGCGAAGAAGCGGTAGGATGGGTCGCCCCAGCGGTGTGCAATGCGATCTTCGCTGCCACGGGCAAGCGAATTCGTTCCTTGCCCCTCAAAAATCACGACCTGAGCTGGTCATAGCGAATCGGAGGCGGCGATCCTCCCATTACGCCCCATCATCAGAACAATGCCAGGGAACAGGACTCCTTGTTACGACGGGATTGCGTGAAGCCGGGTTCGACAAATCTGTGCGAATGACCAGCGTTATTGCAGAATAACTGCAGACAACGGAATAAGAAGGAGCGATGCTTGCGGTCACATACGAAAATCCTGGTCCTCGGCGGCTTGGTAGCTTTCCTCGGTTCGGTTTGCTACGCCGCGACGATCACTGGGACCGTGAATGGCGCCGACGGAGCGCCATTTCAGGGCGCGTTTGTCGAGGCGCAAAACGCGAAAACCAAGATCACGGTTATCGTGTTGTCGGACAGCCAGGGGCACTACCGGATTCCCGATTTGCCCGCCGGAGACTATCGCGTGCAGATCAGGGCCGTGGGCTATCGCGCCGATCCTCGCAACTCCGTGACTCTCACTGCCGACCAAAACGCATCGTTTGATTTCGCACTCCAAAAGGCCATGGTGCGCTGGAATGAAATTTCCAAATACCAGGCGGCGCAGCTCTGGCCTCCCGCAAGAGGGAAGGAATTAATTTTTGAGCACTGCAACATCTGCCATCAATTTCAAAGCCGCATCGCTTCCGTCAGGCGAGACCTGGACGGTTGGAAAGACCGCATCGCATATATGCGGGAGGCAATGCATTTCAGCATCTTTTTAGGCCCGAATTTCAGCGATCAGGACGCGGAAGAGGTGGCCAATTATTTGAACAGCCTGTTCGGTCCGGATTCCGTGCTGCCGAAATCTCCGGCGGATATGCCCGCCTATCAGAAAACGGTGCGGCCCTTCAGCAGTGAGGCCATGAACATCGTGTACGTCGAATACGACATGCCCGCGCAGAGCCGCATGCCCTTCAGCGCCGCTCCCGACAAAAATGGTTTCCTCTGGATTCCCGATTTTGGTCTAGCGAACAAGATCACACGGCTCGATCCGAAAACGGCTGAGATGAAAGATTTCTCGATTCCATTCTCCGGTACTGGCGGAGTCCATTCCGCCGTGCCTGCGCCGGATGGTTCGGTTTGGATCGCCGAGCAAGGCTCGAACAGGATCGGAAGATGGGACCCTGTAACGCAACAGATTACCGAATATCAAGATGCGTACCTGCCCGGAAAAGAGGGAATCGAAGACGGCGGATCAAAGCACACGGTCCGGATCGATCCGAGCGGAAAGGTGTGGACGAGCGGCGTCCCGCTGACGCGCTTCGATCCCGAGACCGGGAAATTCGCCCGCTTTGTGGAAGGGGAATATGCGTACGACGTCAAACCGGATAAAAATGGGGATGCGTGGTTTACGAGCCCGCTGGTAAGCAAGATTGGCAGAGTCGACGGAAAAACGATGAAGGTTGCCCAGTGGAGTCTCCCCACGCCTGACGCTTACCCTCGACGCATGGAAATTGGCCCCGATGGCATGATTTATTCCGGCGAATTTCGCGGCGGGAAAATGGCCCGGTTCGACCCAAAGACGCAGACCTTCAAGGAATTTACGCTGCCCGGCCCGGATCCGAGCCCCTACGGCCTTGGGTTTGATGCCGACGGTTATCTTTGGTACGACTCCCACAACATGGACTTGCTCGGGAGATTTGATCCGCGGACAGGGAAGGTCATCGAGTATCCGTTTCCTCATCCCGAGCCTGCCATACGCGAGTTCTTCCGCGATGCGCAAGGGCGGATGTGGTATGGCACCGCGCCCAATAACAAAGTTGGCTATTTTTATTTGGCGGGGAAGGGCGGCTCCGCGGGGACAGACAGCAATTAACGAAGCGGCGGCGGAGCGCACGAGTGCCACGCGAAAACCAGAGGCGTACTACTTCCGATCGCCGCCCTCGTCAGGGTCTCGTTTGACTCCAATGACGTATTCCGCTTTTTCGCGGCGGCAATTCGTAACGGTGCCGGAATCCTGTTCGCTACCCCACTTGACCGTGACATGCGAACCAACGCGAATCGCGTCTTTCATTCGCACGCTCATGCCCCGGTGCGACGTGTCTTCGAGCGTCGCCGGCGCCACGCGGGGAGTCCCGTCATCGTCCCCCCATAAGACATCGACCCGCGCCATCAGTGGAATTCTAAACTCGGCTCTCTTTTCGCTCACACCTCCCCTATCGGCAAAAAATTAAAAAAAGTCCAATCCCATTCTCTGCGTGCTCTGTGCCTTCTGTGTTGAACTTTTATTGAACGTGACGAGGCGACCCCCCGGCTAACCGTGCGTCGTTTTGTGAAGCGCATCAAGTTGGTAAACGAGTCGTTGTATACTCGCGCCTGCTCCCTGATTCGCGTTTCAAGATTCAAGGTTTAAAAATCTCATAACTGGAAGGGTTCCCGTGAGAATCGACGTCCACGCGCACTATTTTCCTCTGGAATATCTCGACCGTTTGGACCTCTATGGAGGAAGCCACGTCACCGGTTTGATCCGGAGGATGAAACTGGATTCCGCCCATTTCAGCGGCCTCGAAGACCACTTCCATAATATGGACCGTTCCCAAGTGGATATGCAGATTCTCTCCGTCTCCGGCCAGCTCCCCTATTTTGCCAAGGAAAACGATGCAGTGGATGCGGCGCGGCTCGGCAATGATATTTACGCGCGCATCGTCCGCAAATATCCGAAGCGCTTCGCGGCTTTTGCCTGCACTCCGCTGCCGCACGTGCAGGCGGCGATCGCGGAAACGCGCCGCGCGCTCGATGAACTTGGCATGGTGGGGGTAACGGCCGGCACCGTGGTCCTCGGAAAGAGCATCGCCGATCCGGCCTTCGACGGATTTTTCGCCGAACTCAATCGCCGCAAGGCCGTCCTTTTCATCCATCCGATCGGCGGCAGCCTCGGATCGCAACTGATCGAGTCCACAAACCTCGTATGGCCGGTCGGCGCGCCGCTCGAAGACACGGTGTGCCTGCTGCAATTCATGCAGGCAAATTTTCCGAGCCGCTTTCCGGACATCAAGATCATCGTGCCGCACCTCGGCGGATTCGCTCCCTTTCTCGCCGCTCGGCTCGACCAATTGAAGGACCATTTCCTGCCGGACTCCGCCATGGCACCCAGCGTCCAGGCAAAATATTTCTGGTATGACACCGTGAACGGCAATCCATCGGCGCTCCGGTGCACAAAAGAAACCTTCGGCGCGGATCACCTCTTGTTCGGAACGGACTATCCCTTCTGGCGCGACGACGCCTTCAAGCTGTGCGCGGACTACATCGGCGAATCCGGACTGCCTGCGAGTGAAGTGGATCGTATCCTAGGAGGGAATGGCCAACGATTGCTCGGCTTGTGAGTTCGTTAGCGCCTGTTTCTCATCACCATCCTGACCGGTAGAACGCTACCCACCTTCTCAACAAAGTACGCCGGTTATTGTGGCGCCGGCGTCCCGCCGGCGATTTTTACTGTCTCGTGGCGGGTCGCACAACCGCGGGCATAACGGAACCGCACATCGATTTCTCGCGAAGTCCCAATCGATTGGAAGCGGAATCTTGCGTGTGATAGGGCGGCGATTTGGATATCATGGAGAGCTTTGGAGACTTCATGGAACCTGCTCTGGTGGATTTGAAAAATGTGCGCGTCGTTCGAGGCGATAACGTCGCGCTCGACGACTTCAGCCTGCGGATCAAGGCCGGCGAACACGTCGCGATTCTGGGGCCGAACGGCTGCGGAAAGTCGACGCTGATCAAAACCATCACGCGCGAGTGCTACCCCGTGATCCGCGAAGGCTCCTCCATGACGATACTGGGGCAATCGCGCTGGAACGTCTTCGAGTTGCGCTCGGTGCTGGGCATCGTCTCGAACGATCTGATGCAGGACGTCACCGGCGAAACGAGCGGCCGCGAAGTGGTTCTCTCGGGCTTCTTCAGCAGCACGCGCATTTTTGACCATCAAACCGTCGAGCCCTCGCAGCGCGAACGCGCCGACGCCGTGCTGGAGCGAATCGGAGTGCCGCACCTCGCCGACCGGCCTGTCGCGGAAATGTCCTCGGGCGAAGCCAAGCGCATCCTGATCGCGCGGGCGCTGGTCCACGATCCGCAGACGCTCTTATTTGACGAGCCGAGCAACAGCCTCGATGTTTTCGCGCAGCACGGATTGCGGCAAACCATGCGCGAACTCGCTCAATCCGGAATTGGCATCGTTCTCGTGACGCATCATCTTTCCGATGTCATCCCAGAAATCGACCGAGTCGTCTTAATGAGTAAAGGGAAAATTCAGGCGGACGGCCAGAAAAAAGATTTACTAAATCCGGAGGAAATCTCGCGCCTGTTCGGCATTCCCGTCGATATCACGCGGCGGGACGGCTACTACCATCTCTGGTGATCAGACCGAATAGGAAACGTTGTCGTCGGAAGCGACGGTCGCCGCGCCGTTGCCTGACGCCGCAGCCGCCGCGGCGGCTGCTTCCTGCTGCAGCTTTGTTCCACGGCGCATCGCGACGACGCCGGTTCGCACCATTTCCAGGATGCCGTACGGTCGCAGCACTTTGAGGAGGCGGTCGATCTTTTCCTCGCTGCCGGTCATCTCGATCGTCAGCGAGTCGGTGTCGAAATCGACGACGCGCGCGCGAAACACATTCACGACTTCAAGGATATGGGACCGTTCGTTGTGCGGCGCGGAAACCTTGATGATGGCCAGGTCGCGGCAAATCGAGGGTTTCCCCGTGATGTTCTCCACGAGCAGCACGTTCACCAGCTTGTAGAGATTGGCTTCGACGCGCAGCGCCTGGTCGCGGTCCGCATCGACCACGATCGTCATGCGCGAAACTTCCGGTTTTTCCGTGCGGCCGACGGTGAGGGAATCGATGTTGAACGCGCGGCGGCGGAACAGCGAGGCCACGCGCGTCAGCACGCCCGGCTTATTTTCAACGTGCACCACAAATGTGTTCAGCATATGTTTCTCACGCGTCCGTCGCCGTCTCGACAATCGGATTCGGACGGCGAATCATTTCGTGCAGCGCCGCGCCCGCCGCAACCATCGGATAGACTGAATCTTCCTGCTCCACCTGGAAGTCGATCAGGACCGGTCCCTTGTGCTTGTGCGCCATCTCAACCGTCGGCACGACCTGCGAGCGCTGCGTCACGGCCACCGAACGAATCCCAAATGCGTCCGCGAGTTTCACAAAATTGGGGCTGAGGATCGGTGATGCTTCGTAGTTGCGTTCGTAGAAAAATTCCTGCCACTGGCGAATCATTCCCAGGTAGCCGTTGTTGATGATGGCGATGTTGACCTTCAACTTTTCCTGCACCATCGTCGCGAGCTCACACATCGTCATCTGGAAACCGCCGTCGCCCACCACCACCCACACATCGGCTTCGGGGCGAGCGGCCTTCACGCCGATCGCGGCCGGCAGCGCGAATCCCATGGTCCCGAGCCCGCCGGAGGTAATCAGCGAGCGCGGCTTCTCGTGCTTGTAATATTGGGCTTCCCACATCTGGTGCTGGCCCACGTCGGTGACAACGATCGTGTCTCTGTCGCGCGTTTCACGCCACAGATCGTTGATCACGTGGGCGGCGTAGAGGTGGCCATTGTCGGGCAGGCCCTGAATGTCGCGCACGGCGACATCGCCCTTGAGCCGGTCAATATAGGCGAGCCACTCGTGGCGGTCCTGCGATTTCAGGTTCGGCAACAATTCGCGCAGGACGCCTTTCAAATCGCCGACGAGCGCGACGTCCACCTTCACGTTCTTGTTGACTTCGGCGCGGTCGATTTCGATGTGGATCTTCTTCGCGTTCGGAGCATACGTTTTCAGATTGCCCGTGACGCGGTCGTCGAAACGCATGCCGAATGCGATCAGCAAATCGGCTTCCTGAATCGTCGTATTCAGCCAGGCTTCGCCGTGCATGCCCATCATGCCGAGACTCAGCGGATGAGACGCCGGGAACCCGCCGAGGCCCAGCAGCGTAAGCCCCACGGGGATGTTGGCCTTCTCGGCAAATGCCCGCACTTCCTCCATCGCTCCGGACAAGATGATGCCGTGTCCCGCCAGAATCACCGGCCGCTTGGAATTGTGGATCAGCTCCAGCGCCTG
This sequence comes from uncultured Acidobacteriota bacterium, assembly GCA_963768275.1. GTDB lineage: Bacteria > Acidobacteriota > Terriglobia > Acidiferrales > UBA7541 > Palsa-360. Next base: position 346,570 of record CAVYHH010000026.1, read on the forward strand.
TTTGTATTCCTCGGAAGTCGGCGACAAGTCGGGACGGTATCCGGGGAGCTGCGGCGCGACGGGCTTGCCGTCGAATTCGCACGTGGACTGCTGCGCATCCTTGGTGATGTCCACGAGAACCGGCCCGGGACGGCCGGACCGGGCGACATAGAAAGCTTCGCTGATCGTCTGCGCGACTTCGCTTGCGTGAGTCACGAGATAGTTGTGCTTCGTGACGGGCAATGTGACGCCCGTAATGTCCGTCTCCTGAAACGCGTCCGAGCCGATCAGCTTGCTTCCCACTTGTCCCGTAATGCACACGATGGGCGAGGAATCGAGCATGGCCGTGGCGATGCCGGTCACCATATTGGTGGCGCCCGGACCGGACGTGGCGATCGCCACACCAACGCGCCCGGAGGCGCGCGCGTAGCCGTCGGCCATGTGCGCCGCGCCCTGCTCGTGGCGGACGAGTACGTGATGGATATTGCTGTACTTCAGCGCGTCATAGGCGGGCAGGATCGCGCCGCCGGGATAGCCGAATACCGTGGTAACGCCCTGTTGTTCCAGACATTCCCAGAGAATTTGCGCGCCTGTTTTCATCATAAAAGTATCCGTCCAGACTCAGAAATAGCCCAGGCAGGCCCATCCCTTGGCCCTACCTGCAATAGTATAGGCAATTATTATACAGGAGAATTGAAATAAAGGGTCTGTTGCCCGTCCGAGTGCTATACCCGGGGCGTGCGTAAGGGTCCACCGGCCCGAATCAAGCTCGCGCGTCAGACCAATCCAGGATGACCTTTCCCGCTTCGCCAGTGCGCATGGCCTCGAAGCCCTTCTCATAATCACGCCAGGAAAAGCGGTGCGTGATGATCGGAGAAATGTCCAGGCCGGATTCGATCATGACGGTCATCTTGTACCAGGTCTCGAACATTTCGCGGCCGTAGATGCCCTTAATCGTGAGCATGTTGAAGATGACGCGGCTCCAGTCGATGGCGACTTCGGCGGACGGAATTCCCAGCATGGCGATTTTGCCGCCGTGGCACATATTTTCCAACATTTCTCGGAATGCTTCGGGCGAGCCCGACATCTCGAGGCCGACGTCGAATCCCTCCCGCATCTCGAGACGTTTCTGCACTTCTTTCAGTCGTGTCGTTCTCGAATCCACCGTGATCGGGACGCCCGCCTTTTCCGCAAGTTTCAGGCGATTTGGATTCACATCGGTGATGACCACGTGCCGCGCGCCGGAAAATCGCGCAACCACGGCGGCCATAATGCCGATCGGGCCGGCGCCCGTCACGAGCACATCCTCGCCGAGCACGGGAAACGAAAGCGCGGTGTGAACCGCATTTCCGAAGGGATCGAAAATCGCGGCGATCTCGCGCGCGATCGGGCGCGTGTGCTTCCAAACGTTCATCATCGGCAGGACAACGTATTCGGCGAACGCGCCCGCGCGGTTTACTCCCACGCCTTGGGTGTAGGCGCACAGGTGGCGCCGCCCGGCGAGACAATTGCGGCAGCGCCCGCACACGACGTGCCCCTCTCCGCTGACCAGATCGCCGGGATGAAGGTCCGCCACATTGGATCCGACTTCGACAATCTCTCCGCAGAATTCATGCCCGATGACGAGCGGCACGTGAATGGTGGCGCGCGCCCAATCGTTCCAATCGTAGATGTGCAGATCGGTTCCGCAAATTCCCGTGCTGAGCACGCGAATCTTGACGTCGTTGATGCCGGGTTCGGGCTCGGGAACATTTTCGAGCCAGAGGCCTCGCTCGGCCCGGCTCTTAACGAGGGCTTTCATTCCGGATGTCCTCCAGGATTGCCGTCCGATCCCGCGAAGGTACGAATTCGCGAATGCAGGTTATTCGCGCTCCGCTCGCTTCGGGCCTGTTGAAACGGGAGCCCTGCTCTTTTCCGGCCTGTGCCGTGGTGCGCCGTCAGCAGCCTTAGGTTTCCGGTTGGACTTCTCCATTTTGGATACGGCGTAGGCAAGAAGGCCGAACACGTCGCTGAAGCCGCTGCGAACGCGCTCCCTCCAGTACTTGCCTTCCTGGCCGATATGACGATATTTCTTGTACCGATTATCCAGAAGCTGGCGCATGGGAAGTTCGGTAAGCGGGCGGAGGGCGGCAAGCAAATGGCTCTTGAGCGTTTCCGCCGCCGCGGCCGGATCGAGATGCGCGCCACCCTCGGACTCGGGCACTACAGTATCGATGATGCCGAGGGCATGGAGGTCTTGCGCCGTGAGTTTCAGAACATCTGAAACCGCCTCCGCTTTTCCGGCATCGCGATAAAGAATCGCGGCTGCGCCCTCTGGCGAAATCACGGAATAAATCGCGTTCTCGAGCATCAAAACGCAATCGGCAACACCCAAGGCCAGTGCGCCACCGCTTCCGCCTTCGCCGATAATCGCGGAGACGATGGGCGTGGGCAAATTGGCCATCGTCGCGAGATTGCGTGCGAGAGCGAAGGCGATGCCGCGATGTTCGGATTCATAGTTCGCCTGGGCATTCGGGCAATCGACAAGAGTAATGACGGGAATCTTGAACTTGGAGGCAAGCCTCATCAGGCGCAGCGATTTGCGGTAACCCTCGGAGTACGCTTTGCCGTCGTGCGATGCGGCCTTCTCCTCGGGAGTGGCGCCGCGTTCCTGGCCGATCATAATGACGGTGTCGCCATTTAGTTCGGCGATGCCCCCGATGATGGCGGGGTCGTCGCCGCTCCAGCGGTCCCCGTGGAGTTCCAGGAAGCGCGAAGCCATATGCGCGATGTAATACTTTGCCGTGGGGCGGCCCGAGTGCCGCGCGAGACTTACTTTTTGCCAAGCCGTAATATGTTTGGATTTCACAGGCGGCGGCAAGTCCTTGCTCCCCGCCTCCATTGCTTTGTTTCGCTTCAGATGGCCGATGAGATAAGCCGTGACCGCGGTCAAATCCTTCCGCCCGATCACGAGATCGATCAGCCCAGCCTTGAGCAACGTATCGGCGCGGTGCGAATCCTTTGGCGGCGCGACGCCCGTTGTTTGTTCGATGACTCGAGGCCCCACAAATCCGATTTGCGCGCCCGGCTCGGCAATCAGAATGTCGCCGAGCGACGCGAAGCTGGCCGTCACGCCGCCAAATGTCGGGTCCGTCAAAATGGAAATGAAGGCAAGTTCCTGACGGTCGTGCACGGAAGCGGCGGCGGCAACTTTGGCCATTTGCATCAGCGAGAACATGCCTTCCTGCACGCGGGCGCCGCCGCTGGCCGCCACGCTGACGAGCGGGATTCGCCGCTGAGTAGCTTCTTCAAAAGCATGAGCGATTTTTTCTCCCACGACGGAACCCATCGTGCCGCCCAAAAACGCGAAATCGAAAACAACCAGCACAGCCTGATGGCCTCCGATCCGGCAAAATCCAGCGGTGACGGCCTCGCGGACTCCTGTCTCCCGGCGAGCCTCCTCCAGACGAACGCGATAGGATTTGTGGTCCGCAAACCCGAGCGGATCGACGGACACAAGCTCGCGGTCCAGTTCACGGAATGTCCCCTCATCGGCGAGCAAGGCGATTCGCGCGCGCGAAGGCATGGACAAATAATGATTGCATCCCGGGCAGATGTAGAAGTTCGATTCCAGCGCAGTCCGGGCGTGAACCGCGCCGCAACCGGGACACTTCGCCGTGGGAGGGATGGAGATTTTACCTCTCAGCATGATTCCCTTCTCCTGGTAACCACCGGACTCTGAAGCCAACGAGCGGGAGCCGACAATCCAATTATCGCAGGTCAGCACCCGCCTTTGGATGAAAAATTGATGACTGTGATTATTGAATTAGGGAGACGCCATGCAGGGGAAGGTTTTGAATTTTTGAAACATAAGAAAGGAAGGAACTTAGAGGTCGCGGATACGTTGAAACTCTGGAGGGAGGAGGGCCGAATGTGGGTGTTCATTCGGCCCCGGGGTGGTCAGGATTGCTATCTGCTCATGTGTGAGATTAGGGGAGGCCTGGAATTTTGTCCAATTCATCGTTTTGATGGATTGGATCAGATTCCATTGCACTGAAGTGGAAGGCTTAGGAAGAATTTCTGGAAATGGACTTGGAAAGCGATTGCGCGGACGGAACGAATCTGGTGTCTTCCCACGCCGCGGACGGGGACTGGAAGCCCAGGACCGTTCGGAAGAGGATATCAAGATCCGAAAAAAATGTGCGGGTCCTCGAATACTTCAGCGAGATCTTCAATTTGGCAGGCATGATTTTTGTGATGTACTGCTCCTCGATAGATCCTTCGTGAAAAAATCGTTCTTCATTGCGGAAGCTCAAGGTTGCCAGGTCCGTTATTCCGGGAGGAGTTCGCAGGAGCTCTTCATATTCGTCGCGAAACATATCGACAAATCTCTCCATCTGAGGCCGCGGCCCCACCAATTGCATCTCGCCCTTCAAGACGTTCACAAGCTGCGGCAGCTCATCCAGTTTAGTTCTCCGCAGAAAACGGCCAACTCGTGTAACTCGCGCGTCATGTGGGGCCGTCACAGTACTGCCCTCTGCAGGGTTGAGAATCATGCTCCTGAATTTAAAGAGACGAAACTTCCGAAGGTCTTTGCCAATGCGGAAGTGGGAATACAAAACCGGGCCGCCATCATCGAGCTTAACCGCTATGGCGATCGTGGCAAATAGAGGAGCCAGAATGGCGAGCCCCGCTGCCGCGCAAGCTGAGTCAAACGCGCGCCGTAGAGACAAAAGAATCCTTTGCTGATATTCGCGCTGGGCCACGGGAATATCCTCCAGCCGGTCACCGTTTCTTTAAGGCGATACCGGCGCCAGTCAACGGGGGTTAGGAATTATCTTGTGATGGCCGTAAGGACTTTCCGAATCGGATTTGGGCCGTCCAAGATCGCTGGGCGATAGAACAGTGCTAGGACAAAACCGAGCGAGTAGGAGAAATGATAGACAACGAAAACAATGGGCAAGCAGGGAAAGAAGGCCCACCCTTGCCGCTTCGCGACAGAAAAAGCTGTCGCAAAAGATGCGATGAAATACAACGCGGCCAACGTGAAACAGTCAGCAAGGAAAATATCTCGCCACCAGGTTAATCCGCCGAGGCTCGCTGCCGCGGCGCAAAGCAGCAAAATGGCTCCGGCGAGCAAGCAGGAACCCGGGACAAGATTTCTCCACGACGCGGGCCTGCCGTGTTTGCGAAGGACGCGGACTTTCCAGTACCCGTTCTGAAAATATTGCCAAAACAGCGCTGACATGGAGGTTCTGGGCCGGTACCAGGAAATGATCCTGGGCGACTGCCACACTGTTCCACCGGAAGAGACAATGCGGAAGTTCAATTCGTCGTCCTGACCCCGGACCAGTTCTTCGTCAAACAACCCGACGCGCTCCAGGGTGGACTTGCGCCAGCAACCGTACGGCACCGTGCTTACTAAGCCTTCGTATCGCGGATTGCGAAATTTGGCGCCGCCGGTGGCGAACGGCGTGTGGAAGGCAAGTGCGATGGCCCGCGCAATGTACCCGTCCGCACGAGTCAATGCCGGACCGCCCACATTGTCGGCATTGGTTTCATTGAGGACTTCAACGCAGGAACGAACATAGTCCCGGGCGTAGGTCGTGTGGACGTCCATGCGAATAATGATCTCTCCCCGAGCCTCGCGGATCATTCGATTCAGCCCCGTGGGAGCGATTTTTTCGGGATTGTCGAGGACCCGGATGTCCGCAAATTTCCTTTCGAATTCGCGGAGGACCAGCCGCGTCCCATCTTCGCTCATGCCGTCGGCGATCAGGACTTCCATTTCGATCCGGCCAAGTTCCTGGCGATGAACCGAATCCAGAAACGCGCGGATGTATCGAATTTCATTCCGGCAAGGGACTATCACCGAGACATGAATCGCTTGGTTTTGCGGCATGGATGGTTCCTTTCCCGCAGATGAAGGTGACATCACGAAAAGCAATTTTTGGGGAGACTAGAGATGACTCTACGAATGTTGCGCGATTGGGTCGTATGCCGGGATGAGATTTTCTTTTACTGCGAATTCCAGCTCATTCCTCTCGCACATGCCAACGAGTGCGATAGCGAGGGATAGCGCAATGGTCGGCAACTTTTCCCAATAGAGAGCGGGTAAGCCCAGGCTATCGAGAAAGAGGGCAAAGGTGAGCGAAATGATCAATGCGCCCTGCAATTGAAATCGCGGATTTTCGTAGAGGTATGCGCCAACGCGGATAAATTGGACAATCGCAGCCAGGAAAAGAAGCAAGCCGCCCAACCCCAGTTCAAGCCAGACTGTCAGGTAGGCATTGTGCGCGCGGCCTTCGCTTCCCATCAGAGTTAAATAGTTCAATTCCTGCCCAAATCCATGGCCGGTGAATGGTGCCTTTTGAACGGCCTGAAATGCCATGCCCCACCGGTCAAACCGGTGACTGAAACCTTCCCCCGTTGTCAGATTAACGGTCGTGGCATCTTCCATCATTTGGTGATCCCGCGAATGCTGATACAGGAGGGCGGACAGACATACCGCACCGAATACCACAACCCACTTCCACCGGCGCACCATGCAAAGAAACAGAACGAACCCCGCGGCAATGCTGACGCTTGTGCTGCGCACGAACAACAATGCGGGCATGAGCGCGAATCCCATGGCGAGACACGGCCAGAGAATTTTGTTCTTTATCGTCCTTGAAAAGATAATCCCGCCTAGACCGGCGCCGAAGACGAGCAACACTGCGGCTTGGCCGATCGTATTTGGATTCCAGGTGTCAAATGTGGCGGCGCTCTTCCATTGCTGAAAATTCGCAACATGTTTCGATGAACTTTCACCCAGATGCTGATGAACTTGAATCACCAGGGCCACGCCGCCGCACATCAGGCCGGCGAGGAAAAATCGAAGCCTTCTTTCCGATTGCACAAGGAGAGGGAGGACGAGAACGATGACGGCGCATCCGGCCATTTTGGCCGCGTCATAGCCTCCGGGCGGTGTGCCCTGCGCTGTTTCCACGGCGATCGACAATAAGCAGGCGGCAAAGAAAATCCCTTGCCAGGTCAAAATGCTTCTTTGCCTTCGAGAAAGCGGAGCCGGCTCCCACACGATGGTGCGCGCCAGGAAGAGCAAGATGAGTACGTCATCCAGGCGCATGTTGATCGTAGTGCCGAGAGGATAGGCAAAGTCGGGAAATCCGAGCGAGACCGCGTACAGGAACAGGCCGTACTCGGGCTTCGTCCAGAGAAACACGGATCCAAGCAGAATTGCGACGCCAATTTCAAACCAAAGTGTCGGTGTGGGATACATGATGAATGCTTTTTACGTAGTGGGTCTCAGCACACGCGCTTACAGCACCATTTCGATCCGCGAATTCTTGGGAATGACTCGCGCGGGGACGCCGCCCGCCACCGTGTACGGCGGAACATCGTGCGTGGCCACGGAATTGGCCGCGAGGAGAGCGCCGCGTCCAATGACCACACCTTTCGTGACCGTCGCGTGGGCCGCGATCCACGACCCTTGGCAAATGCGAATCGGCGCGAGATTGCTCCGGCCAAACCGGTAGGATCCATCGAGTTTCGTGTGGTCTCCGGCAACCAGCGCGGCGTACGGCCCGAGTTGCACCTCGTCCTCCAGGACGATTCCTCCCCGCGCGTGCAACCAGCAGCCCGTCGCAATGAAAACATCGCTGCCGATTTCCAGGCGATTCGTAAAGTTAATCGTCACATGCCGCGAGACCTGAAAATTTCGCCCGCAGCATTTAAACGAAGGCCGCAACAAAAATCCGCGAAGCCGCAGGACAGGCCGCAGATCGGGCAACCAATTTGTGGCAACACTGATGAAATGGAACCAAAGATACTGGAGCACTCGCATTGCACCGCTCCTACTCCTGCGGTACTGCCACTCTCTCCGCAGGCACATTCGTATTCAGTTCTCTGAGCGCGACGGCAATAAATCGATCCAGCGTTTGCTTGCGCGCGGCCATCAAGCCATTGCGAATCATCGCGCGACGCAATTCGCCGTCGTTGATCACGCGCTCCATGGCGCGCGTCAAAGCCCGCGCATTCTTGGGAGGAACGAGCAAAGCATCGTATCCGTCCGTAACCGTTGTCGGCACTCCTCCGACCGTGGTGGAAATACACGGCAAGCCATTGGCTCGAGCTTCCACCAAGACATGCGGCGTTCCCTCGGAAAGCGTGGGTAGAACCAAAAGATCCGCGGCGCGCATGCGATCAAATAACGGCTTGCCGTTCGGCACGTATCCCTCCCAGCGAATGCGCCCGCGAATGCCTAGCGCGGCGGCTATCTCATCCAGTTTCTTGCAGTAGTCGGGAAATTGGCGTGGCCCGACAATCTCCAACTCCCACGGCACATCCGCCTTGAGCCGGGAGACAGCGTCCAGCAGGTACTCGATTCCTTTCTCCGGACGGAGGAAGCCAACGAAAAGGATTCGCACGACTGGGCCCTCGCAGGTATCGGTGCGAGAAAAAAACTCACTGTCCCGAATCGTGCTCGAAACGATCTCGACCGTCCGGGGAGATGCGTGGGCGCGGGCCACTTCGCGGCCGTTGCAAATCAATACGCCGTTGGTGGCCCACCGCCCAAGGCGCGTGAATAGCCGATCTTGTAGCGCGTAGAGCAAGGCGAGGGTATCCCGCACGAGTCCTCTCCTGGTGTGTGTTCGCAGCAGCGTGACGGGATCGCTGACGATCCAATGGCAAATCGGTTTGCGAAATATCACGGCGCAAAAATACAGCACCGCCGTATAAGGGCACCCTCCCCGGATGAACAGAACATCCGCCTGCCGGCAGGTTCGCATGTAGGCGCGAGCGATTCCGAATAGATGGATAAGCGATCCCGCGGTTGTGCCCCAGAAAGGTTGCGCTATCAGTTCGAGATTCGGCGCATTCAGCGGGGCATCAAACGGCGCGGGTGGAGGGCCTTGCACAACTCTGGTGCAAACGCAGACTTTTTCAAAATGCTTGGCAAGCGCTTCAGCGACTCGCCCGGACGCCGCTTGCATGTAAATTTCCCCCGCGCTGGAAAATGCGCGGACCGGAGTAATGTATCCGAGGATTCTGCTCATTTTGAATTCCGGAGAAGGCTCATGCGGGGGATCGAGAATATCGCCACCGCAAATCCGCTACCTGCTGGAAAAACAACCGAACATTTCCCGCTCCAAACGGCCAGAATTGGAGCGGCGAGATCCTCAACCATTTCGCTGCGCCGGCAACCAACACGAGCAACTGCGCGCAACCGCTCATCAAAACGGCGAAGGCCATTCCCATCAGCCCGAACCGCCGCAAGAAAAACAGCGCCGCAAGGGCCATGACTCCGATTCCAACTAATTGGCTCACCAGGCCCGAGTGCGGGCGCCCCAGACCTCGCAATCCTTGATTGAGGATGTTGGCTGAAGCCGTCAGGGAAGCTGCCAGGGCCAAAACCACGGCCGGCCGAATGGCACGAGAGAATTCGAATCCAAACAGCGGAACGACGAGGAACGGGATCAGGCCAGCCAGGACCAGCCCCACCCCGCAAGATACCAAAGCGGATTGGCGAAATGTTCCGGTGATGATCTTTTCCTGGCTCTCTGTATTCTTTTCATTCGACAGAACAGCGAAGGAAGTGATCCCCAAAGCATCGCCGAGGGAAGACGGTCCGTTGGCAAAGGCCGCGGCGACGACATAAATTCCCGCGGCTTTCGTGTTGAGCAGGCTCACGACCAGGATGGTGTCGAGTTGCAGCGAAATCAGATTGCTGATGGTCGCTCCGAAATACGGCGTCCCCGCCTGCAATAAATGGCGGCATCGGTCGAATCGCAATTTGTCGGCGGCCAATGATTTTCTCTGAATCCAGAGGCGTAGCAGAAGGGCCAGCAATTCGCTTGCGAGAAATGCCGAAACGAACCAGCGCACCTGATTTCTGTGTGTTACACCGATGAAAGTGATGAGAGTGAGATAGAAAATAAAGAAGGACAACCGCAGGAGATTGTAGCGGCGCCAGCGCATCCGGCCGTGCTCGACAGCCAGCAGGACTTGACTGGAAATGTCCAGCGGAATGAGCAACAGGCAAAGCCGCGCCACCGGAAGCAAATTGCTTCTATCCACAGGCAGGAGCAGTGGCATCAGGGCATATCCAGCCAGAAAGTATAAAACGGCGGTAACCAGTCCGACCGCGACTCCAACGGTGGCCCAATCGCACTCTTTTTCGGGATCTTTTGCGACTTCCCGCGCAAGAACCCAGTTGCAACCCATTAATCCCAGGTTGCTCAAAATCACGGGCCATAAAATGACCGTGGCAAGTTCGCCTCGGGCAACAGGACCCAACAGGCGAGCGGTGAGAATGCCGGTGCCTGCGCCGCAAGCCTGGATGACGAGGCTGGTGGAAAATGTTCCGAAATTGGCTTTGGAAAATATCACGTGTACTGGGGAGGACTATGCCGCGCCCGCTTCTTCATTGGGACGGGCGCAGGCGTAGTACGAGTAATCATTCAACGAGGAGTCGCGATTATTCAGAACGACCCCAATAAGATTGGTTCCCACGGAGCGCGCTTGTGACTCCGCGTACTGAACGACCTGGCGCGGCGTCTCTCCGCCTTTCACGACGAGGATCGTTGCGCCGACCATGCTTCCCAAAATGCGGCTGTCCGCCCGGTTCAGAAGAGGCGGCGAATCCAGGATAACGAAGCGATAGGTCGCCATCGATTCCTGAATCAGGGCCCGCATCCGGTCCGAGGAAAGAAGTTCGGAGGGATTTTCCGGGATAGGGCCGCAGTGCAGAACGTGCAATCGGCTGATCGTTGTGGGAAACACCATTTGTTGCCACGCGCCCTGGCCCGACAGATAGCTGCTCAGCTGCGAGCCGCTTTCGGGAAAATACTTCTGAATGCTGGGACGGCGCATATCCGCATCGACCAGGAGAACCGGCTTGCCGAGTTGCGCCAGGGAAAAGGCGAGGTTCACGGCGACCGTGGTTTTCCCTTCACCGGGCTGCGCGCTGGTCACCAATATGGAATTCGCGAAACGTCCGGAAGCGGAGAGAATCACCGAAGTGCGGAGTTCGCGAAACGCCTCGGAAAAGGCGGACCCTTTATGAATTCCCAGTTCATGCCGGGAATGGTCTTCGATCAGCGCGCCGCCTTCCACGGCCCTCGAACCGGCCATGCCGAAGATGAGTTCCCGATCCGCGCGTGCGACGCCTTTCTGCTTCCTTCCGTTCAGTGCGCCGAACGTAGGGATAAAGCCCAGAACCGGAACACCCAAAAAGTGAAATACGTCTTCGCTATATCGTATGGTCTGGTCCAAATGTTCCTTGAGGAACGCCATCGAGACCCCGAGCCCCAAACCAAGAAACGCCGCCAGCCCCAGATTGAGAGGATAATTTGGAGCGATCGGTTTATAAGGAACCGTTGCGGGATCCACGATTCGGATGTTGCTGGCTTTCAGGCCCGCCGTCACGCCCGCTTCCTTGAGCTTTTCCAACAGTCCTTCATACAACCCTTTGTTGGTGTCCACCTCCTGGCTCAAGATTCCGTACTGCACGGATTTTTCGGCAATCTGGTTTGCTTCCGCCTGTTTTTCCGCGAACGCCTGCCGCACCAATTTTTCGCGCCGGAGCGCGGCGAAGTAATCATTGCTGATTTTCTGCGCCGCGCGCCAGCGCTCCCTCTCCAGGGAACTTTGAATTTCCGCGATCTGGCTTTGCGTTTCCTTGACCTTCGGATAGTCCTCCGTAAATGTGGCGGCAAGTTGCGCGTGCTCCCGCTGAAGGTCCGCAAGCCGGATGGTGAGGTCCTGCAACAATTTGTTGTCAAATACGCCGGGAAGCGACGAGTAATCGCCCGATTGCACGAGCCGGAAAATCGACTCTTTCTCGGAGGATTTAGTTCCCGTTTCTAGAATGCAACGCCCTCGTATCCCCGATGTCTTGGAAACTCGACGACGAAACTTGCGGACGCGCCGCCAGACCATGCGCCTAATCGATAGCAAGGACCTCCGTTCGACCCTCCAGTTATGCCGTATGTGCCGTCACAAATCGGGTTGCTCTGTTTCAGGACATGGCCCGCTTGATAATCGAACTCCATTCGGCTGCAAATAGAAGTTGAGCACCCCATGCGGGCTACCATGCGGAAGTCTCCGCCTTGCAGATGGGCTGATTCAGTGCCATTCGCCGAGATTCCGTTGTTGAACTCTCGCACGTAGTCGAAATAGAGCCTCATGGGGATGCCCCACGCGACCTTACGCCATGTGACACCACCGAAGGCGTAGTCGCTGCCCTTGCTCACGATCCCGACGCTGTAGTTCGAGTACTCAGCGCTAGCGTTCAGCCCAAGGCCATTGGTAAGCCAGAAGTGACCGCCTAGCGAGATCTGATTGGCCCAACCGGAGCCGAGCGCGACGTGCCTCTCAAAAGGGGAGAACGCGTCATCCGAGTCCAATTCGTATCGGTGTGCGAAGGGGATCTCAACGCCTGCTTTCAGGCTGAAGAAATAGTTGCCGAAGCTGGAGCCACCGTCGGTCCCAACTAAAACCCGGGCTTGCTCATCGTACCGCGGTGAGGGGTTGAAAAGTGCTTGCGCCCTGCTGACCGGTGCAAAGAACACAAGCGTGAATACTACGAATGTTGCGAGGATGCTTCGTCTCATTGCCTTTCCCCCTGCCGATTCTGAAGGATGCGATCCCCCTTGATTTCGCTAGGGACTGATCGTTTTAGAGCGGCAGGCGTGCGAATGCACGGTGAGTTCCATTCTTGAATATTTGTAATCTATAAAATAAGTTATTTATAATCTTTGGGTTCATCCGTCGCAGTGTGGGGCAGCATTTCAAGTGACGAACCGATTTGGAACGCGCGCGGTATTAGAAATCCCGAATTGAAATTCGAATCACGCCAATTTCGACCCTCGGCGCCTTCTTGCCTATTCAAACGGCCCTGTGTTTGCGTTTGGAAGTAGTGTTGACATTTTGGCCGGCGGTAGAAGTGGGACTTGGCCGATTCAGATCGAGCATCCGGGCACACGGCACAGGCGGGGCGCGCAAGACAACGTCGGGGCTACGATCGGTGTTGTTCTCTTGCTTGGGAGACCGAGACTCAGCCACCGAGGCCTCGCCGTCACCCGCGGACACTCTTGGGGATCTGCAGCCACCCCGCAACCGTCCTGAGCAACTGCCGCAGCTCGGACGTTCCCACTGGGGAAGTACAAGTATGGGGCAGTAGCACACCGGGCAGCAGTAGATAACCTTGCTTCCACAAGTCGGGCAGTCGAATGGAGGATATTGTGGAGCTACATTGTCGTCGTCATCCTTCATATCAAATATGTACCTACATTTCGGGCTATCGCAAATCGCATAGGGCGGCATGGATGTCCTCCAGGCGTGTCACGAACGGTGTTAAACATATCGGAAGCTTCTGCATATCCTAGTCGAGGCCTCTGAAAATAAACTGGTTGAATTCTCTCGGGTGAGAGATAACAAGGCTCAGCCGCGCCGAGGGAAGCCCGAAGGCGAGAACGGTCTGTCCCTGAGCGAAGGGCAGCGGAACGAAACCGCGCCCTTGTTTCCGAAACCGGGCAAGAATCCCCGAACGTCCACCCCATTTCACGATGTGGATTAATCTGGGGGTGGTGAGTATTTGGAGCTGTCGGTCCATCCCCTCGCGGATAAACACGTAGCATGGGAACAACGGAAGCCAGAGCGCCTTGGCGCGGTCCTGCCATCGGTGGACGGAGCGATAGAGGGGAAGATAGACCTCGTGACTTTTGTTCGAAAGCGCGAACGCGACGGCTTTTTCGTGCTGATGGCGCGTAAAAAGGGCGTACCAGTTTGGTGCGCCGCTTGCGCTCTGAATTTCCAATTCCATTTCCGCCAAGTGCATAAAGCTCTGCCCTCTGACTTACAGGAAACCTTGACCCCAAAAGCATGGACAGTTGCCTGTCCGAATCCCTGATTCGTGTTTGATTTCAGTGCGCTCTTGCTGCTCCGGCGAGCGCACTTTCAGATTCGGTCTGCATGGGCACCAGGCCCCATTGATTTAGATCGTCGGTCACAACCGCAAAGCCGTGGATCCAAGTGTCTGACGACGGGTGTTCGACGCGAAGGACTCGAGCTCTTCCCGTGATGCGCATCATGGTTTTGATTCCCGTCAGCGAGGGAAGGAGGAGGTCCAATTGGATCGGGCAATCGGGAGGGGGCATCGTCGCCGACAGGATGAACGCGCCCTGGACGCTGACGTCGCGCGTGACCCCTTCCCCCCGAAACCGTTTGTGCCCCACGCCTTCCCAGGAAAACACCGCCGGTGCATCCAGCCGATATCGAAGTTCTTTTCTCATTTCGATCGGTTCTCCCATATCGCGGCTCAAGAATCCCTCCCTGAAGCTCGCTTAAGATTTCAGTGCGAATGTGAGGCGCACGATAAGCATTTCTCGAAGCGCGGACAATAGGCAGGACGTCCTTGCAGCCATGGAATGACATTATGCCTGTCACTATACGTGACAAATGTACCGTTTTAGTGGCATAAAACAGCTAGTTCGACGGGCGACCACGCTCCCCGCAGCAGCCAGAACTGCATGCAATAGGGTTGGCACGAATAATGACAAATTCGCATAAAATAGCTTGCATTCATGGGGTGATTTCGTATAGTCTGCGCCTCTCGGATCTCTCCCGGTGGGGTAGTCAATGAGTCAGTTGTCCCAACCTCTCAGCGCCAGCATCAGTGTCCTCATCGCGGATGCGGACCGCATGAGCGCGCACCTGATCGCGGATGGACTCACGCGCGGGCGCAACGACATTGAGGTTGTCGCTGTTTCCAATAGTTCCGCCGAGACGATTCGGGAACTGGAAAAATACCAGCCGGATATCGCCCTTATTAATGCCCATCTTCATGATGGCCGGTTAAGGGGTTACCACGTCCTGCAATACCTGCAGATGCTTTCTCCCAAGACCACGGCCATCATGCTAATTCCGGACTCCGAACGGGACCTGGTCGTGGATGCATTCCGGGGCGGCGCCAAGGGCGTTTTTTGCAGGCTGCAATCCATTAAATTGCTGTCAAAATGTATTCGAACCGTGCACGAAGGCCAGATCTGGGCCGACACGCGAAATTTGGCCTTTATCCTGGAGTTTCTCACCCAGCTCAAGCCGCTGCGTCTCATCAAACCGGGCGGCGGGATGACCCGGCTGACCCCGCGGGAATCGGAAGTGGTCCATCTGCTAGCGGAAGGATTAAGCACGCGGGACATCAGTCAAAAGCTCGCCCTCACCGAGCATACGATTCGAAACTATCTAAGCGCGATTTATGACAAGCTCGGCGTATCCAGCCGCGTTGAACTGGCTCTCTATGCCGTCGCGCGCGAGGACCTCAGTCGTCCGACGGGAGATTGAGAAGACTCCAGTTCGGCCACTAGGGCTATTTTCTTTTTATTTTCCACCCACCGGAATTTTTAGCCATTTGTATACCCCTGGATTCCACGCAGAATCTATACGATCATGTGAATCCACTGCTGAAACTGATTTGCGTGGGTGCAATCCGCCGTGGCGGGCGAGTGACCGCCGGATCCGACCGAGGAGAAGACAACGATGAGCCATTCGGCTCGATACGAACGCGGGTTGGCAAAATTTGTGGAAATGTATGGAGAGCGGGCCAAGACATTTCTGGCGTCGCTTGAAGGCATCGCCCCGGATCTGGGAACGTACGTCATGGAATTCGGCTTCGGGGATATTCATTGCCGTCCGGGACTGAGCCTGCAATCCCGCGAGATCGCTACGGTTGCCGCGCTCACGGCGCTGGGCACCGCGGCGCCGCAGCTTCGAGCGCATATTGACGGTGCGCTGAACGTGGGATGTTCCGAACAGGAAGTCGTCGAAGTCATCATGCAGATGGCGTTGTATGCGGGCTTTCCGGCAGCCATCAACGGAATTCAAGCCGCTCGGGAAGTGTTCCTCGAACGGTCCAACCAGACGAAACAGAAATGATCCTTCCATTCCATGGCCCCCGAGGAACGATCCGCGCCCCGAAATTCGGAGAGCGCTGGACCCCAATGTTTGCCTCTTATATCCGAGATCGCTTTTCGTAAACCTTCCTTCGCCATTTGCCTGCCCGAACCGCGCCTACTTTTCCATTAAAGTGAACGATTGATTTGCCGATAAAGAGGATGAAATTGAAAGGGATGCCGATTCTTTTGATTTCCGGGGCTGGTTGTCCCGGAAGTTGCTGCGGTTTTTTTTCAGGAGAGCGTGGGAAGCATTCAAGCTCGTTGTTCCTTTTCGCGCCATCTCGGCTCTTCCGGTTTGGCCCAAAGAGTCGGAAAAGGGCCGCGCAGACAGAACGCGAATTGATTCTGGAGGAGGAGTTCTCATGCTGAGACTCGCATGCGGCGATCGGTCAATCTCAATGCGACGGATTCGAATAATCCTTTGGAGCTGCACCTTCACCGTGATTGGTGCAATCCTTTGCTTCCTTCCGTTCCCTGTCCGGGCGGATTCCGGGAACGACGAGAAGGAGGAGAAATCGGCCGAGAATGTCGCGATCGAGCAACTGACGCAGTCGAATCAAATGCTGGTACAGGAAATCGAGGAACTGCGTGCCCGGATAACAGAGATTGACGCCCTGAAGTCCCGCATCGCGGAACTGGAAGCCAAGCAGCCCGGCGACACGGCCCCGCCGCCGCCCAGTCCTTTGCCCGAAAAGGTTGAGTCCGCACCTTCCTCGTCCGCCGTCGCCCCTCCGGCAGTCGCACCCGCACCCAATGCGACAGTGGCCTCCACCCCCGCGCCGCCTCCGCAGGATGACGGTGGGCACGACATGACCCTGCTCGGAGGACCAAAGCTGAATATACGCGGATTTTTGGATTTCAACTTCGGCGTGGGAAGCATTGCAAATCCTCTCATTTATCCGCTGACAATTCCCCCGACGCCTGTTCATAACACTTTTCAGATTGGCGAATTCGATCTCTTTCTGAATTCCAGGTTATCGAGCACGATCAGTTTTCTGGGTGAAGTGGTACTGGCGTCCGACGCCAGCAATTTTTGGGGAATCGACATCGAGCGCGCCCAAATCACTTACAAGCCGAGCGAGTATTTTCAGATCAGCGGCGGACGCATGCACACGGCGATTGGTTTTTACAACACTACTTTTCATCATGGAGCCTGGTTCCAGACGGCCACGGGGCGTCCCTACATGTACTACTTCGAAGATAGCGGCGGCATCCTCCCCGTCCACATCGTAGGCATCGAAGCCATGGGTTTAATTCCCCGTACAGGCAGGTGGAACGCTCATTGGATCGCCGAGGCGGGCAACGACGAGAGTTCCCTGTTCATCGGCCAGCCGAACGTAAACCAGCCCGTTCAGAATTTCGTCTCCGACACGAATCACAAGGCATTTAACGTGGCCGGATACATCAAGCCGGAATGGGTGAGCGGCCTGCAAATCGGCGCGAGCTACTATAACTCCGAGCGCGTTCCTGCCGGAGTCCCGCATGTCAACAATTCGGTGGTCGGCGCTTATGCCGTCTACATCACTTCCGTCTGGGAGTTCTTGAACGAGTTCCAGTTGCAGCGCGACCGCTCCGTCGGCTCTTCGATTGCCTACAACACGCCCCTTGCTTACACACAGCTTTCCCGCAAGTTCGGCAAGTTCCGCCCCTATTTCCGCTGGCAAGAAGTCAACGTGCCCGCGAATGACCCGCTATATGGCACCGTCGGCCGCTACGAGGGTCCCTCGGAGGGGCTGCGCATGGATTTCACAGGTTATGCCGGGCTCAAGGTGCAGTACAACCGCATTTACACTCGCGATCCATTGCCCAAGAACGGCGTGGATAGCCAGGTTTCCTTCACTTTCTAGGAGTTGCCATGAAAACACTTCCTTGGAAAATTCCCGTTCTCGGAGTTCTGGTTGCAATGTCGTTTACAGCGGAGTGGAACACGCCAGTTGCGGCCGACGACGAAGTCGCCGTCATCGTGAACCCTTCCAATACGGTCTCCGGCTTATCCCTGGCCGACATCCACAAGATCTTCCTCGGAGAAAAAAGCACTTGGCCGAATGGCAAGCACATCCTGCTAGTCATGGCGGCTCCGGGTTCCGCCGAGCGCGCCGTCATCCTGAAGAATGTCTACAAAATGAGCGAGAACGATTACGCCAAATATTTCCTGCAGGCTTCCTTCACCGGCGCGATTTCAGCCCCTCCAAAGGATGCCGCTTCTACCGCACAAGTCAAACAGCTGGTGGCGGAAAATCCCGGGGCCATTGGCTATGTCAATGAGCAGGACGTGGGCGATTCGGTCAAAGTAATCTTGAAGGTCCCTTGAGTTGTCTTCCCCAAAGGAGGGGAAGAAGCAATGAATCTCACGATTCGCCTGAAGCTCTACGGCCTCGGTTTGCTGGGCATGCTGGCTTCGCTGACCGTCGGCTTCGCCGGGGTCCACGGCATTTCAAAGATTGTTTCACAGATGGAAGACATCAACGCCACCACGTACGCCGTGCGTCCTCATGTCGAAGCTGCGATGTTCCTGGACCTCAGCCGCAATGATCTCTCCAAGATGCTTACATTGAAGGGTGATGCGCAAGATAACGCCAGCACGGAACTCGGAGAGCATTGCAAGCTCATGGGCGAACGCCTGGCCCTGGCCATCGCCAACACTCGCAATCCCGAAATCCGGAAATCCTTCGAATCCGAGAAGAAGGTCGCGGACGATTATCTTCTCAAAATATCCAAAATTTCCGAGGGCCGCCAGAACCTGGCGCAGGTTGGCCCCTTGGTCGGACCTCTGTTACAGACTTATCAAGACTTGCGCGCCGGCATGGACGAAAACAATGACAAGCTGGAAGCAGCGTCTAAGAAATCCGATGTGGCAGCGCAGCATGTCGTACAGCAGGCCGAAGCAGTCATTCTGGTTGCCTGTCTGCTTTCCTGGATTCTGATCGTTCTCATCGCCGTCGGTACGACGCGGGATATCCAACGCCGCCTTGCCAATCTCATTCACAATCTCAAGGAAATGGCATCCGGCGATCTCACGCTTCGGGTGCAGGATCCCAAGAATGACGAGCTGGGAGAAATCGCGCACTGGTTCGGAGACACGGTCGAAAAGCTTCGAAATACAATTCAGCGCGTCGCGTCGAGCGCCGAAAGTGTGGCCTCCGCAGTCCAGAGGCTTGCCGCGGTGAGCCATCACATGAGCGAAAATTCCGAACAAACCACGCTCCAAGCCAACGTCGCCTCCAATGCCACCGAGCAGGTGACACACAACCTGCAGACGGTGGCAGCCGGAACCGAGGAGATGGGTGCCAGTATCGGCGAGATTGCTAAGAACGCCTCTGAGGCCGCGCGCGTGGCGGTTCAGGCTGTTCATGTGGCACAGACCACGAACGGAACCATAAGCCAACTCGGTGATTCCAGCTCCCAAATCGGACAGGTCATCAAGGTGATCGCGTCGATAGCCGAACAAACCAACCTGCTTGCTCTGAACGCAACGATTGAAGCGGCCCGCGCCGGCGAAGCAGGTAAAGGTTTCGCCGTGGTCGCTAACGAAGTGAAGGAACTTGCGAAACAGACGGCCATGGCCACCGAAGACATCGGCAAGAAGGTCGAAGCAATCCAGGCGGATTCGAAAAAGTCAGTGCAAGCCATCGGCGAGGTAACTGCCATCATCAATCAAATCAATGACATATCTTCTACCATCGCCACGGCGGTCGAGGAACAAAGCGCCACCACAAGCGAAATCGCGCGCAACATTTCCGATGGCGCCAGAGGTTCGGGAGAGATTGCCAAGAACATCACCATTCTCGCAAAAACCGCGGAAAACACGTCACAAGGAGCACGAGAGTTGCAAAAAGCGAGCGAAGAACTCGCCAGCATGTCGACCGAGTTGAAGGACCTTGTCGGGCAGTTCACCTACGAAAAGAAGAGCGATTCCAACGACAAAAACGCCCCGATTCCCCAATATATGAATGCATGGGAGCCTGACACTGTAACCCCGAGTTCGGCCGCATGAGGATGCGTGGGAAATCGCAAAACGGCTTTTGCCCAGCTCTGATGTCCATGTGCTCTCCTCGTCGATTGGCGCTTCCGGAACTGAGCGGGAATTGTTCATGTTGAAACACCGCCTTTTTCGCACACAGCTTTCCCGCGCTATCCTCACCCCACAGGCGCAATTAACCCGTGTGACTGGTATGGCTATGCGCCCTCAAATTCAAGGTTAAATGGTTCGGAATTCGTATCGATCCAGATTGGAACTCCCGCTAAAGCCAATCCACTGATTTGACGATTAAATACGTGTGTCTTGAGCGAGATTGTGTCAATTGGCGCCGTCCGGAGAATACTGGACACCTCGTTTCGAGGTGTTCCCCCAAGCCATGCTGTTATTTTCATCCGCCCAAGATGAACGATCGCAGATAGGGTGATGCAATGGACGACCTGATCAAGGAATTTCTGGTCGAAAGTATTGAGAACCTGGACCGGCTCGACAGCGAACTGGTGAAACTTGAAACCGATCCGTCTTCGCAAGAACTTCTGTCGAGCATCTTCCGGACCATCCACACGATTAAGGGAAGTTGCGGTTTCCTGGGATTTAGCAAACTTGAGAAAGTCGCTCACGTGGGAGAAAGCCTTCTCTCCCGCCTCCGCGACGGCAAACTTTCGCTGACGCCCGAATTTACGAGCGGCCTGCTGGCGATGGTGGACGCCATTCGGACCATGCTCGGAGAAATACAAACCACCGAGCAAGACGGCAATGAAACCTATCCGGAACTCATCGAAACTTTGAATAAGCTGCAAAACCAGGGCCAGGAGCCGCCTCCCAAGGCAGCCGCCGAGGCGCCTTCACCAAAGGACGCCTCGAACAAGAAGCAGGGAGATAGCGCGAAAGAGACCTCTGCAAAATCCGTCCCGTCTGCTTCCGTTCCAACACAACCGGAACAGGCGCCCCCCGCCCGGCCCGAGCCGGCCGCCCCAACGGCCGCGCCGCCAGGAGAAACTCCGACGGCGCAACACCCGACAGATGACTCCCGCTCCAGAAACGCGGCCGCGGAAACGATCCGCGTTGACGTCCACCTTCTGGACCGGCTCATGAACCTGGTGGGAGAGCTGGTGCTGACGCGAAATCAAATCACGCAGTTTTCCGCGCGCCAGTCCGACCCAAACCTCGCCAGTCCGGCGCAACAACTCAATCTGCTGACGAGCGAACTGCAAGAAGAAGTCATGCGAACGCGCATGCAGCCGATCAGCAACGTCTTTGACAAATTCCCGCGCGTGGTCCGCGATGTGGCAACAGCCCGCGGCAAGCAGGTCCTGATCGAGATGGAAGGAAAGGAAACGGAACTCGACAGGAGCCTTCTCGAGGCCATCAAGGATCCGCTGACTCATATCGTTCGGAATTCGGTGGACCACGGAATTGAAATGCCCGAGGAGCGCGTCGCTCGCGGAAAGCGTCCCGAGGGGCGGCTCATGCTGCGCGCGTGCCACGAGGGCGGACAGGTGCTGGTCGAAATTTCGGACGATGGAGCCGGAATCGACACGGCTCGTGTAAAGAGCAAGGCCATCGAGCGCGGCGTGATCACCGCGCAGCAGGCCGCGCGAATGAGCGAGGGAGAACTGCTCAATCTCGTCTTTCTCCCGGGCTTTTCCACCGCGGAAAAAGTAACCAACCTCTCCGGCCGCGGCGTGGGAATGGACGTGGTCAAGACGAACATCGACCGCGTCAACGGCACGGTGGATCTCCAGAGTTATCCGGGCAAAGGCACGACCATCAAGATCAAAATTCCTCTAACGCTGGCGATCGTCCGGGCCGTGATCATTCAAAGCCGGGGAAAACGGTTCGCCGTTCCGCAGGTCAATATCCAGGAACTGGTTCGCCTGGAAGCCGACCGCGTGCGAACCGATATCGAGTCCGTTCACGGTGTTCCGGTTTATCGCATGCGCGGGCGGCTGCTGCCACTGATTTACCTCAGTGAAGAACTTAAACTCGCAAAAAAGACCGCGAACCAGGCCGAGCAGGACGAAGCAACGAATATCGTCGTGCTTCAGGCGAACGACCATCCGTTTGGGCTGGTCGTGGACGAGATCAATGACTCGGAGGAAATCGTAGTCAAACCCCTGAGCAAGCACTTGAGGGCGCTCAAGATTTTTGCCGGCGCGACGATCATGGGCGACGGCAAAGTGGCCCTGATTCTGGACGTGGTTGGTCTGGCGCAGAACGCAAATCTTCTCTCGGAAGCGAGCGATCGCGCGCTGGCCGAAAAAACCGCCGAGGTGGCCGAAAGCCTGGACCAGAACCGAGCCGAAAAACAAACGTTCCTGCTTTTTGCCGGTCCGGACGACGCTCGCATGGCGTTGCCCCTCAGCACAGTGGCGCGCCTGGAGGAATTCCGCGCCTCGGATGTCGAGAAATCCGGCGGGGAATGGGTGATTCAGTACCGCGGAAAGATTCTTCCGCTGATCCGTCTCGATGTCGTTTTGGAGGAGAGAAGAAGCCGATTGCGCCATGGCAACAAGACCGTGGAGCCCGACCCTCTGCAAGTGCTGGTGTGCAATAACGAAGGGCGAACCATCGGAATCATCGTGGAACGAATCCTGGACATCGTGGAAGACCGGGCCGATGTGAAATCCCCGGCCACGCGGGAAGGAATTCTCTGCGCGGTGGTGATCAATGACCGGGTAACAGAGCTCATCGATATTCCCGTCATTCAGCGGATCGCCGAGGAAAATCGCACCCTCTCCACGGAACATGCGGAGGTCATTGACTGATCCATGGCGCAAACCCATCAGTTCTGCACGTTTTATCTCGACAAGCTCATGTTCGGGGTGGAACTTGAAAAAGTTCAGGAAGTCATCCGTTTTTTGGAAATTACGCCGATTCCGCTGGCCCCGCATGTCGTCAGCGGCCTCATGAATCTCCGTGGGCAAATCGTTACGGGAATTGACTTGCGAAGGCGACTGGATCTTGCAGATAGGCCGGAAGAAACACACCCGATGAACGTCGTGATCCGAAGCGCCGACGGGGCGGTGAGCCTGCTCGTCGACGATATCGGAGACGTCGTGGAAGTTACCGAGGAATCGTTCGAGCGCCCGCCCGAAACTTTGAAAGGCAAAGTGCGCGAAGTCATCCTGGGCGTTCACAAGCTCGACAAACAATTGATGCACGTTTTGAATACGGAAAAGGCGTGCGAAACGGCGGAGGCTGTTGCGACGGACCCCGAGAGGTAGGCGAAAAAAGTTTCCCCGCTGGAACTCTGCTCGATCCTTTCGACCGCAAGGAGAATGTTGGGTCGAACTGTCTTTCAGCAGGAAAGAGGAGGGATGAGTGGGTCCTTCGAAGAGCGCGTAGCACGAGCACCATGTTTGCCGCAGGGACTGACGTTCTTTGCTTTGGACTAAGCTTTGGTTTCAACATTCGAGCGTTGCGAGGAGAATAGAAAATGAAACTTACCATCGGAAAGAAAATCGGACTGGGCTTTGGAACGGTTCTCTGCCTCATGATCGTCAGTTCCGGACTAGCCTATATGAAGCTGCGCGTAATTCGTGCATCCGAAACAAGACTGATAGAAATCCGCGTTCCTTCTCAGAAATTACCTGTCGACCTGGAGAGGGACTTGAATCAATCACAGAACAAGGGCCGTCAGGTGATACTTGCCGGTGCGGACCCCGCGAGAAAGGAAGCTGCGGAGAAGAAATATGAGGCCATCTGGAAAGACGTTGACCAGGATATCGCTGCGATGGACGAATTGGCACCGAAGTGGCTTCAACAAGAAAACCGTGACCGATGGAACAAAGCAAAGGAAAGTATACCGATGCTTCACTCCGCTCAGAAAGCGGCGATGTCTATTGCAGGCAGTGGTAGCGGCGAAGCGGTAGCGAAATCGGGAATCGAATTCACGGATAAGGCCACCACCTCGAATGATGCCGCCATAGCAACTCTGAAGGAGCTGGTAGATTCGTTCGCAGGCCTGCTTCGGCAAAATGAGGCGGATCTTGCCGCAGCAAATAGTTCGGCGTCCTATACGATGTTGATTGCCGCTCTATTAAGTCTTGCCATTGGAGCGGGCGTGGCAGCTTTCATGGGCCGCAGCATCTCCGCAGGCACTTCCGCTGTCCTGAGTAAGGCGGAAGCCATTGCCGCCGGCGACCTGACGGGCGAAGAGGTCAAAGTAAACAGCAACGACGAATTGGGCGATTTGGCCGTTGCCATGAATAAGATGCAAGGCAATCTTGTAAAGATGATCGTTGCCGTTTCTGAAAACGCGCAACAGGTTGCCAACGCCAGCGAGGAGTTCTCTGCCGTCAGCCAGCAGATCACCACCAATTCCGAGGAAACCACTGCCCAGGCCAACGTGGTTTCCACCGCCACCGATCAAGTCAACCGCAACCTGCAGACCGTCGCCACCGGCGCCGAGGAAATGAGTTCCACCATTGCGGACATAGCCAAGAACGCCACCGAATCTGCTCGCGTTGCCGGCGAGGCCGTCAAGACCGTGGAGACCACCAACGCAACCGTCTCCAAACTGGGCGTCTCCAGCGCGGAAATCGGCCAGGTCATCAAGGTCATCACTTCCATCGCGCAACAAACCAATCTGCTCGCCTTGAACGCCACGATCGAAGCGGCGCGCGCCGGAGAAGCGGGCAAAGGATTCGCCGTCGTCGCCAATGAGGTCAAGGAACTGGCCAAGCAAACCGCCAAGGCCACCGAGGACATCAGCCAGAAAATCGCGGCGATTCAAACCGACACCAAGGGCGCGGTCGACGCCATCGCGACCATCAGCGCCGTCATCAACCAGATCAACGACATTTCCAGCACCATCGCGACCGCGGTGGAGGAACAAAGCGCGACAACCAACGAAATGTCGCGAAATGTCACTGAGGCCGCCAAAGGATCGACGGAAATCACACAGAACATCGCGGGAGTCTCACAGGCGGCGCAGGGGACTTCTTCGAGCGCGCATGAATCGATGAAGGCAGCGCAGGCGCTGGCGCAGATGTCCACGCAGTTGCGCGGCCTGGTCGAACAGTTCAGGGTCAGCGGCGATGGTCCTGACAACGGACACAGCAGACGGCGCGCAGCGTAAGAGGGCCAAAACCATCCGCACTGGCTTGCCGCTCGGAGGGGCGCCTGCTTGCCTTGCGCCAGTATTTCAAAGTGCGGGGCCCGCCTGGAATAGATGACGATGCCGCAGATTCAAATCATGATCGTTGACGATTCCCTGGTCGTGAGGAAAGTGCTTACCAATGTGCTTTCGAGCGACCCGGATCTTGCCATCGCCGGATGGGCCAGCAATGGCCGTTTGGCGCTGGCCAAGCTGCAGACGCTGCGCCCGGACATCATCTTGCTGGATATCGAAATGCCCGACATGAATGGCTTGGAAACGATTCCAGGAATACGCAAAATTCTTCCAACTGTGCCGATCATTATGTTCAGCACGCTCACGGAACGAGGGGCGGAAGCAACCCTCGATGCCCTCGCGCTGGGCGCCTCGGACTACGTGGCGAAGCCCAGCAACCAGAACATGGCCGCCACATCGGAAGCCATTCAGCGCGACCTGGTTCCCAAGATCAAAGCGTTATGCCACTTTCCCGTGCGCGTTCAGAATACGGTGACCGGCGTCTCACGTCCCGCTGCCCCGACTCCGCGCCCCGAGATTCGATTCCATTCCGTTCCTATTCGTTCAGCCCAGCTCAAAATTGTGGCCATCGGGGTCTCGACGGGCGGTCCCGATGCGCTTGCTAAACTCTTGCCTTCTTTCCCCGCGAATTTTCCCTTGCCCGTGGTCATTGCTCAGCACATGCCGGCGATCTTCACGATGCTCCTGGCCAAACGCCTTGCAAGCAAATGCGCGTTGCCTGTGCGGGAGTGCCAGCCCGGTGATTTGCTTGGGCCCTCTTGCGTTTGGATCGCGCCCGGCGACTATCATATGGTCGTGGAGCAAGACGAAAAACGCATGCGCCTGGGCACGCACCAAGGGCCTCGTGAGAATTTCTGCCGGCCTTCGGTGGATGTGCTGTTCCGGTCGGTCGCCTCGGTTTACGGCGCAAGTTCCCTCGGAGTGATTCTGACCGGCATGGGACAGGACGGATTGAAAGGGTGCGAAGCGCTCTCCGCGGCGGGCGCCTCCGTGATCGTCCAGGACGAGGCGAGCAGCGTCGTCTGGGGCATGCCGGGCTTTGTGGCGCGCGCTGGACTGGCTGAAAAAATCCTGCCGCTCGATCAAATCTGCGGAGAGATCATGAGGCGCGTTGCTGCCCAGCCTTCGCTTCAACTCACCCACTAGCCCGGATTTCTATCCCATGATTCAGAGCACGGGAGTCGCGGCATGCAATGAGTTTGGCGTCCAATGTATTGTGGCGCCGGCGTCCCGCCGGCGTTTTTGCGATATGGACAGATTTGAAAAATCCCCGACGCAATTATAAACGGCGCCACCACGTGTCAAACAGTGCTTCACCCGGTCACAGGAAATCAGACGAGTTGAATGCATCTCGCCTCAGAGCGAGTAAAATAAATGCGAGGCGGGTTCAATGGGGTGGGGGATTCGCAAATGAGGGTTGCTTCTGTACTGGCCACGATAAGTCTCGCAATTCTGGTTTTATTTTTGCCTCCGGCGCGCGGCCAGAAGAAAGACCCTGCCCAATCCCTGTTTGAATCCGCGAACCATGAGCGCTCGGCGCATGGGCTCGCTCCTTTGAAAAGGAGCGCCACGTTGGCCCGAGCGGCGCAGCAGCATGCGCTGCGAATGGCGGCGCAGAATACGCTTTCCCACCAGCTTCCCGGCGAGCCGGGAATGGCCGGGCGCGCTTCCCAAGCCGGCGCGCGCTTCAGTTCCCTTGCGGAAAATGTAGCCGAGGGACCGAGTGCGGAGAGCATCCACCAGCAGTGGATGAATTCGCCGCCGCACCGCGCGAACCTCCTCGACCCGCAACTCGATTCGGTGGGGATTGCGGTGGCCGAACGCAACGGCGTCTTGTTTGCGGTAGAGGATTTTTCACTGGAGGCGGAAAAGTTATCCGTGGAAGAGCAAGAGGGAATCGTCGGTGCGAAACTGCGGTCGCGCGGGCTGCGGCTTTTGAGTTATACGAGCGACGCGCGCCGCTCCTGCGTCCTGGACAACGGCTATGCCGGAAGTCACGTTCCTTCCTTCGTCCTGCATTACGCGACGCCCGACCTCGAAACGCTCCCTGACCTGCTCGTGCAGAGAATCCAAACCGGCGAATACCATTCCGCAGTTGTGGGTGCTTGTTCCAGCGACGCCAAGACCGGATTTTCTAACTATCGAATTGCGGTTCTGCTTTTTGAATAGCGGCAATCGGGCGGTCCGGGAATTAGCGCTCAATCCGGCTTCTTGTCGGAGTCGGAATCCTCCGTGGTGCCGACTTTCTGGGACCAGGCGCAAACTGCAGTTGTTTCCGCGGGAGAAACGTAACCGTCCTTGTGCATGACGCGGTAATCGGCCGGCGGCATGTTTCCTTCGCGGACGAGTTTGCAGATCAGGCCCAAATGTTCCTTTCCCTCCTGCTCGTTAATTTGCGCTTCCCAGTTCTGAAAATTGACGTGGCCTCTTGCCGTGTTCACGTCGTGCGCGACGTACCAGGAAACCGGCGCGACGTAGCTGTACCATGGCCATATCGTCGCACTGGAATGGCAGTTGTAGCAGGACCGTTTCAGAACCGTTTGAACCTCCGGGGGCACATCCACATGCGCTTCGAGGCTGCGCGAAGCGACCACGGGAGGGTTCGTCCGGCTCGGTTGAATGATTTGAATGAGGACCAAAAACGCAATCGAGCCAACAACAATCCATTTAGCCGGCACACGTTTCATAGAAGAGTTTCTCCCAAAGTTTTTGAAATCAAATTTGCCTCTGTAAATTACCGGCACATGTTCGGCATGTTGGCCATGGGATGGCAGGTTCCGGGGCCGCGCTCATCCGTGAATTGCGTGAACGTAAAATCAAACAATTCCGGTTTGGCATCCGGCTCCATGCCAGGTAGATGCAACAATAGGGTCAGGGTCACGGGAAATTTTACTCCATTGCCCAAGTCAGCTTCTAGCGTTTCCTTTTCCTTTCCAGGCGCTAGATCGCTCTGGGGGCATCAATTCAAAGATCTCGTAGGATGCAAGGGAAACGCCTTCAACCCAGCTTCACTCACTGGTCTCAGGCTCTACTGGCACTGGATTTTTGGGCAGAAGGGCAAGGGAGGAACACTGCGGAGAAGGAGCGGGCTGGATTCCAGATTGACAGTTACTCTTGCGGGACCGTCATCAGGCGTTTCGGCCGTGCGTTCTCATCTTGGAGAACGCCCCGGCTGAAACGCTCTGACCGTTGTTCCATGACGTTTAGTTCTTGGCAGGAGCGACGGAGGTCGCTTCTACCGTGCCCATCAGCGCGTAAGAGGTGGTCGGTTCGTCTGTGTTCAGACGCCCAGCGACGGTCACGTCTTGACCGGACATTTTCGCCAGCACATTCTTGTCACCTGTCAGGCGGAAGATCTTGTTTCCGGAGACGATGGTGTATTGGCCGCCCATGAAGTTGGCGCAATATTGGATGGTCTGGGCGACGCTCATCCCTTTGCGCGGAGTTACCGTACCACCGCCGAATCTCGAACAGCTCACTCTTCCGGTGATGGTGACACTGTCTGAATTAGACCTCGTGGATGACTGGGCCGCTGGCGCCGCGAGCGCCGCGAACGGGCTGGCGAGAACAGCGAAAAGCCCTGCGTAAATCGCTACTTTTTTCATCGTGACTCCTTTGCAGTCGTTTTCCCTTATGAAAACCCGACGAACTAATCTACTTCGATGATTTCGATCCTGCCGTCGGGTTTGAACCATAAACAAGCCATTTCGGCGATGATCGAAAGTGTCGTCGTAAATGCGTTCATCGTTCACGTAAACGAATGTAAACAAACTGGAGTCAACGAGGCATAAACAATCCATCCGAATCGGGTAAACAGATATAAATGGACCATTTCAATTCCAAATGCAGACGATTCGTCTTGTCGACGCCACATTCCTGATTGCTAAGAGAAAAAGTATGAATTGGACCGCGAGGTTAACAAAACATAAACTTTCGGCGCTGGTCGGGGCTTGTCGCTCACCGGCCTACCGGCGGAAAAGGAGTCATTTATTCTATGAAGAATAAGACTTTAGGGGTGTGTATAGGTCTGTTGGCACTAGGGTTGGCAGGACTTGGGGCTCCCGCCAGCCAGGCAAGAGGTCGTTTATCTGCAGGTGGGTCAGGAGCTGGAAGCGAGACGGAAGACACGAGCGCCGCCAGTCCATCGGCTACTTCCCCTGCGTCAAGCCCTGCGGATTTGCACCAGCGCATCGACGCGCTGAAGGCGGAACTGGCTGACCTGAATTCGGAATTGGCGGCAGATGTGGCCTCACCCGCGTTGCCTGCTCCGCAGGACCAGGGCGCGCCCCCCGCAAGCGCTCCGGCAGCGGCGCAGGCTCCAGCGGCACCCATGCCATTGCCGACTCCCTCGATGTCGGGTCCATTGGCCACGGGGATACCTCACGAGCTCCCCGCGGGTCCATTTGGAAAAATTGAAATAACCGGCATTCTGAGCGGCATCGGTCTGTTCAATAATAATCCCTATGTCCACGGCGACGAAGGGCACGTCGACATCAGCAACGCGCAGATCTTCATTCAAAAGACCACCGGCTGGTTTCAGTTCTACCTGCAAGGTGGCGCTTACAATGTACCGATACTCGGAGTGCCGTTCGCGAAGACCGGCCCAACTACCACTGGGCTGTTCGGCCCGTTCCCCGTGGGCTACGCCAAGTTGGTGAAAGGCAATTTCAACATCGAGATCGGGGCATTGCCGACGCTGGTCGGGGACGAGTACACGTTCACCTTCGAGAATATGAACATCGAGCGCGGCCTTCTCTGGAACCAGGAGCAGGCCGTCAGTCGCGGCATCCAACTGAATGACACTTACAAGAAGCTCACGCTGGCGTTCAGCTGGAACGATAATTTTTACTCGGACCGCTACACAACGCTGTCCGGGTCGCTGGCTTACGCCATTAATGCCGCGAATACGGTCACGTTTGTAGGTGCAGGAAACGCCGGAAACACCTATGTGAGGATCGGCCCCGCCAACTCCTTCCCCGTGACGCCCGCATATCAGAACAACGAGCAGGTCTACAACCTGATTTACACCTATACGAAAGGGCCACTGATCATCAGCCCGTACTACCAGTATACGGTGGTAAAATCGGATCCCGCATACAGTGCCTCCCTGCTAAGTCCCACCGGCGCGCACACCAACGGCGGAGCCGTCCTCGTCAATTACGCGTTCAAGCATGGCTTCTCGCTGGCCGCGCGGCCGGAATACATCAAGTCGAGCGGAAGCCTGGCGACGGGCGAGGCTAACTTGCTGAGCTACGGTCCCGGAACCGGCGCGTTTGCATTCACCGTGACCCCGACCTGGGTGAAGGACGCCTTCTTCCTTCGGGGAGACCTCGCGGTCGTTCACCTGACGAACTTCGTCACCGGGGACACTGGGTTTGGAATCGGCCTGCCCGGAGTCCCCTTGACCGGATCGAACACCAACCAGTTCCGGGGAGCGATCGAAGCCGGCTTCATGTTCTGATTGGGCGAACCACCGGAAGCGGGAGAGGCGCGCAGGGGAGGCGGCTCTCCCGCCAACGGTTATTGTGGTCTTGGTTTTGTGTAAGAAGAATTGAAGCACTACATCCCGCATCGGCGCGAGAATTCCAGCAAGGAAATGATTTTGCAAATCATCGACAATCTCAGGTGGAAGTGTATTTGGTAGCACAGGCTTCAGCCTGTGGGGGTTCGCCGCGGCAAGGACCAAATCCCACTTGCTGAACCCCGCGCTACAGTTAACCCGTGGGATTCATCCAGTGGAATTACCGGGTAGAATGGCCCTATAGTGTAGGGCGCTGCCAGGACGCAGCAAGGACTCGAATCTGCGGTTCGACTCTGAGGACAAGAAGATGATGACGAAGCTTGAAGCGATCGTTCAGCCGTCCCGCTTTGAAGCGGTGAAGGAAGTGCTTACGGAACTGGGCATCGGGGGCATGACCATCTCCGATGTGCGCGGGCATGGCCGGCAAAAAGGGCACACCGAAGTCTATCGCGGGCGCGAGTACACGGTGGATCTCCTCCCGAAGATCAAAATTGAAATCGTCATTCCGGACAACCTGGTGGACGCCGCGATCGATGCGATTCTGCAAAGCGCGTCGACAGGCAAAATCGGCGATGGAAAGATTTTTGTTTCCAAGGTGGATCAAGCCATTCGGATACGGAACCAGGAGCGTGGAGTTTCCGCGCTGTAGACTCCGTTTTGGTTTGTGTAGCGCCCGTCCGCCGCGGCGGACGGGCATGTTTCCAGTTCCAAAATGCCCGCCTGAAGGCGGGCGCTACAATAGCCGGGCGTTCAACAATTCGTAATTGGGAATTTGGTTTCGTAAGCGTTTTTGTATTCCGCAGATTCTTCTTTGTAGCGCGGGCGGGGGCCTCGTAAGTCGGATATGAAGCTCGAGAATCGCACTACCAGTCTGCAGGAACTGTACGCGGAAGAATCCGCGAGGATTCAGAAACGCTTTGAAGAGGTGGGCGACGGCAAAGCGGCCGTCCATGACCGTACCGCGCTGATCGATTCCGTGATCACCGAGCTGTGGAATGAAGTCACGGCGGCGAGCGGTCCGATCGAAGGGTTTTGCGTTGCCGCCATGGGCGGGTACGGACGGAAGGGATTATTTCCGTATTCGGACATCGATCTCCTGTTTCTCTACGGAAGGGAAGGCAGGGAGGAATTTCTTAGCAAGAAAGCCATTGCCCCGCTGAGCCAGTCTCTCTGGGACCTGCATCTTCGCGTAAGCCCCACCACACGGACTCTCGCGGAATGCGGGAAACTTTATCGCAACAACATCGAATTCAACATTTCTCTTCTGGATTGCCGGTACATTTGCGGCGATGAAAAACTTTACGAGCGCCTGCGAACCCGCGTCCTTCCCGGAATGGTGATTCGCGAATCCGAAACCTTGATGCAGGAACTCACGGGCCTCGCCCGCGCGCGGCATCAGAAATACGGCCAAACGATTTTTCACCTCGAGCCCAACATCAAGGACGGTCCCGGCGGCCTCCGCGATTATCAAGTGGCTTGCTGGCTCTCGCAGATCGCGGAGATGAAGCGTTCCCGCGAATGGAAAGATCCTGCGCCCTTGCTGCCGCTCCCGCTTCGCGCGGACGCCGTGAACGCGATCGATTTCCTCGATGCCGTCCGGTGTTACCTCCACTATCGCCAGGGCCGCGACCTCAACGTGTTGACTTACGAGATGCAGTCCGAAGCGGCGGCCAGGGGCATCGGCCTTCATGGAGGAAAAGCGGCAATTCCCAATGACTGGATGCGGGCTTATTTTCGCCAGGCGCGCGCCATTTACCGGCTGACCGTCCTGTTTGACGAAGTCCCGCGGACGAAATCGATTTGGAAGCGCTGGCTGGGCGCCCGCCGGTCTCCGCTATCGAATGCGGATTTCAAAGTTGTGGACGGCCGAATTTCCCTGCGGCAATCGGATTCCGTGGAAGACCACAAGGTGATGTTCCGCCTCTTCGAGCTTGTCGCGCGGCACGATCTCAAGCTGACCGCCGAAACCGAAAACGCGGTCGAAGCCGCATTGCCGCGAATCCAGAAGTGGAATTCCACCAGTCCGGACTTGTGGGAGTACTTCCGCGCGATTCTGGTGTTGCCTCACGCCGCTTCTTCGCTGCGCGCGATGCACCGCGTCGGCCTGCTGGTTCTGCTCTTCAAGGAATTTCAGGCCATCGATTCTCTGGTGATTCGCGACTACTACCACCGGTACACGGTCGACGAGCATTCGCTGGTGACCATCGAAAATCTGCACAGTCTCGCGTCGAAAAAGGGCGATCTGGATCGCCGGTTCCGCGACATTCTTTCCACCCTGGAGCACCCCGAGCTGCTTTATTTATCGCTGCTGTTTCACGACGTCGGCAAGGGCATGCCCAACGAGAGCCACGTGGACGGCAGCCTGGAAGCGGTTCAAGGCGTTTTCGAGCGGTTGCGCTTCGATACCTTCGGCCGCGAGACGGTGACCTTTCTCATCGCCAACCATCTGCGCATGTCCGCCACGCTGCTGCGGCGTGACATCTTCGATCCGGAAGCGGTGCACGATTTTGCGAAGACCGTCGGGACCATCGAACATCTCAAGATGCTGACGCTCTTCACCTACGCGGACATCAAAGCGGTGAATCCGGAAGCGCTGACCACTTGGAAGGCGGAAATGCTATGGCAACTTTACGCCGCCACGGAAAATTATCTCAACCGTTCGGTGGACGACCAGCGCATGTACCTCGCGGGAGAAGATGCCCAGCAGCTCGAGCGCCTGATTCCAACCGGCGAGGATGCGGTGGAAGCGGATCGATTCAGAAATTTTCTCGACGGTTTTCCCCGGCGGTACTTGCTGACTCATTCGTCCGCGGAAATTTCCGCTCATTACCGGATGTACCGGCGGCTCGGGCATTCCGTCGCGGAAATCAGCATCACCAAGCGGGACCAGTACTATGAGCTTGTTCTGGTCACCAAGGATCGTCCCTTTCTTTTTACGAAAGTGGTGGGGACGATCTCTTCGTGGGGCATGAATATTCTGAAGGCCGACGCCTGCGCCAATCGAAACGGAATCGTTCTGGACGCGCTGCGTTTTTCCGACCGCTTTGAAACGCTCGATCACAATCCGACGGAAATCCACCGGCTGAAGCAGCAACTGGTCGCCGCGATCCTGGGCGAGCTGGACGTCTCCGCGCTCATGAAAAGAAAATTTCAGCCGGAAAAACGGCCGCCCAAAGTCAGCGTGGAAACGCGAATCCACATGGACAACGAGTGCTCCTCGCACAGCACCGTCGTCGAAATCGTGGCCCTCGACCGGCCCGGTCTTCTGTACGACATCAGCTCCACATTTGCCGAGCACAACTTCAATATCGAAGTCGGCTTGATCGACACGGAGGGAGGAACCGCGACGGACGTTTTCTATGTCACGCAAAATGGCGCGAAGCTGACCCCGGCCCGCCAGCACGAGTTGCAACTCGAACTCCAGCAGCGACTTTGAACCCTTCTGGATTCAGCGTTACCATTCTGTGGTAGGCAGGCCCGGATGGGAAATCAGAAGGGAGGCGGCTCCCGATGATCGTAAAGGTGAAGGGCGGATACAAGGTGGTTTCGACCAAGGGGAAAAATCTCGGCGGACCCTACAAAACTCTGAAAGAGGCCAAGAAGCGCCTGCGCCAAGTCGAGTTCTTCAAGCATCGCAAGGCATGAGTGGATCCCTGGTGGGGGAGAAAGGGCTGATTAGATGACGTTGTCGGCTCCTCCTTCCGAGTAGACTTGGTAGCGCTAACGACCAAGGCTCGGAAGAAAGGAGCCGAGCAATGAAGATTATAGGATGTGATTTTCACACACGCTACCAACAGATTGCCATGATGGATGAGGCTACCGGGGAGCTGATCGAGCGGCGATTGGATCACCAGAGCGGGGAGGCCCAGGCGTTCTACCGGGATTTGCAAGGACCGGTGCGGGTGGGCATCGAAGCGACGGGTCCGATTCGCTGGTTCGAGCGGTTGCTGGCGGAACTGGGCCACGAACTGTGGATCGGAGACTCGGCGAAGATTCGCGCCAGCGAAGTGCGCAAACAAAAGACGGATGAGCGCGACGCCCGGCTCATTCTGGATCTGCTGCTGGCGAAACGCTTTCCGAAGATCTGGGTACCCACGCCGGCCGAGCGAGACCTGCGGCAGTTGCTCTGGCATCGTCACAAGCTGGTTTGCCTGCGCACGATGCTGGGCAATCAACTGCACGCCCTGGCCCTGAGTGAGGGACTGTGCCGCAAGAAAAAGTTGTTCACCAAAAAAGGCCGCGTGGAGTTGGTGCACTTGGGGCTAGCACCGTGGGCCAGCCGGCGGCGCGAAGAACTTCTGAAACTGCTCGACCAACTCGAACCCGCAATCGCGGAGTTGGATCGCGCGGTTCTGGAAGAAGCCCAGCGCCGGGAAGATGCGGTGCTCCTGATGACCCATCCTGGCATTGGACCAGTGACCTCGCTGGCCTTTGTTCTGGCCATCGGTCCGATCGCTCGTTTCGCTCGCAGCAAGAAGATCGCCAGTTATCTGGGACTGAATCCGAGCGAGGACTCCAGCGGCGGACGGCGCAGACTGGGAGCCATCAGCAAACAGGGCAACACCATGGTGCGCTGGCTGCTGATCGAAGCCGTGTATCCCGCGGTGCGCAAAGATCCCGCGCTGCGGCAGGACTATCAACGTTTGAAATTCCGTAGAGGACACGCAGTGGCGAAAGTGGCCATCGCGCGCAAGTTAGCTGTGCGTATGTACTGGATGCTGCGTAGTGGAGCAGATTACGCACGGCTGGTTCGCAGGCAAGGCAGCCCGGGGGCCACCCTGATGGACGCAAGTTCATCGCTCGGCTGATTGGGCGCCTTGCTCCCGCGAGCGATCGCGGGGTCTGCAGAATGAATCATGGTCGGAAGCGATTGACCGAATAGATGGCTGGTGGAACCAGATTCCACCGCTAGATTTACGCAGCGAGCCTTGGTCAAAATGAAGGAAAGAGCAAAGGCCCTTTTAAGTAAGAACAAAAACGAGCTGCCCGCAGCTCATACACTCTACGTGTCTCTTGACAGAGCCGACAACGTCATAGAGGGTGGCCCACCCTTTGAGTGATTTTGAATTTGCGGGTGCCGGACCCTTTGGGTTCTAAGGGTCCGGGTTTAGAGTTCAGTTCCTCCAAGAACAACCGCTGGCGGGCAGCCCCTTCTTTCCTCTCACGTTTTGGGCAGAACGGAATCTAAACCCCGACCCTTCCAAAGTCAGGAAGGGTCGGGCACCCGCAAAAACAAAAGCGAAATTCAACAGCGAAGGATCAGAGTGGTATGATCTAAGCCCAAGCAACCAGCAACAGAAAAAAGCGAAAGGGTGCGCCACCCGCCAATTGCGGCGGGATGGCAAACGGTCTAACAGCTGAAGAGGCGGAAGGAGGAATGGTGGCAATTACCGTACAACCAGAATTTACCAGCTGAAGAGGCGGAAGGAGGAATGGCTGCAGCATGTACCGTTCAACCGGAGGCTTGCCCGGCTATAATTGTGGGTGGTGGCCTATATTTGGTTTATTTGGCCCACCAAGCTGGTGTTGATAAGGCGGCAGCGGACGCCCTACGATCATGGTATGATGCTCGTGTTAAGAGAGCCAAACCTCCGACGAATCCGCCAACTACAGTTCTCGCCTGGAACGGTTCCTTTCCCCCGATCCTCTCGACGGCAACACAAGCGACCCGCAAACGCTGAACAAGTACACCTACGCGCGCAATAATCCCACCAATTTCACCGACCCGAGCGGCCTCTTAACCGCGGGAGGTGGACTCTGCGACTTCGACTGCCAGGGACCAGGAAGCGGAGGGACCGGGTGTCTCGTCCTGTGCATTGGGGGTACCGGAGGGTACGATAATGGACCTGAGGGGGGCGGCGCCAACTATGGGCCTCCAACCGACACCCCGGCGGATCCGAGAGTCAGAGTGGAACCATCCTGGGCAAGGCATTCGGGAGATATCCGGACTATGATCCGAATGGCTTGGAATGTGCGGCTCGAATTTCCGGGGCGGCGGTGGTGGGCTTGATCCGTCCGGTTGCACCTACGGCAGCGGCAGTTGCGGCGGGATGATTTATGGGTTTGACGACGGAGAAGTAGAGGCATCAGCTGGGGCCGGCTGTGCGGTTCAACCTGAAGCTTGTCCTGCGATCTTGATCGGAATCGGTGCATATGGAATTTACGAAGTGGGCGAACGTACTGGTGTGAATTCTGTCATGTATTCGAAGGCCAAGGACGCTGCAAAAAGGATGGGTCTCAGGTTGATAGAGCATTGACCCATTATGGAAAACCTGGAGGGCCGATCCAACCAGACAACGCGGGGGATGATGCCAAGCTTCGGATGCAGCTCCAAAATGAGGCAGGCGAT
Source organism: uncultured Acidobacteriota bacterium (assembly GCA_963768275.1). GTDB lineage: Bacteria > Acidobacteriota > Terriglobia > Acidiferrales > UBA7541 > Palsa-360. The sequence continues at coordinate 383,467 of CAVYHH010000026.1, forward strand.
AAGATAGCTAATAGGATGTACCTAAGGATTTTGATTCTCTGATTTTCTTCGAGGGGCAATTCCCCCTGATTAGATTCGCCTTGGAGGAACCAATGGACTATCCAGATCTTAAGACGAACCAGGCATATACTTAATCAATTTGATGGCGATCTTAGTATTCGCAAGTTGAGGGTGGCCCCAGGGATTTGGCGCCTGAAAAACTAAAACAATCAGTTTCAAAGCAAAGTCAATCCCAAAAAGTGTCTGGTGTAGCGAGAGTTTTCATTGCACGCGCGCAAAGAGGACAGAACAGGCAATTGCAACGCCGTAGCGCGCAGATCACACACAAAAGGATCATCGCGATTTGAGGAAGGCTTTCCCAGGCATGAATCTCAATTGATCGGGAGTATTGTCGCCGATCTAGGCTCCCTGTGGGATAGAGGTCAGAATCTCGATGGGATATTAGAGCACACTATTTCCAGAGCTTCCGCAAGAGCGCGAGATATACGCGCATCACTAGCGCTTCGTGGAGGCAACTCAGATGGATAATGGTGGAGTTTTGATAATGAACCTGCGTCAAAAATTACCAAGCCTGCGTATGAGGACCTAGATCATGCAGCGAGCGAAATAAACGGCCTCATAGTCGAAAGAGTGTCCAAAGATAGAGTAGGAATTCTGCGGGTGGCGCACGCTTTAGCTATTTTAAATTTGCGGGCGGGTGGCGCACCCTTTCTGGCGGGTTTGAATTTCCGGGTGGCCGCTCCTTCGTGGGTTTCGAAGGGGCTGAGGGTTTGACTTATTTCTCGGCTGAGGCGCGGTCCAGCCAGCCTGTGGAAATCGTTAGGCTCAAACCTGAATTCGTGATATTGTGCAATTGCGTTTGTTGCTCTTGTGAAACCTTTAGATTCGATTTAAAGGGGCTGCGAGTACAAACCCGCGGCCTTTTTTTGTTGTACGGCTGGAGGCGGTCGAGAAGCACCAAATAGCTCAAAACAGTGAAAAGGAAACACCGTGAAAGAACAAGGAACAGTAAAGTGGTTCAATGCCAGCAAGGGATTCGGGTTCATCCAGCGCCAGTCCGGCGAGGACATCTTCGTCCACTTCTCCGCGATTCAAGCGGAGGGGTACAAATCGTTGAACGAAGGCCAGGCGGTTGAGTTCGAAGTCACCTCCGGCCCCAAGGGCCTGCAGGCAGCGAACGTCACCAGCCTGTAAGAAATCGGGGCGAAACGGCGACCGCCGTTTCGCCCTATTTTTTTTGTCTATGCGTCTTCAGGAAGTCGCTTGCACGCTCGACAAATCGGCCAGGTCTACGGCAACAGGAGCAAGTGACATCTCCCAGTCACTCTTCAGCTGCTTGGCCCTATGAAGAAAGGCCAATTTTGGAATCCTGGTGCTCAGTCCTAACGATTTTCATAACCTGCTGAAATATAAAATATTATGCCGTAGCGAGGGGGCTGGGAACCACGGATGCCAGATTTATGCGACGAGGTATCCTGACCTGAGGCAACACTCTTGCGGCTGGCGGAGCCACTTTGCCAACAGCACCACATTTCCACTGATCGGCGATACGTGAATGTAATAGGTCTCGTAATTGCTTTCGATCTCGTAGAAATTTTCGAGGCGGGCATCACGTTGAGCCGGGATGCCGACTTCCAGCAAATGCCGTAGGTGTTCGACCGCGCCGGGTTCGTATTTTCGGGGGTTTTCGATCCTCGCTCCTTCTTTGACTTGAATCATCCTGCCTCCAATCCCTTCCTGCACTGCTTGTTCACGACGGATTCGGGCTACTCCTCAATTAAGATGCCCGCAACTTCCAAACGCTCCTTGAATACTGCATTAAATGTCGGCAAAAGTTTCCTGGAGCCGAACGTGCACCGAATTGCCGGAGTTCAAACCTTTGCATGCCCACCGGCGATGTGCGTTCCTCCTGCATTCATTAGACGCTGCGGTGAGATGGAGGAGAATTCCAAATTTTTGATCGTGTTCATTCGCAATCCAACGGCAACCACGGTCTCCGAGCTGGGACGAACCATCCTGAATAGCGCGAAAGATTGACCAAGCCTTGTAGAAATGCGCCGAGAATGAGGAAAGGGTGTGCCGCCGCGACAACTCGATTTTCTAATGTTTTCTTAATGAATTTTGCCTGGCAATGAGATGAACTCGAAAGAAGAACGTTCCGCGCTGGGCTAAGTGGCTCTCCAGAACGGGCCAGTGGGAGATTTCTGGTACCTTACCTTTAGTCGTTACAACAGAGGCGATAATAAAGTATAATTCGATTGCGTGCAAAGTATTGACCTAATTGGTACTTGCGCGCACGAAGCGTCATTGAGATATTCAAACCATGCCCAAAACCAAAACCGCACGGAAACGCACCAAGTTTGGGAAGGATCGGCGGCGGAAGCACAAACACTGGCAGGTCACAGTGTTTTACAAGGACGGGGAGCGGTTTGCTCGCGTGTATACGGACAGGGAAAAAGCCGCCAAGTTTGCCGAGCGGCAACGGAAATCCCCTGTCGTAAAAACCGCGCGAGTATTGCAAGTCGGCTGATCCCACTGCCTTACAAGGTCTCAAAGGATGCCCGGCCGGGCAGGCCTGGTCTTATTGGTGTGTTTGTAAGGCCATATTAAATTCGATCCGGCTAGGATCTTGTCGCCAAAACGCCGGCATGTTAGAGTTTTGTTGATTCGGGCGGCCGTAGTATAGGGGTAGTACGGGACCTTGCCAAGGTCCAGGCGTGGGTTCGAGTCCCATCGGCCGCTCCATTCCTTCTTGAACTGGTCCTTACCTAATTTCCATGCTGGCATATTTGTGTGGCCCGATTGAATTCGCGCCGGACGGCGGCAAGTTGTGGCGCCGGAAACTCATGCCGTTCCTGCACAACGATCTCGGGCATCGCGTTTACGATCCCGCCGAAGACGAAAAGAAAAACCTTACCGACGAAGAAGCCGCGCACTTCCGGGAGTGGAAGGAAACGGACGTCGAACGATTCCGCCGGGTGGTCCGCAAGATCATTCAATACGACCTCGATATCGTGGAGAACAAGGCCGACTACGTCATCTGTTGCTTGAGCGGCGACGGCGCGGCGCTCTCCTCCGGCGGGACCTCCGCCGAATTAACTTTTGCTCAGCGCCGCGGGATTCCGGTGTATCTCGTGACCGACGCGCCCCTGGGAGAAATCAGCGGCTGGATGTTGGCATGCACCGACCGCGTGTTTGCAAACGTGGATGAACTTAAGAAATTTCTCCTCGACCGCTACGGGAAAGAGAAGCAAGCGCCGCTTTGGCGCGTGTAAGACTTTGGAAACCACGGATTCACACAGATAAACACGGATAAGGCAAACTGCGGACGAATTCAGTTTTCAATTATCGATGATGGTTGCCGGAGTTAAGGCGCGTTATGCTACTCTGCAGCGAGACGCCCATAGGAGATTTAGACAAGTGGACATCGTAAAAGGGAACATGGGCTGGATCGAAGTGATCGTGGGCCCCATGTTTTCGGGCAAGAGTGAAGAATTGATCCGGCGCTTGAAGCGCGCCGAAATCGCCCGGCAGCGCGTGCAGATCTTCAAACCGGTCATCGATCAGCGATACAAGCAAACGGACATCGTTTCTCATTCCGGGTTCGAGTTGCCGTCGCAGGTCGTGCGGAACGCGGCCGAGGTGTTCGAAAAAGTCCAGCCGAGGACCGAAGTGGTGGGGATTGACGAAGGCCAGTTCCTCGGGGAAGGGCTCGTCGACACCTGCATGCGCATGGCGGACGCCGGCAAGCGGGTAATCGTCACCGGCCTGGACACCGATTACCTCGGGCGCCCCTTCGAGCCGATGCCGCGCCTGCTGGCCGTGGCTGAAGAAATCACCAAGCTGCTCGCCATCTGCGTGCAGTGCGGAAATCCCGCGGTGCATACGCAGCGGCTCGTCGCTTCGGAGGATCTGATCGTCGTCGGCGCCGCCGGCATGTATGAACCGCGTTGCCGGCGCTGCTTCGAACCGCACCTGGCGCACGACCGGGTCGAAGCAAACAAAAGCGCATCGTCCGAAGCGGTTCCTCCCGCGGCACGAGCCGCCACATCCTCAGAGTAGAATCCGTCGTTTCATGAAATTTGTTTTTCTCTGAGCCCTCTGTGCTCTCCGTGTTAAAGATTTTTTCCGATCTGCTTGAACACAGAGCCTGCAGAAAATTCACCGCAGACGCGCGCGAATCCCTTCCGCCAACCGTTGATATTCTTTGCATCCCAAAATGTCGATCGACGGCCCGGGCTTCGGCGCTTCCGACTGGATACATGCGCGCTCGATTCGGTTCAAAGATGCGCGCCACTCATCCTCGTCGAAGCCCCCTTCTTGTTTCGCTTTCCCGACCGCCGCGATTGCAGGCGCCACGGCGGACCAGTCATGGCATAGCATGGCCATATCTGTCCCCGCGCGGAGCGTTTGCACCGCAGCCTCTCCCGGCCCGTATCGCTTGGCAATGGCCCCCATGCCGAGATCGTCGGCGAGGATTACGCCATCGAATCGCAAGCGGCGCCGCAAGACACCGTCGAGCATCGTGCGCGAAAGTGATGCAGGATTTTCGGGATCGATTTGGGGTAGCAGGATGTGCGCGGTCATCACCAGCGGCACACCCGCCGCAACCGCTGCGGCGAAGGGAACAAGCTCGGCCGACTCCAATCGCTGCATCGTTCCCCCGAAAACCGGCAAGTCCAAATGCGGATCTACCGCCGCGTCGCCATGCCCCGGGAAATGCTTGGCGCATGAGAGCACTCCCCCTGACCGCAATCCGCGATCAAACGCAGCTCCCATCCTGGCAACGAGGTTCGGATCAGACCCAAAGCTGCGATCCTTTGTCACAGGGCTTTCTGAATTCACATGCAGGTCCAGCATCGGTGCGAAATTAACATTGCAACCGACGGCGCGCAGCTCCGTTGCCATCGCGCGAGCGACTTGCTCCACGGATTTGAGGTCCCCCAACCGTCCCAGTTCCGCCGCCGATGGCCACGCCGTGAACGGCTCTCGAAGCGCGAATCGCGTCCCGCCTTCCTGATCGATACCGATCAGCACAGGCCGTCCGGCGGCCCGGCGGATGGCCGAAGTGAGTTCCCGCAGTCCCTGCGTGTTCGTGAAATTGCGTTTGTAAAGAACTACGCCGGCAAGCCCCCGAGCGAGATATTCCGCGAGCTCGCCGGGAAGGGAATCGCCGTCGAAGCCCAGCATGAATCGTGCAAGTACGGAATCACGCGGCTCCGTTCCGGATTGGGCGACTGCGTTCATCTGGTATGATTCGCGCGGAAGTTGCGAATCGACGCGAAGCAAGAGGCTAGCGGGAGGAAGGAAACAAGTCAAAGTGAGAATCGAATCGAAAGCGCCGACGCGGATTGACTTGGCCGGGGGAACGCTGGACATTTGGCCGCTGTACCTGTTTCACGAAGGGTCGCTGACCGTGAATTGCGCCATCACGCGTTACGCTTCCTGCGTGATCGAGACCGCGCCGGACCCCTCTCACCGCATAGTTCTAGCCTCGCGTGACACAAAGCGCCAGGAGTCGTTTGCCTCGTTCGACGCGTTGTTTCGTGCGCGCCGCTATAAGTTGCCATTGCTCGCGCACCTCGTGCGGGTTTTCCGCCCGACGGGCGGATTCACGCTGACCACAGATTCCGAAGCGCCCGCCGGGGCGGGGATCGGCGGCTCGTCTGCCATGGCCGTGGCCATCTGCGCCGCGCTGGACCGATTGACTGGCGCCGGCCTGCGCCGGGAAGACTGGATCCACATCAGCCGCGACGTCGAGGCCATCGTCATCCGCGTGCCCACAGGGACGCAGGATCATTACCCTCCGGCGTTCGGCGGCGCAGCCGCGATTGTTCTCGCCCCGGGCGGCGAGCGGCGCGAAGCCCTTGGCTGCGATCTTGACGAACTCGAGCGCCGGCTCGTCCTGTGTTACACGGGAAAACCCCGGCAACATGGCATCAACAACTGGGAAGTATTCAAGCGGCACATCGATGGCGACCGGCGCGTGTCGCAAAATCTGGAAAAAATTTCGATCGTCGCGCGAGCCGTGCGTGCTGCGCTCGAGCGAAGCCAGTGGATCGAAGTGGGCCGACTGATCCGCGAAGAATGGGAATTCCGCCGCCGCAATTTGCGCACGATTTCGACTCCGCTCATCGATAAGGTGATTTCCTCCGCGCGCCGCCAGGGCGCGCTAGCCGGGAAAGTCTGCGGCGCCGGGGGCGGCGGCTGCGTCACGCTCGTGATTGACCCGGACGAGCGCGCGCGCGTCGAAGCCGCTGTCGTCGCCACGGGCGCAAAGCTCTTGCCGCTGCGAATCGATCGCGGCGGAGTTCTCGTTCAATCGGATACGGAAAGTCTTCCAAATCGTTGACGCACCGGCGGGACGCATTTGGTGTTAAAATATTTTAAGAAGGTACCGAATGGTCCGGCTGGGTTCCATGATCGCGACGGCGGCGCTCCTGTTGAGCGCGGATGCGTCCGGATTGCTTCGCACGCCCCCTCCCAATCAGGTTGTAAATATCTCCCCGGACGAAAACTTGCCTGCCTTGCAAGGGACAGCTCAGAGTGCTGATAAGGGGAAGCCCGCGCAAAACGATTCCACAGGCAATCCCGCCCAGCCCGCAAAAACCCAGGCGGGGCCTTTGCAACCCATGTCTCGCCTGTCGCTGGTTCGGTATGTGGATGGAGAAGTTGTGCGGGTAGTTCGAGCGATTCCCGCGGGGAAAAAGGGATTCCATCTGAAAGCCGGCGTTCCTCTCAATGAAAATGCTCTCCGGATGGCGGTCGCTTCAGCCGGTTCAGCCATCAATCCGGGAGACCATGCGCAGATCACGAATCTGGATTTCAAGGACAAGGAAATCATCGTGGACATCAATGGCGGCGGACGCGGCAAAACCCGGCTGCGCGACCGCATCCATTTGGAAGTCGGCGGAATCCCCACGGGAACAGTTACTCCGGACACGCCCGTAAACACAAACGCGGGCGCCACGCTGTACCTGGATTTTGACAAGCCTTTGCCCGAAATGACGGCCGAGGAATTGGAACAATTCCTTTCCGGCGTGCTCGATTTCTCAAAGCGGCACTCCGCGGCTGTGCAATGGGTGGAAAGTTTGCCTCCCGAAATTCAGAAAGCGATTCAGGACAAGCAGCCTGTAGTGGGCATGGATCACGATATGGTGCTGGCGGCCATGGGCCGGCCGGATCGCAAGGTCCGTGAAAAAGGTTCCGATGGGAACGAAATTGAAGATTGGATCTATGGCACGCCTCCCGCCAAGACAATCTTTGTGAGTTTTGAAGGGGACAAAGTTACCGAGGTTCATCAATATCCGCAGTAGTCCCCGACCAAATGTATTTTTTACCGGATGAACGGAAGAAACGGTTTTGGTCGCCCCACCCCTGGTGAATTTTCAAAGCGTGGGGATTTTGGTGCATACCGTCGTTTGAAATGAGGAGCGATGATTCAAGACCGAAAATCCCCACCCTCGCGGCGGCGGGGATGGGGTACCCCCAATACCCGCGCATGGTCCATTCTGCTCATCCTGATCCTGACGGCGGCGCTTTGCGCCACGCAATCGACCAGCCAAGTGGTCGAAGTTCCGAATCCGCCGAACACTACCGAGCAACGAGCCAAACATTATGTCGTGCTGGTTTCGCTCGACGGATTTCGCTATGACTATGCGATGAAGTACGGCGCAAAAAATCTCCTGGCGATGGCGGCGCGAGGAGCGAGCGCGCCGGATGGAATGATTCCGTCGTTCCCGTCGGTAACGTTCCCGAATCACTATACGATCGTGACCGGCCTCTACCCGGATCATCACGGGATCGTCGGAAACACTTTCTACGATCCTGCGCGCAAAGAGACCTACACACTCACCGATCCGAAAACCACGGGCGACGGCAGTTGGTACGCCGGCACGCCGTTGTGGGTGCTGGCGGAGCAGCAAGGAATGCGCGCTGCCTGCTTCTACTGGCCCAGCTCGGATGCCGAGATTCAGGGCAAACGCCCCAGCTACTACCCTGCTGCCTACGATGAAAAATTTCCCGACGAGAAACGCGTCGACCAGGTGCTCGCATGGCTCCAGCTTCCGCCGGAAAAAAGGCCCCATTTCATCACGCTTTACTTCGAGGATACCGATGAAGCCGGCCACACCTACGGTCCGGAAGCACCTGAAACAGCCGAGGCCGCCCGGCATGTTGACGAAATGATTGGAAAACTATCGGAGGGGATTGCGGCCTCGAGATTGCCCGTGGACCTGGTTGTTGTTGCCGATCACGGAATGGAAACTTTGCAGGGCAGCTGGGTGATTCTCGATAAATGGGCTGACCTGTCGCAATTCGAAACTGCAGGCGGCCGGCTCTATCCCAGGTCGGAAGTGGATGCGGAGAAGGCCTACCAATCATTGCTGGGCAAGAGTGACACGTTCAAGGTATATCGTCGCGCCCAGCTGCCCGCTAATTTGCATTTTAATTCAAATCCGCGCGATGGCGATCCGGTCGTCGTGCCGACGGGCCCATATTCCATCGTGGCTCACGATCCCAATGCGAAAGGCGGCGCCAGGATGCCGCCCCGGGGCGGGCACGGGTACGATCCGCGCCAGATGCCCAGCATGAAAGCGATTTTCTTCGCCGCCGGGCCGGACATTCGCCCGGGCGTCACCGTGGCGCCCTTCGAAAACGTCGATGTGTACCCCTTCATCGCGAGGATCCTTGGTCTGCAAACAGGGCCAATCGACGGCAAGGTTGGCACTCTGCAAGGGATACTGGAAAAGAACTCCAAAAACTGATGAAGGCAATCACATTTTTGACACATCGCATGTACAAACTGGTTTGACTTTTCTTTGTGGCCACCCTAGCATCTTGAGATTACATTCCGCGTGAAAGATGATGAAGGGACGGAATTATCTCGCCCAAGCCTCGACGTGAGGGCAACAGCGATCGCACTAAACATCCACCGAATATGGCCGATGATAAGTATGTTGTAGCAACTCTTTTTGTGTGTGCAACCGGGCCCTTGCAGCTGATTGGGATGGAGCGGTGATTGCGCTATTCACTCTTCCGGAGGATTCATGCCGATTAAAGTGGGAATCAACGGTTTTGGCCGCATCGGGCGGAACATCGTGCGCGCATCGCTGGGAAATTCAGCGATTGAATTCGTCGCGGTAAATGACATCACCGACTCGAAGACCCTCGCGCATTTGTTGAAATACGATTCCGTCCTGGGCAATCTCCACCAGAAGGTGACTCACACCGAGGATTCGATCGCCGTGGACGGCAAGAGCTTTCGCGTGTTCAAGACGAAAGATCCCGGCGAAATCGACTGGCCCTCGGTCGGCGCGGACATTGTGATTGAGTCCACGGGCCTCTTCACCAATGCCTCCGATGCGGCCAAGCACAAGCGCGGCACGGTGAAAAAAGTCATCATCTCGGCGCCCGCGACCAACGAGGACTTGACGGTCGTGCTTGGCGTGAACGACAAATCCTACGACCCGGCGAAGCATCACATCATATCGAACGCATCCTGCACCACCAATTGCCTCGCTCCCGTCGCCAAAGTGATTCAGGACACGTTCGGGATTTCCTGCGGCACCATGACCACAATCCACTCCTACACCAACGACCAGAAGCTGCTCGACCTGCCGCACAAGGATTTGCGGCGCGCCCGCGCGGCGGCGCTTTCCATGATTCCCACATCGACCGGGGCGGCCAAGGCGCTGCACCTGGTCATTCCGGCGCTGAAAGGGAAACTCGACGGCTATTCCATTCGCGTGCCAACGCCGAATGTCAGCGTGGTCGACCTGACGGTGTTCACGGAAAAGCCTGTGACGGTGAGTTCTGTGAACGCCGCGCTCAAGACCGCGGCCGACGGCCCCATGAAGAATATCCTGGAATACACGGAGGAAGAACTAGTCTCTTGCGACTTCCGGGGGAATCCGCATTCCTCGATTGTAGATTCCGGCTACACGCGCGCCGTGGGAACGAATTGCGCCAAGGTCCTTGCGTGGTATGACAACGAGTGGGGATATTCCAGCCGGTGCCGGGATTTGATCACGCTTCTGGCGTCGAAGATGTAGGAGGAAGTGACTGGTGACTAGTGACTGGTGAATAGTGACCGGTGACTAGTGACTGGTGATTCGTGATGGGCGGCTGGTGATTAACGATCCGTGCGATTCCAGCGCCAAGAAAATGCTGCGATACGGCCAAGGTTTGTGGGTCGCGGCTTCAGCCGCGACATTCAGCACGGTAAGGTGCGGGGGCTTTAGCCCCTGAAGTCCTTCGTGGCGTTGCTGAACCGATGTTTCAGTCTTCCAATCCTATGCAACTTCCGACATAAGCCATGAACAAACTCTCGATTCGCGACCTGGAAATGAGCGGAAAACGCGTCTTCATGCGCGTGGATTTCAACGTTCCCCTGGACGGCGGGCGCGTTACCGACGATACGCGCATCCGCGAAACTCTGCCGACGATCGAGTTTGCGCGCAAGCGCGGCGCGAGGCTTGTCCTCGCGTCACACCTGGGGCGGCCCAAGGGAAAGCCCGATCCAAAATACAGCATGAAGCCCGTGGCGGCGAAACTCGCGGAATTGCTCGGCCTGGCCGTGGAATTTGCCGCGGACTGCGTCGGCGCGGATGTTGAAGCCAAGAGCCGCGCTCTCGCCAATGGCGGCGTGCTCCTGCTCGAAAATGTGCGCTACCACGCGGAGGAAGAGGCCAACGACGAGAATTTCTCGCGTAAATTGGCGGCGCTGTGTGATGGCCTGTTTGTATGCGATGCCTTCGGCTCGGCCCATCGAGCGCACGCGTCCGTCGTCGGGATCACGCGCTTTGTAAAGCAAGCTGCGGCAGGGCTCCTGATGGAACGCGAACTTGCCTATCTGGGAAAAGCGCTCTCGAATCCCGAACGCCCATTCGTAGCAGTCCTGGGCGGCGCAAAGGTGTCCGATAAGATTGAAGTCGTGGAAAATCTGATGCGCGTGGCCGACGCGATGCTCATCGGCGGCGGCATGGCGTACACATTTTTGAAATCGCAGGGGCTGCCCGTCGGGAATTCGCTTGTGGAGGCGGACAAAGTAGAGCTGGCGCGAAAGCTGCTCGCCGAAGCGAAACAGCGAAATTTCCGGTTGCTGCTGCCAACCGACCACGTGCTGGGAGCCCAATTCAAGCCGAACACCGAAACGCAGACGACCAGCGTCAACACCACGCCGGACGGATGGATGGGGCTCGACATCGGGCCGGATACCATCGCGAAATATTCCGCGGAGTTGGCGCGCGCCAAAACCATCGTGTGGAACGGCCCGATGGGTGTGTTCGAGATGCCGGTGTTCGCCAAGGGCACGCTGGAAATCGCGCGCGCGGTCGCGGCGGCGACTGCCAAGGGAGCTACGTCCATTGTTGGCGGCGGAGATTCCGTCGCCGCGATTCATGCGGCCGGACTAGCCGACAAAGTTTCCCACATCTCGACCGGCGGGGGCGCGTCGCTCGAATTTCTGGGCGGCAGAAAATTACCGGGCGTGGAAGCGTTGACCGACAAAGCTACATGAACAGGTGAGTCCAATGACATCAGCGAAAATCTGCTTTTTCATTGCCCCAATCGGTGAGGAAGGGTCTCAGGACCGTGACCGAAGCGATCAGGTGAGGGACTATGTCGTTAGGCCAATTGCGGAGAGGTTGGGGTACAAAGTCATTCGCGCTGATGAAATTAGCAAGTCTGGAATCATAACCTCTCAGGTGATCGAATTTCTTTTTGAGTCTCCTTTGGTCGTTGCTTACCTCGCGACAGGCAATCCCAACGTGTTTTATGAACTGGCATTGCGTCACGCAGTTCGGAAGCCGTTCGTCCAGATTATCGAGGAGGGCCAGAAGATACCGTTCGACGTATCTGCTTTGCGGACAATTCAGCTAAAGTACGGTGACTACCGGAGCCTGGAAGTGTGCAAGGCAGAACTTTCAAGGCAGATCGAGTCACTCGAGAAGAATCCCGATGAGGTGGATTCTCCTGTAAGCCAGGCGATAGACGTGAAAGCCTTGAGGGACAGCAATAAACCGATTGAACAAGGACTGGCTAGAGTAATGGAAATGGTCGAGGCATTGAGGGGTGAAATCGCCGAAGCGAGGCCCGCTATGCCCCAGATCGGCATGCCCCAGATCAGTTTCCTACCACAGTCGTTTGCTGATTCCATGCATCTCGTGGACGCCGCAGTCATCCAACCCATTAACCTGTCAGCCCTTGCAGATCCTACCTTTATGGCAACTGCTGTTAACGCAGCCCAAGGAACGCCCAAGGCGCTTGACGCCCCGGTAAAAGAACAATCAATGAACCCAACTCAGAAGGGTCGGAAGTAAGCACGCATGCGCAGACCAATTATTGCGGGGAATTGGAAAATGTACAAGACGCAGGCGGAAGCGCGGGCGTATTTTTCGGCGCTCGCGCCGCTCGTCAAGAGCTGCGTGCATTGCGACATTATCGTCGCGCCGCCTTTCACGGCGCTCTCGGCTGCGGTGGAAGCTGTGAAGGGAACTCCAATTTCGATCGCAGCGCAAGACATGCACGGGGAGCCCGAGGGGGCGTTCACGGGCGAAGTATCCGCCGCGATGCTGGTCGACGCGGGATGCCGGGCCGTCATCATCGCGCATTCCGAACGGCGCCAATTCTTCGGAGAGACCGATGAGAGCGCCAATTGGAAAGTCAAAGCGGCGCTCGCGGCGGGACTGACGCCGATTCTGTGCGTCGGCGAATTGCTCGCCGAGCGGGAGGGCGGCAAGACCGAGGAGGTGCTCGAGCGCCAGTTCAGCGGGGGCCTGGCCGCGTTGACCGGTGCCGAGTTCTCGCGTATCATCGTTGCTTACGAACCGGTTTGGGCGATTGGCACGGGCCGCACAGCCACGCCGGAAATGGCGGCCGATGCGCACCGGTTCTTGCGGGGACGGGCGGCGGCAACTTTTACTCCGGAACGCGCCTCGGGGTTGCGAATCCTCTACGGAGGCAGCGTCAAGCCCGACAATATCAAGGGATTGATGGCTCAAGTGGAAATTGACGGAGCGCTGGTCGGCGGCGCAAGTCTTAACGCGGAGGCCTTTGCCTCCATCGTGAACTTCTGAAAGTAAGGAAAAAGAAATGCCAAGAGAAGTGAAATGGGCAATTTCGTTGGCTGTGGGATTGGGCCTGCTGGCTCTGGGTTGGAAAGTGTATTTCATGCTGGTCACATTGCACATCGTGATCTGCGGACTTTTGATCGTCGTCATCATGCTGCAAAGCGGCGAGGCGGCGGACCTGGCGGGCGCCTTCGGCGGCGCGGGCAGCCAAACGGCGTTTGGCCCGCGCGGAGCGGCGACGTTTCTTTCCAAGGCGACGACGTGGTGCGCCATCATGTTCATGCTTACGTCCATGGCGTTGACCATGCATCAAAACACGACAATCGCATCAACAGGCAGTTCCGTGTTGCAACAGTTCTCGAAGACTTCAAAGTCGGCGCCCGCGGCCCCTGCTCCGACAGCTCCGGCGTCAGCGCCCGCCCCGGCACCGGCCATTCCCGCACCGGCAGCGCCTGCGCCGTCGAAATAAGATAGACCGTTCAGAATCCGGCGGTTGATCCTTTGCGGGACTACAGAAACGTCTCCGCCTCGCAATTCTAGGGAAGATCAAACAAAAATCATGACCCGTATTTGCAAGAACATGTTGACACAAAGCGAAGCGGATTCATACTTTCGTTCGCTAAGAATTGAGATTCTGTGCCAATTCTAGGTTGGAATTCCGTGCGGCAGAGAGGATTCGAACCTCCACGGTATTGCTACCGCCAGCCCCTCAAGCTGGTGCGTCTGCCAGTTCCGCCACTGCCGCCTGCCGATATTCTCTCACGTTTAGTCGCGACTCGCCATGTCTTCGTGGCATCCCCCGGCTGCGCTTGTATCTGGCGGCTGCACGAGCGATTGGCAGAATGCCGTTGCCGACACGATTCCGCCGGTCTAGAATCCGCGCCAAGCAATCGGATTTAGGGGGAGAACTTATGAAATGCTTTTGGATTTGGACGTCGATCGTTGGAGTTGTGTGCGGCGGAGTATTGGCCGCTGGGCCGATTGTGCGAGTCGCTGCCGCGGATGATGCCGGACAGGCGGCGCAGCAAGCCGACCACTCTTTGCTCGCCGCCCTGGAAAAGTCCGACAAAGCAGCCACGGGCAAACTGCTGGACGCGGATTTCGTTTGGACGGACGGGGACGGTAAGTCGCTAAAGAAAGCGGAGGTGCTGGACAACCTGCGGTCCTTCGCCGCTGACAACCACGGCGATGAGAATGTGCAAACGCATTTCTACGGCGAGGTGGAAACGGTTTTAGGCGTGCATCATAACGCCCGTTTCTTGCGCATCTGGGTGAAGCGTCTAGCGGGCTGGCGGGAATTTGTGGAACTGGACACGTCGATCTCCACAGGGACCGCGCCTGCGACCGTGGAAGCGGGCGCTGGCCAAGGCGACTGCGAGAATCCCTGCCGCACGGTCCCGTACAAGCCCACGACCGCCATGGACAAGGCCATTCTCGCCGACTGGCAAAAAACAAAGATGGAGGAGTGGCATCCCGACGCCGTGGACTGGCCCATGCATATCGCCGACGAATTCCTGATCATCAATAACAATGCGATGCGCAATAAGCCGGAGCGCGTGGCCATCGCCCAAAAACAACAGGCGGCAGGAGTGGGCACGCCCGGCGACCCGATCACCTCCATGGAGATTCACGACTTCGGCGACAACGCCGCGGTCATGATCTCGCACCACGTGCCTCATCGCGGTGGAAAGCCCTATTACAACGTCCGCGTTTGGACGCTGCGAGACGCCCGCTGGCAATTGGCCGTCAGCCAGCAGTCCACCATTCAATCCGCCGCCGCCGTGCCTCCTACGGGCACCAAGTAGCAAATTCTGACTGGTCGAACGCGAAGCGAGGCACGGGCCTCCCGGTGTGTGTGCTTAGGCAGAATGGCCGCCGCCCGGCTGCGAAGGTTACCGGCCCAGGGTCTTGCGGATGCGCGCCAAGTGGTGCCAGCTGTGCCGGAGCGCGTGGTCCTCAATGACGAACTGCGCGGTGACCGGCGCGCCGAAGCTCAGCGAGAAGGGCGCTGCCCGATCCAACTCGTCATCCGTGAACGAGCGTACCGCGGCGGCGGCCTCCTGACTGTTCCGGCGCAAGAGCTCGAGCGCGGCGGCCTTCGTTACCTCCGCATTTTCGCCGGCATGCTTGCCGTTCAGCTGGGCCACAACTTCCCATGTGACATCCGTGATTGCCTTGCCGCTGGCAACCGCTCGCGCCACATCAATCTCGATCGGGTACATGCTGGCAACATGGTGCACGATGACGCCGACCGGACGACGGTCCGTACTCGACACCGGTATGCGCCACTCGGCTTCCGTGATTCCTTCCGCAAAGGCGGCCAGGCCGGCGGCTCCTTCCTCGATGCGATCCGCCAATAATTCGGCGCGACGCCCCGTGGAGCTTCTGGTTTTGTGAGCGGCCGTTGTTTCTGGTGGCATACTTCATCTCCTCAAGAATTGAATTTTAGTCGGCCAGCGATTCGCTCCCTCGCTGTTTCGACGCAGTCATTATGAGGCAGGATCCGGCTGGATCGTTATCCGAGAGTCTGGCTCTCTTGCTCGCGCGCGAGTAGTATGTGTTTGGCTTGTCCCAGCGTCCGGTTCGATTTGCCGGGAGTCTTCGTGGCACGGGAGATGGGAATGGATGTCCTGTCGGAAGTGCTGAAAGTGGTTAAACTCGATGGGGCGGTTTTCTACATCGGCGAATTTTCCTCGCCGTGGAGTTTCCGGACGCCGCCTTCGCGCACCGTGGCTCCCTACCTTTCGCCGCCTGCCGGTCACGTAATCATTTATCACTTGCTGACCGAAGGCCGGGGATTCGCTCGACTGGACGACGGCGAACGTGTGCCGCTGGAGGCCGGTGATATTGTAATTTTTCCTCACGGCGATGCGCACATCCTTGAAAACGGCCCCCGCGTCAAAACGGTGGATAACGCCAAGGAACTCGTGAGAATTTTCTCCCAGGGTCTGAGACTCTCTCGCATGGGAGGCGGCGGCGAAACCACAAAATTTGTCTGCGGTTACATGGCTTGCGAGCCTCGGCTCACCCAGATCTTCCTGGGCGGGCTGCCGCCCCTATTCAAAGTCAATATCCGCAATGATGCCGCCGGGCGCTGGCTGGAGAATTCGATATGCTTCTCCGCAAGCGAAACCGGCGCCTCGCATGCCGGAAGCGAGGCAGTGCTCGCCAAGCTGTCCGAGGCATTGTTCGTGGAGACGCTGCGGCGGTACATCGCATTGTTGCCCGAGCAGCAGACGGGCTGGCTGGCGGGAGCGCGCGACCCGGAAGTCGGGAAGGCGCTCGCGATGATGCATCGTCATCCCGCGCGTCCTTGGACGATTGCCGGCCTTGCCAAGGAGGCGGGAATCTCCCGCTCAGTGTTGGCGGAACGCTTCCGCCATTACCTGGATGAACCCCCCATGTCCTACCTGACGCGCTGGCGGCTGCAACTCGGCGCGCAGATGCTGAACTCCACCAGCTACAGCGTTGCGCAGATTGCCGCTGAGGTTGGCTATGAGTCGGAGCCGTCCTTTAACCGCGCCTTCAAACGTGAATTCGGTCTCCCACCCGCCCGATTTCGCAGCCAATCGAAATCAGACCGAAGACCAGCCGTGGCGGCGAGAAAACACAGAGCCGCAAGCGGGTCCTAGGGATTGAGCTACTCGTAGAACTGCGGCGATTTTTTCAATTTTGCGTTGCCAACAAAATCGTGTTGGATCCAAAGCTGCGCGCCCGTTTTCTTCAGGAAGGCGTCGACCGCCACGCGGCTTGCGCGCGTTTGCTCCTGGCTGAACTCGAACGTGGGGACGCGGTCCAGGGTCTTTTCCGCCGGATAGTGATAGAGATCGCCGGAGAGTACGACGCCGCCGGTCTTGGCTAGCTTCACGTACAAAACCTGGTGGCCCTGCGTGTGGCCGGGAGCGGCCTTGATGATGACGATGCCGTCGCCGAACACGTCGTATTCATCAGTCTTGAGGATGATCGTCTTGCTTTTTTGCAAGGCCGAAAAGGTCGAGGGTTGCAGCGAGCCGGAGAATTTTCCGCCGAACATCGCGTCGCGTTCGATCTGACGCACGAGCCACGTGGCGCTCGCGAACTCATTCGCGTTGGCCGTGTGATCGTAGTGGTAGTGCGAAAGCGCAAGGTAATTGATGTCGGAAGGGGAGTAGCCGATTTCCTTGAGCTGCCCGAGAAGGGTCTTGTCCACGTCCGCGTCCCGTTTCTGCCCGTCCGGAAGCGTAACGTGCTGCGTGGTCATGCGGCCGGTCGGAGTCCAGGAATCGTCGGGAATGGCGCCGGTGTCCCAGATCAGATTTCCCTTGGGATGCGCGATCAGAAAACAGCCCATGGACATGTCCGTCGTAGCGACATCTTCCGCTTTCAAATTGAAGCGGCCCATGTCCGCATTGTGGAGAA
Source organism: uncultured Acidobacteriota bacterium (assembly GCA_963768275.1). Taxonomy (GTDB): domain Bacteria; phylum Acidobacteriota; class Terriglobia; order Acidiferrales; family UBA7541; genus Palsa-360. The sequence goes on from CAVYHH010000026.1 coordinate 400,935, forward strand.
CACCGCAATCAAACACGTACAGCCGGACCGAGCGCGGGGGCTGCGCCTTGTGCTGTGCGGGCGAAGCGGTTTGCGCGCCGCCAATCGTTGGAAAAGAAAAAAGGAGCGCCGCAGCCGCGGCAACCAGGAACCATCGAATCACATTTCGTCTCATAACCCGGAACCTCGCTCTCGTTAGCAGATAGCCGTTCTGGCTTGCGAATTGTGCGGCATTGTATACCGGGTTGCCTCCGGTTGGCACGCGGCAGGTGTCGGGGTCCTAGCTGCGGTCATCAGACGGCGCTTTCTCGTCCACCGTACGGTCACCAATCCCGTTGTTCCCTTCATTGAAATTATGCCCTTGGATCGCATAGAGCTTTTGTTTGGCACTCGGGTCTTTCGAAGACGGAGCGTTCTCTATCCATCCTTCGAACCTCATACCCGCCTTCTGCGCTAAACGTTGGGAACTCAAATTGTCCAGTGCGCAGCGGGCCTGGATTCGAGTCAGCCCGATATCCCGAAAGCCCCATTGGAAGAGGGCCTGCAACGCTTCGCAGGCCAGCCCTTGCCCACGAAGCCGGGAAGCGATGTAACAGTTGACCTCTCCACAAAGCTTCTTGAGAATGATGTGTGGGAAACCACAGTTGCCCACAATCGAACCCGTTTCCTTCAATTGAATTCCCCATGGGCCGATGCCCCGCTCACGGTACTCCCGAAAGCAATAGTCGAGAAATTCCTGCGCGGCAACGTCAGGGCCTTGCGCCCAGGTGGCTTCTTCCCAGGCGATGATGTCTCGGAGATCATGCCGGTCAAGCGGACGCAAGATGAGGCGTTCGGTCTCAAGCACAGGCATTTTCAACGTTCGTTGTTCCGACTCCGAGGAAAGAATGCGGCGAATTCGTTGTCGCAAAGTCTTCATGCCCTGAAAGTGAAAAAAGAGATTGATTTGGTCTCTTAGAGGCATTCGCGAGATTCCGGTGATTGTGAACTAGCCGACATCGTACCCTCTCTTGTACTCGTTTCAAAGTGGGTGGGCACGGCGTGTCTTTCATGGCGAAAGGTAGCCGCAAGAAGGATCTCCAGCTCGTCGAGGAAGTCTGTTGTGGTGGCAATTTCGTTGTATCGAGGACAGAGGGAGCGTACGATGCGCTGGCCAATAGTCTAAATCGAAAAAACCGGCTTTGCAGCAAGCGTGAAAGAGGAGGAGCTTCGAGATGTGGAATCGGCTTGCTTTGGTGATCCCGGCGTTTGCGGCTATGTTGAGCTTCTCCGCCGCTTCGTTTGCTCAACGCAATAATCAGGCGCAAGCCCAGGCGCCCGCAAAAGAGACGCAAAGTTCAACCGCAAACCGCGATCTTTCCGGAGTCTGGAATGCGACGTCCGGCGTCTACCAATTCGCAGCCTTCAGCAAGGACGAGCCGCCCATGACCCCGTGGGGGAAGGCGAAGTTCGACGCGGCCAGACCCTCCCAAGGGCCGAACGGCGTCAAACTCTCCGAAACCAACGACAGGGTTTACAAGTGCACTCCTCCGGGAATGCCCTACATTTACATCCAGATCTTTCCCATGCAAATTATCCAAACTCCGAAGGAAGTGATCGAGCTGTTTGAGTACGACCATATCGTGCGCCACATCTACGTCGACGGGCGCAAGCATCCCGCTGACGTGAAGCCCTCCTACAACGGCCACTCCATCGGTCACTGGGAAGGCGACACGCTGGTCGTCGATACGATCGGTCTCAACGGAAAGAATTGGCTGGACCGCGTGGGCCATCCGGAAAGCGCACAGATGCACATCCTCGAGCGCATCCGTCGCGTGGATGACAAAACATTGCAAGTCGACTTGAAATTTGACGACGCCAAAAGTTACACGAAACCGTGGACGGCGCAGATCCATTTCCTACTGCACCCCGACTGGGACATCCTGGAACACATCTGCGAGGACAACCTCGCTTTTGAGAGCTTCGAGCATTAGAACGGCGAGCAGCAGGAGCGCGTCGTGACAACCCTGCGCTTCAACCGACGGGAAATAATTTTCTGGGTGTCGAATAGAGTTCGGGCAGACATTTTGATCACTTGTTCCCTGGAGCACGCTTCTGCTTCAGTGCTTTGTTCCAGTTCAGCACGATGTTGATCGGCGCGGGCTCTCGCGCCTGCTCCGCCACCGTGCGATCAAGGCGGCCGAATCAGGCGCAGTGACGCCGCCAGCCTGGCTGTGGCAATATCCCAAGGTTTGCAACTCAGGGGAGGGAAGAGGATGAACCTCAAGAACGCAGTCGCATTGATCACAGGCGGCAGCAGCGGGATTGGGCGAGCCGTGGCGCAATCGCTTGCCGCGAGCGGGGCGCGCGTCGCGATCACGGGACGCGACAAGCTCCGGCTGGCGGAGACGGCGCGAGAACTGAGCGTGCATGCCATTCATGCCGACGTGTCGGTGGAGGCGGATGTCGAGCGGACGTATCGGGAAGTTCTGCAGCAGTTCGGCGATCTGGACATTCTGGTGAACAATGCCGGCAGCGGCGTCTTCAAGAATCTCGTGGACTTCGACAAAAAAGAATTCGAGGCCGTTTTTGCGACGAACGTGACGGGAGCGATGCTGATGGGCCGCGAGGCCGCGAGGCATTTCGTCAAGCGCCAGCGCGGAAACATTGTGAACATTGCTTCGACTGCCGCTCTGCGCGGAGCGCCCAAAGGCACGGCCTACTACGGGAGCAAGTTCGCTTTGCGTGGCATGACCGAGTGCTGGCGAGCCGAGCTTCGACAATACAACGTCCGTGTATTTCTGGTCGAACCAAGCGAGGTCTTGACGAATTTTTACCAAACCGCAGGTTTGCCCCAGAAAGACAACGCCACCAAGCTCCGTTCGGAAGACATTGCCCACATGGTGAAAGCCATACTGGAAATGGACGACCGCGGTTTCACTCCCGAGCTGTCTATTTTCGCCACCAATCCGAAGGATTGATAGCCGCTTTCGTGGCGCCGGCGTCCCGCCGGCGGTTTTTCTTTTCTCCACACGTCGCAAAATCGCCGGCGAGACGCCGGCGCCACAAAAACCTACATCACCACTACTTGATGTTGTTTTCTTTGCCTTCCTTCACGTAGGCGATCGATGAAGCGATATGATTTCGGCTGTGGATGGACTTCTTCTTAGCCAGATGCGCGAACATCTGGATGCCGAAGCCGCCGTCCAAATCGTCCGTGATCCTCTTTTTCCAAGGACGCCGTACGATCTGCGTGGTGAGGCGGCGCGTGATGCGGGGCTGAGTCATGATGTGGTCGGCCAGCTTCCAGGCGCGATCCAGGAGCTTTTCCCGCGGCACGACTTCATTCACGAGTCCGTACTCCAGCGCTTTTTGCGCGTCAATCGCCTGTCCTGTGAGCAGGGCATAGGCGCCACGCTTCACGCCAAGCAATTCCATGAACGCGCTGTGAATGCCGTCTCCCGGAACGGAGCCGATGTCGTAGTGGAGATCGAAGATGACGGCGTCTTCGCTGCAAATCGTGATGTCGCACATGAGGCAAATTTCGGTATGAAAACCCGGTCCGTTCAAAACGCCAATGGTCGGAATTTCCAGATCGTTTACCAGTGAGCTGACATTGATTCGGCCATCTTTGTAGGCATACTCGTAGGCCCAATGCTGCAGATCCTCTTGCTCCAGTTTGAAGCCTTCAGGATCCGCGTCCATCATGAATTCCTTGCCCGACCCGGTGAAAATCATGACTTCGTTTTCAGGGTCCGCGCCGACCGTTTTGAAAAGCTGTCCGACCGAACGATGATTTTCGACGCTCAGCTGAATGGGTCCCCCGGCGGTGTGCGCTTGAATGAGAATGACGCCGTCCGCGCGGCGTTCCATTTTGTAGTGTTGCTTGAATCGCTCTTTGTATTCCTCGAACTTTGCGCCGGGGATAAAATCTACAAGTGACATGTCTGGTTCTCCTTGTCGTTATCTAATGAGCGATGAAAAGAGGCCCAAAGTGGCGCCGGCGCCACGCTAAACCTCCCTATGATTTCGATTTCAGCCCGGCGTTGCGCGCAATCACCTGCGTCATGCTCGACCAGTCAATTTCGCCTTGGCCTTGCGCCAGGGCGGAAAGGAGATGGTCGTGCACCAGGCCGGCCAGCGGCATCGGCGCAGCGCACTCCTCGGCCGCCGCCAGCACCAGGCGAACATCTTTCAATCCCAACTTCAAAGCAAATCCGGCCGGCTCGAATTGCTCTTCCGCGATAATCCGACCGTAGTTTGCGATGACTTGGGATCCCAATAGCGCGTTCATGATTTCGAGGAACGACATCGGAGCAACGCCCGCTTTCCGCAGAGTCGCGTAGGCTTCTCCCAGCGCCTCGATCATGCTGGCGATCAGGAAATTGCCGCACACCTTGGCGACGTTCGCCTGCCAGGGTTCGGTTCCGACCACGAAGGTCTGGCGGCCGATGGCGTCGAAGAGAGGGCGGCAACGTTCCACATATTCAGTCGGCCCGGCGGCCACCACCAGCAAATTCTTGGCTTCCGCGCTATCCGGGCGGCCGAAGACGGGCGCGCTGAGATAGCCTTGGCTCCGCTGAGCGTGTTCGGCGGTCAATCTGCGGCCCAGCGCCGTACTGATGGTGCTGTGCGAAACGTGAATGCAATCGTTCTTCATGGCCGCGGCAATGCCATCACTTCCAAAAACAATTTCCTCGACCGCGTGATCGTCCGCGAGCATGGTCTGAACAGCTTCCGCATCCCGGGTCGCGTCCGCGGGGGAACTCGCCACGCGCGCGCCGTCGGCGGCAAGCGCCTCCGCCTTTTCGCGGCTGCGGTTGAAGACCGCAACAGTATGCCCCGCCCGTAACAAATTGCGCGCCATGCCCATGCCCATTCTGCCGAGTCCGATGAATGCAATTTTCATAGCCGCCAGCATAGCGACTCCGCCGTTTGGAACCAAGCGGTTTAAGTAGCACAGGCTTCAGCCTGTGGGGTTTTGTCCTTGCAAGGACTAACCCCCACAGGCTGAAGCCTGTGCTACTTGGTGCTCAATTTCATTTTCCGGGAATTTTGCGGTTCGAGGATGGACAAATCTAAGCGGACTACCCGACCAGGGCGGGCGAATTCTCGTGAACGGCGATGTTCAGGTACACCGCGCCTTTGGGCAATTCAAACCGGAGCAAAACCGTCTCGCTGTCCAGCGTTCCCCGCGGTCCCACGTCGATCAGAAAAATTTCGGGCGGATGCACTCTAAATTTGAACCCGCGGTCATTCAATTGCGTCACGGAGTTGCCGATCACCATGTTGGTCAGTTCACAGACGATCTCGCGCGTGGTTTCTTCAGAGGGTGCGCCGGCGATCTCGGAAAGATCGGAAGCTGCCTGGCTGGCGGCGGCTGCGTCCATGTCAAGAATGATGCGTCCCTCGATATCCCCACTGAGGGTGACAAGGGCCGCAACTCCTGTCCGCTGGTAGTTCCCCTCTTCCATCGTCACGTCCGCAATGCGCGCGGAGCAGCGCATGGTCTCGGAGATAACGGCGTCCAAAGAATTGATGAAGGGCTGGATGAGCTCCATGTTCATGACTGGACCTCTGCCGCGGTGTTTCGCGACGGCTCGGAATTTTCGCTCAACACATAGCGGATAATTTCGTAAAACGCTTCCGGCTTGACGGGTTTCTGCACGAAATGCCGCGCGCCCTTCTGGAGGGCGGAAAGAATGTTGTCCTGGTATCCCACGGAAGAAACCATGACGATGCACGCTTCCGGGTGATCGCGGACGATATGCTCGACGGCCTCGATCCCTTCCATTTTTGGCATCGTGATGTCCATCAGCACGATGTCCGGCCGGGTATCTTTGTACTTGGAGATGGCCGCGATGCCGTCGCCCGCCTCGCCGGCAATTTCTCCGCCGAAGGCTTCCACCATTTTGCAAATGTTCTTGCGGGCGAAGACAGAGTCGTCGACCACAAGAAAGCGGATCTTCGGCTGGTCTCCCGAGGTTAGAGGTTTAAACTCCATGATGACTTTCTCCTCTCAAAATCTGTCTCACCGGCGATCCCCGCGAATCGTTTCGAGCTCCGTTGCGGAAGCACGCGGGTTGGAACCGTCGTCCTGACACAAGACCTGTAAAACGCTAGGAAGGCTCTCAAGCGACACCACGCGCGCCGCGTAACCGGCTTCGATGGCCGCCCGCGGCATGCTGTCCACGACGCAGGAGTCCGTGCTTTGCGCGATGGTCAAGCCACCCGCCGCTTGCACGTCCCGCATGGCGTCGGCGCCGTCGTCGCCCATACCCGTCATGAGGACCGCGATGCTATCCTTGCCAAGTTCTTTTGCGACGGACCGGAAAAGCACGTCTACCGATGGCCGATGTCCGTTCACCGGCGCCTGATCCACAAGCGCAATCATGTCTCCCTGGGGGGTGCGCCGGATCTTCAAATGGCGGTTACCGGGACATACAAACGCCCGGCCGGGCCGAAGAATATCTCCCGACAGAGCCTCCGAAATGTGAATCGAGGAGCATTCGTTCAACCGCCGCGCGAACATCCCGGTAAATCCTTCGGGCATGTGCTGAACGATGACTAGGCATCCGGCGAACTCCGCCGGAAGCTGCGAGCAAAGGTAATGCAGGGCGTTCGGTCCGCCGGTCGATATACCGATGGCGATCGTGCGCGTGGGCCTGTTCTCGGTAGGTTGCTGTTTCGGCGCATGCGGCGTATTGGCCGCCAGATGGAATGTCAGCTTGGGCGGACCCGAGATCGCCGCCACTTTTATTTTTACCGCGAGCTCCTTTGCAATCTGCTCCAGCCCGCCCTTGGGAGAGTCGGTAGGCTTGGCGATAAAATCAAAAGCCCCTTGGCTCAGCGCATTCAATGCGGAATACGCGCCCTTGGAAGTGTGACTGCTGACCACGATGACGGGAATGGAATATTGCCGGACGATCTCGCGGAGCATATCGAGCCCGTCCATCCTCGGCATTTCCAGATCGAGGGTCACCACATCGGGGCGCAACTCTTCGATTTTCTTGAGGCCAAGCAGACCGTCCATCGCGGTGCCGACCACCTCGATGGACGGATCGCCCTGCAATAATTGTGGAATCAATTTCCGCATCAACGCGGAATCGTCCACCACCAGCACGCGAACGGGGCTCCTCCTCATACGGCCACCTCGAGGAGTCGCTTCTGCGTCAAATGGGAGACCACCGCGGGGACGTTCAAGATCAGGACCACGGTTCCGTCTCCCAGAATGGATGCGCCACTCACCAGTTCGGTGGCGACCAGACGGTCCTCGAACGCCTTGATGACGAGTTCTTCCTCTCCCACCAGGCTGTCCACAATCAATCCGAAACGGTGGCTGCCTGCGCCGATCGTCACCACAAAGTGCCGCGTCTTTTGCGAACTCGATTCGCAGGCGATCAGTTGGTCCAGGCGCACGACGCTCAGAACCTGGTCGCGCAGCCGAATCACCTCGTGGCCATCGATCTTGTGAATCTCACCGTCGGTCGTTCGAGCAATTTCAATCACGGAATCGAGCGGCACGGCATAGTGCTGTTTCTCCACACGGAACATCAATGCCTGAATGCTCGCCAGGGTCAGCGGCGCGATCAGTTGAAAAGTCGTGCCACGCCCCGGCTCGCTTTCCACCGCGACTCTCCCCTTCAACCGTTCCATGACCGTCTTTACGACATCCATGCCCACGCCACGTCCCGAGATTTCGGTGACTTCCTCGGCGGTGGTCAGCCCGGGATGGAAGATCAGCTTGAGGATTTCATCGTGGGACATCGATCTGATTTCTTCCTGGGACACGATTCCGGCTTCCGCGGCCTTCCTCATCAGCTTCTCGTGGTTGATTCCGCGCCCGTCGTCGGAAACTTCGATCACCACCTGATTTCCTTGATGGTAGGCGTCCAAACGGATCGTCCCGCGGGCGGATTTTCCATTCACCAGACGCTCTTCCGGCGTTTCGATGCCATGATCGGCGGCATTGCGTATCAGGTGAGCCATGGGTTCGGCGAGCGCGTCGAGCACGCTTTTATCCAGGTCCGTGTTCTGTCCCGCCATTTCGATAGAGATTTCCTTTTTGCGCGCTTTCGCCACGTCTCGGACGATACGCGGGAGACGCCGAAAGAGCTGCTCGACCGGGACCATTCGGATCTTCATGACCGATTTTTGAAGTTCGCCCAGGACGCGCGACTGAAACGACAGCACGTCGCCCAGGCGGTTGCGCAATGCATCCTTGGGAAACCTCTGGTCGAACTCATTGATGGCCCGGTGCAGCATCGATTTCCCGATAATCAATTCGCCGATCAGATTCATGACGGCGTCGATGCGACCCGTCTCAACGCGAAGCCAGGCTTCGGTCGAACCGAGCATCCCTCCCGACGCGCCGGAAGCTCCCGGCGTCCCCTCGGCAGGCGATTCGGTGTGACCGTTTTCGCCAGTGAGCGCGCCCATCGATTCCGCGGCCGTCTCGGCCTCTAGAAGAACCTGGAGAGCGTCGCGAGGTTCGTCCTCGGTGAGCTTCAACGGCTCAATGGAAATGTCCGACACGATGCTCGGCACCTGGCACCGCGCGCGAATCCACTCGGGCGGATGAGAACTCGAAAGAGCGGCATGTACCGCGGGAAGAGTCTGCAGCGGGACTCCGCTGGCAGGAGACTGCGCCACGACGGTGCCGCATTTTTCGAGCGCCGCGTGAACGAGTTGTAGCGCCGCCGCGGGCATCTGGAGGCTGGGGTCGATTCCCAGCACCAAGTGATAGACGGGCATGTTGTCGCGCAAAGCTTCCAGGATTTGCTGCTTATCTTTGCCGGTCCACTCATGCCGGGAATGTGATGGCTGAGAGCCGGACACGGATTTCGGACTCTGGGCAAGAGAACGAATGTGCGCCCGAAGTTCGGTGATGTCGGGAGGCTGCAGATTGCCGCGATGCGCGCCGAGCATGGCATGAAAGCTGTCCGCGGCGGAGAGGACAATCTCGGCTACCACTTCGCCGCGCTCGATCACCAGCGCCGGCGTCAACAAATCTTCGATATCGTGCGCGAGTTCGCTGAGCTGCCGGAAGCCGCAAGCGGCGGCGTCGCCCTTAAGCGTGTGCATCGCCCGCCGGACGCGAGCCAGTGCGTCGGAGTCCGCCGGGTCGGTTTCTAGGAGGATGCCCGCCTCGTTCAGCTCCTGCAGTTGGTCCTGCGCGCTCTCAAAGAAGAGTTCGCGAAGTTCCGCCGCGCGTTCATCGGAGAAGAAGTTCACTCGTTCCCCTCGATCCGCTGGTACGCGGTGGCGTTGTTCAAATGAATCATGCGGAACTTGGTGCTCAAGCCGAACAGGCTCTCCGCGTGTCCCACGAACAGATATCCACCCGGATTCATGCAGTGGTAGAACTTTTCGATCAGGCGCTTTTGCTCGGGCTCATCGAAATAGATCATCACGTTCCGGCAGAAAATAATGTCGTTGCGCCGCGGCAGGAAGTCCGTCTTCAGGTTATGAAAGTCAAATTGAATGAGGCTCTTCAACGCCGGCTTGACGGAATATTTGTCCGCGAGCTTGTCGAAATAGCGCAGGCGCGAGGTGTAGTCCACGGTTTCCAATTGCGCATCGCTGTAGACGCCTTGCTGAGCCGTGAGCAGCCCGGCATAACTCATGTCGCTGGCGAGAACTTCCACTTTCCAGGGCGGCGGAACGATCGGTTTTGGCGACGGCATCTCGAAGGCCGACGGGTTGCGCAAATAGTAGTAGGCCAGGGCATCGCAAATCAGCATGGCGAGGCTGTAGGGCTCTTGCCCGGTCGAGCAGCCCGCGCTCCAGACGCGCAAACTCCAGTCGCGATTGGCCTGTTTCTTATTCAGGATCTCCTCGAGAATCGTTTTCTGGAAAAGTTCCAGCTGGGGTTTGGCCCGAAAGAAGCTGGTTTCATTGACGATCAGATTGTCGAGCAGCGCGGTCAGTTCCGTTTTGCCTTCCCGGCTGGTCAGAAGGCGGTAGTAGCTATAGAAGGAATCGGCCTGGCAGACTTTCAGCCGCCGTTGCACGCGGTCGCGCAAAAAGTGGATGCGGCGCTCGTCAAAAAACATGCCGCATTCCTGGTAGACCAGAGTTTGCAGCAGCTTCAACTCCGGATCGGTCAGGGAAATGGGCTCGAGTATGCTTGGTGTGGACATGATTCTCCGGCGCTCGGAATGCCAATTTCTTGTTAACGGAGCCGGGAAGGTCCAGCGCCCATCGAAGCGCCGGCGAGTTCCGCGACTTCGTTCAATCGCTGCAATTCAACGCGCTGCAAAATCCGGTTCAGGTCGAGAAGAATAATCAGCCGGTCCTGCAGCTTGCCGACCCCTGTCACATAGTTCATGTCTTCGTTGGGGAAAACGTTTTGCGGGGCCTCGATTTCGGACGGGGCGAGCCTCAACACTTCGGAAGCGGAATTTACAAGGAGCCCCACCAGCCGCTCTTCCAACTCGACGACGACGATCCGGCTTTTCGAGTTGCGTTCGATGGCGGCTTCGCCAAAACGCTTGCTCAGGTCAACGACCGCTATGATTTTGCCCCGCAGATTGATGACGCCTTCGATGTGATCGGGAGCGTTCGGAACCGGCGTAATTTCGGGGACGCGCACAATCTCACGGACCAGGGAAATGGGCAGGCCCAGGGTCTCGCGGCCGATCCGCAGACCGACAACCTGCAACTGCTTGTCTAATGGTCTGCTCAAGGTTCAGACCCGCGCCAGTTCTGTTTCCAAATCCGGCGAATTGGAATCTTCCTCGAGGGAAGGCCGCTTGGATGGTTTTCCCTTGGGCCGCGAGTAGCCTTGATCTTCGAGAACGAAAAGGTCCGCCACCTCAATGAGCTTGCCGGACAGTTTGGAAGAGTGTGTCGCCATGGCGGCCAGCTGCGAGGAACTGGACGTGGCTTGCTGGACCACTTCGCGCATCTTTTCCATCGCGCGAACCACCGATTGCACGCCCGAGGCCTGCTCTTCAATGGTGGAATTGATCTCCTGCGTGATTTCGGTGAGCCGCGAGGTAGCCTTGCCAATCTGAGTCGAGCCCGCGGACTGTTCGTTCGTGGCGCCGCCGATTTGCTGCGCGTATTTGTAGACTTCGGAAACCACGTCGGAAATCTTGGTCAGCGCCACGTTCAGCTCGCTGCCGAGTTCGAGGCCTTGCTGGACCATGGTGGTGCTCTTTTCCATGTTCTCGACGGCTTCGCGCGCCTCTTTTTGAATTCCTTGAATCAGGTCGGAAATTTCTTTCGTGGACTGCGTGGATTTTTCGGCCAGCTTTCGGACTTCTTCGGCCACAACGGCGAAGCCGAGTCCGTGTTCGCCCGCCCGTGCGGCCTCGATGGCAGCATTCAGGGCCAGCAAGTTGGTCTGTTCGGCGAGGTCGTCGATGACCTCGATGATCTTTCCGATTTCATCCGCGCGCCGGCCCAGGACATCGATAATTTCCGCCGAGGAACGGATGGCGGAGCTGGTACGCGTGAGACCGGTGGTGGCCTTGTCCATCGTCTCGATGCCGCGGTGGACTTCTTCACGCGAGCGCTGGCAAATCTCGAGAAGAGTTCGCGCCGTGTCGGCGACTCTCTGGATGGAGGCAACCATCTGGTCGATGGAAGCGGAAGTCTCGGCGACACTGGACGATTGCAACTGCGTGCTCTTGACCACGTTCTGCACGTTGATGCTCATTTCGTGCATCGTGCTGGTGACTTCATCGATGGCCCTGGCTGCTTCCACGCTGACCTTGGCGGATTCGTTGGACGCGCCCGCCATCTGGGTCGATCCGGTGGCGACACCGGTCGCGCTGTCCCGTATTTTCATGGCCAGGTCGCGGAGTCCCGCGATCATCCGCAAAAAGGCGTTGGCCATGGTGTCGCGCGAAGACCTCGGCCGGACGGTTACGTTTAATTGTCCCTCGGCAATCGCGGAAGAAGCATTGGCCATTTCTTTCAGATGAAGCATCATGTTGCGATAATGGTTTGCCAGCGTGCCGATCTCGTCGTCCCTCTGGACATCGATGTTCTGGTCGAGATCTCCGGTTTCCGCGATCTCTCGAGTAACCTCGATCAGCTCCGTAAGGGGCTGGGTGATGGACAAGGACGTGCGATACGCAACGAAGATCCCAACGAGGGCCCCCAGGATCGTGCCCAGCGTCAGAACTATCGAGCTGATGGTTGCAGAGGTGTTGGCCGATTCTTCTGATTTGTCCAGCGCCTTCTGGATGCCGCGCTCGGCATCGTCCATCGCCGTTACGCTTTTTTCCACCCAGTTGTTCGTGGAGCGTTGCAGGTAGACAATTTGAAGATCGGAAACGGTGGTCTGGCCGGCGTCGACTTGATGGCGCTTGGCGATCAGTGGCGCGGCGAATTCGTCATCCCAGCTCTGTTGATTCGTTTCGATGGAAGAATAGAGATCGCGCAGTTGGTCGTCATGTGTCTTTTCGCGCACCTCACGCAGCGTGGCCCCCAACACCTTGGAGTCGTTTGCTTTCGCCGATTCCATGCGCGGGTCGCCGCTCAGCAAGTAGTTGCGCAGGTCCAGCCCGCCTTGCATTACCTGGAAGCGAACTCTTTCGATGTTCTGAATGCTATGGAGCGCTTCGGCAGCGGTATTTCTCGCGGAATGTTCGATATGGCTCGCCGTGAAGCTGACCACGAACAGGAGGATGAGAATCCCCAGAATCGAGCCAAAGCCGGTGTAGAGCTTCCTGCCAATGGTCATGTGCAATCGCCTCTCAATTCCTTCTATCGTTCCCCAGGTATTTCGCGCCGGCATGGCGGATTACTGGTAGACGACTTCAACGACTTCAACCGTCTCTTTCGGGGCCTCTTCATATTTCCATTTTTTCACGGCGTTGGAAGCCTCTTGAGCCAGCATCGGGCTTCCTCCGACCACGCGCGTATCGCGCACCTTGCCGTCCGGAGCCACGGTTGCTTCCAGCCGCACCGTGCCCGTAATGTGCATCTGGCGGGCGACATCTGGATAGACCGGTTTGACCGACGTCTTTACTTTTCGGCCGCCATGATCCTTGACGTCGCCGGTGGGCGCGTCCTGCGCGAGGGATTTTGCCGGCACAAGCGTGAGGGCCGCGGCGGAGAAGGCGATTGTCGCAAATAGTAACCAAATTCGATTTGAGCGGGACATGTGTCACCTCAGTAAAATTTCCAGCACCCCTTCTTATGCAAGAACCTTACCAGTTGGCCGGCCATAGCAAGGTTGTGGGGAGAGAGGGCTAGAAATCGCGCATCGCAATGAAATTAAGGGACTTACGGGATGCCCGAGGCTAGAGCGCACCGTCTACCTTACTCTTCGAATGTCTCACGCACCGCCTCGGCGGGTGATTGCGCGTCTCACTTTGCGATGCCTGTTGCCGCCAAGGGAACCGTCTCAATTTAAAACCCGGAAGTAATATTGACCTGACTCAAGTAAATCTCATAATTGATAAACGTCAAAAGATAAGGAAGTTATCGGAGCATTCGTACCGCTGTGTGCGCCACTAGAACGATTCACGAACTGCCAAGCATTACTCGCTTATCATTTGAGACGCTACTGGCTCGTCTTACTTCTGAATCCTGTGGCTTGAGCCAGAACGAGCTGTTTCGCCTCTTCTGCCAGACGGTGCGCGAATTCTTTGGCGCCAGGGGTGTCTGCTGCTGTCTCACTTCCGCTCAAGGCGCTTGGCGCATCCTGGAATCCGCGGGGCTGTCCACTTGGGGAATGCAAGGAGAAATCCTGTCCTCCAGCGCAGCAGAATCGCTTGCCCAAGCGGAACAGATTCGGAAGACAATCATTTGCCAAATCTCATCGCAGGAAGTCCGTCGGGGGAATGGCAGTGGCGGATCCTCCGAAGTTGCTGTGCCGATTTTCAGCCATGGCGAGTTCCATGGCGCGGCCCTTGCGGCGTGGCAAGACGCAACAGAGATTTCTGAAGAGCTTTTGGAACGGCTAACACTCCTGGGAATCTCTTTCGGCGGCTTGCTCGAACACGCGCGCCTGTTTGAACAAGTGCATGGTTCGCGGGAGCGGTGGGTCCGGGTCATTGATGCGATTCCGGACTCGATCATCGTACACAACCCGGAGGGGAATATTGTGCGAATCAACCGTCCGCTCGCCGCGCGGCTGGGGGTTCATCCGTCCAGGCTGATCGGGCGCCCCATCCACGAAGTGCTTGGAACCAAGCGGGAAGAAATCGCCGGGCTGTGCCCTCTTTGTTCGGATCAGCCGGGAGGCGTCGAAGGACCGGTCGAACTTTTGGCGGACGGCAGCTTCCTGGTATCCACGACGAAAATGTCCCCGGACGAAGGGGCGGACGCGCACACGATCCATGTGCTCGTCAATATTCGCGAAAAATTGGAAGCGGAACGGCGCTACCGGGATCTCTTCGACAGCATTCAAGAAGGAGCTTTCTTTTGCGACCCGCACGGGCGGATGGTGGATGCGAACCATGCGCTGGTGCAAATGCTGGGCTGTTCGAGCCGTGAAGAGCTTCTCACGAAAAATCTGTTTGAAGATCTGCTGCCGCCGGCGGGCCGCGGCCGCCTGCTTGAGGAGTTGCGGAACACGGATATCCTGCGCAACCGCGAAACCGAATTGCGAAGTCAAAATGGCCGCCCGCTCGAGGCGCTCCTGCATGTGAGCGCGGTTCGCGACGCAAGTGATACGCTCGTGCAATATCGCGGGCTGATTCTGGACATCACCGATCAGAAGAACTCGCGCGCGGCGCTTCGGCGCGAGCGGGATTTCAACTGGAGCATCCTGAATCACACGCAGAATATTATTCTCGTGCTCGATGCCTCCGGACGCATCGGCTACGTGAATCACCGCGCCGCGGAGATCGGCTATTCGGTGGAGGCGCTTCAGGGCCTGCCGCTCGCGCGCCTGATTCACACCTCTCACAGGCCGATCTTTCAGGAGGCGTTGCGGACGGTTCTGGATACCGCTGCGGTTCAGAGGCTGGAGCTTCCTTTTTTGCGGAGGGAAGGAAGCATGACGCGCTTCGTCGTGCATCTTAGTTCGATGCGGGAGAAGAGCGGAGACGCGAGCAGCGCTGTGGTCGTGATGACCGACGTCACCGAAGCCTCGCTCTTGCAAGCCAAACTCGCGCACGCCGAGAAAATGGCCGCGCTCGGTCAACTGGTGTCCGGCGTGGCGCATGAAGTGAACAATCCGCTTTCAGGCATCGTCGGATTCACCGACCTTTTGCTGGAGAACCCTGAACTCCCGGAATTCGCGCGGGAAAATCTCGGCA
This sequence comes from uncultured Acidobacteriota bacterium, assembly GCA_963768275.1. Lineage (GTDB taxonomy): Bacteria > Acidobacteriota > Terriglobia > Acidiferrales > UBA7541 > Palsa-360. Next base: position 416,117 of record CAVYHH010000026.1, read on the forward strand.
TAATTTTGCAGGAAGCCGAGCGTACCCGTCTGATCGTTCAGAATATGCTGCGCTTCGCAAGGGAAATGCCTCCGCAGCGCGAGCTCGTTCAAATGAATGCGGTGTTGCGGCAGACTCTCAAGCTGCGGTCCTACGGATTGTCGAACCACAATGTCGAAATTCTTGAGCGCCTGGCCGAAAATCTTCCCGTCGTGGTGGCCGACCCGCACCAGCTCGAGCAGGTTTTTCTGAATATTCTCAATAACGCTTTTGACGCCATCGAGCAGAGCGGGCGGCCCGGCCGAATTGAAGTCGAGACCATCGCCTGCGCGGAAAACGTGGAGATTCATTTTCGCGACAATGGGCCGGGAATTTCAAATCCGGACCGCATTTTTGAGCCGTTCTTTACGACCAAGCCGGTCGGAAAGGGAACCGGCCTGGGTCTCAGCATCTGCTACGGAATCATCCAGGCGCACGACGGCGAAATTTTGTGCCGCAACAACGCCAACGCGGAAGGGTGCACGTTTCTGATCCGTCTTCCGGCTGCTGCCATCAGCTCGTAGGGCATGCCGGCGGACGCATGAATTTGGTTTCAATTCGCTTCGCGGCAAGATTCGCAAGGCGACTCATTTTTGTTCAAGGAGCAAATTGGTGACTAGGGACGATTCGCGGATTCGGCTTCTCGTCGTCGACGATGAGCAAAGCATTCGCCGCCTGTGCATGACCGTGGGCAGCTCGCTCGAGTATCTGTGTTCGGAAGCGGAGAGCGCCGAAGCCGCCCTGGCTCAGACTCCCGCGGTCCCGCCCGACATCGTCATCGCGGATCTGCGCCTGCCGAACTTGTCCGGCGCCGATCTGCTTCGCCAGATCAAGGCGCGCCTTCCGGCGACCGAAGTGGTCATCATGACGGGGCACGGCTCCATCGAATCCGCCGTCGAAGCCATGAAATTGGGCGCGTATGACTACATCCAAAAGCCGTTCCGCGTCGAGGAACTCCGCATGCTGCTTCGCCGGATGGAAGAAAAAATCCGGCTGGTGCAGGAGAACCGGGTCCTTCGGGAGCGCGTCGAGACAGACCAGGAACTGGACGGGATCATCGGCGACTCGGCCAAGATTCGCGAAATATTGCGGATGATCAGCCGCCTGAAAGACACCTGGACTCCCGTGCTGATCTGCGGCGAAAGTGGAACGGGAAAAGAATTAGTCGCGCGCGCCATCCATTACCGGGGGACGTTCGCGAAGCGGCCGTTCGTGGCCGTCGATTGCGGCGCCCTGGTCCCGACGCTGATGGAGAGCGATCTTTTCGGTTACGCGAAAGGCGCGTTTACGGGAGCCGCGAAATCCAAGATCGGTTTGTTTCAGGCAGCCCACGGAGGCACGATTTTTCTGGATGAAATCGGCGAACTCCCTCTGGAATTGCAGGCCAAGCTGTTGCGCGTCTTGCAGGAGAAAGAAGTGCGGCCCGTGGGAAGCAATGAAAACATCCACGTGCAGGTGCGCGTGGTCGCCGCCACAAACCGCGATTTGGAATCGGCAATCAATGAGGGCACATTCCGCAAGGACCTTTTTTTCCGCTTGAATGTGGTTTCAATCACGCTCCCTCCCTTGCGCGAGCGCCGCTCGGATATTCCCATGCTGGCGCAATATTTTCTGGATCGCCTGGCCGAGGGCGAAAACATAAAATTCACGGCCGCCGCCATGAAGCTGCTCATGCGCTACGATTGGCCGGGCAACGTCCGCGAGCTGGAGAACTGCCTCTGCCGCGCGGTGACGCTCGGCGACCGCAAATCCATTGACGAGAGTGACCTGTCCCCCGCGTTGCTCCGCGGCAACGGCGTGAGCAAGACGGAATCGGCCGCGCCCGAGGAGGATGACGCCTCCTCCACCGTCGCGCTCGATGAACTCGAACGATTGACCATCCAGCGCGTGTTTGAAAAGGTGGGTGGAGACAAAACAAAAGCCGGCGAATTGTTGGGAATCAGCCGCGCGACCCTTTACCGCAAACTCAAACGCTACCAAATTTCCGCGACTCAACGTGGCGAGAAGATTTTAGTCTAGCGAAATTGCTGAAAACCCCCTGCCGCTCCTTCCGAGTGAGACAAAGGGTCGCAATCTGAGATTCACTTTAAAACCTCCTCGTCCCTCCGGAGCAAACTCCAAGAAAACGCACTCCTTAGCGAGCTCGCGGATTCTCTCCGCTTTTGGTCGTTCTCTTGCACTACCCCTTGAGGACGCTTGTGCTCAGGCGATCGAGAAAGTGATACCAGGATTTTCTCGCCGGCACTGAGCCCTAGTCGGAATCATGCGCCAGACTGCAAATCTCACGGCCCCGTCTCACAGTGATTCCGCGCTACGCAGCCTAGCGGAACTGTTCCCGAACGCCACGCCGCTGCGCATTTCGATTTTGGTGAGCGTGTCGCGAGGGAAGGGCCACCTCCTGGAAGAGAGCACCGTCATCGAATTCGGCACTTCCATGATGGTTTTCTTCGAATCGAGTCTTCCGCTGGAATTAGCGGACAAGCTTCATCTTGAGAATTCCGACAGGTCCCTGGGAACGGACGCGGTCGTTGTGGCGATACGTGACGGCGCGGGCCACAAGGCCATCGCGGCCCGATTCGCAGCCGCGGTCCGCCATTGGGTCATTCAAGGATAAAAGTGAATTCGCTTACTACAGACCGGAACAGGACTCGTAAGCCGGACGCAGCCTCCTCCGTCGTACCCCAAACGTGGGAGGAGTTCAGCCTGCTGTATCCGATCTATGAAGCGCTGGCGCGCCAGCTTGAACTCATCGGCGGGCCATATTCCTTGGGGGCAAATTCCGGTTCGTGGGCGGACAAAAAGTCCCGGGAGCGCGACCTTCTCTGGCTCGATCAAGTGGACCAGGAAGTACAAGCCGTGCACCTGCGGCATTTTCTCGTCGCACCTGCTGTAGCGCGAGAAGAAGGCTTGCGCCTTTTTTTGATGCGCCATCTGAGCAAGCCGGAAAAACTTCCGTCCGACCGCGATAAAATTGATTTGCTCATCGTCCAGTATTTCGTTCTTTGCGCCCCGCAGGATCTGATTGCCGGGCCCATAGAAATTTCCGATGTTGCGAAAATCCTTGAGCCCGTCCTGGGGGAAGTCGATCCCGGCTCCGACGATGTCTGCAAACCGCTCGATCGCATCCTGGAAACGGCGCAACAGTGCCATAGACTGCGCGACCTCATGGAACAAGGCTTGCTGGAGCAGGGGAAGATGGTGAAAGTGGCGCTCGCGGAAAAGTTCTATGACGCCTCCGCCCTCGTTGCCATTTGCCGGTTCAATTTCCTGCTTCGCCGGACATTTATCCAGTGGCTGCATGCCGATCTGCGCGCGATCGGCGCGGCTCTGACCCAACTCGAAAAGCGAGGCCTCAAGTTCGTCGATTGCCGGAGGGCAGGCCTTTCCTCCAAGGAACAAATCTCCAAACTGCGCCAGTTTCATCAGCACTGGAAGCCTCCCTTCCAGACCGACTACAGCCAGGACTCCGCGTATCAACCGTATGAACAATTGATGTGCCTGCGCGAAGATCTGGAGGAAGCTCTCAATCCTTCCCCCGCGCCCGAAACGCCGGCCTCACTAATTGCCACACAGAAAATTACCCGGGAGGTCCTGGCTGCCGCCGAGGCGATGCGCGCTAACAAATCTGGCGAGGGAGCGAAACCAGTGTCGCCGCCGGCAGTTCCTGCGGTTGCCCCGCCATCCCCAACGTCTCAGCGCCCTGCGGAGCCAGCCCCGCCGCCGAGTCCTGCCGCGGCAGAAGCGCCTCCGTCCTCGGACCAGGCGCTTCCCAACATCGGCGTGGCGGACGTTGAGAATCTGGAAGAAAAGATCTGGGAACAATTGATCGCCACCCCGCCGGTTCGAGGGCGCTCCATGACCACCGTGACGGTGGAAAATACGCGGATCTTGCTCTCCGCATGGGAAGTGGCGGCTTTCATCAGCGATTCGGGACAGGATTCCGAAGAATTGCGGCGGCTCATCGTGGCGCGCGCCTTGCTGTCCACCTCCATCGAGCGAAGAAAACGCCTCATGGATTTCAAGGTATTGCACCAGGCCGTGGCCCATGCGCGCGGCGAAATCCCGCGATTTCAGGAACGCGTGGACCAGCTCAAGCGAACCCAAAAGACGGACGGCGCTGTCAACCTGGGCATCAGCCTCAAACGCCTGCTCTCCCTGGTGGAAGAAGCGGATCAACTCCAAAAGGGAAATGAGCCGAAACAAGAAAAACGATGACTCCCGGGCAAATTCTGGTCGTTTCCGATGATTCCGAATTCGTGCGGTCCTTGACGGCCCGCTGGCGAGCGGAGAAGGATTCTCCGACCATTACTGCTGTCTCCTCGGGTGTCAGCCGGCAGGCCAGTTCCACCGGCTACGAAATCGTTGTTGTGGGACCCTTACGCGAGGCCAAAACACTTCCCGCGGGTCCGGCCGTGCATCCCGAATCCGTGGTGTGCGCGGTTGGCGACCAGCAAAGTTTGGAGATGGTTCGCGCCGCCCACAGCGACTGGCTCCTGCTTCCAGAATGTCCCGGATGGAGCAAGATTTTGTTTTCGTTAGCAGGCGAAATATTGCGCCGGAAAGCGGCGGAGACGCGCGCGCGCGAATCGGAAATCACAAATCTTTCGCAAAGGCGCTTTGGCATTCTCGGAAAATCCCTGCTGGAAGCTCGTCCCCGGATGGTCAACGCGCTTACTTCTCTTCTTGGCAACGCCGACCTGATTCTGCTTTCCGAGGAGCCGTTGCCGGACCATTGCCGGGAAAACGTGCGAACCATTCACACCATGGCGTTGCGGCTGAACGAAATTGTCCAGCGGCTCTCTTCGATTGAGAATGAGATGGAGTTGAGCGAGGGAAAATCTCACCTTGAGACGCCGGAGATGAGGATGGCCGAATCGTCCAAGACTTGACCGTCGCTCGATCGTCGCTAAAGGTCCGGGTTTCAGCGGGTTGAACGCATTATCGGATTGAGAAACTCATTTTGACGAGTGGCGCTGCACTTGCTTTCTTTTGCTGGGGCACTTTGAAGTGAGGCGTAGTCGGTGAAAAAGATTCTGATTGTTGATGACTCCATAGGAATGGTGCGGATGATTACGTCCGTCTTGGAGAAGGAAGGGTATCTCGCCATCGGCATCAGCGATCCTTCCAAAATTGAGCAGACGATCGATTCCGAAGGGCCCAGCCTCATCCTGCTCGATGTTGTCATGCCGGAGCGCGATGGCTTCCAGGTCTGCAGGTCGCTTAAGAATTCGCAAGCGTATAAGAGCATTCCGATCATCGTCGTCAGTGGAAAATCGACCGCGAGCGACCGATTCTGGGCCGAGCAACAGGGCGCGAACGGATACGTTGTGAAACCGTTTGCGCCGGTCGATCTCTTGCGTGAAGTAAGGCGGTTTGCCTGATGTCGGACGAAACATACCTGAATCCGCTTCCTTCGGACATGCAGTCCGATGAGCTGGCGGAGATTTCCGGATCGAGCCAGCACGCGCCGCCTTCCCGTCAATTTTGCGTTTTTCGCGCCGGGCGCGAGCGTTTTTGTCTGCCCGTTCTCGAAGTGGAAGAAGTGGTGGACTGGCCGCTGGTGACGCGCGTGCCGCTCGGGCCTCCGTTCCTGATGGGCGTTTTCAATTTGCGCGGCACGATTATTCCCGCCGTGGATATCGCGGTCACCGAAGGCCGCAGGCCGGGCCTGTTGCCGCGCAGCATCATCGTCGCCGTGCTGGCCGGCGATGACCAGAGCGAAGACATGCACGTCGGGATCGCCGCGGACGAAGTGATCGGCACTTTCCCGGCCAATTCGGAATCGCTCCTGGACCACGCGCCGCCGGACATGCCGCACTGCCGCGCCATGCTGCGGCACGAAGAGCGCCTGGCCCTGGTCCTGGACCTGCGCCAGTTGATTCAAGTTTTTTCCGTGCCCGTCATTTAATTCGGGCGATTTTCGGGCCACGTTGCAATTGCAGAAGAGTAGCGCGCTGCGAAAGCGAGATGAGGGAGGTTTTGAAGTCATGAAGACCCGGTTGAGTTCGACAATCTGGATGCTCGTCATATGGACGAGCGTCGCATTATTCGGCGTGCTGGGGCTGGCCTATGAGGCCGGCGTGCATTCTGGAGGCGCCTCGGTATTCCAGGGCGGAACCTCTGGCAGCGCCGGCATGGAATTTTTGATTGCCGCTGGCGTCGCGGTTTTCACGTCGCTTGTGCTCTTGATGACGTTGCCGCGCCGCGTGCTCAATCCGATTGGAGCACTGACTTCCTTCTCCGAGCGGTTCGCGGCGGGCGATTCGCGCGCCAAGGCGGAAGTGCCCGTCGAAGATGAGTTCAGCGTGATCGCGGATAATCTGAACCGGACGGCCACGCGCGTTGCCAAGGCCTACGGGAACCAGGAGGCGCAGGAACTTCTCCAGAAAAGCATCACGGACCTGCTGAACCTCATCAATCAGGTGGCGAGGGGCGACCTGACGCTGCGCGGCAAGGTCACCAACGACGCGCTCGGCAACGTGGCCGATTCCATTAATTTCATGTTGGACAATTTCACCACCGTTCTCGACCGCGTGCGCAATGCGGCCGTCGAAGTTTCCACCAATGCCAACCGCATTCTGGTCGCCACCGACGAGATGAACACCGGGACTGGCCAGCAGGATCAGGAAATCACCAACACTTCCTCGGCCGTCGAAGAGCTGACGGTTTCCATGAAACAAGTGTCCAACAACGCCGAAGCCAGCGCCGAAGCCGCGCGCCGCGCTCTCGACGCCGCCGAGCAGGGCAATCGCGCCGTGCGCGACACGCTCGACGGAATGCAGCGCATCCGTTCTTCCGTGCAGGCCACCGCCCGGAAGATCAAGTCGCTCGGCGATCGCTCCCTGGAAATCTCCGAAATCATCAACGTCATCAACGACATCACCGAGCAGACCAACTTGCTGGCTCTCAACGCCGCCATCGAAGCCGCACGCGCCGGAGAAGCCGGCCGCGGATTCGCCGTCGTCGCCGACGAAGTCCGCAAACTCGCCGAACACTCCCGCACGGCCACGAAAGATATCGCGGCGCTCATCAAGGCCATTCAGGCCGAGACGAACGAAGCCGTGGTCGTCATGGAGGAAGGCACGAAGGAAGTGGAAGTCGGCGCGGGCCTCGCGGATCAAGCCGGAAAAGCGCTCGAAGCTATCTCAAGCGTCGTCCGGCAATCGGCGGAACTCGTCCAGGAAATCTCGCTCGCTTCCAAACAACAGGTGCGCGGCACGGAAGGCGTCGCCAACGCCATGCAAATCATTTCCGGAATCACGCGGCAGACTTCGCAGAGCGCGCGGCAAGCGGCCGGCACGGTAGGCACGCTGGTCAAGCTTTCCGAACAGCTCGTCGATGCTCTGTCCCAATTCCGGTCCAACGGCGCACCCGCTACGGCTCGGCGCGAGCCCGTCGCCGTCGAGGCGAGGCGGTAACCCATCGGAATCCGGCCCGGAGGGGCCGGTCTGAGGATCCCTGGAACGCGCATGGACAAATCATCCACGCTACCGGCTGCCGTCACCGCTTCGGAGCTCGATGAGCTTCGCACGCTGATTGAGGAGCGGTCGGCGATTTTCTTCGACGCCTCGCGCGAGCGGTTCTTCGCCCCGCGCGTGAACGAATATCTGCGCACGAGCGGCGAACAAAACGCCGCCGCGCTTCTTCGCCGGATTCGCAACTCCAACGTCGAATATGACCGTTTCCTCGGAAGCCTGCTGACGCAGGAAACTTCCTTCTTTCGTTACCCGGATATTTTTCAGGCCCTCGAGCGCGTGGTTCTGCCCGAGGTCCAGGCCCGCAACATGTGGCGCAACCCGCGCGTTCTGAGAATTTGGAGCGCGGGGTGCTCGACGGGCGAAGAAGCCTACTCCATCGCCATCACCGTGGCGGACACTTTGCCTTTTCCCGACGCGTGGCAAATCGAAATCCTGGCGACGGACATCAGCCGCGACGCGCTCCAGGTTGCGGAACGCGGCGTCTACTCTGGCCGGAGTCTCGCGAGCGTCACTCCGCTGCAATTGCAGACGCACTTCAAGAAAATAGGAGATTCCTGGGAAGTGAAGCCGCGCCTCCGCAAAATGATTTCGTTTGTGCAGATGAATTTGGCGCGGTCCGTCTACGTGGGCCGCATGGACTGCATTTTCTGCATGAATGTCCTGATGTATTTCTCCGAAGAGCGCAGGAACGAGTTGCTGCAGCGGTTTTATGACACGCTCGAACCCGGCGGCCTTTTCTTTCTCGGCCATTCGGAATCCATGAAAACCGCTCCGGTAAAGTTCGAGACGGCGGTGCACGGAGATTGCCAGTACTACGTCAGGCCGTCCGCATCGAAGACCGAACTGAAACCGGCGGCATTGGGGAACGGGTCATGACGCCCCACGATTCCAATTCGCTCGAGCAATTTCTCCAGGACGCTTCCGAGCACCTGCAGTATTTGCGGGAGTACGCCGCTCTGCCGGTCGAACCCCAGTCCGCGAGCGACGATCTCATCCGGCTCTACGACGCTGCGCATGAACTCTCCGAATCCGCAAGCCGCTGGGGTTATCCGCTCTTCGCCGACATCGCCGGGAGACTGGCGCACATTTTTCAATATGCCCGCAAAGCGCAACTGAGTCCCGACACGTACGGCCCGCTCACCGAGTTTCTGGCGGACGCGATCTCCGTTCTCGAATTTGACCTGCTGCAAATCAGTTCGGACGGCAAGGAAACAGCAGAAGACATTGCGGCGTTCAGGCACCGCTACGCATTTGCATTCGGAGTCGTGTCAAATTCTCCATCTGCATCTGAACAGGACTTGTCCTTCGGTCAAGCGACTGAGGCGCGGGATTCCACGCCTCTGTCCGAAGGCGACCTGGCGGACGATCTGCCGGAAGATGACGATGTTCCCCGGGAAGTGTTGGACTTTTTTATCCCCGAGGCGGAAGAGCATCTGCAAATCGCCACACAATGCTTGCTCGGTCTTGAATCCAACCAGGACCCAGAAGAGATTCACCGGCTTTTCCGTTCCGTTCACACGATCAAAGGATCGGCGGCTCAAGTAGGCCTCCGCCGTTTGGGCGCGGTGGCGCACCGGTTGGAAGATTTGATCGGCCTGCTGCGCGATGGAGCTTTGCACTCCAGCGCGGAAATCACGGACGCATGTCTGCAGACGGTCGACGCCCTGCGGAAATTCCTGCACCGGCAGTGGACGGGCGACGACGAAATGCGCTCCACCGTTGGACCTCTCCTGGCGCGCATGGCGATGTGGATCCCGGAAGATCTATCGGAGAACGCCGCCGCCGGAGAGGATGCGCCTCGACCCGAATCCTTGGAAACGGATGCGGAAGCCGCTCCGGCGGCGCCTGCGAATGCCTCGCAAGGCGGAACAGGAAAAACAGGGGATCGAGGTCCCCAGGCAAAATCCGTCCGCATTTCTCTTGCGCGCCTCGACGACATGATGAACAGCGTCGGCGAACTGGTCATCAATCGAACTCGCCTCATCGGGCGCATGGCGGAACTGAAGAAGCTTGTGGAAGTTCTCGGGATTTCCAGGAAGCGGTTGTCCGACAAGGTCGCCGAATTTCAGGAGAAGTACGAATTTACACGCCTCGGCAACGGCAACGCCGACGGCGGTTCCACTGTGCCAAGGAAACCGGCAGGCTTCGTGCAAGGCGACCAGCAGCCGGCTTCCACTGGCGGCTGGCTGGATTTTTCCGATCTTGAAATGGATCGCTACGATGACTTCAATATTCTCTCGCGCTCTTTGACCGAAATTTCCGCCGACATTTCGGAAGTCTTGTCGCAACTCGGTGGATTCGTGGGCCGCGTGGGCGGGGACATCGATGAATTTACCAAGCTGGGACACCATTTGCAGGATGAGATCACGGAAGCGCGCATGGTGCCGATCGGCAACCTGTACACGCGTCTGTCGCGCACGGCGCGCGACGCCGCAAAAGTTTGCGGCAAGTCCGTGGATCTGGAACTCGTCGGGGAAGACACACGGCTCGACAACAACATCGTGCAGCAGATCACCGATCCTTTGATTCACCTGGTTCGCAACGCCATCGCGCACGGGATCGAAGACGGGCCAGGCCGCGATCGAGCGGGGAAATCGGCGCGCGGCAAGGTGACGGTACGCGCCTTCCATCGCGGCAATCACGTGTTCATCGAAGTCCAGGACGACGGCAGCGGGCTCGACTACGCGCGGATTCGCCAAAAAGGCATCGACGCCGGTTTGGTTTCCGCCGCGGAAGCCGAACATCTCTCGGAAAACGAACTGCGGGCTTTCTTGTTTCATCCCGGTTTCACCACGGCGGAATCGAAGACCGAAGTCGCGGGGCGAGGTGTCGGGCTCGACGTGGTCCGCAACAACGTTCACTCCCTGAACGGTGAAATCGAAATTCGCAGTGAAGCAGGCAATGGCACATGTTTCGGCGTAAAAGTCCCGCTCACATTGATTATTTCGCAAGCCCTGTTTGTGCGGTCCGGCGCGACGGTTCTGGCCATGCCCCTCGCGGTTGTGGAAGAAATCCGCAGGCTGCGCCCTGAGGAAATTGAAGACGTTGGCGGCAAGTTGCTCACCAAAGTGCGGGGCGTCGTCACGGAAGTCGTCCGGCTGGACAACGCATTGGCCCTTCCTCCCATCGAGCCGACCAACGGCTACATGAATATGGTGATCGTGCGCGCCGCGGGACGCCAGGTGGGCGTGGTCGTCGAGGAAGTTCTCGGCAAGGACGAAGTGGTCATCAAGAATCTGGGCCAGTACCTGCGCCGGGTGAAACTCTTCCCTGGAGCCACGATTTCCACCGACGGCAGTTTGATCTTGCTGGTGGATGTGAACCGCCTGGCCGGCGCGTCCGCCGCCGAATTGGACGTTGTGGTTCCCTCCGCCAACGCGGCTCGCATTTTCGGACCCGGCGCATTGGCGGTCGCTTCCGGGAGTATTCCCGCTGCCGCGGTGGACGAGCCCGCCGAAGAGAGAGTCGTGGTCATTGCGGACGACTCGATCAGCGTCCGCAAATTCGTCGGAAGAATTCTCGAAAAGGCCGGCGTATTGCGTGAAGCTCGCTTCGGACGGCCTGGAGGCCGCGGAGTTGGTCGCGCAGGTGGGCTGCCACCTCGTGATTACCGATATCGAAATGCCGCGCATGAACGGCTACGAATTGATGTCGCACCTGCGTCAGGATCCCGCCACGCGCCGCATCCCCGTTTTGGTGGTCACTTCGAGGGCGGGCGCCAAGCATCGCGAGCGCGCGATGAAAGAAGGCGCCGCATCGTTCCTGACAAAGCCCGTGCAGGAAGAACAGCTCCTCACGGTGGTTGAAGATTTGATGAATTCCGCCACGCGGCAGCGACGTCCCGCCGCGCCGGCATTGGATCTGGTCTAGCTATGGCCGCTGTCGAAAAAAGAACGCGAGTGCTCATCGTGGACGACTCCGCCTTCATGCGGAAAGTCCTCGAGGAGATCATTCGCACCGATCCGAAACTGGAAGTGGTCGGCCAAGCCAAGGACGGCCGCGAAGCCATCACCATGGCGCAAACTCTCCAGCCGGACGTATTAACCATGGACATCAATATGCCTCGGATGGATGGCCTGGAAGCGACGCAGCAGATCATGACCCAAAATCCGCGCCCCATCCTGATCGTCAGCTCCGAATCGCGCCAGGGCGCCGCCAGCACGCTGCGCGCCCTGGAACTGGGCGCTATCGATTTTGTCACCAAACCTTCCAGTGGCATCGATCTGGACATGAAAACCGTGCGCGACGAGCTTCTTGGCAAATTGAAAATGGCCGCAAAGGTCCGCGTGGTTCGCACCGCCGCTCTTCAAGATCACTCGGCCGGCGCGGTTTCGAGATCCCAGGCGCAGCCCACTAAAGAAGTCGGCAATTCCGAAGCGCGCATTCCTCTCGTCATGATCGCGGCTTCCACTGGCGGTCCGGCCACCTTGATGCGATTGATGCCTCGTTTCCCGAAGGATTTTCAGGCGGCCGTCGTGCTCGTGCAGCATATGCCCGCGACATTTACCTCCCAGCTGAGCCTGCAACTCACCGAGGTTGCATCGATTCGCGTGAAGGAAGCGGAACAAAATGAGGCGCTCCGGACGGGAACATTTTATGTCTGCCCCGGATCGCACCACTTGCGAATCTCCATGACGGGCCGGATCAAACTGGATGATGGCCCGAGGATTTCCGGCTACCGCCCCTGCGCCGACGTCGCATTCGAATCGGCCGCAGCTTACGGCGGCGCGAACGTCGTGGGAGCCGTGCTGACCGGAATGGGGAACGACGGCGCAAAAGGGGTTCAGGCCCTCAAAGCGGCCCGGGGATATGTGCTGGCGCAGGATGAAGCCACTTCCGTCATTTTCGGCATGCCGGCTGAGGCCATTCGAACAGGCGCCGTGAATCAAGTCGTTGGCATTGATGAAATGTATCCTGCGATCGAAAAATATTTGGAATCCATTTGCCGGCTGATGCAGCCGATAGGATCCCGATGACGCAGCCGGCCAGCTCCGGTCTCGTGCCGCGGGACAATCGACGGCGGGAACAAATCGCCGTGTTTTCGATTGCCCAATACAGCTTCGTCATTTCCGCTGCGTCGGTCCAGGAAATTCGGAGTACGGACAGTTTGGGCGGAACGATCGTGGAGTTGGACCGCCCCGTGTTGCGGAAAGTTCGCCACATCGTGGAGCGCGACTCCCGGTATTACTACGTGGTGAGCGGCTACGAGCATTTCCATTTGGCCCAGTCGCGCCCAACCACGGTGTTGATCCTGCGCAATGCGCCCGTTGCTGTGTTGGTGGATAAAATTGAAGAGATGGCGGAGATGCGAGTGCTCCTGACGCTGCCCCAATCTTTTCGGGGAGAGGAACGCACTTGGTATCGCGGCCTTACAGTTCTGGACCGCAAGGTTCTGCCCGTTGCCAATCCCCTTGGATTTCTCTCGGACGTGGAACTGCAGCGGCTCGAAGAGCAGAATCCCGGCTTGCTGCATACCGCGGATGCCGGGCGGCACGAAAGAGAGCCGGCATGAGCGCGGACAACAGCTCTCTCGTCCCTTCGTTCGTCGTTTTTCATGTTGGAAAACGGCGCGTCGCGTTGTCCCGTGATTGTGTGGCGGAGCTGATTGCGTCTCCGATCGTGTTTTCATTTCCGCACACCACGCCGCTGATTACTGGCGTGGCCTTGCGGCGAGGGCGAATCGTTCCGGTGCTGGATTTGGGGCCGGGTCTGCTGGGTGAAGCCTCTCCCCCGGCGCGATTTTTCCTGGTCGTGGAACGGCGCATCTCGAATAGTTCCGAGAGGTGCGCGATCCCGGTTCAAGGGGAATGCGAACTCGTCACCGGAATCATGCTCGCTCCAACGAGTCAGGAAGATTTTGTGGCCGGATACCTGGATCTGAACGAAGAACGGATTGACGTCCTGGATCTCGAAAAAGCGATCGCGGCCGGCGTCAGGAATGAAGAGGAAACAGTCCCTGCGGCGGAGGCCTTGTCGTGACCGAGGCTGGAACAGCGCCGCGCGTCCTGCTGATTGACAGCAATGTTTATTTTGTCAAACGCATGACCGACGCATTGATGAAAGAAGGCTTCCAGGTGATTCATCACCCCGTAGCGTCGTATGCGCTCACGATGATCGAGTGGAATCCGCCCGACATCATTCTTTGCGCCACCGAACTTCGGGAAATGGGCGCTTTCGAGATTGTTCCCGTGCTGCGCAGCGACCCGAAAACGGCGACAATTCCGCTGATGGCCCTCGGCAACAGCGCGGAGAAGGGCCCGCTGGAGGCCTACCGCGCCGGCTGCGACGATTACATCGACCGGCGAAGGAATCCCGCCGACATTGCCAGCCACATTCGCTCTTTTCTGCACAGCTCCCGGCACGGATTCCAGCCGACGGAAATGCTCTCGACGACGGACACATCGCTCAGCGGCAGCCTCGAGCATCTGGATTTGGCGGGCATCATCCAAATGCTGGACCAGACGCGGAAGACCGGCGCTCTGCACGTCAACGCGGGCGCGACCGACGCCGTCCTGTTCTTCGAGTCCGGCGAAATTCAACATGCCGAATACGGCAAGATGATCGGCGAGGAAGCCGTCATTCAGATCGTTAAGGATTGCCAGCAGTCGGGGATCGGCGTCTACAAGCTCGTCATCGGCACGACCGCGAATCAGCGGACCGTGCACCGGCGTTCGATGGATTTGCTTCTCGACGCCCTGCGCGAATTTGACGAGGCCAACCAGCATCCAGCGGAAAGGGAAGTCCTATGAACGACGTCACGCTGCGCCAACCGGGTTCCAAACCCAATGTGTATTTCATCGACGACAGCGCCACCATGCGCGAGGTGGTCAAGATCGCCTTTCGCCGGGAAAATTTTAATGTGGTGACTTGCTCCGACATGGCTTCCGCCGTGGCTCAATTCGACGAGACCGTTCCCGATGCCGTCATCAGCGACGTCATCATGCCAGACAAGGATGGATACCAGCTTTGTGAATTCATCAAGCAGCACCCGCTGTTAGGCGGGACGCCTGTTTTCTTGATGTCCGGAGTCGTCAATAAAGAGGTTGCCGAACGGGCCCACGAAGTGAAAGCGGACGAATTGATTCGGAAGCCGTTTCATCCTCAAGATCTGGTGGCTCGCGTTAAAAAACTATTGAACCGCCCCGAACCAGGTCAGGCGCCTCCGCCGGCTGAAGCGGCGACAGCCAGCCCGCTCACCCGGTTTTTTGAAAGCGCCGCCGAAACTTTTTCCAAGCCATCTCCGCCACCTGCGCCCACGTTCGCTGCCCCGCGGCCAATGCCGCAAGCGCCCGCTCCTGCCGCGACAATGCGCCCTCCCGCGGCCAACTCGCAGGAACTTCAGAAATTGCGCATGGAAATAAAGCGCCTCGAGTCCCTGGTCAAAAAGCTTCAGGCCGATCTCGCCTCCGAACGCGAGTATCGCGCCACGCTCGAATCGCAGCTCCAAACCATCAGCACAGCCGAGTGATAAGCGTCTAGAAAGAAATTCGTCAGTGCGGCTGTGATTTCTTCCATTGGCCCGGGCTAATTCCGCTTCCGCACCGATCCTCCCCACCAGTTCTGTGCCAGTTGATTAAAAAAGTCTTCTCCTGTACATTTCCCGTACCCCCCGCCCCAAGAAGGCAGGATTTTTCGCGCTCTCCCGATTTTGATTCATTCGGCTGTGGCGGCCTTTTTATTGTTATGAGTGCGAATCTTGGATTTGTCCCTGATCAGCCGGAGAGAATTCAAGTGAATTGCCGATGGAAACCGGCGCGCAATTTTTCTGAGAATGAAAAGGCTTGGTTGAATTTGCACTGGCCTTGCGGCGGTTTTTGCCGATACCTGTCATGAAGTCGTGGTGATTGACTGCGGTCCGAAAGATGATCTATCCTTCGCAACCACAGAACGCTTAGGTCGGAACGAAAGAGGGGCCCGCCGGGACATAAGACAGAACCATAAATCGGATTTTGGCCATGGGCTTCGGTGAATGAAGATTGCCGAGTCCAGACGAGCCAGAACGAGGCCGAGTAAAGCGGAATGTTTCACTGCGGTCCTCGACGGCGCCCAGGGTTTCAAAAGTCATTATCTCCAACGGTCGGTGGAGGTTTGGGCCATGAAATTTCGTCGTATCCTGTTCGTTTTTCTCCTTGGTGGTTGTCTGTGTCTACTTGACGGGTTCCACGGACGTTCCTGGGGCGCGGTTCCTCCAGCCCCCGCACAACGTTCCGCCCGGACAGCCTCCCCTGCGCCGCGATCATCCGGTTCTGATGATTCCTCGACCGCGGAGGAAGTTTCCATCCCCGGTCCAATGCGTTCGTTTCTGAGAATGGCCGCGATTAGCCAGAAAATCACGCCCAAAGAGCTATTGCCGCTGCTGGCGCGCAACGTAGTCATGAGCGGCTATCAGGGCGGCAAACCAACAGAATTCCTGGTCCTCGTGAATTGGTATATGGATCAAGCCCGCGAATTGGAAGCCCTGGCAGGGAAAGGGCAGGTGATTCACGTTTCAAATTGCGACGAAGCAAAGCAGCTTCTTGTCATTCTCGGTTACCGACTTCAGCAGTCCTGCGGGCCGGATGAAGCGCTCGAGACCGCCGACGCAAACAGGGCGTTTCTGACCATCGATTCCGGGTTCCCATTAGCGGACCTTGAGGAGGCGCTGCGAGAAGGCAAGCCATTTGACACTCCTTACGCTTCCACAAAAGTCCCCGTCCTCTACAAATCATCGGATTGGGTGCAGAACAAGAAAAACGCCAACCGCGGAGTCGTGGACTCGATCTTGCGTGATCCCGACCTGGCCCGTCTGTATTGGGCAATGTCGCGCATGGATACCGAAACGGGTCAGTTCTTGTGGCAATCTCTGGGCATGAAGAAGCTGATCCTGGGCGCTTCGGTACTGGATTTTTACGGCAGCCAGATCAGTGTTCGGTCGGGAAGAGTTCTCGTTCCGGGTGGACCGGGGGCGGAAAACGCCTGGAAGGATCTGGTGGGAGCCAGTCCGCGTTCTCCCGCTGATTTCATTTCCCGGCTTCTGTCCAAGGATAGCGGCTGGCTGGCAGCGTATTTCGACACACTGTCCCGCGTAAGCCAGACGCAGCAGGCCTATTTCACCTCGCCGCGCCGCTTGGACCGCTTTTACGATGCGCTTCGCGGACGCGACGTAACGCCAATTCCGACCAAGCATTCCTTCCGCCCAGAACCGGGTCTCTTCTTGCTCGAGGCGCGGTTGCAAATCGATTCCAACGGCCAGCCGCACATCCCCGGCAATATCGATGTCTGGAAGGACGTCCTGCGGCGCAAAACGGATTCCAAGCTCATCCGTGAATGGAGCGTGAAGGCCGCGGGCTGGAACAATCCGGAGCAGGTGGTGGAAGGAATGATTGGCGTCTCGCGTTATGCGATGCCTGAGGGGCCGGTCTATAACTTCCTAGTCCTGACGGAGATTGACCGCGAGCGCGCTCCCGGCGAGCAGCTCGATGTTTCCACGGCTCGCCTGTTGGCCGACAAGTTCCCGCTCTTCGGCGACCAGTATCCGATGTTTGCGGAATTCCACACCCTGAACAACGAATCCATCACGCGATTTATTACCGTCGCCGAGAGCCTGAATCAAATCCCCGATCGCCTCGCTAAAACGGATGCCCTGGGCATGTTGCAAGCCAACCTCGGCCTCTGGCAAATCCTGGCCCGGCAAGGCCAGATTCCGGACGCCCGCCTGAACGATTCCTGGCAAAAAATCCTCAACGCGTTCGGCACGCTGCATACTTCCGACCAAGTATATGTAGCTGGGCGCACAGCGCTGGCAGAACTATTGCGTGCTTCCACCGGCAAAACTTATTTGCCGCAAGACCAGATCTTCGCCTTGCTCGCCGGTCCGGAACAGTACACCAAAGAGGGACAGCAGTTACGATCCGAGATGGCCGGCAAGATGCGTCAAGTGATTGACGATCAGCGCCTGGTTTCTCTGGACACGCTGATTTCCCTGGGAGATGGCCTCGACCAGATGGCTAAGGGGAAGGAAATTGCCGACTCGCTGCTCCCACTCGCAGGGGAGTTGCGCGAATTTGAGATGCCGAAGCCTCTCTTTACAAAGAGTGAGAGGACCGAGTTTGCCGCGGGGCTCTACAGCAACCGTCACACCGCCTTGCAGATGCGGACCGACCTGATAAAAATCATCAAATCTCCCAGCAGCCCCGCGGAATTGACCCAAGCGCATGCCTTGCTCACTCCCTTTTTGAGGGACACTTTGGTAGGTTTCAACTACGCCTACTACGAGCCACCCGGCGCTCAAATGATTCACAACAACCCGCTCTTTGTTCGATCCCATGATTTCTCGGGAGGCGATTACTCGGGGGAGGCTGCCACCGCCAGCGACCAGATTTGGCGCTCGCCGCGCATTTTTGGCCGCGGATGGACGGCCAGCGGCGGCGCGCACCTGATCGGCTCCATGGCCGATTTGCCTTATGCCCTGGCGCGAGTGGAGCAGGATTTTATCGTGCCGCAAAACGTTCAATCCCTCATCTGGGAAGATTTGGTTCCGGGCCTGATCACCAGCGCGGTTCTGCCGCGATGGTGGAGTGTGTCCCGAAATGAGTTGCACGCCGTCGCTCTGTATCAGCGTGGAGGCGAGGAGCTTCTGACCGGCGCCGCGAAAGATGAAAAGCTGCGAGAATCCGTCGTCAGTATCCTCTCGGATTGCCTGCTTCCTCAAAGGTTGGAGCAAGTTGAGACGGCCTTGCGCGACGGGAATGAGGACGACGCCCTGGCGTTGATCGCCCCCGCGGAGACCTTCTACCTGGCGGCTGAATATCGGCGCAGATTGGCCTCCGATAAGCAGCACTGGGGCCCGGCAGGGAAGGAATTGGACGATCTGCTGGCGCGCTTCCCGATCGAGACGAATATAGAGCGGATCTCGGCCGATTTTGGCGTCCCTCATCCGGCCCTGGCGCAGAATTATGGGCGGGAGCTGATGAGCATGAAGCCCATCCCCACGTTTCTCTATTACTCCAGCCGCCTGATGGCCGAGTCGTGGGACTCGGGCAATCTGTACTGGGGGCGCTTGGCGGATGAAATGGGATATTCGCCTGTCATGCTCAACGTGCTGGTTCCCCAATTGACGCGCCGCATGGTCGAGCAAACCTTCGCCTCGCATCTCGAAGATTGGTCCGCGGTGCTACGCGCCATGCGGGAAACCGGGGAAGAATTCAAGCAGGGCAAAATCGCGGGATTGCCAAAGAGCGGCCCGTCGGCCGGCCTCTAAAGGATTTCGGATTTACCGGTGGGGATTTCGGGTGGAAAACCGGATTCGCAGAAATGCGCCGGGCGATATCACGAGGGGACCATGGCAAAACGATACCTGTTTCCGTGCTTGGTGATTTTGATTCTCCTTTCCAGCTTTGCGGTTTGGCTGGTGGCGCAGGACGCCGGCCAGGATAATGGCGGCAGCGTCATTCGCGTCGTCGTTTCCATGGTGCAATTGAACGTGGCCGTCACGGACTCCAAGGGAAACTATGTGACCACTCTGCGCCCCTCGGATTTTGACATTTCCGAGGACGACATTCCCCAAAAGGTCGCGACATTTGAGGAAGGAAACGAAGGCCCGCAAAATTTGCTCCAAGCCGCGCAGGATTCGAGCCTCCCGAAGGACCCGGCACCCGACCCGGCGACCGAGCACCGGCGAAGCGATCCCCCGCGCGGCGGCACGCAAGCGGGTACCATCGAGGGAATCGCCTCGGCTGTCAGCGGCTCCAACGTTTTCATCTTGTTCGATACCAGCAATTACATGTTCCGGGGCCGGGGCTTTGTGTTTGCCCAGGATTCCATCGCTGAATTTGTGCGCACCCTCGACC